>NZ_OMKE01000057.1 GCF_900299535.1 Aquimarina aquimarini | reverse complement strand
GTGCATACCCCTCTTCTTTTAAGGGTATTACATGCTTTTAATAAAGGAATAATACTTGAACTTAATGAATACCAAACGGTGTATCCTATTGCTATTATTACTGGATTATTGTTTTATTATTTATTTTGGTATCAAGGTAAATGGCGTATATATGTAGAAGAGTTTAAGCATTTTAAGAAAAAAGATAGAAGAAAAGGAACTGTTTATTTGTTTATTTATTTACTTATTTGCACACTAATATCTTTCGATTATATATTTTTCTATTAATATTGATGCAAACCGATATTCAGTTTATACAAAAAATGCTGTAGATATTACGATGGGAATTACCGCTTTTATCCCTGGATATGGTTGGGCGATATCAGGTACTTATTTTTTGATGGATATGGATGGTACGTTTGGTAATTGGGGGCAACCCAGTGGTTTTAGTGCCCAACAAACCAGTACATGGGCACGAGAGCGAGAGCAGTGGGCAAAAAAAGATTTTCATACCATGGATTTTGAGCTAGATTATGACCCCACAAAGGGTATTTGTAAAGTATAAAAGAGGTGGCTATGAGGTGTAGGCTAGAATTATAATTTCTTTTTAGCAATGATCTCAAAAAAGGCTTTGCGATAGGTATCTCCGATAGGGAGTGTTTTATCATTGATATATACATGCAACGAATCTGTTTTTTGAATATGATTGATCGCTACGATATATGATTTATGAATTTTTATGAATCTATTTTTAGGTAGTGTATTTTCTATATGCTTGAGCGTACTATAGGTAATGATTTGTTTATTGGGTAGATGAATGGCTACATAGTTTTTTAATCCTTCTACATACAGAATCTCATCGATATAGGCTTTCTCATAATTATTTTTGCCATCAGTTTTTATAAACAGGGATTCTTTTGTAGAACTACTAGCATCGATATCTATGGTAGTTGGTTTTACTTTGAGAACGGCTTGATAAAAACGCTCAAACTCAAAAGGCTTTAGCAGATAGTCTACCGCATTGAGATCATACCCTTCTAGTGCAAATTGTGGATAAGCAGTTGTAAAAATGATTTGCACCTTGTCTTTGATGATTTTGGATAATTGAATCCCCGATAGATCTGGCATTTGTATATCCAGAAATACAAGATCAATATTCTTACTTTCTATGTGATGTAGCGCTTCTAGTGCTTTTGTAGTGGTTGCGGTGAGTTCTAGAAATGATACTTTAGATACATAGTTCTCTAGCAACCGTATTGCTGGTGGTTCATCATCTACAATCAGGCAACGTAGGGTTTTGCTCATAATGGAATTTTTAAAGAGGCTTCAAAATAAGAATTTTCTTCTTTGCGAGACAAGTGATACTCATTTTTATAAAGTGCAGTAAGGCGGCGTTGTATACTGGTATAACCAATCCCTTGTTTTACATATTTCTCTGAGGTTGCCACCTTATTTTTGGTATAGATTTCGATAGTATCTTTATGGATTGTAATTTTTATCATTGCTCTGGCAGAAGCATCATTTACAATCCCATGCTTAAACACGTTTTCTACAAAATGAATCAATAACATGGTGGGGATAGTGTGATGGATAGCATCACCTTCTACCGTATAATCCACTGCCAGATTATCTTCGTATCGTTTCTCAAAAAAATAGATATAATCAGTAATAAACTTTATATCTTTTTCTAGAGGTATGGTATCATATTGTGTCTCATAGGTTACAAATCGAAGTAAATCTGATAGTCTATGAATGTCTGAAGCAATTTTGGGCTGGTCTATGATAAGGTCTGAGTAAAAACTATTCAGAGTATTAAATAGAAAATGAGGCCCTAATTGAGATTTTAGTAATTGTAGCTCCGCTTTTTTATTTTCTATCATAAGTTGATGAATCGCTTCTTTATGAGCTACAAATCGAAAGAAAAGATATATAGCGGTACTAAATAATAGGCTTTTGGATGCATAATAGGAGTTATCAAATACATAATATACAAAATGCCGGTAATCATCACCATAGTTATGTATTCCTGTATAGCTGTATAATACGATCTCTTCTAGAAAATAGCGAATTCCAGCAAATAAAAACACCAATACAACGGCTCCCAAGAGATATAACAAAATACGCTTTCGTGATAACATCAAGGGACATAGTATCTTATAGTTAATAGCATAGACACAGAAGAAACTCATATACATAGCCATAGTATATAATACTAAGGGGGAAGAAAAATAATCTGTCCAATCATTATGGTGTTTATAGACATAATCTCCAAATGTACTCATCACTATAATCAGTAGGGCAAGCAACAAGTGATATCTCCAACGATGTTGTAATACAGTCATACATCAAAAATAAGATTTTGAGTACGTATGTTCTCTCTTTTTGGTAGCAACTGTCTTTTTTTTTATACAAAACCCATAAAACATACAACCAAATATCTAGTCGTAGTTTTTTTACTTTTTGTCAGGTAAAGTGTGGGATAGGTGTAAACTCATAATTTTTTACTGAAGTAAGAATTTACTTTGTTCAAAAATCAAAACACATGAAACCATATATTCTAATAGTGAGTATCATTCTGTTTTTTTCGTGTAAAGAAAAACCCCTTGATACTCCCAAAATCATCAATCAAAAAACGAACAGTATCTCTACTATACCAGTAATAGATTCCTCTTATATTGCAACCAAAACAAGGTATTTTACCGTAGATAGTACCACAATAAAAGGAGAGGGACGTATAGTGATAGATACCATATTATCCCAATCACAATTTGTAATGTTTGGTGAAAACCACGGATCAAAAGCTACCTCACAACTCATTACAGCACTTGTACCTATGTTGTATGCAAATGAATTTCATCATACAGCTTTTGAAGTTGGCCCGAATTCTGCAAAAAAACTGATAGACCTAAGTACTCCTATATCTACTACCGTAGAAAAACTAAAAACATTTAACACGAGATATTCATTAAAAGAAGATTATCAGTACCCTATTCCTTTTTTTAGTGGAGTAGAAGATGCGCAGTTTCTTCAGGCTGTACGCCAAAAGAATATGAATATATGGGGATTGGATCAGGAGTATTATTATGCTGCCCCGTATTTTATGGATGAATTACTCTTTTTGATGAAAGGTCACCCCGATTACGCAAAAATTGAACTAGAAAAAGAAAAGACCGTTGACATTATAAAGTCATGGTATGCTCAAAAAGAAGCTAGCAAGATTTTTGATTCAATTCAAAAAGACCCTGTAGTACAACAGTATTTTAACCGCTTTGCAGGAAATGCGCTTGCAGAACAGATGCTCAATGATTTCAAAATAAGCTGGGATATATATAACAGATGGAAAGAAGATTCTCATGCAGATAGAATAAGCTATATGCGTACTAATTTTATGAATCGATACAATGAAGCACTAGAAACAGAAACCGCTCCCAAAGTATTTTTAAAATTTGGCAGTTTACACGCATCAAAAATTTTAACCAATACATGTTATGATTTGGGGGATTTGGTGACACAGCTTGCCAAGAAGAATGCTAGTAAAGCTACTACAATTAATTCATGGCATCGTTATTATATAAATGAAAAAGGAGAAGAGGAAGACCACCTAATAAAGTATGCTTCTTATTATAAACGATTACAGGATTTTATGGTTCAGGCAAAGCGTGACCAATGGGCAATCATCAATCTCAAATCGATACGAGATGATATCTTGAAAGGTCGTATCGCATTGCCTGCAAATGGAGATTACCATCGTATCAAAAGCTTGATCGATGGGTATGACTATCAACTGATTTTACCTTTGGATACCGAGGTAACACCTAATAAGGGGTAATCTATATCACATTAGTATAAATAACAAAAAACATTTTTTATGAGACATCATTTAATAGCTACTATTATCACTGTATTTTCTATATGTTTTTCTTGTATTTCTCAAGATCAAAAACCTGTTATCAGTATTTTGGGGATGATGCATTTACACAATCCTGGAGCAGATGCCGTAAATATGGATATGGGCAATATCTACTCTGATAAAAGACAGGCAGAGTTACAACAATTAATTACCCTAGTAGCCAAATTCAAACCTACCAAGATTGCTATAGAAAAACCTTTGGGTGATACTTTATGGACTCAAACATATTATACACATTATCTGAATGGGGTGTTAGAAAAAGAAGTGAAAGAAGAGGATAAGTGGGCTATGCCTAGTGAGGTGGTACAACTATCCTATCCACTGGCAAAAAGGATGCATCATACCAAGTTGTATGCCATAGATGCTTTTACCGATTTTGAAATAGACTCTGTATTGGCATATGCAAAAGAGCATGATCAAACAGCAGAATTAGCAGGATTTCAAAAAATGATCAGTAAGATGCAAAATGATATAGAATCTATTTCTAAAGGTTCAGTATTGGATATTGTAAGGTTTGTAAACTCTGATGAGTTTGATAAAGAATACAATCAAAGCTTTTATCTAAAACACTTGATCTCTATTGGAAAAGAGGATGAGTATATAGGTACAAAAGTAGTAGCAGACTGGTATTTTAGGAATCTAAAGATTTTTACCAATTTAAGCAGAATCATTGAACCTAATGATAGAATTTTGGTGATTTATGGAGCAGGCCATAAGGATATTCTGGTTGATTTGATTACTGATAGGGCGGATTGGGAGTATTATGATATTGCCGCAATGTTATCTTCTAGTAAATAAATGAGGATACGTTTTTTTGAGTTAGTTTAAGTTTGTAACTTTGTGATACACAAACTCTTTCGGGTTTTTATGTTAGTTTTTGATAGGGCCAAAACTAGTACTGCATAAAAATTCGGAAATTAAAACCTAATTAAAAATGAAACGTATTTTAATAATCGTCGTTACCTTTTTTACGGTAATGAGTTTCGCACAAACTCAACAGCAAAAGCCCAGTGAACTCGTAGCCCAGCAAAAAACCTTGGGGGCAGAGTTCCAAAAAGTCCAGATTTTTTCTCCTGTTAGTCAACAGAAAAATAGCATACAAACCCCTAAAGGGCTTGATGACTATATGTTATTTTCTGTAGATCAGAGAGCTATGAAATCTATGCAGGGAGGGTATCCTGCTACAATGAATTTAGAAATTCCAGGACAGAAATCCGCATTGTCAGTAGATTTAGTTAAAGTAACTATTACTACAGATGATTTTCAGGCAATAGATATGCCGTCGGGTAGAGTATTACCTCGTGACAATACTGCTCATTACAGAGGTGTTGTAAAAGGAAAATCGAATTCTCTAGTAGCCATTAGCTTTTTTGGTAACAAAATAGCTGGTTTTATTAGTATAGATGGTGAGAAAGATAATCTTGTTGTTGGCCCTGTGAAAACAACAGAGAACCATATCTTATATAGAGATGGACAAATGAGCTATTTATATGAATTGGCATGTGATGTAGAAGATGACTTAGAAGGGTATACAAAAGAAGAACTGGCTGATACCCCTCAAAATCGTGCTGCTGCAAAATGCCCGAGAATATTTTTTGATATCGGTACTGATATTGTAAATGATAAAGGTGGTAGCCAGCAAGCTTCAAATTATGTAGAAGCTTTATTTAATCAAGCAGCCGCATTGTATGCAAATGATCAGATATCTATTAAGCTATCAGGTACAAAAGCATGGGCGTCTAATCAGCCATTTAGCAGTGATTTAAATAGTTATATCAACTATAAAAATAGAACTGGTCTTAATGGAGATTTGGGGCATTGTGTTACCTATGGGTATAGTGGAGGAGTAGCTGGAGGAATCGGTACTCTTTGTAACTCATCTAGAAAATATGCGATCTCTGGTATCAAAGGTAGGTTTAGTAATATCCCTACGTATTCTTTTGATGTATTCTTAATATCTCATGAGATGGGGCATAATCTAGGATCAAGACATACACATGCATGTGTATGGAATGGTAATAACACAGCAATAGATGGTTGTGCAGGTAGAGTAGAAGGAAACTGCCGTTTACCAGGAAACCCTGCTGGTGGAGGAACCATTATGAGTTATTGCCCTAATACAAGTGTTGGAGTTAATTTCAACAAAGGATTTGGCTCACAACCTCGTAATGTAATCCGTAATTATATTGATAGATCAAGTTGTTTACAAACTTGCGGCGGCGGCGGATGCTCACCTGGAGATGCCGTATCTGTTACTTTTTCTAACAATACAAATTGTACATTACAATATTATAATAATAACGCATTACAAGGATCGGCAAATGCAGGACGATCATTTACCGCCAATACTACAATAGGTAGTACCTGGCAAGCCAGACAGACATCTGGTGCTACGGTAGATGATTTTACCATTATTTGTGATCAAACAACCTATACTTCTTCTGGTACTTGCGGTGGCGGTGGCGGTAGCTGTAGTGGATTACCACAATATGCTGCAGGAACTTCATACAGACGAAATCAAGAAGTGCAAAATGTAGGAGAGAAGTTTAAATGTGATGTTCCAGGATGGTGTTCTTCTAGTGCAGGATGGGCATATGCACCAGGTACTGGATATTATTGGCAATATGCATGGTCAAAAACAGGAACTTGTAGTAGAGCATCTATTACTTTTAAAGAAGATGCATCTGCAGGAGGATTAAATTTTACAATTTATCCTAACCCAGTAAGAGACCAATTAAACATAGAGTTTAATAATTTGAAACCTTCTTCTGGTATTAATGTTAGTATCAAAGATATGAACGGAAGAATATTAGAAACAGATCAACTGAAAGCTTTATCAAAAGGAGCTACAGTAAAAAAATCTATGGATGTAAGTGACCTACCTAAAGGTATTTATTTTGTACAAATAACTATAGGTAGCAAAGTAGTTACACAAAAGATTTTTATAGAATAAATTTTAAATCATAATAAGTTTTGGCCCTATTAAAAAGGTTGTCTGCAAAGGCAACCTTTTTTTGTTTTCTTATCAACCAAATCCAAATCAGAAATTATATTGTACTAAAACCCCTGAAAAAAGGGTAGTGCTATCTATTTATAAGCGATAGTTTTGTAAGTATACCATTTAAAATAAAAAAGAAATATAACCACAAGACGATTAGAAAGAGTAATTGTTATAGAGATAAAAGAATAAAATTATGAGAAGTATGTTTTTTGTGATGATATCGCTGATTGTTTTAGGGTGCAATTCCCAAAATGACAAAGACTTCAAAAAAGGAGCATATACCTCTAAAGAAAAACAAAGCTTACATGATGATCATAAGGAGTTTAAAAAACTGAAATTTGAAGAAGCAACAAAACAATTTGGAGAACCTAGTGAGACTCGAAAAATAAAAATAGACGATGAGACGGTACATTCTTTTCTCTCTGATGAATTGATACAAAAACACTTTCCTAACAAAGAATATTTGAAAAAAGATACTTATATGATTGAGGCTAATTGGAAAAGGCTTTCAGAATCATGGATTACTGTATGGTATATTTATGAGAAAGAAACCTGGAAACCAATACAAACATTGGTTACTATCTAATGATAAAAACAAAAGAGTAAGTTTTTATGAAATGTATTTTTAAATTTGTTAAGTAAAATAGTACCTAAACAAATCAATACATGAATAAAAATATACTTATCATAGTAGTTGTTATCGCTTTAATCCAACATACTTTTGGGCAACAGAAAACTACAAATTTTGATGACTCTAGTGAAAGAAGAATGCTATTCTCTGAGATATTAGAAGAAGAACGTGAATTCCAAGTTTATTTACCACCAAGTTATCATAGTAACAATAAAGGTAATTTTCCAGTAATCTATATTATGGATGGGGATTATAATTTTAAATACATTACTGGATTGGTAGAATTATTATCTAGCGTAAGCGGAAAAATACCAGAATGTATCGTTGTAGGGATTGCAGATAAAGGAAAAGCAACGTATAGAAAAAACTGTACTCCTTCTCATCTTCCAAAACAACAAGGAAATGCGTCTAATTTTATGTCGTTTATAGAGAATGAATTACAGCCTTTTATTGATACACACTATAGAGCTTCTGATTATGAAATATTAATTGGTCAATCTATTGGTGGGTTGTTTGTGACAAATTATCTGCTGGAAAAACCAGAAACATTTGATTCTTATATTGCTATAGAACCAGCGTTATGGTTAGGAGGCTACGAAATTGTAAATCGTGCAGATTCAATTTTTAAGGCAAACAAAAAACTCAAAGCACATTATTTTGTTTCTCTGGCAGATACAAAAGAAATGGGAATTAGGCAATTGGTAGGGATATTAGATAAACATTATCCTATGGGAACTACGTGGGATTTTATGCACTTTGAAAATGAAAATCATAATTCTGTTGGACTGGTTACTGTAAAAGAATCCTTAGAAAAAATTTTTAAAAACTGGAACATAAGTAGAGAAGCGTTTTATAGTTTTAAAAGTTCACAAGAAATTATAGATCATTATCATCAATTATCAACTAATTTTTCAACCTCGATAGCGATACCTCCTTACTTTTTGGGGAATGTGATCTACTATTATTACAATCACAAAAAAGAGAAAGACTTATCTATCCTTGAAGAAGAAATAAAAGCTAAGTTTCCAGCCTCTATAGAAGAGTTCTACCTGCAATTAGCCTTAAATCATTTTGAGAATAAAGAGTATGATAAAGCACTAGATGTGTATACAAAGAGGATTGTAGATAATCCGTTGTCTTATCAGGCATACGAGGGGATCTCAAAAGTATACTATGCACAAGGTGACTTCAAAAAAGCTTTAGAGATGAGTGAGAAATCTGTAAAAATTGCCAAAGAAAACAATGTTAGACAATGGATGCTAAATGAGCTGAATTCTAATGTAAGTACTATAAAAAAAGCATTAAAGTAATATATATAATATAGTATGCTTAAAAATGAATAGTAGGGTATACTGCTATTCATTTTTATTTTTAGAATACATTGTAAAGTATCAAAAAAAACACTTTTTAGTAGCATTAAATTTTTCTAACAAAAAAATAGTATGTTTATAAGGTAAAAGTAATTGGGAATTAAATGGATATAAAAAAAACGTTTGAGACAGAAAGGTTGATACTTAAACCCACATCAGAAAATGATGCAGCATTTATATTTGAATTATTGAATAGCCCAAAATGGTTAGCATTTATTGGGGATAGAAATGTTACTTCTGTAGAAAGTGCAAAAGAATATATTAAGAGCAGAATACTACCTCAGTTTGAACGATTGGGGTATGCTAATTATACCGTTATACGAAAATCAGATCAGGTAAAAATAGGAAGTTGTGGCCTTTATGATAGAGAAGGACTAGACGGAGTAGATATTGGCTTTGCTTTTCTGCCTGGGTATGAAGGAAAAGGCTATGGTTATGAAGCTGCAAATAAGATAAAGAATTTAGCTTATGACGAATTTGGAATACAAGAAATTTTAGCAATTACCGCAAAAAACAACCATTCCTCTCAAAAATTATTAGAAAAATTAGGGCTGAAATTGAATGGTACGACAAGATTACCTAATGAAGACGAAGAATTATTGTTATATATTATAAAAAAGGAATCATAACTAAAACAGACTTTACCTAAAAAAAAGTTTGTTTTTTTATAACCTATAAATTAAAACTATAAAACAAATTTATTTCATTACAATGATTAGCTTTTTGTTATATAATTGTTCTAGCGACAATGATGTAACTACTGATCAAGATACTACTAACCCTGTTATTGAAAGCATTTCAGAAAGCAATGTAAAGGCAGGAGATATTCTCACAATTACAGGTAAAAATTTTGATCCTAATGAAACATATACTGTAACATTTAATGGTGTTATACGAAATTTTTATGTGTAAATCGTATTATAGGTACCATTACCGAAGTGAATATAGCGTATATCAAAGTGGAAATTCCCGAGCATGCCACTTCAGGAAAAATACAATTAGTATATAATGGCAAAACAATAGCAGTAGTAGGTATAGAAATCAGTGTACCTATAAGTAAATTATATGCTTATAAAAGGGGAGCCTCACAAAGTATTGTAGAGATCAATATCAATGATGGTACAGAAGTATCAACGATAGCTACTCTAGGAGATAATTATTATTCTGATCCAGTTTTTAATAAAATGACAAATGAGATTGTTGGTAAATATATGCTAGGAGGGATTATTCCAACTGAAAATACAGAGATTGTTCCTTTAGAAGTATTTCTGTACAAAATTAAAGTAGAAACAGGTATAACAACAGCATCTGATTATGAAGACTTTATTATTTTTAATGAGTAAGTGTTTCAACAATAATTATTGAAAAGACATGTGAAAATCAAACAGAAAATATCGAGGGTCACAACCTTCGATATTTTTTTATAACATTTGCCTTTATCTAAAAAAGAATAATAAAATGATAAAAAGTAGGGTAAAGTAAAATATAGAGTACACCTATATTTGATTTGTATAGAATGAGAACAAATTACTTACAAAATTAATAGCTGTACATCTAATCTATAAGAGTAAGCTTTAACTTATTAAGTAATGGTTCATCGATAGAGAAGAATAGAATACATTTTTTTTGAAATTTATATGCAGATATTACTGCTTATTTATAATTTTAGAAATAGAGCTTTCTATCATTTGTATTCGTTTTTCAATTTTTTTAACAGCTCCATCTAAGCTATAACCCTCATCGAGAAGTTCTTTTATTAGGAGAATTTTTTTAATGTTTTTATAATTATAACGCCTGTTTTTACCCTCTTCTTCTGTTAAGCTACTGATTATCTTTTTGTCTTCCCAATAGCGTAATTGACGTGTAGGTATATTCGTTATTTTGGAAACTTCTCCAATTCCGACAATTAATTTTTCTAAGAATTCAGTGTCAAACGAGTGGTTTTCGTCTTGGACTTTGTTGTTATCAGACATAGATTGCTAATTATTTACAATAAATGTTTGCAAACTACAAAATAATACATACTATTGCAATTGTAAATAATCTACAAAAAATGAAATTAAGATATATTTATTGTTAAATAGTTACAATATGATATAGCTCTATTACTGTTGTATGTGAGTTCATACTCGTAAAAAACAATTACTATGGAAGAAAAAATAATAGTGTCATTAATAGAAGAATGTTATATCAATGGTACCTTAAATGAAATGCATACTGCAGGGATGCGTAGAGGATATCATAAAGGTTTTGCTATTATTTTAAAGATGATGATATACTAGAGAAATTACCTATTGAAAATCGGATCTATTTAGTTGAAAGCTATAAAGTAGATAAGAATAAAATAGTGGGTCTTAGAGATTTTACAGCCAAAATAAAGAACTAATATTCACAGATTATATCACACCGTTAAAGTTTGATGAGTAATGGGAAATTGTAACAAAGATTTATCATTTACATATAAAAAACCTATGGAAACTATGAAAAAAGTAGCATTGATTTTAATTGAATGTCAAAATGAATGGCTTTCAGAAAATGGAAAACTAAGAAAACTGATAAAAGATAAAAACCAATTAAGTGTTTCTGAAAAGAATATTGAAGCGGCTTTAAAAATAGCAAGAAACAATGAAGATATTCAAGTTTTACATGTCACTCTTAGATTAAATAAAGGATATCCAGAATTTGGAAAAGGACCTAATATAGGTTTACAATCTGCAATACCAAAAGCTAAAACTTGGATCATTGGAGAATCAGGGACTGAATATTATCCCAAATTTAAACCTTTACCAGGTGAATTTGAAATTTCAGGTAGAGTAGGGGCCAGTGCTTTTGCTGGGACTAATCTGGATGCCTATTTAAGAAATAACAATATCAAAAAAATATATTTAACAGGTTATGCATTACATGTTTGTGTAGAATCAACATTAAGAGAAGCTCATGATAAAGGGTATAATACAACCATTTTAATTGATGCAACAGCATCTTTTACAGACCAACAAAAAAAATATTTTATCAATAATACAGTTCATCATTTTGGACATCAAATAAAAACGAATCAATTTTTAGAATCAGTGTACCTATAATTCAATGAATAAAACAATTACTATTATTTATTTTATTAGGGCTGTTATACAAACAAAGGAAAGTGATGCAATCGTTTTTTACAAACTTTTAAAAAGGAGATTTAGAAGGGATGCTACTATATTTTCTAGTACCACAAAAATCGTTTCAATAATTAAAAAAAGAATTGATGAAGCAGATTATGAAATGGTTAGTTAAGATATTTTATAAATTAAAAGAAACGCTACTATTCGTTTTTTTAGTAGCGTTTCCTCTATGTATGATAAATTCATTTATAGCCGTTGTATTTCATACCGAATATGAACAAGATTTTATAAGAAGCTGGATGTATACATTTGCATTTAATTTTTTAATAACCTATCCTCTTGCATTATTAATAGTACCTATAGTTAAAAAAATTATGGAGCGAATTTTATAATTGAATAGCTACATTAGATTTTGGATGACAATTTTAAGTTTGATATTCTTTATGCAGGCAATAGGTAGTTATGATTGCTTATAAATTATATATTTCAGGTTTTTCTTTTAATAATCCCCATTTTAGATTAGGCAACTTTATCAAATCGTTATATACTTTTTTTACTTCTCTATTACTCCTTAACGTTAAATGCTCTAAGTTTTTTAATTCTAATATTGGTAAATAATCTTTTGTTTGTAATCTAAATGTCAATAGTTTTAAAAATTGTAATTGAGGCATTTCTTTAAGAAAATCTAGAGATTCAATGGTAATAAATTGAGGTCCATTACCATTTCCTTCTATATAAAGACTTTTAAGGTTGTTAAGTTTAGAAAGAGGAGAATAATCAGTTATGTTTTTGAAGTATTCTATGTGTAAACCTATAAGGTTTTTGAGTTGTATGATAGGTTCTATGCTTTGGATACTTGACCCTGGTCCAAGAGTAAGAAATTCTAAATTCTTTAGATTAATAATTTTTGAAATATCTGGATATGCCCCCCATTTAATTTCTAGTTTTTTTAACTTTTTTTGATGACAAATAGCATCAAAAAGCTCTTGAGGGATACGAGAACTAAAAATCAGTTCGGTAAATCTATTTGGGTTTTCAATTAAAAAAGTACACCAATCATGGACTAACTGTTTTCTTAACTTATTAGATTTATATTGGGGATATCTATGAAAGTCAATCTGAGTACATGTAATACATAAACGATCTTCGGTATTAATTTCTTGAGGAGACATAACAGATTTTATCTTATCTCTTTCATCTTTAAAATAATAGCTAAATCCGTATTGTAATTCTCTTTTTAATAATGTCATTTTAAGGGTATCTTACAGGATTGTTTAACAAAAGGTTATAATTTGATAACTTTGCCAAGTTTATTACCCCAAAATATGAAATTTATATTTAAATATGTCTTTGCGTTTTTTTGATGCTTGGTAACTTAGCAGTCTTTGCACAGGAATCTATATCCACTCAGGGAGATTGTCATGGATTGATTAGTATGACAACAGATCAAAGTGCAGGAATCTATTAGCCATGGTAATCAGGGTGATGGACTAACTTAATCTTAATCCATTTGGCGTACGAGCAATACGTACTTTTTAATAGTTATACGGATGAGAATTTCCTTTTTTAAACTTGATCTCATTCTGGATAGTTTTTATAGTTTAAATTTGGAGCGGACAACTCTAAATTTACTAAACTCAATAGAAGAGTTTTTATTAGGAACCTCTTCTACTTCAAAGAGAACTTTCTTAAGAGTTTGTAATTAGAACAACTTATCTCCGCTCTGATTTTCTAACCCTGGATGGTGATCAAAACGTACTGCTCCAACCAAAGCTTTATCACCAACTGATTTAGCGATCAATGCAGTACCTTCAATTCCAAACCCCGCACACAATTCTATTGCAGTGATTCCTTCTGTTACTAATTGTTGAACTACTTCTTGAGCTTCTTTATAATTTTGTACTCCAACCACGGTTAATTTTACAACAGGAGAGTCGATAAATGCCTTATGAATTGTATGATTATTCTCTGGAGCAATGTAAATAAATGCTGCTTTCATGGTTATGTTTTTATTGTTTAATTATTGCAGTGGTTTATACTTTTTTGATACTGACGAACTACAGCATTCACTTTTTATTCATAGATTCATGATAAAAATTGATGTCAAAATTTTTCTCAGTAAAATATTCTAAAGGAGTTTGATTTGTTATAGACTTAAATTCTCTAATGAAATGACTTTGGTCAAAATATCCACTTTCTAAAATTGTATTTAAATAATTGGTTTCTCTATTGAGTAGCATTTTTTTTATAACATTTTGAAATCTTGTTATTTTTTGAAATTTCTTAGCTGTTATTCCAAATTGAGATTTAAAACCTCTTTCAAATTGACGAAGACTTAAATTAGCTTTTTGAGATAACTTTTCTAAGGTGTAACTTTCAAAATTGTAATACAATTCATCAATAATTAAATCCCATGTATCATTTTTCTCATTATGGTATTTATTATACATATCAATTAAAAATGATTCAATTAGTTGAATTTTTACTTCGATTTTTGGAGTTTTTTCTAGAGTACTTAGCAAGTTATCTGCTTTTTCTTTCCATAAATTTTGGATAGAAAAATAGTTGTCATTTAATTCTGAAAATGGAGTTGAATTGAAATGCCTAAAAGCTCCGCTTTTAAATCTTACGGATAAAAACGATACTTTTTTTTCCTTATCATAATACGATATTTTTCTTGGGCAAAGTGTATGAGCTTTTGGTAGTTGTTTGTTGTTTACTGATAATGGCTTATCTAAATAAAACACTAATTCTAATCCAGTTCCTGGAAGTATGACTGGAAGTTCAAAATACTCATTTACCGATTTTTCAAAAATGTAAAATCGATCAATGTATTTTGATAGTATTGATGTTGGTTTATAAGACTTGTTTTTTATCATTAAATAGTTTCAATTAACTGTTTGTTCGTCTTTATATTTTCCGTAAAAAAGAAATTATTTTCCATATTTTATTCTGCAAAGATGAAAAATGAATGTATCATATGATTGTAAAAAAACGACATTAATAGCTTAGCAGTTTATGAGTAGAGTACCTTTATTCAGAGAGTTGTTTTAAGAAGGATATCAGTAAGAAAACATAAAAGAATTAGGCAATGAATTAGGGGGTAAGGTTGACAAAATTTATCGTGGTATAAGAGTATAAATAAGAATTTGTTAAATAATTAGAATTTGAGAGATAAAAAAACCTCCTTCCTAAAAACTAGGAAGAAGGTTTTTTATAAAGCTTTAAGCTTTTTTAGGATTCTGAATCAACTTTGGTAGATTCATTTTTCTCATCATTGATCACCTCTTTATTTGTTCCTTTTAGGTATTTGTCTAAGAATTTCAAAACTCTACCATAAGCTTCGATTTGATTTTCTTTTTTGACAAATCCGTGACCTTCATCTTCAAATAGAACATACTCTACAGGAACTCCATTTTTTTTGACACCTTCTACAATTTCATCAGATTCTATTTTTAATACTCTAGGGTCTTGTGCTCCCTGTAGTACCATCAATGGTTTTGTAACCTTTTCTGTATGAAAGAGAGGAGAAATTTGACGTAATCTAATGGAATCTGCCGTATTTGGATCTCCCATCTCTGTATAAAGAGCTTCTTTAAAAGATTCCCACCATGGCGGAATACTTTTTAGCGTTCGTAACCAATTGGTTACCCCAAAAATATTAACCCCTACTTTGAATTCTTCAGGGGTATAGGTTAGTGCAGCCATGGTCATATATCCTCCATAAGAACCACCGATGATTCCTATTTTATCGGCGTTTATAATATCTTGTTGAGCCAGCCAATCTTTTCCTGCAACACAATCTTTTAAATCTTTATCACCATGATTTCGATCATCCATTTTATAAAATGATTTTCCATAACCACTACTACCTCTATTATTTACAGCCAGTATAGCATACCCATGATTTACAAGATATTGGATTATAGAACTAAAACCTTGTCTGGATTGTCCTCCAGGCCCTCCATGCACCCATACCAAAGCAGGGACTTTATGGTCTGCAGAAGCTTGTTTGGGTTTATAATAAATAGCAGGAACTTCTAATCCATCAAAAGACTTAAAACGTACTACTTCTGAGGTTACCAGATGGTTTACATTGATATCTTTGTTTAAAACATCAGTAAGTCTATTGTGTTTTTTTGTAGCAAGATCATAGGTGTATGCATTATTTGGAGTATTTGATCCACTTACTCTAAGCAATGCCATTGTCTCATCTCTAGAGAATCGCGCACTATTGATTTGTTGGTAATCAATAGATGGAAATTCAACCTTAGTACCTGTGGCTACTTCTGTAACCTCCATAACCGTTTTTGCATCCTCATTGGTAAAAAGCACTTGGTATTTTCCGTTTCTTGTAAAATAAAAAGCAGAAATATCCCATTTTTTCTCTAGTACTTTTTCTTTACTACCATCTGCTAAGTTATATTTCATCAGGTAGCTAAACTCGGCATTATCATCTGTTGTATAATAGAAAGAGCTATCGTCTGGAGAAAAATCTTCTGGCGAATTACCGCTTAGATTATCATTAATTTTAATTTTCTCTTTGGTTTCGGTATTCAATAAATATAAATCTCTATCATTGGTATTGATAGGTTTTGTGAGTAGAATATATTTTCTGTCTTCAGACATTTGACCAAAATCCATCCCATCATTATTTTGATAAATCAGTTTAGATGTAAAATCAGTAATATTCATTTCATAATGATCCATAAATTTAGGATCTCGCTCATTACTGGCATAAAAGAAACTTTTTCCATCTTTTGCCCATCCTCTGAATAACGCTCTTACATTTTTTTCTGGAGTTAGGCGCCTGATTCCAGAACTGTCTTTGACAAATATTTTGAAAATCTCATCACCATTACCATCCATTCTGAATAGGATTCTGTCATCTTGTGGGAAGTAAGAGATCCCGTACACAGATGCTGTATCAGATTTAGTGATTGGAGTAAACTCACCACCTTGACTTGGTGTAGTATACATATTAAAAATCCCTGAACGATTACTAGTCATAAGCACTTTGGATTTATCGGAAGAAAACCCGTTTGCAAATGCATTTTCGTTATCCATAAATTGTTCTATGGAATACTGATCAATTTTTATAGGAGTAACGACTTCTTCTTTTTTTTCTTTTTCTTGTTTACAAGAATAGAGAAGAAGCACTCCTAAACTAAATAAAATTAACTTTTTCATGAGTATATTAATTTGTTAATTATTCTAGATTAAAACTCTTTGTTACTTTAAATGGAGATACTTTTATTTTTTCTATAGTTTCCTGATAAGGTTTCCAATCATTGGCAAAAAAGTTATTGGTTTTGATTAGAGTTTTTTCTAATTGATCTTTTGCCTGTGTTATCAAGGTCTTTTCTGTAGCACTCAGTCCATTTTGTCGGCTACTTATATACCAACTTGCATTATATATACGATCCATTACAGTAACTTCAGGGTTACTAGTGATCCCTTGTCGCTTATCTTCTTTACCAATATAAAAAGCTATTACACTATCAATCTTCTTAGATACTTCTTTTGATAATTTTATTTGCTCTTTATATTTTTTCTTATCCAATGTGGTAAGTTCCTTTTGGTATTTTGATGTTATTTCTTTACTTTCTACCAATTGTTTTACCGCATCAGCAGCTGTTTGAATCATTTTTTCCAAGTTTTTACTACCCGCATATACCTCATCTATATTTTTTTGAGATATAGTCAATCTAGGATCTGATGCTACTTTTATAGAGGTTTCTGATTTTTGATCTCCATATTCCATTACCAATTTATAAGTTCCTGGCTTTACATTTGCTCCTCCACGTTCGGTATCTTTCTTTTGTATTTTGCGAGAAGGGTGATCAACTCCCTTCTCATTCATAGACCATCTTGTTTTATAAAGTCCAGTAGAATCAGGAGTTTTTTCTTTTAAAGTTCTGATAAGGCGATCACCATCATAGATTTTAAGATAAATAGAATCCCATTTAACTATATTTTCATTCTCTTCATCATCAATAGCATCTTCTTTTTCCTCTTCCTCCTTCTTATCTGAAATTTCTTTTTTCTTTTGTTCTACTTGAATATAATAAGATATAAGAGCTCCTGATGCACGGTTTTCTCCATTGTATAAAGCATCTCCTCCAAATCGACTACCTGTAGGTTGTTGATAAGCCGCTTGGTATGCAGTTGGCGGATCAAAAACCTGAAGTTTCTTGTTTAAAATAGTAGTACTTTTTGCTAATGCTCTTAATGGGCGTATATCATCTAGCACCCATGCTGCTCTACCAAAAGTCCCTATAACCAAATCATGTTCTCTTGGGTGTATTACCAAGTCTTTTACAGATACTGTAGGAAATCCTTTGGTCCATTTGATCCAGCTGTTTCCTGCATCAATAGATACGTATAACCCATCGTCTGTTCCTAAGAATAATAAATTCTTTTCTATAGGATCTTCAATAATACTTAAAGTATAACTTTTTACATCATTCTCATCAACAATACGTTTCCATGTTTTTCCGTAATCGGTAGTTCTAAAAGCGTAAGGAGTATAGTTAAATCGTCTATAATCATTTGCTACCAATAAAGCTTCGCCTTTATTTTTGTTTGAAGCTTTGATTTGTACAATCCAACTACCTTTCGGTAGTTCTTTGATATTACTAGAAACATCTGTCCAGTTTGTTCCTCCATTTTGGGTGATATGCACTCTGCCATCATCTGTACTTGCCCAAAGCATATTTTGTTCTAGAGGAGAAGGTTCGATTACCAAAATGGTACAGTGATTTTCTGCTCCTGTAGCATCCATAGTTAATCCGCCACTCTCATCTTGTTTTAGTTTTTTAGGATCATTGGTAGTCAAATCAGGAGAAATAACTTTCCAAGTTATCCCTTTATCAGTGCTTTTATGTACAAATTGACTTCCAAAATAAATTGTTGAATTGTCAAAAGGATCAATGTTTATAGCAGCATTCCAGTTAAAACGTAATTTAACCTCAGGATCAGAGTGATTAGGGCGTACCGTATAATTATTACCAGTAATCCAGTCATATCGGCTTACATATCCTTGTTGACTCATGCTCCAACCGTATCTAGAATCATCTTTATCTGGTACAACATCAAACCCATCGCCAAAAGATATTTCTTGCCAGTAGGAATTACGGATTCCTTGAGATTTCCATACATATGCTGGACCTCTCCAGCTACCATTATCTTGCATACCTCCGTATACATTATAAGGAAATTCATTATCTACATTAATATGATAAAACTGAGCAACAGGTAGATTACCGATAAAACGCCAAGATTTACCTCTATCTCTGGTAATGTTAAGCCCACCATCGTTACCATCAATCATAAAGTTACCGTCATTTGGGTGTATCCACCATGCATGATGATCAGGATGCACCCCATTATCAACACCATAAGCTGGCATCAATTGTGTAAAGTTCTTACCACCATCTTCAGAAACATTTACATAGGTAAATATAGAGTATATTCTATTTTCATTTTGAGGATCTACAAAAATATCAGAGTAATAGAAAGGACGATTACCGATATCGTTTTTATCATTGATTTTTTTCCAAACAAACCCACCATCAGTAGATTTGTACAAAGCATTCTTTTTTGACTCGATAAGTGCATAGATAGTATTAGGACTACTAGGGGCAATAGCCAAACCTATTCTACCCAAATCACCTTTAGGAAGCCCATCTTTATCGGTACGTTTTTCCCAGTTTTTTCCTCCATCATGAGTAATATACAGGCCAGAACCTTTTCCTCCAGATTTAAAAAACCAAGGATCTCTCTTATGTTCCCACATGGCAACAATGAGCTTATTGGGGTTAGTAGGGTCCATTACAAGGTCTGCAGCTCCAGTTTTGATATTGGTAAATAAAATTTTGTTCCATGTATTTCCACCATCGGTAGTTTTGTAAACCCCTCTTTCTGGGTGCTCCCCCCAAGGAGAACCAATTGCAGCAACATATATAATATCAGGATTGGTAGGATCAATGATTACTTTATGAATATGACGGGTTTTTTCTAACCCCATAAGTTTCCAGTTTTTTCCACCATCAAGAGATTTATAGATACCATACCCGCCATTAAGGCTATTTCTAGGGTTTCCTTCTCCTGTACCTATCCAGATGACAGAAGGATTAGATTGTTGTATGGCAACAGATCCGATAGAAGCAGTAGCTTCATTATCAAAAATAGGGTCCCATTTGATCCCTCCCGAGGTAGATTTCCAGAGTCCGCCAGAAGCAGTTCCTGCATATATAATATCTGGATTAGACGTGACTACATCTATGGCAGTCACACGACCACTCATTCCTCCTGGCCCTATATTACGAGGAGTATTATCCTTGATGAGGTCCATAGAGAACTTTTGTGCAGATAGTGTGAAAATCGCACTTAGTAGTAGTAATAAAAATAGTTGTTTTTTCATTTTTGTTGAAAGTGAGTTAATTAGAATCACATCGAGTGCTTATTTTTTTTAATAAATAATAGCTGATTTTGAACCTTAAAAGCTTTTTGTGCATTGTTCTTAGAAATACAAATATGATAGTATATTGTATTTGATGCTTATTATATGTACTGTTTTTAATAGATAAAACAGTACCATCTTGTATGTGAATCAAAAAGGCGGGTATTGCAATATCAGCAATTTTATCAAATAATTTTAACACGCTTTGGGTGATTGATATAGAAAGGTCTAAAATAAATAAAATGAAAGTGCTAAAGTCTTAAAGGCATGTTAAGGTAAAATAACATACATTTAAAGAATAAAAAACAAGAAATAATGAAATTTATAGAACTTACTCTTAAGAATCATATTATACTTCATGGTTTTGATGATCAAAATAAAGAAATTACTGAAGCGGTTGAAGTGGAAGAAGCTTCAAAAAAGATAATAGCTGTAGATAGGATATTATCTATAAGTGAAAAATTTATTTTGATTAAATATGGATATGATAGAATTATATATTGGGAATATACAGAGAATTATAAAAGTGTTAAACGGATGCTTATGTAATGTATGAATTGATATGATAGATAAGTAGTGCTAAATCTTTATCTCAAATGATATAAAGATAGTTTCATTGATAAATGTAAAGTCTTTTATTTGTTATAGCGGTACATGTAAATAGTGCCGTGTATGATCAATGACATATATAATCAAAAAAGAGAGTACTATAGAAAAGTAACTAAGGGATTATCACTTTTGAATTATCACTATTACGAGCAGAGATGAGTTTGAAATTCTTATCTACTTTGATAATAATAATTTTACCTGTATGTAGATTGACCATTTTCCATCTGAAACCATACGATGTTTCAAAAATTGCAGATCTGGCAGTTTTGCGTAAATCTATCTCATTAATATTTTCAATAATTTCATTAGCCAAAAGGTCAAATCCTCTTTGCTGAACTTCTTCTGCAGAGAGTTTACGATCTTTTGGGGTTTGATTGTTTGTAGAGGGTGTACCTACTTCATAAATGATGTTAGAATACGTAATAGACGATAGAAATACTAGGAGAAATAGTACGTAACAATTTTTCATAACTAAATGATTTTAATGCGTTACATACAATATGTTACTTACATATTATGCAATCACATTGAGGTTTAGGTTTATTATCATATGTGGTTGTTGTAGTGCTTTTACAAAAAATCTTATAAGTAGGGGTTTTACAAAATTAGAGTATAGCGGCTCTTTTTATAATATTATTATGTTAAATAAATGGTAATTTGTCTTAAAATTTCAAATTTATTACTTGATTTTTATGAAATACTCAATAAACCATAATTTTAATAAGGGGATTACTTTGTTCTGATAAGTCAATTCGCTTTGATTTTTTTTAAACAAATGTTAATTCTCTCTGCTTGAATCAGTAATCAGGCATTATCTTCTATAAAATGTACTAACTTTATCTTATAAATACATATAACTATTTTATAGGTATTAGAAATTTATGCGAATGAAAAAGAAAAAAGAAATAATTAAAAAAGGTTTTGCATTTACCGCTTTTGAGAAGGAAGAACAATCTCCTTTTGATAAGCTTTTTGATATTTTTCAGGAAATAATTACTCATACTTCTGGAGACTTAGACGAAGCACTAGATTGGATGAAGGAATTAGACAAAGAATATCAACTTACAGATGATAAGTATACCCTTGATGATTTTGTAGAAGACTTAAAAAAGAAAGGATACATACGTGAAGAAATTAAACCTGACGGAAAAGGAAAAATGTCTATTACAGCCAAGACAGAACAAGCAATTCGTAAGAGAGCATTGGATCAAATCTTTGGAAAACTGAAACGAAGCGGTGCAGGAAACCATAGAACGAATTATATAGGTAAAGGAGATGAACATTCAGGAGAGTTTAGAAACTATCAATACGGGGATTCATTAGAGCGAATATCCATAACCGAAAGCCTTAAAAATGCGCAAATAAATCATGGAATCGATGATCTTCATCTTACAGAGGATGATCTTGTTGTAGAAGAGACTAGATTTAAAGCCCAGATGAGTACTGTACTTATGATAGATATAAGTCATAGTATGATTTTATATGGAGAAGATCGTATTACTCCTGCCAAAAAAGTGGCCATGGCGCTTGCAGAACTTATCACTACCAGATACCCAAAAGATACATTGGATATTCTAGTTTTTGGTAATGATGCCTGGCCTATCGCAATAAAGGAGTTACCTTATTTACAAGTAGGTCCATATCATACTAATACAGTAGCAGGTTTACAATTAGCCATGGATGTATTACGAAGAAAGCGTAATACAAATAAGCAAATTTTTATGATCACTGATGGTAAACCAAGTTGTTTGAGAATGCCAGATGGACAGTATTACAAAAATAGTAATGGATTGGATCGTTATATTGTAAACAAGTGTTATATGATGGCACAACAGGCCAGGAAATTACATATACCGATAACTACTTTTATGATTGCACAAGATCCATATTTAATGCAGTTTGTAAGAGAGTTTACCTATGCTAATCAAGGTAAGGCATTTTATACAGGTCTTAACGGCCTTGGAGAAATGATTTTTGAGGATTACGAAAACAATAGAAAAAAAAGAATAAGAGGATAAACAGTTTTGTTTTGAAAAGAAAGCTATAGCAACAAAAGAAAAAAATGGAAAAAACAACAATAAAAACATTAGGAGAACTAAAAGAATCGGGATATAAAAGTGTATCGATCAAAGATGAACTCAGAAATAATCTAAGAAATAAAATAGCAAATAAAGAAAAATCTTTTATAGGAATTCATGGATATGAAAACACAGTAATTCCAGAATTAGAAAGAGCCATCCTTTCTAGACATAATATTAATTTGTTGGGACTTAGAGGGCAGGCAAAAACACGTTTAGCCAGACAGATGATTAATTTATTAGATGAATGGATTCCTGTGGTAGCAGGATCAGAAATTAATGATGATCCATTTAATCCTATTTCTAGATATGCTACTAATTTGATTGATGATAAAGGTGATGATACACCAATAACTTGGTTGCACAGATCAGAACGTTTTGCAGAAAAACTGGCAACCCCTGATGTTACTGTGGCTGATATTATCGGAGATGTAGACCCTATAAAAGCAGCTAGCTTGAAATTGAGTTATGCAGATGATCGTGTGATTCATTTTGGAATGATTCCTAGAGCAAATAGAAGTATTTTTGTGATCAATGAATTGCCAGATTTACAGGCTCGTATACAAGTAGCATTGTTTAATATTTTGCAAGAAGGTGATATCCAGATAAGAGGTTTTAAACTTAGACTACCATTAGATATACAATTTGTATTTACTGCAAATCCAGAGGATTATACAAATAGAGGAAGTATTGTAACACCTCTAAAAGATAGAATAGGCTCACAAATCCTTACACACTACCCAGAAACTATAGCTATAGCAAAAACAATAACTCAGCAAGAAGCAAAATTAGATGCTAGGCAGGAAGATTTGGTTTATGTACCTGATATGGCAAAAGATTTGATAGAACAAATCAGTTTTCAGGCAAGAGAGAGTGAATTTATTGATCATAAGAGTGGGATAAGTGCAAGAATGAGTATCACTGCATATCAAAATTTATTAAGTACGGCAGAATATAGAGCGTTACAATCTGCAGAGAATCATACTTTATTGCGATTGAGCGATTTTATGGGAGTAGTTCCTGCGATAACAGGTAAGGTAGAATTAGTGTATGAAGGAGAACAAGAAGGAGCAGCTTCTGTTGCTTATTCTTTATTGTCAAATGCTATCAAAACTTTATTTTCAGATTATTTTCCGAAGATAGAAAAATTAGAAAAACAGGAATATCAGAGCCCTTATCAAGAATTGATAAATTGGTTTTTTGAAGAGAGTGGGTTTGAATTATTAGACGATTTATCTGATAAAGAGTATAAAGAGAAACTAGATCAGATTACTCCTCTCAAAAAACTAATTGATAAATACCAACCAGATATCAAAGAAGAAGACCGCTATTTTGTAATGGAGTTTTTACTGTGGGGATTGGTAGAATATAAAAAATTAAGTAAACACAGACTATCAGAAGGTTTTAGCTTTAAAGATCTTTATGGAAGTTATATTAATGGTTTATAAACCTAATTCTTACTAATACAATTTTTAAATTGACTTAAAATTTTATCAAAAAATCTCCAGTACTTCTTATTAAGAGTACTGGAGTTTTTTTATGAAAAAAGATGATATTTTTTGTAGAAATAAACTGAAAATGTGTCGTTTTTAACTACTTAGCTATTTTTTTTTATCAATTATAAACTTATCTATATTTTAATAGGTTATTAATGACTATTCTTAAAACCTAATAAAATGAAATACAAACTCAAAATAGTACTTGTTTTATGCCTATTGATTAATTTTTTAGGCTATGCTCAGACATTTATTCGTAGCTATAGTAGCGAAACAGCAGTTTATCAGCTAAAAATGGATTTTTCACCTCAGTCATGGGGAGATGTATACCTAGAGATCGAAGTTAAAAATACAGGACAAAATGATATCAACGTTAGAAATTCTAAAACCCAATTTCTATCTGATGGAGTGCCAAATTTGATCAATTTTATGACAAATGGTAGTATCTCTTATCCATCTACCATACATATGAATCAAACCTCAGAGGGGAATCGATATCGCAATACTATCAACATAGGATTATCGGAAGCTTCTTGGGTTGATGCTATGTTATCTACCAATGAAAGTTTTAAAGTAAAAATAAATTTAAAAACAGTAACATCTTCTTATGAGGAGTTAGCTAATGCCGTGCGGTTTTATACAGAAAACGGAGAACCTTCATTATTTACAAATGTAAAAACGATGATAACAGGAAATGATACCAATGCAGTTCAAGTAACCTATAAGAATGATGAATTTAATACGTTGTTGACAAAGACAGTTGTGGATACAATAACTACCTCATTACGAGTTAATAAACAATATGCGGTATGGGCAAATGATTTTATTGTAGGTGATACTAGATATACTAGTACGTATCCAGAAACATCACCCTTATCTTTTTTGCCTTCTACAACGAATAAGGTGATAACTATACCGTATACTACATCTACGATAAGAAAAGAAAATATAACAGTTACCGTAAGTGGCCTTCCTAATGGGGTTTCTACAACCATTGCACTAAAAAATAATGATATAGTTGGAGTTGATAGAAACGAACAGATTACAGGAGGGACTACTACCATAACTCAAGTTATAGAAGGAAATTATTCTGTTACCATACCTCCTTATACCGATACAGTCAATAACCTGATATATGTACCTAGTTATAACACCAATTTTACCGTGTCTGCGGGTGGTTCTAATGTACTGCCAGTTTCCTTTACAAGTTATTCTATAAATGAGTTTACAGTCAAAGGGTTTCCTAAATATCTATCTCATGGTACAGTGACCAACGCAGCGGCTACTTTTGATGATAATTTCAAGAATTCTCCTTTGAGTGTATTATTTAAGTACTCTGGTATTGATGGTGCTGGAGATAGAGGCAAAATTCCTGCTATGACTGCAACCATAAATACAATCAAGCAAGCACGACGATTAGAAGCTAACCAAGGAGGTGAGCTTATACTTCCTGTAATGGTGCATTACACAGCCAATGCTAGTGGTGGTGGATCAGGAGAAGCTATAAAAGATATGACAGAGAGTCAAAACCTGTATTATCATTATAGAAATTTGATTCAAGAAATAAAAATGATGTTAACCTATGAAGATGTAAATCATCCTAATCCTGGAGCTTTTGTAATTAGTCCTGACCTAATTGGTGCAATTCAACAAGATGTTGTTTTTGGACATGATCATAATATTCGAACAATGAGAATCGATGTAAATCAGGATATCAAAAAAGCATTTACAGATGAAAACTTAAATATCAATGAGATTCCCTCTTTTTCTGATGATCTAAAAGGATATTTTCAATCCATTAATTTTCTTATTCATCATGTTGGAGAATGTAAAATTCCATTTGGATATCAACAAAATGTATGGTCTGCTGGATCTGCGCGTTGGGTATATGAAAATGCAAATGAATTTAATGACCCAGTTAGTGAAGCAATAGAAGTAGCTCTTTTTATGAATGATTTACAATTATATACAGGAGACTGGAAACCTGATTTTATCGCTTTTGATAGATACGAACGAGATTGTTTTGGTCCTGTTTCTATTCAGGATTATGCTTGGACAGCTAGACATTGGGATAAGTATCTGGTTTTTTGTAAAGAAATAGCCGAACGTATAGGAAATGTACCTATAATGTTATGGCAGATACCTGGAGGGCATATGCCAACAGTAGATGAGAATATAGTTAATTTTGATATTGCCAATCACTCATCAGCTTCTGGGCCTTATTTTATGGGAGATAGTAGAATAGGAACTGATATTAATAAGATACATCCCGAGCTAAAACGTATAGCATTAACACAAGCGCATTATGCAGCCAACAATATAGAGGAACATTTAAAAAATGATAAAGGCTATGATTGGGGGATTTCTAATTTGCAAAGATTAGCCAATATGAATGTTTTTAGTGTTTTATGGGGAGGAGGATCTACAACTGGAGTAGGTTCTATTGGGACTAATGGAGATGACGATAAATGGCTAGCGTCAAAACTAGCAACGTATTATAAGAATCCAGTATATAAAACTATCTTGGTTACGCCATACCAAAGCGCTCTATATTGTCAAAATAGTACGACTCCTTTTTTTCAAAAAAAGAAAGAAAAAGAACTCGATATAAAAGTATATCCAAGTCCTGCTACAAATCAATTAGAGATAGAAGGAACTGTTTTGGATAAGGATTTTGTAATAGCAATATATGATATCAATGGTTATAAAATAAAAGATTACAAAAACCAAAAAGTACTAGATATTTCTCAACTAGCCAGAGGAATGTATATTATCAAGTTATATCACTTGGATGCGGTAGGAGAGAGTTCTTCTACAATATTTTATAAAGAATAATAAAAAGTAGGATAGATATTCTTACCACCAAACAATAAAACAACGATCATAATATTCTCCATTACTTTTTATCCAAAGTAATGGAGATTTTTTTTGAATAAGAGAGTGTTGTACTTGCTCGATTATGCTATCATAAGAAAACCAGGTAGTACAATGTTTGGGAGCTATAATCCAATCTTTCTTCTTAGGAATATAGAAAAGATAAGAACTATAATTTGCTGAGGTAAACATTTTTGCTGTTATCCAGAACCCAATAATGCATTTGTTGTTGATTTTTGGTACGATTTTGTTTTTCATAAAAAAAGGAACAAAAAGGTTTCCTAAATAGCATACCTGTTGTTGTATATCATCAGGGTTTACATGTATATTTTTTAAGACACTTTTTGCTTCTTCTTTTTGAAGTAAAGGGAATTGTTTTGTTTTTAATTTATGCACTTTTTGAAGTAAAGTATCTTTACAATTAGGACCAATCCATCGTTCTAGCTCATTTGTTATATTCGGATTATAGAGGTAAAATTTATAGACTAACTCTACGTGTAATATATGATCATTTAGATGATCTTTAAGTATAAAATCCAATTCACCTATAGTTGTTTTGTTACAGAATACCTGTATGTTTTTTGCAAGTAAGGTGTAGCGATTAGAATTTGTTATAAAATATTCAAAAAAATGTTCTACACGTTTGCCTAACACTTCATTTTCTCGAATATTAATACTAGAATAACTGGTGGAGATCTTGGTATTAGCTATTGTTTGTATATCAAAAATAGGGATGTCAAAAAGAGTTTCATCAATCCATAAAGCGTCACTAGCTACAAAACCTGCATATTCATTTTTGATAGACATGTAGACTTTTTAGTTAAGCTTTGATTTTGAAAACACAGAAAAATACTTGTTAATTATGGGCCTAAGAAGTTTCCTATCTATTGGTTTTGAAACAAAGTCATCACAACCAGCATCTAATGCTTTTTGTATATCCTCTTCTGTAGAATATGCCGTTTGTGCTACAATAGGAAGACTAGGTCTTATTTTTTTTATTCTCTTTGTCGCTGCATAACCATCCATAATAGGCATACGTATATCCATAAGCACAAGATCGATATGTTCATTTTTTTTACATAATTCTACAGCAACTTTACCGTTTTCTGCACGATGAATTACAAATTTGTATCCTTTCATTTTTTGTAATATCGTTTTTAGAAATAAAAAATTAACATCACCATCTTCTACGATCAAGATTACTTGTTTTATAGGAATATCAGGCATTTGTGTTCTATTAGCATCAAATATATCATTTTTTAGTATTGGGTGATATGGTAGTGTCACAGTAAACACAGAGCCCTTGTCGATCATTGAGGTAAAAGAAATAGTACCTCCTAGTAATTTAGCATTCTTTTGTGCAATTGATAGTCCTAATCCAAGGCCATCGTAACTTTTGGTAACCTCTTTTTCTGATTGAGAAAAGTTATTGAATATTAATTCTTGATCTTCTGGTTTAATACCAATTCCTGTGTCTTTTATAGTAATTACCAAAGAATCTTTAACTAGTTCACAAGAGATAATTATTGTGCCTTGAGTAGTAAACTTGATCGCATTATCAATTAGGTTTTGTATTATTCTACTTATTTTTTGTTTATCCATAAGTATAACCCCCTGATCATTTATCAACTTATTATCTAGGTGTATTGTAATATTTTTACTGATAGCTTTATTCTGAAAATCCAAAAAAATAGTATATAATAACTTATTAAAATCCATTTGTTCAAAACGAACTTTGACTTGATTGGTTTCTAGTTTTGATATCTCAATAATATTATCAATAATACTAATTAGTTGATTACTGCTGTCAATAATTATCTTGGTATACTCTTTTTGTTTAACAGGAGTAATTCCTGGTTCATTAAGCAGTTCAGAAAAACCAATAATACCATTCATAGGTGTGCGTACTTCGTGAGATATATTATGGATAAATGAAGTTTTGAGTTTATTACTTTCTTCTGCTTTTGTTTTTGCAATGTTTAATTCTTTTGTTTTTTGCTTAATGATATATTTTAAATATCTATTGAGTAAAAGGATAATGATAAGTGATAAGAGAATCATTCCTGTAAGAGTAATCCAAAAACCTGTCTTTTTATAGAAAGGGGTGATCGCATGATACAACCAATTATCAAGAACAATTTCTTTTTCGGTATCTGTAATACTATAAACCGTCTTAGATATAATTTGATTAAGCATTACATTACTTTTTTGAACTGCGATGCTGGGTTTATAAGAATATTCAGTTTCTCCTACAATATGAAGATCCTTGAAATTTTCTGTTTTGATCAAATAGTTAGCAACTGCTTTTGGACCTATGTATGCATGATATTTTCTAGCATTTACTTGTTTTAAACAAGTACTGTCATATACCTCTGTGGCAATATTGATTTTTTTCTCATGTTCTTTAAGTATTTCGTGAATTCCATAATCTTTTGGAACTGTGATTGTCTTGTCATAAAAATCTTTAAGCTCCGTGCCGTAGTTAGTATCTTTTCTTGTAACAATTGTATAATTAGATTGAAATAATTGAGAATAGAAGTTGAGGTAGTTATCTCTATTAGAAGTTTGTTGTATTTCTAAAACAATTTGGATTTTATTGTTTTTGGCATCATCCAATAATTGCCCCCAATCAGTATATAACTTTCTTTTGAATTTATGGTCAATTTTTTTTTCTATAGTTGATAGGTAATCGATAAGGATTCCATCAATTTGCATATTATCATTGATAAATTGATATGGAGTATAGTAGGGGAATAGGCCTATTGTAATACTATCATTACTTTGTAGCCAATTTTTTTCCTCAGTGGTAAGAAGCTCGGTTTTAGAGCAAGAAAATACAGCTATCAATATAATAATAGAAAGGAGAGGATATGGAATTTTTTTTGCCATAACGTTTGCTAAAATTCACTTACTTTTTTTGCTCCTCATTAATAAAGATACTATTTAATGATAACACTTTCAAAAAACAGCGATTTTATTTATAAGGTTGGATATAGATTTTAATTTATTATTTTAAAAAAAAGGTAATGATATAATTTGATACAATTGCTTTTTATAGTGTTATCATTTATATATTTATAGTTGAGAATGTTCTCAGTAGTATATATTAAAACACGGGATGCAAACTTTTTGTTGATTTTTGCATAGAATTTTTAGGTAAATATTTATCAATTACTTTTTTTAAGATAGCGGGATCAATGGGTTTAGGTATAAAATCATCACAACCCGCTATAAAAACATGCTGAACATCTTCATTGGTTGTATATGCAGTTTGTGCAATTATAGGAAGGTGAGGGTAGATGCTTTTGATAAGACGAGTGGCATTATAACCATTCATTTCTGGCATTTTCATATCCATAAATATAAGATCGATACTACTATTTTTTTCGCAAAAATTAAGAGCTTCTCTACCGTTTTTTGCACGATGTATAGTAAAATGATAATGTTCCATTTTTGACAATATTGTTTTTAAAACTAGATAATTTACATCCCCATCTTCTGCTATCAAAATAATGTATGGGGTAGTTTTTGATTCTTTATGAGGTAAATGATAAGAAGTGTTTTTTTCTTCATTTATGATAGGGTAGAAGGGGAGTTCTATCCTAAATGTAGATCCTTTATTTGGTATAGAGGAGAAAGACAATTGTCCTCCCATTAAGTTTATATATTCTTTAGAAATGGTAAGTCCTAATCCCAGTTCTCCATATTTTCTTGATATTTGATTTTCAGATTGAGAAAAGCTTTTAAAAATAAGTTGTTGATTTTTTGGATCAATTCCTACTCCAGAATCTCTAACATTAATAATTAAGGTACTTTTTTGTGCCAAGCAAGATATAAGTACAGCTCCTCTTTTGGTATATTTAATGGCATTTTCCAGAAGTCCACTAATACTTTTGATAAGTTTAGAAGTATCTGTAAGTATATATCGTTGATCTTCGGTAAGGTTATTATTAAGTATAAGTGAAATTCCTTTTTTCTTGGCTTCTTTTTCATAGACAGAAAAAATGGTTTCAAAAACGGCATGCATATCTGCTTTTTCTGAAGTAAGAGTAACTTGATTAGTTTGTAATTTTGAAATTTCAAGTATGTCGTCCATACTTTTAATTAGTTGTTTACTGCCATTTACAATAAAATTAATATATCTCTTCTTTTCATTATTTGTTACTTCTGGTTCTTTAAGCAATTTAGAAAAGCCAATAATGGTATTCATAGGAGCCCTGATCTCGTGAGATATATTATTAATAAAAGCAGTTTTTAATAGATCATTTTTTTCAGCAATATTCTTAGCAATTCGTAAAGCTCTTGTTCTAATTTTTACAATATGTCCCAGATAAAAATGAATACCTAAAACAATAAAAAGTATTGATGTTATTAAGGTTATAATGGGAATAATAAAACTTGGTTGTGTATAAAAAGGAGTAGTTTTTACATACAACCAGTTTTCTATAATATCTTGTTTTTCTTGATCAGAAATAGCATGAATTGATTTTTTGATAATCTGATTAAGAACCTCATTATCTTTATCAATGGCAAGGCCAGGGTTATAAAAATACTTGGTTTGTGAGATAATACTTAGGTTATCTAGGTTTTTGGTTTTAATTAAAAAATTAGCAACCGTTTTTGGACCAAAATATGCATCATGTTTTCCGTCTTGTACTTTTTGTAAAGATGTAGTTTCGTCTATATAGGTATGAAGTTTTATTCCTGTGTACTTTTTCTTTAAATATTCTTCAGCAGCATATCCTGTAGGTACCGTTATCGTTTTGTTATTGAAATCGTTTAAGGAAATACCAGAAGGAGTATCTTTTGAAGCTACTATAACAAAAGGAGTTTCAAATAATCCTGAGTAAAAATTAAGATATTGATTACGAGCCTCTGTTGGTTGTGCCTCAAGAATCATATCTATTTTTTTATTTTTGATATCACTTATTAGTTCGAGCCAATCAGAGTAATATTTTTTCTTGAATGTATGTCCCGTTTTTTCTTCGATCAAATCAAGGTACTCTATAAAAACACCTTCAATTGTATTGTTATCATTGATAAATTGATAAGGAGGATAATATGGGAATAAAGCGATTGTAATAGAATCGTTTTTTTCTAACCATTTTATTTCCGTATCTGTTAATATTTTTTCTTCCTTACAAGAAAAAACAAATATCAAATACGGAGCAAGTATGAAGAGTAAAAGAAACCTTTTTCGATTACGCATTTTGGATAATATATTCTTATGCTACCTATGAAATAAAATTTAGGAATCTAAAGATAGTGTAGTATAAGTTGTTGGTAATTATGTGGTTAATAATTTGCTTTATCAAAAGTAACTAAGACTAAAGATAAGGATTATTTACCCACTCTTATGGTTATATAGCTTACTTTTTTATTTCGGTACCATCAGGATACAAAGCAAATCTTCCTTTAGATGAATGATGTACATGATCATATGATGGCCAAGGCCAACCCCCAAATTCGGTTTGTTGGTATTCTTGGATAGCTTCTCTTATTTCTATTTGGCTATTCATTACAAATGGCCCATGTTTTACAACAGGTTCGTTTATAGGTTTTCCTTGTAGCACTAACAAATGAGCTTCTGTGTCACCATTTTTTAAGGTCAATTCTTGATCGGCGTTTACAATAATTTCATGATCTACAGGTATTGTATATCCTTCACTAAAAATTTCATTTCCTTTACAAAAATAGACAGATCTATTTATTCCCTTTGAAGCAGGAGGAAATGTAAAAGTTGCTTCAGGATCCATTTTTACAGTCCATATTGCTACTTCATTTTGTGGATCGGCAGCCCATGAATCTGGCGCAGGTAGAGGCGCTTTTTTATCAAATAAATCTCCTGCTATCAATGTTACCTCGGTACTGTTTTTAATGGCGTCCAAGTGTGTTACTGTAGGAACATTTTCGCTCCAAAGCATTTTAAAATGCGGAGCTGTCATTTTTTTATCTCTGGGAAGATTAAGCCATATCTGGAATAATAAAAAAGGGTTATCTTTTTCTGTATTGAGCAATGGGAACATTTCAGAATGCTGTACTCCTTTGCCTGCGGTCATCCATTGTACGTCTCCATTACCAAAACGACCTGCAGCACCTAATGAATCAGAGTGATCCACTAATCCTTTTTGTACGATAGTAACAGTTTCGAATCCTCGGTGCGGATGAGCAGGAAACCCAGGGATAGTACTACCATGGTACATTCTCCATCCGTCTTTGAGAGTAAAATCTTGACCTATATTACGGCCTTCTAATGATTTATCAGGGCCTAGTTTTCCATTTCCTTTTGGATAGTGATCTTCGTGATATGCACAGAACAAAAAGGGATCACTGGTCTCCCAAGGGAAACCTAAAGGTTTTATTTTGAGTATTGTTGTAGTCATAATTTAATATTTTGAGGCTTTATGAATGGTAGCAGATGATCTAGTAATAAAAGTTCTAATATCATCATTGGCTTGAATAAGATCTTCATTACGTAAGTACATCATATGGCCACTACGATATCCTTTAAAACTAAGGCGATCTGTAAGTTTACCATTTATATTAAGTTGCCACATTACATATTTAGCATTAAAATAGGTAGTTGCTCCATCATAATATCCAGATTGTATCATTGTATGTAGATTGGCATTCATTGCCATGGCGCGTCTTAGGTTTTCTCCAGTATTATTCCCTTCGGTACGATTCCATGGGTGTACAGGACCAAACATATTATATTTGAGATCAGTTTTAAATTTTAATTCTTCACTATAATAATAATTAATAGCAGGAGTGAATGCATGAAGCCAGGAGGTCAATTCACTATTATAATCAGGAGTATTTCCAGCTTCTTTGATATCCATTCCTTTATAACGAGAGTCTAATCTTCCTATGGTATATCCTTCTTTGTCTCTCAAAAGGCTTTTCCAGAAAAATGGCATAGGAACTTCTAAATTATGTTGACGTATTACCTTTTGTGAAAGCCCAGAGTAATAGGCCATTTTATTGATAGCTTTTTCTTTTAAAACATTATCTAAATATCCTCCTTTTGCAATTGCAGGAAGCAATTCATTAATAGCATATTCCTCTACTTCTGGCAATATTTGTAGTAAGTCTTTGTTTTGAAGTTCAGGAGGCAACATTTTATGATACCATGCTGCTGCAGTAAAATAAGGTAAACGATTAGCAATTTCTACTGGTCCATCAAACTTAAATCCTATTTCTGTGGGAGAAACTAATATAACACCATTTAAATACATCCATTGACGATTCTGGAGTTCTAATGCAAGTCCAGAAACTCTAGTAGTACCATAACTTTCTCCAATCAAATATTTAGGAGATCTCCATCTATTGTTGCGAGTCACGAATGTATTGATCCAATCAGCTAAATAAGTTATATCAGCCTGTACTCCAAAAAATAGCTTCTTCTCAGACATTTTTCCTTCTTGATCTTTGATCATTCTAGAATAGCCTGTATTTACAGGGTTTATATAAACAATATCAGCTACATCAAGAATAGAATTTGGATTTGCCTTGATACCATATGGTTGTATAGGAAATCCTTCGTCATCGATTTTAAGAATTCTCGGTCCTGTATATGCAATATGCATCCATACCGACGCAGACCCTGGACCTCCATTGAATGATATTAATAACGGACGATTTTCATCTTTTTTAAGATCAGATCTCTTGTAATAAGTATATGATAACGATGCTATAGGAGCTCCTGATTGATCCCAAACTGGTTGAAAGCCTACTGTTGCTTTATAGGTAATCTGTTGCCCTTTTATTACAGTACTATGGTTTGTTACAATAGTAGTATCTATAGGGATTTCAATTTGTTGAGCTGTTGTTTGAAGCCAAAAAGGAAAAATGAGTAGGGTGCAGAATATATATTTCATTGGTACTATATAATAGATTAGAGTGTTTTTTATCAATCAATATTCTTTGGTAAAAAGAAAGACAAAATGTGCTCTAAGAATTCACATAAACATGTAATTATGAAAGGACCAAAGTACTGATTTATCTTTTTAAATCTCTTAAAGTGATGTTAAGGGAAAAAGCTTGTTTATACAAGTAAAAACCGTAAATGGAGGCTAGAATAGTTGAGATATACTGCGTTTTTATTTAAGATTATTGATTACAGTTTTATATTTGATTATTTTAAAGCTTTATAAGCTTTCTTTTGTTCTTAATTCACAATAAAATTAGTTTTTAGAAAATGTCAATTTTTCCAGTTATCAATTCAACTCTTTGCCCTAAATATGTAGCTTTTTTTATAAAAGAAAAATATGACTTGGCAGAAAATGTCGTTTGTAAAATTTTAAAAATAGGAGTTAATCATACATATCTAGTTGAGTGTGGTAAGAATAAATATGTATTTAGAGTTTATAGTTATAATTGGCGGTCTAAAAAAGAGATTAAAGAAGAGTTACAACTCCTTAATTTGCTAAAAGAAAATAATATATCTGTATCCTATCCATTGATAGATACTTCAGGAAAATTTATTCAAATGATAGAAGCACCAGAAGGAGAACGGTATGGTGTTTTGTTTTCATATGCTAAAGGAACCAAAATTAGAAACCTAACAGAAAAGAATTGTGTGAAAATAGGTGAATTGATGGGTAAGATGCATGAGGTATTGAATAAGAGGAGTATAAAAAGAAATAGTTATGATATAGAGATGCTTACAAAATTACCATATCAATATGCAAAAGAGCATTTTCTTGAATCTATGGATGAAATGAAGTTTGTGAAAAAAGCAAGGGATTATATTTCTTTAGAGTTTGGTACTGTTGATTCAGAGAATGTACGATCAGGGATAGTACATCTTGATATGTGGTATGACAATATGAATATAGAAGATGATTCGGCAATTACAATTTTTGATTTTGATTTTTGCGGAAATGGATGGTTATTTCTAGATGTAGCATATTTTAGTGTGCAACTGTTCAATACAGAACCTGATAAAGATAAATTTGAAGTAAATTTACATAGCTTCTATAAAGGCTATAAACAATATTCTTTGATATCCGAAGATGAAAAAAAAATAATACCTGTAGCAGCTCTTGCTGTTTGGATATTTTATTTAGGAGTTCAGTCAAGGCGATTTAATACTTGGTCTAATATTTTTTTGACTAATAATTATTTAAAGTACTATGTTGGTCTAATAAAATCGTGGTTGATATATAATGACATTGATATTATGAATAAGAAAAAATAGTTTTTTTTACTATTAATTATGTAATTTTAAAACAATAACATTATGAGATTAAACGCAGGAGTTTTAACCAAAAACCTAAAAGAAACAAAGTCTTTTTATGTAGATAATTTAAACTTTGGGATAAAATTTGAGAATGAATTTTATCTTCTGTTAAAAACACCTAATGAGAAAGACACGATCAGTTTTTTATTACCTAATCACCCTACGCAACAACCTTTTTTTCATAAACCTTTTAGAGGGGAAGGGATGTATTTAACGATAGAAGTAGATGATGTAGATAAGATGTATGAAGAGGTAACGCAAAAGAAAGTAGAAATAAAAGTTGATATTAGAGATGAACCTTGGGGAGAAAGACATTTTGCTATACAAGATCCTAATGGTATCGGAATAGATATAGTAAAATATACACAGCCACTTGAGAACTAAGGTAGAGGTTTATAGAAAATAATTAATAAAGTGTTTGTATAGAAGGGTTTTACTTACTAAGTGAGGTTTTAATGCTTTGAAGCCTGTCTCGAAATTAAAGATCGGTTTCAAGCAAATACTTTGAAGACTTATCCTAAGATAGTTTATGTAAAGAAAAAATAATATTATCTACGTTATCTGGGTCGGTCTTGTTGAGCAAGAGCTTAAAATTATTTCTAATTAGTAAGTTTTTTGAGGCTTCATTATTTTGATGTGTGTATGCTTCTATAGTATGTAACTGAAGAGTTGTAAACCCGTAATCAAGTATACAGGTTAGAGCTTCATTCATAATACCTTTTTTATGAAAGGAGGTGTGTAAGTCGTAACCAATTTCTGCATTTTTTTTATCCTCAGAGAAATTCCATAAACAGATTGTACCTATAAGTTTTGGGTTTCCTTTTATGGTAATCCCCCAGAATACCCAGTCACCTTGTTCAATTCCTGTATTAATTTTATTGATAAAATGAATAGCTTCTTCTATGGTATTAGTTTTTGGCCTTTTTACATAAGTATTAACTAGTTCATCTGATCGTAAGAATTTTACTTCCGCACTGTCATTTTTTTCTAATTGTCTTAATTGTAATCTATTGGTTTGTAAAATAGGGAAGGGGGAGAATTTCATTATCTGATTTTTGGTCATTACAGCTTACTAGGTAAAATCATTGCAATACAGTACTATCTATATAGAAATTAGGGTCAATAGTAATCTTATTTCCTTTCAATTCTTTTCTTTGCCATGACGCATTAGGGCGAATCCATAAAGGTGTTCCATCAACAAAAATACGAATAGGCATATCAAATTTTTCAACAATATTGGTGTATCTAAATTTTAAGGTGTCTTTTTCAAAAGTATACTCTAGAATAGGTATTCTTGTGTCTCTAAGGTATTGATCAAAAAACTGTTTTAAATCAATGCCTGTTATGGTACTTAGATAATCTTCTATTTGTTTTGTGGTAACGGTTTGATGATAAAATTTGGTATTAAGACCTCTTAGGATAGATCGCCACTTTGTATCATCTTCTACAAGTTGCCGTAAGGTATGTAACATATTTGCTCCTTTGTAATACATATCTCCCGACCCTTCATCATTCACATTATAAGCTCCAATTATAGGTTTGTCGTTTAGGATAATTTTTCTAGTACCTATAACATATTCAGAAGCTGCTTTTTTTCCATAATAATAATCCACAAATAAGCTTTCAGAATATGCAGTAAAGCTTTCATGAATCCACATATCGGCAATATCTCTATTGGTTATATTATTGGCAAACCATTCATGTCCTGATTCATGAACAATGATAAAATCAAATTTTAACCCCCATCCAGAACCAGAAAGGTCATTGCCTAAATATCCATTTGCATATTTATTTCCATAGGTTACAGAGCTTTGGTGTTCCATTCCAAGATAAGGTACTTCTACAAGTTTATAACTATCTTCATAAAAAGGGTAGGGACCAAACCAATGTTCAAAGGCTTTCATTGTTTTTGGAGCGTCTTTAAACTGCTTCTTAGCTTTTTCTAGGTTATCTCTGAGTACATAATAGTTCATATCTAGAGTTCCTTTTTCTCCTTGATATTGCTCTCCAAAATGTACATAATCACCAATATTAATATTTACTCCGTAGTTATTAATAGGGTTGTTTACAAACCAATGGTAGGTTTTAGTTTTATTGGCATGATTTTCTACTTTTCGCAATCGCCCATTAGAAATATTCATAAGATCTTTAGGAACATTTACACTTATAAGTAAACTATCTACTTCATCATACATATGGTCTTTGTTTGGCCACCATACACTAGCTCCTAATCCTTGGCAGGAAGAGGCAACAAAATGATTCCCATTTTGGTCTTTTTTCCAAGAGATTCCCCCATCCCAAGGAGCACGAACTGCTTCACGAGGTGTACCACTGTAGTATACTTCTATGGCTTGGATACTATTTTCTTTTTGAGTAGAAGAGAGTGTAATAAAATGTGCATTCCCCTCTGATTTTACTTGTAGCGGAGTATTGTTTTGTACTACTTTCTCAATTTTTAATGGAGGTTGCAAATCAATCTGCATGACAGTATGCTCTTTGAGTACCTTATAATAGATGGTGTTTTTTCCTGAAATAGTTTTTTTATCTGGGTTTACTGCAATATCGAGGTGGTAATAAGTAAGATCCCACCATGCTCTTTCTGGAGTTATTGTACCACGTAATGAATCTTGTCTAGTAAAATTTGATTCTTGAGCAGATAATAACTGTATCTGAATAGTAAGTAAAACGAAAAGTGAAAATTTATGCATTGTTTATTATATAATTATGTCATGTATGAGTTAAATAGTGTGGTAAAGACTATTTTCTCTTCTACGGTAAACTTAGTTAAAGTTTTATAATACTGTTATTAGATTCAAAATACTTCTGAAGGAAATACTACAGGGCTCTCAAAACCATTTTTGCCTACTGTTGCAATCCCAAAAAAGAAATTATCAATAACAATACCATCTAATACAAAATTGTCTATATCACCAACAAATCTACTATGATCCCAGGTAGGAGAAGTCGTGTCTCGCCAATATATTTTATATCCTACTACATTAGGGTCATTAACTTTTTTCCATTTAAATTTTGCTGCGGGTTTTACAATACCCCCTATTTTTACTTCTGAAGGAGCAGGAGGAGCCCAAGCAATGCTAGCTAAATTTATAGCGTTTACAGCAGTTAACTTTGCTGCATATTCAAAATTTACGTGTTCCACGACATCACCATAGTTAATTCCGTTTTCTTCTCTTATATTTTGATGTTGTTGTGTATAGTTTTCATGAGCTTCCATAATTCTGATTCCAGCATACCCCAAATCGTTAAATGGTCTATGGTGGCCACCTCTGCCAAAACGATCTAGTCTGTAGATCATCATGGGGTTCATTTCTGGCATATATGTTTTTACATTTTTATGTACATACCTTGCTAGTTGCCTAGAAACTCCATCAACTTCACCTCCATAAAAACGTCTTCGTTTTATCGTTTTTTCAGTATCGGTAGGATTGGTAGGTTCAGAAAATATTCTGAATGACCTATTGTCAATTACCCCATCAACTCCTTTGATATTGCCAATCATATCATTGTTGAGAATGCCTATAATATCCCATCCTTTATTTTTTGCATATTTGGCAAGACCACCCCCTCCAAAGAGCCCTTGTTCCTCTCCTGATAATCCAACATAGATGATACTATTCTCAAAAGAGTATTTAGATAATACTCGGGCAGCTTCGATTGTACCCGCCATTCCGCTTGCATTATCATTAGCTCCAGGAGCATCAGTAGTAAAATCCATAGTATCACTAGCTCTAGAATCTATATCACCACTCATGATAATATAGCGATTGGGGTATTTGGTACCTTTTTGTATTGCAACTACATTTACAACCCACGCATCATGCGGAACTCTAGTTCCCATGTCTTTGGTAACAAAATCTTTTTGATAAAATACAGAAAGACAGCTAGAGCATTGTTTTGAAACGTTTTCAAATTCTTGTTTTATCCACCTTCTTGCAGCTCCAATTCCTCTTGTATCAGAAATGGTATCACTGAAAGTATTTCGAGTACCAAATGCTGCTAATTTTTTAATATCAGTTTCAATTCTATCAGTAGAAATAGTATTGATAATATCATAAATGCGTTGATCAGTTTGTGAAACTAAAATAGTAGACATGAATAGTAGGGTGGCAGTGATAAATGTTTTCATTTGTGTTAATTTGATCGCCTAATTTAAATAAAAGAGATAAGTAATACAGATTTCTTAACATATTTATAAGAGGATAAGTCAATAAACCATAGGGGGATAACAAGGAATAGTTAAAACATATTGATATTTTTTTTCAAAAAAATGTGTAAGCTTTTATATTAAATAAGAAAACCCGAAGTAAAAACTTCGGGCTTTCGCAAGTTGAGTTAATTAGGCTATTGAGGGAACAATAGTCATTTGTAAATATTTTTATCTGTCTTAGAAATTAACCCAAGGTCCATAAACACTTAGTGAAGGATCTTGAATACTAGAAAAACTTGAACCTAGGTTTATGAAATTTAAAAAATTGCCTCTATCAGTATAAATAAGACCAAGAGGATTTCCGTAAAAATTGATTAAAGGCAAAGCATTGGCTTCAAGAAGTCCGTTAAAACTAGGATTTCCTTGGGTAGTACTTGGGCCTATGTATGTTAAAATTAACTTTTTATCTACTATAGTAGCCTCATATTCATAGTAGAAAGTTATTGAGTTAGTAGGGTCAGCAATTTCATTCAATACGATCGAAAGTGTTGTGTTGTTACCACTTATTTCTGGATTAGTTTCAAAAAAGAATTGGTTAAAACTAAATCCAAAAGTAGAAGAAGCATCAGCATTGAGTTGGTCAATTATAGCTTCAAATCCAGAAGAAACAAACGGACTATCAAATGATCTACGATATAAGAATCTTGGACCAGAAGAGCTTTGACCGATAGAAAAAATATCATTACTAATATATCCTGGTTCAATCGAAGCAAGAATTGTGGTGGTTAAATCACCTACAGTAGATATAAATGTGTTAGTACCTTCATCATAAATAAAAGATTTAAAATCTATACCGTTAAATGAAAAAGGAATTTCAAAATCAAAACCTGTTTCAGTCGTATTTAATGGTAAGTCATAAGACGATACAACATTATTAGTATCTTCTCCTGTAAAAACACCTCTTCTTCTATCGATATCAAAAGAAAAGTTAGAAGAAAATACTTGTTCAGATGAAGCATTCGTAACGATTAAAGATCTGAAAAAATTACTAGTAAGATGCCTATCTTTCAAACGAGTTTCAAATTCTCTAGAAGCTATAATGTTGTTCTTGTCTGTAGCTGTAGCAGGAGTTAATGTAATTATTGATTTTTGATCTTTATCAGTTTTACTTCTAAGTACAATTTTATCACTAGAAACTTCATCAAATATAAATTCGAATTCCGCTCCAAGAGCGAATTGCTGAACTTCAAATAGGCTATGTAATGTAGAATAGTTTTCTAAAATTAATTCTGGAAATTGACTTTTACCTACACGATACGTAGAAGGTAAATCGTTTTCTCCATTTTTATAATCAGAAGTTGATTCAACTGTATTATCATCATTAAAATTCAAATGAATTCTAAATAAAGGTTCTCCTTCTTCTGGGATATAATCCGCTTTCCAACCAAATTCGGGAGTAGTTAGAATTTTTTTATAATTTAATAAAAGTGCATCAACACGACTATCAATATCTTGGTCAAATAATGGCTCTACATCATTATCAGTGCTACAAGCCATAAAACCAAGAGTAAGGATAAATAATGTATATATTTTTATATTTTTTAACATGTTATTCAAGGTTTAATTAATACTATTTAAAAATTCATCTCTGAGAATATTCATATCTATTCCTACATCTTCTTTCATATACTTGATGATAACATCGTATTTTTCTTTGATGCGAGCTCTCCCTTCGTTTCTGGCAATACAAGCAGGATTTCCATCACATGTTTCTGGAGTAATATAAGTAGCTTCGAATACATCTGGATCTGTTGTAATGATAAAAGCCATAGTTTCTGCAAAATCTTCTGCAGGAGATGAAGTCGCATAAGGGGTAACCATACCTCTTTCTATTGCTTGGTTTTGACTTAGAGTAAACCAAGTACCAGAAGAAGTATAATTATCTTCAGAAATTCTAAAGAAAGACTCTATGTCAAATTTAAAATTCTGATCAATAATATGTGCAAATTCATGATGTAAGGTTCTGAATGTTTGTACAATCCAAGCTGTATTATCAGGTGTATACTCATTAGCTTGAGTAAGTGTTACTCTTACTCCAGAATCAGCTACCCCGAGTGTTATAGTCCCATTACTATTAAACAAAGGAGAACCTAAGATTACAATTTCTGCTGGGAAATATGTTCCTAAAAATTCACCTCCTTGGTTTGAAGCCTTATTATAAGGCTCTATCCAGGCTTGTTTGATAAGTTCCGCTATTGGTTGTACTACATCTATACGTGGTGGTGTAGCAGATTTTGTAGGATCGATAAATTTATCTACAAATTTATAATGAATAACAGATCCATAAGGGTCTCTGAATTCCTTTTTTAAGAATTGATCAATTTCTGTTGTTGATTCTGGTTCTCCATTTTCAAAAATAGCGGTAGGTTGTAATGTTTCTTCTCTATCACAAGCTAGAATGATTAGGATAGAAAATACGATAAACAACAGTTTTTGAGTTATATTTATTTTTGTCTTCATAATCAATATTTTATCTAGGGTTTGGAGTTAGTCCTAATGCAATTGCATCTTCAGGGATTTGTACTGCTTTTCTTAAGTCATTCTCGGTAAGAGTAAGTGTTTGTCCACCTTCACTTACAGGAAGTACGTGTGTTACTGAACGGTTATGACGTTTGATATCAAACCAACGTAATCCATGGTCCCAAAATTCTTTCTTACGCTCGTGTAAGATCAATTCTAGAATACCATCTGCAGGAGTACTAGCATTATAAAAAGACTGAATAGCAGCAATATCTGTATATTCTGTTCCGTTATATCTTTTTACAGCTAATTGGTTGATATCTGCAAGAGCTGCGCTTTGATTACCACTTAATACATATGCTTCTGCTCTGTTTAATAAAACTTCTTCTCCTTTAAATTCTACACTAATATGATAAGGTAATCCTGAAGTTGAGGATAAATTTTCTCTGAAAAAATATTCAAAAAGTTTAGGGAAAAAGTTTACTTCTAAAGCGGTGAAATTAAAAGGGTTATTTCTGATGTCTCCTATTGATAATGGATTTGTAAAAAGTGCTGTAACGTCATTTGAATTTAACCTAAAACCTAAACTATAGTTTTGGTAATTACTTGTTTTTTGAATAACTAGAGCATTACTTAGTTCTTCTGGGTTTGCGTATTGTATCGCAATTGCATTAGATCCTGAGATTACAAAATCTTCTCCATTTTTTACATAAATATCAGGATTACCATCAATAAAGAGGTTACTATACTTAATACAGTTTTCATAATCTCTTTTCCATAAATAAAATCTAGAAGCAAAAGCCTGAGCAGCTTTTTTTGTAAAATGATACTTTTTTGTTCCCGAGAAAAATTTATCACTTATTAGGGCTAATCCATCAAGTAAATCTTTTTCAACAAAATCATAAACTTCTGCTACCGTATTACGGGTGTAAGTTGGTAAAAATTCTGTCTCAGGCTCTGTGATATAGGGTACTCCTAGGTTCGTAGAAGCATTATTATCATAATGCATACCAAACATGTTTACTAACATAAAGTAATTGTATGCTCTAGAAATAAGTGCTTCTCCTTTTATTGCATTTCTTTTTTCTGGATCTCCTTCTAGATTATCAATTACAGCAAGAACCTCATTGGTATGTGCAATTGCCTCATACGTTTGATTCCAAAAAAAAGTAGGAGTATCCTGAAAAATTGCAGTTACATTATCCCAAGTATAGGTTTGTAGATCTTGTAAGCGGATAGTGTTTCCTCCAGCATCAAGTACAACTCCATCTGCATTAGGAACTCCTAATGGTCCTGCTAAATCGGTGTACATATCAGTAAATGCATACCCTCCTTGAGAATAAGAATTTGCAACTAGTTTTGCCGCTTTATCAACAGAATCTAGTACTAGTCTGTCATCAGGAGATTCTTCCAAATATTGTTCGCAACTAGCACTTACAATAGCAAGGATAAATAATAGTATATATGATTTTAATTTATTATTCTTCATAATTAGTCTTTTTTTTAAAATCCAACATTAAGTGAAAGAGATACTGTTTTAGGTACTGGTAATGCAGCACCTCCTGAGTTAAAAAATTCAGGGTCTTGACCATTCAATGCTTTGTCAGAATACAGTAAGAATAAGTTCTCTCCCTGTAGACGAATTCTTGCAGAAGAAAGTCCTAATCTCTCAGCATAAGAGGATGGAACGGTATATCCTAGTGCTATAGATCGCATACGTGCGTAACTACCATCTACAACTCTTAGATCACTACTGTTGTATAGTTGATATGCATTATCACGAGCAGATACAAGTCCATTGTTTACCCTACCATTAAGTTGACTGATTATAATACGATTATCTAAAATGGCTGGAATATTGGTTACATTTTCATCTCCTGGAACAGCCCATCTGTTAATTAATTCTCCTGGTAAAGAATTGAAGTCAGTATATGCTGCTTCGAAATTACTATTCAAACGTATTTTGTAATCAAATTTGAAAGAAATATTGGCTGATAAAGAAAAGCCTGCATACTCAACAGTATTACTAAAACCACCAGCTCCTCTTGGTTGTGTTGGTCCTTCATACTTCAATATTTTTTCAATATCATTTCTGTTTTGTAGGTCGATATTGGTTACTCTATTATTATCAGCATCAAAGAATGTAGGGATACCAAATTCATTAAGACCTGCAAAACGTGTTGAATACAATGCAGAGATTTCACGACCATTTATAGGAGATCCAGAAGGTGAAATTAAATCAACCAAACGAGGGTTAAATTTTAAATTCTTTACTTCTTCTGTGTTATACCCTACATTAAGGTTAGAACTCCATTTGAAATTTTTGGTCTTTATATTTACTGTAGATAATCCAAATTCATATCCTTCTACGTCTAGATCAGCAAAATTTCCTGTTTTAAATGCTTCTCCACCAACACCACTAGTTCTTACAGTACCAATAAGGTCAAAAGAATTACGTTTATAATATCCTATTTCTCCTGCAATACGACTATTGAAAAGAGAGAATTCTAATCCTGTACTAAACTCTTTTAGTTTCTCAAAAGTTAAATCAGAATTTTCTAATGAGTTAATTTGTATAATAGTTTCAGCATCTTGAGGACGTAAAGGTATCCCACCACGTAAATCAAGAGATGCACTGGTAAGAGGACCTCTTCCTCCTGATAAACCGTAAGTAGCTTTTAATTTTAAAAAGTTTACCCATTCTACATTAAAGAAATCTTCATTATCAATATTCCAAGCACCGCTAATGTTATAGTTGGTAAGGTATCTTGCTTTAGGACTTGATCCTTGTAGGTTTGATCCATCATATCTCAATGTACCATTAATAGTATATCGGTTATCATAGGTATATCCACCATTAAAGAAAAACCCTGTAAAACGATCTCTAAAATTACTAATATTAAAGTATTGATCATTATTATCTATCAATTGATCGATAGCATCTGGATTTGTATTTACTAGATACCCATTTTCATAAGAAATTCCAATACCAGTATATTCTCTGCTTTGTCTTGTAGTAGATTTTATTTCTTGTCCTAAAAGAGCAGTAAATTGATGGATATCTTTATAGGTAGAATTCCAAGCAATAGAATTTCTCCAGTATACATAATCTAGTACATTTTCATTATATACATTAAGACCACCTTCTGGAAGAATAGAGTATGGAGGCCTGTTAGGGTTATCTCTATCCTGATATAAGAAAGGATTAATAGGGCCAATAATATTATCACCAGCTCCAGCTCTAAAAGCTTCTGCTTGATTTGATATTCCTGTAATAATATGCTCTCTTTGCGTAATTGCTTTACGGTAATTAAAAGTAGAAGTAGCGGTTAAATTATTTGTGATTTTATAATTAAGATCGGTTTGAAATGCAATATCTGTTACATCAATATCTATATAGTTATTTCTTAATTCATGAATGATATTAAAAGGAGCATAGTTTTTTCTGAAAAATTCTAAGTTTCCATTTTCATCATATGGTGTAACACTTCTACTGTTTGTCAAAGAAAAACTGTAAGGATTGATCTCAAATTCACGTTGAAATTCACCTGTAATAGGGTCCAAACTTCTGTCATTTGTTCCTGGAGTTCTTTGATTTCTAAAACTACCAGTCAATGAAGTAGCTAATGAGAAATTATCTGAAAGGTTAAACTTGGTACTTAGTTTAGTTGTATATCGTTGCGCTTCGTCTCCTATAGTTTGACCAGCATCATCAAGATAACTCAATGAGAAATAATAAACGGCATCATCACTACCTCCAGATACATTTAGAGAGTGTGTTTGCTGTAATGAGAAATCTGTAAAAAGTGTTTTAAACCAATCTGTATTTGCAGTTTGATAACGGTTGAAAAATTCATCTGATATTTGTCCGTTAGGTCCTATTTGTACATTGTTAGGTCTTCTAAGGTTATAGTATTGTCCTAATACCCCATAAGATTCAGCACGTTGCGCAGTAGTTAAATCAATTAATCCTTTTTCTACTAATTCTGCATATACAGATAATTCTTGTTGAGAATTAAGGACATTGAAATTTGTATAACGAGGTCTTAAACGGTAAGCAAAGTTATTATTATACTTTACACTTAATCCTCCTTTTTTACCCTTTTTGGTAGTAATTACAATAACACCATTCTTAGCACGTGCACCGTATAATGCAGTAGCAGAAGCATCTTTTAGGATAGAAAAGCTATCAATATCATCAGGGTTTAATCCTGCAACAGAAGACCCTATTAATGAATTTATATCTCCAGAAGCTAAGTCTTCTTGAGCTAATTCTACATTATCTTCTAGGATAACTCCGTCAACTACCCAAATAGGGTTGTTGTTTCCATTAAGAGAAGTATTTCCTCTAATTCTAATTCTTGGTGAAGCACCAAAAGTTCCTGAAACATTATCAACAACCACACCAGCATCTCTACCTTCTAGAAGTCTTGAAGCATCAGTTACCCCTTCAATTTTGATGTCCTCAAGATCAAGTTTTGTAGCAACCCCCGCAAAAAGGCGACGATCTACTTTTTTATAACCATCGGTAATAACAACTTCTCCCAATGATTCTACAGATTCTATTAATACAATATTGAAAACTGTTTTTGTCTTATTAGTAATTGCAATAGTTTGGTTTTCAAAACCAAGGCTTTCTACCAATAGTACATCTGGAACAGAAACTCGCATTGTGAAATTACCATCAAAATCAGTAACAACTCCTTGTGTTGTTCCTTGGATTGATACAGTAGCACCAGGAACAGGAAGCCCATTTTTATCCACAATTTGTCCTTTGATTTCAAAACCTTTTTGAGGTTTAGAAAGTGCAGTTTGTGGATTTTTTATAGGAGAAGCATTTGAGCTTACTGGTTTTTTTACCAGTACAATTTGCTTGTCCACTATTTTGTATGAAGTAGTAGTGTTTTTAAATATTCTATTCAAAATATACTCAACTCTTCTGTTAGATACTTTTAGAGATACTCTTCTATTGGTATTAACTTCAGAAGCTTTGAAGAATACTTTGAATTCTGTTTTTTGCTGTATTAGATCAAATACTTTCTCGATTGTAAAATTCTGAACATCTAAGGAAATCTTAGTGTTTTGCGAGTATGTACTTGCGTTTATTCTAAATAGAGACAATATAATAAGTAGTATTGTTAGCCTCATTTTTAAATTAAATATTAATTTTGCCACACCATTACTGTGGTTTTGTATAATTATTTTCATACTTTTAATATGATTTAATGATTGAACCATTGTTAAATTAAGCTTACTCTAAATCGGGAAATGTTGCAGCATTTCTCGATTTTCTTTGTTTTATAGCTTCCTATTTCTTACTCATTTTTTGTTTTTAGGGATTAATAATTACTTCACTTTCTTTGATGGTGAAATTGAAAGATGTGTTGCTACTGAAGGTTTTAAGCACATCTTCTAAGTTTTCTATATCAAATCTACCAGTGAATTTCTCTTTTTTCAGTTTTTGATAATTGATTGTGATTTTCTTATCGTAAGAACGTTCTAGTTTTTTAACAATATTCTCAAAACTCTCGTTTTTGAATAATAAAACGCCATCGATCCAAGCGACATAATTTTCTGTTTTTACTGTAGATATATCCAAATTCTGAGTTAATTTTGTAAGACTAGCTTTTTGATTAGGTTTCAGAATTTGATCTGTATTTTTATCAAATCGCTTGTTGCCCATAGATACACCAACACTTCCTTCTACTAAGACAACTTCAGAAAAAGAATCATCAGTATAGGATGAAACGTTGAATTTTGTACCTAATACTTCAGTTCTAATACCATTTGTAGACACGATAAAAGGATCTTTTTCATTTCTAGCTACTTCAAAATAGGCTTCTCCTGATAATTCTACTTCTCTAATTTGCCCTGCAACAAATTGAGCAGGGAATTTTAAAGTAGAGCCAGCATTTACATGAACGGTTGTACCATCAGAGAGTACAATTTGAAATTTCTTACCATAAGGAACTTTAAGAGTATTGATACTTGGTTTTGTACTTGCTGTACCTTTACTCTTGTTTGTGTAAACAATTTTGCTTTTTTCCTGTACTCCTAGTAGAACACCATCACCATTCTTGATCTCTTTAAATAAATCATTCTCTTTGATTGCTTCAAAATCACCATTATCAACTTGTAATGTTACATCATTTGTTGGTTGGTCATTACTGAATATATCTTTATTGTAGTATAAAGCAGAGGAAATTATAAGACCAATAAAAACGGCAGCGTATTTTAAATAATTATTGGTTTTATTTTTACGAGTTTTAGTATGAGATTTTGTATTTTGTATTTGTGTTTCAAATAATGAAGATGCTTGTTGATTATCAAAATCATTTTTACTTAATTGGATGTAATGATCTGTGAGAATATATTCCTTTAACTCATTTAGATTATCTTCATCTTTTAATAAAATTTCAAAAGCGATGCGTTCCTCTTCAGACATCTCATTATTGACATATTTTATTATTTGATTTGTATCCAAATTATTGGTTTTTTTCATGCGAATTATTGGCTTATTTATAAGTAAGACTGGAAAAAAATAAAAAACCCTTACGCTTGAAACTATTTTTTTTATTATTTATGTAAAGTTTTTGTTAATTGTTTTGTGATAGGGGTATAAATGAGTTTAAAAAGGTTGCTATAAAAAACGACACCCAAATAGAAGAACTTAGGCGAGGGAATGAATTCGTTTATAGGCGTTTGTATGAAATGCACTATAACGAATTGTGTGCCTATATCTATAATTTATCGAGAGATAAACAACAGGCAGAAGATATTGTTCAGAATGTAATGCTTAAAATCTGGAAAAATAGAAAAAGTTTAAGAATTACTACTTCTATCAAAAGCTATTTATATAAATCTTGTTACTATGAATTACTTGATAGCTACAAAAGAAATAAAAAAGAACTTAATTATATAGAGCAGATAAAAAAGGATGCTTTAGAACTTTTTGTAGAAGAGGATAATGATTTTGTGAAAAACAGAATAATTAAGGTTAGAGAAGAAATAGAGAAACTTCCACCAAAATGTAAAGAAGTCTTTGTGTTAAATAAGTTACAAGGATTTAAATATAAAGAAGTAGCAGAGCAGTTAAACGTTTCTATAAAAACAGTAGAAGCTCAAATGTATAAGGCGATGACAAGGATAAAAAAATCGTTAGAATCCAAAGATTAGATGTTCTTTACTTTATAATAAACTATTTTCTTAGCATGTAAATCCCAAAGATAGGACCGATACCCAAAAATAAGTAGAGTAAAGTAGGGTCTATTTTATTTGCCAAGAATGATAATAACTGAATGCTGATAATAGTGATAGCAAAACCAATACAATTTACAATAGTTAATGCTGTACCTTTAAGTTCTGAAGGAACTGAAGTAGCAACCATAGTTGAGAATTGAGGAGAATCAGAGATAACTAACATTCCCCAAATATGCATTGCAATCAGAAATAATTCAAATGGTAATTGAAAAAGTAAGGGAGAGGCAAGGCAAAATATTCCTGAGGTTAATAGTGAATGATACGCTACTTTTTTACTACCACTACTCAACGATAGTAGGCCTCCTAGAATACAGGAAATAGCGCCAACTCCTATAATGATAAACGACCAAAAAGATACTTGAATGTCAATATGTTGTGTTTGCGCATAGGTTTTAAGTATAATAGGTACAAATGCCCAAAAAGCATATAATTCCCACATATGACCAAAATAGCCAAAAGATGCTTTTCTAAAACTTTGGATACTAAATAACTGAATGACAATCCCTAGTTGTAGCTTTGATACAAGTTTTCTATAAGGACCATCAGGTACTGTAAGCCACATTGCAAGTCCACCAATAAAAGCTAATAATGAGGTGCTGATGATAACCGTTTTATAATCATTACTCCATGAATACTCATTAATCAAATGAGGTAATGCCGTGCCCAAAACTAAAGCACCTACAAGGTATCCTAATGCTTTTCCTAAACCATCCTTATAATAGTCAGAGGCTATTTTCATTCCTATTGGATAGATCCCTGCTAGAAAGAATCCTGTGGCAAAGCGTGCAGTAAGCAAGTTAAATATTGTAATCTCAGGAACTAAAAGGAATAAATTACAAACTCCTCCTAGAAAAGCGCAAATTATAAAAATGCGCGAAGGGGAAAACCTATCAGCAAGGGTGAGTAGTGCAAATATAAGTGTACCTATGATAAAGCCAAATTGTACGAATGATATAAGGTATCCTAATAGATTAAAATCAACATCAAATTGAGTGACGAGAGTATCGACAATAGCATTACCTGCAAACCATAATGATGTGCAAAAAAACTGTGAAATAATAATCACAGGGAGTATGTAGAATTTTGGCTTCAATATATTTATTCTTCTAGAATAATTGTGCCGAAAATATCAGCATTAATTCGTCCCAGATCTTTTTCTTTTCCAGGAACAAAAACCGAGCCAATACAATTTTCTCGCTCTTTGCTATTATCATTATCATTATAAGCGATAGCAAACCCTAGCTTTTGATCTTTATTCAAGATCACAGGATCATTTACTTTGCCTTCTTTATAAGTGTCATCATAAATGGTAACTTCAAATTCCCATACAGATACATCACCATTGGTTACTCGTTTTGAATGTACATGATTTGTAAGTAATATAGGGTTTTTTTCTTCATCAATATCAATTACGTTACCATCTAATGAAATAGAGTATGCAAATGCATTATTAGAATATTGATGCTCTCCTCCAGAATTATCTGCGTCAATAAAAATTTCTATATTATCATCATTTCTCCAGGAATCTAATGGGTTTTTATTTTGATCAATCAAAATATCATCTTTTATTTCTACAAGGATGTATAGAGCCTCATGTGTCCATGCCATCTTATACCTACCAAAAAAATCAGTAAAATTGTAGGCAGGACCTAACCATCTCTGATCAAAGCCATACCATAATGTTTCTTTCCAGATAGGGTCGTTCATGTCTCCATCTAATTTGGGAACAATAATAGCTTTTTTGACTTCTCTGATTTGATGATCAATTTTAGTGTTGTCAAGCTGTATACTTCGTTGATTGAGTATAGCTAATCTATTTCCTGAGTAATTAGTTATGTCTTTTTTACAACTGCTTATAACTAATAAAAAGCATAATAAAATTAATCTTTTCATAAATATAATTTGATCAAATAGTCGAGGTAAAAGTAAGGAACAAAAATTAAAAATAGAATGTAGTATATGAATAAGTAACAGTCATTTACTTTTCAAATATATAATTATTAAAAGGATGTAAATAGTTTAAGAGGCCTCAAATTGTACTAACCTTAAAAAAAGTGAACATACTTTTATAAAGAAATTCCATACTTCATTCTGTAATGAAATAAAAAAAATAATGAGATTTACTTTTGTGGACTATAAATATTAAAGTGCAAAGTATAGACATAAAAAAGAAGAAATACTCGATTATAGTATTTTATAAAAATAAACAAGAACGAGCGGTATTTGTAGATGGTAAATATAATCGATGACATATGTGATAATCAAAACCTTTACAATTAAAAAATAGTATATATCCATTAACATAAATTTATATTAAAAAATGAAAGATTCGCGAGAAGTAGTTGTAACCTCTATTGGAAAAGTAGAATTAAAAAAAAGATTACATCTAGAAATGTAAAAACCGCCTTTTGTATAATAAAAAGGCGGTTTACTAGACACTATTTCATTAAGTGTGTAATTAAAACTAGGTTATTGTTTTATTATTTTTTTAATTATAGTTTCTCTAGATGTGATAATTTTGATAAAATAAACTCCTTTAGGAATTTCATTTGTTTCAATACTTAATTTAGAGTCATCAGTTATTATTTTATTAACTGAGAATTGTTTTCCGTTTGCTGAATAAAAATATAGTTCAAAATCATTTTTAGTATCAATTCCTTTTATAGTAAGTTCATTAATAAAAGGAACAGGATGTATTTTAATATTTCCTTCTAAATTAGAAGTAGTAAAATTATTATTAGGGTTAGAATTACAAGAATTCGTGAAATTAGTATGTATATCTTTTCTAGTGAATTTTTGGTAAGCATAGTTGATATCATCAACACATATATGATTTAACGCAGGATTATTCGTAGCTACAAAATAGAATATGTTTTTATTGCTTCCGTTTTTGAGATTCACAAAGTTTAGATTCTTATTCTTGCTAAAATCTATACCTTTTAATAGTGGAGTTTGAGATAAATCCAATTCAATTAATTTGTTGTTTTGAATATATAAATATTTCAATTTCTTGTTGTTTAATAATTGTAAATCCTTTAACTGACAATTATTAACATTTAAGTTCTCTAAATTAATATTATACTCAGTATCTAGTTCGTTAATATTCGTGTTTGCTATATTCAAATTTTTAAGCTTCTTGTTGTTTTCTATATTTAAAGCTAGCAGGTTTTTATTATTATCTAAACTTAGATATTCTAATTCTGTATTAAATTGTAAATCAATATTAGAAAAGTTTGTCCCGTATCCTGAAAAAGATTTCAATTTTACATTATTAGATAGATCAATTGTAGTATAGTTTTTTGATTGCCATTCTAAATTCTCTAATTTAACATTGTATTGTAAATTTACTTTGGTCAAATTTGTTCCTCCAATCGATAAATCTATCAATTCTTTATTATTAGTAATATCAAGGGTTGATAAATTGCTAGAAAATGCATTTAATCTTCTAAGTGCTATGTTTTTGGATAAATCTATGCTGACTAGGTTATTATGATTGATGTCTAATTCTTCTAAGTTCACATTAGCATTAAGATTTAAGTTGTTGATTTGGTTAGCCCCAATATTTAGTTTTACCAAATGTATCGTATTAATCAATTTTATACTAGGAACCTGATTGCCTGAAATATCTAACTCCTTTAAAGCTATATTTTTAGAAAAATCTAAATCTGTATTGATGGAATGATCAGAACATTTAAAAGAAGTTATGTTGACAAAAGCTTCTATTCCTGTTATGTCATATATATGATTATAATCATAATTATAGTTACTTACGTCTATTGTTCCTAAAAATTTTTCTGCTTCAGAGTATTGAATTTCACTATCCTGATTTAAATCAATTGGAGGATTATGATTTAATAATGTTTTCTTAAACTTTACATCAGGGATATTTACGATCTCTTCTATAATACATTGATCAACAAAAGTTGTTGTAGCATCAATGTTTGTAAAATTTTGATTAGCATATGCTATATCATCTACACATATCTTAGCATTAGCACTTATATTTCTTAAGTAAAATCCACTAATCCCTATATTGTTAGTGTTTTTACAATTTACAAATTCCAGATTTTTATTGTTATCACCATATATATATGTCAATTTACTCTGCTTAGAGACGTCTAATTCTGTAAGAGAGTTAAATCCGCAAGTCAAAGAAGTTAGGTTGATGTTTTTAGAGATGTCTAAATTGGTAAGTTTATTAGAAGAGCAGGTTAGCACTTTTAGATTTGTAAGAGCACTAAGATCAATAGATGATAAATTATTATTATTACAACTTAATTTTCCTAGGTTGCTAGAAGTTGTTGGTAGTATTAATGAGGATATATTGTTATATTCAGAACCCAAGGTTTCTAACTTCGCATTTTTTGAAACATTTAAATTTTTGATTAGATTGTTATTACATAACAAATATGTTAAATTAAGATTATTTGAAACATTTAAATTTGTTATCAGATTATAAGAGATTACTAAACTTTTTAAGTAAGTTAGGGTGCTAATTTCTATGTTGCTTATTTTATTTTGATTTGCATATACATACTCTAAAGCATTATTATTAGATAGGTCTAAAGCTTGTATATCATTATTATTACAAGAGAAAACTTTTAGTGAGGTGTTTTTTGAAAGATCAATGTTTGTAATGGTATTGCCACTTATATGTAGTGAACTTAATTTTGTATTATTACTAACATTAATTAGAGAGAGATTGTTTTGATTTAATGCTAAATCAATCAATGCAGTATTTGCAGAAATATCGATTTTTGAAATATTGTTTGAAGAAGCATTTATTCCAGTAATATTAACAAACGCTTCAATACCTGTTAAATCATAAATTCCTTTGCTATACAAATTTAAATTTCCAGCAAATGCGATAGCTTCTTGTGTTTGTATTTCAGTATCTCCGTTAGTGTTTATTCTTATATTATCAATAAGCGCTTTCTTAAATTTTGTATCAGGTATAGTTACCGTTTGAGAAAAAATCGGAATGGTTAGTAGTAACAACGTTACTAAAAGATAGGTTTTTTTCATGTTTAAAGTTTTAGTGTAAGGAAAAAATGTGTGATTGTTGGTATAATGACTCATGTTTATACGGTTTAATATATATGTCGTAGCGGCAAAAAATGTTACCTTGATTTCAACACTTTTACGTTGATTTTTTTAAATAATCCATTTACAACTTTGGTGAGATCATGAGTATGTGGATTATTGTGTTTGTTGCTAGTCTGTTACGGATATGTGTGGAACCATTTTTACAGACTTATTTTTCGTAAAAAACATCATAATTTACTTCTGAAAAGCAATTTTCTTATCGATTTTTGTCAAAAAAAATATTGTAGGTGTTTTTTAGTATTTATCAGATACTAACCAATGAAAAAAGAATTATTCAAAACTCTGTTGAAAGTTCTGATTGTGTTTTGATTTTTAGATTCTAATTAAGATATGCTTAAAAGGAGCTAAGAATGAATTATAAAATAATTATATAAAAAAACTAAGAAGAGAAATGGAGTAATAAGTTTTGGGCAATCTTTACATCTAGAAATATAAAAACCGCCTTTTATATAATAAAAAGGCGGTTTTTTCATATCAAAATTAAACAACCCTCCAATTTTAAGCCTAGGAGAAAAGGCTTTTGCATATAGCATAGAAATAATATATCTATGCTATTCTATATGACATTGTTTACCCAATAAAATAACCGTTTTCTTGAGCAATTTTATCAGCGATTTTAGTTCTTAAAGCAACCACATTAGGTTGATTAGCATATTTTGTAAAACGTTTAAGTCCCATAAGCATCATACGTTGCTCATCACCTTCGGCAAAAGAAACTATTCCTTCTTTTCCTTTTCTAATTACGATATCTACAGCATTATATAAGTATAATTGAGACATTGCAATCTGAGTTTCTTGAGCCTCTTCGCCAAAACGTTTGGCATTTTTCTCAGTTCTAAGAATAGTAGATTCAGCCATGTATATTTCTATAAGAATATCAGAAGCGGCCATTAATAATTGTTGATGTTCTTCTATCTGAGGGCCATATTTTTGAATTGCAGCACCTGCTACCATTAAGAAAACCTTTTTTAGCTTTGCTATTATTTCTTTTTCTTCAGAAAACAATACAGAGTAATCTGGTGTGTCAAAAGAAGGGATGCCAGTAAGTTCATCTGCAACCTTCATCGCTGGCCCTAAAAGATCTAGATGTCCTTTCATCGCCTTTTTTATAAGCATTCCTACGGCAAGCATACGATTAATCTCGTTTGTACCTTCATAGATACGAGAAATACGAGCATCTCTCCACGCTGATTCCATTGGGGTATCAGCAGAGAATCCCATACCTCCAAAGATTTGTACCCCTTCGTCTGTACAGTTTTGCACATCCTCAGAAACGGCAACTTTAAGAATAGAACACTCAATAGCATATTCTTCAACTCCTTTAAGTTCGGCTTCTTGGTGAGAATTTCCTTCTTCTTGTCTGATCGCAATTCTATCTTCTATATTTTTTGCAGCTCTATAACTAGCAGATTCATCAGCATATGTATTGGTTGCCATTTCTGCAACTTTAGCTTTGATAGCTCCAAAATTCATAATTGGAGTTTTAAACTGAATACGTTCGTTGGCATATTTGGTAGCTTCCCCAATTACTCGGCGTTGTGCATCAAGACATGCTGCGGCTAGTTTAATACGACCTACATTCAATGCGTTCATTGCTATTTTGAATCCATTACCTCTTTCTGATAACATATTCTCTACAGGTACTTTGGTATCACTAAAAAATACCTGACGAGTAGAGGAGGAGTGAATCCCCAGTTTCTTTTCTTCGTCTCCTAGAGAAATTCCGTTGGAAGGATCATTTTCTACAATAAACCCTGTAATATTTTTATCATCTTCTATACGAGCAAAAACAATAAATAGATTACAGAACCCTGCATTAGAGATCCACATTTTTTGTCCTGAAATAGAGTAGTGCTTTCCATCTTCAGAGAGTACTGCTTTTGTTTTTCCTGAATTGGCGTCTGATCCAGCTCCTGGTTCTGTTAAGCAATACGCACCAAACCACTCTCCTGAAGCAAGTTTTGGCACACATTTGTTTTTTTGTTCTTCATTTCCGTAAAGGGTAATTGGCATAGTACCAATACCAGTATGAGCTCCAAAAGCTGTACTGAAAGACCCAGTTGCTCCAGAAATATAATCACATACCAACATGGTAGAAACAAATCCCATTCCTAAACCTCCGTATGCTTCGGGTACAGCAACTCCTAATAAGCCTAGTTCCCCTGCTTTGCGCATACATTCTTCGGTAAATGCGTAATCTTTATTTTCAAATCTTTCCCAATGTGCCCATAGTTCACGATCTACAAATTCTTTGGCACTATCACGCATCATTCTTTGCTCTTCAGAAAAATCTTCTGGAGTAAATACATCATCGCAATTGGTTTCTTTAACAAGGAATTGTCCTCCTCTAAGAATCGTTTTTTTTATGTTTTCTGTACTCATTTTTTATAATTTTTTAGGAGTTAGTGTTGAGTACTGAGATAAATTAATTCTTGTGGTACTCATATCTCAATTCTAATTAGTTTAAAAATTCAAAGATACCGGCAGCTCCCTGTCCTGTACCTACACACATGGTAACCATACCATATTTACCTTGCATGTTACGTTTACGCATTTCGTCAAATAACTGTACCGATAGCTTTGCTCCTGTACATCCAAGAGGGTGACCTAATGCGATAGCTCCTCCATTTACATTTACAATATCTTTATTAAGGCCTAATTCTCTAACTACTGCTAGGGATTGAGAGGCAAAAGCTTCATTAAGTTCAATAAGTTCTACATCGTTTTGATGTAATCCAGCTTGTTTTAGTGCTTTTGGAATTGCTTTTACGGGGCCAATACCCATAATTCTTGGTTCTACACCTGCTGCCGCATAATTTACAAGTCTGGCAATAGGCTCAAGATTAAGTTCTTTGACCATCTCCTCACTCATTACCATCACAAAGGCAGCCCCATCACTCATTTGTGAAGAGTTTCCTGCAGTTACACTCCCGTTGGCAGCAAAAACAGGACGTAGTCTTGCTAGTGCTTCTTGATTAGTACCTGCACGAGGACCTTCATCTTTTGTTACGGTATAAGATTTTGTAGCTTTTTTTCCGTTTTCATCAACATATATCTGTTCTACATCAATAGGAACTATTTGGTCTTGAAAACGATTTTCTGCCTGTGCTTTTAGAGCTTTCATATGAGAATGATAAGCAAATTCATCTTGATCTTCACGAGATACTTTAAATTGATTCGCTACTGCTTCTGCAGTATTACCCATTCCCCAATAATAATCTTCATGACCAGACTTGGCTAAGTCATAATTAAGTTCTGTCTTGTACCCTGTCATTGGTACAGAACTCATACTTTCTGCTCCCCCAGCAATAATACAATCTGCCATTCCTGATTGTATTTTGGCAGTTGCAATACCAATTGTTTCGATTCCTGAAGAACAAAATCTATTTACGGTTACTCCAGGAACATCAACAGAGTTAAGGCCCATTAATGAAATAAGGCGTGCCATGTTTAACCCTTGAGATCCTTCTGGCATTGCATTACCTACAATAACATCATCAATACGTGTTTTGTCTAATTGTGGCAGTTCTTTCATCATATGTGCTATGGTTTCTGCTGCCAGTTCATCAGTTCTTTTGAACCTGAACACTCCGCGAGGCGCTTTTCCCACGGCTGTTCTGTATGCTTTTACTATATATGCTGTTTTGCTCATAGTTACTGTGTTTATTTTAAAAAAATGAAGACTTTAGAGAATAAAGAGATTAGAATCTAGATGTTCTACTCGTTTAAATTATCCATAAAAGAACCTATCATTTTCTGTATTTGTAAAATTTTATTTTCTAATTCTTCAAACTTTTCTTTACTCAAGTAGTTTTCATTTAAGGAGACAATAAGTTGAGTTTCCCACTCAAAAGCTGATCCTAAACTGTTTTCTAAAAACTTTTTGAAATGTCTATTTGTGCTTTTACTCGACCCTTCTGCTATATTTGAAGGAATTGAAACAGCACATCTATTCATTTGACTAATTAGATTGAACCTTTCTGATTCAGGAAAAGTTTTTGTAAGAGCATAATTATCATTGACTAATTTTATGCTTTGTTGCCAAATTTTCAATTTTTTAAAATTATGTCTTACCATTTGTCTAATCTCTGATCATCTAGTCTCTAGTTTCTGTAAATTAATTACGTAACGGTTTTCCTTTTTTAAGCATATGTTCTATTCGTTCCAAGGTTTTTCGTTCTGTACATAGAGACAAGAAAGCTTCTCGTTCTAAGTCCAGGAGATATTGTTCTGTAACCAAAGTAGGTTCAGATAAATCTCCACCTGCCATTACATAACCTAGTTTATTAGCAATTTTTCTGTCGTGTTCAGAAATATATTTACTAGCTTCCATAGAATCAGTTCCTACTAAGAACATTCCTAAGGCTTGTTTACCTAGTACTTTTATATCTTTTCTTTTGGGTGATTGTGTATATCCTTGTTCTGCTATTAGTTTTGCATATGCTTTTGCTGTAGCAATCTGGCGATCTTTATTTACTACCACAATATCTTTTCCTTTTTGTAGTATATTAAGATCATATGCTTCATAAGCAGAGGTAGATACTTTTGCCATACCAATGGTTAAAAAGTGTTCTTGAAGCACATTAAGCTCAACATCATTTTTCTTGAATGTGTCTGATGCTCTTAGTGCCATTTCTTTTGATCCACCTCCACCAGGGATAACTCCTACTCCAAATTCTACGAGTCCTATATATGTTTCTGCGGCAGCAACTACCTTATCTGCATGCATAGAAAGTTCGCATCCTCCACCAAGGGTCATACCATGAGGAGCAGCTATTGTTGGAATTGATGAATAACGCATACGCATCATAGAATCCTGAAAGTACTTAATAGCCATATTAAGTTCATCGTATTCTTGTTCTACAGCCATCATAAAGATCATCCCGATATTGGCTCCTACAGAGAAATTTGCTGCTTGATTACCAACAACTAATCCTTGAAAATCTTTCTCGGCAATATCAATAGCTTTATTTAGTCCTGCTAATACATCACCTCCAATAGTATTCATTTTACTTTGGAATTCTACATTTAGGATTCCATCTCCTAGATCTTCAACTACAACACCACTATTTTTAAATACTTCAGAAGACTTACGAATGTTGTCTAGTATAATAAAAGCATCTTGTCCAGGAACTTTTATTTGTTCTTTTTTAGGAATATCATAGAAAAATGTTGCTCCATTTTTTACGGTATAGAAAGAAGTATTTCCAGAAGCGATCATATCATTAACCCATGTTGCTGGTACTAACCCTTCGGCTTTCATGATTTCGATTCCTTTTTCAACACCAATAGCATCCCAAATTTGAAAAGGACCATGCTCCCATCCAAAACCTGCTTTCATTGCATCGTCTATTTTGTATAAATCATCAGTGATTTCTGGAATTCTATTAGATACATACGCAAATAAGGCAGCAAAGGTTTTACGATAGAACTCACCAGCTTTATCTTTACCAGCGACTAATACCTTAAATCGATCTACAACCTTATCAATAGTTTTGGTCATTTCTAGAGTAGGGAAGGAGGCTCTTTTCTTTCCTCTGTATTCTAGAGTATTTAGGTCAAGAGAAAGAATTTCTTTTTTTCCATCGGCGTTTACATTCTTCTTATAAAAACCTTGCTTAGTTTTGCTTCCTAACCATTTGTTCTCCATCATGGTATTAATGAAATCAGGAAGTTTAAATAATTCATGGCGTTCATCATCTGAACAATTATCAGCAATACCATTGGCTACATGAACTAGCGTGTCTAAACCAACAACATCTACGGTACGGAAAGTTGCAGATTTAGGACGACCAATTACGGGTCCTGTAAGCTTATCTACTTCTTCTATAGTTAAATCCATATCTTTTACCATATGAAACAAGCTCATAATGCTAAAAATTCCAATTCTATTCCCAATAAATGCTGGGGTGTCTTTTGCAATTACAGATGTTTTTCCTAAATATTGTTCACCATAACCATTGAGGAAATCAAGAACTTCCTGAGAGGTGTTAGGACCAGGGATAATTTCAAATAATTTAAGATAACGGGCTGGATTGAAAAAGTGTGTTCCACAAAAATGTTTTTGGAAATCTTCACTTCTTCCTTCGTTCATAAACTTAATAGGAATACCTGAAGTGTTAGAAGTAATTAAGGTACCTGGGGTTCTGTGTTTTTCAAGGTTTTCAAAGACTATTTTTTTTATATCAAGTCTTTCTACAACTACTTCTATAATCCAGTCTACATCTGCAACTTTTGCAATATCATCTTCTAAATTTCCTGTTGTAATTCTATTAGAAAATTTTTGATGGTAGATAGGAGATGGTTTCGATTTTAGGGCGGCAGTTAGTGAATCATTTACTAATCGATTGCGTACTGCTTTATTTTCTAAGGTAAGCCCTTTTGCTTTTTCTTTGTCATTAAGTTCTCGAGGAACGATATCTAATAATAGTACTTCGACACCTATATTAGCAAAATGACAAGCAATGCCGGATCCCATAATCCCTGAACCGATCACTGCAACTTTTTTAATAATTCTTTTCATTTTATAACTTCGGGTTGTTAAGGTTTTATAGATTCTTGTTTTGAGTAAATTTTTTTGGACGCTATAAGATCATTTATTGTCTGAAAGACTTCTAGAAAGATATCCAGTTTTTCTTTTGATACATGTTTTTTTACAGTGTTATCAAAGGTGAAAACAACTTCTTTTGAGAAGTCTCTCATTTCTATTCCAAAAGGAGTAAGGTAGATCAATACACCGCGCCCATCTTGTGGATTCTTTTTTCTATAAATAAATCCTTTTTCCTCCATGGTTTTCAAGGTACGTGATAGACTTGTTGCTTCCATTCCCATTTTTGGTCCCAAAGAGGTAGAAGGAGTACCATTTTCTGGGTCTATGCTTAGCAATGCGAATCCAGTAGCCATGGTACTTCCCTTTTTGCTAGCTTCTTCATTGTACATCTTGGCAACTGCCATCCAGGTAGCTCTAAGGGCATAATCAATTGTTTTTTCTCTCATTAAAATAGATATTGTGATGTAAAGGTAAGGAATTTTATTATGCATGCATAATAAATAAAGTAGAATTTCAGGAAAATTTAACGTAATTTACATTTTTATATTGAATTAATAAAAAAACTCCTCATAAAATGAGGAGTTTACTGATTAACAGTTAAAGCTTATCGCATTTTGTGATGTAATCAGTTCATTGAATTAGCCATAAATTTTAGAGTATAATTCTTTATATTTTTCTTTTATTATTTTTCTTCTGAGTTTCATTGTTGGGGTAAGATGACCTGCATCAATACTCCATTCTTCTGGTGTAAGTTCAAAACGTTTTACTCGTTCCCATTTACCAAATTTTTGATTGTGTAGATCCATCTCTTTTTGATAACGATCTATTACAATTTGATGGCTAATTATTTCTTCATTAGAATTGCCAATTTGTAAGTTCTTACGTTCTGCCCATTCTTTTAGGAATTCAAAATTTGGTTGTATAAAGGCAGCTGGCATTTTTTCACCTTCTCCTATAACCATTATTTGCTCAATAAAGCGAGATTGCTTCATTGTGTTTTCAATAAGTTGCGGAGCAACATATTTACCTCCAGATGTTTTGAACATTTCTTTTTTACGATCTGTGATCCGTAAAAAACCATCACTATCAATTTCTCCAATATCACCTGTATGAAAGTATCCGTCTTTTAATACTTCGTTAGTTTTTTCTTCATCTTTATAGTAGCCTAGCATTACCTGAGGGCCTTTTACTAGAATTTCACCATCTTCTGCTATTTTTACTTCGGTATTAGGAATTAAGCGACCTACGGTTCCAATCTTGAAACCATTATTTTCCTTTTCGTTAACAGAAATTACAGGAGAAGTTTCTGTTAGTCCATAACCTTCCATAACACCAATTCCTGCAGCATTGAATATTCTGGCTAGTCTTGGTTGTAATGCTGCACTACCAGATGCAATTAGTTTTAAATTACCTCCTAATGCTTCTTGCCATTTGCTGAAAATGAGTTTTCTAGCAACATCTAATTTTTTTTCATACCACCAGCCATTGGCTCCATATGGTTTGTATTCTAAACCAAGCTCTACAGCCCAAAAGAATAGTTTCTTTTTTACACCTGTCAAATCAGTACCTTTTGCAATGATCTTATCATACACTTTTTCTAGTAATCTAGGTACTGCTGTCATGACATGTGGCTGTATCTCTTTAAGATTATCACTGATGGTTTCTAGTGATTCTGCAAAATAGATAGTCACACCACGGTATTGATATAAGTATATTAACATTCGCTCATATATATGACAAACGGGTAAGAAACTTAGTGATTTTGTGTCTCCATCTACAATAGGGAATCTGGTAGAGCTATTAAGAGCATCACTTACAATATTTTTATGACTAAGCATTACTCCTTTAGGTCTTCCTGTCGTTCCTGAGGTGTAGATAAGAGTTGCTAAGTCATCTTCTTGTATAGACGCCATTATTTTTTCTACTTCCTCTTGATTACTATCGTCTTTACCAAGTTCGAGAACTTCATTCCAGCTTTTACAACCATCTATGTCATTAAAAGAGTATACTCCTTTTAATGAAGGTACATTGGCATTAATGTTTTTTACTTTTTGATATACTTCATCATCAGATACAAAACAGTATGTAGCTTCAGAATGATTTAATACATACTGGTAATCTTCTTGAGAAATTGTTGGATAGATAGGAACATCTTGTGCTCCAATCTGAAGAACACCGATATCAGTGATGTTCCATTCGGTTCTATTGTTAGAGGATATGATCGCAATCTTATCATTCGGCTGTACACCTAATCGTAATAAACCACGGCTAATTTGGTTTGCTTTGTCTACATATTCTTTGGTAGAGGTAGCTACCCATTTCCCATTATACTTGGTAACTAGAGCTTTGTCTAAATTAAATTTTTTTAGTTGATGATGTGGAAAATCAAATAGTCTGGTAATTGTCGTCATATGTTGTTTTAAAATATTTATAATAGCTCCTTGTACTCTTGATATTATAAACTACTATTATATAAAAATAGTAATAAACGTATTTACATACATTATTTTTTTGAGAGTTTTAAAAAAAACTATTATGCGTGCATAGTTTTGCAAATTATAAAAAATCTGATAATACACAACTCCAAGATATAAAAAAACGAGCTTTAAAGTGTTAATTCTGTAAAAAATAGTGAACATTTTGATGGTGTTTGTAATAATAACGCATACAATCAGTGTTTTGTAGGGAAAAAAATAAATGAAATTTATTATAGATGTAATGGTTCTCTAGTCCTTTTTTTAATCAAAAAAAGAATAATACCATTTACACTTTGAATTTACCGCAATAAAATTCTCTTTTTCGCCTATGCTTCAGAATAAAAATTAACCGTATTTATAGCTATGCTAACTTTTTCTTCGTTGCATAAACAAAAAATAGCTGGTTTTCTTTTTACAGAAAATTCAAAGTATAACTGGTATAACACAAGTTTTGGATGTCAATAATGTGGTAAAAGAATTTCTTATATAAAAAAAACGAGCGGGATAAATCCCCGCTCGTATCATTCTTTAGCAATATTGATTACTTATTTAGAAGCTTTTTCTTCTAGCCATTTTCTAGCATTTACAAAGGCTTCTGCCCAAGGAGAGACTTGATCTTGTCTTTCTTGAGGGTAGTGAGCCCAATTCCATTGAAATATAGAACGTTCTATATGTGGCATCATTACTAGATGACGTCCTGTTTTGTCAGTAAGCATTGCTGTATTATAATCAGAGCCGTTTGGATTTGCTGGGTATTGGTCATACCCGTATTTTGCAACGATATTATATTGATTTTCATCAAGTGGTAGGTTGAACTTTCCTTCTCCATGAGAAATCCATACACCAAGTGTACTTCCTGCAAGTGTAGATAGCATTATAGAGTTGTTATCCTGAATAGTAACAGAGGTAAAGTTACTCTCATGTTTATGAGAATCATTATGGATTAATTTACCATGTGTTTTATGTTCAGGGTTGATTACCTCTAGTTCCATAAAAAGTTGACAACCGTTACAGATACCTACAGAAAGAGTGTCTTCTCTTTTAAAGAAGTTTTGTAAGGCTGTATTGGCTTTTTCGTTATATAAAAAAGCTCCAGCCCATCCTTTGGCAGAACCAAGAACATCGCTATTAGAAAAACCTCCTACTGCTCCAATAAACTGAATATCTTCTAATGTTTCTCTACCAGAAATCAGATCTGTCATGTGTACATCTTTTACATCAAATCCAGCTAGGTACATTGCATTTGCCATTTCGCGTTCAGAATTACTTCCTTTTTCGCGTATGATAGCTGCTTTTGGTTTTGATTTTGATGTGTCAGTTACAGGTATTTTTCCTGTAAAATGATTAGGAAATGTGTATTGCAGTGGTTGATTTGCATAGTTCTTATATCGATCTTCTGCCAGATTATTAGCAGTTTGTTTTTGATCTAATAAGAATGATGTTTTGTACCATGTATTTCTTAACTCTTCTATGTTAAGTTCAAAAGAATCGTTATGATTTTTGATAGTTACTGTAGCTTGTTCTGTTACTGTTCCTATATTAAAAAATGGAATACCATTTTCAGAAAGGATGGTTTCTATATCTGAATTTGAAGCGCTTTGAAAAACGATTCCAGAATTTTCTGAAAATAATAATTTTATAGAGTCTATTTCAGAAATAGAAGTAAGGTCTAGTGTTGCACCAAGATTTACATCTGCAAAGCACAACTCGAGTAGTGTTGTAATAAAACCTCCTGATGCTATATCATGACCTGCTACAATTTTACCTTCTCTAATTAAATTTTGAATGGTATTGAATGTTTTCTTAAAGAAAGCAGGATTGTTAATACTAGGAGCTTCAGAGCCAATAGTATTTTGGGTTTGTGCAAATGAGGATCCTCCTAATTGATGTTGATCACCAGAAAGGTTGATATAGTAGATGTCTCCTTCATTTTTTTGTAATACAGGCTCGATGACCTTGGTAATATCATTACAATTTGCGGCTGCAGATATAACTACAGTACCAGGAGCAATTACTTCTTCGTTTGGATATTTTTGTTTCATTGATAGCGAATCTTTTCCAGTTGGAACATTGATTCCTAGATCAATAGAAAAATCTGATATTGCCTTTACTGCTTTATATAACCTTGCGTCTTCTCCTTCATTTTTACAAGGCCACATCCAATTGGCTGATAAAGAGATGGATTGTAATCCATCTTTGAGTGGCGCCCAAATAATATTGGTTAATGCTTCTGCAATTGAATTTTTACTACCTGCTTCGGGGTCTACAAGACCAGAAATAGGAGAGTGCCCAATACTGGTTGCAATCCCCTCTTTACCATTATAATCCAATGCCATTACACCGCAATTATTTAAGGGTAATTGTAACGGTCCTGCACATTGTTGTTTTGCAACTTTTCCGCCAACACAACGATCTACTTTGTTGGTTAACCAATCTTTACAAGCAACAGCTTCTAGTTGTAATACTTGATTTAGATAGTTAGCAAAATTATCTGTATTGTATGAAACTTCTTTATAGGTGCGATCAATAGTTTTATCGGTCATGATTGTTTTAGGAGAACTACCAAACATATCTTCTAATGCAAGATTCATAGGAGTGTCTCCTTTGGTCTTAGACTCAAAAGAAAAGCGATGATCACCAGTAACATCACCTACTTCATACATTGGCGAACGCTCACGTTCTGCAATACGTTGTAGGGTGTCTATATTTTTTTGTCCGATTACAAGTCCCATTCTTTCTTGAGACTCATTACCTATAATTTCTTTTGCTGATAGAGTAGGGTCCCCAACAGGTAATGTATCAAGATCAATTTTTCCTCCTGTTTCTTCAACAAGTTCAGAAAGACAGTTTAGATGGCCTCCTGCACCATGATCATGAATAGAAACAATCGTATTTTCTTCACTTTCTACCATTCCGCGAATTGCATTGGCAGCACGTTTTTGCATTTCTGGGTTAGAGCGTTGTATGGCATTTAGTTCAATACCACTACTAAACTCTCCTGTATCTGCAGAGGATACTGCAGCACCTCCCATACCGATTCTATAATTCTCTCCACCTAGGATTACAATTTTATCTCCTTTTTCTGGTGTAGCTTTGATTGCTTGCTCTGCTTTGCCATACCCGATACCACCTGCTTGCATGATTACTTTATCAAAACCAAGTTTACGAGTTCCTTCTTCATGTTCAAAAGTAAGTACAGATCCAGTGATTAATGGTTGGCCGAATTTATTACCAAAATCAGAAGCTCCATTAGATGCTTTTATCAAAATATCTACAGGGGTTTGGTATAGCCAATCTCTTTCTGTCATAGCTTTTTCCCAAGAACGATTATTTTCTAATCGAGAGTAAGAAGTCATATAAACGGCTGTTCCTGCAAGGGGTAAAGATCCTTTTCCTCCTGCTAGACGATCTCTGATTTCTCCTCCAGAACCTGTTGCAGCACCATTGAATGGTTCTACTGTTGTAGGAAAATTATGAGTTTCAGCTTTAAGAGAAATCACACTATTAAATTCAGTTTCTTGATAGAAATCTGGTTTGTCTGCTGTTTTTGGAGCAAACTGGGTTACTTTTGGACCTTTTATAAAGGCTACATTATCTTTATATGCAGAAACAATATCATTAGGGTGTGTTTCTGATGTCTTTTTTATTAATTTAAAAAGAGAGGAAGGTTGTTCTTTTCCATCTATTACAAAAGTACCATTGAATATTTTATGGCGACAATGTTCTGAATTTACTTGAGAAAATCCAAAAACCTCTGAGTCAGTAAGTTTTCGACCTATTTTTTTACTTACATTCTCTAGATATTCAATCTCTTCATTATTAAGAGCTAAACCTTCTGCAGTATTATATGCAGCAATATCATCAATATCTATAATAGATTCTGGTAAAATATTGATAGTATAAATATCTTGATCTAATCGTTCATATTTTTGAGCAAGCATAGGGTCAAAGTCAGTAAAATCTTTTGATACTGCTTGAAACTCTTCGATCCTGATGATTCCTTCGACTCCCATATTTTGGGTAATTTCTACAGCATTGGTACTCCAAGGAGTAATCATTGCGGCACGCGGACCAACAAAAAAAGCGTCAATAGACGCCGCAGATAATTGGGGTTGGTCGCCAAATAACCAACTTAATTTTTTTACAGTTGATGAGGAGATTTCTTTGTTTACTTGAATTGCAAAGACTTTCTCTTTTGGGTTTCCGAAGAAATGGATCATGCTTCGATTATTTGATTTTTAGTAAGCCGCAAATTTACTATTTTATTACAAAAGTATGGTATAAAACAAAAAGAGAATCATGCTAGTTATTCACTGAATTTTGAACAATAATAAATAATACTAAAAAGAATTACATAAAAAACAACTTGGTTGCTCTATAATAGTCTTTTGAGTTGAGAGTTTTGATCGTTATAATAATGAGTAATAAATAATAACTCGCTGTGCATTTTGATATTAATACTAGTATAAAACTATTCTCGATATACTTCTTCTTAAGGAGAAGCCATATTTAGAGCTCAAAAATATCAAAATGCACAACGGTTGGTGATACACTAATAAGAGAGTTACTGTTTTGTATCTGTTTGAATAAATGTATGAATAGCTTCTAAATCTGTTTTTTGCTTTAGTTCGTTATCTAATTCTATAATGGCTTCTTTTTCTAATGCCTTAACTAGAAATTTAACTTTTTTAGATCCGTTATTTTCTGTATTGTAGTTTATTATCATTTTTTTGTTTTCAGCAGAAAAACCTACGATTTGGTCGTATTTAATTAATTTTTTTGAGGCTATTATACCTAGTTTTATTTCTAGATATTGTGGGTAAAGCTTTATTATTTTTAAATTTTTGTTTAGGATTCCCATTGTTGTAAATAAGATACCTATCCCAAATAATGTTGCGTTACCAATTAAAAATAAGAAGATTACACCTATTACTAGGGCAGTTATCCCCATATAGAAATTTTGATTGGCTATTTTTTTACTTAAAAAGAATTCTTTTGTTGGTTTCATGTTTAAAGTGTTTCTAAAAATTGATCTTCCTTTATTTTGTTTAGTATTTTTTTAGCACCTATTGCCCCAATCAAACCGATAGGAACAAAAATGATGCTTCCGATTAGGAATAAAGTACTTCCTATTTTGGGTTTACCTAATAAAATAATAATAATTCCTATACTGTTGAGTATTAGAAAAGGAAGGGTTATCCAGAAGAAGATTAAGGCATCTTGATCGTTGGAACTTATTGTGAATAGGACAATTGATAGTTGAATGATTAACCATATAATCATCTGAGGGTTAATTAGTTTTGTTTTTGGTGTCATTGATAAAAATTGAAGTTTTGAGATTTTTGTTTGTGAACTCAAAATTCAATCATTATTATAGATTTAACCTCCCTGTTTTCAGTGAAAATATTGATTCTTAATAAGTGGTAAAAGGTGTTTTTTTAGTATTATGATTTTCTTTCTAATAATGCCATATAAAATCCATCATAACCAGATTGGTGAGCTAGTACCTTTTTGTCTTTGATCATCATAAAATCACTTCCTATCTCTTTAGAAAGGAAGTTTTTTACTTGATTTTGATTTTCAGAAGGTAGAATAGAGCAGGTAGCATACACTAGTTTTCCTCCTGGTTTTACCATCTTGGAATAACTTTCTAATATTTCTGCTTGGGTAGTTCTGATTTTATCTAAGAATTCAGGTTGTAATTTCCATTTGGCATCAGGATTTCTTCTTAAAACTCCTAGACCACTACATGGGGCGTCGATAAGTACTCGATCTGCTTTGCCGTATAGCTTTTTAATATCCTTTGTGCTCTCAATAACTCTAGTTTCAATATTATGGGCACCCCCTCTACGGGCTCTTCTTTTGAGCTCTTTGAGTTTATTGCCATAAATATCCATAGAAACTATTTGTCCTTTATTTTGCATTAAGGCAGCTAGGTGTAAGCTTTTTCCTCCTGCGCCTGCGCAGGTGTCTATGATACGTTGTCCTGGTTGTGCGTCTATGAAATTAGCAACTAATTGAGATGAAGCATCTTGAACTTCAAAAAAACCTTTTTTGAATGCTTCTGTACTAAATACATTGGCTCTTTCTATAAGACGAAGTGCATCGGGGTATCCTTTGATAAATTCTGTATCAATGTTTTCGTCTTCGAGTATACTTCTTAATTTATCTCGTGATATTTTTAAGGTATTTGCTCTAAGAATTACTGGTGCTTGCTCATTAAGCGCTGTAATTTCTTTGCTCCATTGCTTTCCTAATTCTTGTTCTCCTAATTCATCAATCCAATCAGGAATAGACTCTTTAAACTTTCTTATTTTGCTTAGTTCATCAAAACGTCCTTTGATACGTCTGGTAGGAGTGGGAGCAATCTGTTTCCAATCGGGTAAAGAAATACCTCTTAGTGTTGCCCAAACTGCAAAAATCCGCCATAAGTTTTCTCTAGAAAAAGGTTCTTTTACTTCGGCAATTTCTGCATACAAGCGTTTCCATCTAACAATTTCATAAACCGTTTCTGCAATAAAGCTACGATCTCGAGAACCCCATCTTTTATCTCGTTTTAATAATTTTTGCACAATTTTATCTGCATATGCTCCTTCATTAAATATTTCGTGCAATCCATCTATAACGGCAAAGACAAGATTTCTATGTAAACGCATTGTATTCTTTTTTAAGGTGTGCAAAGGTAGACCTTTGTTATCAAATACCATTATATTTGAAATATAATTATTGTTTATGAGATTTATTTGCATAGTAGCATTCGTTTGGTTGTTTATAGCTTGTGGTGCTAAAACTAAAAAAGAAATTGTGACTCATGGTTTTTCTAGTGTGTTAATAGATGTTGTTTTAGACGATTCTTTGAGTATAAGGGCGTTGGATATCTTTAATGATTCATTGATCGGTTTTGGTTTTGATAAAGGATATGGATTCATAAATATGGATACTCAAAAAACAATTTTAAGAGAGTTTAAAATAAATGATACAACTGGTTCTAAAAAGAACTGGATTACAGAACAACGAGCTGTTGGATTTACGGATGAGGCTTTTTTTAGCTTAGGAGTGGGATCTCCTGCAAGGTTGCGGAAAATAGATAGAATAAATAATAAGGAGAAAATTGTTTATATAGAGACTCATAAAAAAGTATTCTATGATGCGATTGCATTTTGGAATTCTAATGAAGGTATTGCAATGGGAGATCCTACAGAAGATTGTTTGTCTATTCTTATTACTAGAGATAGAGGAGAAAGCTGGAAAAAACTTTCTTGTGATGATTTGCCTAAAACTGTAGCAGGAGAGGCGGCTTTTGCAGCGAGTAATGGTAATATTGCAATTGTTGATAATAAAACTTGGATAGTATCTGGAGGAATACAATCCAGAGTTTTTTATTCACCTGATAAAGGAACTACTTGGGAAGTCTTTGATACACCTCTTATTGATGGTAAAGAAACTACAGGAGCGTATTCTATTGATTTTTATGATGACTATAACGGGATTGTTTTTGGAGGGGATTATACAAAGCCAACTCAAAATAAAGCTAATAAAGCGATTACCAAAAACGGTGGGAAAACGTGGCAGTTAGTTTCTGATGCTAGTGGGCCTGGATATAAAAGCTGTATTAGATATGTGCCTAATAGTGGTGGTAAAGAAATGATAGCTGTTGGTTTTACAGGAATCTCTATTTCTAATGATTTTGGAAAACATTGGAAAGAGATAAGTAAAGAAGGATTTTATATAGTACGTTTTTTAAATGATAGTATTGCTATAGCTGGGGGTAAAGGAAGAATTGCAAAGTTAACGTTTAAATAAAAAGAGGTTGTCTTTTTATAAAACTCTCTATCAATGTTGTTTTTTTCTTCGTTCTTTTATTTTAGCTAACATACGTTTATGAAAATCAGCTTGGGCTTCTATAAGCTTTAGAATTTTATTATTAGGTAACACCTTTTTAAGATCAGGGATTAATTTTTTGCGAGCTTGTGACTTTTGATCTTCTATTTCAAGAAAATTACTTATATAATCTCCAGCAATTTTATCACTTAGGCTATTATTGTTATTAGCTTCTTTTATGCTTTTTATTAATCTACGCTCTTTACGTCTTAATTTTCCTATAGTTTCTTCATGTGCATTGTATATAGGCCAGAAGAACTGTGCTTCTTTACTGCTTAAATCTAGTTTTTCTGTTATATATGCAATTTTAAGAGCTTTAATTCTTTCTCTTGGTCCGTTTTGAGCAACAGCACAAATAGTAATAAAAATAAAGCAAAGAAGTAATCCTATTTTTTTCATGTATCTATATATTTTGATCATATATGATCCTTATTTATTCTACAAATATAATTTCGTCATCCAAATTTTCTTCAGAAAGGTATTCTAATAATGTATCATCATTTATTAATTCATCTTCAAATACTTCGGTATAATTTATATCTTCTCCTAATAAAGAAGCTATTTCTGTATTAGTTAATTCAATGTTTTCTTCACTAAAATAAGTATGAACATCAGTAACTTTTATATCATCAAAATCAAATTCTGATTTTTTCTGTATTGATATAGTTAATATCAAAGTGATCATTGCTGCGATACCAGAAATATATAAGATATTTTTTCTGTGTACCAGAGAGATTATTTTTCCTTTAGATTTATTGGTACTTAATTTTTGTTGTATGCTACCTTCTAGAGTGGTAAAGTATTCTTTGGGTACTTTAAAACCTGTATCTTTTTTATCAGATAGGGTAGGTGTGTTTTGATTATTGGTACTTGATACTTTTTCTGAGAGCTTATTTGTAAAACTCTCAAAATAGTTTTCTGGTACTTTAAAACCATTGTTAGTATGTAAATTATTTTTTTCCACTAATTATATGACTTTGTTTTTGAGAAAAGGTTTAATCACTTTTTAAGAATGCTTCAATTTTTTTTGTAGCATGATGATAAGATGCTTTTAAGGCACCTTCACTGGTTTCTAATATTTCTGATATTTCTTTATATTTTAGTTCTTGAAAATATTTCATATTAAATACCTGTTGTTGCTTTTGTGGTAAAGTTGCAATTGCCTTTTGTAATTTTAATTGCATTTGATCCCCATCATAATAAACATCTGCTTCAAGGTTTTGAATCAATTGGATACTTAGTTCTTCATTACTTATTTTATATTTTTTTGCACGTTGATTAAGAAACGTTATTGATTCGTTTGTTGCAATGCGATATAACCAGGAATATAGTTTGCTATCACCTTTAAATTTTTTAATATTCTTATATACCTTAATAAATACATTTTGCAGTATATCATCAGTATCCTCATGATTTTTAACCATATTTCTTATGTGCCAATAGAGACGTTGTTGATATAGAGCAACAAGTTTTGCAAAATCAGCATTTATATCCTTTTTTGTTTGTAATGCAATAAGTAGATTTTTTTCTTCCTGAGTATCCAAAGGTACAATGGGTTTTATTTATAGCTTCATTAGTTTGTTTTGATGTTATTAAGACTAAAGTACATAAAAAAGGTTTAATGTGTATAGAGCATTTAATTGCCAAATACTTATCTCTAAAGTGGATTTTTAATTTAGTTATTTGTAGGAATTTGTAGGAATAAATGTTAAAAACCAATGTTTTTGCTTGTTTTAATAGATAAAAAGCTAAAAAAGTTTGGTGAAATGAAAATATAGAGTATCTTTACAGTGTAATAATGATTGAGTTCTTTCATTCTCCCCAAGATGAAAGATTTTTATAAAAGTGAGTTTTAATTTTAGAGTAAGCCCCTAAATTAAGATGATTTGTGTGAAGAGAAAGAGTGCGAGAGCACTCTTTTTTTGTTTGGTAATAAATATATTTCATACTACATTATGTAAGTATTTACTTACATAATGTAGATATTTAAAAAGTTTAAAAACATAATAATTAGATAAAAAGCATTTTTTGTTTGGTTTTTTAATAATAAGTTGTATATTTACAGTGTAATAATGAATGAGTTCTTTCATTTTCCCCAAGATGAAAGATTTTTATAAAAGTTGAGTTTTAATTTTAGAGTAAGCCCCTAAATTAAGATGATTTGTGTGAAGAGAAAGAGTGCGAGAGCACTCTTTTTTATTTTATATGATTATTTGTTACAAAATGAGGAATATTTTAAAAGTAGGATATGGACTACAAAATTAAAGTGTTTTGTGTTTTTAAATAGATAAAATGTTAATTTTTAAGATAAAATACTGTTTTTGTTTGTTGGCCTTGTTTTTTTGATGTATATTTATCTCATAATAAGAAAGTTGATTCTTTCATTTCCCCCAAGATGAAAGATTTTTATAAGAGTGAGTTTTAATTTTAGAGTAAGCCCCTAAATTAAGATGATTTGTGTGAAGAAAAAGAGTGCGAGAGCACTCTTTTTTCTTTTGTATATTATTGGTTATTAGAGAGATTAAGTTATTCTAATGATTGCATGTTTACTAATTTTTCATAAACACCATGTTTAGAAATAAGCTCGTTATGAGTCCCTTGCTCTACAATTTTACCTTTTTGCATTACAACGATTAAATCTGAATTTTGTATAGTAGATAACCTATGGGCAATTACAATACTTGTTCTATTTTTCATCATATTCTCTAATGCAGATTGAACCAGTCTTTCGCTTTCTGTATCTAATGCAGAGGTAGCCTCATCCAAAATCATGATAGGAGGGTTTTTTAATACAGCTCTTGCGATAGATAGTCGTTGTTTTTGCCCACCACTTAGTTTATTTCCACTATCACCTATATTTGTTTCAATACCAGTGGGTAAATCTTTTACAAACTCCCAAGCATTTGCAATTTTTAAAGCATTAATAATTTCTTCATCAGATGCTTTTTGATCACCTACTAATAAATTGTTCTTAATGGTGTCATTAAATAGTATTGAGTCCTGAGTAACTAATCCCATTAAATTTCTTAATGAAGTTTTGGTAAGGTCTCTGATATCAACGTTATCTATTTTAATACTACCTTTATTTACATCGTAAAAACGAGTTACTAGATTAGCAATTGTTGATTTACCACTCCCAGATTGCCCCACTAATGCAACAGAACTACCTTTTGGTACTTTTAAAGAAAAATCTTTTAAAACATACTCATCTTCATATTTAAAAGACATATTGTCTATCATGATTTCTGAGGTAAACTCTTTTTTCTCTTGTGCATTAGGTTTATCTTGTAAAGGAGATGTAGAGTTTAGTATTTCTAATACGCGCTCTGCAGCAGCGTTTCCTCTTTTTACGCCATAACTAGCTTTTGATATTGCTTTTGCGGGTGTTAAAATTTGATAAGCTAATCCCATGTAGATGAGAAAAAGACTAGGCTCCAAGGTTTTTTCAACGAGTACCATTTGACCTCCATACCATAATAAAACTGATATAGTAGTGATACCAAGAAACTCACTAGTAGGAGATGCAAGGTTTTGACGGTTAAGCAATTTGTTAGAATATGTGTAAAATCTAGAAGTTGATTGTTGAAATTTTTTACCAAAAACCTTTTCAGCATTAAATCCTTTTATAACCTTTAATCCACCTAGAGTTTCTTCAACAATAGATAAGAAAAAACCTTGTTCTTGTTGTACTTTATCAGAATGTTTTTTTAGTGTTTTACCAATCAAAGAGATTAAAAAACCTGATATAGGGATAAAAACAAATACAAATAAAGTAAGTTTTGGACTTATAAGTAGCATAGCACCTATTGCAAATACAATACTTAAAGGTTCTCTTACAATTAATTCTAGAATGGATAAGAAAGAATGTTGTATTTCTAGAACATCTGTAGATATTCTAGCCATTGTATCTCCTTTCCTTTTTTCTGAAAAATAGGATAGAGGAAGCGCTACTGTTTTTTGGTACAATTCATTACGAATATCTTTTAGAACACCATTTCTAAGAAATGTAATAAAATACATAGCTAAATACCCAAAAATATTCTTTAAAAGAAACATGCATACTACAAGGATAACCATAAAAATTAATACATCTTGGCTGCCTTCGTCTGCTTTTTGCGTTACAAAATAATTCAGGTAATTTTCACCATATTCGCGAGCTTCTAGAAGACCTTCCCATTTAGGTTTTACTCTTAATTTTTTTGTTTGGCCAAATAAGACATTTAGCATTGGAAATAAAGAAACCATGGCAAGGGTTCCGAATAAAGCATATAAAATATTTGAGAAAACATTTAATATAGCGTATATCTTATATGGTTTCGCAAAGCGAAGAATTTGTTTAAAATAGTTCATTAAAAATAGGCTGAACAGTTAATACTGCGAATTAGATTAATTTTAGGTCTTTTTTGATAGCATTAATTTTACTATCTAATTGTTGTTGTGTTATGTCAAAATTTGTAACTGAATCAAGAGATTCTTGTACACTGATATAGAATTTTATTTTTGGTTCAGTACCGCTGGGTCTTGCCGCAATTTTGCTTCCTGCTTCTGTGTAAAATATCAATACGTTTGATGTTGGTATTTCTATAGTAGTTTCGGTATTATCTAGTATATTTTTGGTAATACCTGTCTGATAATCTTCAATCAAAACCACTTTTTCGTTATTGATGTATTCTGGTGGATTATTTCTAAGGTCGATCATGGTTTGCTTAATTTCTGCGGCACCGTCAATTCCTTTCTTTACTAGAGAGACCAGGTTTTCTTTATAGAAACCATATTTTGTATATAATTCTAGTAACGTAGCGTAGAAGGAGCTACCAGTTGCTTTTGTTGCGGCTACTATCTCGCAAGCTAATAAAGTAGATGTGACTGCATCTTTATCTCTAACAAAATCGCCTACCATAAACCCAAAACTTTCTTCTCCACCTCCAATAAAATTTTTATCAGGATAGTCCTTGATTAATTTTGCAATCCATTTAAAACCTGTTAAAACTTCTTTGTATTCTACTTCATATGAAGAGGCCAGATTTTGCATCATTGGGGTTGATACAATAGTAGAAGCAATATATTCGTTACCAATGAAGTCTTGTTGTTTTTTATAGTTTTCCAAAAGAAACCATGTCATTACGATCATGGTTTGATTTCCATTTAATAACTGTAGTTCATTTTTGTCATTTCTAATGGCAATCCCTAAACGATCACAATCAGGATCTGTACCAATTACAATATCCGCTTTAACATCTTCGGCAAGTTTCATAGCCATAGTCAAAGCTTCTGGCTCTTCTGGGTTTGGGGATACTACTGTAGGGAAGTTACCATCTGGTTCTGCTTGTTCCTTTACAATATGTACATTTTTGTATCCAGCTTTTTTTAGAGTTTCTGGGACTGCAGTAATAGAAGTACCGTGCAAAGAAGTGAAAACAATTGTTGTATTGTCTTTTGCTTCTTGAGTAGCTACAAAGCTTCCGTTTTGTACGCTTTTATTGATGAAAATAGTATCGATTTCATGATCGATTTTTTGTATTAATTCTGTGTTGGCGGTAAATTGAATGTCAGAATATTTTAATGAATTTATCTCATTAATAATCTCACGATCTTGTGGGGGAACTAACTGTCCACCATCTTGCCAATAGACTTTATATCCATTATACTCTGGAGGGTTATGACTAGCAGTTAATACAATACCACAATGACAACCTAATTCTCTTACGGCAAAAGATAATTCGGGAGTTGGTCTTAGGCTTGAGAATAAATATACTTTGACTCCGTTGGCTGAAAATACATCAGCTACAATTTGTGCAAGAGTATCACTATTGTTACGGCAATCATAAGCAATCACTGCTTTTGGTTGCTCTCCAGGAAATTGTTTGATCAAATAATTACTTAATCCTTGGGTGCTTTTTCCTAGTGTATATTTATTAATTCTGTTGGTGCCTACTCCCATAACACCACGCATTCCACCAGTACCAAACTCTAAATCTTTATAAAAACTTTCTTTTAACTCTTCAGGATTATTCTGAAGGTTTTGGATTTCTTGTTGGGTAGAAGTATCAAAAAAAGGAGTTAACCATTCTTGAACTCTTGTGTTTATAACGGATTCTGTGATTTGCATGGCTGGTAATTTTATGACAAAAATACTATTTAATTTGGTTAAAAAGTTTTGAAAAGTTGGTAAACAATACTTGATTACATATTATAGGTGGTTATACTTATTATATGTATTGTAAATTTTTACTTTAATTTATAAAAAAGAAAAAAATCAAAGTGGTTATATGCTACAAAAATAGATTTTATTTTAGTAAATGCATGATTATATTGTTATTGCAAATGTATTTTTTCTGCAACATTATATCTTTCTTTACTTCTTTTAGCGGTCAAAATTATTTCACCTAAAAAACCTGCTAGAAAAAATTGAGTACCTAAAATCATGGATGTTAAGGCGATATAAAATTCAGGGCGTTGTGCAATTAGTCGACCTTTTGTTTCTATAAAGAGTTTGTCTATTCCTAAGTATAGAGAGAGACAGAATCCAATTATAAACAGTAACGTACCAATAAGACCAAAAAAATGCATGGGTCTTTTGGCAAATCTAGACATAAACCAAATGGTTACTAAATCAAGGAATCCGTTGATAAAACGGCTCATTCCAAATTTAGTTTTCCCGTATTTTCTGGCTTGGTGTAGTACTACTTTTTCTCCAATTTTTGAAAAACCTGCATTTTTGGCTAGTACAGGAATGTATCGATGCATCTCACCGTGAACATCTATGTTTTTTACAACCACATTTTTATATGCTTTTAATCCACAGTTGAAATCATTTAATTTTACTCCAGAAGTTTTTCTTGCTGCAGCATTAAATAATTTTGAAGGTAGGTTTTTGGCTATAACAGAGTCGTACCGTTTCTTTTTCCATCCAGAAACTAGATCATAACCTTCTTTCATGATAAGATTATACAGTTCAGGAATTTCTTCGGGATTATCCTGTAAATCTGCATCCATTGTAATGATTACTTCTGCATGTGCAGCTTCAAATCCTGCATGTAAAGCTTGTGATTTCCCGTAATTTTTAAGAAAACGAATTCCTTTTACCTGATCATCTTTTTGCGATAGTTGTTGTATGGTATTCCATGAATCATCTGTACTACCATCATCAATAAAGATAATTTCATAAGAAAAAGAATTGGATTGCATAACTTTTGCAATCCAATCATATAATTCATTTAGAGATTCCTGCTCATTAAGCAGTGGTATGACTACAGATATATTCATATATTAATGTAACTCTTGTTTTTTTTGCATGATAAGACCACCAATCAAAGAAATAATAAACCCAAAGAATAGGTTTCCTATTAATGCGATTGCGGCAATCATGTATGGAGTTGTGAACTTTTTTGCAATTTCCAAAGTTTGATTTAATTGTTCTTCAGACATATCTGGATATTGCTCGATTGTCTGTGCTCTTTGCAACTCGTTAATTTGACTAATAATGTCTGGTTCTACTAAAATCATTAAAATAAGAATCCATAAAACATATATAATACCACCGATTAGAGCAATGCCAATACCCACTTTTAATGCTTCAGTTAGATTAAGAAAACCAGCATTTACAGTTTTATATGCTTTTATTCCATAAATAATAACCCCAATTAAGATAGCTATGCCAATAACATTATGTATCCAGTTTGGTTCGGTATACCCATCCATTATATATATAAGAACTCCTAATGCGGTAGATAAGATTCCAAGAATGACTCCATAGTTTATCATCGTCTTTTTTGCAGGTGCTTTGTCATTTTCCATAAGTGTGATTAATTTAATTTTAGATATAAACTATGAGTAGACAAATATAGTAAAATGTTACATGTGTGGTTTAAAAAAGTTATAGGTTGATAGAGATAGTTTTCATGCCATCTTTTAGCCAAAAAAAGAATTATAAAATATAGAGAAGTGATTTTGAGAAATTATAAAAAAATAAAAGAGTATCTCCTTATTTGTTTTGAAATGAAATAGAATGTATGCTTGTTTTTTTATATCAAATAAACATAGTATTTTTATATCTGAAATAAAATCCTGTTTTCTTTATTGAAAATTGTTTTGGATTTTAAAAAATAGTTGTAAATTTGCACCTCGAAAAAAGAAAAGAATAATAAAAATGAGAAAAGATATTCACCCAGAAAATTATAGATTAGTAGCTTTTAAAGATATGTCTAATGAGGAAGTTTTTATAACTAAATCTACAGCAAATACTAAAGAAACTTTAGAAGTTGATGGTGTAGAGTATCCGTTGATAAAACTTGAAATCTCAAGAACTTCTCATCCATTTTATACTGGTAAATCAAAACTTATCGATACAGCAGGACGTATTGACAAGTTCAAGAACAAATACGCTAAATTCAAAAAGTAATTTAAGCAATCATATTTATGTAAAAGCCCTTTCAAATTTTGAAAGGGCTTTTTATTTTTATATGGGCAATGTATTTCATGTTAAAAAAAATGTTGTTTGTCGATTATTATATGTTATTTAGCGCTTTTTAATAACATTTTGTGTAAAGGTATTTTTTGTACCTTTCGTTATTGTATAAATAGATATAAAACCACAGATAATTAATACAAATGAATTATATTCTTTTTGATGGGGCTTCGCGTAATGCTTTACTACCATTTACATACACTAGGCCTGTTGCAGAAATAAGGGTTGGAATATTAACCATTCGTGAAAAATGGGAAAAATATTTAGGGTATACTACTTCTACGGTGACTGAAGATTATCTCAGTGAAAAATTCCCTATGGTAGAACTAGAAGATAATATAATGATTAATGCTTCTTATCTTCCCTCAGAACCTTTGATAAATACAATAAAGAATCTTGAAGTTGATCAAGCTATTTTTTATAATGATGAACCTGTAGCGTTTTATATAAAAGAAGGGCAGGAGGTTGATTTTGAAAAATATGAATCGATTAAGTGTGATTTTGACGCTCTAACAATTCAACATACATGGGATATTTTTTCTAAGAATGAACAAGCAATCCAAGAAGATTTTAAATTGCTTACGTTTGGTAGAGAGAGCCAGCCTATTCCTGTAAGTAATAATGTAATCAAACCAGAAAATATTTTTATTGAGGAAGGAGCTGTGCTGGAATATACTACATTGAATGCTACTAAAGGCCCGATTTATATAGGAAAGGATACAGAAATAATGGAGGGGAGTCTTATAAGAGGTCCCTTTGCTCTTTGTAATAATTCTGTGATAAAAATGGGAGCAAAAATTTATGGAGCAACGACTATTGGGCCATATTCAAAGGCTGGAGGAGAAATTAATAATTCTATACTGTTTGGGTGCTCAAATAAAGGTCATGAAGGGTATTTGGGTAATAGTGTGCTAGGTGAGTGGTGTAATATAGGAGCAGATACCAATGTTTCTAATCTTAAAAATAATTATGCGCCTGTACGACTTTGGAGTTACGAAACTGAAGGTTTTGCAAAAACAGGCTTGCGATTTTGTGGATTGATGATGGGGGATCATTCTAAGTGTGGGATCAATACTATGTTTAATACAGGTACGGTGGTTGGAGTAAGTGCCAATATTTTTGGAACAGGCTTTCCTCGTAATTTTATTCCAAGTTATAGTTGGGGAGGAGGTAATGGTTTTTCAACCTATATTACTAAAAAAGCATTTGAAGTTGCCGAGGTGGTAATGTCACGTAGAAATATAGAATTCACAAAACAAGATAAAGATATCTTAGAACATGTTTTTGAAGAAACAAAACCATGGCGCAAAGGATATGAATCATAAAAAAAGCACCTTTTAATTTTAAAAGGTGCTTTTTTTATAGTGGTATATTTATATATTATTTTGAAAGAAAAAACTCTATGTTATAAGTAATGTTTTCTTCATACGAAAATTTGATTACCATAGAAGATCCATCAATAACGGTGCTGCCATCAAAATCAACATATCCATTTTCAGAAGTACCTTCGTATACTTGATCTCCATAAGCTTCTAAATATTCAAATTCTACTAGCGTCATTCTTTTTTCCTCTTCATCATAAGCCCATTTTCCTTTTGAAACGTAATAACCTGATTCTTGAGTGTCAAAGACAGGCTCACATCTTTCTGTACTTGCAGAGTAGTTAAATCCAGTGTTGGTATCATCACTTCTATATTCATAGGTTCCGTCACTATTTATAGTGAGTTTGAAGGAATCAAGAATGTAACAATAAAAATCTTCGACAACTAATTCTTGATTATTTGAACAGTTAAGAGTAATATCTTCGCATTCACTTTTTTCTCCAGGAAGAATCGTTACCCCGTTTTCAATTTGTTTAGTGTAGTTCCATGTTCCTACTAGAGCAGAGTTTCCTCCCCATGCTTCTACTTCTACACATACTTCTACAGGTTCGCTTATATTGCCATTATCGTCATAAATACATAGTAAATAACAAAATTTACCAGGAGGAATAGCGTTTCCAAAATCTACTTCAATTTCTATATTATTGTCTACTTTACTTTGTTTAGAAAAGATGTTGGCACTCTTTTTAGGAGCACTGCGAAGAGCTGTGCTTTTTGGAACATCAAAATAATCAGAAGCCATGGTTCCGTCATTTGATTTGATCAAAAGATATGCTCCTGCATAATTTTGTGGAGCACTAAAAGAAATGTCAAATCCACTGTTTAAGAAACCTGATTGAGTGGTTTCGCTCATAGAAAAAGGAATATCTCCGTTTGGTGTTGGGGCAGCTCCTGTAATTCTGGTTGCTCCTTCAATAGAGATGTCTTTAGATACGGTATTTGCATTTAGAGCTGTTTCTTCTACAGGGTTTGGGTCAACATTATTTTGTGTGTCACTTTGATTATCGTCATCACTACTACATGAGATTGCTCCAAAGAGAAGGCAGGAAAGAAAAAATAAATTAATTTTTTTCATACGATTTTTCGTTAATTGATTGTGTTAATAATTTGATTAAAAGGTTGCTAATGTAAGGAAATAATCGATTAAAGTCAAATAATAAGGATTAACTGTGTGTATTGTGGTTTTTTTACACTTATTTTAACTTTTCTTTCCAAACTTTTTTCAATATCAAAAAGTTTTGAGGGTTATTGGTAAGTCCTTTTACATTTTTTTGAGTGAATCGTACTACTTGATCATAATATAAAGGTACAATAGGAGCATGTGCAATGATGATAGAATCCATCTTTGCGTATTGTTTTTCTCTAACCTTGGTATCGGTTATCAAAAAACTTTCCTCGTATAATAGATCAAAAGTTTCATTTTTGAAGTGGGTATAATTAGGACCGTTGGGGGTAAAGTTTTTACTATAATACGGGGATAAGAAATTCTCGGCATCTGGGTAATCTGCAATCCAGCTAGCTCGAAATATCTCTAGCTCACCTTTCCATTTTTTTTGGCGTATTGTAGAAGAAGGCATAACATCAACTATGATCTGCAGTCCAACTTTTTCTAGTTCACGTTGAATAAATTCACAAATACTTTGATAATTGGCATCTGTTGCAATTCGTATGCTAGGAGTGTTGTTTCCTGTTTGTTTTTTATAAGTCTCTATAAGCTTACGGGCTTTTTCGGGATCATATTCATATCCAGGAGTACTATTAAAACCAGGAATTCCTTTTGGTATAAAACCATGTGTTGCAGGGGTACCTATCCCGTTTTTGAGATATGTGATCATTTTTTTTCTATCAAACCCATAATTAATAGCTTTTCTCAAGAGTGCTGATTGTATTTCCTGTTTGTCTGTATCTAGATAGAAGCCTAGGTATTCAGAGTTTAGGTAAGAGCCTTTGCTAATGTTGATTTTGTCTTTGTAGTTTTCTCGTAATTTACCACTAGGGGTTAATAATTCGTCTTTGTATGAGGCATCTAGACTGTTGAGTAGGTCGATATTTCCTTTTGCAAATTGTAAGAACTCACCTTGCTTATCTGGTAAAAAAGTAACTGCTACAGCTTCGAGATAAGGTAATTGTTTGCCTTGGTCATCTTTTTCATAATACAACTCATTTTTGCGTAATACAAGTTTAATGTTTTCTTCCCATAATTTGAATTTAAAAGGCCCTGTTCCTATAGGGTTAGCTCTGAATTCGTTTCCGTAAAATGCTACAATTTCTTTTGGTACAACAGAACAATATCGCATACTCATTAATCCTAAAAATGCAGGGAATGGTTTTTTTAATTTAATCTCAAAAACAGTATCATTGATTGCTTTGTAAGAATCTACTGCTTTTAGCACCCAATTACCAGGAGATGCCAGTTTGGGATCGATAAGTCTGTTGAAACTATATACAAAATCCTCTGCAGTAACAAACCGAGTACTGTCTTTGGTGTTAAATAATTTGTGTTTGTGAAACCGTATATCATTGCGAAGGATAAAGGTGTATCGCAAGGCATCATCAGATATTTCCCATCTTTTTGCGATGTCAGGTTTGATGTGTAAAGAGTCGTCTAATTGTACAAGGCTGTTAAATAGCTGGTTGGTAGACCAGATATTGGGAACATCTCTTGCAAATGCAGGGTCTAGAGAGCTTACATTTTCATACTGATTATACTTGAATACCAAATGATCTTTATTCTTTTGGTTAGAATGGCTACAAGATAGCAGAGTGATAAAAATATAAAATACTGTAAAATAACGAATTGCAGAAAAATGACAGATTAATTTCAATTTTAGTAAACGAATTATTGTTGGTATATTTGCACCCTAAAAATTTATTCCAGAGAGACTCAATGTTTTTGAGTTTTTGTTATGAGTAAATATAATGAGATTTCTGCCTTTGCGGAAATGACACTTATTTTTTATGAGAAAAAAAGTTGCTTTTTATACACTTGGATGTAAATTGAATTTTTCTGAAACTTCTACGATTGCAAGAAACTTTAATGATGAGGGTTTTGATCGTGTAGATTTTTCTGAAAATGCAGATATATATGTTATCAATACTTGTTCTGTTACAGAAAATGCAGATAAAAGATTTAAAACAATAGTAAAACAAGCGCAAAAAACAAATCCTGATGCCTTTGTAGCAGCGGTAGGATGCTATGCTCAATTAAAACCAGAAGAACTGGTTTCTGTAGATGGAGTAGATTTGGTGTTGGGAGCTACAGAAAAATTTAAAATTACAGATTATATTCATGATCTTTCTAAGAATGAATTTGGAGAGGTGCATTCTTGTGAAATAGAGGAAGCAGATTTTTATGTAGGAAGCTATTCTATAGGAGATCGTACTAGAGCATTTTTGAAAGTGCAAGATGGTTGTGATTATAAGTGTACATATTGCACCATTCCTTTGGCTAGAGGGATTTCTCGAAGTGATACATTGCAGAATGTGTTAAAAAATGCAAAAGAAATTTCAGAAAAAGGAATTAAAGAAATTGTGCTTACAGGAGTGAATATCGGAGATTATGGTAAAGGAGAGTTTGGTAATAAGAAACATGAGCATACCTTTTTTGAGCTAGTGCAGGCACTAGATACAGTAGAAGGAATAGAAAGATTAAGAATCTCATCTATAGAGCCAAATTTGCTTAAAAATGAGACTATTGATTATGTCTCGGGTTCTAGAACTTTTGTTCCCCATTTTCATATCCCATTGCAGTCTGGAAGTGATTTTATTTTGAGAAAAATGCGTCGTAGATATCTTACGGGTTTGTATGTAGATAGAGTGCAAAAAATAAGAGAGGTAATGCCTGATGCTTGTATAGGTGTAGATGTTATTGTAGGGTTTCCTGGTGAGACAGATGATCATTTTTTGGATACCTACAATTTCTTATCACAATTAGATATATCTTATTTACATGTCTTTACTTATTCTGAGAGAGATAATACTGTTGCGGCAAATTTAGACGGAGTAGTCTCTATGGGAACTAGAAAAAAGAGAAGTAAAATGTTGAGAGGGTTATCTGTAAAGAAAAGAAGGGCGTTTTATGAAAGTCAGCTTGGTAGTGAAAGAACAGTGCTGTTTGAATCAGAGAATAAAGAGGGGTATATTCATGGGTTTACAGAAAATTATGTAAAAGTAAAAATGCCGTGGAATCCATCATACATAAATACATTAAACAGAGTGAGGTTAACTACCATAGATGATGATGGTATTGTGAGATTTGATTTAATTGCAGAAAAATTAGCGGTGTAAACACTGTAACTAGGCAATAAAATAATAACAAAAAAAATCTGCTCTATGGCAGATTTTTTTTTGTTATTATAGAAAAATAGTATCTATATATTAATTCCAACAGGAAGTAGGTCTTTGTATCGCCTTCTGTTTTTTCTCATAAATTTAGCAATAATAGGACAAGTAGGAACTAATCGTATGTTACGTTCTTTAATTACATTAAACACGGCAACAATAAAATCTCGTTCCAGTCCTTTTTCAAGCTGTTCTTCACCTATTATAAGTTTAGTAAGAAAAATTTTTCTTTCCTGTAGCGCATATTCGATCTTTGCTTTCTGACCGTCAATTGTAGTTTCGAATTGTCTTAGAAATTCATTATCTGTAATTTCTAATTCAACAGCACTCATGTTCTCCATATGTTTTAAATTATGAGGTATTTAATCAAATATATAAGGGGTAAACCTTACATGCAATAACAATCCTACGAAGGTGCGCTCTCTAAGAGGTGCGCTCTAGAGATAATTGTCGTCAACTTAAAAAATAAGAGTTGACATTACCTTGTTCAACTAAGAATTGCTAGTTCTAAAAAATTCCCTTTTTGCAAAAATTTAACTCAATATTTCCTTTTATCTAATAAAGGAATACTATAATTTTGAGACGCAAAGATAAGGAAATAAGATTTTTTAATTTAAAATGGACTGTTAAAATACCTATGTCGCAGGAAGTTAACTATATTTACTTTGTTCCAGGATTGGCAGCTGATGTTTCTATATTTGAATTTATTAAGCTTCCTGAGGATAGATTTGTAGCCAAAACCTTACCTTGGAAAATCCCAGGTAAGAAGGAGTCTGTAGAGGATTATGCAAGGCGAATGTGTGAAGAAATTGAACACAAAAATTGTATTTTGATAGGGGTTTCTTTTGGAGGGGTAATTGTGCAAGAAATGAGTAAATTTCTTACCCCTAAAAAAATCATAATCATATCAAGTGTAAAAAATAAATATGAATTGCCAGCAAGAATTAAATTTGCTAGAAAAACTAAAGCCTATAAATTACTTCCTACATCAATAATCTCTAATATTAAAAACTGGGAAAAATTGGCTTTTGGTGACTTTGCAAAAAAAAGGGCCGCGATGTATCAAAGGTACTTATCTATGAATGATAAAGTATATCTGGATTGGGCAATAGAGAAAATGGTATGTTGGGATCAAGAAAAAACATTAGATAAATTGGTTCATATTCATGGGGATAAAGATATTATTTTTCCAATCTCAAATATTAAGAATTGTATAATAGTAGATCGGGGAACCCACGTTATGATTGTGAATAGAGCTAGGTGGTTTAATAAAAATTTACCTCAAATTATTGAGGATAACTTGTATTAGTCTAACTTTTTACGTTATATTGTACTATAGTATTATTCCCCAATAAAATCAAAGTCTACTTAAGCTATGAAAATGATAAAAAAAATGTTAGCCCTTTTGGGAGTTGTGTTTACCTTTGGAATTCTGGTTAATGCTGCTCAAGATGAACCTCAAAAACCTTTGGCTCAGGAAATTCTAGAAAAAAAATTAGTCAACGATTATAATGTCTATGCTATTGCAATGCCAGATAATCTTAATTTTTCGGGAGAATTAGTTCCAATAGAAAACCCTGATATTAGGGAAAGAATGGATAGAGAGTTACTAGTAAATACATATTGGCAGTCTAATGGGTTGTTGCTTTTTAAAAGAGCAAATAAATTCTTTCCTATTATAGAACCAATTCTTAAAGAAGAAGGAGTGCCTGATGATTTTAAATATCTAGCTGTTATAGAAAGTAGTTTGACACAAGCAGTATCGCCTGCAAGAGCAACTGGTTTTTGGCAAATATTAAAAGGAACAGCAAAAGAATATGGATTAGAAGTTAACCAAAATGTAGATGAACGATATCATATTGAAAAATCTACGAGAGTTGCGTGTAAATATTTAAAAAAAGCAAAAAAACGTTTTGGAACATGGACCTTGGCTGCTGCTGCATATAATGCAGGAAGTGCTGGGATCAATAGAAGGTTGCAAAAACAGAATGCTGCTTCTTACTATGACCTTTTATTAGGAGAAGAAACAGGGCGATATGTGTTTAGAATTGCTGCAGTAAAAGAAATTTTGAGTAACCCAAAGAAGTATGGATTCAACTTTAGTACAGAGGATTTGTATGAGCATATACCTACTTTTAATGTACTGATTGATGAGCCGATTACTGATTTTACTAAGTTTGCGGCGCAATATAATATAAATTATAAAATCTTGAAGCTGCATAACCCTTGGCTTAGAGAAGCACACTTAAATAATGCTACAGGAAAAGAATATCTTGTAAAAATACCAAGAGAAGGATATTATACATACGGAGTAGGCCAATAAGCAATAAAGCGTAATTTTTTGATCTCAATTTGATATTATATTCCGTTTAGGATTGAGTTTTTGCTATGCTGTAATATTGGTAAAAAATAGTTTATGTAGATAGTGTTGTGTTGTAAATTTTTTGAGGTAGTGATTCTTCAAGAAAAAGTAATAATTCTAAAAATATACATGAATACTTCGATATTAATTTCACTAATTTTAATAGGTTTATTAGCAGGTTTTTTTAGCGGCGCGTTGGGAATAGGTGGAAGTGTTATAATGATACCTATGTTGATAATATTAGTCAACTTTTCTCAACATCAAGCACAAGGAACAAGTCTAGCGGTGTTGGCAGTACCAGTAACATTATTGGCTGCTTATAATTATTATCAAGAAGGATATGTAAACTGGAAATATGCTGTTATAATTGCAGTAACATTTATTGTGGGGGGGTATTTAGGAAGTAAGCTAGCTATTTCGATAAATCAAGCACTTCTCAAAAAGATATTTGGAGGAGTGCTCATTGTAGTTGCACTAAAAATGATTTTGGGAAAATAACAATTAAATTCTAATTGTCTTTTTGGTTCAAAGAATCACGCTCACGTCTATATTTTTCATATTCTTCATCAATATTTCTTTCATCATCAGTACGTAAATCAGAATTCTCCTTTGTGTTTTCTTCTTCTCCTTCTTTGACTTCTGCGTTCAAATCTAAGTCAGATATTAGTAAGGAAACTCCTTTTGAAAGTGAGTTAAAATGTATGTTGTAAGAATTACTTAAGGTCTCACTAGAATGATGTGTAACAATTTTTCTAATATCAAGTAGTTTCTTTTCATTATCCAAAAAATACATCATAGGGAACCCTAATGCATGTTTTAGTTTATTTATGATATATGAATCTTGATTCGTTTTTTCATCTATATGAACTAATTGTATATTACTGTCATACTCTTTAGATTTTTCTTTTAATCTTTCTTTGTTATCCCAGAATAGAACTACAAAATCTATTTGATCATGAAATCTATCAGCCAAATCATTTAATGCAGGAATCTCTCCAACTCCAGGAACACACCATGAAGCATAAGTGATTAGGAACATTGGTTTTTCATAATCTTCTAGCAGAATAGGATCACCTTTTAGCGGATAAACGCTAAAATTATCCATATATGTACCATTGAGATGGTTGTTTACTAACGAGTCAAATAAAAATTCTGCTCGTTCTAAATCCTGATCTTGGTATGCAGCATCTATTTTTTGGTTATATTTTACAATATGAGCAGAAATAGCAACAGAGAAGGGGACCCTTCTTTCTTCTTGAGCAAAAGAATTACAAAAATGCAAAAAGAGTATCCCTAGTACTAGTATTTTTTTCATTCCAAAATAGATTACGGCATCTAATGTAAGATAATGCTATTAAAAAAACATTTTTTATAGGTAAAAATTGTGTATTTCCTCTATTTAAAAACGTTATTAATAAAAAATCAAACTATGATTATAAACGTAGTTTTCTATGCAATTAGTATGCCTAGATTTTTTTCATTTGCTGTTTCATCATATTAATTTGATCTTTCAGCATATTGTGTTTATCTAGTTTTTTTGCTTCTGTAAGTAGCATTTGTGCTTCCCTTTTACGACGTTTAGTCATTGCAATACCTGCAAGATTTAATTTGGCAACGGCAAGATCCTGATTCATAGATAATCCTAACTTGATTGCTTTTTTTAAGTATTTTTCAGCTTGCGTGATATTTTTTTGAGATAACATAATACCTAGGAGGTAGTTGTAATACCCTTGTTGTTTTACGATAAGAGAACTTTCAGGGTTTTTGATTCTATCCAACCATTTTTTTGCTCCTTCAAAATCTTGTTTACGCAATTTAAGAAATGCAAGTAGAATTAATTCATTCTTAAAATATAAAAAAACAAAAATTGCAGCCAGCAAAATAAGCATGATTCCATTTCCTATATATCCTTCTATTATTTGCCATACAGCAACTCCAACAATAATCGCTGCGATTACTAATTTTATATTTTTATTGTACATTGAAAAAGTTTATTTTTTTTGAGTCACGGCAAAGGTAATAAAAACAAATAAAAATAATTTGATATTTACGTTTGTCAAAGTAAAAACTCTTTGTATATTTGCCCGCAGTTTTGAGGAGAAATTCTTCAATAATACTAAATTAGATATTCCAAGAAGATTTATAAAGATAGATAGCAATGAAAAGAACATTTCAACCATCGAAAAGAAAGAGAAAAAACAAACACGGTTTCAGAGAGCGTATGGCTTCTGCAAATGGTAGAAAAGTGTTAGCTCGTAGAAGAGCAAAAGGAAGAAAGAAGCTATCTGTTTCATCAGAGTTAAGACATAAGCACTAATGGTACTGTGCATTAAAATAATTAAGGTGTTACTTTAACGGTAACGCCTTTTTTTATATCTAATACATAATTTAAAGTAAAAGACAACACTGTAATTACATGCCTAAAAACGAAAAACTAAAGAGTATACTTATTATTGGGTCAGGACCAATTATAATTGGACAAGCTTGTGAGTTTGATTATTCAGGTACTCAAGCATTACGTTCTTTGAGAGAAGATGGGATAGAAACGATTCTTATAAATTCGAATCCAGCTACCATCATGACGGATCCCTCAATGGCTGATCATGTATATCTTAAGCCGTTGAATACGAAATCAATAATCCAAATCCTAAAAGAGCACCCCCAAATAGATGCGGTATTACCAACTATGGGAGGACAAACAGCTCTTAACCTTTGCATTGAGGCAGATGAAAAAGGTATTTGGAAAGATTTTGACGTAGAAATCATTGGTGTTGATATTGATGCAATTAATATCACAGAAGATAGAGAACAGTTTAGAGAGTTAATGCTCAAAATTGGGATTCCGATGGCACCACAGGCTACGGCAAACTCATATCTAAAAGGAAAAGAGATCGCTCAGGAATATGGATTTCCATTAGTGATTAGAGCCTCTTATACACTTGGAGGAGCAGGAGCATCTATTGTATATAAAGAAGAAGATTTTGATGAGTTGCTTACACGTGGGTTGGAGATTTCGCCGATTCATGAGGTAATGATAGATAAAGCACTGATCGGGTGGAAAGAATATGAATTAGAACTGTTAAGAGATAATAATGATAATGTTGTTATTATCTGTACTATAGAGAATATGGACCCAATGGGGATTCATACAGGAGATTCTATTACAGTTGCTCCAGCAATGACTTTGAGTGATAAAACTTTTCAACGTATGCGTGATATGGCAATCCATATGATGCGTAGTATTGGAGATTTTGCAGGAGGATGTAACGTGCAATTTGCTGTAAGCCCTGACGAAAATGAAGATATTATTGCCATAGAGATTAATCCAAGAGTTTCTAGATCTTCTGCATTAGCATCAAAAGCAACTGGATATCCAATTGCAAAAATAGCTGCAAAATTAGCTATAGGGTATAATCTAGATGAATTAGATAATCAAATTACAAAATCTACATCTGCATTATTTGAGCCTACATTAGATTATGTTATTGTAAAGATACCACGATGGAATTTTGATAAGTTTGAAGGCTCTGACCGTACTTTGGGGCTACAGATGAAATCAGTAGGAGAAGTGATGGCAATTGGGAGATCGTTTCAAGAAGCATTACATAAAGCAACTCAATCTCTAGAAATAAAAAGAAACGGACTTGGTGCAGATGGTAAAGGGTACAAAGACTATGATCAGATTATAGACAAGCTTACACATGCTAGTTGGGATCGTGTTTTTGTTATCTATGATGCTATACAAATGGGAATACCATTAAGTAGAATACATGAGATTACAAAAATAGATATGTGGTTCCTTAAGCAATATGAGGAATTATACAATCTAGAAAAAGAAATATCAACTCATACTATACAAACACTTACCAAAGAATTGATACTAGAAGCAAAACAAAAAGGTTTTGCAGATAGACAAATAGCGCATATGGTAGGGTGTTATGAAAGTGAAGTATATGGAAAGAGAGATGGGTTAGGAATAAAAAGAGTATATAAACTCGTAGATACTTGTGCTGCAGAATTTAAAGCACAAACACCGTATTTTTACTCTACTTTTGAAGCAGAGATAGAAACTCCAGAAGGAGAAACTTATGTTGTAAATGAGAGTGAAGTAAGCGACAAGAAAAAGATCGTTATTTTAGGGTCAGGACCTAATAGAATCGGACAAGGAATTGAGTTTGATTACTGTTGTGTACATGGAGTGTTGGCATCTGCAGAGTGTGGATATGAAACAATCATGATTAACTGTAACCCAGAAACAGTATCTACTGATTTTGATATTGCAGATAAATTATACTTTGAACCTGTTTTTTGGGAGCATATCTATGATATTATTAGACATGAAAAACCAGAAGGGGTAATCGTGCAGCTTGGTGGTCAGACAGCATTAAAACTTGCAGAAAAATTAGACCGTTATGGAATCAAAATTATAGGAACAAGCTATAAGTCATTAGACCTTGCAGAAGACAGAGGACATTTTTCTAAATTATTGCAAGAAAATAATATTCCTTACCCACAATTCGATACTGCAGAAACAGCAGATCAAGCGCTAAAAGTTGCAGACGAGTTAGATTTTCCTATTCTAGTAAGACCATCTTATGTATTAGGAGGTCAAGGAATGAAAATTGTAATCAATAAACAAGAGCTAGAAGAGCATGTTGTAGATTTACTACGTAAAATTCCTAATAATAAATTACTATTAGATCATTATTTGGATGGTGCAATAGAAGCAGAGGCAGATGCGATATGCGATGGAGAAAATGTATATATCATTGGTATAATGGAACATATAGAACCTTGTGGAATTCACTCAGGAGATTCTAATGCAACTTTACCTCCATTTAACCTAGGAGAATTTGTAATGCAACAAATTAAAGATCATACAAGAAAAATAGCATTAGCACTAAATACGGTAGGGTTGATTAATATTCAATTTGCTATCAAGGATGATATGGTATATATTATAGAAGCCAATCCTAGAGCTTCTAGAACAGTACCGTTTATTGCAAAAGCATATGGAGAACCGTATATAAACTATGCAACCAAAGTAATGTTAGGAGAAAAGAAGGTCACAGACTTTAATTTTGAACCACATTTAGAAGGATATGCAATTAAACAACCTGTATTTTCGTTTAATAAGTTCCCTAATGTAAATAAGAAATTAGGTCCAGAGATGAAAAGTACTGGAGAGAGTATCTTATTTATAGATGATCTCAAAGACGATCAATTTTATGACCTATATTCGAGGCGTAAAATGTATCTAAGTAAATAAAATAAAAATCCCGCTTCTTGCGGGATTTTTTTTATATACAATTCTGATTAAAATTTGATAAAAACGACTCTTTTTTTTGTGATTTTGTTAATTAATCAGGCTATTACAAGATAATTATATGTTAAATCTAGTTAAAATAAGTTAACATACTGATAAATAAGTAGATGTTTTTTTTATGTGTTTTATTGATTATTACATCTGATTTTTTCCCCAAAATAAAATCACTAAACACTTGATTTTCAGTAATGCAACAGTGTTGCATTGAAGATTTTCAACTTCCCTTTTTATTAAAATAACCTTTTGTTTTTTTATGTAAATACCTGATAAGCATGTTTTTAACGTGTTTTTTGATTCGTATTAATTTATATTTTTGTTCCAGTAAATTTTAATAAGAGCTCAACTTTTAATTTACTTTTAAAATTTTTTTTAACACAAAAATCAATTTTTAATGAAAACTCAACAAAAAATTTTAGGTATTATGGCAGTACTCTCTCTTACTTTTTTCGGTTGCGAAAAAGATACAGAAGAGATTACTGAGATCGACGCTACAATTGACACTGTTATAGAAGAAGTAGGAGTGGATCAAGCAGTTCCTGGCGAATATATCATTGTCTATAATGAAAACAAATCATTACAAGGCAAGCATGCTGAAATACAGATGAAATCAAAAAGCACCTTACAAAAGCATGGAATTCAGGAAGATAACCTGAAGTATGCGTATAGTGATGTTGTACAAGGGTTTTTGGTGCAAAATATCTCAAAGAAACAAGCAGAGATACTTAAGCAGGATCCTGATGTTGCCTATATAGAACCTAATTATGTAATTCAATTAGATGTAGATATGGGGAATCCTGTAAGTACATTGCCAGCCACGGTTGCAAATAAGGCTGTGACCAATGATTCAAATTTACCAAACGGTGAGTTTTTACCATGGGGTATAAACCGTGTTGGTAGAGCAAGTGGCGCAGGCAAAACATGCTGGATTATTGATAGTGGTATTGCGCCTCATAGAGACTTGAATATTGATTCAGGTAGAAGCCGTAGTTTTGTAGGAGGGTCATGGCAAGATCAAAACGGGCATGGAACTCATGTAGCTGGTACAGTTGCAGCAAAAAACAATGGTTCTGGTGTTATAGGAGTAGCGTATGGCGCAACTGTAATATCAGTTAGAGTTTTAAATGCAGGAGGTACAGGTAGTAACGGAGGTATTTTAGCAGGAGTAGATTATGTAGCTCGTAATGCAAGAAATGGAGATACTTGGAACTATAGTATAGGGCCAAAAAACCGATCTACTTCGGTAGCGGTTGATAACGCTTTTAGAAGTCTAGAGAGAACTACTTATGGTGCTATGGCAGCTGGTAATAGTAATGATGATACACAATATTATTCTCCGCAACGATTACGAACAAGAAATTCTTGGTGTGTAGGAAACATGTTGAATACAGATAGACCAGCAAGAGGTTCATGCTACGGAAGTAGTGTCGATAGATGGGCTCCTGGAACACAGGTGTGGTCTACATGGTTGAACGGAAGGTTTAATAAAATTTCGGGTACTTCTATGGCATCTCCACATGTAGCAGGAATTCTATTGCTTAGAGGAAACAATACAGGAACAGATGGGTCAATAACTAAAAGAGGGTATACCGCTCCTATTGCAACTGTAAATTAAAAATCTATTATATTGTTTAAGTTTGGAGGAGTCAGAACTATAGGTTCTGGCTTCTCTTTTTTTATAATCTATCGATTTTTTTTTCAATACTATAGGGTTAACTGTTAGTTAAATGAGGTTAAAATAAGTTAATATAGAATAGAGGATAATTCAGGTTAATTTACATTGTAAATTCAAGACACTTCATGCTGTAGGATGTTTTTGGTTTTTAATTCATTGAATATTAGTATTTAAGGGGGTTAGGTTGTTTGTTTGGTCATTTTTTACGCCTCAGTAAAAATTAAAAACAAAGTGTAATTTATTGTTTGTTAGGTTTTTAATACGGTTTTTGATTCGTGTTAATTTTTATTTTTACTTCTTTAAATTTTTAAAGAAGAGCTCAACTTTTAATTTACTGTTTAAATAATTCTAACACAAAAACAAATTTTTAATGAAAACTCAACAACATATATTTAATATAATAATAGTAATATCTCTAGTGTTTTTTAGTTGTGAAAAAAATACAGAAGAGAGTACAAGTATCGATGTAGTAATTGATAATATTTCAGAAGAAATAGGAGCAGATCAAGCAATTTCTGGAGAATATATAATTGTCTATAATGAAAATGGGTTATTATTAGAAAAACATTCTGAAGTACAAGAGAAATCAAAGAATATATTACAAAAGTATGCTATTGTAGAAGGTAGTCTAAAGCATATATATAGTAATGTAATAAAAGGGTTTTTGATAAAAAATGTATCAAAAAAACAAATAGAAATGCTTAAAAAAGATAGGGATATTGCTTATGTAGAACCTAATTATATATATCAATTTGATTTAGAAATAGGTAATCCGGTAAGTACATTACCTGCAACAGTTATAAACAAAGCAATGACCAATGATATTATTTTACCTAATGGAGAGTATTTGCCGTGGGGGGTAAATAGAGTTGGTAGAGAAGACGGTACAGGTAAGACATGCTGGATTATTGATAGTGGTATTGCGCCTCATAGTGATTTGAATATTGATACGGAAAGAAGTATCAGTTTTGTTGGCGGGACATGGCAAGATGAGCACGGACACGGAACTCATGTAGCAGGTACTGTTGCGGCAAAAAATAATGGTTCTGGTGTTGTAGGAGTGGCGTATGGAGCAACTGTGGTATCTGTGAGAGTATTAGATGCTACCAATACAAGTACCAATGGTAGTATGTTAGCTGGTGTAGACTATGTGGCACGTAATGCAAGAAAGGGTGATACCTGGAATTTTAGCATAGGGTTTAAAGAGCGTTTTACCTCTTTGGCTATTGATAACGCTTTTAAGAATTTAGAAAAAGTTACCTATGGAGCAATGGCAGCGGGTAATAATAATGATGATACACAATATTATTCCCCACAACGATTACAAACTATAAATTCATGGTGTGTAGGTAATATGGCCAATACAGATAGCCCTGCAGGTGATTCTTGCTATGGTAGTAGTGTAGATATATGGGCACCTGGAAGCGAGGTGTGGTCTACTTGGTTAGATGGTGGCTATAATGTGATTTCAGGTACTTCTATGGCATCTCCACATGTTGCAGGTATTTTATTACTGAGAGAAAATAGTACAGGAACGGATGGTTCTGTAAGTAAAGGAGGATATACAGCTCCTATTGCCAATTTAAATTAAAAAAGTATTAGTATGCGTAAGAAAAAGAAGCCACAACGTAGATTGTGGCTTCTTTTTTTTATCACAATGTATTATAAGTTGCTTTTTTTTAAGGTATTAAGAGTTAACTGTTCGTTAAAAGGAGTTAAGGTACGTTAATTTTCGTTAGAATATAGCTCCCGAAAATGTTCACAAATAAACATAAACACGCTACTAATATAGTACATAAATTCATGTTGTAAGTGTTTGATTTTCAGCAATGCAATGGTGTTGCATTATCGAAGTTTAAATTCTCTTAATTTTCTATTAAAACTGTGTTTTAAAATGTAAGGTGTTGTTTGTTACGTGTTTACCGTATTCCCTGATTCATATTAATTTTTACTTTTGCCTCACTAAATTTTAAAGAAGAGCTCAACTTTTAATTTACATTTTAAACAAGTCTAACACAAAAAAACAATTTTAATGAAAACTCAACAAAAAATTTTAAGCGTAATGGCTGTACTCTCACTTACCTTTTTCAGTTGTGAAAAAGATACAGAAGAGATTACTGAAATCGATGCAACCACAGATGCTGTTACAGAAGAAGTAGGAGCGGATCAAGCCGTTTCTGGAGAATATATTATTATATATAATGAGAATAAATCCTTGTATGGTAAGCATGCAGATATGCAGATGAAATCAAAGAGTACATTGCAGAAATATGCTATTCAAGAAAACAACTTAAAATACGCATATAGTAATGTTGTACAAGGGTTCTTGGTGAAAGATATCTCAAAAAAACAAGCAGAAATGCTTAAGCAAGATCCTGATATTGCTTATATAGAGCCTAACTATATATATCAATTAGATGTAGATATGGGAAATCCTGTAAGTACACTCCCTGCAACAGTTGCAAACAAAGCAACAACCAATGGCTCTACTTTACCAAATGGTGATTATTTACCGTGGGGTATAAACAGAGTAGGTAGAGGAGATGGTACAGGAAAAACATGTTGGATTATAGATAGTGGTATATCACGTCATAATGATTTGAATATAAATGAGAGTAAAAGTGTATACTTTGCAGGTACATCTTGGCAAGATGAAAATGGTCACGGAACTCATGTAGCAGGTACAGTAGCTGCAAAAAACAATGGTACTGGACTTGTTGGTGTAGCACATGGAGCAACGGTAGTGTCTGTGAGAGTTTTTGATGCTTCGGGAACTAGTAGTAACGGAAGCACATTGGCAGGTGTGGATCATGTAGCTCGTAATATTAGTAGCGGAGAAACATGGAACTATAGTATAGGGCCTAGAAGCCGATCTACTTCTTCAATTGTAGATAATGCTTTTAGAAATCTAGAACGTGTTTCTTATGGTGCAATGGCAGCAGGTAATAGTAATGATGATACGCAATATTATTCACCACAAAGATTACAAACTGCAAACTCATGGTGCGTAGGTAATATGACCAATACAGATAGTCCAGCAAGAGGCTCTAATTATGGAAGTAGTGTAGATGTATGGGCTCCAGGAACAGGAGTATGGTCTACTTGGTTAAATGGAAAATTTAATCAAATTTCTGGAACCTCTATGGCATCACCACATGTAGCAGGAATTTTATTATTGAGAGGAAATAGTACAGGAACAGATGGTTCTGTAAGCAAAGGAGGGCATACAGCTCCTATAGCAACTGTAAACTAAATATACCATCATATATTGTTAAGTATGGAAAGGCTGGAGTATCATGGTGCTCCAGCTTTTCTTTTATTAAATTTTTTTTGATTACTCTATTAAGCCATCAGCTTCCCAGTCCAATATAATATCTATGGTTTCTTGTGGTAATCTACCCTCAGGTGGCATAACATTAAAACCAGTAGACTTTATTCTTAAAAAGAACTCTCTATTATTTATAGCATTGATAGTTTCTGCATAGGTACGCATAGCAAAAGGAGCACCTTGAGCTAGAGGAATAGTATGGCATTGTAAACATTGATCATCTAAAATAGCTTTTACATCATTGGTGTAAGTCGTGGTCTTGTTAGGGTTAGGGTTTGTAATAGGATCGGGATCAGGATCAGGATCAGGATTTCCACTATCATCACTGCCACTGCTACAACCGAAACAAAGTAGAGTGAATAGAAGTATTAAATTATTTAACAGTAGCGTTCTCATAGTGGGATTTTTGTGAGGAATATACAAATATTTTGTTAATTTCTAATTTTGAGCAGTTAATTATAGTATTACATACATGATTAATTTATGTAATAAAACACCTTGATTTAGGAATCTAAAAGATAAAGAGGGATGGTTTTATTGATGTTTCTATTTTTAAACTTTATAAAAGAGGCGTGAATAATTCACGTACTTTATCAAAATTTATGTTTTTTTCAATTTTGTAAAAATAATTCAGTTGCCATTTTTGAGTTTTCTCTGCCTGCTTATTTTGTGGGATATCCCAGATGGGGTATACCCTAAAAGCTCGTTTTCCTTCCTTTTTATTTGTTGAGATTATACCTTTCTTTATTAAAATAGACTTTGGGAAAACAAATTGTCCAAATTGATCTTTGTTTCGTACGTTTACAATATAAAAATCAATAAGATCAGATTCGGTAAATGGTTCAATAGGGCCTTTTTCTATACGTTTCCAGAAAGTTACAAATTGCCCTATTTTTTTGGGAGTTATCTTGGCATTTCTACAAACAATATGAAATGTATTGATTTTGAATCTACATGCATGGTATTCTGTACTTTCAGACTCATTTTTGAAATCAGAAAATTCAAAAGCACATGGATCATACACTCCTTCCTTAATTCTTATTAATTCATTATTCATTTGATTTTTTTATATGATTGTAAGCAATGCACTATGAGTTTTCTGTGCCTTTGTGGTAGTAAATTAGTACTGATACTAGATGTAAATTGAAAGAGAGACTAATATTATATGATTTTCAATTGAAATGCTAACTGAGATTTATGTATAAAACACCCCTAAATATATGTAAATAGTATAGTACTTAGGGGTGTTATTTTTTAGTTAGATACTTGGGTACTAACAACACTTTTGATAGCAGCTACCATTTTAGAGGCTCTTTGTGTTACTTCTTCTTCTGTCCAGTTTAATTTAATTAGGCAAGAAACGGTGCGTCCCATCCATACATCACTGGCTTCAAATGTTTTATTGTTTTTTTGTAATCCCGATTGTATTTCATGAGAAAGCTTGTTTAAGGATTGTGGTTCTAGCAGGTGTTCCCATTTTTTATAATAATGCCAATTATTATCAAACCAATAAAAACAAGCATCTACGCCATGAGTTCCTAGGGCCTTATGTGTATTTCTTGCCAAATTTTCGTCTGGAAGAAATATGGTAAGAAAGGAATAGTTTTCTACTCCTGTTGCAGGTACTTTCCTGAAACTTACCTCAGGAATTGTAGACAATGCGTCACGGAGCACAGTATAATTTTTTTCTTGAACAGCAAGTGTATTATCTAATTTTCGTAGTTGAGCAATTCCTACAGCGGCATTTAATTCTGATAATCTATAGTTGTATCCTAAGAAAGGATGCGCTTCTGCACCTCGATCATTCCCAATATGATCATGGCCATGATCATGGTATTTGTGCATGTTATTTGCGTAGGTTTCAGAATTTGTAATAATTCCACCACCTTCACCACAAGTAACAGTCTTAACATAATCAAAAGAGAAACACCCTAAATCACCATAACTACCTAAAGGTTTCCCATTATAAGTACCACCAATAGCTTGGCAAGCATCTTCTAGTAATATAAGGTTATGAGTATCACAAATAGCTTTTAATGCCTCAAGGTCAGCCATAGATCCACACATATGTACTGGCATGACAGCTTTAGTCTTTGGTGTGATGGCAGCTTCTACAGCTTTAGGATCAAGAGTAAGTGTATCATCGATATCACAAAGTATTGGGGTTGCACCAACCGATAATATTGCTTCAAAACTAGCTACAAAGGTAAATGTAGGCATGATTACTTCATCACCCGATCCAATACCAGCACAGGCAAGAGCAACAGTAAGAGCAGCTGTACCACTGGATACAACTTGCGCATATTTGGTTTGCATCCTGTTGGATAAATCTTTTTCTAGTTCCAATGCTTTAAAATGACCGTTTCTCATAGGGTCAAATCCATAACGCATTAAAACTCCGTTGTCTAATACGTCTTGTACTTCTTTTTTTTCTTCTGCACCAAATAATTCGAATCCTGGCATCGCTATACTGTTATATAATTAAACACTCTATTAGGCAAAAATACCGAAAAGAGTTTTGATTACGTCTTGGATATTTTAGTTTTTTAACAGAATTATTACAGGTATATCAAAAAGAAATGTAAACTGTAGGAATTACAGCTAATAGCACTCATAATAACGTATTTGTTATTTAAAAAGAATACTATGTCATTCTCTTATATTATGAGTAAGGTTACCTTTATAATATTAAATTAACGAGTAATAACTGTATCTGTTATAGGGCGTCTTACTTTTTTGAATTCTGAGAACATATCGTCTTTGGCACGATATCCTATTGGTAGTACTAAGATTGATGAAAGCCCTAGCTCATCTAGATGTAATATTTCATCGTATTTTTCAGGAATAAACCCCTCCATAGGACAAGAATCTATTTTTTCGATAGCGCATACAGTAAGCAGGTTTCCCATAGCTAGATAGGCTTGTTTTGCTGCCCAGTTTGATATTTCTTCTGCAGATTTAAAAGAAAAAGAGTCAACCAAATGTTCTTTGAAAGGTTGTAAAATCTCATCAGGAGTATTTCTAGTAGTTTTTATATTATCAAAATGACTGTTGATATATTGCTCTCCAATTGTTTTTTCTATACAAAAAACAAGCACATGAGATGCATCGGCAACCTGTTGTTGGTTCCAGGAATGTTTGGTAAGTTCTTTTTGTAATTCCTTATCTTTTATTACAATTAATTTTAAAGGTTGCAATCCGTATGATGTTGCTGTAAGATTAAATGCCTCGGTGAGTGTATTTACTTTTTCCTGAGGAAGTATCTCTGTATTATCAAATTTTTTGGTAGCATATCGCCAATGTAAACTATCTATAATATTCATCCGAAGTTTTTTTTAATATGTAACAAAGATACTAGTATAAGATTTACCTTTGACTCATTGAATACTAAGAAAAAAATATTTTACGATAGGTATGGATGTTATAATAGAAGAATTGATTAAAAAATCAGAAACAAGGATTTTTAAAGCAGTATTTCCTAACACTACAAATCATTATGAAACATTATTTGGTGGGACTGCCTTACAGCTCATGGATGAGGTTTCTTTTATATGTGCGACACGTTTTAGTAGAAAAAAAATGGTGACCATATCTACAGATAAGATTGATTTTGAAAAACCAATTCCAGCAGGTACCATTATAGAGTTGGTAGCAAAAGTTACCAAAGTAGGTAGAACGAGTTGTATGGTAAAGGTTGATATCTATAAAGAAGAGATGTATAGTCATGATCGTGAGATTGCGGTCTCAGGCCATTTTAAATTTGTTGCTATAGGTAATAATAAGAAACCAATTCCTATTCTAGATACCAAATAAAAGTTTTTATTTAAAACATAATTTCCTCAGGCTTTTATCAATAAATAAGAGCCTAGAGTTATTTTATCGACACTATTATGCTATAAATTAATCTTGAGCTAATTGCTTTATTTTAATTCTAAAAGCAGCAAAGAATAGGGTAACAAAGAAACTTAACCAATTAAAGATTGCATAGATCGCATAATCTGCAACTGGCACACCAAGAACTCCACTTTGATATGCTCCACATGTGTTATATGGGATAAGTACAGAAGTTACTGTACCAGTATCTTCTAGAGTACGACTTAAGTTTTCTGGAGCAAGTCCTTTATCTTTAAAAGCTTTAGCATACATTCTACCAGGTACAACAATTGCTAAGTATTGATCAGAAGCTGTAGCATTTAATATGACACAACTTAGTGCAGTACTTGCAAAAAGCCCGAATACAGAATCAAATAAACTTAATAATGCTTTGCTGATTCTAGCTAGCGCACCAATGGCATCCATAACGCCACCAAAAACCATTGCGCATACAATAAGCCATATGGTGCCTAACATACCTGCCATACCTCCTGAAGAAAAGAGGTCATTGAGCTCTGTGCTACTGGTTTCAACAGCAGTATCTACAGTGATAGCTTTCATAACACCAATGTATATAGAGTTGAAATTAAACTCGGTACTTCCAGCAATTTGTAATATAATAGTTGGTTGTGCTATAATTGCTGCAATAGCCCCTAGTAGTGTTCCTGCTAATAATGCTATCAAAGGAGGTGTTTTTTTTATGATTAAGCCTATAACCAATACTGGAACAATAAATAACCAAGGTGAGATATTAAAGGCTTCATCAATTGCTTTAAGTTGTCCACTTATCTCAGGAGTACCAGAGGTATCAATGGTAAGACCAATAATGATAAAAACTATCAATGTAATTATAATGGTAGGTACCGTAGTATAAGTCATATATTTTATATGAGAGAATAAATCTCCTCCTGCCATTGCAGGCGCTAGATTGGTAGTATCAGATAGGGGAGACATTTTATCTCCAAAGTATGCACCAGAAATAACTGCTCCAGCAGTCATACCTAGAGAAATACCCAAAGTATCCCCAATACCTATAAGCGCAATACCAACAGTAGCAGAGGTGGTCCATGAACTTCCTGTAGCAATAGAAATAATAGCACAAATGATAACGCAGGCAGCTAGAAAAATAGTTGGATTTAGAATTTGTAGACCATAATAAATCATGGTTGGTATAATACCGCTAATCAACCAAGTACCAGCCAAAGAGCCTACCATCAATAATATAAGTAAAGCTCCTGTAGTAGATTTTACATTTTTGGCAATCTCTTCCATCATTTGCTTATAGGATACTTTATTAAAGAAGCCTACAATAGCAGCTACTGCAGCACCAAGAAGTAATATAAACTGATTACTACCACTTAATGCGTCGTCTCCAAATGCATAAAAGACATTGTAAAACAACATTCCTACCAATATCAATATAGGAAGTAATGCTTCCCAAATACTTAATTCTTTATTTGTTATGATATTTTCATCTTTTGGGGATGACGGGGTGATGTTTTGGCTTTCCATGTATTGAGTTCGAAATTTTATGGATGTAATGTTACGATTTTAATAAAAGTTATGCAACGTTGGCGTTGACTTTAAGAAAATTCAAAATAAGGCGAACAATATAAAATGTTTTTAATCGTTTATTTGTGTGTTTAATCGAATATGTTAATTTTGTTAATACTACAAATGAAATATTTTTTAACAAAATTTTTACTTTTGAAGTACAAAATAAAGTAAAGGAAAAATTGATTTTTATTTAATTGGTTTAACTTTTTTTTGTCCTAAATAAAAATAATTCGATTGAGTTATTTAAACCTACACCTAATAAGCCTCATACCCAGAGGCTTTTTACTTTTATGGGTAATTCAATTTGCTGTAAAAAATTGATTTAGAACTGTTTGTTTATGCTGTTGTTATGAAGTATTGAAGTTTTGAGTAGATTACTAATTTGGATAAAAGAACAAATTGTTATAAAGAAATAATAATTGTATATGTGAATAGATAAAGGTAAATGTGGTAAGGAAATTTCCTACTTTTTAGATTTTTTTATTATATTTTAAATCAAGAACCTATATCTGGTTTTATAGATTTTTTTTGTCGAAAATATAAATAAATACAAATAAATAAGCTTTTAATCTAAGTAAAACGTATTTTGTCGATAATATTGGTTTTTTTTAATTATTATTTTGTAAGCCTTTTGTAGTAAAAATATACCTTTGATGTATAGGAAAAAGATATTAAAATATTGATTAGCCCCATGTTGAACTAAAGTAAACTTTTTTACCCCAAAAATTAGTTTTCGCCCTAAACTTAACAAGCCTCTCACCCCAGAGGCTTTTTTTTATTTAAATAATTATAGTTTTTGAGCTGTTTATTTTTATTGTTTTAAATTTAGAATAATTTTAAGGCTGTAAATATGCATACAAATCTTTATAAGGGAGTAGAGTTATTTATTTTTTTTATTGTACTGCCACTAAGTTTTTTATTAAATATTCATTTTCTTTTTAAAGTAATCCCTGTAGTTTTTGGTTTTGTTTATATTTTAATTTTTCTCAAGAGGAAAGGTTTATTGAGTATTAATTTTTCTTTTAAAAAATATTGGAAACCTTTTTGTAAAGAAACTATTATAAAACTTGCAATCATATTATTGATTACTAGTGGGTATGTTCTTTATGTTGCTCCTGATAAACTATTTTCTGTGATGATAAAAAAACCTGGTATGTGGGTTGCTATTCTATTTATATATACTTTTTTATCTGTGTGGCCCCAAGAGATTATATATAGAACTTTTTTTTATAAACGATATGAAAAGTTAATAGGTAATAAGTGGTTATTTATTTTTATAAATGCAGTTCTTTTTTCTTTAGCACATCTTTTTTTAAGAAGTTTTTTGGTGCAGTTGCTAACTTTTATAGGAGGTATATTATTTGCGTATACATATCAAAAAACAAAATCTACTCTATTGGTTTCTATAGAGCATGCTATTTATGGTAATTGGCTGTTTACAGTAGGTATGGGAGAGATGTTAGCTTTTCCTGGAGCAGATTAACTTAAATGTTCAATTAGTTGTTGTACAGCTTGACCACGATGCCCTATTTTATTTTTTTCTGATAGCAAAAGTTCGGCAAAAGTTTGACTGTAACCATCAGGTAGAAAAACAGGGTCGTAACCAAATCCTTTTTCTCCTTTTTTAGACTCTGTGATCGTTCCTTTGCAAATACCCGTAAAACTTTTGAGTTCTCCATGTGTAGTTAATGCAATTACGGTTTTAAACTGTGCTTTTCGAGATGGTTTTCCTTCTAATTCTTTCAAGAGCTTATCCATGTTAGCATGAGCATCTTTGTCTTCACCAGCATATCTGGCAGAATATACTCCAGGAGCTCCATCTAGGGCTTCTACTTCTAGCCCTGTATCGTCAGCAAAACAATCATAACCATAATGCTCTTTGATATATAGCGCTTTTTGTTTAGCATTGCCTTCTATAGTAGGAGAGGTTTCGGGGATATCCTCATTACAACCAATATCACTAAGGCTTATGATCTGGATGGTAGAAGGAACCAGTGCTTGAACTTCTTTTAGCTTATTTTTATTGTTGGTGGCAAATACTAATTTCATAGTGTTATGAATTCAAAAAAAGATTAATTTGTTTGAGTATATTTATGATTAGCAGGTTCTTATAGGGTTAGATGTCTATAAAACTGGTTTTAATACCAAAGAGTACTTATATAAGACCAATCCACATAGCTTGGTTTTCCCATTTTAGTGTTTCTAAGTTTAAGAATTGAGCCTCTATACTGTTACCGCCATAAATCCAGACTCTTAAATATTTTACACCGTTAAGTATCATTTCTTCACTACTAAATACTCCTAAATCACCTTTTCGAGTTTTATAATTTATAATGTTACCTTCATTATCTTCTATAGGTGTACCTTCTGGTCGAACTACATATCGTTCTTTATCAAAAGATTTTATTCCATGAATCATTTTATGAGATTTTAGCATTGGAGCTTCTAATACGGTTGTAAGTTGTTTACCTTGTGGGTTAAAAAAAAGGATATTGTTTTTCTTTACATCCATCACCAGTAACATATCATTAGCAATCGTATAGATATGACCTATTTCTGATAAAGTAATAGTATCCCCTTCATGAACCCAGCTTATTTTCTTTATTTTATCAAATCGACTAAAGCTGATGTTTGATGGAGAGAGTATAAGGCTTCCACTATCATTTACAATTGGGGTTGCAGTAGCAATGTAATTGATAATACTATCATTTTTTAAATCAGTTTCTAAATGACTAGAAGTCAAATTGGTAAATTTTTTGAAACGAATCGAATCTAATTTTACTCGCGTAATACTATCAGACCTACTTTGAGTAGTTTTTATATTGATATCATGGCAAAGCTTTTTTATTTCTTCTTCAGACATGTTTTCAATACTTTTTGAGATCGAAGTATTGCCACCGTCTGTAGATTCATCAATTTGACCTTTGCAATTCATAAAAATAAAAAGAGATAGTATTAAAAAGAGGAGCTTATTATTGTGTAAAGTTTCCATATAAAATAGGGTTATGCTTTTGCATCAAAATTCGAAATCCATTTTTCTTGCACTTTAAGTACTTGTTCGATTACATCTCTTACACACCCTTTACCTCCTTTTTTGAAAGACACATATTTAGAAATTTCTTTGATCTCTGCAACTGCATCTTGAGGACAAGTTGGAAGCCCTACCATTTTCATAACAGGAAAATCTGGAATATCATCCCCCATATACAATACATTTTCGGTTTTTATATCGTGCGAGTCTAGATATTCATTTAATTGTTCTACTTTATGATGAGCACCAAGGTAAATGTCTGTAATCCCTAATCCTTTTAATCGTTGACGTACACCTTCGTTCTTACCTCCAGAAATAATACAAACATTAAATCCCTGTTCTACGGCAGCCTTAAGTGCATATCCATCCTTGATATTCATTGTTCTCAATAATTCACCATCAGTATTAATAACTACTGTTCCGTCTGTAAGTACACCATCTACGTCAAAAATAAATGTAGTAATGTGTTGTAAGTATTCTTTATAGCTTTTTTCCATGTTTGTTTTGTATTGCCCTAGTAAGGGTTTGATATATATCTTTTTGAGTGTTGTTTTTTATAGTTTTTAAATGCCTTTGAATAGTTGTAGAATCCTCACGTATGGCAGGGCCAGTTTGTGCAATATCTGGAGATATTGTTGTTGCTTTTTGAGCTGTTTCTAGAATCAAAGGGTGTAAAATTTCGAAAGGAATTTGATGATCTGTACAAATATCATTTGCTATCGAAAATAAATGATTGGTAAAATTATTAACAAACACAGCAGAGACATGTAAAACATTACGTTGTTCAGAGGATATCTCATATACTTTTTTAGAAAGAGTGAGTGCTAGTTTTTTCAGTAACTCACTATCATTTGGGGATTCAGCTTCTATACAAATAGGAATAGCTTTAAAATCTACAATCTTGTTTTTACTAAATGTTTGTAAAGGATAGAATACCCCTTTTTTATTAGTTCCTTTCAAAATATTCATAGGAACACTACCCGAGGTGTGTACTATAAGTTTATTGTTGATAGGTAGTGAGTTAGAAACTTCTTTAATTGCATTGTCACTCACAGCCAAGATATAGATATCGGCATCTTTTAAGGTGTCTAATTCCTTAGTTACAGTATCCTTTTTTTGATTAGGGTGTAATAATATTCCTTTGCGATTATAACATTGTATTACCGCTACAGATTTTTGATCATGTAAAGCAATATACAAATGTTTGGCTACATTACCCGAACCAATAATTATAACTCTAATCATTCGGCAAAAATAAGGAAGTTCCTATTAATAGCAGAATAATACAATTCTTTCATTTCTATTTTAAAATTAAAACGATTCCTATAGCAGTAAGAGGTTGTGTTATATGTCTTAAAATCAAATATGAAAGTATACTCAATCAAGAAAAGGTAAAATTTTGTAACCTTTTCGCAACGTTTTTATCTAAAACTTATAACAAGGGGTAAATATACTAAAGGTGGATAATAAACCTGATAGATATAAAATCACAATTTTTTATATAACTCATAAAATAATAAAATCATGAAACTTAGAAAAACGGTAATTGTTTTAGGGCTCGTTTGTGTGGCCACAATTTTTATTCAATGCAAGGGTGATGATTTGATTCCGATACCTACAGAATTAATGATCCCATCTCCTGTAGAATTAAGTTTGAATCCTGATTTGGTGGCACAAGGAGAAGAAGTGTTTAGGCATGATACTTTTGGTAGTGAAGCACAATGGACAGATTTATTGGAGTTAGATAAAGCAATTTTGGGAGAAGTAAATGGAGGGTTTGGTTCTGGATTGGCTCCATCAACAGCTTTATCTATAGGATTAAAGGTGGATGCAGAAGCACTACCACAAGCTGTAGTAGATGGGATCTCTGATGGTAGCATAGATTTAGAAGATCCAATGACTACAGTGGCATTATTAAGCCTAGATGCAGTAGTAGGGGTCAAAGGAAGTTTTGATGAAAATCAAAATTTGACAGCAGTAGGAATCACCTGTGCATTATGCCATTCTACAGTTGATGATTCGTTTACTTCTGGAATAGGAAAAAGGAAAGACGGTTGGGCAAATACAGACCTTAATGTTGGTGCTATTCTAGGTTTTGTAAAAAATGCTCCTTTGGCAGATTTGTTGAGTGTAGATGTAGCAACTTTTAATAGTGTCGTAAATGCATGGGGAGCAGGACGTTTTGCTCCTACTTTATTGATGGATGGAAAAGTAACAAAACCTAATGGAGAATTAGCAACACTAGTAATTCCTCCTGCATATGGATTACAGGCAATTACTCATGAAACGTATACTGGTTGGGGTGAAGTGTCGTATTGGAATAGGTTTATTGGGGTTCTAGTAATGGGGGGGCAAGGAAATTTCTCTGATAAACGATTGAATGATTCAGAGAAATTTCCACTTGCTGTAGAGAGAGGTTTATTTGATGTAAGTGTCCCTGTAGATATGGTAGATTCAAAATTAGAAAGCTTGCGAGAATATCAATTGTCATTATTAGCTCCAACGCCAAGCCCTGAGAGTTATGATGAGGCTTCTGCAATTCGTGGTAAAATTCTATTTGAAGATAAAGCTGATTGTGTATCATGTCATCCTGCTCCGATATTTGCAGATAATATATTACATACTCCCGAAGAAATAGGAATTGATGATTTTGAAGCAAACAGGTCTCCAACAGAGAAATATAGAACACCTCCATTACGAGGATTGTTTGTGAAATCAGATGGGAATGGTTTTTTTCATGACGGAAGATTTACAACACTTAATGAAGTAATAACACATTATAATGATTATTTTGATTTAGAGTTAACTAGTGAAGAACAACTTGATTTGGTAGAGTATTTAAAAGCATTATAAATAAGAAGCAATGAATAACTTTTTGTAATTGTGAAAACCTGTGTATCCTTTGCTATAGTTACATAAAATGACTTGATGATACTAAAGAGGTAGTAGAATTATAAGTTTCAAAATACAATGAATTTGCCATTATCTTATACTTCTGTTAAAACCTTAAAATCAAAAGGAGATCATGATATATTATTTTTTTAAAAGTAGTAAATTTGCCAAGCAAAAAAAGAAAGGTTACTATGCAGGATAAGCTCGCGAGTATTTTGTTCTCTACACGATTAATGGCTGTTTTATTTATTGTTTTTGCATTTTCTATGGGATTAGGAACATTCCTTGAAGATGCTTATGGTACTACTGCCGCTAGAATTTGGATATATAATACATGGTGGTTTGAGACCATAATGGTGTTTTTTGTGATTAATTTTTGTGGTAATATAGTACGATTCAGATTATACAAAAAAGAGAAATGGCCAACATTGATGTTGCATTTATCTTTTATCTTAATTATTATAGGAGCGTTTGTAACTAGGTATATTGGTTATGAGGGAGTAATGCCCATTAGAGAAGGAGAAACAGCAACTACGATTCTTTCTCAAAAAACATATTTGTCGATTTTCTTAGATGGCGAAATCAAAGGAGAACCTAGACGCCGTGTTGTTACAGAAGAATTAGAATTGGCAGAAGCCGCAAATAATGATTTTACTGTTTATACAGATTATAATAAACAACCTGTGACTATTGTATATAAAGATTTTATTCAAGGAGCAGAGATGGGGTTGATAGAATCAGAGGATGGCGAAAACTACCTCAAAATTGTTGAGGCAGGAGAGGGGAATCGTCATGATCATTTTCTTAAAGAAGGGGAAGTTTCTAATATTCATAATATATTAATTGCGTTTAATAAACCAACCAAAGGAGCAATCAATATTACATATAAAAATGATGATTACTTTATAGAATCTCCTTTTGAAGGCTCTTTTATGAGAATGGCAGACCGTATGGAAGGAGTGGTTCATAAAGATAGTCTACAACCATTAATGTTGCGATCATTGTATCAAACTGCAGGAATGCAATTTGTAATACCAGATCCTGTAATTACAGGTAAATATGATGTTGTGCCTATAGAAGTAAAAGGAAAAGGACAGCAAGACGCCTTGATATTAGATGTGACTACCAATGGTGAAACCAAAGAGATAAAATTATTAGGAGGAAAGGGCTATAATAATGATATGATAAAGATCTCTCTAGGAGGGTTGGATATGTATTTCAATTATGGGTCTAAGTTATTAGAATTACCATTTGGTTTGAAGCTTAATGATTTTATAGCAGAAAAATTTCCAGGAACAGAAAAAGGATATAAATCTTATAAGAGTAAGGTAGAAATTGTAGAAGATAATTCTTCTATTCCTTATGATATTTATATGAATCATGTATTAGACCATAGAGGATATCGATTTTTTCAATCTTCTTTTGATCCTGATGAAAAAGGAACTGTATTATCTGTAAATCATGATCAATGGGGAACATGGATTACTTATATTGGTTATATGCTACTGTATTTAGGATTAATGTTGATTCTTTTTGTAAAAGGATCACGATTTAAAGATCTGGAAGCGATGTTGAGTAAAGTAAAAAAGAAAAAGAAAACACTGACTATATTTTTAGGAATATTGATCTCTTCATTTTCTTATGGGCAGGATCAAACGCAGCATACAGACCATTTGCAAGCGTTACCTACCAAGACTCAATTAGATTCTGTTATTCTTGCAAATGTAGTGCCAGCAGAGCATGCTGCTAAATTTGGAAGTATTGTAATTCAAGATGAGCGAGGGCGAATGAAACCAGTAAATACATTCTCGTCAGAATTGTTGCGTAAATTAAGTAAAAAAGATACCTATAACGGTTTGACTGCAGATCAGGTATTTGTATCTATGATAGAAAACCCAATTATATGGTATAGTGTACCTATTATAGAAATTGACAGAAAAAATGATAGTATACGTAAAATATTAGGGGTTCATAAAAAAGAGAGAAGAGTATCTCTTATTGACCTGGTAGAGCCAGATGGCTCATATAAACTTGACCCTTACCTGGAAGCTGCAAGTAAGACAAATACACCTAATCAATTTGAAAAAGACTTTTTAAAAACTCATGAAAAGTTTTATATCCTTAATCAAGCATTAGGAGGAGGGATTCTTAGAGTTTTTCCGGTTCCAGGAGATGAAGGAAATAAATGGGTTTCTGTACCTGAGCTGAATGAATATAAGTTTAGTGGGATGGATTCTGTGTATACAAGACAGATAATTCATATCTATCGCCAGTCTTTGAGAGAAGCTAGAGAAACAAAAGATTATACCAAACCAGATACATATGTTGAAAGTATAAAGAGTTTTCAAAAAAAGTTTGGAAGTGAAGTATTGCCAACAGATAAAAAAATCAAGGCCGAGATCGCATTAAACAAATATGATATTTTCAGGACTTTGTATCAATATTACGGTGTTGTTGGGCTTTTATTAATGGTTTTTGTTATTGCCAGAATTTTTAAAGATTCAAAAATTATAAGAGGATTAATAAATATCACTATTGGTATTGTAATACTTCTTTTTATTATGCATACTACGGGGTTAATTATACGTTGGTATGTTTCTGGGCATGCTCCTTGGAGTGATGCTTATGAATCTATGATATATGTTGCCTGGATGACCTTGGCAATTGGTTTTGCTTTTGGTAAGCGTAGTAACCTTACAATAGCTGCAACGACCTTTGTAGCATGTATCATTTTGTTTTTTGCCCATGAGAATTGGACAGATCCTGCTATTGCTAATTTGCAACCTGTATTAGATTCATATTGGATATTGATACATGTGTCTATTATTGTAGGTAGTTATGGGCCATTTTTTGTAGGAGCTATTTTAGGAGTTTTATCTCTTTTGCTTATGATCTTAACGACCAAATCCAATAAGAAACGAATGGATCTTAATATCAAAGAAATAACAATTATTAATGAGATGTCACTTACGATTGGTTTAGTAATGCTTACTATTGGTAATTTTCTGGGAGGAATGTGGGCAAATGAAAGCTGGGGGCGTTATTGGGGATGGGATCCTAAAGAAACTTGGGCATTGATTAGTATTATGGTGTATGCTTTTATTATTCATATGCGATTGATTCCTGGATTACGAGGTAGATGGTTCTTTAATCTGATGTCTGTTTTTGCAGTTCTCTCAATACTGATGACATATTTTGGAGTGAATTTTTACCTAAAAGGTTTACATTCGTATGCTAGTGGAGATAGAGCTGTTACCCCTACAGAAGGATATTACTTTATATTGTTTTGGGCAGTTTTAGGAGCAGTGTCTTATTGGAGAAATAAGGTGCATTATAAAAAGGATAAGAAAAAAGTAGCTACCAAATAAAAAATAATTTATTATATCGTACAAGAGAATAACTTATTATAGTTTTCTTTTTAAAAACACCTTGATCATATATAGATCAAGGTGTTTTTATATATAAATAGATCAAGTGTGATAAATAGTATAGTTATGTTGTATTTATTTTATATTTTATAAATCAGTTTACACTCTATCTTATGAAAAAATTACTGTCTTTAATTTCAAAATGTAATGAATGCGCTGCTCAGTTAGAATTTGGACCAAGACCAATAGTCTCTGCGCATTCATTGAGTAAGGTTGTAATTATTGGGCAAGCTCCAGGAAGTATTGTACATGCATCTGGTGTACCTTGGGATGATAAAAGTGGAAAAAACCTGAGAGAATGGATGGGGGTTGATATGCAAACTTTTTATAACCCTCAAAAAATAGCACTTATTCCTATGGGGTTTTGCTATCCAGGAAAAGGAAAATCAGGAGATTTACCTCCTACAAAAACATGCGCACCCTTATGGCATAAAAAAATATTAGACAAACTAGATGATGTAGCACTTATTTTACTTATCGGTAGGTATGCACAAGAGTATTACTTAGGTGATCGATTAAAAAGAACATTGACAGATACGGTAAGGAATTATGAAGAATATCTACCAGATTTTTTTGTGTTACCACATCCTTCACCAAGAAATAATATTTGGCAAGCAAAAAACGAATGGTACAAAAAAGAAGTTATCCCTGAATTAAAAACAAAAGTAAAAACAATATTAGGTTAGTTCTTGTTTTTAAACAGAAAAAAGGGAAGAAAATAACACTTTTTAATCTTAGGTTGAGTTGCAAAAAAAAGTTTGTAATACCTTGAAAAGTAGGTAAAAGTGCCCTTTTCTTTCATTTGTAAGGATATCCTTTCAATAAAATGCCCTTTTTTTGCAAAAAAACCAAAAAAATGCGGAAAAACCGTATCCTAGAAAGTACTAAGACACTGTATATTTACACCATTCTCAAGATAAGTATTTCTTGAGCAATCTAAATTTTCCTTATTTTTTTGTTTTCCCTTTAATCGGAACAGTACTCAATGCTGTTCCGATTTCTATTTGTATCTCTTTGTTATTTTATTGTGGATGTAACAGCTTCTTTTTTAGACATGTTTTTAGAGATTAGAATAGCTATTACTAAACTAATACTAATTAAAAACATAACCACCATAGTCAATATTAGAGTAAATGATGAATTACTATTTAGATATTCATTAAAGGGAGTTATGATAAGTGAAAATAGTTTAATAGGAACAAATGCTATACTAATTATTATTGCTAAATATTTAGGGTTTGAATATTTAATAAGTATTGAATAGAGTATAGGGGCAATATGGATTTCTGATATATTTAAGAATAATAAAGAGGTTAGATATAGAATAAGAGTAGTCTCTGATACCGTATCAGGAATTAGAAGAAGGATAGCAAAAGCAATTGTGCCAGAGATAAACCCGATTGCAAGTTTTAAAAATTGACTTTTATAGAAATAGAGCCAAATAAAAATAACGATTATAGTGATAGGAATTATAAAGATAAAGTTTAATGAAGACCAAATACTAGCAGGTATTGCTTGATAAAGAGAAAATTCTTTTAATTGTATTTGGATATCAAATATTTTAACACTAGAAACTTCATACAATGTCCAAAATATAGCAACTAAGATAGAGACAGTGATGATTTTTAAAATATTTATAACGTTCTGATTAGTCGATGTAATTTTTTGATCAAGTTTTTGAGCATTTGGTTGTTTTACCAATAAAGGAAATATAATTGATATCACTGCAAATATGCCTGCTAGTATAAGTCCTAAACTCATATTATATTTTTCACCAATATAACTTATGATAGCTACACCTATAAAAGAACCTAGATTAATCATTAAATAAAATATAGCGAAAGCAGAATCTAGGAGTTTAGTTTTATTTAGATAAAGTTTCCCGTATTGTGAAGTCATATTTGGAGAAAATAGGCCATTACCTATAACTATGACGGCTAAACCAATATATATACCAGTAATGTTGGGAATACATAAAGAGAATATACCGATAGCTTGAATAATACCTCCTAGAACCCATGCTTTTTTATTACCTATAATTAGATCACCTACTATGGCCCCTATGATTTTTGAAAGCACAAAACAGATGGTAAACCAACCATAAATTTTAAAAGCTTCTTCTCTAGGCATTTTTATAGTTTCCCCAATCATGTAAAGGACAAGTAAAGAACGAAAACCATAGTATGAAGCTCTTTCAAAAAAAATCGAAAGAGAATAAATAAAGGTGTGTTCGTTATGGTTATGTTGTACTGTTTTTTCCATTAGTAAGTTCTTTTGTTGTGTGTAACGATAATTGAATAAATGGTTTTATGTACGGCAAGATTCATTAACCATATAATTTTAAAGTTCAGTTTCATGTTGAAATTCTATATTGATTTGATCAAAATAAATTGTTTTTTCAAAGATAGAATTCATTTCTTTAACTGATATAATTGTTTCAACTGTGAGAAATGGTCTGTTGAATATTTCGGTAAGAATATCAATATATTCTTGATTTAGGTATTTTTTGGTAGTACTAAGATCAGCAAGTACTTTTTTCTGGAAAAGATCAATTTGGCCTTCAAAGTTATCAATAATATCATCTTCCTCGATATTTGCTACTCTTTCTAGCATTCTACGAAATATAAAATCTTCAAAGTTTTTTGATAAAACCTCTGTTCTGTTTGCATCATGCCAAACCAGAACGATAGGATGCTGTCCTTCTATCTCAATATTTTTATAAAAAGCAAATAAATCTCCAGCATTGGTTTGAGCAAAAGGAATAAATTGATGTTTTGGGTGCCAATGCTCATAAAAATCATAGTGTATTATTTCATGTTCAGAAAGTAATTGAAAATCAAATCCTCCAGTATGAAGGAGTAGAGGAGGGGTATCTTTTATTTTTGGGTATATCTCGGTAAACCAATTACGTTCTTGTGTCCATGGTTCATTCCACCCTTTGTTCCAATCTAACATACCATCATTCCATAAATTTCTAAAAATTTCTGGAAAACGAAAATTATATTGTTTTTCTACAAGCTCTAATTTCATTTTTCAATTATCTATAATTATTGGTTTACTATCATTAACCTTTACTTGTATAAAAATAAAGATTAATGATAAAAAACTAGCATAGATTGAAAAACCTTTTGTCAACGCTTATTATAAAATTTAGAAAGCTTTATATGTAGGCTGATTTAATAAGGAAATATAACTTGATATAGCTCCTCAAAACTATCAACCATATACTTTGGATCAGATGATTGTAGCATGGTTTTATTTCTATAACCCCATGTAACCCCGATACTATCTATAGATGCTTGTTTGGCAGTTTGAATATCAATTTCAGTGTCTCCTACATATATCAATCGTTTTGTAGAAACCCTCATTGTCTTCGAAATATTTAATATCCCTTTTGGGTCTGGTTTTTTATACCGTTTGGTTTGCCCCAGAATGGTATCAAATTTTATTAACGGGAAATAATGGCGTATACAAGCGCAGGTGAGATCATGCAGTTTATTAGATAGAATTCCTAATTTAACTCCTTTAAATTGAAGATTTTGTAGTGTTTTGTATGCTCCGTTGTAGACAAAAGAATGCTGTTGATAATGTTCTTGATATAAATTTTTGAATTCCTTAATTAATGATTCAAGATTTCCACTGGTTCTAAATTCAGGAGGTAATGCTTGTGTTATAAAGTGTTTGGTTCCTAATCCTATAAATTGAGAATACTGTTGTTTGTCATGAGTTGGTAAATGATATAATTCTAGTAAACGGTTCATCAAGATAGTATATATATCTAAAGTGTTAAGAAGTGTACCATCAAGGTCAAAAATGACTCCGCGATATTGTTTTTTCATATAGTGTATTTAAAACAACAACCCCCCAGTTTAGTTATCAAAAAGGGAGTTGTTGTAGAGTAGTATGAGTTAGTTTATAAATTCTTTTATTTTAGTCTTTGTTACAATAGCCATTCCTTGTAGAATTAAGTTTTTAAGCAATGTTTTTTGCGCTGAATCCATCTTTTTTTCTAATTCTTTATAGATAATAGTATTGTCTTTTAATAATAAATAGAGCGCTTTACCATTAGTTTGATGGTTTATAAAACGTACCTCTTTATTTCTACTAAGTCCTTTTTTGGTAAACCTGTAACAAGAGATTAACGTATCTGTTTCTGAAAGAACAGCGTTTGCATTAAGCAAAGGATCTTTCCAATAAGTAGCTATTGCTTTTTTTTCCTTTTTAGAGATATCAACAGAGGGAATGCTTGCTTTAAAACCAGGAACATTGATAGAATACCCTTTTCTTATATAGATTCCTTTATGCAATGAAATTTGGTCTTCAGGTTGAGGCTCACACTTATTCAACTCAGAAAGCTTTCTTAAAAACTTTCCTTTTGTGTCTAAATCTTCTTTTTTTAAAGAACCAGAAGTAAGTATAGTAAGCAAATCTTGATTGAGAGAGGTATCGACCAATGCATTAAATGTTTCATCTTTGATACCTAAGTCAGAGCTTAGCATATTTCTATTATTCCAAAAAACGCTTTGAGGATTGTGTTTAGCAATTGCATAATACCATTGATCTATCGATAAGGCAAAAGAATGAGCTATTTTGTGCCATTCTTGATCATAATCATACCAAATATCATTTTTAGCTTCTAAAGTTAATGTTTGATTCTCTATCGTCTCTCTGATTAGCAAAGAAGCAGTAGATGCCATACCGCCAGCAAATGCTACTCCCGATGAAAAAAGAGGGTCAACAAAGTAGGCAGAATCTCCAACCATAATCCACCCCTCATTGAGGTCACAAAATTTCTCTTGAATCATAGAGTAATTGGATACGATTTTGGCTTCACGAGATATTGGTTTGGCATCTTTAATCAATTTATCAAGCCTAGGGATTGTTTTAATAAAATCAAAAAGCTCTTTAGGATTTTTTAAATCTTTACCTAGAGATTTGATCAGTTTTGGGTCTGTAACAATGCCTAATGAATGTACAGTTGTATGTTTGTTATCTATAATTTTAGGAATAGGGATATACCATACCCAACCATGTTCAAAAGCAAAACAAGCTATTGGAGATAATTGATCTTTTCTAAATATGTTCCAATTTCCTTCTAAATCTTCTGCTGGTTTTCCTGATGTAATATGAATCCATGCAGCTAGATTTTTATAATTAGAAAGAAAGCTTTTTTTAGCAGAAGGGATTACATTGTTTTTTCTGCCAGAAGCATCTACAAAAATAGAGCAGTTGATTTTCTCTCCAGACTCGAGTTTAACATATCTATTGCCTGAAGTAGGGTGATATGTGGTAATCTTTTTTTCTTCAAATACCGATACTCCTACTTCTCTGGCATGGTCTAGAAGGATTTTATCAAATTCTGCTCTATCTGTATGTATTGCCCAACGATATACCTGATCTTCTAAATAGTTTTGCATATCAAAAAAGGTGGTCTTGGGTGGGGTATGATCCCAATCAAAAATTCCTCCGTATTTTTTTATCCAGCATTTACTGGTTATTATTTTTTGCAAAATACCAGCTTCCTCTAGAATAGGAATTATTGGATGAGTAAAGGACTCACCAATCTTATCTCTAGGAAATTTTTCTTGCTCAAAAATAGCGATGTTTAGGTTACTTTTCTTTTGTAATAGGGCTCCTAATATTGATCCAGAAGAGCCACCACCCATAATTATAATATCATATTGAGTTTGCATAATATATTTCTAGGGGACAGTTATTATAAAATATGTACGCTCTCTAAATTGACGTTTTTTATTATCTCAGGGGTATTGTATGATAATGCTATCTTAGATAGTTTTAAAAGGTTAAATTTTATGACAATGGTGAAATTTTTTTCTGGCAATGGGGTAATTGCCTTTTTTTGAACTTTGAGTTCATGATATGATAAATTCATTGTTGAGTTTTTAGGTTTTAAGATTGTAAGTATCATATGAATCCTATTGTTAAGGATTGAAAATACCTATGGAAAATAATGGGTTATTGATCTCATAAAGTGCTCGTTTTTTAATTAGACAAAATAAATGTTCATATTTTTCGAAAAAGTTTAAGTAGTTAAATAAAATTCTAGAATTATTTTCTTATGTTATACTTATGGGTAAAACGTATGATAACTGTGTTATTTTTGTATTTTGTAAAGTTAGTTTGTTGTAAGCTATGTAGTTGGGTGTAGTATTGGTGATTGAATTAATACATGTAATTATATGTATATATAGATATAGTTTAAGAATGGGGGATTTGATAGTAATGTATTAACCTGCTATTATCCAATAGGGTACTTATATAAATGATAATAAATGAGCGTACTAAACTGGCTTAGGTTTGTAAAAAAATAAGCTTGGATGTGTTATATCTAAATTAGAGTTTTGATATAAGTAAAATATAATGTTATTGCTGGTAAGAATTAATTAAGCAATGCTAATTTTTTCTGTACAGACCGTTTTGAACGAATAGTTATGCATCTAACAAAAAATTAATTCTAGATAAAAGTTTCTCAGTAGAGAAGGGCTTTACAATGTAGTCATCACCACCTTTAGAGTATCCGTCTTTCTTATCATTTATTTCTCCTTTGGCGGTGATAAAAATAATTTTCGTGTCTTCTAGGGCTTTATCGTTACGAATTAAGCTAGAGAATTCAAAACCGTCAATGAATGGCATCATTACATCCAAAAGAATCAAGTCAGGTTTAAACTCTTTAGCTATTTCGAGGCCTTTTTTGCCATCATATGCCTTTTGTGTATTATAACCTCTAGCAGAAAGAATACTATCTATTGCTAAAACTATAGATTTTTCATCATCTACGATCAAGATCTTTTTATGAATCATTCTTATCTAATTTTTAAAAGGTAAAGTTATTAAAAACTTAGTATATACATTAATTTCACTTTCTACAGAAAGAATACCCTTATGGTGTGCTACAATTTTTTTGGCAATAGATAATCCCAGACCACTTCCTTTGGGTTTATTTTTTTGTTTTTCGTGTTGAATTTGCACAAAAGTGTTGAATATTTTTTCATGGTCCTCCTTAGCAATACCTATTCCATTATCTTCAATACATATAGTAATTGTATGCGAGTCTATAATTGAGGAAATCTCTATTTTGTGAGTATCTTTTTCTGGATCATAAAATTTTATAGCATTGATAAAGATATTAATAAGCACCCGTTCTAAATGCGTTTTGTCTGCATGAATAAGAGTGTTATTATGAGAAAAATGATTTCGTATTACAATACCCGTATCTTTTGATATAGGAGAAACTGCATTGACAGCATTAGAAATAATTTCATGTACAAAATAATCCTCAAATTCCCAGTTTAATTGTCCTAGCTCTAATTTTTCTTGTAGTAGTGTATCATCAATAAGATCACTCAATCGCTCACTTTCTTGGATAATAGTTTTGAGAAAAACATGTTTTTGATCCTCATAAAGAGCAGGTTCATGATATAGCATTTCAGATAATAAACGTATGGATGTAATTGGTGTTCGTAATTCATGAGAAATAGTTAAAATAAACTCATCCTTGATCTGATCAATTTCCTTTAATTTCTCATTACTTTCTAGCAATGTCTTTTGGATACGTTTGAGTTCATCTGATTTTACTGTAAGCGCTTTGCTGTGAGTAATAGCATCTTTGGTTTCTTCTAATATTTCTATAAGCTCTTTACGACTTAGCGGTTCTTCATTAAGTAATTTAGAGATTGCTATTCTTGCAGATATATTTCCTATATAGTCGGATAATATATTTTCCATATAATCCACAAAGTGAATTTCTAAAATATCATTGTTACGGTATTTCTTTTGATACTTTTTGTCATACTGATCAACATACATATTGGTGTTTTTTGAACCAATAAACTTGATGATAAGTTCATATAATTGGTAGAAATATACTTTTTGATATCGGTTTCTAAAACGGTATTCATTAGGATCTTTTATATCTATGAATTTATTTGCCTGCTGTATTTCTATTCCTTTTGGAATCGTAAAAACTGATCCTATAATATAGAAAAAAATATTAAGCGTAATGCTCCAAAAGAAACCATGAGAAATAGGATTAAGATCCTCTAAACCTAATAATGCATACGGTTTAAGCAAAGAAATACTAAAAGGTCCGTTTGATAATATTGATAGACTATCAATGAGACCACTTTGAATAAAAGCAGGAAATAAGAGTGTGTAAGACCATATAAAAAAGCCTACGATAATACCAGAAATAGTACCTGTTTTATTTGCTTTTTTCCAAAAGAGACCACCAAAAAAAGAAGGAGCTAATTGGGCAATACCCACAAATGAAATCAAACCTGTTTCTACAAGAGTAGAACCTTCGCCGATTATTTCTGTATAGGTATAAGCCGATAATAAAACAATTGGAATACTAATTCTTTTACAAAATGAAATTACCTTTTGAATTTTAGAGGTAGAGAATGTTTTTAAGTGATTTAATATAAAAGGAATAAAGATATTATCAGAAAGCATTTTTGATATAGCGATCGTTTCTACAATAATCATTCCTGTAGCGGCAGAAAACCCACCTAAAAATACTAAAGTAGCCAGAAGGTTATTACCACGGTCTATAGGGAAACGTAAAACGTAACTATCCGCACTAAAACTAGTATCAAAAAAATACAATTTACCTGCAATTGCAATCGGAACAACAAATAGAGTCATAGCCAATAGATACAATAGAAATACCCAAGAAGCTTTATCTACATGTTCTTCATTTTTATTCTCAAGTGCAATAAGGTGAAATTGCCTAGGAAGTAACATAAAAACAAAAAATGATAATATAATTAATGAAAACCAATCCCAATATCCACCTTCTAGACTATCTTGAATATTTGCTACAGGACCAAGAATATCTTTTGCTGTAGCTTTAGAAAAAACATCACCGAATCCATTAAAAATAAAATAAGTAACATAAACCCCAACAATAATGAATGCTATAAGCTTAAAAATAGCTTCAAAAGCAATTACAGATACCATTCCTTCGTTTACTTGTTCAGACCTAGTATTTCTGGTTCCAAATAGAATTACAAATAGAGACATGATAATGGCTACAAACAGAGGTATTTTGTTAGACACTGAATTTTGAACAGGAGAATCAATTAAAATATGAAAACTCGTAGAAATGGCCTTAAGCTGAATCGAAATATAAGGAATGATAAAAATAAAAACCATAATGGTAATTAGATTACCAAGAAATTTGTCTTTTCCGTAGCGGGTAGCGATAAAATCAGAAATACTACTGATTTTTTCACGTTTACAAACTCTAATTATTTTTTTAAACAAAATAACCCATAAAGGAGCAAGTATAACAGGACCAATATAAGTAGTAATAAAGCTAATTCCCGAAGTGGCAACTTTACCTACATTTCCATAAAATGACCAAGCTGTAAAATATGTTGTCAAAGACAATGCATAGACAAAGTGATTATTTATAAGGCTTTTTTTTGTCGATCTCTTATCTCCATAATAAGCGATACCAAAAAGTAGTGCCAGGTATACAATACAGATAGGAATAATCAACCACAGTGAGATCATTTCTTATCATGGTTTATAATGTAACGAATGATTAAGATTAGCAATAAACTAAGTGTATAAAAATAAATATATATAAAAGGAATGTGGCCAAATATTAGAACAGTATCAATAAGTCCAATAAATGGAAAATTAAATAAAAAAAAGAAAAATAAGGCAACTACGATCAGCTTAGTTTTTCCTATAGTTTTCATTATTGAGTATTTTGAATTATTCAAATATAGCCTTTATCAATTAAATGTAATATATCTTTGTAAGTAACGAATTGTATTTGAATGTATCATTTTTTTATTTTGAGTAAAAGCTAGATAATTATTTTAGGAGAAGGAGATATCTAGAATAAAAAGATAAGTTTTTATTCAATGATAAAAAGTTGAGATAAGTTCTTTATGTATATTTGAATCTATAAATAGTTACTATCTAAAATATTCAAATAACTTTGTAGCAGTTACTATTTTTAATAATTATGATAGTATCATTAATCTATAAAAACGATATCGTAGAATGAAAGAAGATCTTACAAGTTTTCAGGTTTTGGATAAAAGCGCAGAAATACTAAAGGTAATTGCTCATCCTATACGACTTGCTATTATAGAATTATTATATAAAAAAGGAGAATCCTCTGTTACCGATATTTATCAAGGATTGGATATAGAACAATCTGTTGCCTCTTATCATCTTAAAAACCTAAGAATGGTCAATGTAGTTTTATCAAAAAGAGAAGGTACCAAAATTTACTATTCTATAGAAAATGAGAATGTAATTCAGATTTTTCATAATATTTCTAATTTAGGACAGATGTAGTTTTTTTACATAAAAAGTGAATGTCCTTTAACTTTATTTCAGTTGCTTTAGCCCCCCATGTCTTTTTTGGTATTTAACTACAATTAGTTGCATGCTAGGAACAAAGTGAGCAATCATTTTCTTATTCTATTAAATACATCTTTTTTATAGTAAATACTTGTTGGTAGTACAAGTTATTCGTCGTTCAACCTCGTTTCTTTTTTTAATAGTTCATCTTAAGTGATTTAAACAATATATAGGCACTTTATTTCATTAGTGTGTTTTTAAGGATTTATTAAGTAATTAACAAAATATTTACATAATATATGTGAATATTTGCATATATTAATATTTGTATTTATTTTCGAGCAAATATTAGTCTAAATACATTTTTAAAACTTTTTTGGGGAGTTAATTATTATAGAGCTTTTGTTGAATTACTTTGTAGCAAATCATGCTAAAAGATGTTTTTACAGAAACAATTTTAGGGGAAATTCAAACCATATTAATGCGATTTTATACCATAGCATTAAACAAAAATTATGGAAGACGATTCTTAATAAATTGGTAATACGACCTCTCCACTTTAACAAATTACTGTTTGAAGGAGTATAACTTGAAGTTTTTTTTGAGTTTTAAAAATTCATTTTTTGATCTTAAAAATGAATCTAAGTACTGAGTGTTTTTGGGTAGATATTTCTTTTAAATAGTAATTTAATTAAAGTAATATGGATTTAGGATTACAAGCATTTTTAGCATTTCTGCCTATTTTATTGGCAGGTATATTATTAGTAGGGTTTAGGTGGCCTGCCAAACGAGCAATGCCTATTGTGTTTGCTGTTACTGTTCTCATTGCATTTTTGGGTTGGGATATGTCATATAGCCGTATTATGGCATCTACTTTTCAAGGATTAGGAACAACAGTATCTATTCTGTGGATCATCTTTGGAGCCATTTTATTATTAAATACATTGAAGTATTCTGGAGCTCTCAAAGTAATACGTACAGGTTTTACAAATATTAGTACCGATCGTAGAGTACAGGTTATTATTATTGCTTGGCTCTTTGGTTGTTTTATAGAAGGAGCCTCGGGTTTTGGTACTCCCGCAGCAATTGTTGCTCCCTTGCTTGTAGGTTTAGGTTTTCCTGCAATTACAGCAGTGGTGATTGGTATGATGATTCAATCTACCCCAGTCTCATTTGGAGCAGTAGGTACCCCTATAGTTATAGGTGTAAATGCAGGTTTGAAAACAGAAAGATTATCAGAACAATTACTAGCCGCAGGAACAAACTGGGATAAGTTTTTATTATTAATTACATCAGAAGTAGCAATCATACATGCTGTAATAGGAACCTTTATACCATTATTGATGTGTATAATGATGACCCGTTATTTTGGAAAAAATAAATCATGGAAAGAAGGACTATCGATAGCCCCATTTGCCATATTTGCAGGATTAGCGTTTACAATTCCGTACGCAGTTACAGGCATTTTTTTAGGACCAGAATTTCCTTCACTTATTGGTGCTCTCATAGGGTTGGCTATTGTAGTTCCCGCAGCTAGAGCCAAGTTTTTATTACCTAAAGATTCTTGGGATTTTGCTCCATCAAGTGAATGGCCAGCAGGATGGATGGGAGATTTAGAAGTGAAATTAAATACACTTACCGATACCAAAAAAAGTATGTCATTGGTAAAAGCGTGGTTACCATACCTACTATTGGCCATTGTGTTGGTATTAAGTAGAATTCCAGAATTAGGAATCAATACATTTCTAAAAAGTGTAACAATCTCGATTAAGGATATTATGGGAGAACAAGGAATTAGTACTTCTTTTGCTCCTTTATATGTACCAGGAGGATTAATGATCATTGTAGTAGTAATTACCTATTTCTTACACGGTATGCAACCCAAAATGATGTCAAGTAGTATTAAAGAATCTACAAAAACACTTATGGGAGCAGGGTTTGTCTTGATGTTTACCATACCAATGGTTCGTATCCTTATCAACTCAGATGTAAATGGGATGGAGTTGTCTAGTATGCCGATAGCTATGGCAGAATGGGTTTCTGTTACAGTTGGTAATATTTATCCTTCATTTGCAGCTGCAATAGGAGCTTTAGGAGCTTTTATAGCAGGTTCAAATACAGTATCCAACATGATGTTATCTCAGTTTCAGTTTTCGGCAGCAATGAATTTGGTATTGCCAGGATCTGTATTGGTTGCTTTGCAAGCAGTAGGCGCAGCAGCAGGAAATATGATTGCAATACATAATGTTGTGGCAGCTTCAGCCACTGTAGGATTGCTTGGTAGAGAAGGAGCTGTATTACGAAAAACGATTATCCCAACTTTGTTTTATATCATTTTTGCTGGAATTATAGGAGTAGTAATGCTACACTTTTTTGGTGTTACTGATGAGTTATATACATATTTACAATCTATAAAATAGAAAGGGTGCTTAAAAACCAATATAAACTGTATTTGGAGCGTATTTCAAAACGTGTAGATACAAAACGAATTCATACCAGTAAAGCAAAAACTCTCGCTTTTGGAACAGATGCTAGTTTTTATAGATTGATACCAAAAATGGTAATTGATTCAATAACTATAGAAGAAGTATCATTTTTGATTGCAGAAGCATATAAATTGGGGCTTCCTGTCACTTTTAGAGCAGGAGGAACCAGTCTTTCTGGCCAAGCAATTACAGATTCTATTTTAATTTTAACCGCTAACTACTGGAAAGAGTATGAAATTCTAGATAATGGAAATAAAATAAAATTGCAACCTGGTATTATTGGGGCTAGAGCAAATATATATTTAAAACCATATCATCGAAAAATTGGGCCTGATCCAGCCTCAATAAACTCTGCGATGATCGGTGGTATTGCGGCAAATAATGCCAGTGGAATGTGTTGTGGGACAGCCCAAAATTCATACAATACTGTAGCCGATATGTGTATTGTATTTTATGATGGGACAATTCTAGACACCTCTTTAGAGGAAAGCATTGCAGATTTTAAAAATAAACATAAAAATTTGTATGATGAGTTATCAAAATTAATAGTGGTAACCAAGAACAATAAAGCACTTAGCAATAGGATTCGAGAAAAGTTTAAAATGAAAAATACAACAGGGTATAGTTTGAATGCCTTGGTAGATTATAATGATCCTATTGAAGTGATAAAACACCTTATGATTGGGTCAGAAGGTACGCTGGGTATGATAGCAAATATTACCTATCATACAGTAATAGAGCACTCACATAAGGCCAGTTCTTTGATGATATTTGAAGATATAAAAACAGCCTGTGAAGCAGTGATATTACTTAAAGAATCCCCTGTTGCTGCTGTAGAATTAATGGATAGAGCCAGTTTGCGATCTGTAGAAAATATGGAAGGAGTGCCTAATTATTTACCTACACTAAGCAAAGGAGCATCTGCCATATTAGTAGAAACAAGAGCCTCAAATAAGGAGGTTTTAGATAGTAATATTCAAACAATAATCGATGCAGTAAATATACTCGAAGCAGAAATACCTATTAGATTTACAGACGATCCCAACGAATATTCACAATATTGGAAAATACGTAAAGGGTTGTTCCCATCGGTAGGAGCGATTAGAAAACTAGGAACTACAGTAATTATTGAAGATGTTACTTTTCCGATACATCGTCTTGCAGAAGCAACATTAGATTTACAAAAGCTATGTTACACTTTTGGGTATGATAATGCGGTGATTTTTGGTCATGCATTAGAAGGAAACTTACATTTTGTATTCACTCAAAGTTTTGATACAGAAGAGGCATTAAATCGGTATCGAGGATTCATGGAGGAACTTGCCATATTGGTGGTAGATAAATATGACGGAGCTCTTAAGGCTGAGCATGGTACAGGGCGAAATATGGCTCCGTTTGTAGTTAAAGAATGGGGAGAGACTGCATTGGAATTAATGAAAAAGATTAAAAATATTTTTGACCCAGAACAAATTCTTAATCCAGGAGTAATTCTTAATGATGATGATGAAATTCATCTTAAAAATTTGAAACCGCTACCTGCAGTTGATAGTACTATCGATAAATGCATCGAATGTGGTTTTTGTGAATCATCCTGTGTTTCTCATCAACTCACTTTTTCTCCAAGACAACGAATTGTTTTACATCGAGAAATAGCACGATTGCATGAAGAAGAAGAAAAGAATGAAGCAGATGCGCTAGAAAAAGAAATAGAATATGGTTTTGATCAAACTTGCGCTACAGATGGTTTATGCGCTCTCGCATGTCCCGTAAAAATTGATACAGGTGTTTATGTCAAAAAAATACGAGCAACCAAGAAACAAAATAACAGTATCGCTCAATTTATAGCCAAACATATGGATACTGCTATAACAGGAGGTAAAGTAGGACTTAGTTTAGGACATAAGACAGCATCTGTGCTAGGAGATATACAAATGAAGAAGCTTGTGAAATCTGTTACATCTTTTACCGGTACATCGATTTTGTGGAATTCTCAAATGCCCAAAGCATCAAAATTTAAAAAATTAGAAAACCATAATATTACAACAAATGCTTTAAAAGTAGTGTATTTCTCAACTTGCATTAACCGTACAATGGGGTCTAGCACTAAACAACAAGAAGAGCAAACAGTTTATAGTAAAACTCATAAACTACTGAATAAAGCAAATTGTGAAATCGTTTATCCAGATAAATTAGAAAATCTTTGTTGCGGTATGGCCTATTCTAGTCAAGGATATCAAAAAGCCGCAGACATAGCCAGTTTACAATTAAAAGAAAGTTTATTGAGAGCTAGTGATAATGGTAGGCATCCTATTCTTTGTGATATGAGTCCTTGTTTATACACAATGAAGCAAAGCTTAGAAAACGCAGGTCTTAAAATGTATGATATCACAGAGTTTACATTGAAATATTTAAAAGAAAGATTATCCTTTATACCAGTAGATAAAGAGATTACTGTGTTTTCTGTATGTAGTTTAAAGAAAATGGGATTGAGTGATAGCCTCTATGAGATAGCAAAGTTATGTTCTACAAAAGTATATCACCCAGAAACGAATTGTTGTGGTTTTGCAGGAAATAAAGGATTTAATGTGCCTGAACTTAATGCTCATGGATTGAGAGATGTAAAAAATAATGTTCCTAAAACAGTAAAGCAAGGATATGCTACCAGTCGTACTTGTGAAATCGGACTATCTACCCACAGCGGTATTGATTTTCAATCTATAACCAATCTTATTGATGAAGCTACACAACCAAAATCACTAAACAAATAGAGATAAATATGAAATCTAAATTTCAAATCAAATTACTTTTTATTGTATTAATTTTTGCAAGCATAGGGAGTCGGGCACAAGAACAATCACAAGAGAATAAGCTATCAGTAAAATTAAGTGGATTTGTCTGGTCAGAAACTATTTTTGACACAAGGCAAACAGTATCAGCAAGAGATGCAGATGTGATATTATATCCAAAAGAAGAGGTCCTAGATGCGTATGGTAAGGATATTAATGATGCTTCAAGTTTTAATATGATTTCCATTCATTCTAGAGCAGCGCTACGTATTACGGCACCAGATTTTTTAAATGCTAAAGTATCTGGTCTTATAGAAGGTGATTTTGTTGGAACGTCTAATGATAAAATAGGATTGTTTCGTTTGCGCCATGCAATGGTAAAACTTAATTGGAGAAAGACAGAGTTGTTATCAGGGTTTTATTGGCATCCTATGTTTCCTGTAGAAGTGTTTCCACAAGTAGTTTCATGGGGAGGGGCAGCGCCGTTTCATGTTTTATCACGTAATCCGCAAGTACGATTTAGTTATATGCCTAATTCTTCAACTCGTTTTTCTATAACAGCGCTTTCACAATTAGATTTTAAATCAAACGGACCAAATGGAGTCTCAACAGAGTATATTCGTAATGCAGGGATTCCTGAAATGAATGTGCAATATGTTACTGGGCTCAATAAAAATTTACTCTTTGGGGTAACAGCGGGATATAAGTGGTTAAAACCAGCTCTGAGTTTTACAAACCCTAATGAAACAGTTGTAAAAACAGATCAAAAGGTAGGGAGTTATCATTTTAATGCTTTTACAAAAGTAAATTTACATGGTAATTTTTTGCGTGCTGGTGCAATTTATGGTCAAAATATGTTTAATTTTTTGATGATAGGAGGGTATGCTGTAGAGAATATTACTGATAGTAAAATCGATTATACAAATATTGCTACAGGTTCTTATTGGACAGATTTTACATTGAAACCAATTAAGGAGAAGTATACCTTTGGGATCTATGCTGGATATAGTAAAAATTATGGGGCCGATGCAACTATTAATGGAGATATATATGCAAGAGGAACAAATATTGACTATATGTATCGAGTAGCTCCTAGGCTAGTTTATGGTAAAGGAAAATTTAAAGTAAGGGGTGAGGTGATGTATAATGCCGCTGCATATGGTACACCAGATGCATCATTAAATTTTACAAATTCTAATGAGGTAGCAAACGTGCGATTTTTATTGGCTACTACATTACATTTTTAGATATAATACAAGCAAGCTTATCTACAAAAAGCTTCTTGTATTTATTTTGAGATTTCAAAAATACCCTTCTCTTTTTTAAAGAGAGGGTATTATCTATATTTTGAAGTTTTTATCAAAAACATAATAAATTTTAAATGATCTTGCTTGTAAACTTAATGGTTTGTAGTTGAGCTTCTTTACATATGTGGTTTGATAGTAGTAATATTTATAACATTTAATTATTAGTATCTTTATCAAATATTAATAGAGAAGTATAAATTTCTATTTGGGTAACTATATAAAAGCATAGAGGGTAGATAGGAAAACGAGAATAAATGAAAACTAAAATTATATATCCTAGGCATCCTGTTCTAAAAGAGTTTATTCAGTATTTCTTATTTATAGAAAAAGAAGATTTTAAAGAAGTTTCGCAAATTTGCTATCCTAATACAAATCATTGTTTAAGTTTAATGCAAGACAGTTATCTTTTTAAACAAAATGATTTTAATTATAGTGTTTTGCCGTCTAATACAAATAGCAGTTACCTCACAGGAATTTATAAAAATCCAATAAATATATCTGCAAATTTTCCATATAAAGAATTGTGTATTAACTTTAACCCTCTTGGATTAGAAGCAATTTTAAATGAGAAACTTTCTTCATTTATTTTTAAAAATAACGTGTTAAACTATTACGAAGAAGCAAATTGGTCTCATCTTTTTGAAATTGTTTTTAGTAAGAATTCTCTTCAAAGTATACATTGTGAAATTGAAGCTTTTTTTATTTCAAACATAAAAGAGAACTTTATGAGTTATCAAAATTTTGACCTTAATAAAATAGAAAGCTCTGTTAATGTTAATGAGGTAAGCGAGTTAATTAATAAAAGCTATCGTTCTACACATCGTTTTTTTAAAAGTGAGCTAGGACTTACTCCTAAAGAATTTTTGATCATAAAAAAAGTAAGAGAAGGGATGCAATCTATATTTGATAATAAAAGTATTACAGAAATCGCTTATGATCTAGATTTTACAGATCAATCTCATTTTATCAAAACATTTAAAAAATATACCAATCTTAGTCCTTTACAATTTAGAAAAAGTGTATTGAAAGTCGATAATACACTTATCTGGAATATAGAGTAAAAACGAACTTGGCAGATTTTTACAATTTTCAAGAATTTACATTTATTTTCTTTACAGTTCTTTTAAAAAAGAATAAAATGAAAATATCAGTATTTATAACAATTGCCTTTTTGATTATAGGATGTGCAAAATCTAAAAAACAAGATTCATCTCATAAAATAAAAGGAACTCCACAGCTTACCTACCTACAAATGTTGGAAGACCACGATTCATTGGTTTCTTATATTAATCAAGTAAGTCCAATAATCTATTTTAATAAAGAGGTAAGAGGTATTGATTTTAATCAATATGCAGATAAATTAAGGTTAAATATTAATTCAGAAACAACGATGCCTGAATATCTAAATGTTATTCAGAAAACAGTTAACGCTGCTCAAGATGGACATACGAATATTTTATGGCCTGGATTGTCAAGTATTGTAAAAAATCATTGGATACCAGATGGTATAGATGTAGTAGGTAATGATAGTACAGCTTTTGGATTCGTAGATAAGTATAATGATTATCTTAAAAAAGAATTTTATACACAGTTGGAGTTAGAGTTAATATACTCTTCTGGGGAATATTATAATCTATTACCATTCTCGTATAAAGGGAGAAATTATCCTTCTTCGATGAAGTTAATTAGTTGTAATAATCAAAATATACATCAATTTGTAAAAGGAATGGTAACACTAGTTTCTCCGATGAGATGGGATAAGGATAATAGAAGAGAATATTTTGAGAGATTTTATCAATCCTCATTTATATATAAGCAAGATTCATTGCATCTGATGTTTTTAGATAATAAAAACAAAGAACATAGACTAAGTATCGCAAAAAAAGATACGGTAACTTTCTTAAAAGATAAAAAATTAAATTTTGGTTATAATGAAGGTTCAGATTCAATTAGAACTCATTACTTTAAAAAAGAACGTATTTTTTATGCAAAACTGCCCTTTATGGAAGAACAATTGGGGGATTCATTAAGTAATAAATTAAAATCAATTATTTCTAACAGTCAAGTGGAGGCTGTTGTTCTGGATATCAGAGGAAATGGAGGAGGAAATGATAATACGTATAGCAATTTTTTGAAAAAAATTATAAAAGATACTCTACAAGTAGATTTAAAATTAGGAAGAAACTATAGCTCTATTAATCGTGAATTTTATAAAATAAACAAAGACACTATAGTAAATAATCCTTCATATAGTTTTGAGGTAGATAATGTTGCAACACTGCAAAATCCAAAAATGTATTATATAGTGATGCCTAAATATAACTTTGTCATTCCAGATTCAATATCTTATCCTTTTAATGGAAATATATACATATTACAAGATCGTTTTATTTATTCTTCTTCAAGTAACCTCTCTAATTTAGCAAAGAAAAACGAACAATTAATTAGTGTTGGAGAGAACCCTAACTTGCTAGGAGGGCTTCAAACAGTACCAATCATTCTTTGTCTTCCACACAGTAAGGTATTGTTAAGGATAGAACCGCAAATTGATTTTACAGATGCAAAAACAAAAGCAGATATTTTTCAGAATAATGTAGAGTATTTAGTTAACTACTCTATTGATTTTTTATATGAGCGAACAATCACATTTGAAGATGTATTTGGTAAAGATTTCTTAATAAGTAAAGATCCAATATTTAAAGAAGTGATTAGACTAGAGCGTCTAAAGTAAGAAATATAGTGTGTTGTATTCTTATTAATATCAAGCTGTTTAAGGTCTTGTGAGTTTAGTTTTGTTTAAAATGAGATAATTAAAAAAGAAGAAAACCTTTTAGTTGACCTTTAACCAGAATATATATTGAAGTTCTTTGTTATAGACCCTTCTCTTTTTTAAAGAGAGGGGTTATCTAGTAATATATTAGCTTAAAAAAACGGGCAAAAAAGAATGAGAATTAAGTTAATTAGAGATATAAGAGGCAAAAATGGAGTCCTTTTTTTTTGATTAGTTATATAAATAAACATTCATCCCATTCAATTTTGTGATTTGTTATATCAGAAATTATACTTAGTCCGATTCCTGATAAACCTTCTAATAAACTATAGGGGTTAGACCAATTTCTATCACCAAGGTGAATTGAGTAATAAATATTTTGGTCCTCATCATATTTGACCATATCGTCGCTAACTTCTTTCCAATGTATAGAAGCTTCTTTAAAGTAATTGATCTTTGTTTTTTTAAATAATTTCCCATAGATGTGAAACAAACCATACGTCCCATGGCAAATACCAGCATCTAAAACAGAGTTTTGTTTCAAATCTCTTCTCTTTGAAGAATGGATTAATATGCTAATAGCTTCTTTTTTGAGTAGTACATCTTTGGTTACATCGGCTGCTTTTAATAACGAAAGCCCAATCCCGATATCCCCATAGCACCATCCTAAACGGCTTATATGTTCTTCTTTTTTTAGAGACAGATATTGATAAGTAGGAAATAAAGAGATCATATTTTTGGATATGTTTTTGGTTGATAGCATGTAGCGATTAATTCCCTTTATCAAAGGTCTAATTTTTTCTTTACAAAGTCCCTCTTCATATACAAGGCACAAAAAATACAATATACTAGGGACACCATGGGCTAACCCTAAATCAATATTGATTTCATTTTTTACATCAGATTCTTGGGGAGATTGCCACATAATACCATGTGTATTTTCAATCTTTGATGTATGTAAATAAGCAATCAATTCTTCTAGTATTTTTAGGTATTTATTTTTTAGATTAGGATTTTCTATGGTTTTATATCTTTTTAGAAAGAACATACCATAACCGATAGCTCCGTACAAAAAATCATAATTTCTATTTTTAATACTAAAATCCATGGCCTCATAGATATAATCTTCTATTTGACAAAAGATAGCATCATTATCAATCTCTATGATAGAATTTTCTTGTAAAAACTGTAATGCCCAAAAGAAACCCGCAATGCCATTACCATAACTAGGGTCATTATATCCATCATTAATTTTTTCTAAACCTTCTGTAATTAAGGATTTAGCCTTTTCAAATTCTTTCTCACATTCTAAGACTCTAGATAGTAGAAAACGAAAAATCATAATTCCAGAAATTCCAGATACCAGCCCTAGATTATTTTCTTTATTAGCATTTTTATCAATGGTATTTTTTATTTCTTTTAGAATAGATAAGTTTACTTCTGTAGCGTTCATTTTATTATTTAATTAAAAAAAACAGCAAGAGAATACCCTTGCTGTTTTTAGTATTTTCTTAATGATTTGTATGTTTAGCAGCCTCCACCAACAGAGTACCACTGACCACTACAACAAGTTCTAACTCGAGTAAATCTTGTATTAATGCTTGTTCCTCCTTCTTCAGCCATTTTACCCCCTTTTACATTCTGTAAAGAGCTAATGGTCATTTTCTTAATATTTAATTTACCGAGACTAACTTTTTTGTCTTTCATGATTAAAAATTTAAATGATTTATTTCTATTTTCTTTTTAGACTCATAGAAATGTAAAGTCGACTTTTTGCAAAAAATATTTTGATTACTTTATAAGTAGTAGATAAACTCGTTTAGATCACTTTAAAACTGGTGGTAAACTTAATCTTTGATCGTAGCTTTGTTTTGTAAATGTATTATAGCTATAAATTATGTTTTAGTGTAAAACAGATAGCGATACAATACGTAATTAGTAAGTTTTCAATATTTAATCATCGTCTAATAACTTTTACAACATTTTTTGATCGTAGTAAAGGTAAAGGTTAAAGTTTTTTAGAAACAAAGAGAGTAACCAAGGATTTATAAATCTTGATATATACATTTATAAATTTTAACCACTTTTTTTAAGAAACTAAGCAGGGATAAATATCTTTTTTGGGCTTTTTAAAAATAGAATACAGTGTTTTTTAATACCAAAAAGACTAGGCTACTAGATAAATATATAAAAAAAAGAATGTTGTTTAGATTTTAAGTATTTAAAAATCAGTTATTTATAAATTTGTTTTATTTGTTTTTATAAATACCCCTGAAAACAGTGTATTTTTCTTACGCTATTTAAAATACTTTTGACACAGACCTAAATCTGAATCAAATTAATATTTGATAATCAGTTTTACATCGTTAACACTCGGGAGGTATTTTTGTTAATGTAGTCGGTCGAAGAATATATGATAGCATATTTTTTGTTTTTGAAAAACTATTTCAGAAATGATATTTGTAATAAGGGAATATGGGAAAAAAACAACCAGCGAACCCTTAAAGCACTTTCTTTCATTTTTTTGATAAGTATCTCAACTACCACATTTTGTCAGGATTTAGGTCTAATAGGAAAATCTAAATTATTTAAACTAACAGGAGGAGTGGCAGCCAATTCAATTTTTTATAGTGGAGACTCAAATAGAGAAGCATTCAGTTACTTTCTAACTGGAAATGTTAACCTTACTATAAGTGGTGTATATAATATCCCTGTCACTTTTTCTTACTCTAATCAAAAATTTAAAAGTAGTAACCCTTTTTCTTTTAATAGATTGAGTATACATCCATCTTATAAATGGATAACTACACATATAGGAGATGTGAGTATGACATTTTCTCCATACACCTTGAGTGGTCATCAATTTACAGGGCTAGGGGTAGATCTTACTCCAGAGGGACCCTTTAAAATTAGTGCCATGTATGGTCGATTGCTTAAAGAATCAGAATATAATCCAAACGAGCCTCAATCTCAACCAGCATATAAAAGAATGGGATATGGTGTAAAAACATCATATGATTTTAAAAAGTTTTTTATTGGAGCAATTTTTTTTAAAGCCTCTGATGATAAAAATTCTATTCAAAACCCTTTGCCTATAGAATTAGAAGTACAACCAAAAGACAATGTGGTTGTAAGTGTAGAGGGAAAAGTAAAACTTTTTGATAAAGGAGAAATTCGAGCTGAGGTTGCTTCATCTGTAATAACCGAAGATATAAATGCTGGAGGTAAAACTGAAAATTCCTTTTTATCAACCTTAGTAAAGAGTAATTCCTCTACTCAAAACTATAAAGCATATAATATCAACTTTTCTTATCCAGTAGGCCATGGTTCAGTTGGAGTTGGATACGAATATATAGACCCAGAATATAGAACACTAGGAGCTTACTTTTTTAATAATGATCTTGAAAATATAACTCTTAATGCTACTCAGAATCTATTCGAAAATAAAGTTAGCATTGCTTTTAATGCGGGTTTACAGAGAGATGATTTAGAGAACAAAAAAAGCACCCAGTTGCAAAGAGTAGTGAGTGCTGTAAATGTAAATTATAATGCCTCTGAAAAATTGAGTATAACAGGAGGATATTCTAATTTTCAATCCTATACTAATATTAAGAATCAGTTTGATTATATCAACGAGGTTTCTCAAACAGAGAATTTGGATACTTTAGACTTTCAACAAATTTCACAAAACGCTAATCTTACTGCCAATTATATCTTAAAAGATACAGAAACTCAAAAGCGTAACCTAGGCGTTGGATTATCTTTTCAAAATGCAGTAAATAAACAAAATGGACGAGTTTTAGAAAATGGAGATTCTAATTTCTATAATGGTAATGCTTCATATACTTTAGGATATCCGTTGATTGATTTAAATGTCTCTGCTATGGTTAACGTAAGTTATAATACTATAGGTGTAGACAATAGCCTGACATATGGCCCAATGGTATCTGTAAACAAAAAATATTTTGATAAAAAATTAAGAGCTACAGGATCAATTAGCTACAATCAAAGTAGAAATAATGGAGAAAAACAAGGAGAGGTTGTCAATTTGAGACTTGGTAGTACCTATACCTATCTTAAAAAACATAATTTTAATCTTAATGTATTAACTCAATTCAGAAAAGCTACCACATCAAATACTGATTTTACGGTTACTTTTGGTTATAACTATAGCTTTGACAAGTTTAAGCCTAGATTAAAATTTTCTAAAAGACAACGAAAAGAAAAGAAAGAGAAACCCAAAAGAGGCAAAAGATCTAGAAGAAGTAATGAAATCTTACAGTTTAGATATAGAGATTCCTTATACCAGGGTACTATGGATGAGATAGATGTACAATTGGTAACTCTTCAAAACCACCCTCAATTTGATTATATCCCTGAATACAAAAAACAAGAAATTACCTTATTACGTTTGGAAGTTGCAGACGAAAGAAAAGCAAAAATGTACAAACCAAAAGCGATTGTTTTTCTTAAAGAATTATATAGTTATATAGATTTTCTTGCAGGATATAATCAGTTGGTTTTTAATATGCTTACTGAATTAAGGAAAGATATGTTGCGACTTGATTATACTTTTGAAAAAGCCTTTGTAAGAGCAAAAATAGCCGTTGATAATCATAGTTTACATAAAAAGACTCCAGAAGAACGTATAAAAGTTCATGAAGCATTGAAAAAGAAATATGCCCAATTAGAGCAAAACTCTGAGAATGCCTTAGCAAGATTAATAGGACACCGTTGGACTCTCCCAATCATACAGAGTTATAAAACTATAGATAAAGTGGAAAACCCAGACGAATTTCTTAAAGAAGTCATGGAACAAGAAAAAGACAACATTTTCCGTATGATGGATAATGAAGAAGGAGCGCAGAAAATAGAGTTATATATGATTACACAAATCATTGATTTCTACCTTAAGAAATCACTAAACTATACCAATCCAGATAAATTTGATTTGAAATATATTGAAAAACACTAATCTATGAAGAAATTTGTTCTTACACTGTTTATTATACTTTATGGTTATAGTCAAGCTATTGCGCAACGATTTCCAATTACGATTATTCCGCAAGTTAATTCGCCAGCTCCTGTAAACTTTTATAATTATGCAGATGCAACTACGATCAATAGCCCATTGCGAGTACAATTATTACTTAATGATTTAACCATTACTAATGAACAAATTAGGTTAAAGGTATATTTTAAAGGAAACGGTATTGCTTTTGAAAGCAAGGATGTAGTTGCAGGTGCCTCATCATTGTTTATAGATGGAGGTATTCCTATAATCTTAACAAATGTAGAATTAGCCCCATATTTTGAACTTCAAAATATACTAGGAATTAATTCTAATGTGTATAGTGAGACAATCCCAGAGGGGAGTTTTGACTTCTGTTTTGAGGTCTATGATTATTCTACAGGCAATCGCTTGTCTTCAAAAACTTGTGTATCCACATATATCTTTAAAAACGAACCTCCCATATTAAATCTACCTCTCAAAAGAAGTAATATAGAACCCTCAGAGATAGATAATATTGTTTTTCAATGGACACCTAGGCATATTAATGTCAGTAATGTAGAATATGAACTTAGTATTGTAGAGATATGGGATGATTTTGTAGACCCGCAAACTGCTTTTTTATCATTACCTCCTGTTTTTCAAACAACAACAAGAGCCACCTCATTTGTATACGGCCCTACACAACCGTTATTATTACCAGAAAAGCGTTATGCCTGGCGAGTAAAAGCGAAAGCATTGCAAGGAGCAGAAGAGATAGGCTTATTTAGAAATGAAGGAAATAGTGAGATATTTTGGTTTTCTAGAACATCCCCATGTAGTACTCCTTTTAATGTATATGCAGAACCAAAAGGAATATCAAAGATTAATGTTTTTTGGGATCAAGATCCATCTGTATATCAGGAATACACCATAGCATATCGAGAAGCAAATAAAACTGATGCCTATTGGTTTACAAAGAAAACCAATAGTAGTTGGGCAACCATATGGGATCTAAAACCAGGAACAACCTATGAGTATAAGGTAAAAGGTAAATGTAAATATCAATATGGTAAGTATTCTGATGTACAAGAAATAACTACTGCAACTGCGCAAGATGAAACAGCCAATTACAATTGTGGAATTGTACCCGATGCTATTGCAATAAGCAATAGAGAACCACATCCTGGTTTAGAGGTGGGAAGTCGAATTACTGCAGGAGATTTTGTAGTAACCATAGTAGAAATAGAAAGCCAATCCAACGGTATAACTACAGGAAGAGGGTATGTGGGAATTCCTTATTTAAAAAATGCTCGCTTTGGGGTAAAGTTTACTAATATTTTGGTCAATACAGATAATCAGTTGGCACAAGGAGAGATTATAACATTATATGATCCTGAATTTGGAGAAGGAGAAACAATGACCGTAGATTTTAATATTGATATCGTAGAAACTATTAAAGGAGATCAGGGGGAAACTACGCAATTTGAGGTTGGATTTGAAATAGAAGAGATTAGAATTGATCAAAATGGTGCAGTGGTTATGATGGGAACCAATGGAGAAGAAGCTACTGTTCCAGGAGGACGAGATATACAGGTGGTTGATTCTGATGGAAAAGTATGGAATGTTGATGAACAAGGAAATGTTAAAGAAGTAGGAGAAATTGCTCAAGAAGGTGCTTCAACAGGTGATAATACAGATGGGATAAAAGATGATGATATTCTTATGATCACAGCAACAGATGCACTCGTAACGTTTAAAAAATCTGGTTATTATTATTTTGATGAATTGCCTGAAGCAACAGAAAATTTCTTCGATAAAAAAACATTGTACCCTTCTATTCCTATAATAGGAGGAGGAACTTATACCCCTGCTTTTAAAGCTATTTCAAATAGTAATGGAGACGATATTGTAACAGCTCATGTAGATTTTAAAAACGATGCTATTACAACAGATGATATAGTATTTAAAACCAAAAATGGAGTATTAATTCCTGCAATATGGAGTGGAAATGTGGCTACATTAACCCTTACAAAAACATTTGATTATGCCACTACAAAAATACTGGCAACAGTAAAACCAAAAGCAGCAAACGAAAAACATTCTATAGCTGGAGTTCTTAATGTAGTTCATTTAGGGAGTAAAGAGTTTACTGATATTAACATCGTATTGATACCCGTAAATAATTCAATAATAAGTAGAAGCACAGAAAGAGAAATTAAGGAAATATATAACAAAGCAGGAGTTAACTTTAGTATTACCGTAGGAGAACGACTACAGCTTTCAGAAAATACATGGGATATAGAAGAACCATATAATGAGCTTAATGCGGGAGATAGTGGCGCAATGTCGCATTATAGTAAAGAAGAACTAGCTATTAATTCATATTTCAAAACATTAGGCTCCTATAGAAAAGATGCATACTATGTTTTTGTAACAGATCTTAAAGCAGTTAATTCTGATACCAAAGAAGAGATAGATGGATTTATGCCGCTGAAAAGGCAGTTTGGGTATATTTTTAAAAAATCTGAAGATGATGCCAAAACTATAGCTCACGAATTAGGACATGGAATTTTTGGATTAAACCACCCATTTAATAAATACGGTACCCCCAAAGGAAGCACAGATTTCTTAATGGATTATGGTCATGGCACTGCTGTTAGCCATATGGATTGGAAAAAAATATTTGCTTCTGGGTTTAAACTATATTGGTTTCAAGGGGATGAAGAAGGGCAAAGTGCAGGTGATACTAAAAAAGCTAAAAATGAAGAAGAAAAAATGTTAGCAGTGCTTAGACATAGTAAGATTAATTTTAAAGGAGGTAACGATACTTTGAAATGGAGGGAACTTACGGCAAGGGAAATTGGAAACGGAAATAATTATACTACAGCATATGGTTTGAGTAAGAAAGAGTATAAGTTGAAAATATCTGAAGGTAATGAGCTGAAATTTAAACTGGTCGATCAACCTAATAATTCAAGTAACAAAATAAAAATATCCAAAATAGATAATGAGTTTAAGATTGAAAAGAATGAAATAGTAGGCATTGGAGTTTATAATATTTATTATGAATTAACCTTACAGGGAGAAACAGAGGATGCTTTTGTTTTTAGATTTGATCATTATGATGACATAGAGAAATTTTACAATTATCTTCAAGATGATATTTCTTCCAATCTTTTTTCAAAATCCGAATTTTCAAAATCAATCATAACATATCTTGATAATGAGGTGTTTCCAAAAAAGGGAATACAAACATGTAATAATATAGACCTATATTTTTCAGAGATACCAGATGATCATATAATAAAAGAAATAGAAACTCCGAAATTATGGACGGCTTTAAAAACGTTATTGTCATGTTCAATAGACGAAAAATTGATAGATGAAGAAAAAGCAGTTCATACTATTATTGACGCTTTGGGTGAAATTGATAAGAATTATTTTCTTTCTACAATAATTGATGAGAAGATAGAAGATAAAACAATATTTCAACTTCTCTATGATAAATTAGATAGTAAAAACGAATCCAAGAAATTTATAGAAATAGTAGGAGAAATTGCCTCACAATTGGATACAGATTACAGCAAGTGGGAAGTAATTAATAAAATAATTAAGCAAACTTTTAATAACACTGTTGATTTCCATAAGTTCAAAGAGGATAAAGAAGCACAGAAAGCATTAAGCATTATTTTTTCATCGTTAAAATCTGAATATTCTAAAAGAAGTGATGTAGAGTCTATTTCAGGATTGTTTGCAGAAATGTTGATTTCAGACTGTAAACATTTAGAGGATTATGAAATTATATATAAAATCACCAAAGACAGGTATAGAAATAGAGAAGCATTCGCAACATTTACACAATCAGAAAAGATAAGCTTTTATAATGGTTTATCTCAGACTATAGGCGCTGCATCTTGGGTATTACCTCACAATTTTGAATTCACAAATAATTTCGATAAAAAATATTTTGCAAAGGATATATTCTCTTGGGCTAGTAAATTGAGTAGTACAACAGGACAATATGATAGAGATAACATAAAAAATACAGTGCTACTTAAAAAACCATATCAGGATTTTTTCAAGAAGTTTAGAGAAGAATATAAAATACATCTAGAAAAAGAAAAACAAACCAATAAAAGCTTTTGGAATAGTATAACAGTAGCCAATGTAGATGAGAGATATCAGGAAATTATAGATCATATCAACAAAAATGAAAATGCTAAATCGTTAAGAAGTTATGAAACTGCTAAAACTGCTAAAAAAATAGCAGTACTTAAAAAAATAATAACTAAGCCAGTAAAAGACAAACCTATATATAAGGATCTGCAAAATGATGCATTACTAAAGATAGCGCTTAGCTTTAGGTCTAACGACAGTAATGTAATTGAAGCCATAGAAGAAATTGGGTTTCATACTATTTACAAAGAATTATCTGGAGATCGGTTAAATAAGTTTTTAGCCTGGTTTGGAGAATATATTAATAATTCAGAAAAAATAAACCGTCTTAAAAAAGAAGATATAGAAGATATCTTAAAAGAGAAAGACTTATCGAATTCTAATCATAAATATGTAGTAAAATTAGAACAGAATATTTTTCAAGGTAAAAATGATGACATATTTGTTGCTAAGAATAACAAGAATTTTGTTAAGATTAATGGGAAAGAAATTGCATATAACCAAGAAGTTCTGGTGTATATCGTAGATGATTTCAACTTTTTAAATTTTAAATTCAAAAAAGGCCAAGTACTATCCATGCCAATTATTCATGCCTTGGCAATCAGCAACAATAATTCTAATATAGTAGCAAAAGAAAGTGCATGGTTGGTTACAGATGTAGTATCCTTTGCAATAGGAGTAGGAGCGGCAAAATATACTTTTACTATAGGAAATGGTTTGTCTAAGGCATTGTATACATCTAGCACGATAGGATCTGGAATAAGTATTATTACAACAGCACTTGATGAAAGTGCTATAGATGCCGAAACAAGATCAAAATTGGCTGTTTTAGGATTTTATCTATCTATTCCAGGGCATTTAAAAGATACTGCAGATTTATATGATGTCCTGATGAGTACTCGTAAAAAAGTTAATGATATTCCAGATTTAAGTCAAAATTCTAGAAATAAAATAAACAAGTATTTAGATGAACTAAGCACAAAAATAAAAGTAAAACCTGCTACAATAGTAGGAAAATTAAGAGCAAAAATTAGTAATGTTGAAGGAATAGAAGATTTTAAAAATTGGGTTAAAACAATACCAGAAGATTCCAAACTAGTAGAGAAATTATTAGATATGGACAACGTTGATATTGCTGCACTAGCCAAAGATTTTAATTTTAAATCAAGAAATACTCGTCCAGACTTTATTGGTAAACCAAATCTTCTTGATGCTTGGAAAGTGCTAAAAATATTTCCAACAAAAAGAGCAGAAATCATAAATTTAGAAGTACTTGCTAAAATTAGTAAACGATTTAAATACCAGAATAAATCTGGATTCGAGGGATTAACTAAGTTAATAAGTGAAGGAAGTGATGCAAATAAAAAAAATCTTGTTAAAGGATTTAAACTTGCAGATGAATTATTCCCTGAAAATTTATCTGAAAAGAAGTTCGTTATTACTGCGATAAAGAAAGGAGATGTTAAAGTTATTATACTTGAAGATGGGAAAAAAGAAAAGATAGCTCGTATTGTTAAAGGAAAGCTTACTGGAAATAAAAAATACCTTACAGAAGGAATAGTAAAAAGTGAATCTCCAACTGCAAATGTCAAAATTCTTCAAAATGGCGATGATATTGGTATAGAACTAAAAGATATCAAAAATGTAAACCTTACTGAAGGAGATCGCATTGATGAACTATGGATCAATAAGATCAGAAAAGGAGTAATTAATAAAATTGCAATTGTTGGTAGAGGGATTAAAGCTATAGATAAAAAAAAGGGAGAAGTAAATAAGGTTACTTCAAAATTTCAAATATTGGATACAGAGGAAGTGGAAACTTTTAATGAAACTTCACAATACCTAAAAACATTTACAATAGATGGTACATCATATACATGGAAAGAACTTGTTGATGATTATAAAAATAAAAAAGGCATTTATGCTACCAATGATGATGGGGAAATACAAACTAGTGAATTACCTAAAACATTATTATACAAAGCAAATCAACAATGGTGTGAAAGAATGATTAATGAAGGATATATGATACTGGGTATTGAGCCTATCTCGGGTGAAAATACTATAAATCCATTATATGATTTTCAGTTTGATCATTTTTTTAAGTAAACGTATTAAAATTTTGTAATAAAGATTAACCAAGTATTAGTTGTGTTGATTTGTAAAACCACCTAGTTATTGTTTTGAAAACAAATTAAGCTTTACAAAAATACAAACTGTAGAAATTGTTAAATTAATTAAGCTTTAAAATACATGAATAAACTTATACAAACCATATTATTTACATGCTTTTGTTTATGCACGCAAAGCTTCTTTGCCAAAGGCATATATAGTATTACGACGGTAAAATCAGAAAACATAGAAATAAAGAAGAGTACACATATAAAAGATAAGGATAGTGTAAACAATAGAGAAAGAACTTCTGATCAAGAAAAAATAACAGTAAGGCCAACAAAAGGTTTTAGAAATTTTAAATCTTTAGAAAGATTTGATAAAATATCAGTAGTACATAAATCATTTGAGATAGAGGATCAAGAAGAGGGGGATGTTACTATAGCTGATGGTGAGATAAATAATAAATGGTTGGAGATGGCAAATCAAACATTTGCAACAATCGAAGAAACCCAAAATTATGTGGATTTGCTTTCTGATGACAGCCTTCAAGAACTACCTGTAGCGATTAAGCCTAAAGAAATCAGTAATGTAAAATATACTGTAGGGATTGCAAAAGCAGTTTTTAAACCAGCATATACAGAACTTACTGCCTTTCTAAAAGTAGAAACAGCAAGAGGTACACTTGTGTTAGGAGAATCTAATATCAAGCTCTCTCACGAAGGAGGAATTATAGGAGATGCCAAACTTAACCTGATCTCACAATTCACCTTTAATATTAATAGTGGAAAAGTAATAGTAACCCTTAACGGTAGTTTTAATGAATCAGGGACTTATGCTACGATAGACTGTTCTGGGTTTAAAGAATTAGGAATAGATGCTAATGTTGAATTTTCTAATGAATTGTTGCACCCAGTAGATCAAAATGGTAAAAAGAAAATAGGAAGTGTAGAAGGTAACTTTAAAACAGTAGTTGCAGATTGGAACGATATTGTTGCAAACATTGAATTACCTGAATTTGGAATTAAAGGAATAGAAGGAACCACCTTTAAACTCAATACCGCAATATTTGATTTTAGTGATTTACGTAATGATGATGCAATGCCAGGGGATTACCTGAATAAATACTATACAGAGAATCCTACATTATGGAGAGGAGTATATGTTAGCACACTAAAAGTTGTTTTGCCAAAAGCATTTGAGAAAAAGAATAGTAACAAACGTGTTTCTTTTGAAGCCTCTAATCTTATTATAGATGAACAAGGAGTAACAGGAAGATTTGAAGGAGAAAATATATTGACAATAGACGAAGGATCAGCTTCAAAATGGAAATTTTCTTTAGATCATTTTCTGTTGGATGTTGAAACCAACAGTTTAACAGCAGGAGAGTTTAGTGGAGAATTACTCTTACCAGTTTCAGAAGTCGACCGATTGAAATATGATGCCATTATTCGTCCTGAAGAAGAATACAGTTTACGAGTTACAAGTACCAAAGAAATGAATTTTGATGTATGGAATGCAAAGGTTTCTTTGACCAAAGATTCATACATAGAAATGAAAGTAAAGGATAATAAATTTAGACCCAAAGCAAACCTGAATGGTTCAGTAAGCATTCAGTCTGGATTAAGCAAATCATCATCAGGCTCTTCAGGCAAGAAAACAGTGGATTTTAAAGGTATTGTTTTTGAAAAAATGGTATTACAAACAGAATCACCAAAATTCTCAGTAGATTATTTTGGATATCGAGGTAAAATGAATTTAGCAAATTTTCCTGTAACCGTAAATGAAATTGGGGTAAGAAGTCGATCAGGAAATAAAGTAGCACTTGTTTTTGATTTTAATATTAATCTGTCGTCAGAGAGTGATGGTGGTAATGGTGGAGGAGCCAAGTTAGCCATCAAGGCAAAACTAGACGAGACAGATAATAGAGATCATTGGAAATATGATGGCATAGACCTAGAACGAGTTTTTGTGCAGATGGAAGTGGCAGGAACAGAGCTTAAAGGTGCTATTTTTATTTTTGAAGATGACCCTGTGTATGGTACTGGTTTTGCTGGGGCAGTAGGAGCTAAGTTTAGCACAGGAATGCAATTAGAACTTGAAGCCAAAGCATTATTTGGTCGTACTCCCGAATTCAGATATTGGTTTGCAGATGCACAGGTAACTTTACCCGTAGGAATCCCAATTTTTGCAGGATTTGCATTAAATTCTTTTGGTGGAGGAATATACAACCATATGAAAATGGATGGAGTTACCTATGAAGAAAATGCAGCCTATAATACAATCGGAGCTTCTACCTCTGGTGTAATCTATAAACCATATAAAGAAAATGGTTTCGGTATGAAAGCTACAGTAGGTATCATAACGCAAAACTCAGAAAGCTTGTTCCACGGGACTTTAGAATTTGGCATGGCATTTCTTAACTCTGGAGGATTACAAGATATCTATTTCAGAGGTCACGGAGAATTACTGGTAGACCTGCCAATAGATTTTTATGACAAGCTTCAAGATCAGTTAGGATATTTGGCAGAAGGGTTGGAGATCCCAGCACAAAGCCCTACAGCCGCAATAAGCGGAGATGTTTTCTTAGGATATGATTTTGTCAATGATATATTTCATTCTACATCAGAACTATATGTCAATTTTGGAATTTTAAAAGGAATAGGACCAAACGGACGTGCAGGATGGATGGATTTTTATATAGGCCCAGACGAATGGCATTTACTGATAGGGACACCTACAGACCCTATAGGGTTAGAATTAAATCTACTTGGATCAAAAATGCGAACAGAAAGCTATTTTATGGCAGGAGATAATATACCTAATAGCTCACCACCACCCAATATTTTGGCAAATATTTTGGGAGTAGAAGCCGCAGAATTAGATGCTACTAGAGATCTTAATAGTTTGGGAGCAGGTAGAGGAATGGCGTTTGGGTCAAACTGGAGTATGAGTACAGGAGATCTTAGGTTTCTTATTTTTTATGCACGTTTTGATGCAGGAATAGGCTTTGATTTAATGCTAAAAGATTATGGAGATGCACATTGCAAAGGATCATCTAATACCATTGGACTTAATGGGTGGTATGCTACAGGACAAGCATATGCATACTTGCAAGGAGATGTAGGGTTGAAAATTAAGGTCTTTGGAAAGAGAAAAAAAGTTTCAGTTTTTAGCGGGGGAGGAGCAATATTACTACAAGCTCAATTACCCAACCCTGTATGGTTAAGAGGATATCTGTCAGGTAAATACAATGTATTAGGAGGACTGGTTAAAGGAAGCTTTAGATTTAAAGTACAAATGGGGAAAAAATGTGAAATAGATGGTGCTGGCGCTCTTGATGGGATTGTAGTAATTGGTGATATGTCACCAAAAGATAAAGGAGCAAATATTGATGTATTTGCTGCACCACAAGTAGCATTTAATCTACAAATTAATAAAGTATTTGAGCTGCAAGATGATACAGGATACCGAAAATACCGTATCCTAATGGATAAGTTTGAAGTTACCAGAGATGGAAAACCAATTGTAGGTGACATCAAATGGAATACTAATAATGACCTGGCAGTATTTTATTCTCATGAGATATTACCACCAGAAACAGATATTAAAGCCTATGTTCAACTACATTTTGAAGAATATATAAATGGAAAGTGGGAAACGATAAAAGACCAGGGTAAAGAATATCTTGAATCCAAAGAGGTTACCTTTACTACAGGCACTGCACCAGAAAGTATACCATTGAGCAATATCGCTTATATGTACCCTACCATAGAACAAAAGAATTTCTTTACAAAAGAATATGATAAAGGATATGTAAAATTAAAGAGAGGACAATCTTATTTGTTTGACAATGCTCCTGGCTGGAACAAAACCATGAGTATGGAGAGTGATATGGGAACAGAAATGAATAAAAAATTCACTTATAATAAAGGAAATAAACAAATTATTTTTGAATTACCACAAGAAATGGCTACCCAAACAGCGTATTCAATTCAAATAGCTTTAGAACCACCTTCGAGTACGATATCAGATAATGTTAAAGAATCTTATACTACTACAACTGTAGGAGGAGAATCAGGAAATACATTAGAGGTAAGATCTAAAGAAATTAAAGACGTACTTGTTAATGGTGAAAAACGAGAACTGCTGGTTTTTGATTTTGGAACCAGTCAATACACCACTTTTCATAAAAAAATGAATGCCATAAAACAAAATCAGAACTTATATGAATATGTGCCTTATCCTTATGGATTAGTGTTATACAATACTATTGACCCAATAGAACCTTTTGATATGACAGAATTGTTAGGTAATAAGTACACAGCAGATGTACCTCTTGTTATCGCAAAAGCAGCTCCTAGCGATTCATACTATCAAAAAGAAATATACCCCTTATTGTATCAAAACTATCCTCTGGAAGGCACATTTTCTGTAACCAGAAAAACAGATAAAGTAGGAGTACCTCCTATAGAAGGAGTAGAACCTATGGCATGGTACATTACTCACTTAGAACACAACCAAACAGGTAAGACCAATACATATCATCCATATCGATATAACTTGACACATTATTATTATAAAGATTATGAAGACCTGAGGTATCAATTGGTCAACTCTAATTTGTCCTGGGAAGTAAGATCTAAATACACCAAACTGATTATTGACCCATTACCAGTAATGAAAAACGGGAAGTATAAAACAACATTCCAATACATCTTACCAGGACAGGTAAAAAAAGGAAAAAATAAAACAGTAAAGTTTACCAATCCGCTTTATGAATAAAATTAGAACATACATATATATAGTTGCAATTATCTCTGGAGTACTGCCATTTCAAGGAATATCACAAGAACCTATTGGTAATCAGGAGGCCGCTGTAAAAGTTATCGGTACAGTAACCAAAGATAAAGGAGCAATCATGTTACGATGGACAGCAAATACCCCATCAAGCTGGAAATATGGGAATACCTATGGATATATGATAGAACGAACCACTATTGCTATAGGAGATCAATTATTAAAAGATCCTATTGTAAAAAAACTGACTAAAAATCCGATACTACCAAAACCAATGATGGAGTGGGAAGACTTTGCTAGTACTGATGATTATGCCGCTATTGCAGCACAGGCAATTTATGGACAAGACTTTGATGTGTCTATGGAAGAAGGAGGCAATGCAATGATGAATATCATTAATCAGGCAAGAGTCTTAGAACAACGTTTCTCTTTTGCATTGTTTGCAGCAGATCAGAATTATGAGGTCGCAAAATATTCTGGACTGGCGTACACAGATACAGATATTAAACCTAATGAGCGATATCTATATAGAGTATACGCCGCAACGCCCCCAGAAAAATTAAAGATTGATTTTGGGGGAGTGTATTTGGGGGTAAGCGATTACAAACCCTTACCAGAACCACAAGATTTTATTGGTATATCAGGAGATAAAAATATAATGCTAAGCTGGGATATTGCACTACTCAAAAATCAGTATTCTAATTACAAGATCGAACGTTCTGATGATAAGGGAACTACCTATAAGGTTATTACAAAGAAACCTATTGTAAATCTTAATGAAAATGACAAAAAACCTTCAAATCGAATGTTTTATGTAGATAGCATTTCAGAAAACAATAAGGAATATTATTATCGACTAAAAGGAATTTCTTCTTTTGGAGAAGAAGGGCCCGTTTCAAAAGTATATAGAGGCAAAGGAGCAAAAGCCTTGAAACATGGTCCAGCCATAACCGAAGCCAAATTGATGCCTGATAATAGTACCGCAAAGATTAGCTGGGAGTTTCCTGAAGAAGGATTAGCATCTATTGCACATTTTGAATTAAATCGATCAGATGCATTTAAAGAAAAATATCAAACGGTCGTGCCTACCATATCCAAAAACACCAGGACTATAGACTACAAAAACTTAGGAGCAATAAATTATTTTACCATAACAGCCGTAGGAACTGACGGAACAAAAAGAACCTCTTTTCCACAAATGATACAACCAGTTGATGATACTCCCCCAGCAGTTCCTTTTGGTATCACAGGAGTGATTGATTCTACAGGAGTAGTGCAATTACAATGGAATAAAAATACCGAAGCCGATTTTTTAGGATACCGTGTTTTTAAAGCAAATCAAGAAGAAGAAGAGTTTACTCAGATCACGTTTCGCCCTATTCCACAAAGCGAAATCATAGATACAGTACATATAAAAACGTTAAACAGTAAGGTGTTTTATAAAATACAGGCATTTGACAAACGATATAACCCTTCAGCTTTTTCTGAGGTAATCGTGCTTAAAAAACCAGATGTTATTCCACCAACACAACCCGTTTTTAAATCCTTTTCTATAGATCAGGGAATCGTTCAGTTACAGTGGATAACCAGTAGTAGTATAGATGCCCAAAAAACAGCAGTCTATAGAAAAGAAAAAGGAAAAGACACCCCTTGGGAACTAATTACCGAGGCGACTCTTCCAGAAAATGAGTATAAAGACGGTACTGCAAAACCTACGCATACCTATCTATATACTTTGGTTACTATTGATGAGTCTGGATTAGAATCAGAACCGGTAACTCCCTTAACAATAAAATTGCCCGACACTAGTATAAAACCTGAAATCAACCAATTTTCAGCACTAGTAAATAGAGAAGAAAAGAAAATCTCATTAAGCTGGAAATATAAAGAAGATCATGTAGTAGAGTATATGTTGTATAGATCAGATGAACAAACAAAACCCACCTTGTATAAGGTGTTTAAAAGTGAAAATCAAAAATTTCTTGATACCAACTTAAAAGTGAATACAAAATACACATACGTTTTGCAGGCGGTTTTTAGCTCAGGAGCAAAATCACCACTCAAAAAAATCGAAATAAATTATTAGAAACATAAGAATATGAAAAGAATATTATTTGTTTTAATTGTAATATTGACCTCTTTTGAGGTATATGCCCAAACCTATACTGTAAAAATAAGAGGACATATAACCTTAATAGGTGGAGAACCACAAATGTCTACAACCTGTACAGATGCTGGAGGAAATGGTTTAATGAACATTATTCTTATGTATGAAGATGGCACTAGTGACTACCTTTTAGATTTACCACTTAATAGTGTAGGGAAATTAAATGGAGGTTTTGGATATTCTAAAAATATCCCTATGTCTAAAAAGATCAGAGAAATTTCTTTTTATAGCGCCACAATTAAAACAAACAATAATCCAACATCAGATGGATGTAATGAACCTTGGATCCTAAACAAAAGAATACCTATTGATTTTAGACATTGTTTCTCTAAACGTTATGATCAGGATGTAGAACAAATATTTGAAAGTAGATTTGGCCCCAGAAGTTATGCAACTATTTATATAACACCTAACCCAAATCTAACATTTACTGAAGAAAGAGATGTTAATAGTGTTTATTATGGATGTGAAGATGAGGCAGTAGGTATTGAAGCACCATCTGGATATATTCCAGGAAATAGTATATATAATTGGGAGTTTTTGGATAATGTAAATTTGGAAGAGAGAGATCATCCAGATTATGCACTATTAAAAAAAAGAGAAGAAGATGCTAAAGATGCTTATGATGAATGTGAATCATCTATAATTATACGCAATTGTCAAAACTTGTTTTTAGCTTGGCTAAGAGCAAAACAGAATTTAAATGCGTATGAAGGTCCAAAAACCATAGGAGTCAGCGTATGGCGACCAATTTCTAATATAAGAGGAAGATCAAATATTGCCTTAAGACTTAGCGATATATATCCAAACGTAAATGATCAAGCGGCTGCATTAAATAGTAATATTCAAATTAGGATGAAACCCAATTGCAGAGAAAATTTACCTGAATCAAATATAGTGACGGTTCATTACCTACCCCCACCTCCTAGAACAATTGCAGAACCAGTGATAGAAAACCTGTCATGTTCTTATAGTACTATAGATCGCTTTAAACTATATTTTGATCGTCAGATACAAAGTCATGAAGCAATTGATATCAATTTGTTTGAAAAAGATGCTGCCTCAGGTGGATATATCGGTGTTGGAAATAATATCAGGATTACCAGTTTTACACGACGTAATAATAGATGGGAATACGAATATCAATCTCCAAGTAATATAACAGAAGGAGAGTATAAAGTACAAATTACTGGATACGAAAGAGGAGGGAGTAGTATCACACCATTTTGTGACCCAACAGAAAAAACATTTACCATAGAGACACCACCCAGAGTGGTATTTGAGGTAGAAAAAATTCAGGACGAGAACTGCCATAACAGTAGAGATGGTCAAATTAGAATTACAGCTTCTGGAGGTACAGGTAGCTACCAATACAGTGTAGATAATGGAAGAAATTGGGTTTCTATGCCACGATCCCCTTATACTATTAGCGCATTGGTTCCAGGTACCTATAACATACAAGTAAGAGATTCCAACGGTTGTTATGATAAAGTAAATATCAGTGATCCAAACAAAAATATACCTATAACAATTGAGGCTATTGCACCCATAGAACATCAAATACCGTCTGATGGGGTAATTCATCCCAGTAGACCAAGACCAGAACCAAATGATGCAACTATTACTATTACTAGAGTGAGTGGAGGTACTCCATTTACAGGAGTAGGGTATTTATATAATTATCAGGTATTTTTAAACGGGACAACTCCTTTTCAAAGTGGTATTGTTCCTTCTGGAGGGATCACAATTACTGAATTACCCGCAGGAAACCATACTATTGTATATACTGATGCCAATGGGTGTTCTACAACTCCGCCAATTAATTTACCAGAAATTAAAGATCCATTGCCTATAGAGTTTGAAATAAATAAACAAGACCCAGACTGTTCTGATGCAGATGGATCTATGGAAGTAACGAATTTAGAAGGTGGATATCCTCCATATATTATTTCATGGAGCAAAGATGGCAGTGCCTATAGTTCTGGTTCAGCAATAACAGGAAGTCAAGGGAGTTATGACGTAACTATTCTTGATAGCAGAGGCATAGAAGCAACGCAACCAGATATTCGTTTTGAAAATATTCCTCTACCGATTGCTATTGCCAATATTGATATTCAGCCTATTTTGTGTTATGGAAATCAGGCAGCTGTAACCCTTACAGCTCAAGGAGGAAAATCTGGAGCGTATCAATATGCGCTTTGGACTGGAGAAACTACAACAGTTTGGCAAGATAGTAATGTATTTTCCCTAGATGCCAATACAACTGCAGGATACCGTTTTAGAGTAAGAGATCGAAATATAATAAGTTGTGATTCAGAAATATCAGACAGACAACTGATTTCTCAGCCAAATAAAATAAACATTGAAACGATTACTATAACTGATAATACTATTTTTAATGGAAGAGAAGGTGCAATAGAAATTAATGTAACAGAAGGAACACCCAACTATACTATAACTTGGGAGAGAAATGGAGTTTTGACCTCTCATACAGGTACTTCTATTTCTAGTCTTATTGCAGGTAATTATATAGCCATAGTACAAGATGGTAATAATTGTAAGGTGCGATCATCGGTTATAGAAGTAAAACAACCAGAAGAACTTACTGTATCTATAGTAGAAACAATAGCCATACCCTGTTATAATGAGGTAGGAACCTTAACAGCAAATGCAGGAGGGGGATCACTACAATATACATATCAATGGTATAAAAATGGGGAGTTGATCAATGCCCAAACTTCTAATGTTTTATCAGATATACAGGCAGGTACTTATAGAGTGCGCATCGAAGATGGATTTACCTCTTCAGAAATGTCTTTTCAGTTAGAAGAACCCGAAGAGTTGATTTTGCCTAGCCCAACAATTAAGCATGTTTCCTGTTTTTCGGGTAACGATGGAGAAGTCATAACAAATCCTCAGGGAGGTACCCGACCTTACTATTTTTCTATTGATGATAAAAACACTTACATTTCAGAAGAAGATCTAACAAATTTAACCATAAAAGATGTAAGTGCAGGAATCTATGATCTTTGGTTAAAAGATGCTAATGGGTGTGAGGTTTCAACCCCTCAAAGGATTACTCTAAATTCTCCTGATGAGATTAAGGTAATACCAACTTCAATTGTACATGTAACTACGTTAGGGGGGAACAATGGTAGTATTACAATGGGTGAAGTTACTGGAGGGGTAGGAACTTACACCTATAGCTGGAGTAAACAAGGAACCCCTGATTTTATAGCCACAACAAGAGATATACAAGACATATCATCTGGGATATATACTATAAAAGTTGAAGATACCAACGGTTGTATCGTTGAAAAAACTTTTGAAGTAAAACAACCGCTTCCAATGGTTGTAAATATAGATATAATGACTCCTATCTTATGTTATAATGATGCTTTTGGAGAATTGGTGGCTATGGTAGAAGGAGGATACCCTATAGAATCTACTCCTGCCGATTTTGAATATAGATGGTATAAAGTAGAAAGTAGTGGAGACATTGCGATCAATACAGATATCACCCTTGACCGTATAGGTGATTTAATTTCAGGGAGGTATAAAGTTGTAGTAAGTGATTCTCAGGGAACAACGGCAGAAACTAGTTTTGATTTAACCCAACCAGAAGAGCTTGTAGTGTCACTCAGTAATGCTTCTACAGAGATTTTGTGCTATGGTAATACTAGTGGTAGTATTGACATTACAGTAACAGGGGGGCCTAAAGATCCAGTTACAGGAGAGTATTTGGCCTATTCATATAAATGGACAAATACTGATGATCCGAGTTTTGAAGCCACTACAGAAGACCTTCCAAGTATTCCAGCAGGAACCTATCAGGTAGTTGTTATTGATGATAACCTATGTACAACCTCTCTTAGCGAACCAGTAGTAATACATCAACCAGATGCTCCTCTGGAAATATCTAATGTTGTAGTCAATAACCTTACAGGGTATCAAACAGCCAATGGAAGTATTAGCCTTGATGTTAGAGGTGGTGTAGGGCCATATGCCTATACCTGGAGTAATTTGGAAGACCCTTTATTCACATCATCTGATAAAGATATCACGGATCTAAAACGAGGAAATTATCAACTTTTGATTACTGATGATAATGGATGTACGATATCATTATCAAGAGAGGTTACAGAGCCAGAAGAATTGATTGTTACTATACCTGTTTTAACAATAGAAGAATCTATTTCATGTTTTAATGAGAAAACCAAAATTCCATTAACATCAATCGTAAGAGGAGGAGTTGAGCCATATACATACCTGTGGTATGAACAAACAGCACCAGCTATAACAATAGCAACAACACCAGATACGCAAATCCCTGTTTTGGCAGGTGAATATATTGTGGTGGTTACTGATAGTAATGGAAATATGGCTAATACTACCTATACTGTTTCTCAGCCAGAGGAATTAAAAATTACTGAGATAGTAACACATTTAGAATGTTATGGAGAAAACAACGGAGAAATTAATATTACCGTAGAAGGCGGTACACCACCATATACTTATTATTGGAATAATGGAGAGACTACCGAAGATGTACAAAATTTAATATCAGGAGTGTATACGGTTAATGTAAGGGATGCCAATAATTGTATAGCTGTAAAAATGATAGAAGTAGAACAACCTACTCAAATGTATGTATATGATATCACTAGAAATTATCCTTCATCAAATGGTTTAAGAGATGGAAACATTACTGTTGATATCAGAAGAGGAACTCCCCCCTATAACTACGCATGGAGGGATTCTCAAGGAGTAATACAAAGTTCTACGACCCATGTTTTAAGTGGTATTGGTGCAGAAAAATATTCTTTAACTGTAACAGACAGTAATGATTGTATTTTACAGATAGACGATGTAGATTTATTTGAGCCACCAACTTTAGAAGTTAATGTTTTACCTTTTAATGTGATTTCATGTAATGGAAGTACTACATCAGGAAGCCTTAGTGCATTATCAGAAGGGGGAAGACCATTTAATAATATCAAACAATACAATTATCAATGGTATAATGCCGATACAGATACACCTATTGGCACTGACAGCTCTTTGCTGAATGGGATTGGTGCAGGAAATTATTATGTTACAATATCTGATGCAGTAGGTGCAACAGCCACAAGCCTCACGTTTGAGTTTAAGGAACCCGAAAAATTAGAAATAATATTTGATACAGATTATGTAGATTGTGGAGACGATGAAGATTGGACTATTGTAGTGCAGGTAAAAGGAGGAACAGCCCCTTACAGTATTGTATGGAATACTGGAGATACAGGTGCTACGCTTGAAAATGTGGTTGCAGGTTCCTATAGTATTGAGGTTACAGATGTACGAGGATGCTATGTTACAAGTCAAGTAGTTACTATTGCTCCAGAAAAATTGACAGTAGCCTATACACCAATACTCCCAACATGTTATAATGGGTGTGATGGATCAATTTTATTAGAAACAGAAGGAGGAACACCACCATATACCTATCAATGGAATAATGGAGATACAAGAGAAGACCTAACCAATATATGCTCAGATACGTATAATGTTGTTATAACCGATAGTAAAGGGTGTCAAATTACAAAAGAAATTATATTGGAAAGCCCAGAGGAATTGATTGTAGATTTAGGAGAAGATATAGTGTTATGTAAAGATCAAAGCATCGTATTAAATGCAACTATTGCAGACTCTGATGCTACCTATCAATGGACATCATCAACTGGCTTTAGTAGTACAGAAGCATTTATAGAAGTTCAGGAAGCAGCTACGTATGAGATTACTGTAACCGATAGCAAAGGATGTTTGGCCGTAGATAGTATATTTATTGATAAGGTTACAGATGTTATAAGTGCCCAGTTTATTACATCTACTCAGATCTTTGTGGGAGAAAAATTTGTAGTAGTAGACAATAGTGATCCAATACCAGATCATGTAGATTGGATTTTCCCAGAAGAAGCTGAGGTAATATATGAAGACAATAACTATGCAGAAGCAGTCTTTAGCACTCCTGGAGAATATGAAATCACTATGCAAACCTATTTGGGATTATGTACAGCTGTAACTACCAAAAAAGTAATCGTTGTAGAACAGGAGTTTGAAGGAGGAGAAGGAGAAGAAAACACTATAGAAATTCAAAGTTATCTTGATTACAAAGTGTATCCAAACCCAACAACCAATGGTAGGTTTAAAGCAGAGGTTCATTTGTCAAAACCACAAGATATTAGCCTTAAGATATATAACGTTATCAATAATACTTTAATAGATTACCGCAAGGCAGAGGCAAAAGATACATATACTCTAGAGTATGATATGTCAATATTACCCTCGGGCATCTATTTTATTTTATTAGAAACACCAACCATAAATCAGGTTAGAAAATTAATGATAGAATAAAAATGATTCATTAGAATTATTGAGCAAAGGCATCTTTTTATTAGTGATGTTTGTTTTTTTAACAGAATTTAAAATAGGGGATAAAATAGGTATGAGTTAATAGCTAAGCTATTGAGAAAAGAAAAAGTTGAAATACACTTTTTGGGTAAAAACATCCCCTGTTTTTGGAGAGGAAAAAATATCAGGTAACACATATTTTTAAAGTTGATAAATTTTTATATATGGGGAATACAAGAAGAAATTATTTTAAAGTATCAGTTGGTTTTATATTACTAATAAATTGTGTTTTAATAGGGAATAGAGGGGTAGCACAACAATTATACCCAGCAAGTTTTGATGTAACTACTTTAAATGGTGCAAACGGATTTAGAATACCAGGAATAGATCCTGAATCTCAATTTGGTGCAGAAACTAAATTTATTGGAGATATTAATAATGATGGATTTGAAGATATAGCATTGGGAGTAAACAATGCAGACGTTAATGGAGTGAATCTTGCTGGAGCGGCTTATATCATTTTTGGTAGTGATACAGAGCTTTTAGCTTCATTTGATATCACTCCTCTGGATGGTACTAATGGCTTTGTCATTGAAGGGCGTAATGATGAAAGCCGACGTATGGGAAGCTCTGTAGAGGGTGTTGGAGATGTTAATGGTGATGGTATAGATGATTTAGCTATTACAGCCTCTAGAGTGACTTTTGTTATTTATGGAAAAACTACTCCTTTTACTCCAACACTGGATATAGATTATGTTAATGCAGGAACGAATGGATTTAAAATGAATTTCTTTTTATTTTCTTCTAATGAAGTAAGTAAACTTGGAGATGTAAATGGAGATAATATAGATGATTTTATTACAGCTAATTCTATTGGAGGTAGTGCTGCTATTGTTTTTGGAAGGTCTTCTAATTTTCCTGCTGAGATAAATCTTTCTTATCTAGATGGGATTAATGGGTTTACAACCAGTGGATATCCTAGTAGTAGAGCCGCATATTTCGTAGGGGGCGCGGGAGATATTAATAATGATGGTTTTAATGATATAATTATAGGAGAATGGTCGAGTTCAGGAGGGCTTTCTTCAGGAGGGCAAAGAACACGAGTATTGTTCGGAAGATCCACTTTTTCTGCATCAGAGGATTTAGAAGCTTTAGATGGTACCAATGGTTTTACAGTGGATAATTCTGGTGGAGGACTCTTGATTTTTGTTGGTAGTTTAGGAGATATCAATAATGACGGTATTGATGATTTTTATTCAGAACAAAGCGCAATCTTTGGGAAGCAGTCATCAGACCCTTTCCCTGCGCATATCCCACGTAGTAGTATAGAAGATAATAGTCTTGGTTTTAGATTACCTGGATTTTTAACATCTTCTTCTATAGGTGATATTAATCAAGATGGAATCAATGATTTTATAGCTCTTTATGGCAGTTCAGGGTCAGGTCATGCTGCTTATGTGGTATTTGGTAGTACAACTGGATTTCCTAATTATATAGATCAAAGCGTACTTGATGGTAGGAATGGGTTTGTTATACCAGAGTTTAACACATCCAATATTGGTAGACCTGTAAGTGGAGGAGGAGATTTTAACGGAGACGGAATTGTCGATTTTATAGTGGGAAGTCCTAGAGAAACACCAGAGGGGAGCACCAACAGAACTGGAGAGGCGTATGTTGTTTTTGGAGGAGATCATTATGCTTTGCCCTTAAATACTGGATACCCTCGAGTTATAGATGAGACTATTTCAGGATTTACTTTAGAGGTTAATGGTCCAGAAATAGGAACTATACATTATGCTATATATCCAGGTAATTTTTCTGGAACTCTTGATTATGAAAATATTCTGAACGGAACTGGAGCAACTCAAAATGGAAACTTTTTGATGAGCACAGCTAATACAGATATTTCTGAAATAATCACTTCATTGACAATTGATACTACTTATGATGTATACCTATTCTTAGAGGATAATGTAGGGAATCAGGGAGAGATATATCATATGAATGATGTGACCACGCTTTCTAGTACCGATACCGAAAATCCAACAGCTAGTAATCCATCACCAATTGATGTACAATGTGTAACTAATGTTCCGTTACCTGACCCTTTGGTAGTTACAGATGAGGCTGATAATAGTGGAGTTGCACCAGTAGTTGCTTTTGTAAGCGATGTAAGTGATGGTAATAGCAATCCTGAAATAATTACCAGAACCTATAGTATAACCGATGAGGCAGGAAATAGTATCAATGTTACTCAAACGATTACAATTAATGATACTGAAGCCCCAAGGGCAAATAATCCGTCAGGAATTACAGTTTCATGTCTATCAGACATTCCACCAGCAGATATAAATGTGGTAATCGATGAAACAGATAACTGTAGTACAAATCCTATAGTTGCTTTTATAAGCGATGTAAGTGATGGTAATAGCAATCCTGAAATAATTACCAGAACCTATAGTATAACCGATGAGGCAGGAAATAGTATCAATGTTACCCAAACGATTACCGTGAATGATACCACTGATCCTATAATTGATTGTCCAATAAATATTACACAGAATGTGGATTCGGGTTTATCTACTACAGTAGTAACATATTCATTTCCTACAGATGCAGATAATTGTGAGGTAAGTTCTGTTGTTCAGATTACTGGTTTGTCATCAGGATCAGAGTTTCCGATAGGAACGACAACTAATACTTTTGAAGTTACTGATAGTGCAGGGAATTCTAGAAGATGTAGTTTTGATGTAGTGATTATTGATACATCTCCTATTACTTGTGAGATAGATGCTGGAGAAGATGAACAAATTACTGAAGGCGAAGAGATACAATTGAATGCAACTACCACATATTCTGGGATATATACATGGAGACCTTCAATAGGCTTAAGTAGTAGCAATATTGTAAATCCAATAGCAAATCCAGTAGAAACCACAACATATACCATTATTTTTACCAGTGATGATGGGTGTACAACAGAAGATATGGTAACAATATTTGTTACACCACTGCAAAAGGATAAAACCAAATATGGATTTTCTCCAGATGGCGATGGAATTAATGAATTTTGGGAGATTGATGCTATAGAAAATTATCCTAATAATAAAGTTTCTATATTTAATAGATGGGGGGATTTGGTTTTTGAAATCGAAGGATATAATAATACATCTAGGGTTTTTACAGGAATAGCAAATAGAAAGAGAGGTATAGGCGGTGACCAATTACCAGAAGGAACTTATTTCTTTAGGATCAAAATAGAAGGAGCTCATCGTAAGAAAAAGATAGATGGTTTTGTCGTTTTAAAGCGTTAAGCCATAAAAGTAGTTGTAGGTTTTCTCTTTTTATGACACTTCTAAATTTGACAAATAATTATTAAAGTCTGCCATATTTTATTTGAGCCTCTTCACCAAATATAATAGTAGTATTGGGATGTTTTATATCGACTCTAATACTGGATAGGGCTTTTTTTATTTAAGCCTTCTATATATATGTTTAACATGTAGGAATCCTTCTCGTATGCTTTATACCAGTGGAGGTGAGACTCGGTTAGTACCTAATTATTCTCCATCACTTTTTTTATACTTATATATTCTATACCCCTCTTTTTGTTCATATCCATTAGGTCTATATCCTTTTCTTAATATTAAATCACCTATTAATGCCATATTTAATCCCATTGCATCATTTAATTTGTCTGATATTAAGAGGTTTTCTTCTTTTTTATTAAAAGATTTAGCTACATATTCTCTCGCATCATCTACAGTTTTTAATAGGAATGTTTCTTTTTTGTGATCAGTATTAATTTTATCTTTTTTCCTGCATTTACATTCGATACCATCTGTTTTTGCCATTTCATCGCAGATAGCTTTAGAAACCTTCATAACTTCTGTTTCACAACTTTCATATTTTTCAATGATTTCATTGCTTTTTATAAGCTCGCAAACTTCACATTCTTTTTGATTTTTACAACTAGAGAAAAGTATAATTAGAATAAGAAGATTTAAGTAGTTTATAATGGGATTTATATTTTTTTGCATCAGATTGTTTTGTGTGAGAATAGGGACTAAAAATTTAGATACTCTTTGATTGAGCACTTAGCCTAATTTACAACTTTACTGTTGTTTTTTTTCGTTCAAAATATTTTAGAAAGTATCTTTTTAAAATTTTATACTTTTTTCTTCTTTTTTTGAATTCTGCCAATAGCTTTGGATCATCTGAGATTATTTTTTTTAAAACTCGTTTTGTAAGCACAGATACCTTTCTGTTATTTATATTTAGAATCTTATATATTCTATTTGAGATTCCAAAACCATTATTTACTGTGGGCATACCTGTAGATCCAATACCTTCGTAAAGACAGTATTCACCTACAAAATCCAATTGTGAAAAGGTTGTTTTTGGTCTTAATTGAACTTTATACTCATTTATATAAACATGCTTTCCATCACAAAACCCATAAATAGTACCAATTGATTTTGCTTGTTCTTTTGTTACATCTAATCGATAATAAGTGATAATCTTTTTATTACCAATGGCCCCATATTTTACGTTTTTAACTAGAATTTCATAATCTAATTTAATTGACGGGGTGTTATATTTAAATTCATCAAAGTTTTTATAAATCCCTTTTTTTAGGTTTGATACATCATCTTTTATTGATGTTTGGGCTTTTAAGCAAAAGTTTGCAAAAAAAGCTAGAATAATTATTAATGAGTAATTGGATATCTTCATTGAATTAATAGTTTTTAGACAGTGTACGATTATAAGTGAGTGTTGTAGTAGCATAAAATGTTACTATACGATGGTTACATTTTTAATCTATTAGATGTTCCATTTAACTCAAAAGATCTTCTGATGCGTCTTTTGAATTAACATAAAACTATTCTTAGAAATATTGAAGTAATGTTTTTCTAACTAAATAAAGAAAGCCTCTGTAGAGAAGCTTAAAATGAGTCGTTTTATCAGTAGTTATAGGCTTGTACGACGGTTACCATTTTGGGAAACAGTGTTTTATTGATTAATATCGAAATATTCCTGACCATATTTGTCAACCCATCCTGTTTTTCCGTCGGGATATTCAAAATATGCGAATTGAACTATATAGTTATCTAACACTTTGTATTTGGGTGTTAAGCCTAAATTTGAAAAAGTATACAAACCATTTTTTTCTAAAAGAAAATAACTTCTATCAATAACGGTAATTTTTTTATAGTCAAAGGGTAGTATGTTTTTATTTTCTTCTATATCCCAAACGCCATATTTAGTTGATTTTTTAGCAATAATATAACTAGGCTTTAATGCGTAAGGATACCAATCTAGGTCATCATTAAATTGCATTCGTTTAGTACTATTATTTGTAAAACGCACTTTTTTAAATTTTTTAGGTAATTTTATATATTCACTATCGTAGCTATCTATTTTATCATCAAGAAAATAACCAAAAATTTCAGAATTGAATTCTTTTTTATTTTTGAAAACTTTTTTCATAAAGTCTTCATCCTTACTATTAGGTGTAGTAATTTGATATGGTTCGTTACCATAAAGTTTTAAAGAATCTTTTTTAAAGGTATCTTTTCTTTCTTTATAGGTAGAATGAATATTAGTTTTTAAGATGTTATTTTTATGTACATAATACGTAATATATGTTCTTCTTTTAATGTAATCATTACCTGGCCTCAGATGCGTTTCTCTAGGTTGTTTTTGTTTCAGACCCAAAGTATCAATAAAATACATATTATTTTTAGAATCAATAATTTGATGTTCTGTGCGAGAATATTGATAATCAGCTTTTACGTTTTTTTCAAGTAATTTTCCATATAAATTGTATAAGTCAGTTTTTCCATCATTAAATATAGTCGCTATTTTAGAGTAGATGTATAAAGAGTCACATTCGTTTTTAATTATTTTTTGTCCTTTAGATTTAATTCCAATTTTGACATTTTTAACATAAAATCTAATATTAGGGTTTTGAAAATTTAATTCAGGAATAATTTCTTGACTAACAAATAACTCCTTGTTTTTATGGTTTTCTTGAATAATAGTTGCCGTATCAGAATCATAATAGCCATTAGATTCTTCCCAATTAATAAAATATTTTTTATTTTCTTTTAAAGCAACAATAAACCCTTTTGGGGAACGTCTATATTCATTTAAGAGTACTATTAAAGATATGTCTTTAGTAATAACACGCTTGTATTTACCTAAAATTTTTTGTTTGCCATCAGTAAGTAAAAAATAGGTGTCATTTATAAAATATATTTTTTGAAAAAAACTATTGTGACTTCTATCGCTGAGCAATGTCTTTCCTATAAGTTCGTTATAATTTTTTGAGATATTTTTTTTTATTTGACCGTAATTAGTAGATATAAATTTTTCAACAGTTTTATCAAAGTCATTTAGATTTTGTCCGTAACTAAATTGAGATAATAATAAGAGCAGAAATATGTTTTTCATTTAGTTATTTAATGTTGTTATTAGTCATATTGGAGACAGTCTGACGTTAAATATATGGCAAGTAGAGCAGAAAACAAGCGATTATTTTCGACTTATCCACAAGTCAAAAGATTTGATGAATTTGGTTAAAAGCACGAAACTTTGGGTTAAGTACCAAAACCTATAAATAGTACCAATTGATTTTGCTTGTCTTTTGTTACATCTAATCTATAATAAGTGATAATCTTTCTATCATTAATGCCTCCATATTTTATGGTTTGAACTAAAATTTCATAATCTAATTTAATAGAAGGGTTGTTGTACTTAAATTCGTCAAAGTTTTTATAAATTCCTTTTTTTAAGTTTGATACATCATCTTTTATTGATGTTTGGGCTTTTAAGCAAAAGTTTGCAAAAAAAGCTAGAATAATTATTAATGAGTAATTGGATATCTTCATTGA
>NZ_OMKE01000026.1 GCF_900299535.1 Aquimarina aquimarini | reverse complement strand
CCTATGATAAATCCTAAATTATATTTTATGAGCTGTTTTTCAAAGAGTAGAAATGTAAAAGTAGGGATCATTATTCCTGCTGTAGCTATTAATACAAGTAAATGCATAACTATTTATTTATAATTAATTCATAAACTCATTCATAGGATAAAAATCTTGCCCATCCATATTTACTTTATAATATAGATATGGTTTTGCATAAGTATGATCGTTTTGTTGTAAATGAAATGCTTTTTCTTATCTTAGAATAGTTAGATTAAATACATAGTTATCTATTAATCCATTAACCAAAATAACAAAGCAAGCGGAAGAACTATTGCTAAGATTCCATATAAGACATTAAACATTGTATCAGGAAATTTAACATAAAATTTAAAGGCAGTATCTTCTGGTAACCTACCAAAGTTCTTGATAAATAAACTTACCATCCCTTTATACACTAAACTAGCATATAAAGGGACTAACATTGCTATATAAAATATCTTCTTATCTTCTGTACTATATAGATACAAAAGTATACCAATTAAGGCTAAAATAAAATTAAAGCTTATAATAACCCTAAAACCTTTTTTTTTATCCAGATATATTCTAAAAAAATCAAATGTAAAATATGCAATAAGAAAACTTCCCACAAATATTAAGATTAAATGCATAACTGTTTGTTTATAATTAATTCATAAAATCATTCATAGGGTAAAACTCTTGTCCATCCATATTTACCTTATAATGTAGATATGGTTTTGCATAGGTATGATCTTTTTGTTGTAAATGAAATGCTTTTTCTCTTAATCTGGTAGCTTTTTGTTGCAACGGTTCTACATAATCAACAATAAAATCATCTTCATAGGACCCAAAGGTGCCTAATCTGCCAAAGGTATCTGTATAAGGCACCCCATTACTATTTACCCCACTGGGTTGCCCCCAATCGCCAAAGGCTCCTGTGGCAGATAAAACAAAATAACTACCAGAGATTATCCAACCTGGAGCGCCCCATCTAACTCCAACCCATGCCATAGTTACATCTACAAGAACTCTGGTATACACTTCGTGTCTATTAGAATCATTATTCAAACCAGCGGAAGCTGCTTCATATAAGCTAATTCCTACACTAATTCCCGCAGCACCTTTACCCAACATTCTAAGGTGTTTCACACTATTTGCTGCGGTACGTGCTCCTACTCTATGCCCGCCAGCACCTATGGCATTGCGTTGGCTGCTTAAACTTCTAAATTTTCCGCCACGGGTACGGTACCAGCCTATTGCTTTATGTAGCTTATCCCCCTTATACCAGGGGGTAAGGTTACCAAAACGAGTCAATGCCAATGCTCCTGCGGCTCTACCGCTTATGCCTGTACCTAGTTTTACGGCATCATACATATCATCTTGCCAGTTGATCTCTTGATTGATTCTGCTTTTTTGCAGGTCTGGGTCATCATCAATAGCACCGTTTATACTAATCTCATCTCCTTTTTTGTATACATCTTTGTCTATAAAAATAATACTGGTATTGGTGGCTTGGTCTATTGCTCGTACTACAACACCTAGCTTGTAATTGGTAGCCTCGCTACGCTCACTGGTTACGGTGATTTTGGCGTTTTTAGAGAGCTGAGTCCACTTATAACCATCCCACACCTTATACCCATTGTTTGCTTCTCTCACATAGGTATGGGTGTCTACGGTATCATATTGATAGGGTTGAAAAGCCTCCCAGTGTTTGAAACGACGGTTTTTTACTCCTATATCATCGTTTGCCAAATCTATTTTGTATAAGGCTTTTGATAATGCGGTGCGAGTATTATCGATCTCCTGTTGCAATGCAAATCCTATATCAAAAGCAGTAGGAGGGTTGCCATCAAATCGTGGTTTTACAGCACGTTCTATTGCAGGGCGCAGTATATCATCAAGCCCAGATAGGGTTTGATTACTTTTTCTCATCCTGAGCATAGGTTTTATTTTTTTGAGGCTACAGGCCAGTTATTGGTGTGGGTGTGTCCTTTTATACTCATTTTGTGTGCATTGATCATAAGTTCTGATACTACGCCACCGCCATTGAGGTTACTGTGATAGGTGCTCATGTCTGTGCAGAAGGCTGTTTTAAAATCTAATGTAAACTTGATTCCTGTACCGTCTCCTTTATAAAAAATAATCTTACCATCATAAGTAGTGGTATCACTGCCTGCCCAGTTTATGAGTTCATCCTGACCATCAAAATCTATGACCACCATGATGCTTCCTGCTTGCACTCGCGCACTGGGTCTTCCTGAATAGTCTATGGGTTTGTGGTAATCAAAGGTACATTCTAGAAGACTGTAGGTCTTGTTCTCAATAATCAGTTCTGTTTTTGTTGCCATAATTATATTAATTTTTAGGTTTTAAAAAAATTACGTTTAGTATGAGCTTAGCTCAAAAAAATTATGGGGTAGTAGAAAGAAGGGCATATCGTATTCTTTAAAAAAATCAACCTATTTTACGATAAGACCTTTACTTTCAGAAACAAAACTAAGTAAACTATAACTCATATCCTTACAGATATCTGTAATCTGAGCGTTTTTTTTTTGAAAAAAAATGAATTTACTGCGTGTATGTGCTATCTTTATTGCTGTTTATTGTTATATTTTTTTTGAGAATAGCTCACCAAAAACACGAGATCACCCCAAGGTAAACAGGAAATCATGCTGGGTTTTACGGGATCACATCTTGTTCTACTGGAATCGCCACGGGTTTTACGGGATCAAAAACAGTGGCACTGGAATCGTCTCTGATTCTACAGCACGTTTTCTAGTTTGGTATAATCATTCTAAATAAGGTTTGCTTTTTAGCATAAAATATAGAATTCATAATGATCAAACTCTATATCAAAAAGAAGTATACATAAAATCCCTCATCTGATATTACGATCAAATGAGGGATTTAAAAAAAATATGTAGATGGGTAGGCATCGCTGGGATGCCTTACTGTATTACTCCTCCCAAGTAAAAGCTTTTTTTCTACCTTGTTTTTTGATTGCATTAAGTAGTGCAGTTTCTAGACTGGTTCCTTCTTTTTTGCTATTCTCTTTTATAAATTGTACTCGTTTTTTATTGAGTTCATTAATTTCTTGTTGTATTTCTTTTCTTGCAGTACTTTTTTCGGCAATATATTGTGTGAGTTCTGTTTTGGATTTGTCTTTTAGTTCTTGTGGTAGGTCTTCTTTTTCAACCTCCTCTATTTCAAAAGATTCATCTTCTACTGCATCAATCAAGTCCCAACTTTTGTTTTTATAGAATCCAGAACTTTTACTTACCGTTCGACTTACGGCATTTGCAGAACTATAGGATCTGGCGTTATGATCTTGCTCTGCCTGTAGTTTTCTTTTTTGTGCTCCTTGATTACCATAATAAAGGTAGGTCTTGTTTAGTTTGTTGTTGAGTTCAAGGATGACATTGTCATACGGTGTTGCAATATGTATGGTTTCTCGATTATGGTCTATAGCACTATATTCTCCATAAGTAATATCGGCACTGTGTTTCCATTGTGTATCAATGCCTTGTCGGTAATTACCACAAAAAATAGTATTGATCGTAATGCCTTTTTCTAATGCATCTGTTGCAGCATCTTTATAGTTAACAGGGCCCTGCGTAAAAGGCTCGTTGCCAGCGATAAAAATTAATTTAAGGTGGTCGTTACTTTTTTTCCATCCCAATTGATTGATAGAAGTATTGATGACCTTACCACAAAATTCGTTTCCTCCGTTGGTAGTAAGTGCAAAAAGTTCTTTTGATATCTCATCAAGATCATTAGAAAAAGGAAGGACCTGCCTGATGAATCCTTCTTGAGAAGGTAACCCGTCATTCCCGTATTCGTAAAGAGCGATTTCTAATTTTATTTTGTTATGCCCGCATTTGGCATACGATAATTCATTTACAATTTCCCATAATTGCGCTTTCGCCTGTTCGATAAGACCATCCATACTATTACTAGTGTCTAGTAGTAGTGCTACTTGAATATTACGGATATTTGGATCTGTTTTGGTGGTACTTATAATATGGTTTTTCTCTTTTCGAAGTGAGATTTCAGAATTTGATTTATTATTAGCATTGCAAGAAATGATAAAAAATAAGGATAATATACTCCATGTAAAAAATGTCTTCATAGCTTTCTTTTTTAATGTTGAAGTAAAACTATAGATAACTTTTTTTGCTAAAAACCTGAAATGAGGGTATATCGGTGATCAATGAGTAAGAATGCCTGTTTGATTAGTTAAGTTTCTCTTTTATAGTTAAAAAGTGGTGTAAAATAGAATGATCAAGAAAAGTGAATTTTATTATCCGAGCTAAATGGGTTAAGTTTACCTTGTTTTAATTAAGTATGATGAAGAAGATTGTTTTGATATTATTGTTTTTGTGTTTCTTGCCAGTATTGGTTTTGGGACAGCAAGAGACTAGGGTGAAACGTTCTGAATCTATGAGTATCAAGGGTTCTGTAAAAGAGAAAAGTACTCGAAAAGCTATTAGAGATGTAGCTATAACGGTGGTAGGAAAAGGAGCTGTTTCTACTGATGCTTTTGGTAATTTTAAGATAGAAGCACGAGTAGGAGATGAACTTATTGTTACCCATGATAGTTTTAATACAGTACGATATACAATCAAAGATGGACAAAGAATTGATATAGAGGTTCAGGATATTCCAGAAAAGAAACTTTCAAAATCATCTATTTATTCTAAGAAAAGAGAATCAGAGTCTATATATCGCAAGAATCTAGAATCGGCAAAAAGCACTTTAAAAAAAGATGCTGCTACTAGTATAGAGCATATAACAAGTGCATTAGAAACCATACGAGATGATGATCCCTCATCAGCAAATAAAAAAGCGGTGCTGTTTGAGACGCTGGCAGATATATATAGATACTGGAAACAACCTGATCTTGCAGAAAGTAATTACCTGATAAGTCTTAAAAATAAATATACTGTTGATGTAAAAATCAAATTAGGATACGCCCAACTAGAAGATAAGAACTATCAATCGGCATTACTTACTTTTGATCAATTACAGAAATCACGTATAAGTAGTTCTCAAAAAATTATGATTTATGAAGGATTGGGCGATAGTTATAAAGGATTGCAGAATTATTCTAAAGCTACAATAAATTATAATAAGGCACTCTCTATAAGTCAACGAAAAAAACTTGATGATAAAGTAATCTTTTTGAATTCTAAGTTGGCTGGAGTATTACAGCAGGAAGGAAATATAAAAGATGCAGAGCTATACTTGGATAATTCTGTGCAATTGGCACAGCAGAAGAGTAAAAAAATATCTGCGCGACAACGAACTGTTGCGGCAGATTTTTATAACAAGAGTAATAGTTATGAGAAAGAGATACAGTTAAGAAAAGAAGCAATTGAGGATATAGAAGAACTTGAGGAAGCTCAAGATGCACCCCCTGAGGCAGAAGATAACTCTCTTACTACGCAGGTGCAAAATTATAAAATTGCCAGAGCCTTTGCGGCACAAGAAGCTTATGACGAGGCAATACCTTATCTAGAGGAAAGTATAAAAGAGGCCGCATCAAAAAATGATCTGATTGTTCAAAAAGATGCTACCAGGAAATTAGGAGAAGTATATAGAGAAAAAGGAGAACTTAAAAAGGCTTCCAAGGCTTTTGAAGAGTATGAAGTGATTATTGATAAGCTATACATTCAAAAAGATCAAGAAATATCTCAGGCGGCGCGATTTGGTAGAGAACTCTCACAAAGAGCAAACCGTATTACAACGCTAGAGAAAGATAGAGAACTCAATGAGGTAAGGTATGAACTGGCATTTGCATCGCAAGAGCTAATAAATCAACAGAGTTTACGGCAACAGATTATAATCTATTTTTTGATAGGACTAACTCTTTTATTACTTCTTGCAGCATACTTAATGTATAGAAACATGAAGCAACAACGGTATGCAAATAACCTTTTGGCATTAAAATCGTTGCGATCACAAATGAATCCACATTTTATTTTTAATGCTTTAAACTCTGTAAATACATTTATTGCAACAAGTGATGAGAGAACTGCAAACAGATATCTCACCGATTTCTCTTTATTGATGAGAGCGGTACTAGAAAATAGTGAAGAGGATTTTATACCATTAGAAAAAGAAATAGAACTTCTTAAGATTTATGTGCAATTAGAGCATTTTAGATTTCAAGATAAATTTGAATATAAAGTTGAGGTTGATCCAGAAATCGATGTAGAAGCATATATGATACCTCCTATGTTGCTACAACCTTATGTAGAGAATGCGGTCTGGCATGGGTTGCGATATAAAAAAGAAAAAGGGTTGTTGTCAATACGTTTTGAGAAAATAGCTCATGATAGCATTGTAATTACTATTGCTGATGATGGTATAGGGCGTAAAAAATCTAAAGAACTGAAAACCCAAAATCAGAAATCACAAAATTCTAAAGGAATGGGGAATATTAAAAAGAGAATTGCCATCCTCAATAAGATGTATAAAGACAAAGTAGATGTAGTGGTGTCTGATTTGTATGATAATACAGAAGGAACACAAGTAAAATTAATTCTTAAGAAAGACAAGTAAATGAACGTAACTGCAATAATAGTAGATGATGAAGCCAATAGTAGAATTATTCTTAGAAATTATTTGAGTAAATATTGTAAAACGGTTACTGTATTAGGCGAAGCCGCTAGCGTACAAGAAACAATAGAATTGTTAAAATCTCACACACCAGATGTATTGTTTTTGGATGTAGAAATGCCATACGGAAATGCATTTGATTTATTAGAACAGGTACCTGATCGTACTTTTGAAATTGTTTTTGTTACCGCTTATGATCACTATGCAGTAGATGCGTTGAATGCTCAGGCTACTTACTATTTGCTAAAACCTATTGCAATCGATAATTTGATTAAAGCTGTTGATCATGTGACTCATATCAAGCAACGAGAAACTGCACTATTGGATACTGTATTAGTTCCCAAAGTTACTTCAGCAGAAGGTAAAATTACAATTCCTCAACAAGATGGATTTGAGGTGCTACAGATTTCTGATATTTTGTATTGTGAGGCAGATGATAATTACACCAAAATTTATTTAGAGAAAGGGAATAAACTGGTTAGCAAAACTCTGAAATATTTTGAAGAATCTTTGAGTTCACACGGTTTTATAAGAATACATAAAAGTTATTTGGTGAATGTAAGTAAGGTTACACGATATAAAAAAGGTAAAGGAGGAAGTGTTGTGCTTTCTTCTGGAAAAGAATTATCGGTATCATCATCCAAAAAAGGGGCATTGTTAGATTATTTTAAATGATTGATAGAGTAGGAGTAGAAATATTTATTATTTTTTAACAAAAAACATAATTTATTTATGTTAAAAATAGTTAAAATAAAGCAATAATTATACTTTTTTAATGTTTTTGTTGTTGTATTGGTTAATAAAAACACAAAATAATGAAAAAATCAAAATCATCTAAAAAATTATCCCTTGAGAAAATTAAAATCTCTAATCTAGCTGCAAAATCTATTGTAGGAGGAACAGGTAATCCATCGTTGCACAGTTGTGCTGGGCAAGGTAATCAACCTGGGCAAACATGTTATACTGATAACTGTGGTGGTACTGGAGGTGGTACAGGAACAGGCGGTGGTGGAATTAGCGGGCCTATTTACTGCTAAAAACACATCGTTTTTGTTATGATATCAAACCATCTAAAGAACTTCTTCTTTAGATGGTTTGTTGTAGTATGATTACTGCTCAAATTTTTTGAGCTATTTTTTTATATAGGTAAAATAATGTCTTGTTATTTTATTTTTGTCTTCTTCACTAATAGGAGGGACTTGGTATCTTTGAGATTCTAATAGTAATAAAGTGTCTGATTTCTCTTTGATATGATAGTTGGTTTCTCCTCCAAAAATAAATGTGATGAGTTTGTTATCTTTTTGTTGATACTTACCATTAAAAACTTTTTTTTGTACTTCGGCTGTGAATTTTGATTTCAGGCTATCATTTGATTGTGGTGTTAATTCAAGTTCATCTTCTTGTCTTGTGACAGTGTATGTTCCTTTGTCAGAAAATGCCCAGACCATTGTTGCAAATGGATATTGTGTGCTCCCTGTAATCCCATTATCAATATGAATAATAGAATCCAAATGCCATTCACCAATTATAGTTGGGGATTCATTATCAGATTCAGTTTTCTGATCTATATAAATTATTTTTGTGGGTGCTTCTTGTTTAATGTAATTATTACAACTTAAAAATATGGTGGATAGTAGTAAGATTGATATGTTACGTGTTATTTTCATGTAAACTGTTTTTTAAAATCTTCTTAGAAGAGGGGTGCTGGATTAAAAATTCAATTGTTCTATGGTGTACTTATTAGGTATAGGTTTAAGTATCTCTTGTATTATAGAGATATCCCCATTAGTATATATAGTATGGTTACCATTTTTTGTAGAGTGGGTTAATAGATTATTGGTGGTGAGAATAGCTTTGGTTTGCCTTGCAACGGCTTCTCCAGAATCAATAATAGATACATTTTTTGGGAGTGTCTTTTTTAAAACAGGGATGAGGTATGGGTAGTGTGTGCATCCTAAAACAAGATGGTCAATGTTTTTTTTTAGCATGGGGGAGATGTAGGTATTGAGTAATGTATGCATTTCTTTAGACTCAATTTTACCAGCTTCTATAAGTTCAACAAGCCCTGTGCCTATCACTTCAATAACTTCTATGTTTTGAGTGTATAGGTCAGAGGTTTTGGTAAATAATTCACTCGATAAGGTGCCTTTGGTGGCTAGAACCCCAACTTTTTTTGTTTTGGTATGAATAGCCGCTGGTTTTATTGCAGGTTCTATTCCGATTATGGGTATATCATAAGTAGCGCGCAGTACTTTTATAGCATTTGTAGTTGCTGTATTACAGGCGACCACAATGATTTTAGAATTTAAATTAAGTAATTTCTCTGTGTTTTTAATGCTTAATTCGATAATTTCCTCTTTGCTGCGTTTCCCATAAGGAGCATACTGGCTATCGGCAAGAAAAATAGTATCTTCATTAGGTAGTAGTGTAACGATTTCTTTCCATATAGAAGTTCCGCCAACACCAGAGTCAAATATACCGATAGATTGGTTTTGCATTGTAAATATCATTTGTTCAAAAATAAAAAAAACAGTGAAATATTGATCTCACTGTTTTTTTTATTCTGTAAACTAAAGTAGTGTTGTTATATACCTAAATCTTTTTTTACGTCTGCCATAAGGTTTTTACCATCAGCCATAATAACTCCTGTTCCTGTGGTAGAGTCTAATACATACTGAAAACCTTGAGCTCTAGCAACTTTTTGAATAGATGTACGCGCTTTTTCGTATATAGGCTTCATTAGTTCAATTTCTTTTTTCTGAAGATCTTTGATTGCATTATTTCTGTAATCTCCGATACTTTTTTCTGTAGCTTGTACTTCTTGTGCTCTTTTAGCATTTTCCTCTTCTGTTTTAGTAGCAGCTTCAGCTTGGTATTTTTTCATTGTATTTTGCAATTCCAGCATCATGTTTCTGATCTCTGCATCATACGTTTTATTTAGTTTTTCGATTTCACTTTTTGCAGCTTTGAAAGCAGGCATTGATTCAACTAGTTCCTGTGATGCAATATGCGCTACTTTGGACTGAGCATTTACAAAACTCGAAGTTCCTATAATAAGTGCAATAGCTACTAGTAATGTTCTAAATTGTTTCATTTGTAAATAATATTAATAAGTGTTATAAATTTATAAAATTAATTTCTTAAGTATCGTATAAATAGATACGAATGTTTTTAATTATTTTTCAGATTTTCTTTTTGAGCTTTTAGAGCATTGATAGAATCCTTTTTTCTTTTTTGTAATTCTAGTAATCGTGCTCTTCTTTCTTCAAATTCTTTCTTTTTTGCAGCTCTGATAGAATCTCTTTCAGCTTTACGTTCAGCTAAAAGTTGTTCTCTTTGCGATAATCTTTGTTGTGCTGCTCTTTCTCTATCGCTTATTTCTTTTTCTTGGTTTACATTTCTTTTTTCGGCTCTTTCAAGTGCTCTCTTGTCTTTTTTATTGCTTAGTTGTTTTCTTTTTGAGGCTCTGTTTATTCTCAGTAATACCTGATCACTTATATCATATCGATCCGCAGAATACAACATAACAAGATCGGCAGATTTGTCAAAAATAAAGTCGTATTTCTTATTTTTTGCAATTTCTTGAACTGCAACAAAAACTTGATCTTGTACTGGTTGTACTAATCTTTTCTTTTGTAAAAAAAGATCACCATTAGGGCCAAAACGTTTTTGCTGATATTCTAATATTTCTTTTTCTTTAAAAACAATATCTTCTTCTCTTTCTTCAATTAATTCTTTGGTCAATAAAACTCTTTCGTTATTCAGGTCTTTACGCATTTCTTCAACCTCTTTGAGTTCAGCTTCTATTTCAACTTTCCACTTTTGTACTTTAGTGTCAAGCTCAGAAGAAGCTTCATTATATTCGGGAACATTTTCTAGAATATATCCCATATCTATATAACCAATTCTAATGCCTCTTTGTGCGGTTGTTGTATTTGTAAAAAATAGTAAACTGACTGCTGCAACTAGTAAAAGACCCTTTGTTTTCATAACTTTTGTGTGTATATTGAAATAATCGTGCCAAAACTAAAATTGTTGTCCTATGATAAAATGAGTTTCCCATCCATTAGCTCTATTCTCTCCTGGAATAGGATCAAATCCATATCCAAAATCAATACCCAATAATCCAAACGCTGGCATAAAGATTCGTAAACCTGCCCCAGCAGAGCGACTTAATTGAAAAGGATTAAAAGTTTTAAAACTGTCATAAGAAGCTCCACCCTCTAAAAATCCGAGCATATATATTGATGCTGCGGGCTTTAGTGTTATAGGATAACGAAGCTCTAACGAATATTTATTATAAATTGTTGCCCCATCAGCATCAAAATCTTGATTATTAGTTCTGCTTTGAGGTGTTATAGATTGGTTTTTGTATCCTCTTAGTGAGATAACCTCACGACCATCAAGACTGGTAGCTCCTAATCCATCACCTCCTAAAAAGAAACGCTCAAATGGAATATTACCCCTATCATTATTATAAGCGCCTAAGAAACCATATTCAGCTTTTGTTTTTAACACTAAAGGCTTTTTGCCAATGTTTATTAAGCTAGTGTACCATGTACCATCAAATTTAAGTTTGTAGTACTCTAGCCATTTAAAACGTTCTTGATCGATTGCTCCAATTTGATCTTGCTTTTCCTGTCGCTCTATTGCTGTAAGGTTAGCATTTCTATCTGTCAATTGATCATCTAAAGCTTTTCTGCGATCAGCTAATTCACTATAATCTACCCCATCTAAAAGAGAGTAGGGTACAGAAAGTTTTGCTACAATATTAAATTCTGATCCTCCTGTTGGGAAAATAGGGTTTACTGTAGTATTATTTCTATTAAGTCCAATGGTGTATGATAGGTCGTTTGAAGAACCGTTACCAAAGGTGAATAATCTCGTGTTATAGTTCTTTAGGTTGTAATGTCTGATACTTATAGCCTGAGATAAAGTAAAATAGTTATCAGGCCAATCTAATCTTTTTGCAATACCAATTGATCCTCCTGTGATAAGGAATTTACTGTCTTTGTCTACATTACGAGTTCTGTTGTTTAATAAAAACTGAATAGTATGTGAGAATGAGGTAGATAATTGATAGGGTCTTTTACCTCCTAGCCATGGTTCTACAAATGAAAGGCTGTATGTTTGAAAGAATCTACTTGCTTGTGCTCTTACTCTTAATGTTTGGCCATCTCCCATAGGAAGTGGGCTGTATGACTCTTTGTTGAAAATGTTACGAATAGAGAAGTTGCTAAATGCTAGCCCCAGTGTTCCTACAAAACCACCACCACCAAAACCACCTTGTAGTTCTATCTGGCTAGACCCTTTTTCTACAACAGGGTAGTTAATATCTATAGTTCCTGCTTGAGGATTTGGGTTTTGGAATTGAGGTTCTAACTGTTCTGGGTCAAAAAATCCTAGTTGTCCTAATTCACGAACAGTTCTTACAACTTGATCCTTACTATAACGTTGACCAGGTTGTGTTCTAAGGGTTCTATAGACTACATGGTCATTTGTTTTGTCGTTTCCTGTAACGGTAATATGATCAAAATAAGTTAACTTTCCTTCACGTACTCTAATTTCAAAATCAAGAGTATCGTTGTATACTTTGGTTTCTACTGCATTAATAGATGAAAATAAATAACCATTGTTTTGGTATAAGTTGGTAAGATCGTTTGCATCGGGTTTGGTGTTGTCTGCAATTTGTTTTTCTAGAAGAACACCATTGTAGGTGTCTCCTTTTTTGATTACTAGTTGTCTGGCCAACTGGCGATCTGTATAAACACTGTTACCTAAAAAAGTAATGTTACCAAAATGGTATTTGTTTCCTTCTTCTACATTAAGTTGTAGTGATACGCTATTGTCATCTTCTACAATCAAACTATCAGAGGTAATACGCGCATCTCTATATCCTTTTTCTTTATACTTTGTAATGATGTTGTCTTTGTCATCATTATAGTCAGCTTTAATGTATTTTGATCTTTTCCAGAACCTGAGAAACTTCTTGCGCTTAGTATTTTTCATGGCACTACGTACCTTTGCATCAGATAGCTGCTCGTTTCCTTCTATGAGTATATTATCTACTTTTACACGGTCTCCTTTGTCAATAAGAACAACCATATTTACTTTATTACTGTTTACGGTATCTTTTATTGGAATAGTGTTGATTACCACTTTGGTGTTTAAGAATCCGTCTTTTTTATACTTGTTTGTAATGAAGTTTCGTGTAGTTGTGGTGAGGTTCTCGGTAACCTTAGCTCCTTTGGTAAGCCCATTGTCTTTGATCAACTCTGCGGCTTTACGTTTTTTAACCCCTTGTATGCGGGCTTCGTTTAGCTCAGCTACCTCTTGTATGTTGATTTCTAGATCCGCAACCTCGCCTTCTACATTGCTGATGTAAAAATTGATATCGCTAAATAGTTCGAGATTCCATAGCTTTTTAATTACCTTGCTTATTCTATCTCCTGGTAGAAAAATACGTTCCCCTTTTTTAAGGCCAGTAAAAGTAATTACGGTATTTTCATTGTAACTGGTAATGCCTGTTACTTTAATATCTCCAATGATGTATTCTTTCCCGTTAGCACCAGGTATTTTTTGTGCAGAAAGCGATGTTGATATTAATAAGGCGAGTAACGTAAAATACGTAATAGGTAGTTTTTTTGTCATTTCTTTAACTGAGCTGCTCACTAGTTTTTCCAAATCTTCTTTCTCTTTTTTGATAATTGAATATGGCTTCGAATAAATCTTCCTTTTTAAAATCGGGCCATAAAATTTCTGTAAAATATAATTCTGCATACGCAATTTGCCATAATAAGAAATTACTAATACGTTGTTCCCCACTGGTACGTATTAATAAGTCTACATCAGGTATATCTTTTGTATACAAATGCTCATTAATGACTGATTCATTTATAAGATGTGGCGAAATTACACCATTTTTAACTTTAATACTTATTTCTTCAATAGTTTTTACAAGCTCCTCTCGACTACCGTAACTAAGCGCTAGAGTAAGGGTCATGTGGCTATTGTCTTTGGTTTTATCGATAACTTCCAAAAGTTCCGTTCTTACTTTTTTAGGAAGTGATTGTAAATTTCCAATAGTATTAAGCTTAATATTATTGTCCTGAAGCGTTTTGATTTCTTTTTTTAATGAAGTGACTAAGAGTTTCATTAAAGTGTCTACTTCCAGTTTTGGTCGATTCCAGTTTTCTGTAGAAAAGGCATAAAGAGTTAGGTATTTAATACCTATTTCGGCACTGCTTTCTACGGCTTCTCTTACGGCTTTAGTTCCGTTTTCGTGGCCTACAGCTCTGAAAAAACCTTTCTTTTTGGCCCAGCGTCCATTGCCATCCATAATAATGGCAACATGTTGTGGTATATTAGAGTTTAATTGTTTTTTATCAATCATTTTTAGAAAGCACAATAACACGGTATCCTACCCCAGGTGTACGATATTGTAATACCAGTAAATAAATACCAGTCATTGTTGTTTAAATTACCAAATCCTGTACCAAATCTATCATCGGGATTACTACCATCTAGATTATCTGTAAATGTGTATCGAGCTCCAATTTCTGCGCCGATTACAAATTTTCTACCCAATGTCTTTTTAATTCCTAAAACCATAGGAATGGCAAAACTCCATTTATCGGCATAAGCACCTATTCTGTCATTAGCATCAATTGCTTGAGCGCCATAATTAAATGTAGTGATTCCTGTATATAGATATGGGGTAAATTGAGGTACACCGTCGTAAAGATACCAATCCCAGAAGTTAAATTCCATTCCTAGCGATAATTCTTTTATAGAATTGTTAAAACTAAGACCTCTTTCTTTTCTTCTGTCATCTCCTTTGCTGTCATTGGCATTGAGCTCTGCATATAAAAATGAAGCTCTAAATGCATGTCGTTTACTTCTATTCCATTTTCCGATAGCTCCAAAGGCAATGTCATTGGGAGAAATGTAGTGTGTAGATCCTACATCTCCTACGTAATTAGCTCCTCCAGCCATCAAACCTACTTCGTAGGTTTGTGATGTGATTGGTTGTATAAAAAATACAACAATTATAAGTGATGCTAAGTATCTCATAGATTTTCAAAAGTTTGCAAATATAACAATTAACTTTAGTACACAAGAATTTGTGTAAAATAGTATGCATAAAAAACACTTTTTAGTGCAATTTATTGTTCAATTGCGTTTATCTTCTCCCCAAAGCATCTTTTTGCGTAGGGTTTTTAAAAAGCTATCTTCTTGCAATACGACCATATTGATTTTGAATGAAGCTTTTTTTATAATTATAGTAGTTTCATTGGGGAGGGCGTGTATTCTTGAGTCTAGAGAAACCAGATAAGTGTCTTCTCTTCCAGAAACTTGTAATTCAATTTTTTGGTTATCAGGAATAACAAGTGGTCTGGCGTTTAGGTTATGTGGAGCAATAGGGGTAAGCACCATACTTTCTGCATCAGGCATCATTACAGGGCCACCACAACTTAAAGAATATCCTGTAGAGCCAGTTGGGGTTGCAACAATGAGTCCATCTGCCCAATATGAGGTAAGGAATTCATTATTGAGGGTGGTGTGAACAGTAATCATAGAAGTTGTATTTCTTCTACTTACAGCAATCTCATTCATCGCAAAATTTAACACTCCAAACTCATCGGTTGCAGGAGATGTCTCTACCGTAACAAGGCTTCTTGATGAAGTATAGAATTTTTTGTTTAATATAAGCGCAATACTATCTTTGATTTCTTCTTTTTGAATGGTAGCCAGAAAACCAAGTCTTCCAGTATTAATTCCTGCAATAGGAATTCCTAAATCTCGAACATAAGTAATAGTTTTGAGAATAGTACCGTCTCCTCCTATACTAAAAAAAAGATCGTAAGAAGTGTCTAATTCTTCAAAAGTGCTGAAATGAGAATATGTTTTGTCGATTTCATCATGAAGATTTATCAATTCAAGAAAGTTTTTCTCTATTACAACTTCCACACCGTTCTCATCCAGAGTCTCTAATAGCTGTTGGATGTAAATTCCTGAGTTTTTATGATAGAACTGGCCGTATATACCGATCTTCATTGTAATTTACTTTGTGTTAATATTAAAATTGGAGATGTTATTTCTTTTAGATATTGAGGTATTTTGCTAAATATTTAGATCTTTCTTTTAGGTTTGTTAAAAAAGTGTCTTCCTGATGTTTTGATACGATGTTGTAACTGTATCTTCTGAATGTTTGTACAATATTGTTGATGTCACTGTCGCTTATTTTTAAAGTAATTTGAGCTACATCATTTTCCATATTAGAAATAAACAGTCCTAATACTTTTGCGTTATTAGATTCTATGATTTGTGATATTTCACTAAATGAATAATCCAACACCCCTTTTTCTACTATCAAGATATTTCCAGGTTCGCTTAAAAAAGGAGTTTCGTTGAAAAGATTCATAATATCTCCTAGTTCAAAAAAACCTAAATAGTTATTGTTGTCATCTAAGACAGGCATGATGTTAGAATTATTTTGAGCAAATGATTCTAGAATGTCTAGCCAGTTATTGTCTTCTCGGGCATAAAATCCCTCTAGTGCATATTGATAAGACTCCAAGGCTTTGTCAGTTTCAAAACATCTGATATCTGCCTCAGAAATACACCCAAGGTATATGTTTTCTTTTATAACAGGGAAATGTGTATAAGTAAGTTCATTGAATAATAGTTGCGCATCTGTTACTTTTACAGATACGTCTAGAGGTTCAATTTCGTTAACAATATATAAATTCGTTTTCATAATTCTTAGGGGGCTATATTATGCAAAATAATCAAAAAATATACAATCGAGGCGTTCTCAACTTTGTATTTTTGCTTTTTTAGTAAAAGACATCAAAAACTATGACAAAATTAAGTGTTAATGTTAATAAAATTGCAACTTTGCGTAATTCAAGAGGTGGTGATACTCCTAATCTTATACAAGTGGCAAAAGATATTCAGAGTTTTGGAGGAGAAGGAATTACGATTCACCCAAGGCCTGATGAAAGGCATATACGATATCAGGATGCATATGATCTCAAGCCTGTAGTGACTACAGAATACAATATAGAAGGAAATCCTGTGCCAAAATTTGTAGACCTAGTGTTAGCTGTCAAGCCTACTCAAGTTACATTGGTGCCAGATGCAGAAGATGCAATTACAAGTGATGCGGGTTGGGATACTAGGAAACACAAAGATTTTTTGAAAGAAGTAATAGCAGAGTTTAAACGTAATGATATACGTACTTCTGTATTTGTTGATCCAGTATCTGATATGATAGAAGGTGCGGTTGCGACTGGAGCAGATAGAATCGAACTGTATACAGAAGAGTTTGCTTCAGAGTATGCAAAAGGAAACCAAAAAGCTATAGCTCCTTATTCATTATGCGCGCAACAGGCTATTGATTTAGGGATAGGGGTAAATGCAGGGCATGATCTCTCATTAGATAATATACAATTCTTTAAAGAAAATGTACCTGGGCTTCTAGAGGTATCGATAGGGCATGCTTTGATTAGTGAATCTATTTATTTGGGGTTAGAGAATGTAGTTAATATGTATTTGAATAAACTTAAATGATAATGATTGTATATGAAGTTACATGCTAATGTTTTTGGAGAAGGGCAACCATTTATAATCCTTCATGGCTTTTTAGGGATGAGTGATAATTGGAAAACTCTAGGAAAGAAAATTTCTGAGCAAGGTTTTCAAGTGCATCTCATAGATCAACGTAATCATGGTAGAAGTCCTCATAGTAAAGAGTTTAGTTATGACCTGATGGCAGAAGATTTGGCTGAGTATTGCGCAATGAATAATCTGAGTAATATTCAGTTATTAGGACATTCAATGGGAGGGAAAACAGTAATGCTTTTTGCGGTTAAATTTCCTGAATTACTCGATCATCTGATGGTAGCTGATATTGGTCCTAAGTATTATCCTTTGCATCATCAAGATATACTAGATGGTCTAAGGGCTTTAGATTTTGAGTTGTTGAAATCTAGAAATGAAGTAGATAAAGAATTAAGTGCGTATGTGCCAGATGTTGGTGTAAGAATGTTTCTTTTGAAAAACTTGTATTGGAAAAATAAAGGAGAGCTAGGATTACGTATGAATTTGGAAGCCTTGGTAGAAAATGCAAATCAGATAGGAGTAGAACTTTCTTTAGAGGATAGTTATAAAGGTGCTACTTTATTTTTAAAAGGAGAAAAATCTAATTATATTGTTAAGAGTGACGAAGCTCGAATAAAAAATCAATTTCCTAATTCGATAATCAGGGAAATTTCTGCTGCAGGACATTGGTTGCATGCAGAAAACCCAAAAGAATTTTTGACAGAAGTATTAGAATTTGTCAAAAAATAAGCGAAAAATGTTATGTATGCATAATATTTTAGTGATTTCGTTGGATAATTGGTATTTTAGAGTAAATTTGAGATATCAATTTTTCAAAATCCAAAATAACAAACAATTCTAAATTAATTATGAGAAAACTTTTATTATTAGTTCTATTCGTCTCGGTGGCTACGGTCACCTATGCAGGCGGATATAGAGTTAGTGTGCAAGGGCAAAGGGCGATAGCTATGGGACATACTGGAGTAGGTGTGGTGAATAGTGCTGAGCTGGTATTTTTTAACCCAGCGGGTCTTGTATACTTAGAAAATAAACTAAACGTAAGTGTTGGTGTGAGTGGTGTTTTTACAGATGTTTTGTATCAAAATACTGAGTTTGGAGTGTCATCAGAGACAGATAGCTCTGTAGGGACACCTCTTAATATATATGCTTCTTATAAAGTAAATGACTGGATGTCTTTGGGTCTTGGGGTGTATACTCCTTACGGAAGTGAAGTAACATGGCCAACCAATTGGGAGGGATCTCATTTGGTAAATGAAATCGAATTGGCAGCAATATATGTACAGCCTGTTGTGTCATTTAAGCTTTCTGATCATTTTAGTATCGGAGGAGGACCAATATTTGTAACAGGATCAGTACAGTTTAATCGTAATGCTGATAGAACAGCTACCGATATAGAAGGAAATCGTTCTAATATTGCAATTGATGATTCTGGAGTTACAAATTGGGGATGGAGTGTTGGAGCTATGTTTAACCCAACAGAGAATCTTCATGTTGGATTTAGTTATAGAAGTGAGATTATACTTGAATCAGAAGATGGAGAAGCTACTTTCTCAAATTTTCCAAATACAACAAGACCAGGGGTGCCGCCAAATGGGACTACATCTTTTAACGCAGAACTGCCGCTTCCAGCAGAATTAACTGTAGGACTTTCTTATGAATATAATAAATGGTTGTTTGCATTTGATTATAACAGACAATTCTGGGAAGTGTATGAATCTTTGGATCTTACTTTTGGTAATGGTTCTAGCTCAATAAACCCTCGTAACTATAAAAACTCTTCAGTATATAGATTTGGTGTACAGTATGAGGCAACAGAGAAAATTACTTTGAGAGCAGGTTATTACAGAGATGAAACACCAGTTCAACCAGGATTCTTTGCGCCAGAAACGCCACGTAATGATTCTGATGGATTTACAGGAGGTTTAAGTTTTGCAGTAACTCCTAAGTTGGCAATAGATGCTTCATTCTTTTACTTGAGATTTGAAGAGGTTGATGCTTCTTATGATGCTGGTTCAGGAGGACCTTTTGGAGGAACATATAAATCAAGCGCTTTTGCGCCTGGACTTGGTTTAACTTATAAAATGTAATAAAAGATGATGAGGAAAAATATAAAATATTTAGCAATTCTGGCATTAGGATTTGTAGCATGTGAACCAGAATTTGATAATCCTATTGAGGAGTCGGGGGTATATACTAATGGAGAAGCTGATTTCAGTACTTATGTAGCATTAGGGAACTCTCTTACAGCTGGTTTTGCAGATGGAGCATTATATATTACAGGGCAAGAAAATTCATATCCAAATATAGTGTCTCAACAATTCAAATCTGCAGGAGGAGGAGATTTTACACAACCTCTTATGGCAGATAATACAGGAGGAGCTTTGCTATCAGGAAACCAGATTCTGGATAATAGATTTGTATTGGCTTTTGATGATAAAGGTGCGCCAATAGGCCCTGCTATTTATACAGGAGCCACACCAACAACTGAGATTTCTGCAAATTTAGGGAGTTCTTTTAATAATATGGGGATTCCAGGAGCTAAGAGTTTTCATTTGGCAGCACCAGGATATGGTAATGTAGCTGGAGTGCAGCCTGGTTTAGCAAACCCTTATTATGTTAGGTTTGCCTCTTCTACAACATCTACAGTAATACAAGATGCAGTAGCTCAAGATCCTACTTTTTTTAGTTTATGGATAGGAAATAATGATATTCTTAGCTATGCCACTTCAGGAGGTGTTGGGGTAGATCAAAATGAAGTGCCTAATCTTGATCCGTCTACATATGGTTCTACAGATATCACAAATACGACTGTGTTTGCAGGAGTGTATAGCCAATTGCTGGATGCACTTACTGCAAATGGAGCAAAAGGAGTAGTGTTGAGTTTGCCTAGTGTAACTTCAATACCATTCTTTACGACTGTACCTCATGCGCCATTGAATCCTGCAGATGAAAGTTTTGGCCCTCAGATACCAACACTTAATGCTACCTATGCTGGGTTGAACCTTGCATTTGAAGCTTTAGGAGTACCAGAAAGAGCAATACAGTTTTCTACAACAAGTACTAGTGCTGTTGTGATCAAGGATGAATCACTTACAGATATTACAGATGGTCTTGCTGTAGCTTTAGCGGGTACATTTGGACCATTAGCACCAGTTATTGCAGCACAATTTGGACAAGCTAGACAAGCAACAGCAAACGATTTGTTAGTACTTACTAGTTCTAGTGTTATCGGTAAGTTAGATACTGATAGATTAGCAGAGTTGATGGGCTTAGGATTGAGTCAAGAGCAAGCAGGACAGTTTTCTGTAAAAGGAGTGTCATTGCCTCTAGAAGATCAATATGTATTAATCCCAGCAGAGCAAACCGCTATAGAAAATGCTCGTAACGGCTTTAATGCTACTATCTCTGCCTTGGCAACAGCAAACGGTCTTGCGTTTTATGATGCTGCTGCTGATTTAGCACAAGCAGCCAATGGTGGGATACCTCTGCAAGGAGGAGAAATAGTTACTTCGCAATTTATAACAGGAGGTGGATTCTCATTAGATGGTGTACACCCTACACCAAGAGCTCAAGCTATTATAGCTAATGGTGTTTTGGATGCTGTTAAAAAAACGTATGGGGCTAATTTGCCAAAGGTAAATCCTGTAGATTATGGAACAGTTACTTTGAGTAATAGTGTTAATTAGAGAGAGATAGCTTCAAAAATAAACGAATAAAAACCTGTTGTTTTTCAGCAGGTTTTTTTATTGAAAAAAAAATAAAGTTTATATTTGGTATATGAATTTTTTACTAAAACTTATTTTAAGCGCTCTAGCAGTACTTATTCTGGCAAAGATTCTTCCTGGAGTAGCGGTAGAGAATTATGTAAGCGCTATCATTGTAGCTATTGTATTGGCTATTTTGAATACAATTGTAAAACCTTTGTTGGTTATTTTTACTTTACCAGCTACGATACTTACATTAGGGCTATTTCTTCTGGTTATTAATGCAGCTATTATTTTAATGGCAGATTATTTTGTGTCTGGATTTAGTGTAAGAGGATGGCTTTGGGCCCTAATTTTTAGTGTTTTATTATCTGTGTTTCAATCAATACTGCATTCTGTTTTGAAGAAAGATAGAAACTAATGTAACGTTTACTGTTTTTCAGGGAGTTAAAAATTTGTTGTGATGTAAAAAAGTATTACTTTTGCAACCCAATTTTTAGTAGTAAACGTAGAGATAAATGAATATTTCAAAAGAGCAATTAGACGAATTAAATGCAGTAGTAACTGTAGATATCACTAAAGAAGATTATAGTGATAAGGTAGATAAGATTCTTAGTGATTATCGCAAAAGCGCTAATATCCCTGGTTTTAGAAAAGGTCATGTTCCTATGGGGCTTGTGAAAAAACAGTACGGAAAAGCAGTTTTGGTAGATGAGGTGAATAAGCTACTACAAGATGCATTGAATAAATATCTCACAGAAGAGAAACTTGATGTTTTAGGGAATCCTTTGCCAAAAGAGCAAGATAATTTTGACTGGGATAGTGATAACTATTCTTTTGAATTTGAATTAGGATTAGCTCCAAAATTTGAAGTAAAACTCAACGGTAAAAAAGCAATTACTCACTACAAAATTGTTGCCAATGATGAGATGGTGGATAATCAAATCAAGACCATTCAAAAACAATACGGTAAGCTGATTCCTAAAGATGCTGCAGAGAAAGATGATTTGGTAGCTGGATCTTTTGTGAATGAAGAAAAAGAAATCGATAACGCATTTACTGTTTCACTTGATAAAATTAAAGGAAAGAAGAACCTTGATAAGTTTATCGGAGTGAAAGTAGGAGATGTTATCAAATTAAAAACAAAAGGATTATTTAGTGAGGATCAGGACTTAATCAGTGCTTTGAAAATTACTAAAGAAGAAGCTGAAGGTCTTAATGTAGAAGTAACTTTTACGGTTTCAGAAGTGAATACTCAGGAACTTGCTGATTTGGATCAAGAGTTGTTTGATAAATTATATGGTCCTGATGCTGTAAAGAGTATTGATGATCTAAAAGCAAAAATTAAAGAAGATGCAGAACGTCAATTTGAGCAGCAGTCAGAACAACAACTGCTTAATGATATTACAGAAAGCGTTCTAGAAAATACCAAGTTTGATCTTCCTATTGAATTTTTGCAAAAATGGATTCGCACAACAGGAGAACAACCTTTGACAGAAGATGAGGCAAAAGATGAATATGAGAAAAGCGAAAAAGGATTGCGTTATCAATTGGTTGAAGGTAAGTTGATTAATGATAATAATCTTCAGGTTACTTTTGATGAGTTGAAAGAATTTGCAAAAGAATTGATTAAGGGCCAAATGGCACAATTTGGGCAAAACTCTCCAGAAGATAAAGAATTAGAAGATATTGCTGCAAGAATATTGTCAAACCAAGAAGAGGTGAAGAGAATGTCTGAGCAATTAATGAGTAAAAAATTACTTAATTACTATAAAGAAAATGCAAAGCTGAAAGTAAAAGAAGTTAGCTTTGATGAATTCATAAAAGAAGTTTACAAATAAATAATGTTGTAATTTACTAACGAATTTATACTTATATTTAGGGCGTTAAACTATCTTTGGGTTAACGCCTTTTTTTATCAATAAAAATTTCAGAAAAGAAATATATGGATTACGGAAAAGAATTCGAAAAATACGCTACAAAACATCACGGTATTAATAGTAATTACTATAATCAGATAGTTAGTAGTATGTATCCAGTTGGTATGACTCCTAATATAATAGAAGAACGTCAAATGAATATTGCTATTTTTGATGTTTTTTCACGGTTAATGATGGACCGTATTATATTTATGGGAACTGGGATAAATGATCAAGTAGCAAATATCATACAAGCACAATTGTTATTTTTAGAAAGTGTAGATTCCTCAAAAGATATTCAAATATATATTAACTCTCCAGGGGGTAGTGTATATGCGGGTCTAGGCATTTATGACACCATGCAGTTTATAAAACCAGATGTTGCAACAATCTGTACAGGTATGGCTGCATCAATGGGTGCTGTACTGTTGTGTGCTGGCCAAGAAGGAAAACGATCTGGATTACCACATAGCCGTGTTATGATTCATCAACCATTAGGAGGAGCACAAGGACAAGCTAGTGATATAGAAATTACAGCTAGAGAAATCTTAATATTAAAAGAAGAATTGTATAAAATTATTGCCAAACATTCTGGGCAAACCTATGATAAAGTTTATCAAGACAGTGATAGAGATTATTGGATGAAAGCCGATAAAGCTCTTGAATATGGAATGATTGATGAAATTTTGACTAGAGAATAAGAATGAAATAATTTTTCTTGTTGCAGAGAGATAAAAACGTCTTACTTGGTTGTATGGCAAAACAAGAGAAATTTTTATTAAAGAAATAAAATTACTATGGCTAAAGAAGATTTAGAATGTTCTTTTTGTGGGAGAAAAAAACCTGAAACCAATCTGCTTATTGCAGGATTAGATGCGCATATTTGTGATAGATGTATTGTTCAGGCACATGGAATAGTGGTAGAAGAAGCCAAAGATGAAGAAACTGGCGAGCTAAGTAACGAATTGATGTTACGTAAGCCTATGGCTATTAAAAAGTTTTTGGATGAATATGTAATAGGACAAGAGTTTACCAAAAAGATAATGTCTGTAGCGGTATATAATCACTATAAACGACTATTACAACCGCAAACAGATGATGATATTGAGATACAGAAAAGTAATATCATTATGGTTGGGCAGACAGGTACTGGTAAAACATTGATGGCAAAAACTATTGCTAAAATGCTTAACGTGCCTCTTGCTATTGTAGATGCAACTGTACTTACAGAAGCGGGATATGTGGGTGAAGATGTAGAAAGTATTCTTACACGTTTATTGCAAGCAGCAGACTATAATCTGGAAAAAGCACAACGAGGTATTGTATTTATTGATGAGATAGATAAAATCGCTCGTAAGAGTGATAACCCAAGTATAACTAGAGACGTTTCTGGAGAAGGAGTGCAACAAGCATTACTTAAGCTTCTAGAAGGAACTATTGTTAATGTTCCTCCCAAAGGTGGGCGTAAACATCCAGATCAAAAGTTTATTGAGGTTAATACAGAGAATATTCTTTTTATTGCAGGAGGTGCATTTGATGGTATTGAAAAGATGATTCAAAAACGTTTGAATATGCAGGCAGTAGGTTATAGCGCTTCCAAAAGTGAAGATGCTATAGAGAAAGACAATCTACTTCAGTATATTATCCCAAAGGATTTAAAAGATTTTGGATTGATTCCTGAGATTATCGGTAGACTTCCTGTGCTTTCTTATATGAATCCATTAGATGCAGAGACGTTGCGATCTATTTTGACTGCTCCTAAGAATGCGATAATCAAGCAGTATAAGAAGCTCTTTGAGATGGATAATGTTGATTTTTCTATTACAGACGGCGCACTAGAGTATATTGTAGAAAAAGCAATGGAGTATAAATTAGGAGCTAGAGGACTTAGGTCACTTTGTGAGGCTATTTTAACAGATGCAATGTATGAGATGCCAGAGAGTGATGAGACAGAGTTTAGAGTGACTAAGGATTATGCAGAAAAGAAACTAAATAAATCTACGATAAAAAAGCTTAAAGCAGTATCGTAAAATTTGAGAAAGTATTATAATAAAAAAATCCTTTATGCTATGCATAAAGGATTTTTTTATTGGTTGATTAGTAAAGTTTTTTATTCAAAGACAGATATTTGATTTTTGTTATCTAAAATATTGTTCTCTGTATTTTCTAATATAAGAGTATCACTTTTTGTTGAAACATCTAGGTTGTTTTTACGTAGTAAAGCTTCGTAAAAAGCTACTTTAGATAACTCACTATAACAAGTGTAGTCTTCTAGATTGTTTTCTGTTTTTAAAGCCGTTATAGAGTCAGAAGAATCAGTAGTTGCTGTAGCTAATTTTTCTGTGTCCTGAGTAATATGTGCTGTTTTAGCTTCTTGTGCGTTAATTCCTGTAAATAAAAGTAAAAGAATAATACACGATATACTGTTTTTCATATTTTAGGGCTTTAATGAATTTATAAGTATCTGGTTACAAATTTACTATGAAAAATAGATGCTAGAAAGTGATTTGATGTTTTTTAGATCAAACGCTTTTTTTTACGGATGAAAGACTCTATTTTTTGTTAAAAACAACATTTCTTACATACTATTTTTACGGTTTTACCGTAAAAAATAAATATACAAACAAGTGATTTTGCCTAAAAAAAGTCAGATTTTGTTAAAAATTAAATTTTAAATCAGTGGTATTATGAAGAATATAGAGTTATGTTATTTAACTCTATTAGCTCTTCGATATAAGTACGTGAATTAGACAATCTAGGGACTTTGTGTTGTCCACCCAATTTATTATTCTTTTTGAGCCAATCATAGAAAAGGTTTGACCTTGCTATTCGTATTTGTGGTATATTAAGAGTTGTGTTATTGTATCTTTTTGCTTCATAATCACTATTGACCTGTTGCAGATTGTGATCTAGAATTGATATAAAATCATCAATACTTTTAGGAGGCTCTTTGAATTCTATAAGCCATTCATGTGCTCCTTTTTCTCTATCCTTCATAAAGATAGGGGCAACAGTGTAGTCTACAATCTCACTATGAGTGATTTTAGTTGTTTTTCTAAGTGCTTCTTCTGCATTTTCTATGATGAGCTCTTCTCCAAAAACATTGATATGATGCTTGGTTCTACCAGATACTTTAATTCTATAAGGATTTATAGAGGTAAAACGTATAGTGTCTCCTATTTTATAACGCCATAATCCTGCATTGGTAGTTATAATGATTGCATAATTTTTTCCTACTTCGACCTCACTCAGGGGGATAATTTCTTCTTCTTCGGTTCCATGTGATTCCATAGGAATAAACTCATAGAATATTCCATAATCAAGCATCAATAAAAGTTCTGAAGAATCATTGCGATCTTGAATAGCAAAGAAACCTTCTGAAGCATTATATATTTCATAATATTTAAAAGAATCTTTAGGTAGGATCTTATTGTATTGATCTTTGTAGGGTTCAAAACTTACTCCTCCATGAAAATATACTTCTAGATTATTCCAGATCTCAAAAATATGCTCGTTGCCAGTCATTTCTAGCACTTGGTTAAGCAAAACAAGCATCCAAGAAGGTACTCCTGCCAAACTGGTTACATTTTCTTGAATAGTTTCGTTTACAATAGCTTTCATTTTATATTCCCAGTCACTCATCAATGAGACTTCATTGCTAGGAGTTGAGCTAAACTCTGCCCAGAATGGCATATTGTCTATGATAATTGCAGATAGGTCTCCAAATGAAGTTCCGTTTTCCTTATACAGTTCTTTACTACCACCCAATCGTAAGCTTTTTCCTGTAAAGAGTTTAGAATTCTCATTGTTGTTAAGATACATGCATAAAAGGTCTTTGCCTGCGGCAAAATGACAATCTTCTAATGATTCCTCACTTACTGGTATAAATTTACTTTTTGAGCTGGTGGTACCACTTGATTTTGCAAACCACCTAATAGGGGTAGGCCAGAAAATATTATTTTCTCCCAAACGACTCCTTTCAATCATAGATTCATAATCTTCATAAGATCGTACAGGTACTCGTTGCTTAAAAGTCTCATAACTATCTATTGTCGCAAAGTCATATTTCTTACCTAGTTCTGTATGCTTAGCTGTTTCTAATAGCACATGTAGTAATTCGAGCTGAACTTCATTGGGGTACTTAAGAAAAAGTTCCATCTGGTGAAAACGTTTTTTTAAGAACCAGCTGGCAATAGAATTAACTAATGGGATTGGCATTTTTTGATGTATATTTAGGTAGAAATAATGTAATTCCAGACTTTTGCAAAAGCAAGAATATATTATTTTTGGTTGTTGTCAATGTGAAAACTAAAATAATAAAAATAATCACATTCTTCGTAGTAGAGTATCATATAATAAAATTTTATGCAATATCAAGGAGTACTTACAAAGATGCAAACAGAAATAGCTGACCCTATTCAATACTATTTAGTTTTTGAGTCAGATTTTATTCATATGAATCAATTATTGAATAAAAGTATACAGATTGATTTTGAAAGGTACCAGTGTTTAGCTTGTGGTAAAAATAAAAAGATATTCAGGCAAGGGTATTGTTATGATGATTTTTATAATCAACCTCAGGTAGGAGATTGGGTAATGCGCCCTGAGTTGAGTACTGCCCATTTGGGAGTAGAAGATAGGGATTTAGAGTTTGAAAAAAAAGCACAGCTTCAGCCTCATATTGTATATCTCGCAAATTCTAGTAATGTAAAAGTAGGAGTGACCAGAAAATCACAAGTACCGACACGATGGATAGATCAAGGAGCTCATGAGGCAATAGAAATTGTTGAAGTACCTAATCGATATTTGGCAGGAATTACAGAAGTTGCTCTAAAAGAACATGTCGCAGACAAAACAAATTGGAGAACAATGCTAAAAAATGAGATTGTTGATGAGAATCTTAATGACATAAAAAGCAAGCTACAAGAATTTATCCCAGAAGAGGTAAAAGAATATTTTGTTGAAAATGGAAAAGAAACGGAAATAAAATTCCCGGTATTGCAGTACCCTGATAAACTAAAAAGTTTGAATCTGGAAAAAACACCGCAATACACGGGAGTATTAAAAGGGATCAAAGGGCAGTATCTTATTTTTGAAGATAATACGGTCTTTAATGTAAGAAATAACGAAGGATACGTTGTGAGTTTAACGATCTCTTAGTCTATTGTTTTTGCATAATAGCTAGTTCTTCTTTGCCAAATTGCTCACATTGTTGTAATGTGTTTTTGATATCATCTATAGTAGTTCGTGGATTAATTAAGCACATTCTGAGTACGACCTGATTTTGTAAGATGGTTGTAACCAGAAGTGCTTCTCTAGAAGCAACTATTTTTTGAGAGATCATTTGGTTTATATGATCCAAGTCTTTTTCAGATAAATGTGCCCCAATAGGGTTGTATCTAAAATTGATTATTGCAAGAGTGGCAGGAGATGTAATTTCCCAATAACTACTTTTTCTCAAAATAGCCTCTGTTTGATCTGCAAGATCAATGTTGTATTTTATTGCTTTTCTAAAGGAGTCTAGTCCAAACGTTTTTAAAGACATATAAAATTTTAATGCTCTAAAACGACGAGTTAGTTGAATACCGTGATCATAAAAATTAATCTCAGATTCATTACCCTCTATATCTCTTAAGTATTCAGGCTTTTCGCTAAATGTACTACTTAGCCAGTTGTGATCTTTTACCAATAGACAACCTATCTCATAAGGTTGAAAAAACCATTTATGAGGATCTACAGTCAATGAATCAGCACGTTCGATTCCTTTCAGCAGTTTTTTGCCTTTATCAGCTAATATAGCGGCACCTCCATAAGCACCATCTACATGCATCCATAAGTTCTCTTCTTCGCAAATATTAGCAATTTCATTCAACGGATCTACCGTTCCAGTATTGGTGGTTCCTGCAGAAGCAACGATACAGAATGGTTTCCAACCTTCAAGTCGATCTTTGGCAATAATATTTTTGAGTTTGTTGAGCGATAGCTTAAACTCTATATCTGTAGGAATAACTCTGATTTGTTCTTTTTTGAATCCAATAACTTTAATTGCCTTGATATTTGAAGAATGCGCTTGATCAGATAAGTAAATTACTGCTTTAGAGAAATCTTCACCACATTTTATCCTTCTAGCGGTTACCAATGCGGTAAGATTTGCCATCGAACCACCACTTGTAAATATTCCTCCTCCTTTTTTTACAGGAAATCCAAAAATTTTAAGGAGCCAATTCATTACTACAATTTCTAATTCTGCTGCAGCTGGTGAAGCTGCCCAACCTCCTGAAAATATATTGAAACCTGTGGCAATAGTATCCGCCATAACACTTACATAATTACTGGGCCCAGGTACAAAAGAATAAGATTTAGGGTGTGTTACAATATTACTATTAGGAATAATCTGATCCATAACAAAATCCAAAACTTCATTTGCAGCAGTAGCTTTGTTTGGAATGTCTTCTGTTAAAAGTGAATCCATCTCTTCTCTAGAAGCAATAGTAACTGGTTTTTTTGAATGTTGAGTTTCAAAATGTTCTACAATATGGTCTATAATCTTATACCCATATTGTTGCATTTCTTCTTTTGATAATTTTAATTTATAATCGGGGTCATTTTTTGTCATCATCTTATAATTTGGTATTCCAGCAACAAATATAAAGCTGTTAACATAAAAATACTTGTATAAATAATTTAAAAAATAGTATTTTGATAAATGAATTACTCACTAAATGGGATTTAATACATCGAAGTTTTCTTTGAAATTAAAGGCTCGTTTCAAACGAATACTTTTACTTATCCTAGGATGGTTTATTCTGCTATAAATTTGATGCCTTGAAAAATTGAGAGGATGATTAAAGCGACTCCAAGTATTCTTGAAAGCTTGGTTTTTGAATTTTTCTGTTGAGCTATTTTATGTCCCCATAGCCCATAACAATATAAGGTTGTGGTTTTACCTAAATAGATGCCAAAAAAGAAGAGCAACAAAGAAACAAAAGGAGTATGAGGGGTGAGTTCAAAAATATACTTATCGATCCAAGAGATAGCTAAAATCCAGTAAATAGCTACGGGTGGGTTTAATGTTGCCAGAGAAAATCCAGTAATGAGTTTAGAGGTGTGTAGTTTTGGATAGTTTTTGGGGTTTATTTTGTTTTTTATGAATAAGAGGTATATGCCAATAAAAAAGAAAACAAAAATAAAGGAACCTTGAACCCAAGGGTATTGTGTGAAAAAATGTGATAATTCTATATTGTAGTATAGCGCTAGAGTAGCTAGTAGTATCTCGCCAACTCCTGCGGTGAGAATAATATAGAATGCGTTGTGGATCGTTTGGGTTGTAGTAGCTCTAATAACAGCTAAGTTTACAGCACCAAGAGGTAATGCTCCTATTATTGCACTAATAATTCCTAATAAAAAATAGAGTAATAATGATGTCATATAGCCAATTAGTAGCTATGACGGGGATACCCTTACAAATATATTGATATTGGTAATAATTAGTGAAATTTGATAAATGGAAAATACTTGGATCATTGTAACATTACTTTTTTAAATTATCATTTTTCTTTATTGGAAGATTTCTAAAGATTATTTCAAAAATGAGGTTTTTAGTGAAGGAACTTGGAAAAATTGGGAGTGAAATTGTTTTATTGACAAGGGGTTATTTTCTATTAGTTGTATGGTTACTATGCTAATAGTTTTTCTCTTAAAATGGACGAACATCTTAAATTTTTAAAGCCTAAAAGTAGGAATGAAGAATTATTGTCTATTGATAATTTGTGTTTGATTCGTTTTTGGTGTAATTCTACACCAAATATAAAATTATGGCTAGACAAAGTATATCGTTTACAAAACCAAATGATGAATGGCTAAAAGCCCAAGTGGATAATAACGAATATTCAAGCAAAAGTGAATTGATAAATGACTTGATTCGACAAGCTCGAAAACAACAGGTTCAAGTTGACTGGATTCGTGCTAAATTGGAGAAAGCTGAAAATAGTGGATTTACGAATGATAGTAAAGAGAAGATTTTAGCTCACTCAAAGTCTTTATTGAATGGCTAAATATCGATTAAGCAATGAGGCTAAAAATGACTTGATTCGGATTCACCATTATGGAGTTAAAAAATTTGGAATGACTCAAGCTGACAAATATTTTTATTCATTTTTTGAATATTTCGATATTATAGCGCAAAGGCCTTTTCCCTTTGAATCTGTAGATTATATAAAAAAAAGGTATCGATGTTGTGTCTGTGGAATTGATAGCATTTATTTCAGAGTAAATGAAAATAGTGTAGAAATAATAGCTATTGTAGGAAGACAGGATGTAGGCGGAATTTTATGAATTACCTGAAAAAATTAAAACTATTGCCGACAAGATGTAATACCTTTCCAACTTAAATTTACTCAATAAAACCGCGCCTTTTTGTCTAATATTTCAAAATAAAACACGACCACAGCCCTGCTATGTTTGAATTTTATAACACAGATATAGTGCAAAAGAAACAAACTATATACGAAATTTTTATGTGTAAATCATATAAATCAGAACTGGTATAAAAATAAATTAAAAAGCATTTTGCATTAAACGATATCAAAACACATAGGAGCGGCAATTGCCGCTCCTAACCCTAAGTAAATATGATAATTATAACACATTACTAATATGATTTTTAAAAATTTCCGTTGACTCCTATTCTCATTTTTTTAATAGTCTCTTCATAATATAGGATCGTCCAGATAATTTTTTCTGTATCTGCATAAGGAACCAATTCTTCTATAGTTTTTTTGGTTGTTGCCAGACTTTTTCTAGTGGATTCAGTATGATGCTTTAGAACTTTAAGATGCCTAGAGTCTTCTTTGATACCAATATCATTCATCCTTACTCCAGGTTCATTGGTCAAGGATAAAAAAGGAAGTGTAGTCATGATTTCTTCTACACGATCTTGATATAATTTTACAAGCTCTCCTTTTTTCAATGCTTGCAGATCATCAATTGTATGAAATTTGATAATCTGATCTTTTTTGGTGAAAAATATTGCCTCATTTATTGTGTGTTGGCCAACAACAGTACTTATCATAAGAAAAAAGGCAAAGTGAATTATTATTTTTGGCATAATGTTTATAGTATACATTGACTTATTGAATCGGTTCTTTAATTTGATATATGGTATTACAAAATTTTATTTATTGCATAACCATATAGTTGTTTAATGATTGTTTTAATTTAAATTTTGGAGTGATGGTGCTTTTAGGGTCGCTAAACAGGTCATTCACACTTACGAAATCTTCTGTAAATCGGTTATACTTTAAGATATTAAGAGTTCCGTTGATCCCTTTGTTATTGCTATTAATACCATCACCATGAATATTGAAAAAACTGTTATCCATCATAAAAGCTTTTTGCATTATTGCTAATGAGGTGTACGAACTATCAAATTTAACAACATCAGAGAACCCAGATATTTTTGAATTATGGATATAAGTGATTGCTGAATTTGTTGCAGAAACTGCTGCGGTCGTATGCTGATAATTAGTTTTGTCTGATAGATTTACAAGTGTTGCATTGGTGATAGTAACATCAGTCACTGCATCAGGTCTTATATACCCTAGTTCTTTATTGTAACCATCTATCTCGATAGCATAAGATCCTTGTGGGCTATTTATAAATGGATGCCTAATCGCCATTACATTTTTTGCGGTACCTTTAAAGCCTTCAGAAAAATGAAAATCATCTCCCTGAGCTTTTAGAGAAACCAAATTTTGAATGTCATTTTTTCCTCCATGAATATTATACGAGTCATGAGCAGAATAACTAACCATAATGTCTTCTATGATAGAAGAAGTTCCTAATCCGTATAGTGATAAACCATTAGATCCTGAATGTCCAGAGAATTCGATTCTTACATATTTTAATATGGTTGTTTCTTCAAACTTTTGATTTCCTCCATATAGAGCGTATTGAGGATTAAGTTTTCCCTCAATGATCCCATTACCAGAAACAGTATTTATTTTTCCTGATCCAGCAATAATAATTCCTCCCCAGTCTCCACTGTTTCTAGATTTAGAGGCTTTACTAGAAGTAAAAACAATTGGATAGGCTTTAGATCCTGCCGCAATCAATTTAGAGCCTCTGGTAATAATAAGGTTTGCGGGATTCTCATGATCACATCGAATTACTGTTCCTTCCTGTATAGTCAAAGATGCTCCATTGGTTACATAAACGTCGCCAGACATTTGATATACAACATCATTTCGTAAATATGTATGATCAACTATGATATTTGGTAGTTTTTCTTCAGCCTCAGGATACTCTGTTTTATTTGGAGTAAAATTAGTCCATCCTTTAGTCCACCTGTCATTATTTTCATTAAAATCTTGCGCTATAGCAAAAGAAGAAGTTAATAGTAGAAGGGCAAAAGCTGTTAATAGAAAACATCTTTTTTTCATAATAGTTTATTTTGGGGTTAAACTTTTGGAGGAAATTTCTTTCTCCCAATTTTTGGACTACTAAGATAGCAGAGTTTTCACAAAGTTGGTTACGTGTTTACCGTAGACTTTGTGTGTTTATCGTTATTTTTAAGATATTTAACATAACTTTATAAGTATAATTCTTACAAAATAATGCTTTTATTATGCTGATAATCAAAAAAATAAGTTGTTTTTTGCTTGGGGAGGTAGAAGAATGGAGTAAAAACAGGTTTAGTGCTTGTTTTTTTGTGAATAAGGGGGATTTCCCCCCCTGTTTAACAATGGTTTATGTTATAATTAGGTATAACAAAACTCCTTTTATGTGTATTACGTCGTTTTTATATGTATTAAACAGAAAAATTAGATAAAACCTTACAAGTTTATAAAATAACATTTGATGAATAATACTTAATTTTAAATAGTGTTCTACAAAAAAGACTTTAAAAAGTCATGAATGAAATGACTATTGTTAAAGCCTTTTTTGTGATATTTTACAATAAATATGTTTTTCTAGAAGTTTCCATTGGCTCCAATTCTCACCTTTTTGATTACCTCTTCAAAATATAGAATAGCCCATATAATTTTTTCGGTATCAGCATAAGGAATAAATTCAGAAATCATATTTTTTGAACTTTCTAGCATTTCTGTATTAGTACCATGATGCTTATTCAACGCTCTTAGATTATCAGAATTTTCTTTGATTCCAATATCAGATAATTTAACTCCTGCTTCATTGGTTAATGCTAAATATGGTAAAACGGTTATTACCTCATTAACGCGATTGGTGTATAGTGAAATGAGTTGCCCTTTTTTTAAGTTTTCTAATTCGTCTATGGTATGGAATTTTTTGACTAGTGCAGTTTGCTCAAAAAATACGTTCTTTTTTAGTTGCGCATAGCTACAATTCATAATAAAAAAGGCAAAGAAAATGGTAGTAAGTAATTTCATTGTGACGATGATTTAAGTGTAAAATCCAAATTTACTGCATTACGGTATAATTTTCAGATTCTTTGATAGTAAATTTTGGATTTTTTTTATCAAAAGGAGCTGTAAATAAGTCGTTAGCGTTTCTAAAATGGTTTGTGTACATATTGTATTTGAGTAATCGCTGAGCATTTATATCTGATTCATATTGTGTTAATACAGTTTTACTGTGTACATTGAATACACTATTTTCTAAAGAAAAATAATATTGAAGATCTGTATAAGAGCGATATGTTTTGTCAAAGGTAACCACATTGGCAAACCCTGATATACACATGTCTGTAAGTTTGAGTTTTGATAAGTTTTTAGATGAAATAGCTGCTGTGGTGTGTTGATAATTGGTATGATCAGAGAGATTGATCAAGCTTGCATTTTTGATATGTATGTTTGATAAAGATTCAGGGTTTGTATATCCTTCTTTTTTATCATACCCATCAGATTCTATGGCATAAGAACCACTGGTGTCACTTATGTATGGGTGCCTGATTGCCATGATTGTATGGAGTTCTCCTTGATATCCCATTGTAAAATCATAGTCATCATCTTTGGCTTTGTATGAGATAAGGTTAGACATACTTGCCCTGCCTCCAAAACACTCAAAAGAATCATCAGCAGAATAACTGATCATGACGTTATCAATAACAGATTTACTTCCTAAAGCATAAAGCGATAATCCATTGAGTTCTTTTGATTGATTGATTTTTTTTCCTGCAAATTCAATCCGAACATAGGATAGTATAGAGGTCATTTCATTTTCCTGATCTCCACCAAACGAGGAATATTGTGGTAAAAAATTACCTTCAATAATTTTGGAAGAAGCAGGTGAATTAATCGTTCCTGAACCAGCAATTATAATGCCACCCCAGTCTCCTGATTTTCGAGATTTTCTAGCTTTATTGGATGTGAATACAATAGGGAATTCTTTGGATCCCATTGCGATCAATTTAGATCCTTTGGTCACTACCAGACTAGCGACATTTTTTGTGTCGCATCGTATAATAGTTCCTTCTTGTATCGTTAATGTAGCATTATCGGTTACATAAACATTACCAGATAGTAAATAGGTGATGTCATTTTCTAAATAAAAATCAGTATTTATGATCTCAGGCAGTACTTCTTCGTGGTCAGGATATTCTTTACGATTGGGTTCAAAACTTGTCCATCCTTTTGTCCATTCTTCTTGATTACCATTGAGTTCTGATTGAGAGAATGACATAAAGGAAAGAGAACAAAAAAGAATCAGGGGGAAGTTGTTCCATTTCATGAGTGTGAGGTTTAGTTTTGATAACAAAATTATAACTATAAATGTGCTTTTATTGTAGGAGTTGGATTACTAAATTGTTAACGCATCTTTAATAGATCTATTGTGGGTTACGGCATCTTTTTATAAAAAAATGCACAAAAAAATGATAAGCCAATAGTGGCTCTAAGATACGCATTTTTCAAGTAGAAAATAAGGAGAATTTTAATAGATTGATAGAGAGAAATGTAAAATAAAAAACAGTAAGATTTTAAATGCTAAAGTAGACGAAAAATAGAATATTGAACACGAGATAATACTAAATGTAAAACCGTAAAATAAAAAAAAATAAAGTAAAAAAGAGGTTTGAATATCGATTACCCAATACCGAACACCGAATGTTGAAGCTTTCTCACTACTCAATTCTCATTACTAACTTCTATACACTATATACCCTAATTTTATACTCCCTCATTGACAAAAAGGTAACATTTTTACGTTCTTTGCTATTAACTATATAATAAAACTTCCGTCACATGAATAATATAGAATCAGCATATCATATTCGTATAACGTTAATTATTGTTTTTTTAGCTTCTTCATATTTTTCATATGCACAAATAACCAAGGACACAATAGTAGCTTCACAGAATTACAAGAAAGCTGAATCATTACTACTTGATAGAAAAGTTGATAGCTCCATTGCTTATTATAACAAAGCTCTGGTTTTATATAAAGAAGCACATGCATGGGAGAAAGTTGCTGTGTGTTATAATAGAATCTCTTTCAGTTTATGGGAAACCTCACAACTAAAAAAATCATTACAACAATCTGAAAAAGCATTAGCTATATGTAAAACATATCTAACAAAAGATCATAGAGTGGAGGCCTATACTTACGATAATATAGGTCAGTATCACAAATCAAATTCAGATTATGATAAATCAATAGAATATTTTGAAAAGGCTCTTTCTATTCGACGTAAATTATTTTCTGAGGATCATTCAGAATTAGCTGTATCCTACACGAATATTGGTTCTATTTATTATTATACATCTAAATATGAAAAAGCTGTGCAATATTTTAAAAAAACATTAGCTATTGATTTGAAAATATTAGGCCCAGAACATTATGAAATTGGAGGTTCTTATAATAACATAGCAGTTATTTATGATGAACTTGGAGAATTTAATAAGGCATTAGAATATTATAAAAAAAATTTAAGGTTAGCTATTAAAAAATTTGGAGAGGATAGTGATAATATTACAAGGATTTATAATAATATAGCAGTAACCTATATCAATCTAAAGCAATATGATATTGCTTTAGATCATTGCAACAAAGCATTAGCAGTTATAGATAAAAAAAATAATCCACCCTCTTTAATTAATATCTATAATAATATTGGGATTATTTTAAAAAATAAAGGTGAAAATGATAAAGCGATCCAATTTTGTAAAAAAGGCTTAGATATAATACATAAGTTGGGAGAAAAACAGGATCTAAAAACAGGGTCGTTTTATATAAACCTAGGAACTATTTATAAACAGAAAGGGCAATTAAAAAAAGCATTAGAATATCAAAAAAAAGCTTTACAAAAGCTTGCTCTTATTTCTGGGGGAAATCATTATAAAGTTACGCAAGTATATGATAATATTGGAAGTGTTCTATCTGCTCAAAATAGAGAAGGTGAAGCATTAGAATATTATAAAAAAGTATTGAAAATGCGCAAAAACATTTTTGCTGAAGATAATAATGAAATTGCTATAACTTACCAAAACATTGCAGATACATATGTTCAAATGCAAAAGTATGATGATGCGTTATTTTATTATAAAAAAGGATTAGAGATTGTTCAAACTATTTATGGAAAAGAACATAATCTTACTTCTGAGTTTTATTATAGTTATGGAGTACTATATCATAAACAACAAAAATACTCCAAGGCATTAGAGTATTTTGATAAAGCACTATTAAGTGCTTCAAAAAATATTGAGACTAAAGTTAAAAAAGAATTCACTGATCAGAGTAATTATTCTGACCCTAAACTTTTACTGCAAATCTTGTCTGAAAAAGCTAAGACATTAAAATCAAAATTCTCTCATTCAAACAACCCCAAGGATCTCAACAAAGCTATAGGTACCTATCAAAAAGCAACTACTATTATCAATACTATCCGGCAAGGTTTAACCAATTATCAAGATAAGGTGGCTTTTGCCAAAATAGCCAAAGATATCTATAAAG
>NZ_OMKE01000013.1 GCF_900299535.1 Aquimarina aquimarini | reverse complement strand
TAAAATTAAAGAATAGCCTTAGCTATTGTTGAATTTTATAACACAGATATAGTGCAAAAGAAACAAACTATATACGAAATTTTTATGTGTAAATCGTATGATACGGTTCTGGTAATTTTTCAGAACCGTATTTTTTTTGTAAACTATTTTTCTACATCAATTTTGCTGAGAAATGGTATACAAAAATGATTTTGAGTAAATTGCTACCTTATAAATCATCTATACCATGCAGAAATTTTATATACTAGCCTTAGTAGGGATATTACTTTTTTCGTGTAAACCTTATCAAAACACAAAAATTAGAAAAAATCAGATTACTTATGAAGATTTTAGATCTGATCAAAGATTATATCCTACTGATGATGGTTTAATAAAATATATAGACAAAGGAAAGGGCCCTGTAATAGTATTATTGCATGGGGTTCCCACCTCTGGATGGTTGTATCGTAAGATGATAAAACCTTTGGTGTCGAATGGATATCGTGTAATCGTGCCCGATATGTTAGGATATGGTTCTAGTGACTCCCCAGAAGGTTTTGAGATTTATAATGCAGAGAATCATGCCAAGCGCCTATTAGAATTAATGCAAGCATTAGGTATAGAAAAATGGACACACGTGATGCACGATGCAGGAGGGTTATGGACCTGGGAACTTATGAAACAAGCACCTGATAAAATAGAAAACCTAATAGTACTTAATACCATTATTTATGAAGATGGATTTTATCCCCCTGTACGTATGAAACCAGGAGGACTTGCCAAAACAGCAATGTGGGGATATAGAAACGGCGTAACAACAAATACGTTGCTTAAAAACTTATTCAATCAAGGACTCAAAAAAAATACCCTCAATGCGCTGGATGTAGAAGGGTATAAAACTCCATTATTAGAAGGTAAAACAAATGCGATGTACTATTTCTTTAGTCAAACATGTAATGTACTACCTGATTATTCTGATGTTTTTGAAAATGTAGATATTCCTGTGGCTGTAATATGGGGAATACATGACACCATGTTACAATGGCCTCCACAACAGACGCGAGCTGCAAATGCATTAAAAGTGAATAAAGAAGATATTCATTTTGTAGATGAAAAACATTTTTTGCAGGAAACAAAGGCCAAAGAAATTACTTATAAGATTATAGACTTTTTAGTTAAGAGATAGGTTCTTTACCCAATCTTGTAATTCTACTCTAAAAATAGTGCCGTTGATTAATTCTTGTATCTGCAATAATTCTTCTCTGTTTACTGCCAGATCTATCTTTTCTGAAGGTGTTCGTAGTAATAATGATCTGCAATGTTGTGAGTTTTTACATTGATTACAGCATTGAGAATCATATGTAATTGTACACGAATTAGAGAAATCTTTAAGTTCATTTAAAGTGAGTAAAAAACCAGTGTCTCTGAACACCAATTGTACTTTGGGTGTAGGAATTTGTTTTTCTTGTTTCCAAAAGAAAGAAATACCTAGGTCATTACTGTATATTTTATCTATAGCGTTCATCCTGAATCCATATTTGAATTCAAAAATAATAACTATTTATAATAAATCTAAATAAAAATAATTTATTTTACATCTTTCAATTTTAATTGTAGAGAGACTTCCCCATTCCATTCATTCTCATCGATGGTATATGTAGACTTAAAAAGCTGTTTTTGATGTATTAAATCATATTTTGAACCCAGATTAAAACCAATAGCACCAATTGCAATTCCATTTTTTTGAGTCTTACATTTTAAATGACTTTTATCGGCTCCTACACATTTTGCATACCCAGTATCTTTTAGCCCTTCTGTCATAAAAACAGGAGCCATATTTCCTGGACCAAAAGGAGCAAACTGTTTTAAGATGCGATAGAATTTGGGAGTAATCTGATCCAATTCTAACTTAGCATCGATAGTAACCTCAGGAATTAACATCTTTTTATCAATGGTAGAAGACACTACTTCTTCAAATTTTTGTTTAAAAGAAGGATATTGTTCTTCTGTCAAAGTTAATCCCGCCGCATATTTATGACCACCAAACTGTTCTATGTGATCAGCACATGCATCGAGTGCATTGTACACATCAAATCCTTTTACAGATCGGGCAGAAGCAGCCAAAACAGTTCCACTTTTTGTAAAAACCAGCGTAGGGCGATAATAGGTTTCTGTTAATCTCGATGCAACGATACCAATAACCCCTTTATGCCAATTCTCGTTGTATACCACTGTGGTATATTTATCCTCTTCATTATTAGCTACTATTTGAGTAAGTGCTTCTTGAGTAATTTTTTTGTCTGCATCTTTTCTGGTACTATTATAAAGTTCTATTTCAGCAGCAAATTGCAGTGCGGTATCCATATTTTTTTCGGTAAGTAAATTTACCGCATGTAACCCATGCTTCATTCTACCAGCCGCATTAATTCTAGGAGCAATAATGAATACCAAATCAGTAATCGTTAGCGTTTTTTTATCCACCTTGGATAACATTGCCTTAAAACCAGTTCTTGGGTTTGTATTGATAACTTGTATACCATGATATGCCAATACTCGATTTTCTCCAGTAATAGGTACAATATCTGCTCCGATTGCAGTAGCTACCAAATCTAGATATGGTAAAAGATCGTTTATTGTTTGGTGTAATCCAGTAGCTAGTGCCTGTATAAGTTTAAATCCAACCCCACATCCACATAACTCTTTGTATGGGTAGTTACAATCCTCTCGTTTTGGATCTAAAACCGCTACGGCATCAGGAATTGTATCACCTGGTCTATGGTGATCACAGATAATAAAATCTATGTTTTTTGATTTGGCATATGCCACTTTATCAATAGCTTTGATCCCACAATCCAAAGCAATGATCAGAGAAATATCATTATCATCTGCATAATCGATCCCCATATAAGATACCCCATATCCCTCTTTATATCGATCAGGGATATAAGTAGCAATTTGTGAGGACAGTGTTTTTAAGTAGGAAGATAATAATGCTACCGATGTTGTACCGTCTACATCATAATCACCATACACCATTATATTTTCTTTATTAGCAATTGCCTTTTGAATTCTATCTACAGCTTTATCCATATCCTGCATCAAAAAAGGATCATGCAAATCATCTAAGCTAGGTCTGAAAAATTTTTTAGCTTGGTCAAATGTTTCTATTCCTCTTTGTATCAGTAACGAAGCAATGGTAGTATCTACAGTAAGAGTCTCTGCCAACTGTTGTGTTTTTGTACTATCGGGTATCGGTTGTAGATTCCATCTCATGGGTGAGTTCTGTTCTGGGTGTTAAAAAAAGCAAAGTACAAAAAACATACAGACGGTTTCTGATTTGCTATTAGTTTTGTATTTTGCTGTAGAAAAAAATATACAAATATTCAAAAATATATTATGGCATTAGTTACACCGTTATCTGCTGATCACGATCCAGAAACCAAAGAATTGGCAGAATTCTTTAATGAAACTTTGGGGTTTTGCCCAAATTCTGTATTGACAATGCAAAGAAGGCCTGCTATTTCTAAAGCATTTATAAACCTGAACAAAGCAGTAATGGCAAATGAAGGTAGAGTAACCTCTGCTTTAAAACGTATGATTGCCTGGGTAAGTAGTAATGCTACAGGATGCAGGTATTGCCAAGCACATGCAATAAGAGCAGCAGAGCGTTATGGTGCAGAGCAGGAGCAATTAGATAATATATGGGAGTATAAAACACATCCAGCTTTTAGTGATGCAGAGCGAGCAGCTCTTGATTTTTCATTAGCAGCTTCTATGGTTCCTAATGCAGTTGATGATACGATCAAACAAGAACTATATAAATATTGGGATGAAGGCGAAATTGTAGAAATGCTAGGAGTAATCTCTTTATTTGGATACCTGAATAGATGGAACGATTCTATGGGAACAATGGTAGAAGAAGGTGCAATAGCATCTGGTGAAAAATACCTTGGTAAACATGGATGGGAAAAAGGAAAACATGTGTAATACCAGTTTTTACTTAAATCCGTATAGTTCGGGTTAAGCTAATACTGATATAAAGATAAAAACACCTGTCAGGCTAGTTTCAAAATTTTATTTTGAGATTTTCTGACAGGTGTTTGTGTATAGTTTTAAACCAAAATAATTTTTTCCTTCACTGCTTTTACGATTAATCCAGCAGTATTTTTAACCCCTAATTTATTCATAAGGTTTTTTCTGTGACCTTCAATAGTTCGTACACTTAGAAAAAGTTGTTCTGCTATTTCTGCAGTAGTAAATTCTTGAGTAATCCCTTCTAGTACCTCTAATTCTCTTGAGGTAAGATGGTAATCCTTATTGATTGTAGGAGGTTTGGTTGTTTTATGTTTTAGACCTTTTAGTAATGCTTTTGATACAAAAGGATTAAAATAAAACCCTTTTTCATAAGTAGATCGTATTGCGGCCTCTAACTCATGCTGATTGGTGTCTTTTAGTAAATATCCGTTAGCACCTACCTCCATCAAATAAGAAATCATTCTCTCTTCTTTGTGCATTGTGAGAATAATGATTTTAAGATCGGGATATAGTTTTTGTAATTTTAGTGTTGTGTCTACACCATTCATGTCTTCCATCTCAAGATCCAAAAGGATAATATCGGGAGTCACATTATTCAACTGTGCCAATAGATCTTTACCGCTTACGCTTTCTAATACCAAAGAAATACCTTCCATTTTTTTTAACAGTGACTTTATTCCTTCGCGAAATAAATTATGATCATCAACCAGTCCTAGCTTTATAGTTTCCATGGTTATTTTGTGATTAATGTTATTTAGTGTTTTTTTTAGTTGCTACAGTAAAGCCATATCATACGGTATACGATTATACCGGGATTACGATTTTGACTTTCATGCCTGAATCCTCTTTCATAAAATAAATGTTACCAGAAAGGATCGATAATCTACTTTCTATATTTTTGAGTCCCAAGCCTTTTTTGTGCAAAAGGTTTTTCTGTTGTAGCCCTTTGCCATTATCTTTGTATACTATAATTAGTGAATCTTCTTCATTTTTTAATTTGATTTGTATAGCAGAAGCGTCTGCATGCTTGAGAGTATTTGTAATTAACTCCTGAATTATTCGGTATAAGTTTAGTTCTTTTGATTTGACAATTGTCTTTGTCGTATTGTTTTTAACGCTTACCTTGATTTTTCCAGAGTCGTTTATTGTTTGTCTCAAACTCTCTACCGCTTCTATCAATCCTAGTTTTTCTAATACTACAGGTCTTAGATCCTGAGAGATGCTACGTATACTATGTATCATATCATCCAAAAAAGAGCTGGTTTTATGTGCTATATTTTCTAATTCGTCAGGAGGTAATTCTGGAGTGATTTGCCCAAAATATAGCTTGGTTGTAGTAAGCATAGCTCCTACATCATCATGCAGTTCTTTGGCAATTCTACTTCTTTCTTCCTCTTGACTGGCAATAGACGTTTTTAATAATTCTTTTTGATAATCAGATTCTATTTTTTGGTGTTTCTGTTGTTGTGCCAATAACCTACGTTGGTATAGAATAAAAAACATAATTACAGATAATGACAGTAAGAAAATTACTATCATACCAATGATTATAATCTTTAACGCAATCGCTTCTTCAGGTTCACCCATAAAACAAATAGTATAAGAAATAATAAAAAGCTATACCAAACTCTACTGTTGGTTTTTTATAAAGTATAGCGGTTTATATATTGTTTCTGATTAAGTAGAATTAATCTCCTCCTCCTCCAGTACAAGTAGGTGGACAAGGACTTGAATACTCATAGATAAAATCTCCTGATTTTAATAAAGATTGCTTTTTGCCTAATTCTGGTAAAAAGACAGTAGTAAATTTACCTTTGGGGTTCACCCCCCATACCAAGTTTACACTCTTTGAGCTATTTTGTAGCATATGTAGTATGACCGTTGCAGGTAGACTAAAATATTGAATACGTTGCTCATCATAAGCAATCGCTTCTTCTAGGGTATTACTTTGCCATTTTTGTTGCCAGGCAGAAACAAAATCCACTGCTTCATCTGGTTGTAATATATGAGAAGCAACCGATTTAGAAAGTGCAGAGATCTCAAAACGTTTGTGTTTTTCGGCGAATAATTTAGTTACAACTTCTTGTATAGAAATAGAGTTGGCTACTACTCCTTTGGTGATATCACCATTTGGGTTTGTGCCTACTACCCGTATTTGTAGTTGCTTGTTTTCTATTTCTAAAATAAAACGAACGGTTGATACATTTGGTAGTTTTAGCGCTTCTTCTAGCGCTTTTCTAGGGATATTAAATCCATTTTCTGGAGTACCAAAGGCTTTTTTAGGAGTTGCCGTTTTCCAATTAAGAGTATGTTGTTTTTGTTCTGGTTCGTCTGGTGACTCTTCTTGCTGGCAAGCAAAAAAGATTACAGACAGAATTATAAAATATGTGTGAAATATTTTCATGGTTCTAGGTTTTAAAAGTTTATATAAATATAGCTCAAAAAAGAGAAAAAATGCCTGTTATGATAGATTCATATAAAATATAATTTAACAATAATTACAATAAAATACAATTGATTTACAGGTATTTATGATTTAAAAAAAACACTTACCCCTAAACCCTTCCCTTTATAGGAAGGGCTTTTTTTAGCTTCTTCTCTTGGGGGAGAGATAGGGTTGAGACAAGTGTTATGTTTATGAGTAATAGAAATTAAAATTGTTTATCGGGTTTTACAGCTATGGCAACGGTATAAAAGATCATTAATACAATATTGACAATAGCATGTAAGCCCCAAAGGGAATAACTGGCTTGAGTTATTCCTTTAAAGAGGGTATTGTTCATAAAAAACAAAATTAAGTTACTGGAAAAGTAGATTAAAAACCCAGAATTGATCCAAAACATAGGATTGTTTTCTAGAGGGCTGTATTTTGCCTCTTTAAGCAGTACATAAAAATAACTTAATGCAAAAAAGACTACTAATACTCCTAAAACTGTTGTTGTGTTAGAATTAAAAGTATATAAGTTCTGTAAGAACAAAGTATTAATGACAGCAAATACGATAAAACAAATGCCTATACTAGTAAAGAAAGATTTTGAATATATATATGACAATACTTCTCTATAAATGTTAATAATCAATAAAAACTGAAGAACTGTAAAAAAATGATATATCGGTAAATTGTTTATTTTTTGATACCAGAGTATATTTGATATACATTCTACAATCAATATTCCTAATAATAGATATATCAGTTTAATCTGTATTTTATTTAATGATTTAAATCTAAAAATAGATAGTGATAAAGGAATGATTACTATAAAAGAAGAAATCAAACTTAAAATATTAAAAAGTTCTTCACTCATTAGTTTTTGATTAGATAGATTATTCTCCTCCTCCTCCAGCACAAGTTGGTGGACATGGTCTTGAATATTCAATAAAAACCTCATTACCGTCAGATTCTAGTATACCCATTCTGTATAAATTGTTTTCTATAGGTAATTTTGGAGTAAGTCCTATTACGGGTGTAAAAGAGATCATGTCTTTGTATTGAAACTTATTCATATCCAATCCAGGATAGAGTTTTAATTCTTTTACGTTACCAGGTAAATACGGGTTGATCAAATCTGGTGTTACACTATAGAATAATACTCTCTCCATAGGTTTTTCTGCTGTTTTTACAGTAAATAAATCATCTATGAGACTCATTTCTACTTTTTGCCAATTTTCAGAAATCATATCTTTAAAAATAGCGGGAACGATTTCAGACCCTAATCGTACAGTCTCGTCTTTTTGTGCTCCTTTTTTTGGTTTTTGATAAGCTACAAGTTCAAAATAATATTTCTTGTTAGAAGTATCGACAACCTCAAAAATGGGAAAAAATGTAAAACTTTCTTTATGCCCTTCTTTTAATGCCATATAGATTTTAAAAGTTTTGATTTGTTCTATAGCATTAAAACGAGTTATGTCTTTTTCGTTTACAGCAAAATAGTATACTCGCTCATATTGTCCTATAGACTTATCGAGCTTATGAAAATGATGCGTTAACTCTAAAACATCTGCACTCTTCCAGAGGTTGGTATACTTGATAAAAGCTTCTTCAGTGATTTGGATGTTTTCTTTTGTGATTGTTTGTTCCATCGGGTATTATATTTATTAGTTAATAATTAATATTAAAGTTAGTCAAAAAAAGAAAACCTTTATTGTTATAGAAATAGTTTACCAGTGAATACCATATAAAAACACGTATTTACCACGTATTTTTAATGTTGCTATAAGAGCATGAAATTTGGTATCTTAATAGGATAATAGAAAATGCATTCTGAAAAAAAATAAAAACAGGATGAATTACTTTTAAAACCAAACAACATGAAACTAATAGAAGAGCTAGAGGAGATATCTCCTCATGGTCTGGCAAAGGATATATTAAATGATATAAGTTACCGTGTAGGTATCGATTTGTATGCATTGATAACTGCAGAAACATCTCCTAATTTTAATAAACTGCAAGAATTCAAAAGGCATATTGTAAAAGATACTCTTATTGAGTTTCGCACGAATAAGTTAAATTTTTTGGAAGAAGATTTTGGACCAGATAAAAGGAATGATATCTCTTTGATAGAGACTCTTGTTACCGCCAAAACAGAACCGAATTGGTTGTTTAATCCCAGAGATTTACCTAGTATAAAAAACTACCAAGGAAAAGAAGTGACTAGGTATCTTATGAGGTTGACCAGATGTTTTGAGCAAATGACTCAAAGCATTTCTATAGATGTGTTTGCAGATAAATTATTGTCAGGAGGGTTGGTTGCATTAGGAGCAAAAGCAGGACATTTTACGTGGCAAGAGTGGAAAAACGGATATTCTGTGAAGCATGCTATGGTTACTAGTATTAGAAGAGTAGGAATGAGTGTGATTATAGCTATTGCAGGAATAGCATTGGCTACATTATTAGTGTGGTTAGTTTTTATACATCAAAAGAATATTTTGCAAGTCGTTATTAATGAAAGTAATAAAGATTTGATAATCAATAGTTATGATAAGGAGAAAGAAGAAGTTGTTATAAATTCTAGGGGGATAAAAAACAGTATAAAAAATCAAGAGACTGTAGGTGCTACAAGACTACAAATTAAAGGGGGATATGTAGGAGGAGCCTCATCAAATTCATTTTACTACGGAGGGATTTACTCTATAGACAAAAAAAGTAAGGATTGTGAAACAGAAGGAATATGTATACTCACTCCAGAATTAGTGTGAAAAGACATAATAAACTTTATAGAAAATCAAACATTTTTGTATAGAACTTAGATTTATAAAATGGGATTATTTTTTTAGATAGTATCGGTAGCTTTTATAGAGGAGATAGATAGTGATCAATAAAATAAGTATAGCCCACATCCAATACGTACCAGGAAGATGAGTTGCCATCACTTGAGTGTCAGAATAATGGATTTTTCCGTCTCGTTCAAATTGTTTGGTAAATAAATATCCTATTTGCATATAGGTACTTAATACACATTGAGTCCCTAAAAACAGTAAAGTAAAAGTTTCAAGCCCTCGGTTTTTTATAATAGCAATAAAAAATAGGATTACAGCAAATATACTTAGAAGAACTAATGCTAATAATGAATCGATCCATAAGCATAGAGATATAACCATGATGATGATGAGCAACCATATTGCTATTTTAGCACTTACTTTATTTCTGGCAGAGGCGATGAGTATTGCTCCAGAAATTACGGGGCCCAATAACCCTCCAGCAGCAGTGACACTTCTGGCAATATTATAAGATAAGTAACTGGATGAAATATCAGAGTATGCGACACCTCCTGCGTTTTCAAATATTTCGAGAGAGATAAAGTTCCCTCCTATTAATAATGCGGTTAATCCATGGCCCATTTCATGAAACCAAGTTCCTAATAGTAAGAGAGGATATTGTATAATTCCAAAGTAAGGTAATTGCCATACTAAGAAAACGAGTATACTAATGCCAATAATTGTAAATATTGATTTTTGTTGCACTCCTTTTTTTAGTTTAAGTCACTTCTTGATAAAAGGTATGATATATTTTGATAGAACGAAATAATGCACTCTAAAATTATAGATAGTTTTGTTACTTTTTGATCAATGCTTCGTTTTCAAAAGAAATACCTTCCCATCCAGATTTTATAAAGTTACGGATATTTTGATGGTCATTACCTTCTGGGGTTTGCAGAACATCTATATAATACTTGCCAAAGCAGGATAAGGTTTCTTCTTTGTTGAGCTGATGTAATTTTGCAAAAGAAAAGACCTTACAAGAACCTGAGTTTTCGCCAGCCTTATTTTTTATAGCTCCATTAGTAAATGCTGAAGGTTCAAAATTGTAATGAGTATCTATAATGGCTATTACTTCTTGAAATGAAACAGATTTAGGGTCTTTTTTAAGGGTATCAATAAATGCTACAAGTGTCATTGGTGTCTACTTATTAAAAAATTAGATGTTTATTGTACTTTTGGGATTATTGTTTTTTACCTCCAACAATAATCACGATTTCTCCTTTTGGAGCTTTATTTTCAAAATGTTCTATTACTTCTTGTGCAGTACCTCTTATGGTTTCTTCATGAAGCTTACTCAGCTCTCTTGATACAGAGACAAGTCTGTGAGAACCAAAATAGGTTGCAAAATCTTTTAAGGTTTTGATTAATTTATGAGGAGATTCATAAAAAATTAGAGTCCTTGGTTCATCAGATAAAAGCTGTAATCTTGTTTGTCTTCCTTTTTTTACAGGTAAAAAACCTTCAAAAACAAATCTATCATTGGGCAAGCCGCTATTTACCAAAGCAGGTACAAAGGCAGTTGCTCCTGGCAGGCATTCTACTTCTATTTTATGCGCTACACAAGCTCTGGTAAGTAAAAAACCAGGGTCGCTTATTGCAGGAGTACCTGCATCACTTATCAACGCAATAGTCTCTCCTGCTTGTAATTTTTGAATAATGCGATCTACTGTTTTATGCTCATTATGCATATGATGGCTTTGCATAGGAGTAGTAATCTCATAATGTTTTAATAATTTACCACTAGTTCGGGTATCTTCGGCAAGGATTAAATCAGCAGCTTCCAGAACTTTTATCGCTCTAAAAGTCATGTCTTCGAGATTACCAATTGGTGTAGGTACCAGATATAATTTTGACATTAAGGCCTTATTTTTTTACCAATTGTATACGATACAATAAGAATTATAATTGCATATGCAGATAATCCTAGAGGATGTCCTGCATAATAGTGTGCTAAGATAGCTAATATCAAGTCAAAGAAAAAACCAGCATATGCCCATTCTTTGATCCATTTTATTTTATTGGTAAGAATAGCTATTACCCCTAGTACTTTGGCAATAGCCAATGGAATTACAATATAAGTAGGATAATTAAAGCTCTTAAAAAAACCGTGTACCATTTCAGTATTAAAAAAATACATCTGAGCAGAATATAACATGATAATACAGATGGCAATAGTCGAGATCCAATATATAATTTTCATCTATTTTGTTTTTTAGTAGTATGATTTAGAGATTCATCATTATAAATAAATATACTGGATTACAGTCTTTTTTTATTAAGCAACCTTACGAATCTAATCTTCAAATTTGCCTAAAACAATACCCATAAAACGCTCTTCATACTCCTCTTTGCCATCCCAATTATGATAATCAGGTTTTATCATGGTAGTAATAAACTCTTTTGCTTCATTTTTACTTCTTAGCGTATTTAATTGAGAAAGTACCCTATTATAATCAGAGGAACTACCTTCAAAAAGATATTTTATAAAAGCCAAGCGATCATTTAAGCCAATATGAATTTCTCTTCTTAATTGATCATTAAGAGATTTTGGTCGATTATCGTTTTCTATATTTTGAATAGCGATATCCTGATTTGTAGGAGTAATATCGTCTTTATCATTTTTTTCATATACCGATTGAGATAGTATTGACTCTGTAAAAGATGTAGGTTTTTCTACTGTATTTGCAGGTACAAAAAGATCTTCGGTTACTCTGGCATTGATCTCTTCGATAATAATTTCTGGTTTACTATCTTTATTAATAGCACTCTTTTCTATTGGGTCACTATCTATTGGTGGTACATTAGTTTGTTTAGGCTTTTCTTCTTCTTTTTCTTTTATAGAAGTAGGCGGTGTGGGGTCAATGACCTCTTTTACTTTTTGAGGTACCTCTTTTACTTCTTTTGATGTTTCCTGATCAAGTAGTTTTGGTTCATTTGATTCTTCTGTGTCTAACACATTTTTAATCTGACCAATGGTAGGTTGAGGTCCAGCAAAATGAGTTTCGGTGAAATTGAGAATAGTTAATTTCTCATAGAGTTGCCTAGTTTCTTCTTGTAATTGGGGTAATGTAGATTTGTTCTTAAGTTTTAGTATTCTGTGTGCAATACTTATAAGTTCCGCTTCCAATTTCTTCTTCATAACTTTCTTATTCGTTTCTAATACTGCTTTTTGTTTTTTAATAAATTTGCCTCATCTTTAGAGTAAGGAGAAGGGATTTCTTTAATTGAAGCTGAAAAATACAAAATGTTTCTTGAAAATACAGTAAATCATAAAGAGCAATTTGGGTGGATAGAAGTAATCTGTGGTTCGATGTTTTCGGGTAAAACCGAAGAATTGATTCGCAGATTAAAACGCGCGCAATTTGCAAAACAAAAAGTTGAGATTTTTAAACCAGCTATCGATATCAGATATGATGATGAGATGGTAGTTTCTCATGATGCCAATGAGATTCGTTCTACTCCTGTTCCTGCAGCCGCCAATATTAGAATTCTTGCAGACACCTGTGATGTAGTTGGTATTGATGAAGCTCAATTTTTTGATGATGAAATTATAGCGGTTTGTAATGATTTGGCTAATAAAGGAATTAGAGTAATAGTTGCTGGATTGGATATGGATTTCAAAGGAAACCCTTTTGGTCCTATGCCTGCTCTAATGGCTACAGCAGAATACGTAACCAAAGTACATGCAGTCTGTACCAGAACGGGAAATCTTGCCCAGTTTAGTTATAGAAAATCACAAAAAGATGATCTGGTAGTATTAGGAGAAACAGAAGAATATGAACCTTTGAGTAGAGGAGCATATTATAAAGCGATGCTCAAAGAAAAAGTAAAAAAAATGGAGGTTAAAGACCCTAAAGAAATATCTAAAAAAGATAAAAAATCTGATGAGTAGCGTAAAAGAAACCGTTCTTGAAATCAATTTAGGTCATCTCACACATAACTTTAAGTATCTCAAAAGTAAGGTAAGTCCTACTACAAAAATGCTGGCAGTAGTAAAAGCCTCTGGGTATGGTAGTGATGCATCTGTAATAGCCAAACATTTAGAAAAGATAGGAGCAGATTATTTTGCAGTAGCCTATGTGTCTGAGGGGATTGTATTAAGAAAATCAGGGATAAAAAAACCAATTTTAGTATTGCATCCACAGCCTGTAAACTTTCAAAAATTAATTGAATATCAATTAGAACCCAGTCTGTATAGTATACGAGTAGTCAAAGAATTTATAGAAACAGCGACTCGATTAGATAAAAAAAAGTACCCTGTTCATATCAAGTTTAATACAGGATTAAACAGAATCGGATTTGTTGAAGATCAAATAGATGCGTTGGTAAAGGATCTTAATAACACAGAGGTTGTTGAGGTAACGACACTTCTTTCTCATCTTGCGGCAAGTGAAGATAGCTCAGAAAAAGAGTTTACTACTGAGCAGATCAATACTTTTAAAAAAATATCAGATAAAATGATTGATATATTGGGGTATACTCCATTGTTACATCAATCCAATACATCAGGAATTCTTAATTATCCCGAGGCACATTTTGATATGGTTCGTACTGGTATAGGATTATATGGGTTTGGTAATGATGCAAAATATGATAAGGAGTTAGTACCTATTATGTCTTTAAAATCAATAATTTCACAAATTCATGAATTAGAAACAGGAGCATCATTAGGATATAATAGAGCCTTTATAGCATCTGAATATACCAAAACAGCCACCATACCAATTGGTCATGCTGATGGAATCAGTAGACAATATGGTAATCAAAAAGGATTTGTTATGATACATAATCAAAGGGCCTATATCCTTGGTAATGTATGTATGGATATGATTATGGTAGACATTACACATATTGATTGTAAAGAAGGAGATGAGGTCATTGTTTTTGATGCAAATTCTAGTGCTGCACAGGTTGCAGAAAATGTAGGAACAATCTCATATGAATTGCTTACAGCAATCTCTACACGAGTCAAACGTATTGTTATCGATGATAATTGATTTTTATCGAAAAACTACTAGTAAGAAATAACATTGCTTCTATAGTTTATTTAAATTTTTGTTAAATTAGTTTATTCTAACTATCTAAATATAAATATTATGGGGTTTTTTAAAGATTTTAAATCGTTCCTTTTGAAAGGAGACATTGTTTCATTAGCTACTGCGGTAGTAATAGGAGGAGCATTTAATAAAATTGTTGGTTCTGCTGTTGCAGATATCATCATGCCTATTGTAGGAGTAATTACAGGAGGAACAGATTTTACTCAAAAATTTATATCCCTCGATGGAGGTGAGTACGCGACCCTTGCCGCTGCCAAAGAGGCTGGTGCAGCCGTTATGACTTATGGTAACTTGATACAAGCAATAATTAACTTTATAATTGTAGGTCTGTTTATTTTTGTAGTGCTCAAAGCATATGAAAACACAAAGAAAAAAGAAGAAGAGGCAGCTCCCGCACCACCTGCAGGACCAACTCAAGAAGAGTTATTGGCAGAAATACGAGATTTATTGAAAAAATAATAAATTCTCAACTTAGATAACGAATTACTTATAGCTACCGCTATACTACATATCTATGAATCAATAAACCGCTCATATTTGGGCGGTTCTTTTTTACAAATTGTTATATATATAACAATTAAAGCAAATTTCTATACTTTTGATATAAGTGCTTGTTGTCTAGGAAATATTTCTCAAATTTGTATAGTGTTAAAAAATAGTTCATGACCTTCGCCATTTGCGAAAGAAAATAAATATAAACTGATGAAAGTAGCTGTAGTAGGTGCTACCGGTCTGGTAGGAACCGTTATGTTAAAAGTATTAGAGGAAAGAAATTTCCCAGTAACAGAATTAATCCCTGTAGCATCAGAGCGATCTATAGGAAAAAAGATTTCATACAAAGGCAAAGAGTTTTCTGTAGTTGGTCTTTCTACAGCAGTAGAAATGCAACCTGATTTAGCTTTATTCTCTGCAGGAGGAAGTACTTCTTTAGAGTGGGCACCAAAATTTGCAGAAGCAGGGATTACCGTAATAGATAATTCATCTGCATGGCGAATGGATGCTACAAAAAAATTAGTAGTTCCAGAAATTAATGCTAAAGATTTAACAGCAGCAGATAAAATTATTGCAAACCCTAACTGTTCTACGATTCAATTAGTAATGGCTTTAGGACCATTACATAATAAATATAAAATAAAGAGAGCAGTAGTTTCTACATATCAGTCTATTACAGGTACAGGTGTAAAAGCAGTACAGCAATTAGAAAATGAATATGCTGGAGAAAAAGGAGAAATGGCATATCCATACCCTATTCATCGTAATGCAATTCCTCATTGTGACGTATTTCAGGAAAACGGATATACCAAAGAAGAAATGAAGCTGGTAAACGAAACTCAAAAAATCCTTGATGATCGCACGGTGGCAGTAACAGCAACTGCTATTCGTATTCCAGTAGTAGGAGGACATAGTGAGAGTGTAAATTTAGAATTTGACCAAGAGTTTAATGAAAATGAGATAAGACAACTTCTCAATGATACATCAGGAGTTACTGTACAGGATAATCCAGATACCAATACATATCCTATGCCTATCTATGCAGAAGGCAAAAATGATGTTTTTGTAGGTAGAATTCGTAGAGATCATTCTAGAGAAAATGCACTTAATATGTGGATTGTTTCTGATAACCTGCGTAAAGGAGCAGCTACCAATGCTGTACAAATAGGTGAATATCTAGTAGAAAATAAATTAATAGGGTAGTACCTATTTATACACGATATTATACATCCTTGCTATCAATTTGATAGCAAGGATTTTTTATATAAAAAAGATATTTACAAATTGATATTATGTAAGGATTTGAGTATTTGCCCTTCTAATACAGGAGTTTAACGTCTAAAAAAAGTAAAAATGAATAAATTGATTTTAGTTTTACGTATTATATTGGGAGCCATATTAGTCATTTTTGGAAGCAATAAATTTATAGGATTTATCCCCCCTTTTGAATTTGTAAACCCAGATGCAGGTGTGTTTTTTGAAGCATTGGCAGGGAGTTATGTTTTAAAAACAGTAGGAATTATCGAGGTAATTGTAGGGCTTTTGCTACTTGTGAATAAAGCGATTCCTTTTGCATTGGTAGTATTAGCTCCTATATCTATAAATATTATTTTGTTTCATGTTACGCTAGATCCCATAAATATTGGCCCAGGAGCATTTGTTTTCTTTGTAAACGCATTGTTGATTATTAAACATTGGAATACTTATAAACCGCTTTTTTAAAATCATTTTTTTTTGTTTCTTACAAAAGATTCTGACTGCTCGATGTATATCTTCAACATAATGCTATACCCCAAAGCAATATGTAAGAAATCCTACCCTTTCTATATAGGATAATTCATTGGGCAGTCTTTTTTTATATTTTCTTTAGCATTTATAGCAACTTCTTTTGATAGATTTGTGCACTATACTAATGTATTATATCATGAAAAAAGCACTTTTTCTAGTATCCATCACTGTATTAATGATGGCATGCAAGAACCAAACTAAGGAAGAACCGAATAAAACTACTACGACATTGAATTATCCTGAAACCAAAACAGTGGATACAGTAAATACGTATTTTGGCACTGAAATAAAAGACCCATATCGTTGGCTTGAAGATGATAGAAGTGAGGAAACTGGAAATTGGGTAGCAGCACAAAACAAAACTACATTTGGTTACCTAGAAAAAATTCCATTCAGAAAAGAACTAAAAGATCGTTTATCTAACCTCTGGAATTATGAAAAAGTAGGAGCTCCATTCAAAGAAGGAGGTTACACCTATTTTTCTAAAAATAATGGATTGCAAGACCAAAATGTTCTCTACCGTTATAAAAACGAAGGAGACGAACCAGAGATATTTCTAGACCCAAATACATTTAGCAAAGATGGTACAACCTCATTAGGAGGAATCAATTTTTCTAAAAACGGTAAATTGGTAGCCTATGCTATTTCTGAAGGAGGGAGTGATTGGCGTAAGATAATTATCAAGAATGCAGAAACCAAAGAAATTATAGAAGACACAATTATCGATGTTAAGTTTTCTGGAATTTCTTGGAAAGGAAACGAAGGGTTTTATTACTCTAGTTATGATAAGCCAAAAGGGAGTGAGCTATCTGCCAAAACAGATCAGCATAAAGTATATTATCACAAGTTGGGAACCTCTCAAAAAGAGGATGCTTTGATTTATGGAGGAACAGAAGAAGAAAAACACCGATATGTAAGTGCCAGTGTTACAGAAGATGATATGTACCTTATTATATCTGCAAGTATTTCTACATCAGGAAATAAATTGTTTATAAAAGACCTTACAAAACCATATAGTAAATTAGTTACTATTATGGAGAATACAGATAATGACACCTATGTTATAGAAAATGTAGGAACTACATTGTATCTGGTTACCAATCTGGATGCCCCTAATAAAAGAATTGTTACCGTAGATGCATCTAATCCAACACCAGAAAACTGGAAAGATTTTATTCCTGAAACAAAAAATGTGCTTAGCCCTAATACAGGAGGAGGATATTTTTTTGCTGGGTATATGGTGGATGCTGTATCCAAGGTACTACAATATGATTATGACGGAAAATTAATTCGAGAAGTAGAATTACCTGGTGTAGGAAGTGCTAATGGATTTGGTGCAAAAAAAGAAGAAAAAGAACTATACTATTCTTTTACCAATTACAAAACACCAAATAGTATTTATAAATATACTATTGCAGATGGAACTTCTGAAGTATATCGTAAGCCTGCAATAGATTTTAATCCAGACAACTACGAAAGCAAGCAAGTTTTTTATACTTCAAAAGATGGTACAAAAGTACCTATGATTATTACTCATAAAAAAGGAATTGAGCTTACGGGTAAGAATCCAACTATTTTATATGGTTACGGAGGATTTAATATAAGTCTTACCCCTGCATTTAATATTGCAAATGTTGTATGGATGGAGCAAGGAGGAGTCTATGCAGTACCAAACCTGAGAGGTGGTGGTGAATATGGTAAAAAGTGGCATGATGCAGGTACAAAAATGCAAAAACAAAATGTGTTTGATGATTTTATAGCAGCAGCAGAATACCTAATAGACAATAAATATACATCTAGTGATTATCTAGCGGTTCGCGGAGGTTCTAATGGGGGATTATTGGTAGGTGCTACCATGACGCAAAGACCAGACCTTATGAAAGTAGCATTGCCTGCGGTAGGAGTGCTAGATATGTTGCGTTATCACACGTTTACCTCAGGAGAAGGGTGGGCGTATGATTATGGTACCTCTGCAGATAGTAAAGAGATGTTTGAGTACCTAAAAGGATATTCTCCTGTACATAATGTAAAAAAAGGAGTACAATATCCTGCAACTATGGTTACTACAGGAGATCATGATGATCGTGTAGTACCAGCACACTCGTTTAAATTTGCGGCAGAGTTACAGGCAAAACAATCAGGAGATAACCCTACTTTGATCAGAATCGAAACGAATGCTGGTCATGGTGCAGGAACGCCAGTGAGTAAAATTATCGAACAATATGCAGATATGTTTGGATTTGTGCTCTATAATATGGGGTATGAAGTGTTGCCAGAAAAAGCTACAAAAGAAATAAAAAGCTAAACCCTTGGTTTATAAAATAAAAAAGTCCGTTTTCTGAAAAGGAAGCGGATTTTTTTGTTAAAGTTCAATATATTTGAGTAATGCTAAAAATAGATAACATATCCTTTGCTTATGATACACTTCCTGTTTTAAAAAACATTAGTTTTACTATTGAAAAAGGGCAGCATATTGCTCTTATAGGAGCTAGTGGATGCGGGAAAAGCACATTATTAAAAGTTATTTATGGTCTTTTGGATATAGACCAAGGAGAACTCTCATGGAATGGTAACAAAATATTAGGTCCACTTTTTAATCTTGTACCAGGAGAAGAGAATATGAAATACCTATCACAAGGTTTTGAGCTACAATCCTATCGCAGTGTTGCAGAAAATATAGGGCAATATCTTTCTAATTTTGAACCCGAATTAAAACAAGGTAGAGTCAATGAATTACTAGAAATAGTAGAAATGGTAAGTTTTGCAGATACCAAAGTAGAAAACTTGAGTGGAGGTCAAAAACAAAGAGTAGCCCTAGCAAAAGCATTGGCAAAAAGACCAGAATTATTATTGCTTGATGAACCATTTGGTAATATTGATAACTTTAGACGTAGTTCTTTGCGAAGAAACCTATTTAGGTATCTGAAACGAAACAAGATCACCAGTATTACGGCTACGCATGACAAAACCGATATACTTTCTTTTGCAGATCAAACAATAGTAATTCGTCAAGGAGAGATTCTTACCAAAGAGAATACAATCACCTTATATAAAAACCCTGCAGATTATTATATAGCTTCTCTCTTTGGAGAAGTTAATAAAATCAAATTATCTTCGATTTCTACCCTAGATGATACAGGTGAAATTCTGATATATCCTCATGAGATAAAAGTGCATCCTGATGCTAAAAATAAAGCAAGGATAAAAAAGGCATACTTCAACGGAAACTATTATTTGATTGAAGCTGTACTTGATAATTCATTAATTTTCTTTAATCACCATAGCAAATTGGTAGCTAGAGAAATGATAGGAGTTACAGTTGCAGATGAAATTATCGAGAAACGAAAACGAATTTAAGGGGTGTATTTTTCTAATTTTAGTTCATTACCATCGTACACAGCATACGTATAATGTACAATCCAATCTCCAAGGTTGGTGTATAATGATTGTTCATTTAATTGTATTTCCATAGGGAGGTGTCTATGACCAAACACAAAATAATCTCTATGCTTATTTTCTAATTTTCTTTTGCAATATTGTACCAGCCATTCATTATCTTCTCCTAAATAAGTTACATCTTCATCTCCAGAAATCAGTTTGTTTTTTACAGATAGATATTGTGCTAATCGCACACCTAAATCGGGATGTAGCCATCTGAAAAACCACTTGGCAATTGGATTGGTAAATACTTTTTTCATTCGTTTATATCCCTTGTCTCCAGGCCCTAGACCGTCACCGTGACCAATAAAAAAAGTAGTGTCATTAAAAGTAAATTCTTGAGGTTTGTGATATACAGGTATATTCAGTTCTTCTTCAAAATAACCATTCATCCATAAATCGTGGTTACCTACAAAATAATATACAGGGATTCCAGCATCTGTGATTTCTGCTAATTTACCAAGTGTTCTGGTAAATCCTTTAGGGACTACAGTCTTATATTCAAACCAAAAATCAAATAAATCTCCTAATAAAAAGATAGCTGCAGCATCATTTTTTACCTCATCTAGCCATTGTACAAATTTTTGTTCTCTGGGAAAACTCTGTTCAGATGTTGGAGCTCCTAAGTGATTATCACTGGCAAAATATATTTTTTTCCCTTTAGGAAGGTTCATAGGTGTAATTTATATAGTAAAGATAAAAAAGAACAAGCCTCTTGTAAGTTTACATATTATCAGAGGCATACCATTCTGCATAGGAAGTCTCTGTTTCTTTTAATTTCAAAGAATGTAACTTGATATTCTCAGGTAATTTGGCTTTAATTTTCTTTGCAAAATCAATAATCATATTCTCACTGGTAGGTTGATAATCTACTAATATAACATTGTGTCCTCTGTCTTGTAGTATTTTTGCTAATTCAAGATGAGGTGTATTCTTATTAAAAACAGTGGCATGGTCAAAAACATCTTCGATATCTTCTTTTACGATTTTTTTGAGATCGCCAAAATCGATTACCATTCCTAGTTTTACATGAGAGGTATCGGTAATAGGAGTTCCTATTACGGTTACACTTAGTTTATAACTATGCCCATGAACATTTTTACATTTACCATCATATCCATATAAGGCATGACCTGTTTCAAAAGAAAATTGTTTCGTGATACGAACTTTACTCATCGCTTACTTTGTAATTTTTGACAAAGTTACGGAAGATTACTTTGTTTTTCTCTTATTTATAAAGTAAACCACAATCAAAATAATTCCTAATATCAAGAATAATCCATTGCCACCTAAAAAGTTGAGTATTTCCATAGTTTTTTATATAAAATAAGATTATTAATACTAAACGGGTATTAGTGTGTAATGATACCAAATAAATTTTGAATTTGATAATATCCTTGGTATTAGAGCAAAAATAAAGCGGGTTCTACCCGCTTTATTACTTTTATAAGGTTAGGTGAAATACAATTCCTAAAAAAAGTAAATCACAATAAATAAATCTTAGCATGCAGTTTTGCACGCATTATAACTTGCCAGACAATTAGAGCCTCCAGTTGTTAAACAAGTGATATAATCTCGTCTGCAATCAAGAAAACAATTTCTAGAAGCTCCTCCATTAATACTTGATTGTTCTGCTTTTTTTAAAGGCTGAACATTACTTAAATTTAAAAGATTTTTTAACATGATTATAGGTTTTAAATTGTAAGGATGTAATGTAGGAAAAATAATACGGCAATTAATGAGGTTTCCCGTAGCTCTCTTATTTTTTGAATTTTTCTAATGCGTTTTTAGTAAACTCAGAAAGAGCAAGTTCTCCAGATATAATTGCTCTCTCTATAAGAAGTTCTTGCCAATGTTCTGTTCCTTGCCAGTTTACTTTTTTCATTTGCTGAGTTGCTTTTGGGTTATAACTAGCTATTTTTTCGGCAAATAGTTGTATTTCTTTATCTAATTCTGATAAGGTTTCAAAAACACGAGCATACAACCCTTTTTCTTTGGCCCAATATGCATTCTTCCATTGAGAGGCATCCCATGTTAATGTTTCAAAAGCAGCACGACCTATTTTTCGCGAAACAGCAGGCTCGATAACAAAAGGGCCTATGCCAATACTGAGTTCACTAAGTTTTATCGAAGCAGCTTCAGTAGCCAAGCAATAATCACATGCAGAAGCTAATCCTACTCCTCCACCAACAGTTTTACCTTGTATACGTCCAAGAATAGGTTTTTTGCATGTTCGCATAGCATTGATCACATTGGCAAACCCTGAAAAAAAATGTTTTCCTTCTTCTATGTTTGATATGGCTGTTAATTCATCAAAAGAAGCTCCTGCACAAAAAGCACGATCTCCTTCTGATTTTAAAATAATTACATATACAGATGGATCTTCTGATAATTCATCAAAAGCTTTCGCTAATCTAGTAAGTAATATAGAAGGAAAAGAATTACTGGCATCATGACCAAATTCTATTGTTGCAATATTGTTTTCGGTATGTGTATATAAACTTCCGTTGGATCTTGGTATCATTATTGTTGTAACTTTTATAGTAAAAATAATCAATACTATTTATATGATAATATAATATCTAATAGAAGTTTATATAAATAGTAGATAAAATATAAGGAAATATGCTAGAACAATTTTTTGAAAAAAATAGATTGCGAATAGGAATTCTTTTAATTCTTATCTATGCACCATTATTATTTATACTTATTTATCCTTTTTGAGTAATTAGGGGTAAAAACTTATTCCTAAACTTGAGGATAAGAGATATACCTCTGAATAAGGTCCATACAGTAAATGCAATCCATATTCCGTATAGTTTTAGGTCAAACAAATTACATAAATACAATGTTGGGATAAAGCCTAAAAATGTTGCTCCTAATAACACATTTCTCAAATACCCCATTTCTCCTAACCCTTTAAATATTCCATCAAATACAAAGGCAAATCCATTGATAGGTTGTACAATCAATACTATAAAAAAGACACTATAAAATGTGTCTAGCACAATAGCTTCACTTGTAAATAGTTTTCCGATAGCTTCATAAAATATAAAACCAAATGTTGCTAGAATGAGACTTACAAAAATTCCATAAGTAGTGACACGTTTACTTAGTTTCCATAGTGATTTGTAATCTTTGGCTCCCAGTAGTTTTCCGCTTAAGATATTACCAGCACCACCATACCCATCAATAAAAAATGCAGTAAACATCCATATATTCATTGCTATGGTATAAGCGGCAATATACTCATCGCCATATTCTGTGGCATTAGAAGTGGCAAAATATAATGCTGTATTCAGAGCAATAGATCGTACAAAAAGATTAAGGCTCATAGTAACCAGTCTGCCCAGCTCTTTGTTTATAGGGAAACGTAATTTGAGACTCACATTAGTTTTGGTTAATAACAATATAAAGACAATAATTGCCATGATAAGTTGAGAGATGAGACTTGCCCATGCTGCTCCTCGAATTCCCATAAAAGGAATAACTCCTTCAATACCATAAACAAGTATAAAGTCTAGTATAATATTGGTTATCGCACCGATCAATGCAACGATCATTGGCCAAAAGGTATTTTGAAGTCCTCTAAAGATTCCAAAAACGGCAAATGTGAATAAGGTTAACGGGAATCCCCATACTCTGATATCATAATATGCTACACAATATTCTAGAATGAGACCTGATGCATTGTAAAGTTTAAAAATCTCTTCAACAAAAAAAACAGTGGATAAGAGTACAATTATACTGAGGCTTATATTAAAAAAGATGGCCTGTGCGGGTAATGTTTTTACTTCTTCTATTTTACCTGCTCCTAAATATTGTGAAATAATAGCAGAAATAGCACTACGGGTTTGCCCAAGAATCCAGATTAGAGCAGATAAAAATGACCCTACAATTCCTGCCGCAGCAAGAGATTCTGTACCATAGTCAGGAATATTACCTACAATAGCTGTATCTGTTATTGAGAGTAGTGGTTCTGCGATACCAGCAACAATAGCAGGTATAGCGAGACGGTTGATGTTTTTAAAACTAATTATTGTACTCATAGAGTGAGCTCATAACAATGAAAAGGATGTTCGCTCTGTTTTGGAAAATAAATATCATCCAGACGTTGATATCCTCGGATTTCATAAAATTTTTGATTTCTTTTATTTTGACTAAAGGTGTCTAGTCTTATGGACTGATATTGGTTTTCTTTGGCATATTGTTTTGCAAATGTCATTATCTGTTGTGCATATCCTTGCCCCCAGTATAAAGGATGAACTGCTACACGGTGTACATATAGGTTATTGTGGTTGTTGGTTAACCATTTTACGGATATATATTCATCATCCATGAAATCGGTAAGTACAATTATACCTATAAGATGTTTATTTTCTTCATAAAGATATAGCTCTCCAGATTGAACATCTTTTTCAAAACGTTCCTGCGTAGGGTAGTGTTCATTCCATTGATGAATTCCGCTAGCAATCATAGCCTTGGCACAATCTTGAGTTAAAGAATGAATGGCAGTAAGATCAGAGGATAAAGCTTTACGAATCATAATTGTAAGAAAATTCAAAAATACGAACTTTATGGGCTAGAAAATAATGATCTGGGATATTCAAAGATACTATTTATCAGAGGAGTTATTCTCACGGTTATAAAAATAAAAATGCTTTGTATTTATAAATGAAAAAAATAAGTATTTTTGGTATCGATATCGTTACTACTGATAAGATTGGGGATGTAGCTCAGTTGGCTAGAGCGCTTGACTGGCAGTCAAGAGGTCGTGGGTTCGAATCCCATCTTCTCCACCAAAAGAGAATCTTGGTTGAAAAGAGTCAAGGTTCTCTTTTTTACATAGATGTAATTATTGTTACGTTTATTGAAAATACAGAGATGTTTTACTAATAGGGACTAATTATTACTGGATTCTTTGCCTTTGATTAAATTTCCTTCTGCATCATAACTTTCTTCATTGTATAAATGATACTCAGCCTCATTAGTATCTATGGTTATTGAGGATGATTGAATATTGTCTGAAAATTGCTTAAATATTTTATTGTTTTTGTCAATCAAAAAAGCTGTCTCATTTTTTTCTACACAAGCATATTTCTCCATAAAATATCTGGCATTTTCATATAAGAAAGGGATTACAATTTTCCCATTACTATTTATGTAGCCCCATAATCCTGTATCATTATTTCTTACTGCTGCTAAACCATTAGAAAATGATTTTGCTTCTTTATAAGAATTTAGGTCAATTATAACTTTACCTTCTTTATTTATAAATGCTTTATTCTTTACCTGCATAAAATTGTTTTCAGAGGATTTTTTATAAACCAATAGTAAGCCATCTTTACCGAACCCGTTTTTGCCAGACACATCTTCAAAATCATTCCATTTACCATTGGTTATATTCTTACCTTGCAGCGTATATATGTCTTTTTTGTCGTAGTACATATCAGTATTAATAGATGTAAAAACAAGATTGCCTTTTATTTGTATAGAACTAAATGTTTTGTTCAATACCTTCCTTCCTTTTTTATCATAGAGTTCTTCTTGATTATTCAAATCAGTAATAAAAAAACCATTAACAGGTCTTATGTAATCATACTTCATAGGTATAATGATATGCCCAGTTTTAGCATTAATAACCCCTTCTGGGCCATTGGTTTTCTTTTCTATATTAACAAGGTTCTCTGGGAAAACTTCATATTCATCTAGTTTATAGTCTACTAGCTTTAGTATGTTATTGTTTGTGTCTAACCAGTAGGTTTGATTTAGATCTTCTTTGTGTTTTCCATGGTAATAGTAATCATTTGCCATTCGTAAATCTTCAAATTCAGGAAAGATAACCCAGCCCCCTTTTTCGTTTACAAAACCCATTTTTTCTTTTTCCTTATCTACTGCTAAAAAATAATTAATTTTTGGTTTTTGATCGCGTTTTGATCTTTTTACGATATAAGTTTCTTTAACCTTTGTAGAAACCCCTGTTTGGATATAAACTTTTACTTTTTGTACATTACCTGAGAACTGATACTTAGATAATGTTACCTGTTCATTTTTAGGAGATGTTGGCGTGTTTTTTAGTAAAAAATTTCCTAATGCTTCTTTTGATTTGATTTTTTTACTATCAATTTGTTTTATGGTAGTTTTTAATGTGTTATTAAAACATTCTAGATAAGATAGCATTTCTTCAGAAGGTCTTGTGTTGCTTGAACTGCCTATGTGTTTTAAGTTTTTCTCACTTTTATGAACACCCTTAACAGCTATTATTTTTTCTCTAATACTATTAGGGTAGCTTAATAAGATAGTGTTTTCCATCTTGTTTTCCAGAGCTATTGTTCCTGTAGGTAATTTTGTTCTAGTATTTTTATGCTCTAAAATTATTTCCTCTATGATAGGGTAGGTATAAGTAATGTTGACTTGTATACTATCTATGTATTTTGAAGAAGGTATGGTTACACCAAGTTCTCTGTATGAAACTTTATCAAAACCAATTGTATCTTTTGATATCGTTTTATCGGTATTAAAAACCTTTTCTATTTGTATAGAAGGCATATTTTGAGGATCATTCCAGTACTCTTTTACAATATCCATATTTAAAGAATAGATATCCATTGATACGTATGAACTAGAATATTCTATCTGTTGTCTTATAAATAGTTTTGAAAAAAAACGATTTAATCGAGTTGCTAGAGTGTCATTAGGGAGGATTGGATCAGAAAAATCATCAAAAATAGCTTCTTTACGATAGGTAGTATCTTCTGTGCCAATAGAGAATTCAAGATTTGTTTTGGAAAATTTAAGTAATAAAGAAACTCCTTCTTGTTGCTCTTTTAGAAAATGATGTGCTTGATCTAAGCTAAGTGTATCTATAGAAGTTAGCAAGATATTATCCTTTTTAATTGTATTGCCTAGCTCATTGCATGAGTTTGTTTGGCTATCACAAGAGGATATAAAAATTATAAATGATAAGCTTATAAACTGTCTTAGGTATTTCATTTTTGAAAAATTTTAAAAAGCAGGAGTTTTTGTGTTTTTATAAGAAAAAAGAAGCGCGTTATAATAGTGTCTAATTGCAATTAATGTGATTGATTTTTTATATATATGATACTAAAATTATAAATCATAACAAATGTACAAGAACCTTTGTTTACTATGATATGAAATCATAAACATGTTTTTTGTGAGTTTTGAATTATAAGATGTAAACACAATACTCCAAAACAAGACTTCCCTCACTCAAACTTATGTTTCCCTCATTATCGATTTTATAGCATGAAGGTATATATTACTTTTAGATAAACCAATGAAGGTATATGTACTATTACAATATCTTGAATACGAAGAGGGGGGTGATTATAAAGAGTATAACAAAGGAGAAAATAGTATAGATAATTGAGTTTGTATACATTCAATCCTAAAATGTATTTGATGGATGTTGGAGGAATTAATTTTTAGGTTGGTTAGTTGTGTAAAACGGGTGCGACAAGGGGTAGTCGCATCCGTTTTTTTAAAGAGAGGCCTGAAAGAAAAATAAAATGTCAGTATGAATACAATGCGTGATCTGTTGCCTGATTTTTGTAAGAATTAACAGATTGACTGATCCTCAAATATGACGGAGGACGAAGGTTCTTCCAGACCTCTTCTTCAGGTTTTAATGAGCAATCTAATTATATCCTTCGTTTTTAGGGGTAAACCATTCACCTCTAGCATTGGTGTATACAGTTTTGGTAGTATTACCTGTTTTTAAAATCAATTTGTAATTGCCAGTATTATCAGTAAATGCTTTTGCAATAGTAGCCTTAGGGAAATCTTTTTCTACAGCAGCCTTAATAATTTCAGAAAGCTTGTCTGTTTTTATTAGAGTATAACTATCTTGGTCAAAATAAGGATCACTTTCTACAATAGGTAAAGCATCTTCATCATATTGTTGTCCATACGTGATTTGAGATGAATAGAACACAGAGCATATGACTAATATTATGTTTATCTTTTTCATTTTTTTTAAGTTAAGTTTGTCAATAATAACATAGAATTTACCAAGCATAATTAATTGTTTATTGCTTTTCTTTGTTATAAAATTTTGGAGTTTGTAAGGCTACAATCTTAGTAAATGTTAACTTCAATTGTTTAGGGTCGTTACGTTGTGTTTATGAATTGATAAATAGAAAGAAATTATCATTCCAGAACAGTTTAATAATTTGTTTAAATTCAAATAACTGATTGTTAGTCAGTTATGCTGTTTTTGTTTTTGACTGACATAGAATATATGTTGATTGATATGTCTTGGTTGTAGATATCTTTCACATATTTAAGAGGATAGTTAGGTCAAAAATAAAATTGCTGTGATATGTTGATTTGCTCCTTTCTAAAAAACTCTTAATTTATTATGATAATTTTTAGACTAAAAAAAACAAGAGTTTCTACTTTTGATTGAAATTGAAAAATGAGAAGTGTGTCATGAAATAAGATCTCATTTTAATAGTTTTTCTCAACTTAAATTATATTCAAGAAGAATGAAGTACACCACATTACCAGGTACCGATATACAAGTAAGTAAGATATGTTTAGGCAGTATGACCTGGGGAGAACAAAATACAGAAGCAGAAGGGCATCAGCAATTAGATTATGCGATTGATAAAGGAATTAATTTTATTGATACAGCAGAATTGTACTCTGTACCAGCTAGCAAAGAAACTCAAGGCAGTACAGAAAGAATAATTGGAACATGGTTACAGAAAACCAAAAAAAGAGAAGAAGTAGTTCTAGCAACAAAAATTGTTGGTCCAAGAGATTTTGTAAGCCATATTCGTACAGGAGGATTTACAAAAAAAGAATTTGCAGATGCAATTCATAATAGCTTACAACGATTACAAACAGAATATATCGATTTATATCAATTACATTGGCCAGAAAGGAACACGAATTTTTTTGGAATAAGAGGATATACACATGATGAAACAGAACAATGGAATGATAATTTCAACGAAGTACTCAGTTGCCTTCAAGGGTTTGTTGCAGAAGGAAAAATACGGCAAATAGGGCTATCTAATGAAACCCCTTATGGAGTGATGCGTTATACAGAAGAAGCACGAAAAGGGTTGCCAAAAATGATTACAGTTCAAAACCCATATAATTTATTAAACCGAAAAGATGAAATAGGTCTTACTGAGGTTCTACATAGAGAGCAGATAGGGCATTTGCCATATTCTCCACTCGGTTTTGGTCAATTGACAGGGAAATACCTTGAAGAAACCCCTAAAAATGCTAGAGTAACACTATTTCCTCAATTTTCTAGATATCACAATGAGAAATCATTTGAAGCTACAAGAGCCTATAATGAAATTGCAAAAAAACACAATATTAGTTTAACACAAATGGCTTTGGCGTTTGTAAATGATCGTCCTTTTGTAACTAGTAATATTATAGGAGCAACATCACTAGAGCAACTAAAAGAGAATATAGAGAGTATTCATATTACATTATCTGATGAAATCCTTGACGAGATCGAATCTGTACATGAGAATAATCCAAACCCTGCACCTTAACCAAATAAAACTTTATCGGAAATAACCTCTAGTTTTTTTATTCGCTATCATATTTTCTTAGGCAAAGATTTCTATCATTAGATTTTATTTGCCTATGATGACTTTTGTACTTGCTATTTTTTAATATCCTGTTCTATGTCTTTTAGCAATTCACTCATTGTTAAGTTGAGCGACTTAGAAATTCTAAAAAGCATGCCTATTTTCATTTCTTGAGTCCCTTTTATATATTTTCTGAGATTTTCAACATCAATACCTGCTTCATGAGCAACTTTTTTTACCGAAAATGACTCTAACTTATATGAGTTTCCATATATCGAATTAATTATTACAAAACTTAGGGTAAAAGTAACACTAAGAATTGTTAAGTAAGGTTACCTTAAATGGACGCAAAATCAACTTACCACATTAGAGGTACTGGTATACCCTGCAAACAATAAGAAGGTCTGCGTCCAAATTATAATAGGTTTACTTAATCTAGTTTGTAAAAACAACCAATTTCCTAAGGTGAGACTCTAAGTAATAGCTTCAATATTTTTAACACTAAGATCGTAAATATATGTAATAAAATTATCAGTTGTTTACAACCGATTGTTTACGATCACTTATAAATAATCCATTATATGTACCTTCATTATTATAAAAAAAACATACAATAAAATGAAAATAGGTATAGAAACTCAAGATTTTCCAGAATTTAATCTATCTACAGATCAGGATTTGATTTTATTTTTAATTAAAAATGAATTATTAGGCACCCGATTTATAAATCAATTGAATACAGTAGGCTTTGATACTTCTTTTTTTAGCTTTGATTTAGGTAGTGCAATTTTATCATTAATGGGTTTTAGGAATCGTACTGATGCACTATGGGAGTGGTATTACATTATATTAGATTCCTATGCAACAAAGGTTTGTTTAGGAGATCATATAGCTATCAGAGCTATTGCTTTTGATTTTTATATAGCATTGCGAATCAAGCTAAATACTGAGCAATGACGAGGTTAAAAAGATATCCAAGAGGTCTTTTGTTATCAATAAATGTTATCCAAAAAGATACTCGACAATATCTTCGATTTTGGAGACTAATTGAATTTTTATTTGAGTGTTTTGAAGAGAGATTTTGTTGTATTTAGAAACAAAAATAGTGGAGAAACCTAATTTTTCTGCTTCTTGTATACGTTGCTCTACTTTGTTTACTGGTCGCACCTCTCCTGCCAGTCCCACTTCTGCAGCAAAGCAAAAATCTTTTTGAATAGGGATATCTTCACTAGATGATAATATAGCCCCAACAACTGCAAGATCAATAGCAGGATCATCTACTGTGATTCCTCCTGTGATATTAAGGAATACATCTTTGGCACCAAGTCTGAAACCAGCTCGTTTTTCTAGAACAGCCAATATCATATTGAGACGTTTTAGGTTATACCCTGTAGCACTACGTTGAGGAGTACCATACACCGCAGTACTTACCAATGCTTGTATTTCTATCATAAGAGGTCGCATACCTTCTACCGTAGATGCAATAGTAGTACCACTTAATTCTTCATCTTTTTTAGAAATTAGAATCTCGCTGGGGTTATTTACTTCTCGTAGTCCATTTCCTAGCATCTCATAGATTCCTAATTCGGCAGTAGAGCCAAATCGGTTTTTTAAAGCTCGCAAGATTCGATATACATGATTACGATCCCCTTCAAACTGTAGTACGGTATCCACCATATGTTCAAGGATTTTTGGACCTGCAATATTTCCATCCTTTGTGATATGGCCAATCAGTAGAACAGGAGTAGCCGTCTCTTTGGCAAATTTGATTAATTCTGTAGTACATTCTCTGATTTGAGAAATACTACCAGCACTACTTTCTATATAATCACTATGCAATGTTTGTATAGAATCTATAATGACAATATCGGGCTGTATTTCTTCTATTTGTCTAAAAATATTTTGCGTTTTGGTCTCAGTAAGAATAAGACAATTATCTGTTTTAGAATGTATGCGTTCTGCTCGCATTTTTATCTGTTGCTGGCTTTCTTCTCCAGAAACATATAATGTTTTGTATGGTAGTTTAAGGCTGATTTGTAATAATAAAGTACTTTTTCCTATTCCTGGTTCACCCCCTAATAAAGTTAATGATCCAGGAACTAGGCCACCGCCAAGAACTCGGTTTAATTCTGCATCATCTGTATTGTATCGCGCCTCTTGACCTGTATGTATTTCTGAGATTCGTAAAGGTTTGGACACTTTGCTGGTTTTTGATGTAGATGTAGCATTTTTCCAATCATTGGTAGTAGTTTTTTGGAGTACCTCTTCTGCAATAGTATTCCATGCTTTACACGAAGTGCATTGTCCTTGCCATTTGGCATATTGTGCACCACAGTTCTGACAGAAAAAAACAGTTTTTACTTTGGCCATATAAGTATTGATAAAAGCGTAAAAATACTATTTTTTAAAAGGAATGATAGAGCCCAAAATTTATTTTATAAACGGATAAGAAGGAGGGGGTGTTTGTATGAGACTGTAAGATTTGTTTAAAAAGATTGTATATTTAATAGTGCTTATGGTGTTGACTATAAGTGATTTAATTAACCGCTAAATATAATAACATGAAAATTCTAAAATTAAAAAATGTAAAAGAAATTGGTAAAAACGCTCAAAAAGAAATTAATGGAGGGGATAGACGGCCTAATTGTGTGGATCGTATTTGTATGAGAGCATGTATAAAAGCAGGAGGAAGACCTGCTGAATGCTATAATGCATGTATGCTTTGTTAGTTTCTGTTGAACACTATTTTATTTCAAACTAAAAAAAATCTCCAGAGAATCATTTGATTCTCTGGAGATTTTGCCTTAAAACAATTTATGCTTTTACATTATCAGATTATAGGTGAGATGTTACCACCCAAAATCTTCTTTGATTTTGTTTACTTTGTCTAGCATGTAATCTTTAGTTAAGAATGCAACCTCAGAAAGCTGAAACCCACTTTCGTATGCTCTCATAGCCTTTTTTGGTTCACCAGTTTGTTCATAGAACATTCCTAGATAATAATAACCCAACATAAGGTCAGAGTATTCTTTTAGTGCAAGTTTTCCTAAAGGCTCTAATTCTGACCAATTTTCATTTTTTTCTATTGCAGTAGATACTGCAATAAAATCATTGACTCTAATTTTACGTTTTATACCATATAATTTCTCTGTAGTTTTATAGATATCTACCAGATAGTCATAAGGAGATGTCTCTAGAGTAAGTAATACCTCTTTGTATGTTTTTTTGCTTATAGGCCTGTACATTTCAAAAATATCTTCTAGAGCCTTTGGGATAGCTTTTCCTACCAAGGTGTAATGAGAAGACTCTTCAAAATTATCAAAAAAGTAGCTCACCTCAGGGTTTTCAATAGCAGAAAGCTTCTCGTCTAATGCCACAAGATCTTTTTTGATATTTTCGGCATCATTGGTTGCAGTGGCTAAGTAATACCAGATTTCTGAAGAAGAGGCTAATTTATTGGCAATTCGTTCACCCATAGGTGGTCCAAGCTCTGCACTTAAGCAGATATATCCATGAAAGATAGGGTTGTCCTTGAATAAAAAGTAGTTTATAAAATTAGCCGTATAATCATGACCAACAATAATTTTAAGCTCGGCTGTACGATATGTCTGATTGAGATAAGGAACCAGTTCTTGACCAATGAATTCATAAAATTCTGCTCCTTTTTCTGTAGGTAGATACTCTGCTACATCATACCTGCAATCATCAACTCTTGTTTTACGTTGATTTACCCCTACAACGATAGATTCAGGCATATCTTCCCAGTATGAGAAATAATCTACATTTCCAGCAACAGGTTCAAATAAGTAATCACCATCCAAGACAATAATTAGTGGATATGTTTTATCTTCATTTTTCTTATAATTACGAGGGAGTTGTATTTTTAACTCTCTGTTTTGGTCTAATTTGATAGATCTGAAAGATTCATAGATTGCCTGCCCATAGCTAGAAGAGGCAAAAACAAAGGCAATAATGAGAAGTATACTTTTTTTCATAAGTAGTATTAGGATTACGGTTAAGCAAGGGACAATATATAAATTATTTCCTTATTTCTCTCTGTTTACAATAGGTAGAAACAAAAAGGATAACGCCCCAATGATTATATTTATTGCAGTTTGAGACCCCCAAAGGATCCATCCAAAAGCTTCTCCCGCTGGTTTCTCGACATCAAAAAGTAATAAAACTGCTGATATAGCAATAGGAAACGCACCAATCCCTCCATTGGTCGTAGACATAGCAAATGAACCTGCAACAAAGGTTGCTAATACAGGGCCTATTGATAGATTTGCTGTTTCAGGAACTGTAAATTTGATAATGTAAAACATACCTATATAAAGGATCCAGATCAAAAATGTATGAAAAACAAAAGCGCCTTTTTGCTTTATTTTAGAAATACTCTTTACTCCCTCTAAAAGACCTTCTCCAAAATTGCGTAATTTAACTAATATTGGATTTTTAGATGTTTTTATTATTCTTAAAAACACAACCCCAATGATTAATAAGCCTACTAAAACAGCAAGTGTAATAAAAGGGCTTGCAATTTTTTCTGATAAATAGGATAATAAATGTTCAGATTGAAAAAGAAAGGTAATAGCGATAACCAGTAAAAGCATTAGTAAATCAATAACGCGCTCAGAAATAATAGTTCCAAACGCTTTTTTGAAAGGTATTCTTTCATAGGTTGATATAGTGCCAGCACGAAGAATCTCTCCAGATCTTGGAATTCCTAAGTTGGCAAGATAACCAACCATAAGTGCCATAAAGCTATTTGATAATTTGATAGAATGTCCAAGAGGTTCTATAGCAAATTTCCATCGATATGCTCTGGATAAGTGAGAGATGACTCCCATTATCAGGGATAAAATAATCCATTTTGGATTAGCTTGAGTAATATATTGAATTGTTTTCTGTCTTTCCTCGGGAGAGGCAGAAGAGATAGAATACCAAATTAAAAAAACTCCCAGTGCTAATGGGAGTATAATTTTGAGAAACTTTATAAGTTTGGGTTTCACTATTTATTTTAATAAGTTATTTTCTTCATTAGGAAAAAGAAGGCTAGGTTTAAAATTTTTGGCCTCTTCGATATCCATCATAGCATAGGTGATTAATATAAGCACATCTCCTTTGGCTACTTTTCTTGCAGCAGCTCCATTAAGTGTGATTTCACCACTATTTCTTGGGCCTGGAATGGCATAGGTTTCCAGACGTTCTCCATTATTATTATTTACGATCTGCACTTTTTCTCCTTCAATAATATTGGCAGCATCCATTAAATCTTGATCGATAGTGATACTACCGATATAATTAAGATCCGCACCCGTTACTTTAACGCGATGAATTTTTGATTTTACTACGTGTACAAACATGTTACAAAGTTAGTTATTTTTAATTTAGGGCAATGTTATCAATAAGTCTTATTTCTCCCGCAAATACAGCTATAAAAGCTCTGTATTTAGTGTTTTTATATTTTCTTTGAATAGATTTCAAATCAGATACTTTGGCAATTTCAAAATATTCTAATGTTAATTCATCATTATTTTCGAATTGTTCTGATACCCATTTGTTTAACATATGAACACTTTTTGTGCCAAAGTCATTTTTAACCTGTGTTAAGATTTGATAAATTAAAGGAGATACCTCAAGTTGATTCTGGTTTAGCCTTTTGTTTCGTGAGCTGAGAGCCAATCCATTTTCTTCACGATAAATAGGGCAACCGACAATTTGAACTGACATATTTTCAATGTCAACCAGTCTTCTTACAATTTGTAGTTGTTGAAAATCTTTTTCGCCAAAATAAGCTTTATCTGGAGTAACAATCTCAAAAAAATGTTTTAAAACAGTTCCTACCCCATCAAAATGACCTGGTCTAAATTTGCCTTCCATTTGATTTTCTAATCCACCAAAGTTATAAGATATAGAGGTCACCTGATCCCCATAAATTTCTTTTGGAGAAGGAGCAAATACAATAATTTCTTTTGATACATCAGACAAAAGTTCGATATCTGAGTCAAGAGTTCTGGGATAATTCACCAAATCTTCTTGATTATTAAACTGTGTTGGATTTACAAAAATACTTACAACAACGGTTTGATTTTCGTTGAGAGCTCTTTTTATAAGAGCAAGATGTCCCATGTGTAATGCTCCCATAGTGGGAACAAACCCAATAGTTTTATTCTGTTTTTTTAAGGATGCAACATCGCTTTGGATGTCCCGTCTTTTTTTGAGTAACCGCATCGGTATAAAGCTTAAAGGCGTGCAAAAATAAGATATTACTGGCAGACTGCATAAATTTTCGTAATTTTGCAAAATTAATTCCAAAAGGGGACGATAAAAGTATCGAGTATATGAAAGATAAGAGGATATTGTATGTATCATCAGAAGTAATACCTTACCTGCCAGAGACTGAAATCTCATCTATGTCTTTTGAAGCGCCAAGAATGGTAAACAATAAAGGGGGGCAAATAAGAATATTTATGCCAAGATATGGAAATATCAATGAACGAAGGCACCAATTACATGAGGTAATTCGGCTTTCTGGTATGAATTTGGTAATTAACGATTTAGATATGCCGCTTATAATAAAAGTAGCTTCGATTCCAAAAGAACGAATGCAGGTGTATTTTATTGATAATGAAGATTATTTTAAGAGGAAAGCAACGTTGACAGATGAAGAAGGGAAACTGTTTCCTGATAATGACGAACGAGCAATATTTTTTGCAAAGGGAGTTATAGAAACAGTGAAAAAACTAAATTGGTCACCAGATATAATCCATGTGCACGGTTGGTTAGCTTCGCTTCTTCCTTTGTACCTAAAGCATTATTATGCAAATGAACCTCTTTTTGGTCATAGTAAAATTGTAACCTCGGTATATGACCATGGTTATGAAGGAACACTAGATAAGAACATGATGGAAAAGGTGAAGTTTGATGGTATTGCAGAAGAGAAAATAAGCGATTTAGCAAAACCAACATACAATAGCCTGATGAAGGTGGCTGTTGATAATTCTGATGCGGTAATTGTAGGGTCTGAAGAAATCCCGTCTGAGCTTGTCGAACATTTAAAAACCATAGATCAGCCAGTTTTAGAATATAAACGACCAGATGAATTTGCTGATGCCTATGAGGCTTTTTATCAGACAGAAGTACTGGTGTAAGTAAACACGATTAAATTATTTATGAAATTGAAGAACACTTTTTTTAAGATAACAACTATTGTAGTTGTTGTATCAGCCTTTTTTTCTTGTAATGATGATTTTAATACTGTAGGTAGTGAGGTTATAGGAGATATTAATTTTAAAGATGATCAATACGCCGCTATACCAAAAGCATATAGTAAAAGGTTTGAAAGAGTGCGTTCAAATAATTTGGTCAAACAAGTATCAGGTAATCAGGTTAGTTATCATGCCAATATGCTTGGTGTATATGATGATCCCGTATATGGGCAATCAACCTATAGTGTCTTGTCTCAAGTTCAGTTGCAACAGTTAAATCCTAATTTTGGCACCAATGCAGTATTAGATAGTGTTGTTTTTAGTATGCCATATTTGAGTAGAGCAACAGGAACGACACAAGTACAGATTGACGCAAATACTACTGAAACAGCAACAACATATAGTTTAGATTCTGTTTATGGGAATCAACCAATAAAATTATCACTATATAAGTCAAATTACTTTTTAAGAGATTTTGACCCTGCTACAGATGAAAGACAAGTGTATTTTTCTGATGATATTAATACTAATTTTGCAGCAGAGGTAGAAAAAACGTTATTGTATACAAACGATTCTTTTGTACCATCTGCTAAAGAGGTAGTGCTGAGAGTAGAAACAGCTTCAGGTGATAATACGACTACCACTAGAAGTAGATTAACGCCAAGGTTGAGATTTAAATTTTCTGAAGAAATTAAAACATTGTTTAAAACATTGTTCTTGGACAAACAAGGAAGTTCGGAGTTGAGTAATGCTAATAATTTTAGAAATTATTTTAGAGGAATATATGTGAAGGCAGAGCCAGAAATAGGTGGAGGTGGTAATCTTGTGTATCTTAACATGAGAGATGCACAAATAACACTGCATTATAGTTTTGATGTAACAAATACTAGTAATAGTACTACTACTCGTGATCAAGGAGAATTAGTGCTAGGCTTTTCTAATACAGTTATAAATTCTATAGAAAGTAACTTGAATACTGTGATTACAGATGAATTGAAAGAAGAAAATCAAGACGCTGTAAATGGAGAAGAAAGCTTATATCTAAAAGGAGGTGATGGAGCATACGCAATAGTAGATTTATTTGGAGGCAACATTACCAATGAAAAAGGAGAAGAAGAGAATGAGCTTGATTTCTTAAAAAGGCAAGATTGGTTGGTAAACGAAGCAAGTCTTACATTTTATATAGATAAGAATAAAGTTACTACTGGCGGAGATACTGAGCCAGAACGAATCTATATATTTAATGCAGAAACAGGAGAGCCTCTTATTGATTATGTCATAGATGGTTCGGATAGTTCAGAGCAGCCTTTGTTATCAAGAGTTAACCATTTAGGCCCTATTAGCCGTGATTCTGATAAGAATGGAGAATTTTATAAAATACAAGTCACTCAACATGTAATAAATGTTCTTAATGGTGACACAGAAAATGTTAAATTGGGAGTGTCTGTATCTCAAAACATAAACTACATAACAGTAGTTGATAATACCCCTACAATAAAAACAGATAACGAGATAATCCCAACGTCATCAATTGTTTCTCACGAAGGTACAATTCTCTATGGTAATGGAGCAGGTGTGCCTGAGTCAAAACGTTTAAAGCTGGATATTTTTTATACAGCGGCAAAATAAAGATTAACAAACAATCATTAAAAAAACTAAATCATGTGTGGAATTGTAGGGTACATTGGGCATAGGGAGGCCTACCCCATTGTTTTAAAGGGCTTAAAAAGATTAGAGTACAGAGGGTACGATTCAGCAGGAATCGCATTGTATGATGGTAATGATATTAAATTATCAAAAACCAAAGGTAAAGTCGCAGACCTCGAAGAGAGATTAGAAAAAGAAATTTCTACAAAAGGAACTATTGGAATTGGTCATACTAGATGGGCAACACACGGGGTTCCTAATGACGTCAATTCACACCCTCATTATTCTAATTCTGGTGATCTTGTAATTATACACAACGGAATTATTGAGAATTATGACGCTCTTCGTAAAGAGTTGTCTAATAGAGGGTATACATTTACCTCAGAAACAGATACAGAAGTATTGGTAAATCTTATAGAAGATGTAAAAACCAAAGAAAATGTAAAGCTAGGAAAAGCAGTTCAAATAGCACTTAATCAGGTTGTGGGAGCGTATGCAATTGCTGTTTTTGATAAGAAAAAACCAGACGAAATTGTGGTTGCCAGACTAGGGAGTCCGCTAGCAATTGGTGTAGGCGAAAATGAATTTTTTATAGCATCAGATGCATCCCCCTTTATAGAATATACCAATAACGCAATTTATCTTGAAGATGGTGAGATGGCTATTGTAAGGATTAATAAAGGTGTTAAGGTTAGAAATGTAAAAGATGATAGTCAGGTAGATCCTTACCTACAAGAATTGCAGCTTAATTTAGAGCAAATAGAGAAAGGTGGGTATGACCACTTTATGCTTAAAGAAATTTATGAACAACCAAATGCTATTAGTGATACCTATAGAGGAAGAATGCGTGTTGCAGAAGGAATCATTAAAATGGCAGGGATTGATGATAATTTAGCTAAGCTGTTAAATGCAAAACGAATTATTATCATAGCTTGTGGTACTTCATGGCATGCAGGTTTGGTGGCAGAGTATATCTTTGAAGAACTAGTACGTATCCCTGTAGAAGTTGAATACGCATCAGAATTTAGATATAGAAATCCTGTGATTCATTCAGATGATGTTGTCATTGCAATATCACAAAGTGGAGAGACTGCCGATACGATGGCAGCAATAAAATTAGCCAAAGAGAATGGAGCATTTGTCTTTGGTGTGTGTAATGTAGTGGGGTCTTCAATCTCTAGAGAAACTCACGCAGGAGCATATACACATGCAGGTCCGGAAATAGGAGTAGCATCTACAAAAGCATTTACAACCCAGATTACAGTTCTTTCTTTGATAGCATTAAAATTAGCAGAACGAAAAGGAACAATATCTAATAGTGATTTTCATTACTACTTACAGGAATTAGAAAGAATTCCAGAAAAAGTAAAAGTAGCATTAGAATCTAATGATCATATTAAGTTTATTGCCGATACTTATAAAGATGCAAAAAATTGCTTGTATTTAGGTAGAGGGTATAATTTCCCTGTAGCATTAGAAGGAGCATTGAAATTAAAAGAAATATCCTATATACATGCAGAAGGATATCCTGCAGCAGAAATGAAGCACGGTCCTATTGCTTTGATTGATGAGCAAATGCCTGTGGTAGTAATAGCTACAAAAAAGGGGCATTATGAGAAGGTAGTAAGTAATATTCAGGAAATTAAATCCAGAAAAGGAAAAATTATTGCTATCGTTACAGAAGGAGATGTTACGGTAAAAGAGTTGGCAGATCATGTTATAGAAATTCCAGAAACAGAAGAATTTTTGACACCACTGCTTACAACAATTCCACTACAATTATTGTCATATCATATTGCGGTCATGTTAGGTAAAAATGTTGATCAACCACGTAACTTAGCAAAATCTGTTACTGTTGAATAGTTATCTCATTTGTAGATAAAGAAATTAATTATATTATAAAATACGCCCTATCAGAAAATTTTCTGATAGGGCGTATTGTTATACCAATTATATATGAATATCTTTTGGTAGCATTGAAAAAGGCTTGAGTTTTTAGGGTTGCGAATTGTGTTTTTTTAAATAGTTTTTTTGAAGAAAACAACAAAGATTTGGCTATTTTATTAAAAAATTTATAAAAAAACGTATATTGTTGTGGTAACTAATAAAATTTGGGGGTATGAGAAAAATCATGTTAGTAATACTACTAATGGTGAGTATTATTACTACAGCACAAACAACAATTAGTGGAAAAGTAGTAGATGATAGTGATCAACCAATTCCTGGGGCAAATATCACACTAAAAAATACACACTCTGGTACAGTAACAGATTTTGATGGACTTTTTTCGTTAACAGTAGATCAATCGCCGCCACTCATTCTTGTGGTGAGCTCAGTAGGATTTGAGTCTGCTTCTGTTGAGATCTCTTCACAAATAAAAGATCTTGTTGTGATATTAAAAGAAGGAACAGAGCTAGATGAGGTTGTTATTTCTGCATCTAGAACCCCAGAACGTATATTTGAGTCGCCAGTGAGTGTTGAGCGATTTGGAATTAAAGAAATAAAAAACACAGCCTCAGCAGATTTTTATGGCGGTCTAGAGAATTTAAAAGGCGTAGATGTCAATACCAATAGTTTGACATTCAAATCAATTAACACCAGAGGCTTTGCTACGTTTGCAAACAACCGTTTTGTACAATTGGTAGATGGAATGGATAATGCTTCGCCAGCACTTAATTTTGTATTAGGAAATTTGTTAGGAATGACAGAGCTTGATGTTAATAGTGTTGAGCTATTACCAGGGGCGTCTTCAGCTTTGTATGGAGCAAATGCCTTTAATGGAATTTTGTTTATGACCAGTAAAAACCCATTTGATCATCATGGGATCAGTGCATACTTCAAAGGAGGGATCACCTCACAAGAAGCGGCGGGAGACAACGAATTTTATGATTATGGGATTAGAATAGCGCATAAATTTTCAGAGAAATTCGCAGCAAAAGCAAACTTCTCTTATTTACGAGGAACAGATTGGTTTGCAACCAATACAATTAATGTTTTGAATCCCGCAACAGATAGATCAGACCCTAATTATGATGGGCTTAATGTGTATGGAGATGAAGTAAGTCAAAATATAAGAGGGGTAGGTGTAGCATTGACAAAATCAATTGATCCAGAAACAGGACAACCACGTCTTGCACCAGGACTAGAAAACCTTCTTCCTAGTGAAGGAGTGAGTAGAACAGGGTATGATGAAAAGGATTTAAACAGATATAGAGCAGAAAGTATAAAATTTGATGCAGCATTACATTATAGGCCGTTTGCAAACGATTTTGAAATTATTTATAACGGAAAAGCAGGGAGAGGAACAACCGTTTATCAGGGAGCAAATCGCTATGCAATTCGTAATTTTTTTCTACAACAACATAAATTAGAATTTAAAAACAACAACTTTTTTATTAGAGGGTATATTACCGATGAAGATGCAGGAGATTCTTATGATACTCGTTTTACAGGAATAAATATTAATAGAAAATGGAAAGATGATGCTACATGGTTTGGTGAGTATGCAGGAACATTTATCAGAGAAACGCTGGCAGGAAAATTACCAGAACAAGCTCATATAGCCGCTAGGGCTGTTGCAGATACAGGGCGTTTAGAACCAGGAACTACTGAATTTGAGCAAGCATTTACTCAAGTAACTAGTGACCCTGATTTGAATAAAGGCTCAAAATTTCAGGATAGAACACAGTTAAGGCATGTAGATGTTAATTATAATTTTAGCCACATAACAGGAGATCTTGCTGATATTCAGGTAGGAGGTTCATTTAGAGAATATAAATTGAATTCTTCAGGGACGATTTTTACCGATTTTGATGGGCCGATAAGATATTCAGAATATGGAGCATATACCCAGATTCAAAAGAAATTTGCAGATGAAAGAGCAAAAGTAACCGCCTCAGTACGTTATGATAAATCAGAACTGTTTGATGGTAACTTGTCTCCAAGACTATCTATAGGGTATACTCTGGGAGCAGATAAAAATCACAATATCCGAGCCTCTGTGCAAACAGGATTTAGGAATCCTACAACTCAAGATTTATATATTGGGCTAAATGTAGGTAGAGCAATATTAGTGGGATCAGCACAAGATAACCTTGATAGAGATATTAGAACATTTAGTTTGAGTGGTGATGGGCAAGATATTACAGGGGCTAGTACAGCAACAATTGTTGGTCGTGCGGCGTATGAAAATTCATTTTCTGCCAATTCAGTGCAAAACGGAGCTCCTTTGGCATCAGACGCTACCCTTGTAAAACCTGAAAAAGTTACCGCTTTTGAGGTAGGGTATAGAGGTAAAATACAAAAAATTATTATTGATCTTAGCGGGTATTATAATCAGTATAAAGACTTTATTTCTAATGAAAATGTCATAGTACCTCTGTATGGGCAAGTAGGAGACCAGACACTATCGCTTTTGGCTTTGCAAAATGACGATTATGAGGTGTATCAAGCATACACAAATTCAGATGTGGATATAAAATCATTTGGAGCTACGATTGGGGTAAATACTAAGATTTTAGGAAATTTTGATATAGGCATGAATTATACATACGCAGAACAAGACTTTGATAAAGAGAAAGATCCAGATTTCAGAACAAATTTTAATACTCCAAAACACAAAGTAAAAGCCACTTTTGGACATGCCAGTCTATTTAAGAATTTTGGATTTAATACAAGCTACCGATGGAGTGATAGTTATTTCTGGGAACAATCTTTTGGAGACGGTGAGGTGCCCTCTTTTTCGGTTATTGATGCTCAGATAAATTATAAGATACCAAAACTAAAAACTACACTCAAGGCTGGAGCCACAAATATTGGGGGAGATGAATATTTCTCTGCATTTGGAACAGGATATATAGGGTCACAATATTACATAGGTTTATCTATAAATAACCTGTAAATCAATCGTTAGACTCTTAAGCTTATAGCTTTTTATTTCAATAAAAAAACTATTATGATACAAAATCATACTCTTAATATAAAAAACAACAACAGATGAATACTCAATATAAATGGATGCTACTCCTGTTGATTTTTGGAAGTATTTCTTGTGATTCTGATGATGAAGCCTCTACGGCAGAACAAGAAGTTGCGATAATTTCAGGAACGGCAGACTTCTCAAAATATGTATCTGTAGGAAATTCTCTTGCAGCGGGTTTTACAGATGGAGCTTTGTTTATAACAGGACAACAAAATTCGATGCCTAATATTGTTGCAAAACAAATGGCCTTGGCAGGAGGAGGAGATTTTAATCAACCTCTTATGAGTGACAATATAGGAGGAGCTATGATTGCAGGGATACCTGTTTTAAATCCTAGACTTTATTTTTATAGCGACCCTAATCCTGAGCCCCCTAGTGAATCGAGGCCAAGATTATTAGGAACGACTCCAGAGAATAATACCCCAGAATCACCTACTACAGAAATTACAAATATAGTATCAGGGCCTTTTAGTAATCTAGGGGTTCCTGGAGCAAAAAGTTTTCATTTATCTGTTTCGGGATATGGTAATATGGCAGGGTTGCCAAATTTGGCAAATCCTTATTTTGTGAGAATGGCATCTAGCGCAACAACATCTGTGCTTGAAGATGCTATGGGGCAAAACCCTACGTTTTTCTCTTTATGGGTGGGGGGTGATGATGTTTTAGGATATGCTTTGTCAGGAGGAGATGGTACAGATCTCATAACCAATGAAACTATGTTTTCTCAATCTTACAGTACATTAGTTACTACACTAGTTTCTGGTGGTGCAAAAGGAGTGTTACTTAATATTCCTGATATAACTTCGATGGCGCATTTTACAACAGTACCTTATAATCCAATTCCTATGGATGAAGCAACATCTATAGCCATTAATCAAGGGTATGCTATGTATAATGCAGGCTTATTGCAGGCAGAAGGTCTTGGGGTTATTAGTGAGGAAGAAAGAAAAAAAAGAACTATTAAATTTATAAAAGGACAAAATGCAGTAGTGATAGAAGATGAAAGCCTCACAGATCTTTCAGTATCAGGCTTGCCAAACTATAGGCATGCTACTGATGAAGATTTATTATTATTATCAAGCTCCTCTTTTATTGGTAGTGTGGTAGGGGGTAATCCATTGTTAGTCAATGGAGTTTCGGTTCCTTTAGAAGATAAGTGGGTATTAATACCTGCAGAACAAGAAGAAGTGTCTATTGCAATATCTGCGTTTAATAGCGTTATAGATACTACAGTAGAGCAAACAGGTTTAGCTTTTGTAGATATCAATAAGATTTTTAAAGAAATATCAGAAGAAGGAGTAATGTTTGATGATTTTCTTTTACAAGATAAGCTGGTTTTTGGAGGTACCTATTCATTAGATGGCGTGCACCCTACAGCAAGAGGATATGCTTTTTTGGCTAATAAAACAATAGAGTCTATTAATGCAACATATGGTTCAAACCTACCTGTTGTTAAAGCTGAGGAATATCCTATATTTTACTCACCTCTATTGAGGTAGAGATGCACAAAACTGATTAAGAAAAATAGAGATCATTGTCAAACTGAGTTTGTTGATTTTTTTGCAAAGCGCTGATAAGTAAAAATATTTGGCAAGCTCAGACTGACTGCTTTATCTTTTGTCGTCTATGATATATAATTGAGAGTATTACTTTTTTTACAAAAAGAAGAAATGACTTAATTTATCAATTAATTATGAGTATAATAAAGCTTCTAAAAAAAGAAGAGTTATTATGTCTCAAAAAGTATGAGGGACATTACTTCAAAAAAACAAAAGAAAATCAGTTATTTTTTTCATTTTAAAGACTATATTTGCACCCTGAAAAAAGCTAGTATTCAGTACAATTGAGTGCTTGGTTTTTTAAACATAGTAAAATACTAAACATTAAATAGTTATATAATGTCTAAAGTTACAGGTAAAGTATCTCAAATTGTAGGTCCAGTTATCGATGTAGAATTCGTGGCGGGTACCGAATTACCAAAAATTTATGATTCGTTAGAAATTAACAAAGCAGATGGTAGCAAGCTAGTACTAGAGGTTCAGTCTCACATTGGTGAAGATACTGTGCGTACTATTGCAATGGATTCCAGTGATGGATTGAGTAGAGGAGTTGAAGTAGTTGCTACTGGAGCCCCTATTCAAGTACCAATAGGAGGTGATGTATACGGACGTTTATTTAATGTAATCGGGGATGCTATTGATGGTTTAGGAGATCTTCCAAAAGCAGGAGATGATGGTCTTCCTATTCACCGTGAAGCCCCTAAGTTTGAAGATTTATCAACTTCTACAGAAGTATTATTTACAGGTATTAAAGTAATTGATCTTATTGAACCGTATGCAAAAGGAGGTAAAATTGGATTATTCGGTGGTGCTGGTGTAGGTAAAACAGTACTTATTCAGGAGTTGATTAACAATATTGCAAAAGGACATGGAGGTCTTTCTGTATTTGCAGGAGTAGGAGAGAGAACACGTGAAGGAAATGATTTACTTCGTGAAATGCTTGAATCAGGAATTATCAAATATGGTGATGATTTTATGCATTCTATGGAAGAAGGAGGATGGGATCTTTCTAAGGTAGATAAAGAAGTTATGAAGGGGTCAAAAGCTACTTTCGTATTCGGGCAAATGAATGAGCCACCAGGAGCACGTGCTCGTGTAGCACTTTCTGGTCTTACTATTGCAGAATATTTCCGTGATGGAGCAGGAGACGGACAAGGAAAAGATGTACTTTTCTTCGTAGATAATATTTTCCGATTTACGCAAGCAGGTTCAGAGGTATCAGCACTTCTTGGGCGTATGCCATCTGCGGTAGGATACCAACCTACATTAGCAACAGAGATGGGAGCTATGCAGGAGCGTATTACTTCTACAAAGAAAGGATCAATTACATCTGTACAAGCGGTATATGTACCTGCAGATGACCTTACCGATCCAGCACCAGCAACAACATTTGCTCACTTAGATGCTACAACAGTATTATCTCGTAAAATTGCAGAGCTAGGTATCTATCCTGCGGTAGATCCATTAGATTCTACATCAAGAATTCTTACAGCAGATATTCTAGGAGACGAGCATTACAATTGTGCACAACGTGTAAAAGAATTATTACAACGCTATAAAGAATTACAAGACATTATCGCTATCCTTGGTATGGAAGAATTATCTGAAGAAGATAAACTTGCGGTAGGACGTGCACGTCGTGTACAACGTTTCCTATCTCAGCCGTTCCACGTAGCAGAGCAGTTTACAGGTATACCAGGATGTTTGGTAGATATCAAAGACACGATTAAGGCTTTTACAATGATTATGGATGGTGAATTAGATCACTTACCAGAAGCAGCATTTAACCTTAAAGGTTCTATTGAAGAAGCTATCGAAGCTGGTGAAAAAATGTTAGCAGAAGCATAAAACAGTAGTGAGAAGTTAGTAATTGAGTAGTGAGATTAATTTCTTTCTCATTATTGTCTAAAATACTAATTACTCAATACTCAATACTTAAAAATATGTATTTAGAAATAGTAACTCCAGAAGCTATATTATTTAGCGGTGAAGTAACTTCGGTTGTAGTGCCAGGAGTAAATGGAGAGTTTCAGATGTTAGATAATCACGCACCAATTATTTCTTTGTTAGGAAAAGGAGATGTAAAAGTGTTTGGTGATATGAATCTAGAAGAAGAAGTTGCAACAAAATTTACTGAAGGTGAAAATGGAGCAACACTACTTTCTATCAATTCAGGAACTATCGAAATGAAAGATAATAAGGTGGTTGTACTTGCAGATTAATGCAATAGACAATTAATCAATACTATAAAAAAATCCCTGTTACTATTTAGTAACAGGGATTTTTTTATAGTAGGTGTAATTATTGTAAAAAACAAATGACAAGGAATAAACAATTGGTTTTTAGATAAAATTATGTTAAACAGCCTTTTTTGGCTAAAAGGTTTTATACTTTTCCAGAACATAATATATTACTCTAATATCAAATTGTATATGATTCAAAGATTTGTCACCTTTGCTATTATTCTTACTGTCTCGTTTATTTCAGCTCAGAAAAAAACATTGACCCATACAGATTACGATAAATGGAAAAATATAACCGATATCAAAGTATCTGATAAAGGTAAATTAGTAGTTTCTACTATTGAGACAGGGACAAAAAGAGGTGATGGTTATATAGAAATATACAATACACAAAATCAAATCAAATATAGATATCCTAATGGATATAAAGCATCAATATCTTCAAATGAGAATTATGTGATATTCAAGAAAAGACCAGAATATCAATTAACAAGAAAAGAAAAAAAGGAAGAGGTAAAAAAAGACAATAGAACAAAAGATGTTTTGTTTATATATGATGTAAAAAAGAATACTATTTATGATTCTATTCTTGATGTGAAGACATATAAATTACCAAAGAAAGAAGAGGGATGGCTAGTAATAGAAAAAATCAAAAATAATAAAGGCGATACCGCCAAACAAAAAGAAGATAGTATACAGAATGATACTCAGAAGGAGTCAAACGAAAATTATGTATTAGTTTACCATTTACAGACGAAAAAACAAGATACGATACATCAGATAAAAGATTTTTTATTACCAGAAAAAGGAAAAACGTTTTATTACACATTAAAAAATAAAAAAAAGAAAGGAAAGGATAAAGGAGTATATCAATATGATGTGTCTTCAAGCTCAAAAATAGCCATCGATACAGTAAACTACAGTTATGATAAGTTAGCAGTATATAAAGATGGTTCTCAATTTGCATACTTAGCAGCTCAAGACTCCACAACAACAGATTCGTTGAGGTTTGAGTTGTATTATTATAAAAATGGTGAACAACAAAAAATTGTAAGCAAATCAGGAGATAATTTGAGAAATAACTGGTTGTTGAGTAAAGATCAAGTACCTTTTTTTTCTGATAATGGAGATAGGTTATATTTCTATTCAAAACCAAAGGTTGTATATACAAAAGATACTACGTTGCTCAAAGATGAAATACCACAAGTAGATGTTTGGACTTGGCAGGATAAATTAATTCAACCAGAACAAAAATCTAAATTCGAAGAGCTTACAAAAAAAGCATTTATATCATACTATAATATAAGATCTCAAAAATGTATTCATATCCAGGATAAGGAAATTGAAGATCTTATTTTTGATAAAAATAAACAACAACAATTCATAATAGGTTCATTAACCTCTCCCTATGATATCAAACGTTCTTGGGATTATCCATGGACAAAGGATTTTTATATAATTGATACCAATACAGGAAATAAAAAAAGTATTCTTAAAAATAAAGGAACTCAGCCAATTCTTTCTACAGATAATCAATATGTGTTGTATTATGATATGGAAGAACGACACTGGTTTTCTGTAAATCTAATAACCACAAAAAAAGTAAACCTCACCAAAAAATTGAATGTAGCGTTCTATGATGAAGATGATGATCGTCCTGCATTACCCTCTGCATATGGGTTTGGAGGGTTTGACTCAAAAGGAGACGCCTTGCTCTATGATAAATTTGATATTTGGAAAGTTACACTTTCGGGTAAAGGAAACCCTGTAAATATTACCCAAAACGGAAGAAAAAAGAATATCAGTTATAGAACAGAGATGTTGCATACAGAAAAGCCAAATCAAGCGTCTTATATTGATAAAGAATTATTGATAACAAGTTTTGATAACAAAACAAAAATATCAGGATTATATGCCTTGAGAAGAGGAAGATTGATAGAAAAGATAAAGCCGTCAGAATATAAAATTAATAGATATAAAAAGGCAAAAGACGCAGAAGTTTTTGTTTATAGGAAACAAAATTTCTCTACATTTTCTGATTTGCATGTAACTACAGATGCTTTTCAAACGGAAGATAAGATTACAGCAGTAAATATACATCAGAAAGAATATAAATGGGGAACGGCAGAATTGTTCTCATGGAAAACGTATGATGGCAAAAAATTAGAAGGGATTGTTTATAAGCCAATAGACTTCGATCCTTCTAGAAAATATCCTTTGATCACTTATTTTTACGAAAAAAGTTCAGACGGTTATCATAACTATTATGCTCCTAGGCCGAGTGCTTCTATAGTAAACCCTTCATATTTGGTAAGCAATGATTATATAATGTTTGTGCCTGATATTGTGTATAGTGAGGGTAAGCCAGGAGCGAGTGCATATAACTGTATAGTATCAGGAGTAGAAGCCCTAGAAGAATTAGGATATATAGATAGTAATAATATAGGCATACAAGGGCAAAGTTGGGGAGGATATCAAGTAGCCTATTTAGTTACAGTAACAAATAAATTTAAAGCAGCAATGGCTGGTGCTCCTGTAAGTAATATGACTTCTGCTTATGGAGGAATACGATGGAAAACAGGTTTGAGTAGAGCGTTTCAATATGAACGAACACAAAGTAGATTAGGGAAAAACCTATGGGATGGATTTGATCTGTATATAGAAAACTCACCACTTTTTGGTATCCCTAAAATAGAAACTCCTTTGTTGATGATGCATAATGATAAGGATGGTGCTGTGCCTTATTATCAGGGTATAGAAATGTTTATGGGGATGCGTAGATTGCAAAAACCAGTATGGTTATTAGTTTATAATGAGGAAGCTCATAATCTGAAAAAGGTAAAAAATAAACAAGATTTATCAATTCGCATGATGCAGTTTTTTGATCATTACTTAAAAGGTAAGCCAGCTCCAAGATGGATGACAAAGGGAGTGCCTAGAGTGCAGAAAGGTAAAGATTTAGGATATGATTTAGATTCAGAAGAGATAACCCCAAATATTATGTCCAGTCCCAATAAATAAGATGCCACTTTATACCATTACATTCATATTGTATTAATGTTTTGAAACCAATAGCAAAATGTGCTTGCAAAGAGCGTATATTACTTGTTGCGACTTCGGTAATCAATAAACGATAGTTCTTATGTAGTTTATTTTTTATAGTGGTATACAATCCCCTGAAAACACCTTGTTTTCTAAATGCCTTATCAACACAAATTTGTCCCATTATTATGTAGGATATGTTGGATGGTAGTTGATCATCAATCACAGTAAACATTGGTTTCAGAGCATCGATATCATTTTTAAAATCTCTGTGCATACACAAAGCATATCCAATCAGCTTATTTTCTTTTTTTGCTATGACGTGAGGCTGTCGATAATTCATTTTTTTTAAAATAGTAAAATCATGTTGTACAGTAACAAAACCTTCTTTTTCTTTTTCTGTCTGAGAAATTGAAACAGGTAAATTATGTTGCTGTAACATTATGATTTGTTGTAACTCTACATCAGAAGTAGCAACGGTATAAATAATACTCATGATTGTTAGTTGGATTATATCCTATGAATATAAAAAATATAAAGACTATTTGTTTTATTTTTGAAAACATTATGCAATTGCCAGAAAAACTTCAGAAAAAACTTCAGGATAGAGAGAAAAATAATGCACTCCGCAGACTTCCTGAACGACAAAATTTAATTGATTTTTCTTCCAATGATTACTTAGGATTGGCTCAAGAAAAGGGAATTTTTAATGAAGTACATCGATTTCTAGAAGAACAAAATATATGTGAGAATGGGGCAACAGGCTCTCGATTGCTATCAGGAAATCATAAGTTATATGAAAAAACAGAAACACTACTGGCAAAGATTCATAATACAGAAGCTGCTTTATTGTTTAATTCTGGATATGATGCTAATGTAGGGTTTCTTTCCGCAGTGCTTCAGCGAGGAGATATTATTTTCTATGACGAATTAGTTCATGCTTCGATTCGAGACGGTATTAAAATGAGTAATGCCAAATCCTATAGGTTTGTGCATAATGATTTAAACGATTTACAAAAAAAGCTTCACAAGACGAGATTAGATGTAAAAAATCATACTGGGATTGAGATATATGTAATTACAGAATCCGTTTTTTCTATGGATGGAGATACTCCTGATTTGCGTGGTTTTGGATCATTATGTCAACAGTATAATTGTCGTTTTGTTGTTGATGAAGCACATGCCGTTGGAGTATATGGAGAATGTGGAGTAGGATTGATACAGCAGTTAGGATTGGAGAATCAAGTTTTTGCAAGAATCAATACTTTTGGAAAAGCAATGGGATGTCACGGAGCTGTAATTTTAGGATCTGAAAGTCTAAAAAAATATTTGATAAATTTTGCAAGAAGTTTTATTTATACAACAGGGCTTCCGCCCCACTCTCTTGCTACAATACATGTCGTTTATCAACACCTTCTACAAACAAATGCAATCAAAAAACTTATAGGTAACATCACTTTTTTTAATCAAAAAGCCATAAATCTAGATGTAGACTCAAAGTTTATAAAAAGTAATTCTACGATACATTGTTGTCTTATTTCGGGTAATGAAAATGTGAAGAAAGTAGCATCTCAACTTCAGAAATCAGGATTCGATGTAAAACCTATTTTGTCTCCAACCGTACCACAAGGACAAGAGAGATTACGTTTTTGCATACATTCTTATAATTCTACAGAAGAAATATCTAAAATCTTAGAACTACTTGCTACTTTTGTATAACAATACATAAAAAAAGCAAAACTATTTTGACCAGATATTATTCATGTAATACAGTATGATATAATAGAATGGAAAAAAGAATCAAACAAACTATGAATAAAAAGATCTTTGTTACAGGGATAGGTACAGATGTTGGTAAAACTATAGTTTCAGCAATAATAGTAGAGGCACTAGAGGCAGATTATTTCAAGCCAGTGCAGGCAGGAGATCTTGAATATTCAGATACAGATAAAGTACGGGAGCTGGTTTCTAATCCACAATCAAAATTTCATGGTAACAGTTATGCATTAAAAACCCCAATGAGCCCCCATGCAGCAGCAATAATAGATAATGTTGTTATTGATATAGATACCATCAATCTTCCTAAAGCTGATAATCATTTGGTAATTGAAGGAGCAGGAGGACTATTAGTGCCTTTGAATGATCAAAACACAATTTTGGATATTATAGAGGCTGATTATAAGGTTGTTGTTGTCTCTAGGCACTATTTAGGAAGTATTAATCATACATTGATGACCATTCAGATTTTGAAAGAAAAAGGATTTGATGTATCTATTATTTTTAGTGGAGAAGAACACAAAACCACAGAAAGCATTATAGAAAAAATGACAGGAGCTACCATAATAGGCCGTATTAATGATGAGCCCTATTTTGATAAAATGGTGATAAGGGAATATGCAGAATTGTTTAAAGATCAACTCATAAAACTGTAACCCTGTTCTAGTATTTCGTTATTCGTATAACTTGCAACTAAAAATTATTCATTAAAAAACTTCACTTTTGCTTAAATAAGAACTCATGACTTTACAAGAAAGAGATAAAAAACACCTTTGGCATCCCCTTACTCAACATAAGATTCATCCAGAAGCATTACCCATTGTAAAAGCAAAAGGAGCAGTGCTCTATGGTGAAGATGATAAAACATATATAGATGGCATTGCCTCTTGGTATACAGCTATGTATGGGCATTGTAATGAGTATATTCTTGAGAAAGTACAACAACAGATGCAACAATTGGATCAAATTGTATTTGCAGGATTTACTCATGAGCCAGCCATTAAACTATCAGAAGCATTAATTAATATACTACCCGACAATCAAGAAAAAATATTTTTCTCTGATAATGGGTCAACGGCAAATGAGGTAGGTATTAAAATGGCATTGCAATACCATTTTAATAGAGGAGAAAAAAGAAATACAATTATAGCTTTTGAAGACGGTTTTCATGGAGATACCTTTGGGGCAATGTCAGCTTCAGGCTTATCAGTATATAATGGTCCATTTGAAGATTTTTTTATCAATGTAATACGTATTCCAACCCCTAGTTTTGATACTATAGATAGTATTATAAAACAAATACAAGAATGTATAACAACCAACGAGGTAGCTGCATTTATTTACGAACCTTTGGTACAAGGAGCCAATGCAATGCATATGTATGAGGCTAGATATTTGGATCAGATTCTGGGAATTTGCAAAGAAAATAATATCATTACTATTGCAGATGAAGTAATGACTGGTTTTGGGAAAACAGGAAAAACATTTGCATCTGATTATATAGAAACCAAACCAGATATTATTTCACTTTCAAAGTCATTAACAGCAGGATTTGTTCCTATGGCAGTGACAAGTTGTACTCAGGAGATTTATAATACTTTTTTAGATGATTCGATAGGTAAAGCATTTTTTCATGCACATACATATTCTGCTAATCCAATTGCATGTTCAGTTGCTTTGGCAGCAATAGAACTTTTACAAAGTGAAGAGATTCAGAGCAATATAAATAGAATAATAAAGTCTCATAAACAGTTTGATGCTCGAATAAAAGATCACTCCAAGGTGAAGGTAACTAGGCAACAAGGAGTGATCTATGCGTTGGATCTTGATATAGAAATGGATCGATATGGTAAAAAACGCTATGAGATATTTGATCATTTTATGCAAAGAGGAGTCGCATTAAGACCATTAGGGAGTACTGTTTATATTCTAGCACCCTATGTGATAACTCAAGAACAATTAGAGAAAATATATAGTACGATCGATGAATTATTAGAAACTCTGTAACCTTAATTATTCGTTTTTGATAATACTGTTATTTTGTTCATAACCTAAGATATCAATTTGCTCACCTGTATCATCTATTATTACATACATTTCGGTATAAGACCATGTATCATTTTGTTTGGTGCCCACTACATATAATTGGGCTGTTCCTTTTGATCCTTTTATAGGGATCGAGATATCAGCAGACCCTGCATTATTATGATAGGATATATTACCATTCATAATACCATCAGTTTCTATAGGTTCTCCTATGATAGACACAACATATTCATCATTATTTATCTTGGCAAGGGCATCTTGGTGGGGAGTAGACTGTGTGAAAAACTCGTTGACACCAAAAATAACAGACCCCAAAAAGATAAAAAATAGAATAATAATAGTAAGGCAACCTCCTAAAGGAACAGCCCAACCCCAATTTCTTGCGAACCAACTTTTTTGTTGTACGTGATCATTCATAAGTGATATTCTTTGTTTATACTAATAAGTAGTTAAAAATGACATTTTGTTATCAAAAATACAGGATAAATAATATAACTATTGAACAAGATAGAACAAACCCCTACATTTGACAAAAATTAAGAATTGCAACAGATAATATCAATAACTGGAATATCCTCAATATCCCCTTTGGGAATATCTTCTGGTGATCGCTTATGGCAACAATATAAGGATACATCACATCGTATTACTTTTGAAGATTTTGGAAATGAAAAAACGCCCGTTGCATCACTTTTTTCAGAAGAGAGAAATAAGATTGAGGCCCTTAGAAACGAAAGTCCTCACTATACAGCATTAGATAATTCAGTATTGTTTGGGGTTTTTGCGGCTCGAGAAGCAGTCAAAAATGCTGGATGGAAAGGAAATCATGACTTTGGGATCAATATAGGTTCTTCACGTGGTGCAACAGGACTTTTTGAAAAATATCATCAAGAATTTCTCAATACAGGTAAATCATCGACACTCAGTTCACCAACGACTACTCTAGGTAATATTTCATCATGGATTGCTCATGATTTACAAGCTACAGGGCCACAAATAAGCCACTCGATTACATGCTCAACAGCATTGCATGCGATACTTAATGGGGTAGCCTGGTTACAAGCTGGTTTGGCAGATCAGTTTTTGGTAGGAGGTAGTGAGGCTCCGCTTACTCCATTTACTATTGCTCAAATGAAAGCCCTCAAGATATATGCACCTGGTGATAAAGTGAGATATCCTTGCCAGGCTATGAACTGGGATAAGAAAAGAAATTCTATGTTTTTGGGAGAAGGTGCAGGAGTAGCATGTATAGAAAAAGGAATAAAAGAAAATGCGATAGCATTAATAAAAGGAATTGGGTATGCTACTGAACCTTTAAAACATAATATATCTATTTCTACAGAAGCAGATTGCTTTCAGAAATCTATGAAAATGGCTTTAGGAGAAACCCCTGCAAGTGATATTGATGCCATCGTATTACATGCTCCGGGAACAGTAAAAGGAGATCAAGCAGAGTATAACGCCATTCATGCAGTTTTTGGAGATATTCTTCCTGCTTTGACCACCAATAAATGGAAGATAGGGCATACATTTGGTGCTAGTGGTATTTTAAGTCTTGAGCTGGCAGTATTGATGCTTAAATATCAGGATTTTATACCTGTTCCTTTTGTATCCTATGATAAATATCCCAACCAATTAAAAAAGATTATAGTAAATGCTGTTGGTTTTGGAGGTAATGCGGTAAGTATTTTGCTGGAACGACCATAATTTTATAAAAAAGCGATACTATTTATATCTGTATTTTATAGCAATAATGGCAGAAATAAAGGGGTGTTGAGTTTTGTAAAACACTGTAAAATAAATATGTTACAAGTAGAGAGAGTGGTGTTTGAAAAAAGCAGACATAATGCGTATCTTGAAAATCTAGAAAAGTTTTTTAAACTATTTAAAAGGTTTTTAGGAATAAAGTAGTGATATTTGTCAGCAAAGTTTGTAGCTTTTGTAGTCAAATAGCAATTCAGATTTTTTTACATTTTAATTATTAATGATTTATGAGCATTATTAGACACGATTGGACAGAGCAAGAGATTCTTGATATTTACAATATGCCTTTAATGGATTTATTGTATAAGGCAGCTACAATTCATAGAGAATGTCATGACCCAAATACAGTACAGGTTTCTACACTGTTATCGATAAAAACAGGAGGGTGTCCAGAAGATTGTGGATATTGTCCGCAAGCTGCAAGATATCATACCGACATAGAAGGTAACGACTTGATGAGTGTGCGACAAGTAAAAGCTCAGGCACTTCGTGCAAAATCTTCAGGTAGTTCAAGAGTATGTATGGGTGCGGCTTGGCGTAATGTTAAAGATGGTCCAGAATTTGAAAATGTATTAGAGATGGTACGTACCATCAATAAACTGGATATGGAGGTATGTTGTACCTTGGGAATGATTACTGAAAATCAAGCTCAGCGATTAGCAGAAGCTGGATTATACGCCTATAACCATAACCTAGATACCTCAGAAGATTATTATAAAGAAGTAATTTCTACTCGTGGATTTGAAGATCGTTTAAAAACGATTGAGAATGTTAGAAAAACCAATGTAACCGTATGTAGTGGTGGGATTATTGGAATGGGAGAAAAAGTTGAAGATCGAGCAGGAATGCTGGTTGCTTTGTCTAGATTAAGCCCACAGCCAGAATCTGTTCCTATAAATTCTTTGGTAGCTGTAGAAGGAACACCAATGGAAGAGCAAGAACCTGTATCTATGTGGGATATGATTAGAATGGTAGCCACCACTCGAATTGTAATGCCAATAACACAAGTAAGACTTTCTGCTGGTAGAACAGAAATGAGTAGAGAAGGACAAGCGATGTGTTTCTTTGCAGGAGCAAATTCAATTTTTGCAGGAGATAAATTGTTGACAACCCCTAATCCAGATGTGCATCAGGATATGGAAATGTTTAAAATGTTAGGATTAAACCCTCAAAAACCATTTGTTAAAAAAGCACAACCAGAAACAGTAGAAGCAGAAAACTCTAAGTTTCAGCCTAAAGGAGAAAAACCTAAATGGACAAGGCCACAACATACTATTGATAGAAATGAAACTGCAAAGCAGAAGGCTAGAGAGATAAAAAAAGAAGCAATAGCAGATAAGTAAACTGTTTAGAGCTGTAATCTTGTGGTGTAATTATATAGACTTAATTTTAAAGTACATTTCATAGTAGTCAGTGAAATTGAATTTAGAACAAATACCAAGGGTAAAAACGATTACCAAAGAGAAATTTCTGAAAGAGTATGTTCAATTGCAAAAACCAGTTGTAATTGAGCAGTTGATTATGGATTGGCCTGCGTATAAAAAATGGGATCTTTCATATATTAATTCTATAGCAGGAGATAAAACCGTGCCTTTGTACGATGATAGACCTATCTCATCAGAATTTAAATTTAATGAGGCTCATACTAGTATGAGAATGAGTGAGTATTTAGGTTTGCTAGAAAAAGGATCAACCAATTATCGTATATTTTTATATAATCTACTTAAGGAGGCACCCAAACTTCAAGATGATTTTAAATACCCTGATGAAATAGGGTTAAAATTCATGAAGAAACTACCTTTTCTGTTTTTTGGAGGGAGTGGCTCTAAAGTATTTATGCATTATGATATAGATTTGGCTAATATTCTTCATTTTCATTTTCATGGAGAAAAGCAATGTATCTTGTTTCCTCCTTCAGAAACAAAATTTTTATATAAAGTTCCTCATGCATTAATATCACATCAAAATATCGATTTTAATGCCCCTGATTTTAAAAAATGGCCAGCATTACAACATGCTAAAGGCTATATAACAAATTTAAAACACGGAGAAACATTATACATGCCAGAAGGATATTGGCATCAGATGACCTATTTAACCCCAGGGTTTTCGATGAGTATTCGTTCTGTATCTAGAAAGACAACCAATTTTATCAAGGCTACCTATAATTTTTTTATAATGAGACATTTTGATAACCTTATGCGTAAAAGTAGAGGGCAAAAATGGATAGATTATAAAAATGAAGAAGCAATTCTACGAACCAACAAAAGAAACGGGTATTCATAAAAAGAGAATAGAATGTATACCCTGTAGTATGTTTTATTTGAAATAGTATTAAGAAGTGAAATAAGTTTGCTTTGCCTCTTAAAAATGATTGTAATGAATATTCTCAGACTTCTATTATTAATCAGCGCTTCTCAAGGATTTATTTTTGGAGCAGTCATTTTATTATCCCCATTTTTTAGAACCAAAACCAATAATTATTTAGGGTATTCTATAGTATTGCTTTCTGTGTTGATGCTGAATATGTTTATGGATAGTATAGGAGTGTTCGATACTTATAAAGAACTAAATATACTTGATGATATAGAATGGGTTTTTCTTTTCCCAGTGATGGTCTTCTTTTATATAACCAAGTTAATCAATAATGATATACATAACAGTAAAAAATTAAAATGGCTATATGTGCCAATTGCGATTTCAATACTCCTTAATATCATTTTTACTATAGAAGTTGACTATGGATTTAACATATTAAACATAGAAGAATACTATTCAATAATATTCGAGATAGAAGAAATAAGCTATTATATGTTTAATCTTTTATTGATGATATGGTTATATGTTCTTATAAAGAAAACTCCATTAATAGGTAACGAAGAGAATGTAAAATGGGTTCGTTTATTATGGAGTAGTATGTTTGTAATCACAATTCTCTGGATTGTATTAGGTAGTATAGAATTTTTTTGGATAGAAGAAGAATATGTTTTTGAAGGGGTGCTGGTTGTGGTGCTTTCGTTTTTTATATATTGGATTTTTTATAATGGGATTTATCGATTAAAACTGGCCAAAGATCAAAAAGAAATTTTAGAGATATTAAATAAAAAAAACTTCTCCCTTAGAAAAGAAAATTCTGAACATCAAATTGATGAAAATGTTGAAACAAAGAATAATCATGAGGTTTTAGAAGGGTTTTCTAGGGATAATAGATACTTCAAAAAGCTAGAATTTATGTTGTACGACCAGTATGTTTATAGAGACCCTGATTTGAGCAGAGATCTTGTAGCGGAAGAATTAGGGATTAGTCCTGGGTATCTTTCTCAGATTGTAAACTCAATAACAGATAAGAATTTTTCAGCATACATTAATTCATTTAGAGTAGAAGAGGTAAAACAAATGATAGTGGATCCTGAGTTTCATAAATATAGTTTATTGGCAATAGGATTAGAAGCGGGTTTTAAATCAAAAACTACATTTTATAAAACATTCAAAAAAGAAACCGGAAGTACACCAAGTGAATTTAGAAAAGAACGACAATAAAAGTAAGTCCCGATTTATTAACTCTTAATTAAACGGAACACTCGAATAATTTATCATCTATAGTTTTGGTGAAGTATTAAAACTTTAAAAAGATGAATGAGAGAGTAAAAAAAGAAATTTATATTGCGTATTGTGTTAAATTTTTGGTTGTTTTTTATGTGATATTTTGCTTTGCGGCTTGCGAATCAGATGATGATACTCACGATGTAGAAAAATCTAAAAATGGTTTTTGGTTTATAGAAGATAAGGGGTATATAATTGAATTTACAGAAGGTAAAGATGTATTGTATACTATATCCTCTGCTGGATGTGCTATTATGGAAACTGATTTTAAACCCGAAGAATTGGGAGGATTGCGTATAGAGCAGATAAGTACTAATGAACTGTTAGGAACTTCGGATCTTTTTGTTTCAGAAATAAAAATGAGTAGGTTACAGAATCAGAATGAACTTTGTTTGTCAGGTCAAATAGGGAATACAGAAGATCCAAAAGTTAATTTCGATTACTTTTGGAATATTTTTAATGACTATTATGCTTTTTTTGAAAGACGAAATGTGAATTGGTCTGAGTTTGAAAATGTAAGAGATCAAGTTACTGAAGATAATTTTTATGATATTGTTGAAGAATTAGTATTGCAGTTAAAAGATGGACATGTAAGTGTAAAAGATGAAAATAAAGGTGTAGAAATTGAACCTGGTTTTTCGAATTTAGTAGAAAGATTGAATGAACATCTTGAGGAGCCATATCGTATAGAGAGTACAGAGGACTATTGGGATGTTCTGGATGGAAAAATGAATGTAATTGCAGAAACTTATCTCAAAGGAGAATTCAATCAAAATGCCGAAGAAAATATGTTTTGGGGATTGGTAACTGATCAGATAGGATATGTTGCAATTCTTGAGATGGAAGACTTTGGAACAAGTCTTGAAAATGAGAGAATCGCTCTAAACGAAGTATTAGATGAGATGATGAATGATTTTGAAAAATCTGGAGTTTCCAAGTTAATTATAGATGTTAGAGCCAATGGAGGAGGGCATGATAAAATTTCATTAGATATCGCCTCCCGTTTTGTAAATAAAGAAACAGTAGTCGGAACAAAAAAGGCAAAACTAGGAGAAGGCTTTACAGAGCCTCAGACAATATCTATTAGCCCTAAAGGATCATATCAGTTTACAGGAGAGATCGCTCTTTTGACTAGTCCTGTCACATCTAGTGCGGCAGAAATATTTACCCTAGCGATGAAGGGTTTACCGTATGTAAACCTTATAGGAGAGAATACCAATGGAATCCTTTCTGATGAATTAACACATGTGTTGCCAAATGGAGCAAGAGTGGTGTTATCTAATGAGGTGTATAGTGATCCAGAAGGAATTGTTTTTGAAGCCGTAGGTATGGGGCCAGAAAAAGAAGAAAATAAAGTGCCATTTTTGTCTACTCTAGATTTTGATAACAAAATTGATAGTGGGATAGAAAGGGCTATTGACTTACTGGGTAATTAATAGGGTGTTTGTTTATTGTGTTGAGCAAAGTCAAGAAGCAAAAAGCTTTAGTGTTGAATGTGTTTCTTGACTTTGTTTGACGTGATAAAGATTTATTAGTGTTATTTCACAAGTTAAAATGATATGAGTTCATTTGCTTTCTCATACACAAGATTTGTTTCCCATCCTCGATATAGTAAGTAATCTACGAGTTTTTTATATTTTTTGTTTTTATCCTGTTCAGAAATACTGTTGTATTTTTTTTCTGCCAGCTCATGAAAGGTGATAAAATAATCCTCTTCCGCTATTTCCTTAAGTGCAGTTTTTATATTATAAGGAGATATTTTACGTAATTTAAGCTCTCTGGTAATACGTTGTTTACCCCATTTTTTGATATTAAATTTTCCTCTGGCAAAACTTTTAGCAAAACGCTCTTCGTTTAGGAAATTATGCTCCAAAAGATGTAAGATGATTTTTTCCTTGGCTTCAGGAATCAGTTTCATCGTTCTCAATTTATCTTCAATATCCTTATGGCAACGCTCTTGGTAGGCACAATAACGTTCCATTTTGTGAGTTGCTTCTGCTACCGTTACAGACTTTATAGGGTACTTATGCATGCAACAAAGGTAAGGCACTTTTGTGATTGAACTCAAGTCATATGAATACAAATCTTAATCAATTAGCTATTATACGTTTAAGTCAGATCATAAAAATAGAAAATAGTATATTTATCTTTTTGATACTAACCATTTAAAAATACCACACACTTTTGAAACTTAAAAATCCATATACTTTTTTCGATAAATTCTGCCTTAGAACGCCTCTTTTGCCTTTAAATTTTTATTACGATCTAACAAAAAATAAGGATATAACTACAGAGGTATTTGTTGATCTTTGGAAGAATGATGAGATTAAAGAAGCAATTTTTCTTGCCTCTCCAGAATTGTTTGCTGAGATTGAAAAATGGTTATCAGGTAGGCTTAATGATGTTAAGAAAGCTAAGAGGTTAGAATCTTCGTTGTTAAAATATCTATCCAGAATGAGTTCTCGCTGTACTCCTTTTGGGCTATTTGCAGGATGTAGCATAGGAGCATTTGGTGATGAAACTATGATTGTTCTAGATGATTACCGTAAGAATCATAGGCAAACTCGATTTGATATGAATTTTCTGGTAGCACTTTCTCAAAAACTAGCAAAAGAAGAAGTTATAAAAAATCAATTATTGTGGTATCCTAATAACAGCTTATATAAAATTGGAGATCAATACCGGTATATAGAATATCGATATAATTCATATAACCAGAGAGAGCATTCTATAGAGGCTATAGCGTATACAGAGTATTTAGAAATAATACTCAAGAATGCTACTTCTGGTAAAAAGGTTAAGGACTTGGCAATGTTGTTGGTAAATGATGAAATCATCTATCAAGAAGCAGAAGAGTTTATAGATGAGCTTATAAGTAATCAAATCTTGGTAAGTGAGATAGAACCCTCTGTAACAGGAGAAGACTTCTTAGAGCAGCTTGCAAATAGAGTAAGCTACTTAGAAGAAGCAGATGTGTTACTAAAAGAAATTCAATATTATCAAAAGTTTTTGAAAGAAATAGATAATAGATTGGGTAATGAAGTTAATAAATACGTAGAACTAAGTGATAGAGTAGCAAAAATGGAGACCCCGTTTGAATTAAAATATCTTTTTCAAACAGATATGTATACAGGAATTCAGTCAAATCAATTAAATATTCGGTGGGGTTATAAGTTAAAAAGGTTATTGCCATTATTAAATAGAATGAGTAATACACCATCAGAAACAAACTTGCAAAAATTTAAAGATGCGTTTATAAAACGATATGAAACTCAAGAAATACCGCTGGCAATTGCATTAGATACAGAAGTTGGTATTGGGTATTTGCAAAACATGAATGCCAGTGATTCTACTTCTTTTTTAGATGATTTATATATTCCTTCAGCTCCTGTTACAACACAAGAAATACAATGGAATCCAGTACAGGAAATAATAGGTCAAAAATTGCAAAGTATCCATAGGGATAATAAATATTTAATGCTTCTAGAAGATCAGGATTTTGACCATTTAGAGCTTAATTGGAATGATTTACCTGATACAATGTCTACAATTGCGCAAATAGCAACAGTGGATGGAGAAGAGAAAATGATATGCTCGTATATAGTAGGCGCTTCTGCCGCAAATTTACTAGGGCGATTTTCTACTGGAAATCATGATATCTTAGAGCATATACAACAAATTGCAACTGTAGAACAAGAAATGTATGATAATCAGGTTCTTGCAGAAATTGTTCATTTACCAGAGTCAAGGACAGGTAATGTGATAAGAAGAGCAACAATACGTGAATATGAAATCCCTTATTTAGGGAAGTCTAATTTACCCTCTGAACAGCAATTACCAATAGAGGATTTAATGATATCAGTAAGGGGTAATCAGGTTATTTTGCGAAGTAGAATGCTTAATAAAGAAATTATTCCAAGATTAACAAATGCACATAACTATAGCGCAAATGCATTGCCTGTGTATCATTTTTTATGTGATATGCAAAGTCAAGGAAGGAGGCAAAGTATTGGTTTTTATTGGAATGATGTGCTACAAAAACATGCTTTTTTGCCAAGAGTGATATATAAAGATTTTATATTGGCAAAAGCCAGATGGAAGATTACTGTAGCTGATCTTTCCTTTCTAAAAGAGTCAGATGATAAAGAAAGAATGGTGGCTGTAAATGAATGGAGAGCAAATTATAATATCCCCAAGATGGTACAGTTGATAGATGGTGATAATACATTGCTAATACATCTAGAGAATAACAATTCTATACAGATGTGGATAGATTCAATAAAAAAGAAAAAAGAATGTATTATAGAAGAGTTTTTGTTTTCAGAAGAAACCTCTTCTGAAAATGTAGCTGGAGTAGTGCGGCAAAAAGGAATGAATTATAGCAATCAGTTTGTGATCTCTTTATATAATCAAGAAAAACTAGAAAGAGCAAGAGAAAAGAAAGAAAAACAGAGATATGTAGATAAAGAAGTGTTGTTATAAAAATAAATAACAAGTACAAATATCAGTATAAGGAAGATCACATAAATACAACAACATGAGTACAAAAAGAACATTTATATTAGGAGATGAATGGTTATACTATAAGATATATTGTGGGGCCAGAACATCAGATATGCTTCTTACAGAAGCTATAAAGCCTCTTGTAGAGTATTTGGTAAAGCAAGGTGTGATTGATTCTTGGTTTTTTATACGTTATGGGGATCCTGATTTTCATATTAGAATACGATTTCATATTCCAGACATAGAGAAAATAGGAAGCGTTATTCTGCATATCAATAAAGCCCTACAAAAATATGTAGAACAGCAAGTGGTGTATAAGATACAAACAGACACCTATTTGAGAGAATTAGAAAGGTATGGTACGAATAGTATAGATGCTTCAGAAAAATTGTTTTATTGGGATAGTGCTACGTTATTAGAGGCAATATCGATGATAGAAGATGAAGAATTGTATTTTTTGTTTGTGATAAAAGCAATAGATCGATTGTTGGATAGTTTTGGGTATACAAAAGAGGCAAAACTACAATTGGTGTCGCAAAACGGATTAGCTTTCAAAAGAGAGTTTCATGCAGATAAAACCTTGAATAAGCAATTAGATAAAAAATATAGAGGGTTGAAAAACAAAATAACTTTGTTTATAGAAGAAGCTCATGCGGATCAGAATTATATAATTCTCGATAATCTATTAAATCATAAAGAAGAAAACACATCTGTGTACATACAAGAAATTAAGGATCTTCATACCGATAAGAATCTTGAAATGCCGCTAGACGATTTGATGAGTAGTTATATTCATATGTTGGTAAATCGTGCTTTTAGGTCAAAACAACGATTTTATGAATTGGTGTGTTATGATTTTTTATCGCGTTATCATAAAACAAAAGTTAGAAGCAAAGTGTTGATTTAGCGCAAATACAAGAAGTTAGAAAAATAAAAAACCCGACACTTAAAATAAGGTCGGGTTATTTTTATTTTATCATTTCACCATTTTTGTCATGAAAATGATATTCTAAATACGTGTAAGCGTCTCTAGGTACAATCTTTACCCATCTTTTATGGTTAAAAAACCATTTGGATCGGGTGGATGGAAATCCTTTTGTTAAAAAAGCTGCAATAAAAGGATGCGCACTAAGCGTTATCTTTTTATAATCTTTTTTAATTAATTTTTCTAATTCGACTTTTATTTTTTCTACCAAAACTATTGGTGCCTCAACTTCACCATTTGTTCCGTTTGGATCAACCTCACGGGTCTTGATATTCATTTCAGGTCGAACGCGTTGTCGTGTTATCTGAATCAAACCAAATTTACTTGGCGGTAATATTTTATGCTTTGCTCTATCGTCTTTCATCTCTTCTCTTAATTGATTGAAGAGAGTTCTTCGATTTTCAGCATTATTCATGTCAATAAAATCGACTACAATAATACCTCCCATATCTCTAAGACGCAATTGTCTTGCTACTTCAGCTGCGCTAATAAGGTTTACTTCTAGTGCAGTATCTTCTTGATTTTTGGCTTTGTTTGATCGATTGCCGCTATTTACATCGATTACATGCATCGCTTCTGTATGCTCTATAACCAAATAAGCACCCTTACTCATCGATACAGTTTTACCAAAACTTGTTTTGATTTGCCGTTCAATACCGTATTTTTCAAAAACTGGTATTTTAGGATTATGAAGTTTTACAATAGACTCTTTTTTTGGAGCAATTTCTTGCAAATACTCTTTGATTCTGTTGCAGAGATCTTCTTCATCTACAATAATAGAAGTAAAGGTGTCATTAAAAACATCTCTTAATATAGAAGATGCTCTATTCATTTCACCAAGTACTTTTGAAGGGTGGTGAGCTTTGTATAATTTTTTACACATGCTTTGCCATCGCCCTATTAGATTTTGTAAATCTTTGTCTAGTTCTGCTACTTTTTTGCCTTCTGCTACAGTACGTACGATAATTCCGAAACCCTTTGGCTTAATACTTTTTACAAGCCTTTTTAAACGCTCCTTTTCTTCTGATGATTCTATTTTTTGAGAAATAGAAATTCGATTAGAAAAAGGTACTAAAACTATATATCTACCAGCAATCGAAAGCTCAGAGCTTATTCGAGGGCCTTTGGTAGATATAGGTTCTTTTACTATCTGTACTAGTAGTGACTGGTTTGATTTGAGCACATTGGTAATAATACCGTGCTTATCAATATCGTTCTCAAAAGGAAAATCCTTTAGAGAATAGTTTTTTAATTTACCTGTGCTTACACGTTTTATGAATTTAAGTAAAGAAGATACTTGAGGGCCAAGGTCATGATAATGCAAAAATGCATCTTTTTCATAGCCTACATTTACAAATGCAGCATTAAGACCTGGGACAGATTTGCGGATTTTGGCAATAAATATATCACCTACAGCAAAATCACTGTCGTCTTCTTCCTTATGTAATTCAATTAGTTTTCCATCCTTTAGTAAGGCAAAATCCGTAGAGGAACCTGACCTAATGATCAATTCTTTGTTCACTCTGATTAGATTTTTATCCCGATAGCTATCGAGATGGATTAAACAATTTTTCACAGGAATTTTTTACAATTCCGTTGAAATAAAACTTGCATATAGGTAGTGAATATGCTGTTTTATTTCGATTTCAAAGAACTTAACTTTTTAAATAAAAAAAGTAGTTAGAAACTACTTTTTCTTGTGACGGTTGGCTCTTCTTCGTTTTTTACGCTTGTGCGTAGCTACCTTGTGTCTTTTTCGTTTTTTACCACTTGGCATAGTGTACTTTTTATTTAGTTATTATTATTTTACTTCTACGTTCGTTTTTACACCTTCTACAAATACTTTTGCAGGTTTAAACGCAGGTATATTGTGTGCAGGAATTTTGATAGTAGTATTCTTAGAAATATTACGGCCTGTTTTTTCTGCTCTGGTTTTGATAATAAAACTACCAAATCCTCTAAGATATACATTATCTCCACTCTCTAAAGAGCTTTTTACCTCTTCCATAAAGGTCTCAACTGTTGCCTGAACATCACCTTTTTCTATTCCTAGTTTTTCTGAAATTTTTGCTACAATATCTGCTTTAGTCATTATATTACCTATTTAGGGGTTTTTAAATTTTCAAGGGGGCAAATATAAGAATTTAAAAACCAAAAAATCAATACTTAAGATGATATTTTCATCTTTAAACGTTTAATTTTGCAAAACTTATAATTTTACTATGATTTTTTCTAAAAAACTCATTTCGTGGTACTTACAAAACAAAAGAGCAATGCCATGGCGGGAAACCAAAAATCCATATCACATTTGGCTTAGTGAAATTATACTTCAGCAAACCAGAGTAGCACAAGGATTGCCATATTATTTGTCATTTACAGAAGCCTTTCCTACTGTTTTTGATCTTGCCAATGCAAAAGAAGAAGAAGTGTTAAAATTATGGCAAGGTTTGGGGTATTATTCAAGAGCTAGAAACTTACATACTACTGCAAAATATGTAGCAGATGATCTAAAAGGTGTTTTTCCTTCTACATATAATGACCTTTTAAAACTTAAAGGAGTGGGTGATTATACTGCAAGTGCCATTGCTTCTATTTGTTATAACGAAGCAGTTCCTGTAGTAGATGGTAATGTATATAGAGTATTGTCAAGATATTACGGGATCGATACTCCTATTAATACTACTAAAGGGGTAAAAGAATTCAAAGAGTTGGCTATAACATTAATGGATCATGAGCAGCCTGCAGAATATAATCAGGCAATTATGGAGTTTGGAGCTTTACAGTGCAAGCCCCAAAGCCCGTATTGTATTGTTTGTCCTATACAAGATAGTTGTGACGCATTAAAAGAAGGAAGAGTACAGTTGTTACCTGTTAAAATTAAAAAACTAAAAATCAAAAAACGATATTTTAACTACTTAGTTTTTTGCACAGAAAATCAAAAAACAATTGTTCAACAAAGGAAAGGTAAAGGAATTTGGGAAGGGTTATATGAATTCCCTTTAATAGAAGGAGAAGGAGTAGATCATGCTACGATTGATTCTGATGATATTTTTAAAGAAATGGTGAAAGGAAAGAGGTATGAGATAACACCATTTTATGATAAACCTATAGTGCATAAGTTATCTCATCAACATTTACACACTCAGCTCTATATTGTAAAGGTAGAAGAATCTCCATCAATTATTCATAATCAAAAACTTATTGATTGTACTGATATACATGGATATCCCGTTCCTATTTTGTTAGGGAAATTTATAGATAATTTTTTTGATAAAAACTCTATTAAAAAACATTTAAAAAGCATGAGTTAAGAGATGCACAAAGCTATTTGTTTGTTATTTTTTATTACATTTACTATAATAAGAAAACTGTTTTTGGGTTAGTTAAAAAAATAAGAAGATCAAGATGGTGTTATTTATCAAGGTTTATTATTTCTTTGCGCACAATAACCCTAATAAAAACTATAAATAAAAATGTCTGGAACACTAAATAAAGTAATGCTTATTGGGCATACAGGAGATGAGGTAAAGATGCATTATTTTGAAGGAGGTAATTGCATAGGCAGATTTCCACTTGCTACCAATGATTCATATGTCAATAAAAGTACAGGAGAACGTGTAAATTCGACAGAGTGGCATAATATTGTAGTAAGAAATAAAGCTGCAGAAATATGTGAAAAATACCTTAATAAAGGAGATAAGATATATATAGAAGGACGTCTTAAGACTAGAAAATGGCAAGATGAGCAAGGAAAAGATAGATATAGTACAGAAATACAATGTACAGATTTTACTTTTCTTACTCCTAAAAATGAGAGTCAACCTTCTGAATCTGGACCTCAGAATACACGTCAAATGAATGCGCCTGCGGCTGATAATAATACACAGGCAGCTCCATCTAATTCACAGAATATGGAAGAAGATGATCTTCCGTTCTGATATGTTTAACTAAACAAAGATAATTTGGACCCTGATCCTGAACTGTTATTTATTTCATTATTCACTTTTGATATTCTGCAAACCATTAATGTGGTTGTACTTGTTGTATTGCTCATTTTTTCTGCATTGATTTCTGGTAGTGAAGTAGCTTTATTCTCATTGACGCCTACTGACCTTAAAGATGAAGAAAATATCTCTAGGAATCTTAAGATTATAATTAAGTTGCTAGATAGCCCAAAAAAGTTACTGGCGACCATACTGGTGGCAAACAATTTTATCAATATTGCAATTGTATTGCTTTTTGATGCAATAGGAAAAGTGTATTTCAGTAATTTGGATTATGTTTGGTTAGGGTGGATCAATGTAAGGTTTGTAGTAGAGGTAGGATTGGCAACCTTTTTTATATTGTTGTTTGGTGAGATTTTGCCAAAGTTATATGCTAGTAGAAATAGGGTGAAATTTGCTAAGCTTATGGCGCGCCCATTAGGAGCCTTAGATTGGATAATTTCTCCAGTAAGTATTCCTATGAGAAGTGTAACTGTAAGGATGCATAGCCAGTTAGGAAAACAAAAGTCAAATTTAAGTGTAGATCAGTTATCACAGGCATTAGAATTGACATCAGATAATGATACTACAGATGAAGAAAAGAAAATATTAGAAGGGATTGTGTCTTTTGGTAATACAGACACCAAACAAGTAATGCGTCCTCGTATGGATATTTTTGCACTTAATAGTGCTTCCTCATACAAAGAAATTCTTCCAGAAATTATAGAAAAAGGGTATTCTAGAATCCCTGTGTTTGAAGATAGTATTGATAAGGTTATTGGGATTTTGTATGTGAAAGATTTGTTGCCACATATAAATGAAACTTCTTTTGATTGGATTCCATTATTGAGAGAGCCTTATTTTGTGCCAGAAAATAAAAAACTAGATGATTTGCTTAATGATTTTAAAGACAAGAAAAATCACTTAGCTATAGTTGTAGATGAGTATGGAGGAACTAGTGGTTTGATTTCATTAGAGGATATTATAGAAGAAATAGTTGGAGATATTAGCGATGAATTTGATGATGAGGATTTGATTTTTTCAAAACTTGATGATAAAAACTATGTTTTTGAAGGAAGAACGGCCTTAAAGGATTTTTATAAAATACTAAAGCTGGAAGATAGTACTGTATTTGAGAATAAAAAAGGAGATGCCGAAACTATAGCAGGGTTACTGCTTGAGATATCAGGAAGTTTCCCTAAACGAGGAGAAACTATAGCTTTGAATCACTACGCATTTAAGGTAGAGTCATTAGATAATAAGCGAATAAAACAAGTGAAATTAACGATCAATGAGGAGTAAGATAGTTAAGTTTTTTTTGGTAGTAAGTGCGCCAATTGTATTTTTTTCCTGTGGAGGAGAGGTATTGCCTAAGCCTAAAGGAATGTTGCGATTGAGTTATCCTGAGCCAAAGTATAAAGAAGTGTTACTGCCATGTTCATATTCTTTTGAAAAAAATGATCTTTCAGAACTGTATTCGGCAAGAAGAAATCAACGATGTTGGTATAATTTGGAGTATAAAAAAATGAGGGCAACCATGTATATTTCGTATTATCAAGTTAACAATAATTTAGACTCGTTGCTCAGGGATGCTCAGAATCTTACACAAGAGCATGTCGTCAAAGCAGATGGGATTACACAGACTCCTTTTGAAAATAAGAAAAACAATGTCTATGGTGTGTTTTATGAAGTTTCTGGCAATGCAGCATCCCCATCCCAGTTTTATGTAACAGATAGTGTGAATCATTTTATTGTTGGGTCAATGTACTTCAAAGTAAAACCTAATTATGATTCAATACTCCCAGCGGCCAATTACTTGCGTAATGATATGATGCATTTGATGGAAACTATTAATTGGAAATAATAGAAAGGATATTTCAAGAGAATTAATTTTATTGAAAAAACAGCCCTTGTGTATCTATAATTTCATCACTTTTGCAACTATAGTTATAAGGAGATGCAAAACACAAAACTAAAATGGATATACCTAGTAGTATTGTCTTTGGTATGGGGGAGTTCATTTATTCTTATTAAGAAATCATTGATTGGGCTTACGCCTTTGCAATTGGGTGCGCTAAGAACATTATTTGCTGCAACCTTTTTGTTTTTAATTGGATTCAGAAGTATGAAGACCATACAAGCTGCTGATTGGAAATGGATAATTATATCTGCCTTTGCAGGAACATTTATACCCGCCTTTTTGTTTGCCTTTGCCGAAACAGAAATCGATAGTGGTATTGCTTCTATACTTAACTCAACCACTCCTCTGGTTACATTGATATTTGGGGTGTTAATTTTCTCAGTAACATTTAGTAAAAATCAGCTTATAGGTGTTGTTGTAGGGCTTATAGGTTGCTTAGCGCTTATATTAGAAGGAGCATCTGTAAACCCAGATCAAAATTATTGGTATGCATTATTGGTGCTTTGTGCGTCGGTTTGTTATGCGATTAATGTGAATATTATAAAACGATATATGCAGCATATATCTCCTATGGCCATTGCCAATGGAAACTTTCTAGTATTGGTTATTCCAGCATTGATTGTGTTATTTTTTTCTGGTTTTTTTAAGAGTGATGTAATGCATGATCCTATGGTGCATACAAGTTTGGTGTATATATCTATTCTTGCAGTAATAGGAACAGGGATTGCCAAAGTGTTGTTTAATAAGTTGGTTCAGATTAGTACCCCAGTATTTGCAAGTTCGGTAACATATACAATTCCTATTGTAGCATTATTATGGGGGATATTGGATAATGAGAAGTTTACACTGTATCAAGTGTTTGCCTCTGGAGTTATTATTCTTGGAGTATACTTGGCAAACAGGAATAAGTAGTTTTTTAATACATTGAAAAACAATAAATTAACATTTGTTTGTACTTAAAAAAGTTCTGTTTTTCTTATTTTTAAATAAGAACTTTAAAAGATAGAACTTATGAAAAAATCAACTATTCCTGTAAAATACGGTATCCTCATTGCTGTAGGTCTTGTTATATATTTTTTAATTCTTTCTTTGATAGGAGTACAAACAAAGCCTGTTTTTAGCTTAGGTAATGGTATTATTATGGCTTTTGGTTTGTATAGTGCTATGAAGAATTATAAGCATGAAAAAGGAAAAGAGTTTGAGTATCAAAAAGGGTTTATGGCAGGGCTTTTTACTGGGTTTAATGCAACTATTCTTTTCACAATGTTTTTTGCAGTGTATGTAACGAATATTAATGTAGGTTTCTTGCCAGAAATGTTAGCAAACTGGAGCTCACATTATCATGTGGGTGTTGGTATTGTTGTGTTTGTAGCGGCAATTATGGGGTTTGCAACCACTTTTATGCTTACCTTATCGTTTATGCAGCTGTTTAAAGAAAGCTGGAATTCTAAGAAAAATCACAAATCATACTCTGTAGAGGCTTAAAATGTTTGTCATTTAATTAATTAGCAGTATATTTGCACCCGCCTATTTAAAAAAATAGGCAGTTCTTTATTTACAAAATAATTAATTAAACGTTACGCTATGTACGCAATTGTAGAGATAGCAGGGCAGCAATTTAAGGTTGCAAAAGACCAAAAAGTGTTTGTACACCGTTTAGCAGGAGAAGAAGGAGACAAAGTTTCTTTTGACAAAGTTCTTCTTGCCGCAGATGGAGACAATGTTACTTTAGGCGCCCCAGCTATAGATGGAGCTCAAGTAGGAGCAAAAATCACAAGACACCTTAAAGGTGATAAAGTTATTGTTTTCAAGAAAAAGAGACGTAAAGGATACCGTGTTAAGAATGGTCACCGTCAATCTCTTACAGAAATTGTTATCGAGAGTATTGTAACTTCTGGAGCAAAGAAAACAGCAGCTAAAAAAGCTGAACCAAAAGCTAAGGCAGCAGCACCTAAGAAAACAGAGGCTAAGCCAAAAGCAGAAAAGAAATCTACTGTAAAAGGTGATGATCTTAAAAAAGTTGAAGGAATCGGTCCTAAAATTGCCGAAATATTCAATAATTCAGGGATCAATACATTTGCAGATCTTGCAGGAACAGATGTAGAAAAGCTAAAAGAAATTTTAGCAGAAGCAGGTTCTCGTTACGCTTCAAAAAACCCAGGATCATGGCCAAAGCAAGCAAAGATGGCTGCTGATGGTAAATGGGATGAGTTGAAAGAATGGCAGGATAACCACAAAGGTGGTATAGAAAAATAAACGTTTAATTTTTTTACCAAATCTCTATCTTGCTTTAGATAGAAGGTGAAATTTAAAAATATGTATTATGGCTCATAAAAAAGGAGTTGGTAGTTCAAAAAACGGTAGAGAATCAGAATCGAAACGCTTAGGTGTTAAGATATTTGGTGGACAAGCTGCCGTGGCTGGAAACATCATTGTAAGACAAAGAGGTACAGCCCACAAGCCAGGTGAAAATGTATACGCTGGTAAAGATCATACCCTGCACGCAAGAGTAGATGGTATTGTAAAGTTTACTAAAAAGAAAGATGATAAATCATATGTTTCAATAGTTCCTTTTGAGGCATAGAGAATTTTTTCTTTGTAATATAAAAAAACCTTTCAAGATATCTTGAAAGGTTTTTTTTATGTTTTTTCTTTAATGTGTAGCGGCTAATTTTCAAGTTTTATAAATTAAGTATTTGAAGTATTCTCTTTTTTTACTAAAAAAGAAATATCTTTAGTTGTGATAAATTTAAAAACCTAATTATGAAAAAAATAGTGTTAGTTACAATGCTAATGACCCTTACACTTTCTTTTGGGCAAAAACGAAAAGATATAGAAGGGAGTATTAAAAATTTAAAAGGAATTACAGAATACAAATTAGTGTTTGATTATGAAAACCTTAAAGTTCATAAATTTGATACAGAAGAAGAGTTTTTGAAAGATAAAATGGATAAGCGAGAAGAGAAGAATGTTGGTGGTGGAGAGAAATTTAAAAAATCTTGGTTTGCTGATCGTGAAAATTTATATGAACCAAAGTATATAGAGTCATTCAATAAGCGTTTTGATGGTGGAGCTGTAAAGGTTGGAAAAGATATAAAAAATGCTAAGTATACAATGAAGGTTAAAACAACGTGGATTTATCCAGGCTATAATGTTGGTGTTGTAAAACAGCCGTCTAAAGTAAATGCAACAATCATTATATACGAAACTGCTAATCCTGATAAAATAGTATTCTCTACAAAATATTTTAAGGTTCCTGGGAGTAATTTTTATGGAGCCGATTTTAACTCAGGATATAGAATAGCTGAGAGTTATGCTAAACTAGCAAAAGAAATGGCAAAATACATTCTTAAAAAGGCAAAGTAATAGTAATACCATTTCCAACTTAAATTTAATCAATAAAACCGCTCCTTTTTGTCTAATGTTTCAAAATAAAACACAACCATAGCCCTGCTATGCTTGATTTTTCTTTTTTATTTAAGTCAAAAACCCATCATTTTTCTTATGAGTAAATTTAAATCAGAATTGGTATAATCTGGGAGCTTAAAATTACTAGCAAAAGAAAGTAAAACAATAAAAAAGTCTCTTTTCAAAGGAAGAAAAGAGACTTTTTTATTTATAAAATCAGATGCTTTTTTTAGTATCTGTAATATTCTGGTTTAAATGGCCCTTCAACGGTAACACCAATATATTCTGCTTGATCTGGTCTTAAGGTTTCTAGTTCTACTCCTAGACGTGCCAAGTGTAGTTTTGCAACCTTTTCATCAAGATGTTTAGGTAGCATATACACTTCATTTTTATAGTTTTCTTTATTGTTCCAAAGCTCTATTTGTGCCAAGGTTTGGTTGGTAAATGAGTTACTCATCACAAAACTTGGATGCCCAGTAGCACAACCAAGATTTACCAAACGACCTTCAGCAAGGATAATGATATCTTTGCCATCAACAGTATATTTATCAACTTGAGGTTTGATTTCATCTTTTGTGTCTCCGTAGTTGTCATTTAACCAAGCCATATCTATTTCATTATCAAAATGACCGATATTACAAACGATAGCTTTGTCTTTTAATGCTTTAAAGTGTTTTCCTTGTACAATATCCTTGTTTCCAGTAGTAGTAATAACAACATCAGCATTACCAATTACAGTTTCTAGTTTTTTTACTTCAAAACCGTCCATTGCTGCTTGTAGTGCACATATAGGGTCGATCTCAGTAACAGTTACTATTGATCCAGCTCCTTTGAAAGAAGCGGCAGAACCTTTACCAACGTCACCATATCCACAAACAACTACACGTTTACCAGCGAGCATTGTGTCTGTAGCACGCCTAATAGCATCAACAGCACTCTCACGACACCCGTATTTGTTATCAAATTTTGATTTGGTTACAGAGTCATTTACATTGATAGCAGGCATAGGTAGTGTTCCGTTTTTCATTCTTTCGTATAAACGGTGTACGCCAGTAGTTGTCTCTTCAGATAAACCATTAATGCCACTAACTAGTTCAGGGTATTTGTCTAATACCATATTGGTAAGATCACCACCATCATCAAGAATCATATTAAGTGGCTTTCTGTCTTCACCAAAAAATAAAGTTTGTTCGATACACCAGTCAAATTCTTCTTCGTTCATTCCTTTCCAAGCATATACAGGTATACCAGCATCTGCAATTGCAGCAGCAGCTTGATCTTGAGTAGAAAATATATTACAAGAACTCCATGTAACTTCTGCACCTAGAGCTTGAAGTGTTTCTATCAATACGGCCGTTTGGATAGTCATGTGAAGACAACCTGCAATACGAGCACCTTTAAGAGGTTGCTCATCTTTGTATTCTTCACGAAGAGACATTAATCCAGGCATTTCTGCTTCGGCTAATTCGATTTCTTTTCTTCCCCAGGCAGCCAAAGAAATATCTTTTACCTTGTAAGGAACATAAGGTACTGTTTTGGTACTCATAGTTTTTATTTTATGTTTATAAAGCGCATTCTGGCATTTTGCACTAATTTGTTCTAAATTCGCCTTTCGAAAAAATTAGAAAAAACTTCTTTTTTCGGTTTGCAAAGGTACGTAATAACTTTAAGAATCTAAATGCCTCTTTACAAAACTATAACAGTAGATCAAAGCACTAATGTGTTGATTTGGAAGATCGAAGAATCGTATGAGTCTCTATGTGAAGGAATAGAATTAACAACCCATTGCCAAAACAGAGTAAATGGCATGAAATCAGAGATGCATCGCAGAGCCTTTATGAGTGTGCGGCATTTACTAGCTATATTTGGGTATACCGATCACGATCTTTATTATGATGAATTTGGCAAACCACATCTTACAGATGGTAAGCAAATATCGATTACCCATTCATACGAATTTGCAGGAGTTATTGTTAGTGATAAGCCAGTAGGGATTGATATCGAAAAACAAAGAGAAAAAATACAAAGGATAGCACATAAATTTGTAAACGAATTCGAAAACGAATCAATAACAAAACGAGATTTTGATAAAACTCGAGCACTTACAGTAATATGGGGAGCCAAAGAGTCGTTATATAAACTGTATGCCACCGCAGGATTGAGTTTTGAGCAGCATATTTTTATCTCACCGTTTGAATTGGAATATCCTTTTGTTTATGGAGCTATTAGCTATAAAGATCAAATCAGTCATTATGATTTGAGTTTTTTGGAGTTTGAAGGCTTTACATGTGTATATGCTCAACAAGCTATAGAATAGTAATAAATTGTATATAAGTAGTTGTAGTATAGAAGTTGTGATAAACGTTCAAAAGCAATATTCATTAGATAGATTTCTATGAGATATTTTAGGTTTAAATTATTGACAATACTTACTTTCGTAGTTTTGTAACCATATATTTTATTGTAAAGAAGATGCAAATATCAATAGAACTTACCCTTACCCCACTTCAAAATGATTTTGAAGAACATATCATACGTTTTATAAAATGTTTGCGTGCGTCTGATTTTAAAGTTTTAGAAAACCCTTTAAGTACTCAGATTTATGGCGAGTATGATAAGTTGATGACTTTTCTTACTCAGGAAATAAAAAAAGCATTTGGTGCTATGGATCATGTTTTAGTACATATGAAAATGGTAAAAAGTAATAGAAGCGATTATGAGCCCTTTTTTTGATTTTTTCTTCGGACAGTATTCAGAATATTCAAATTTGCATATAACACTTGAAATTATTGCTGCATTTTTAGGATTCTTAAGTGTGCTCTTTGCTTGGCTTAATAAAATATGGGTATACCCAACTGGGATTATAAGTACTTCTATTTATGTGTATTTGTTATTAGAATGGTCCTTACTAGGTGATATGATGATTAATGTGTATTATTTTATAATGAGCATTTATGGGTGGTATGTGTGGACTCGAAAAGTAGATGAAGTAAGTGTTACTCCTATTTCTAAAACAACTTCTGAAGAAGATAACATAGCTATAATAATATTTATTATGACGATACTTTTTGTATTTGGGGTTTATGTTGTTTTTGATAAGCTGAATGATTGGCCAGCATATATTGATACTTTGACTACAGCAATATTTTTTGTAGGAATGTGGCTCATGGCAAAAAGAAAAATAGAGAACTGGATATTTTGGATTATTGGAGATATTATTTCGGTACCATTATATTTTTATAAAGGATTTACATTTACGAGTCTACAGTATTTATTATTTACTGTAATTGCAATTTTTGGATATATTACATGGAAGAAAAGCTTAGACAAGACCCCAGTGATTGCATAAAAGTAGTGTTGTTTGGTCCAGAATGTACTGGCAAGACTACGCTATCCCAGCAATTAGCTTCATATTATGATACGCAATGTGTTTCTGAGTATATGCGGGAATATCTACAAGAAAAATGGGATAAAACTAAAGAAGTATGTGTTTTTGATGACCTGATTCCTATAGGAGAAGGGCAAATGAGATTAGAAAATGAAGCAGCTACAAAAGCAAATAAGGTTTTGTTTTGTGATACCAATCTTTTAGAGTTAAAAGTGTATTCAGAAGCTTATTATGATGGAGCTGTACCTGAAAAACTTAACAAAATTTCATTAGAAAATGTTTATGATTTGTATCTTTTGACTTATATTGACATACCTTGGGTTGCTGATGACCTGAGAGATAAGCCCCATGAGAGAGAGGAAATGTTTTTGAGATTCAAAGAATGTCTGGAGCATAATAATCTTCCGTATATTGTCATAAAAGGAGACAAAACATCTCGTTTTGAGAAAGCAATAAGACATATTAGCCAACTAATAATATAGAAAAGTGAATATAACAGATAAAGATATAAAGTTAATCAAGTCAAAAGGGTTAACCGTAGATAAAGTGTTTTCACAAATAGAAATTTTTAAGAATGAGATTCCTTTTGTTGCTTTGCGAAGTGCCGCAACATTGGATAACGGGATTTTAAAACTATCAGAACATTATCAATCAGAACTTACTAAGTTGTATGATTCTAGAGTTGAAAACCTAGAGACAATAAAGTTTGTGCCTGCTTCTGGTGCAGCGACCCGTATGTTTAAAGATTTGTTTAGATTTCTTGATAACTATGATTTTAAGAAAGAGAGTTTAAACTCTTATACAAATCATGAAAAGGCAAACGCGATACGGCTTTTTCTTATAGGCCTAGAGAAGTTTCCGTTCTATGCCACAATTATGGAAAAGGTGAAAAATGCATACCCAAAATTTCAATCCCTTTCTGAAGGGAAACAATTGTATATTTTTGTAGAAATGATGCTAAAGGAAAAAGGATTGAATTATGGTACTTTTCCTAAAGGGCTATTTCCTTTTCATAAATATACAGATAGTATTTCAACTTCTTTTGAAGAGCATTTGTATGAAGCAGCAGGATATAATACCAATGATAAAGGAGAGTCAACCTTACACTTTACTATTTCCAAAGATCACCTCGACGCTTTTAAAGAAGAGTTTGAAAGAATAAAAAAAAAAGTAGAAAAAAAGACCAATACAAGTTTTAGGATTACCTATTCTTTTCAGAAACCCGAAACAGATACCATTGCGGTAACAGAGGATAATGAACCTTTTAGAAAAGAAGATGGTTCTCTTTTGTTCAGGCCTGGAGGGCATGGGGCATTGATTGAGAATCTTAATGATTTGGATGCAGATATTATTTATATAAAAAATATAGATAACGTTGTGGTGCGTAAATATCAAGATGAAGTTTCTGCCTATAAGAAGATATTAGCAGGTAAATTGATAGAAGTTCAGGATGAGGTGTTTAGGATTCTAAATGCAATTGATCAACAGAACCCATCAGAAGCAGAGTTGATAGATATAAAGAAATTCTTGGTTAAACAGCTTAATGTGAGATTACCATTGGATTTTGATAAATTTTCGGAGAAATATAAACTTCAATTCTTGAGAGAATCCTTAGATAGACCTATCCGTGTTTGTGGAATGGTAATTAATGAAGGAGAGCCAGGTGGAGGACCGTTTTGGGTTAAGGATGAAAATGGAAGGCAGGTTTTGCAAATTATCGAAGCCCCCCAAATAGATAAGTCAGACCGTAGACAAGCTGATATTCTGGGGCGTGCAACCCATTTTAACCCAGTAGATTTGGTGTGTGGAGTGCGAGACTATCAAGGCAAGAAGTTTGATTTACTTCAATATGTAGATCCTGAAGCTGGATTTATCACAGAAAAAACGATGGATGGAAAAATCCTAAAAGCATTAGAACTCCCTGGATTATGGAATGGAGCAATGTCAAATTGGATTAGTGTTTTTGTAGAAGTACCTCTTACAACGTTTAATCCTGTAAAGACAGTAAATGATTTGCTTAAATCGGCTCATCAGGTAACACTTTTTTCATGAATACTTCATTGATTATTAGTGAATTAAAGTTTAAAGCTATTCGAAGTTCAGGAGCAGGAGGTCAGCATGTAAATAAGGTGTCTTCAAAAATTGAATTAACTTTTGATATAATGGCATCAAAAGGATGTACCGATGATGAAAAATTAAGACTCTCTCAAAAATTATCTTCAAGATTGACCAAGTCAGGGATTTTATTATTACAATGTGGTGATAGTAGAAGTCAGCATAGGAATAAAGAGATGGCGATAAAACGATTGTTCTCTATACTTAGAGCAAATCTTCAAAAGCCAAAAAAAAGGAAGCCAACCAAACCTTCAAAATCTACCATAAAAAAACGTATGGAAGCCAAGCAAAAAAAGTCCTTAAAGAAAGCGAATCGCAGAAAACCTCTTTTTTAAAAAACGCGTAATATTTCTACACTTTTGTGTGGATTCTACATATTTGTTTACTTTTTGTTAAAGATATGTGTGATTGTAACTATTTGTAAGTCAGTGATTTGAAATAGTTATTGTGAGATATCTGTGTTTGGAACAATTATTACTCTTTATATAAGAGTAAAAATAATTCAGTTAACCCAAAATGAAAAAGTTACCAATGATAGTAGCGATTGTAGTAAGTATCTTTTCGGCGCAGGGTGTTGTAGCTCAGGACGAATTAGCCGTTCTAGAAGATGATCTCGTAATCCGAGAATACGAATATGAACAACAAGAATATACTGAAATCAATATTGTAGAATTGCCATTATCAATCCAAGAAGCAGCGGCTAGAGATTTTCGTCATTTGAGGATTGTTAAAGTATATATATCAAAAGATAATACGTACAAGATCGTCCTACAAGATGAGAATGACAGTACAAAAGTTGTATTTGCAAGTACTAATGGCAAATGGATAAAGCCAAACAACAATAAATCTTAAATCTAGGGGTAGAAAAAGAATATCGTTTTGCAACCAAGGACGATATAAAGTTGTTTAGTGCTAAAAAAGAGGCTCAATCCCAAGGGTCTCTTTTTTTATGTTTTTATTTCAACTAAGATTTTTAAATCGTAATTTTATGCAATGTAGCTAAATTTACCTAAATTTATTATGGTGTAGGTTGATTATAAGCTGATTGATGGTTGATGTCATTTTTGTGAAAACAGGAAAAACCCTAAGCAATAATGTTTAGAAAAGATCTTTGTTTTATGCTGCAAAGAGAAATAGTGCGATTATTTAATAATTAAGAAATTAAATGATGGGTTTCGATGTGAAAATCAAATGTCTCGCATCGATTACGTTAAATTATAAAATATGTCTAAAATACTTATCATTGAAGATGATGTAGCCTTTTGTACAATGCTAAAAACATTTTTGCAAAAGAAGGATTATGAAGTGTTTACAGCGTTTTCGGGTAATGAGGCTATCCCAAAAATAAAGAAAGAAACTTTTGATGTTGTACTAGCAGATGTGAGATTGCCTGATATTGATGGGATTGCTATATTAGATGAGGTTCTAGAGAATAGCTCAGAAACTCAGGTTATTATAATGACTGGCTATGCAGAAGTGAATAAGGCAGTTAGTGCAATAAAACAAGGAGCTTTTGATTATGTTTCAAAACCATTTAATCCAGATACGATACTCCAAACGATAAAAAAAGCATTAAAAAGCAACGCTACAACTAGTGTAGTGCCAAAGAAGCAAGAAGTAAACTGTACTCAAAATACATCAAAAAAAACAAGTGCTTCTTTTGTGAGAGGAGTAAGTGATGCTTCAAAAAAATTAAATGAATACGTGGCGCTTGTTGCTCCAACCCGAATGTCTGTTTTGGTTATTGGGGATAGTGGTACAGGTAAAGAATATGTAGCAAGTAGTATTCATAAAGCAAGTAAACGTGCTGATAAACCCTTTGTGGCTGTAGACTGTGGAGCAATACCTAAAGAAATTGCATCTAGCGAGTTCTTTGGACATATTAAAGGGTCGTTTACAGGGGCTGTAAATGATAAAGTTGGTCATTTTGAAGCCGCAAACGGAGGAACTCTTTTTCTTGATGAAATAGGTAATTTGAGTTATGAATTGCAAGTTCAGTTGTTAAGAGCACTTCAAGAGCGTAAGATTAAACCTGTAGGGAGTAATAAAGAAATTGAAGTAGACATTAGAGTGATTGTTGCGACCAATGAAGATCTTAGTCATGCTGTAAAAGAAGGTGATTTTAGAGAAGATTTGTATCATAGATTGAATGAATTTTCAATCAAAGTTCCACCTTTGAAAGATAGAATAGAAGACTTAATGCTTTTTGCAAATCATTTTCTCGAAGAATCAAATATAGAATTAGAAAAACATGTTGTAGGTTTTGCTGATGAAGTTCTAGAAGCTTTCAAAAAATATAATTGGCCAGGAAATCTAAGAGAATTAAAAAATATTGTAAAACGCTCTGTTCTTCTTTCGCAGGGAGATATGATTGTGTTAAGTATTTTGCCTAATGATATAGCATATGCCTCTCATAATTCAAAACAAACCTATGGCTTGTTTAAAAATCAAAATGAACAAGAATTAATTCTTGATGCTTTAGAAAAAGCAAATGGAAATAAAGCTAAGGCTGCTAGAATGCTTTCTATAGACCGTAAAACACTATACAATAAATTAAAACAGTACGATATTAGCCTTTAGTTTTCGATCTTTAATTTATTAATTAAGCCTTCGATTTTTATAATACTATCACTTGTTATTTTAAGAATAGCGTCTTTGCTGAGGTGATATTGCTCAGGATGTTCTAATTTTTCAAGAATAGGAACAACTTCTTTTGCTTTGATCTGCTTAAACATAGGAAGCATTTTATGAGCAATCTTTTTAATTTGAGAAATATCTTTTTTCTTTACTATTTTTTTTAATTGATGAAGGTTATCAATGGTGCTTTCATAAAATGTATCAAGAATGGTATAAAGAGACTCAGAATCGCCATGAGCAAAAAGCATTAGGTCATTAAGAGAATACTCTTCATCAGATGAATCATTATTTGCTGTATTGTTGTAGTTTGCCAAGTCGATATTAATGACCATTGCGATAAGGTCAATTAATTCCTTGGGGGCATATGGCTTTTGTAAATTACCAGCAAACCCAGCTTTTTGGTATTCTAGAAAAGAAGTGTCAGTTCTACCTGATAATGCAATAACAGGTAAATTAGTGTGATTTGTATTACTTTTTATGGATTCCAAAAGTATAAACCCATCCATTTTTGGCATTTGTATGTCAGTAAGTACAAGATCATAAGAATTATCTTGTAGTAGAGAAAGAGCCTCAACACCATTTTTACATAGGTCATAAGCCAATCCTGCCAGAGAAGCCACTTCACTAGTCAATGCTAATTGACTTGGGTCATCATCGACAATCAATACTTTCTTATTGGTGAAGCTCTGTATTTTTGTAATCTCTGGTTCCTCCTCAGGGGTTAATAAATCCGACCCTTTGAGAGGGATATAAAAAATAAATTCACTACCAATATTAGGAGTACTATATAATTCGATTTTACCACGTAAGAGTTTGATGATTTTCTTGGTAATAGCGAGTCCTAATCCAAAACCGCCATACCTTTTTTCAGTAGTATCATCACCTTGAGAAAACTCTTCAAAAATATGATGTTGTTGCTCCTTTGTAATTCCTATTCCAGTATCTTTTACAGATACAATCAATTGTTTTTCAGATAAACCATTTTCGGTAGTTTTACTTTCAATGGTTATAGCTCCTTCATCAGTAAATTTATATGCGTTATTAACCAGGTTTGTTAATACCTGTTTTATTCTGAATGGATCACCTAGATATTGTTTTTTTAATTGGGGGTCTGTTATGATGTTGATTTTTAGGTCTTTTTTATCATCAATGGGAATAACACTAGATATTGTATTTTCTATTAATTTTTTTGGGCAAAAAGGCAATTCTTCAATAACCATTTTTTCTGCTTCTAGTTTGGATAAATCAAGAAGGTCATTTACTAGATGAAGAATGTAATCAGATGATTTTTTGAGATGGCCAAGATAATGCTTCTGCTTGTTGTCTAGCCCTGTTCTTTCTAATAAATCAGAATAACCAATAACTGTGTTTAGAGGGGATCGTAAATCATGGGTAACCGTATTAATTAGAGATTCTCGGGTTTTTAAAAGAGACTCTGTATATGTTTTTTCAGCTTCAAGTTCATTCCTGTATTTTTGACTTTTTGATACATCTTTGGTAATCAAAAAGAGAAATATGATAGCAATCAAAAAACTGATTGCAGCAATAATAAGAATGATGTCAGAAGTATTGTTAAGAACTTGATTTGAAGCTTCGAGACGAGTTAGATATCTGTTTCTTTCATTTCGATCTATAGCCGCAAGCAAATCTCTTAATTGTTTTGTAATGATCTGATCATTTTTGAGAAGATTGTTCTCTTTTTGTGTGATCTCACGACGATATTTTTTGTCCTTTTGTTCAAGTTCGGTAAGGACTTGTCTTACAGAAGTTGCAAGAGAATCAACAGTTTGATTTGTTAGCCGTTTGGCATTATCCTTCTTAGTCAACTCTAAAATATTGATTAATTTCCTTCTAGTACGAGGGTCATACTCTTTAAATCGAATGTTGTAATTGGTATACCCGTCAAAACTTTTATTTACTTTTTTGAGCTCATCAATAGCAGTTTCATATAACCCTTTTTGTTTTCGTTGTTCATAAATTTTAATGAGAGCTTCGAGGTTTTTGTTTTTACTATCAATAAGATACTTAATACTATCAATTTTTCGAGTTTGTAGGGTGTCATAAGATATCTCAGAAACTTTATTGATTGTTTCAAGTATGGTATCTATTTTAGTTTTATAAGTAGCGAATTTCTTGACATCAGAAGTTTGAATAATATTTCTTGTTAAGCTTTCTGCCTCATATAGACCAGTTATAGCTTCTCCAACAAGAAAGAGTTTTTCGTTGTTTTGGTTTTTGATTTCTGCAATTTGAGTATAATTGTTTAACTGTTGGCGAATTACCCAAAAAGTAGTAACAGCAAGCACTCCTGCCAGAAGGTAGCCCGCTATAATTTTGAAAGTAACTGATCTTTTTGTATTCTTCATGACCCCTTTATAACTTCAAAAAACTAGAAGCATTGTTTTACAATAAATAAAGTTACAATAAATCAATAAAACATATTACTTTTGCGCAGAAATCTCAAAGGGGTGCTTTTCTTAGTTTTGAGGTAAGACAGGGGATATTACATATGTATCAACTTTTTACTTTTGACAATGAATGGCTGAGATCATACCCAATGAACCTGGGCAGATAATGCTGCCAAGGGAGTGCTAGACCATGATTTTATAATTGGTAAGCAATATAAAATTGGAAAGTGTTTTTTTAAAGAACATTTTAAAACAACTATTTTTAAAACTGAATAATAACCCCTTTTATTCGTATAGCATATTTACGAATGAAAAATATATTATTTTATCTTACAGTTTTCTTATTGAGTGTAAATCTAGTAGCTCAGGAAAAACAAATAGATTCAATTCAATCTGAAATTGAAAAATTAGATGAGGTTTTAGTAAAATCAGTACGCGTAGAAGCAGATTCACCTGTTACTCATTCTAATGTATCAAAAGAAGAACTTGCAACGCGTAATCTTGGTCAAGATGTTCCATTTTTATTAAATTATCTCCCCTCTGTAGTATCCACTTCAGATGCAGGAGCAGGGATAGGATACACCTCTATACGAGTTAGAGGGAGTGACGCATCAAGAGTCAATATAACTTTAAACGGTATTCCGTATAATGATGCAGAGAGTCAAGGTACTTTTTGGGTGAATTTACAAGATTTTGCCTCTTCTATAGAAAGTCTTCAATTACAACGAGGCGTTGGAACGTCTACCAATGGATCAGGAGCATTTGGAGCAAGTGTAAATATCCTTACAGATGCAGTTTCAGAAATTGCCAATGCAGAAATATCAAATTCGTTTGGATCATTTGCAACAAGAAGGCATAATGTAAAATTTAGTACAGGGTTAATCAATAACAATATAGAAATTGCAGGGCGTTTATCAGCTATTGCTTCTGATGGGTATATAGACCGTGCTTCTTCTGATTTAAAATCGTATTTTTTGCAGGGAGCTTATGTAGATAATAACACACTGGTCAAAGCAATTACTTTTGGAGGCCATGAAGTGACATACCAAGCATGGGACGGAATAGGTGAAAAAACATTAAAAGAAAATAGAACATTTAACCCTGTAGGAGAATATACAGATGAAAACGGAGAAACACGTTTTTATGACAATGAAGTAGATGATTATAAACAAGATCATTATCAATTACATTGGAATCAGAAATATAATAAAAACTGGTCTACAAATCTAAGTTTGAACTATACCTATGGAAGAGGTTTTTTTGAACAATATAAAGAAGATCAGAATTTTGCAGACTATGATTTTACTCCTGTTGTAAGTAGTGTAGATACGATTAATACAACAGATTTGGTACGTCGTAAATGGTTAGATAATGATTATTATGTAATTAATGCATCTGCCAATTATAAAAATGATCAAGTAGATATAGATTTTGGAGGGTTTTATAGCCTCTATGATGGAGATCATTTTGGAGAAGTAATATGGGCTCAAAATGCTGGGGGCTCTGAATTAAGAGATCAATATTACTTTGGAAATGGAAAGAAAGATGAAATTACCTTTTTTGGTAAAACAACCTATAGGGTTAATGAAAAATGGAGTGCCTTTTTAGATCTTCAAGGACGTTTTGTAAGTTATGAGTCAACAGGGCAAACTTCTGATCGTATTCCTCTGGAAGTTGATAAGAGTTATGAATTTTTTAACCCTAAATTAGGAGCAACATATCAATTTAATGACTCAAATCATATGTATGTATCATATGCTAGAGCAAATAGAGAGCCCAGAAGAAGTGATTTTGAAAAAGGAATAGATACTGAAGAAAGATTGAATGATATAGAATTAGGATGGCGATTGGTAAAAAATAAAATAGAAGTTAATACCAATGTGTACTACATGTGGTATAGAGATCAATTAGTGCTTACAGGAGCCTTAGACGATGTAGGAAATCCAATTAGAGAAACAAGTGGTGAGAGCTATCGTTTAGGAATCGAAATTGATGCAAACATTATTCTTTCTGATAAATTTACCATCAAACCTAATATTGCATTAAGTACCAATAAGAATAGAGATTTTGTTACTTCAAGGAATGGAAGTTTAATCAACCTTGGAGATACAAACTTATCTTACTCTCCAAATATTGTAGCAGGTAATATGATTGTTTATAGTCCTTTAAAAAACCTTCAATTAGGGTTTCTCTCTAAGTATGTTGGAGAACAATATATGGGTAATATAGATAGTGAAAACTCTAAGCTAGATGGATTCTTTGTAAATGACTTGAACATTGTTTATGAAATCAAAAACATCCCAGTATTCAAGTCAATAGTATTAACAGGATTGGTAAATAATATCTTTGATGCAACCTATGAATCCAATGGGTATTTTTACACCTATGATGATCGAGATGAAGATACTGGAGCAGTGACAACTAATGAAGGTGCAGGGTTTTATCCACAAGCAGGAATTAACTTTTTGCTGGGAGCAACATTAAAATTTTAATAAAAACTCAAGCTTAAAAGTAATTTTAAGCTTGAGTTTCATTACTTTTACAACATAAGCTTTAGGGGTGGATTTGCGATGCAAGTTCTGAGAAAAACCCTTTGAACCTGACACGGTTAGTACCGGCGAAGGGAAAAGTTAATTTCACATATATAGATACGATGTCTATTTATGTGAATTTTCTTCTTCAAAATAGGTAAATACTGCCTAAAGTTTATGGAATTAATTTTTTTTAAAATGACCATAAACATTAATAACAAACAACAATCTATTTCAGAAAATAGCTCGATATCTACCGTATTAGAACAATTACATATTGTGACCAAGGGGATAGCAGTAGCAATTAATAATGAGATCATTGCAAAAGAAAATTGGGGCAAGACCCATTTGCAACAAGAAGATCAGGTAACCATTATAAAAGCTACTCAAGGAGGATAAAGATTAGTTTGTATGCTTTGCATTAGAACTTGTTATGAAGTTTAAAATTTGATACAGCATAACATTGTTACTGTGTTTTGAAACAGTTTGAGCTGTAATAAATCGTTTAATGCATAAAGCAAATTTGTAATAAAAAAATGGCAGATGCCAGATAGTTACTAAATACATATATCAAAACGTTATAAAATGAAGAAAAAAGATACCGCTCCGCAAGAAAAAGTAATTTCTACCAAGCCGTTTCCTAATTCTAAAAAAATCTATGTGCCAGGAGAAATTCATCCACAAATTAATGTTGCTATGCGCGAAATTTCTTTGGATGATACCACAGATAGTTTTACAGGGAAAAAGATACCAAATCCACCCGTAACGGTATATGATACTAGTGGCCCCTATACCGACCCATCAAAAGAAATCAATGTACATGATGGTATCGAACCTATACGAGAACAATGGATTTTGGATCGTGGAGATGTAGATGAATTAAGTAGTTTTTCTTCAGAATACTGTAACAAAAGATTAAATGATTCTAGTTTAGACCACTTACGATTTAACCATCTACGTAAGCCTAAACGTGCAAAAAAAGGAAAAAATGTTTCGCAAATGTATTATGCAAAGCAAGGAATCATTACCCCAGAGATGGAGTATATAGCCATTCGTGAGAATCAAAAACTGCAAGAAGTAAAACAATTGTCTAAACAACACCCAGGACAAGATTTTGGAGCAAGTATTCCAGAGGTTATTACACCAGAATTTGTAAGAGAAGAAGTAGCTAGAGGTCGTGCTGTAATACCATGTAATATCAATCATCCAGAAAGTGAACCTATGATCATAGGCAGAAACTTCTTGGTAAAAATAAATGCCAATATAGGTAACTCTGCAACGACATCAAGTATAGAAGAAGAAGTAGAAAAAGCAGTATGGGCATGTCGTTGGGGAGCAGATAATATTATGGACCTTTCTACAGGAAAAAATATTCACGAAACTCGAGAATGGATCATACGTAATTCACCAGTACCTATAGGAACGGTACCTATATACCAAGCCTTAGAAAAAGTAAACGGTAAAGCAGAAGATTTAACCTGGGAAATTTTTAAAGACACATTGATTGAGCAGGCAGAGCAGGGAGTGGATTATTTTACAATTCATGCAGGAGTGCGATTGGCTTACGTGCCAATGACTGCCAAAAGAATTACAGGTATTGTTTCTCGTGGAGGATCAATTATGGCAAAATGGTGTTTGGCACATCACAAAGAAAGTTTCCTATACACACATTTTGAAGAAATCTGCGAGATATTAAAAGCCTATGATGTGGCTTTTTCTTTAGGAGATGGCCTACGCCCAGGATGTATTGCAGATGCTAATGATGAAGCACAATTTGCAGAATTAGAAACCCTTGGTGAGTTGACAAAAATTGCATGGAAACATGATGTGCAAACTTTTATAGAAGGACCAGGGCATGTGCCTATGCATATGATCAAAGCTAATATGGATAAGCAGTTAGAGGCTTGTGGAGAAGCTCCTTTTTATACATTAGGGCCATTAACCACTGATATTGCGCCAGGATATGATCATATTACCTCAGGAATTGGAGCAGCTATGATTGGTTGGTTTGGTACTGCAATGTTATGTTATGTAACTCCTAAAGAACATTTGGGATTACCGAATAAAGAAGATGTACGTACAGGAGTGATTACCTATAAATTGGCAGCACATGCAGCTGATTTGGCCAAAGGGCATCCAGGATCACAACATAGAGATGATGCATTGAGTAAGGCGCGTTTTGAATTTCGTTGGGAAGATCAATTTAATTTATCTCTCGACCCTGAATTAGCAAGAGAATACCATGATGAAACCCTACCAGCAGAAGGAGCAAAAATTGCACACTTTTGTAGTATGTGCGGACCTAAGTTTTGCTCAATGAAAATATCTCAGGAAGTAAGAGAATATGCAGCAAAAAAAGAATTAGATAGTCAAAAAGTATTTGAAACAGGTATGAAGGAAAAAGCAGAAGAATTTAAAGACAAAGGAAGCGAAGTATACCTGTAAGTAAACTATATGTATAGAAGAGTGAAATTGTGAAATATACTATGAACTTATTTAAGGTTTTTTAATTTGCTAAAAAACTGCTGTTTTCAGCGCTATTTTCGTCTTTTTTTTTCTTCCGTAGCGATGCTATGCAACTCAAAAAGGACTTCAAGAGAACTAAAAACTTCTAATTTTCGCTTAAATCCAAAAATCTTAAATGAGTTCTATATAGATGTTTTGAAAAAAAATTCAAAACTTCCTCTTTACTCACTAAGCGAGGTTTTAATGCTCCGAAGCTTGCTTCAAAATTAAAGCTTCGTTTTAAACGAATATTTTGTGGGCTTATTTCGAGGCCAGTTTATTTAATTTTCTAAATCAAAAATGATGCTAATTGTACTTACTTCAGAAAGAGAAATAGAGAAAGAAGCTAATTATATCAATGAGTTATTCAAGAATGGATTAGAAATAATACACTTGCGTAAACCTACCTTGGATATAGAAGGTTATAGAACATTACTCCATAAGGTAGAAGCTAAATATTATAATCGAATAATGCTACATCAATACCATGAGTTGTATCACGAGTTTAATTTGAGAGGAATTCATATTCAAGAACAACCACGACTGGATTTAGGAGATAACCTTCAAGGATATATCCTTGATTATCAAAGTAAAGGGGCGAGAATAAGTAGTTCTTTTCATACCAAAGAAGATATTGAAAATTGTCAAGTTGATTTTGAATACGTTTTGCTTAGTCCCGTATTTAGCTCAATCTCTAAAGCTGGATATAAAGGAAAAGGGTTTGATGTTACAGATATGAACAAGTTTGTAGTAGGAATGGGGGGAATTAATAAAGATACATTACAAGCAACATTTGATTTGGGATATTCAGGTGTAGGCGTTCTGGGTGGTGTATGGAATTCTGAAAACCCAATACGTAGTTTTGTAGAAATAAAAGAAAAATTAAATTAATATCTATGAGAATATTAATGATAGTAGTAGCGGTAATGTCAATAAATTTTGTTCACGCCCAAGATAAAAAGGTTGAGAAAGATTCTACAGTTGTCCATGAGTTGACAATCAATAAAGATAGCTTTGGATCCTATCCCGCAGTAATACTTGATATAGATACCCATAAGTTAATAAAGTTAAATGCAGGAGCAACAGAAGAAGAAGTTTTTAAAAGTATCAAAGTAAAGAATGGCTTTTTTATAGAACCGAGTGATCCTGAATTTGCTTCAATTAGTACGGATGGACCTGATGTAAATCCAAGATTAATAGTGCATGAATCAAATAGTCTAGAAATTACTTTAGAAGAGGTTGAAAAGTTGGATGTCGTTAGTTCACGATTAAGAAGAGAGAGTATTAAAACTGGAGTGTTGTTTATTGTCAAAACGTATAAAGGGATATTTTATAAGTTTCAGATTGTTTTATTTGATGCAGAAACAAAGGAAATAAAATTAAGGTATGAAAAAATTGAATAGGAATGTAGCAATTTTAAAACTGTAGATATAATAGTATGATAAAACGTCCATACATACTTACTATTGCAGGTTTTGATCCATCAAATGGAGCAGGCCTTACCGCAGATATCAAAACTTTTGAAGCACTCAAAGGATATGGGTTGGCAGTTTGTACCGCAAATACAGTTCAGAATGATGTAGAGTTTAAAGAATGTCATTGGGTAGATATAGCAGTAATCAAAAATCAAATAGACATATTGTTTGATCGTTTTGTGATTGATGTGGTCAAAATCGGAATTGTTGAAAACTGGAAGGTGCTAAATGAAATTATAGATGTTTTATTAGAAAAAAATAAAAATATTAGGATTGTTTTGGATCCAGTATTAAAATCAAGTTCAGAATTTGAGTTTCATTCCTTAGGTTCAGAGAATAATAACGCTAACAAAATAGTTGAAGAAATAACAAAAAAAATCTATTTGTTGACGCCTAATTATCATGAAATAGAAAAGCTATACACAGATAAAACGATTGAAGAAACAGTAAAACACATTAGTGATAAGTGTAATCTGTTTCTCAAAGGAGGGCATAGAGATAAGGATATAGGAAAAGATGAGTTGTTTACTATAAATAGAAAACATTTTGTGTTGAATCCTAAAGGAAAAAATATAGCTGAAAAACATGGGAGTGGTTGTGTGCTGTCATCAGCAATTGCAATGTATCTGGCGCAAGGTTTTTCTTTGTTGCAATCATGTTTCAGAGGAAAGAGATATACCGAAAAAGTATTGAGTTCTAATACTAGCTTGTTAGGATATCATAGGGTTTAGAAAGTAAATAAATAAAAAAGGGTGGTAAAAGTAATTTACAACTCTATAAATAATAAAATAAATGATTGAGCTTCAGTATATATCACAAGGAGAAACGCCTCAAGAGCATCTATATAATATAGAAGAAGTTTGCAAAAATGGAGGCAAATGGATACAGTTACGTATCAAGAATGAAGAAAGGATTACACATCTTAAAACAGCAATGCGATGTAGAGATATCTGTGATCAATATGGAGCAATCATGGTTGTCAATGATAGTATAAGTGTGGCCAAAGTAGCTATGGCAGATGGAGTGCATTTAGGACTTAATGATACATCACCAGAAGAAGCTAGAAAAATCTTAGGAGATAATTTTATTATTGGGGGTACAGCTAATACGATAGAAGACTGTATACAACAGATTCGTGCAGGAGTTGATTATATAGGTTTAGGCCCCTATAAATATACAAATACTAAAAAGAATCTAAGTCCAGTACTAGGGCTAGAAGGTTACAGAAATATTATAGAAGAATTGCATGGTAAAAATATAGAAATACCTGTCGTTGCAATAGGAGGGATTACAGAGGCAGATATCCCTGATCTCATAAAAACAAAGGTTACAGGAGTTGCAGTCTCAGGAATGTTAACTCGTCAAGAAAATCTTGAACAAAAGATTAAAAATATAAAAAAGAATATCCCCCAACAATTGGTTAATAATAGTTTTAAATAAAATGGATAAACTAAAAATTGCAGACAAAGAGTTTTCGTCACGTTTGTTTACAGGAACAGGAAAATTTAGCTCCTCTCAATTAATGAGAGATGCATTGCTTGCATCAGAAAGTGAATTGATTACAGTAGCATTAAAACGAGTTGATGTAGATAATGAAAAAGATGATATATTAAATCATTTGACTCATTCTAGAATTAGTTTGCTGCCAAATACATCAGGAGTACGTGATGCCAAAGAAGCAATTTTTGCTGCGCAATTGGCAAGAGAAGCACTAGAGACCAATTGGGTAAAATTAGAAATTCATCCAGATCCAAAATATTTATTACCCGATCCCATAGAGACACTAAAAGCGGCAGAAGAATTAGTGAAAAAAGGATTTGTAGTAATGCCTTATATCCATGCAGACCCAGTTTTGTGCAAACGATTAGAAGAAGTAGGAGTGCAATGTGTAATGCCATTGGGAGCACCTATAGGAAGTAATAAAGGATTAAAAACACTAGAGTTTTTAGAGATTATAATAGACCAAAGTAATGTTCCTGTAATTGTAGATGCAGGAATTGGGAGCCCTTCGCATGCAGCGCATGCTATGGAAATTGGGGCAGATGCAGTATTGGTAAATACAGCTATTGCAGTATCTCAACAGCCTATAGTGATGGCACAAGCTTTTAAAATGGCTGTAGAAGCAGGTCGAATGGCTTATAATGCAAAATTAGCCCCAGTAAAACAACATGCAGAAGCAAGCAGTCCGCTTACAAGTTTTCTCTCAGAAAAATAGGTAGCGTAGAAGCTTAATAGGTAAAATAGCATAATGAAATCTTTTAAAAATATATTTGAGCAATACGATTGGGATGAAGTACTATCTAGTATTTATTCTAAAACAGAAAATGATGTTGTTCATGCGCTATCCAAGAGCAAAAGAGATCTTGAGGATTTTAAAGCGCTAATTTCGCCAGTTGCAAAGCCATATTTAGAGCAAATGGCACAGATGAGCAGTAATATTACCAAAAAGAGATTTGGAAATACGATTCAAATGTATGCTCCTATGTATTTGAGTAATGAGTGTCAGAATATTTGTACATATTGCGGTTTTAGTATGACCAATAAAATCCCCAGAAGAACATTAACCGATCAAGAGATTTTAAAAGAAGTACGTTTTTTAAAATCAAAAGGATATGATCATATCCTTTTGGTTACAGGAGAAGCCAATAGAACAGTAGGAGTAGATTATATAAATAATGCAATACGATTAATTCAATCAGAATTTGCAAATATTACTATTGAAGTACAACCCCTGCAACAACAAGAATATGAAACCTTAATTGATAGTGGCCTTTATGCAGTATTAGTATATCAGGAAACGTATCATAAAGAAGAATATAAAAAACACCACCCCAAAGGAAGAAAATCTAATTTTGATTATCGGTTAGAGACTCCAGATCGATTGGGTAAAGCAGGAATTCATAAAATCGGATTAGGCGCTTTATTCGGATTAGAAGATTGGAGAGCTGATAGTTTTTTTACAGCATTGCATCTACATTACTTGCAAAAAGAATATTGGAAAACAAAATACTCTATATCGTTTCCTAGACTTAGACCCCACAGTGGAGGGTTGGAGCCAAAAGTAGAAATGAAAGATGCAGATTTGGTACAATTGATATGTGCTTTTCGTTTGTTGGATGAAGATGTAGAATTATCAATGTCTACAAGAGAAAGCGAAGTATTTAGAGAAAATATTGTGAATCTTGGGGTTACTTCGATAAGTGCAGAATCCAAAACTAATCCAGGGGGATATGCAGTGGCACCACAATCCCTAGAACAGTTTGAGATTTCTGATGAGCGTACTACAGAAGAGGTCGTGCAAATGCTTAAAAACAGAGGATTAGAAGTCGTTTGGAAAGATTGGGCTTATAATTGGCAGTAATAATGATATCTTTACAGATGTAAAACTCAGAAAAAGAAAAAATAGATCAATGGCATAAGTATGTTGATGTATAATTGATTGATTTTTAAATTCTGTCGAGTTTTTTTAAGTAGCGTAATGAAAAGAATAAATGTGTTTTTAAATAGAACTTTGCCATATGCAGTAATGCCTATGCTTCTCCTTGCCTTGTTTTGTAGCCTCCCTGTATATGCACAACAAGATTGTGATATAAAAACAGGAAAAAGACAAAATGAATGGTTGGTAAAAGTTGATTTGGATTCATCGATCATGCTCAAAGATTCTTTAAGCATATTTTTACAAACATTTAAGTTTAACAATTACAGAGATAAAGGGATAACAAAAGCAAGGGCAGATTTGCAGTTATCTAAAGGTAATAAATGTGGCGAAATACGAGTTGCTATACATGGGGTAAATGGTAAACAAGAAGAAACAACAACTATCTCATTTTGGGAAGAATATAAATTTGAACTCAAAAGTTTTGACTATAATTCTGTAATTATTCTTGTTTCTAAAAAAACACATTAATTAGTGATAAACAAGGTGTTTCCATTCCTACGTATATTGTATCGTCGTAATCCAAATTGACCTGCCCCTGTTCCTGAAGTTTTTTGTCCTGTAATTATATTATAGCTATTCCCGTCCTCACAATTACAAGTAGAAGTATGGCCAACGATTTTTTGAGTAGAACAAGAACTAGGAGAATGGTTGGGATCACTCAACTCAAAGGCTGCATATTGAGTATTGTTAATATTATAAATAATGATTCCTTTAATACTCCCATTTTCAGAGTAATCTATAATGTGACCATCTGGAAATTTAAGAGGATTAAATTGAGGTAAATTCAAATTAATTTGATAATTAATACTAGAAGGAGGCAAGAATTGATTATTATCTCTGTTGTCATCACTGCTACAGGATACAATAAAAAAAGTGATAATTATAAATAGAATTTTTTTCATCTTATTGTGTTTATTATCTGTTAGTGATAATATTAGTCTTCACTAGTTTTTATACGTTGTTTTATTACGTAATTATTGTGTGGGCAAATTACGTAAATTTGAGGTCTTCCGTAAATTTTTTGTTATCTTTGAATAACAAATCCCATTCTTATGGGATTTTTTGTATTTATATAAACGATGAAGTTATGAGCAAAGTATCTTATTATACTGCAGAGGGGCTAAAAAAATTAAGAGACGAAGTAGGTCAACTTAAGGATATAGAACGCCCCAAAGCTTCTCAGGCAATAGCTGAGGCACGTGATAAAGGCGATTTAAGTGAAAATGCCGAATATGATGCCGCCAAAGAAGCGCAAGGATTGTTAGAAATGAGAATTTCTAAATTAGAAGAAACCCTTGCAAACGCTCGCTTAATAGACGAATCTCAATTAGATACGTCTAAAGCGCTTATACATTCTACTGTAAAGATCAAGAACCAAACAAATGGTGCAGAAATGACCTATAAACTGGTAGCGCAAAGTGAGGCAGATCTAAAAACAGGGAAAATATCAGTAGACTCTCCTATCGGAAAAGGTTTATTGGGTAAAAGTGTAGGTGAAATAGCAGAAATACAAGTACCTAATGGTATTATGAAATTTGATGTAGTAGAGATTACCAGAGAATAAAGAAGTAATTTCTTGGAAATGTAAAAAAAGCCTTTTTTATTTTTTAAAAAAGGCTTTTTTATGAGATAAAATTAAGGATAAATAAAGTATATTTCGGAACCGTAACCCAGCTAAAATTTAATTAATGTCTACCTTATTTACCAAAATCATAAAAGGTGAGATCCCCTCCTACAGGATTGCCGAAGATGATAAACATTATGCCTTTTTGGATATTAATCCAAACGCAAAAGGACATACACTATGTATTCCTAAAAAAGAAGAAGATAAAATTTTTGACCTAGAAGAAGATGAGTACCTAGAGTTAATGCGATTTTCTCATAAAGTAGCTAAGGCTCTAGAGAAAACAGTTTCTTGTAAGCGAGTAGGAATTGCCGTTGTAGGCCTAGAAGTACCTCATGCACATGTGCATCTTATTCCAATAAATGAAATGAAAGAAATGACTTTTCAGCATAAAGTTTCTATGTCAGATGTAGATTTTAAAAAACTGGCAGAAGAAATTCAATCTAATTTATAGATATATGCAGGAATCGGATTTTAAATTATCATTAAAACTTCGAATTGATTGGAGTGAGATGGATACCTATCAACATGTGAATAATGTGAATTTCATGAAATACATGCAAAGTGCACGAGTTCAATTTTGGGAGGTAACAGGATTAGCAAAACTATATGCCGAAACTAAAAAAGGACCTATGCTGGTATCTACTCATTGTGATTTTAAGAATCCACTTTTTTTTCCAGGAAATGTATTGATACAAACCAAAGTAGCGTTTATTAAAAACTCTAGCTTTGGTTTGTATCATGAATTATATAATGATGAAGGAGTGTTATGTGCAGAAGGTCATGATGTAGCTGTTTGTTTTGATTTTAATACCAACGCCACTTTTGTGATTACAGATGAATTGAGACAGCTTATGAAGCAATACTAATTTTTAGATACTCATACTAAGTAGATGAGGTTGAAAAAAGTAAAGATACCCTACAGTTGCGATACCTATAATCAATAGAAGTAATAAGTAGAATAGTTTTGTAAATCGCAATGAGCCAGATGTTTGAGGGATTGTTTTTTTATGGTAATCATATACTCTTTCTATATCTATTGTCCATTGACCAGGAAAGATTTCGCTTTCACATTTTTTACAATTAATATTTTCAACAATGTTATTTTTGGTTTTGACCATAAACTTTGAGGATACTCTTTTTTGTTTAAAAGAAAGTACCATACCGTCTGTAGAATAACACTCGGGGCAATTATTAGTAAGAGCTGCTTCTTTTAATATAATATATTCGGTTTTCACAGTACATAGATTTAGTTCAATAGAAACTGTATAACGTTGCGAAAAAAATATTGTTATATCAAATTACCAAAATTGAAGTGTAACATAATAAGTGATGATTTTAAGCATAAGTTGATGTAAGTTCTTTTTATAACAAGGGGATATGCATTAAATAGTAGCCTCATTTTTGCGTAGTGTGATCTGAAAAGTGGTGCCTATACCAATTTCAGAACGAAGTACTTTGATTTTGCCCAAATGATATTCTTCTATAATTCTTTTGGATAGAGATAACCCTAGCCCCCACCCTCGACTTTTGGAGGTGTATCCTGGCTCAAAAATTTTGGTAAACTTTCCTTTAGGAATACCTTTTCCTGTATCTTTTATTCTGATAAATACTCTTTTTGCATCATCAACAAGATCAATTTGTAAATCCCCTTTACCTCTCATGGCATCAATAGCATTTTTAACCAAATTTTCAATTGTCCAACTATATAGTTGAGAATTTAAAGAAACATAAATTGGTTTTTCTGGTAGGTTAAGCGAAAAATTAATTAGTTTAGAACTTCTGGATTGAAGGTACGTATATGCGTTTCTGGTTTCTTCTACAATATCAACTTCTTCAAGATTAGGAATAGAACCAATTTTAGAAAAACGCTCAGTAATAACCTTTAATCTTTCGATATCCTTTTCTATTTCGGTAATATATTCAGGATTTACATTTTCTGTTTTAAGAATTTCGTTCCACCCAACCAATGATGATAAGGGAGTACCAATTTGATGAGCAGTTTCTTTTGCCATACCTGCCCATAATTTATTTTGCTCACTAGCCTTAGAGGTGGTAAAGAAAAAGTAAATAACCCCTATGAGTAAAAAAATGATGATTGCAATGGTGATTGGGTAATACTTTAGTTTATTCAATATATCAGAATTACCATAATAGATGTATTGAACAGTGCCTTTGAGGTCAAGCTCGATAGGTGCATTTTCTGATTTTAAGGTATGTAAATAGGATTTGAGGTTTTCTTCATTTTTCATCACATTTTGTGATAAATTTTGAAAATAACTAGGATCGGGATTTCCCAAAGAATCCTTTACAAAATCACCTGTAGAATCTGTAATAATAATAGGAATGGATTTATTGGTAGCTCCTATGATAATAGACAATTCTAGATAATCATCAGATTGTTCGCTGTTTAGTGCTTTTTGTGATTGAGCCCAAATTTGAATCTTGGTTCGTTCATCATCTTTAAGTCGTTGTATGAATAATGAAGTGTTCCATAAAACTAATCCAGTTATTACCAGAACCGCGATGATAATAAAATAGCTCGAAAAATTACGCTCATCAGAAAAATTCATATAACCTTATTAATTTAAGCTTAAATATAACCGTTTTAAAACAATTTTATTGCTTATAAAATAGATAACTAAAACCTATATCTACAATAGACACAAAGCCAAAGTTTGATTATCTTTGTGAAATTATAAAATAAATGTATGATTACAATTGATCCATTACAAGTTACTACAGGAAAATTACACGGTTTAATGCTTGGAGCAATTGGCCCTAGGCCTATAGCTTTTGCTAGTACGGTAGATGATAATGGTACTGCAAATTTATCTCCGTTTAGTTTTTTTAATGTATTTAGTGCAAATCCGCCAATTCTTATTTTTTCACCAGCAAGAAGAGTAAGAAATAATACAACAAAACATACATTGGATAATGCAATATCTACCAAAGAAGTAGTGATCAATATTGTAAATTATGATATTGTTCAACAAATGTCATTATCAAGTACAGAGTATCCAGAAGGGGTTAATGAGTTTGTGAAATCGGGACTCACAATGGTACCTTCAGAAAAAGTAAAGGCATATCGTGTAGGAGAGGCTCCTGTGCAATTTGAATGCAAAGTCAATGAGGTTGTTCCTATGGGGCAAGAAGGTGGAGCAGGTAACTTGGTTATTTGTGAGGTGCTTCTTATGCATATCAATGAAGATGTAATGGATGACAATAATAAGATAGATCAACACAAGATAGATTTGGTTGCTCGTATGGGAGGCAATTGGTATACTCGAGCAAATATGGGAATGTTTGAAGTGCCTAAACCTTTAAGTACTATGGGTATTGGAGTAGATGTGTTGCCTGAGGAGGTTAAAACAAGTACAGTTTTTACAGGAAATGATCTAGGAAAATTAGGAAATGTTGAGGTGATTCCTGAAAAAACCAAGGCTTTAGAATTTGTTAATAACCATATGGATATTAAGAGTAAAATTCAGCAGGCTAACCTGATAGAAATTCATAAATTTGCAAAACAGTATCTGGATAAAGATGACATAGATACTGCATGGAATATTTTAGCAGCAAAATAATAATTCAATAAGATGGAAGTACAAGGTAAAGTAAAGATGATCGGTGATACTCAAACCTTTGGAAGCAATGGTTTTAGAAAGAGAGAGATTGTGGTAACAACAGAAGAACAGTATCCACAACATATCATGGTAGAGTTTGTTCAAGATAAATGTGATTTATTAAACCCTTTTCAGGTAGGTCATGATGTAAAGATTAGTATTAATTTACGTGGTCGAGAATGGGTGAACCCACAAGGAGAGACCAAGTATTTTAATTCTATACAAGGATGGAGAATTGAGAGCTTACAAGCTGTAGCCCAAAATGCTCCTACCCCTACGGCACCACCAGCAGATAATTTTGAGCCTGCATCAGATTTCTCAAAAGAAGAACATGATGATTTGCCATTTTAAGCAATAGGCTTTTTGATACAATATTTTTTTGATAAAAAGAAAAAAGTCCGATATCTTCATATCGGACTTTTTATTATTATGGTATTAGGTCAACCTTTTAATAAAATTCAAAAAAGCAATGATGAACAAAATCTGTCTTAAAAGGCCTTACACAAATATTGCGATTTTTTTGATGAATTCAAACAACTAATTGATATTTAATATTATATGTTTGTTTGTAAATAGAAGATATTTTGTACATTCTTACTAATACAATAGAGTTTCCGCCTGTTACTTGCGCAGATAGTGATGGGTTATTAGCAATAGGAGGAGATCTTTCTGTCGATAGGTTATTAAAGGCTTATCACCAAGGAATTTTTCCGTGGTATAATGAGGATCAACCAATATTATGGTTTAGCCCTGATCCCAGAATGGTGCTGTTTCCAACAGAGCTTAAAGTGAGTAAAAGTATGCGACAACTGATTAGAAAAAATCGGTTTGAAGTAACTTTTAATAAAGATTTTGAGAATGTTATCGATAATTGTGCAAAAATCTCACGACCAGAACAAGAAGGGAGTTGGATTACAGGGGATATGAAACAAGCATATACAAAATTACATGAGCTAGGGTATGCGATATCTGTTGAAGTTTGGGACGAATCAAAATTAGTAGGAGGTTTATATGGAGTTTTACTAAATGAGGTAAACGTCTTTTGTGGAGAAAGTATGTTCTCTAAAGTAAGTAATGCTTCTAAATATGGTTTTATAGCTTTGGTAGAATGGCTGAAGGAAAAAGAAATAAAAATAATAGATTGTCAGGTGTATACAGAGCATTTGGCTAGTTTAGGAGGTAAAGAAATCCCTAGAGAAGAATTCTTGAGCTATTTGTAATTATTAATATGCGTTTGGTTTTTGACGCTTAGAAAAACAGTATAAATAATGAATGTTCACAATTTAGGAATAGGAAATTCAGTTTTAAACCAATTTGTATCAGAACTTAGAGATATAGAGATACAGAAAGATGCTATGCGTTTTAGGAAGAATATAGAGCGTATTGGTGAAATCTTAAGCTATGAGCTTAGTAAAACGTTAAACTATACTACAAAAAAGGTAACTACGCCTCTAGGTATTAAAGAGGTGTCAGTACCAGACGATAAGATTGTATTGTGTTCGATTCTTAGAGCAGGATTGCCTTTGCATCAGGGAGTGTTGAATTATTTTGATCATGTAGAAAATGCATTTATTTCAGCATATAGAAAACATCAAGATGACAATGATGATTTTGATATTGTGGTTAATTATCTAGCATCTCCTTCAATACAGGATAAAATTTTAATTCTTGTAGATCCTATGTTGGCAACAGGAAATACTCTGGAAGTTACTTTTGAGGCAATAAAAAAATATGGAACCCCTAAACAAACACATATTGTTTCTGTAATTGGTTCAGAGCAAGGAGTTGCTTATGTTGATAATACATTTCCTCCTAATACTCAGTTATGGATTGCAGCAGTTGATGAACAATTGAATAGTAAAAGTTATATAGTTCCTGGTTTAGGAGATGCAGGTGATTTGGCTTTTGGATCAAAGTTATAAGCCTTGACTTTTTATCTCAAATTATACTTCATTATATCTAAAACAACCTGTTTCATGGTCATTTACCATACCGATAGCTTGCATAAATGCATAGATTACAGTAGAACCAACAAACTTAAAACCTCGTTTTTTTAGGTCTTTACTTATTTTGTCAGACATTTCTGTTGTAGCGGGACTGTCTTTATAATTGCTCCAATTATTTTGAATAGGTTCTCCGTTTACAAAGCCCCAGATATATGCATCAAAACTACCAAACTCTTTCTGGATTTTAATAAAATTCTGGGCATTACTTATTGCAGAATTTACCTTAAGCTTATTGCGAATGATTCCAGCATTTTGTAGTAATTCTTCCTTTTTTGTATCTGTATATTTAGCAACGGTTTTATAGTCAAAATTATCAAAAGCAATTCTAAAATTTTCTCGTTTACGCAAAATGGTAATCCAGCTTAACCCTGCTTGAAAGGTTTCTAGTACAAGAAATTCAAATAAAAGGCGTTCGTCATGAAGTGGTACACCCCATTCTGTATCATGATAAGATTCATACAAAGAATCACCAACACACCAGCCACATTTGTGTTTTTGCATATTTTGATTTTCAGCGATTAAAACTCCTAAAATATAATTTTTTTAAAATAAAACAGAACAATTGGGCAGTAGCTTTTTAACTCTTTCTTTTTCTATATCAGAAAATTGATTACCTGATAAGTGCACAACCTTTAATTTTTTTAGGCTTTTTATAGACTCTGGAACAGAAGAAAGTTTATTGCTGTCAAGATATAATTGTTGCAAGCTTTTGAGTTTGTTTATCGATTCTGGTAGTTTGGTAATCTTGTTGTAGGATAAGGATAAGGTTTCTAGATTTTTTAGTTTCTCTATAGATTTAGGTAGCTTCTGTAGGTGGTTGCCTATCAAGTACAATTTCTGTAAGTTTTTGAATTCACCAATAGATTCAGGTAGTTCTGTTATTTCAGAATCAGAGAGATAGAGGATGTCTACGTTTTTTTTATTCAACAATGCTTTTTGTAAAGAGTAATAACTGTTTTCAAAATTAATATCACAGTTAGGTAATAGTTGTTTGCTTTTTTCTTTCTCACTTTTGGATAGCCTATTTCCTGATATATTCAGATCTCTTAAATTGGTTAGACCTTCTATAGTTTTTGGTAATTTACTTATTTTATTAGAGTTCAGGTATAAGAGTTTTAGCTTCGCGAGTCCTCCTATAGTTTCTGGGATTTCACTCAGTTTATTTTGTTTACAAAGCAACCATTCTAGATTTTTAAGCTTACCTATAGACTCTGGTAATTCATCAAGCTCATTACCAGATAGATTAATAGCTTCAATATTTTCTAGATTTCCAAATGTAATGGGGAGTTCAGAAATTTTGTTTTTTTCTAATAAAAGTTCTTGTAGATTGGTTAAACTGCCAAAATTATTAGGCAAACCTATAAGTTGATTTTGTCTAAGATCTAATTTTTTTAATTGACTTAGATTGCCAAAAGACTCGGGTAATTCTTCAATTTTATTTCCTTTAAGGAAAAGCCATCCCAAGTTTTTTAGATTCCCGATAGAATTTGGGAGCGATTCAATTTGATTTCCTGACAAGAACAAAACTTCTATAGTTTCTAGAGTACAGAATGATTGAGGCAGAGAGGTGAGCTTATTCTGTTTTAGGTTTAGCGTTTGTAGCTCTTTGAGCTTATCGATAGATTCGGGTAATTTATTTATTTTATTACCTTCTAGATTTAGGTATTGTAATTTTGTTAATTGTAAAATTGATTGAGGAAACTTGGCGAGATTGGTATTGTTCAGGTCTAGTTTATAGACTTGCTCTTTGTTGATTAAAGCTTCTTCTAGAGAGGTGTATATTTTGTTTTCCTGTGCTGTGGCACTTATATACCCTGCTAATAATGTGATTATAGTAATTATTTTTTTCATGCATTTAAAATTTTCTTTCAGAAAACCTTTTTAATGTGATACATACAGGTGCGTGATGGTTAAAAAAAGAGATATTTCCCCATATGTAAAGTTATTGTTTAAATCTCTTACATAGGGAGTGTACATCATATTTTTTTTAATAGTAGTATCAAAGATGATCGAGATACAAAGATGTAAAGTATATGTCATTAAAAGTACACTGATACTAGTGTATCTCGATTCACCGTTTTCAGGGTGTACATGAGTATTTAAAAATTATTCATAAAAGGATATACTGTCGTGTTATTTTTGAGGATATGAGAAGATGTTACATCTTGGAAGAAAGCGTAGCAGCTGCTCTCGTTGCTTGCGAGATAAATAATTCCTTGTTGCGTATAAAGTGGTTAGTTTGGTAAGATGTTGAATAGACTCTGGTATGGTAGTAAGATTGTTTTTTGAGATGTATAGAGACTTTAGTTTTGTTAAGTGTTTAATTGTTTCTGGTAAATAGAGTATTTGATTTCTAGTAAGATTTAGAATTTTTAAGTTGCTCAATTGAGCAAAGCTAAAAGGGATGCTCTCTATATTATTTCTATTTACAGAAAAATTTGTGAGAGAAGATAAATTGCCTATAGATTTTGGTAAACTGTACAATTCATTTTTATCGATAATTAATTTCTCTAGTGTTGTTAGATCCCCTATAGAAGATGGTAGTGATGTAAGGTTATTTTCACTTAATGACATAGCTTTTAGAGAGGATAATCTAGAGATAGAATTAGGTAGTTTATGCAGCTTATTCTTGTTTGCCTTTAGAATTTGTAGTGCAGATAAATTACCGATAGATTCAGGAAGAATAGATAGGTCATTGTCTGTCAAAAATAATTCAGTTAATCTATGTAATCCACCTATAGATTTTGGAATTGTTTTTATTTTGTTGTGATTTAATTTTAATATTTCAAGGTGTGATAATCCCCCAAAAGATATTGGTAATGTAGTTAATTGATTTTTATTAATATTTAGAGTCTTAAGGTTTTTTAGATTACCGAATGATTCAGGGAGTGTTGTAATTTTATTATCAAATAGATTTAAGCTTTCTAGTGTACTCATAGTACCAAAATCGGGAGGTAATGAGGTTAATTGATTAAAACTTACTACCAGTTCTTTTAATTGGTGCAATTTGCCTATTGTATTGGGTAAAGTTTTTAATTGATTTTGATGTATGTGTAATACCTGCAATTGTTGTAGCTTCCCTATAGATTTTGGTAACGACTGCAATAAGTTACCATATGCCTTAAGAGAGACAAGTTTTTCTAGGTTGCCAAGTGTTTTAGGAAATTTTGTGAGTTTGTTACGATCCAAACTTAGCGTATGTAAATTAGGTATATTGCCTATAGATGGAGGTAATGAGGTTAGATTATTTTGATATATATTTAATACAGTTAATCTTTTTAATTGATCAAGACAATCTGGTAATTTGGTCAGTTTATTTTCATAAACAATTAGTGCTTCAAGATTTTGTAGAGAACAAATTGCTTCGGGTAATGTGGTTAGTAAATTCCATTCCAGGTGCAAATTTTTAAGTTGAGATAGATTGGCAATAGTTTCAGGAATATCAACCACTTTGTTTCCTTCTAAGTTCAATACCTCTAGCTGTGTCAAATTACCAATTGATTTTGGCAAAGAGGAGATTCGATTTTTATTTAAGAAACATTTTTTTAGTCCAGACAGTTTACCAAAAGATTCGGGTATGGCGGTAATGTTATTATCTCTCAAATCCAGAACTTGTAATGTAGAGAGTTGGCTTATAAATGGCGGAATACTACTAATTTTATTGCCCTCTGCAATTAGCGTATGCAGATTGGGGAATTGAGTAATGGTTGTTGGTAAAGCTTCAATACTCTTAAAAGAAAGGTCTAATACGAAAACCTCATTTTTGTTAGCCAAAGCTTCTTCTATAGTAAAGAAAGTAGTATCTTTTTGAGCAAATACGGTAAGATGAAACAAGGCTATATAAACAGCCAAAATTCTTTTTTTAAGTAAAAGGTAGTCCAAAGAAAATAAGATTTGTTTCTACAAAGATCAAAAAAACAAATCAGTTGAAAGCTTATTTTTTGTGATTTGACAAGAAGTAATTTAAACTTTTTTCAATTTGCAATAAAAATATTTTGGGAATTCCAAAAAATTAAAACACTGCAATAAAAAAATAGTGATTTTGTAAGGTTTGAGCAATGTAACCTTCTAATACTTTATCAATAAGATAAACTAACAAATTATTTATGAAAAATTCAACTCTTAAAACAGTATCAGAATACATAGAAGAAGGTATAAAAAATGCATATAGCTATCAGCAATATCGAAATCTGGTAAGTGATTTATTGGCAGAAGGTAAATCTACAGGTAATGAACAATCAGAGGCATTAACTAATTATAGTACTCTTAATGACCGTAGAATGAAGCGATGGGATAAAACATTAAAGATTAATGAATCTGTTGCTGATGCATTTTCTAATACCGACGTAGAGGTTACATGGGTAGTGTTGACAGAAGGTTGGTGTGGTGATGCAGCTCATATACTACCAGTTATGAATAAATTAGCGTCGCTTAATGAAGGGATTGACCTAAAAATTGTATTGAGAGATGAACATGATGAATTGATGAATAATTTTCTTACTAATGGAGGGAAATCAATTCCTAAATTAATTGCATATGATGCTCAGAATAAGCAAGTGCTAAATTCTTGGGGTCCAAGGCCATCTACAGCTACAGAGATGGTAAATAACTACAAAGAAAAACATGGTGGCTTGGATGCAGAATTTAAAGAAGATCTCCAAACATGGTATAATAAGGACAAAGGAGCCAATATAGCAGAAGATTTGTTGAATCTACTATAGCATAAAAAGCATAAAAGATTTATAGAGCCAAGATTTATGATAAAAGAATCTTGGTTCTTATTGTTTTAGGGGAACTTTTATTGTGCCCCAGTTTTTAGTTTTTTATAGATTGAGGAGTTACTTTTTGATAGCCTAATTAGAGTAATTAAAATAGTATGTGATAGATCCTTCTTGTTCGTCTATATCTGATCTAGAAAATAAAGCCTGTCGTGCATAATCCATAGCATTATCAAATAGGCATTCGTTTCTGGTAGTAGACTTTTTTTTATCAACCTTAGTGTTTACTACATATCCATTTTTATTTACTTCGATCTTTACTACTACTTTACCACTACCATTACAGGTATAAACAGGATTTGGCAGATCAACTGCTTTGCGATTCTCTAGGCTATAAGTAAGAGAACTATTTCTATTATTTGTTTCTTCTCCTTCTGCTTTTTTGCTTTCTTTTTTCTTATTTTCTGTAGACTCAATTTCGTCTAAAGGAACTTCACCTTCTGTAGTTTTGGATTCTTGAGCTTCTTCGGCAGCGGCTTCTTCAATCTCTGTCAAAGATTTCATTCGTTCTTCAAATTCATCATGATCCTCAAAATCTTCATTATAAGCAGCATGTGTTCTCTTAGAGGCAATTAACTGTCTGTCATCTTCAGCAATAGGCTCTTCTTCAGGCTCTTCTTCTTGAGCAAGAAACTCTTCAGGGATTTCCATCAAAATTTCTGATTGTTCCTTTTGCTTATGTATCATATTGATATTATAAAGACTTAGAACAACAATCCCCATTAGCATTGATGTGATGATAAGAGCTTTATGTTTTTCTATAAATTCCATAAGTATCTATAACTAATTTTGTACTACATTATTTTGTGTAGTCTCTATTTTTGACTGCAACTGATCTTCAAAAAACTGAACAGTAGTAGCATCTTCAACAGAAAATGATCCAATTTTGGTTCTTCTCAGAGCTGTTAAGTGAGCACCACTCTGTAAGCTTTTTCCAAAATCATGAGCCAATGATCTGATATAAGTTCCTTTACCACATACAACCTTAAAATCTACCTCAGGTAGTTCTACTCTGGTAATTTCAAATTTGTTTATGGTAATTTTTCTTGCATTAATTTCTACATTTTCTCCTTCTCGTGCATATTCATATAATCGTTTTCCTTCTTTTTTTAAGGCAGAAAAAACAGGAGGATATTGATCTATTTCTCCAATAAAAGGAGTAGTAGCATTCAATATCATTTCTTTGGTAATATGATCGATAGGAAACGTATGATCGATTTCTGTTTCTAGATCATATGAGGGAGTAGTGGCTCCAAGTTTTATGGTGCCAGTATATTCTTTGGTTTGTCCTTGAAACTCATGAATACGTTTAGTGAATTTTCCTGTACATATAACCAATAAGCCTGATGCTAGTGGATCGAGTGTTCCAGCATGACCAACTTTTAATTTTTTGATAGAAAATTGTTTTCGAATAAGCCAACGTAATTTGTTTACAACTTGGAAAGAAGTCCATTGCAACGGCTTATCGATCAAAAGAATTTGACCGTCTTTATACTCTTTTTCGGTTAGCATTATAGATGGGGCTATTTGATAAAACCAAAGCTGATGGCTAATAAGCCAACAATGATACAATATACGGCAAAATAAGTTAACTTACTCTTTTTTACAAGAGAAATCATCCATGTGCATGCAAAGAGGCCTGATACAAATGCAGCGATAAAGCCTACTGCCAAAGGAATGCTGTTTTCTGATGAAAAAATAAGATCACCGCTTAACAGGTCTTTTGCGATTTTACCAAAAATTAGAGGAATTACCATTAAGAAAGAAAATCGAGCCGCTTTTGTTTTATCATTTCCTAATAGAACAGAGGTAGATATAGTGGCACCACTTCTAGAAATCCCTGGTAACATAGCGATAGCTTGTGCAATACCAATGACAAAAGCATTAGAGGTACTTACTGGTTTTCGGGTGCTTTTTGCTTTATCAGCAAACCAAAGTAATGCAGCTGTAATAAGCAACATAAAACCAACAAACATTACATTACTTCCAAAAAGTTTTTCTAATTGTTCTTCAAAAAATAATCCTACCAGAACAGCAGGAATCATAGAGATAATAATTTTAAGAGAAAATATAGATTCTTCGTTTTTTTTGAATTGTAGTAACCCCTTAATAAGTACCCATATATCTTTTCTAAAAACGACTATAGTACTAAGTGCGGTAGCAAAATGAAGAATAACTGTAAAAAGAAGAGATTCTTCAGGGATACTGTTGTCTCCTAAAATAGCTTTACCCAGCTCTAAATGACCGCTGGAAGAAACAGGTAAAAACTCAGTAAGCCCTTGTATTATCCCAAGGATAATCGCATCAATAGTTTCCATAGTAGGATATAGTGTTTTTAATTTTGATGCAAATATATAACTACCTCAAAATAAAATGTCGAATTACTGTTTTTTCTTCTTATCAGGATTGAGTAAAATGGCATATACCTCGATACCAAAACCAATTAAAATAATGGTAGGAGCCAATCTAATTCTTCTGAAATTGTAAATCTCAGGATTAAAAACATTAGGATCATCGCTTCCTCCTCCTGCCATAAGAATAAATCCTAGAGCAATTACAGCCAATCCAATGGCCATGACCACATAATTTTTCTTTCTGAAAACAAAATCTGGTTTAGGAGATATATTATTATTTGATTGTTTTTTCATGTGTATCGTTGTTAATTTCATTAAATAATACGACATCATCTATCGTCAACTTGGATATGTGCCCCATGTTTTTATCTCGGGTAAATATAGTCCATCTTTTTATACCATACAACGTAACTGTTTTGTTAAGGATATCAGAACGTAGTTGATCAAGTGTGAGACCATACTGTATTCCTCTATTGATATAGTAATAATGCGCGTCATTTTTTAAGGTAATTAGAATATCAAACCCAGAGCCTTCCTGTATATCTGTTACGACTCCTTCAATCTTCATAACATCTTCTGGCTGTACATTGCGTACAGGGCGAAAAGTTTGTACAACAGCGATCATAAATATGACAAAGAGTACAAAAATAAACGAGAGGTATATTTTACCAATTTTACCCATAATTATAAAACTTCGGTTTTTGGTTTTCTTTTACTGTATATAATAAATAGGATACCAGCAAGTATAAAAGGAATACTTAATAGTTGTCCCATATTAAGCGTCATACTATCTTCAAAAGAAACTTGATTCTCTTTAAAAAATTCAATGATAAGGCGAGCCAAAAATAATACAGATAGTAATACTCCAAATAAAAACCCTTGTTGTTTTGCTAGTTGTGTCTTTTTATACAAATACCATAATAAGCCAAAAATAAGTAGATAAGAAAAAGCTTCGTATAGTTGTGTAGGATGTCTGGGGATCATGTCATCACGCATGAATATAACACCGTAATTACCGTGGGTTGGTTTTCCGTAAATTTCAGAATTCATAAAATTCCCTAATCGTATCCATGCTCCAACAATTGGGGTTACAATAGCAATATGGTCTAGTACCCAAAGAATAGAAGCTTTGTATTTTCTAGAAAATAAAAAAATAGCTATAATTGCGCCAAGACTACCTCCATGACTTGCTAATCCCGTAAACCCTGTAAAATGCCAGGTTCCATTAATAATTTGAAAAGGAACAAAAATTTCCAGAATATGCTCAGAATAATACTCAAAATCATAAAACAAACAATGCCCTAATCTCATACCAACCAATATTCCTACAATAAGATAAGAAGACAATTTTTCTAATTGTTCCAAAGGTCTTTTTTCTGCACTAAAGATGTGTTTTGCAATTTGATACGCCAGCAAGATACCAGTCACAAAAAAAAGTCCGTAGTATTTTATAGGAAAAACCCCGAATAGTTGTGTGATTTCTGGGTCAAGATTCCATTCAAATGGTCCCATAGATTAATAGTATAATTCGTCTGTTCTCAAATTCAGGAAGCGTTGTGTAGCAAAAAAAGTACTAATCCATGTAATAAGTATACCAATCCCAAAAACTCCAGCAAAAAGAATGATAAGTAAAATCTTATCGTTTAATAATGCTAATTCAGGAAAAGTTTTATCTAGATAATACAATACAATACCAACCCCCATTAAAGCTACAATAGCACCTATCATTCCTAGTCGCACACTTTTCCATACAAAAGGCCTGCGAATAAACTTTTTTGTAGCACCTACCATTTGCATAGTTTTAATGATAAACCTCTTTGAGTATACCGATAAGCGAATAGAACTATTAATCAGTAATACAGCAATAAATGTAAAAACACCACTAATCAATAATACCCAAAAACTAATGCGTTTGATGTTGTCATTAAGTAATGAGATCAAAGGTTTGTCATAAATAACTTCATCTACAAAGTCTTTTTTTATGATAGTAGCATTTATTTCTTCGATTTTGGCCTGATCTACAAAATCAGCTTTCAGATACACATCTATTGAGTTTTGTAGAGGATTATACCCCAGAAAATCCATGAAATTTTCACCAATATCTTTACTGTGTTCCTCGGCAGCCTTTTCCTTAGAAATAAAAGTAGTTGATTTGGTATATTCTGCCAGAGCCAATGTTTTTTCTAATTGTTTAATCTCAACATCTTTAGCAGTATCTTTCAGATAGATGGTGAGCGCAATTTTTTCTTTAAAATGATCGGCTACTTTTTTAGTGTTTAGAACTAGTAAACCTAATAAGCCCAGTAAGAATAATACCAGAGAAATACTAATGACTACAGAGAAATAAGAAGAAATTAGTCGTCGTTTTTGGTATTTTTCAAAAGAAGAACTCATAAATAATCTGATTTTGTGGTAAAAATAATAAAGTTTAGCGAGACTCCTATTTCAAAATACAAATGTGTTTTGAAATAAGAGGAATCAAAACAAGATCAGTCCAACAAGGTGAGTTTTTTTATTTTACCTAATAATAGACTTTGCTGTATAAATAACGTATACTTAGAAATAATCGTGTTTAGATTTATTTAGAAAGTAAACAAATGGTCTAATATAGATTCAGAAATAGGTCTATTGTATCAGGTATCAAAATTCACATTATTTAACATTTTGATGTTAAAGTTCATGTTTTTTGCAAGCAATTTTCAAATCACTTTATTGTGGTTAAACCGTAAAGTAAAAACGATATAAAAATTTTCGAACTATTAAATGCTTGATAGTATTGTTTTTAAGTTTTTGGAATGCATTTTACTTCCTTTTATAAAGTGTTAAAATAGTTACAGAATAAGGTTCAAGAGCTTTGTAATGAATGGTTGAGAAAAGAATTTAAGTTATATTTGTGGCTAGATTTTAATACTAAAAATGGGATTAACCATTGAGGTATACTAGTCGCCTTTGTATTAGAAGTCTGATAAAAAGGATGTGAGTTTTTGAGTAATAGGATGTATCAATTAAGCCTATAGGAGTAAAACATCTTTCTATAATTACGATGTTTTCTATAGAAATGACATACCAATGAATAAAGGTTTTTATTATTGATTTTTTAAATAAAACCAATAACATTCTACCGCGTAAATTCTATCCTAGAACTGAATTATTTTAAAAATTTAAATTATATATATGAAATGTAGAAACATTACTCTATTGGGTTTTGCCCTGGCAATACTAGTATCTTGTCAAAATGATGATACATTAAATGATGTGTCTGTAAATCAATCTGAGCCAAAAGCTCAGTATCTTAGTGAGGATCTTCCAGATGGTATTAGTCATTTGGTAATTACTGAAGGAAATAAAGAAAGTAATGCCAAAAAAAGTTTGGTAGAAGAGAATTGTGTTACCAAAGACGTCTCTTTTGATCAAAGTGACTCAGATTTTTTTCTTCTGGATCCAAACAGCTCATTGCTATGGCCAGGTAATCTTTTGGCATCAAGAACAATACAAGAAGGAGCGCCAGTATCTATCCCAATTTATGGACAAAGCAGAAATCCGGTAGAATTGAGAGTCAATGTTTTGTCGGGAACATCCTCTTCAACCTATAGAAAAGTAGAAGCTCCAACACCAGGAAAAGTACAAGATAACTTAAATGAAATCCTAAATAAATATTACGAAAGTAATGCCAGTTTTCCTGCAAGTTTTGAAGTGTCTATAGAAAGAATACATAGCGAGAAACAATTGCAAGTAGCCTTAAAAGCAGGGTACTCAGGTCCAAGTGTCAATCTATCAGGTAAAATGGGAGTTGATTTTAATAAACAGAAAACTCGATTTGCTGTTACACTTAAGCAACAGTTTTTTACCGCTTCTGTTACTCCAAAAGAGAATATAATAGGTCAATATGGGTGGCTAAAAGAAGATGTTTCTCCAGAGAGGCTTACTAATTATGTGACAGATTATAAGGATGTTCCAGTTGATCAGGCAAACCCATCTTCTTATATAGAATCTGTATCTTATGGAAGGTTGTATACAATGATCTATGAATCTGATGCAAGTGCACTAGAAGTAGAAGCAGCCTTGAAATTTGCATATAAAGGAATAGGAAGTGCTAATGCTAGTGTGTCTACTAGATATAAAGAGATTTTTGAGAGCGCTAATGTAAAAGTGAAACAACTTGGCGGTAATCCTGAGTCAGGTATTTCATCCTCATTATCTGCTCTGGCAAATGATTTGGAAGGAGTTGTAGGGTTTTTGGCAAAAGGAGCAAATGTATCACGACAAAATCCTGGATATCCAATCTCGTATAAAGTGAATTATGTGTTCGGAAACAGAACTTTTAATATCATTCAAAATATAGCATATACAGTCAAAAATTGTGATTTGGTAGAATATGAGAAAATAAGAATAGATCCCACCAATGTTTCTTTACATCAAGGGTCAGATCACGGTACATCAGGAGCAGAACTTTTCGGGCGATTATATGTAGAAAAATACGATGCAGCTCTAGGATCTTGGTATAAGACAGCTAAGAAAATAAAATGGGGGTATGGTATAGAGCATACTACAAAAGATTACTACCCTTTATATGGTGGGAAAAGAGAAATTGCCTCAGGAGAAGTGATAGATTTTAATGTGAGATCAGCTATAGGAGAGCGCTTTAGAGTAGTATCAGAAGTAGGAGAATGTGATGATAAATGCTTTCCCAATTCTGATATATCAAACGGAGGAAAACGCTCTATTGTTTATGAATATGATGCAAGTAAAAAGAAATGGGTAGATATCGACAGGCATAATAGTTTTGTTGATGAAAGTAATAGAACGGTAGGGCCATCTCTTGAGAAAAGAACCTGGAATGGAGCTCTTTCTGCAATTGAAGCAGGCAGAGTAGCTGTTGATTACTGGATATACTTAATAAAATAAAGAAGAATCCTTTCCTTTGTTCCAAATTGAGCTTTGCTTAACCTAAGCAATGCAAAAAAAAGGAGTGTTTGTTATCAAGCACTCCTTTTGTTATTCAATTATACCAGTTCTGATTTGGATTCATTAGATTTGATAAATAAGTCATTTTTGTTTTTGAATTGCAAAAAAAAATAGAATAAACTACCTCGGGCTAAGCCCACGAAGTATTTATTTGAAATAAACCTTTAATTTCGAGGCAAGCTTCGAAGCATTAAAATCTCACCTAGTGAGTAAATACATTGATCTTATGCATACAGTCATTATAGGAATAGGAGGAGTAGGAGGATATTTTGGAGGAAAAATAGCCAACTCTGGACAGAAAGTTACTTTGATTGCCAGAGGAAAACACCTAGAAGCAATCCAAAAAAATGGATTACAAGTTAAGAGTATAGAAGGAGATTTTATAACACACCCTCATTTGGCAACCCATACTATAGCAAGTGTAGATAAAGCAGACTTGGTATTAATCTGTACAAAATCATGGCAAGTTACAGAAGCAGCAACAATGATCAAACCTATACTTAAAGAAGATACAGTAGTGATTCCGCTACAAAACGGAGCTGACAATGCAGAAAAAGTAGGTGCTGTACTAGGGGCAAAACATGTATTAGGGGGATTGTGTAGAATATATAGTAAGATAGAAGCACCTGGAGTTATATCTCATTTTGGGCACCCACCAGAGGTTGTTTTTGGAGAATTAGATGCAAGAAAAACAGATCGACTGCAAACAATAAAAAAAGTATTTGATACCGCAGGATTCAATAACACCATATCACAAGATATCAAAGCAGCTATCTGGGGCAAATTTATGTTTATAGCTACAGTGAGTGGTTTGGGGGCGCTTACTCGCGCTACTATTGGAGAAATGTATGAGACTATAGAAACACGTCACATTTTACACCAAACAGCAAGAGAAATATATGATATTGGAGTTGCCAAAAGGATTTCTTTACCAAAAGATATCATAGATAAAGTTCTTGCTTTTATAAGTAAGCAACCTTATGAAGCTACAGCTTCTACACAACGAGATATTATAGAAGGAAGACCTTCAGAATTAGAAAATTTTAATGGATATATAGTTAAAGAAGGAAAACGATTAAAAGTCTCTACACCTACCAATACTTTTATCTACAGTTGTTTGTTGCCTATGGAGCTCAAAGCACGAAAATAGAATAAAATAGTTTCATAAAAACACCTTATAGCTTTTAGAAAGAACCTAAAAGCTTAAAATTTTAACCAAAAAGCTACTTCGAAGCTACTTTTTACTTCTTTAAAATACCTTTTTGCATCAAAAATGAGATAAATAACTTTTTACTGCCAGGCAAATAATTAATTAGAAGATGTTACTGTGCTATCTTGAAGGTTTTAGTAAATTTGCGGTCTTAATTTCAGATAGATGAGTTACGATTTTAATACTATTGAAGCCAAATGGCAAAAATACTGGGCAGAGAATAAAACCTTTAGAGCAGAGGACAACAGTGCTAAAGAAAAGTACTATGTGTTGGATATGTTTCCATACCCATCAGGAGCAGGATTACATGTTGGGCATCCGCTGGGGTATATTGCTAGTGATATCTATGCACGATATAAGCGCCATAAAGGATTCAATGTATTACACCCTCAAGGATATGATTCTTTTGGATTGCCAGCAGAGCAATACGCGATTCAGACAGGGCAACACCCATCTATAACTACCAAAGAAAATATAGCTCGCTATCGTGAGCAACTAGATAAAATAGGCTTCTCGTTTGATTGGGATCGCGAGGTTCGTACCAGTAATCCAGAATATTTCAAATGGACACAATGGATTTTTGTGGAGCTTTTTAATTCATGGTATGATAAGAATCAAGATAAAGCAAGGGATATTAATGAGTTGGAATCTCTTTTTGCTACAGAAGGAAATACAAAAGTAAATGCGGTATGTGATGAGGAGACTCCTGTATTTACTGCCGAGGATTGGAATAAATATACTACCAAAGAAAAGCAGCAGATCTTTTTAAAATACAGATTGACATATCTGGCAGAAACAGAAGTAAACTGGTGTCCCAAATTAGGAACAGTATTGGCCAATGATGAGATTGTAAATGGTGTTTCTGAGCGAGGAGGATATCCTGTGATTCGTAAGAAAATGACACAATGGAGTATGAGAATCTCTGCCTATGCAGAGCGATTGCTACAAGGATTAGATAGGATAGACTGGACAGATGCCCTCAAAGAATCACAACGCAACTGGATCGGAAAATCTGTAGGTGCGGGTGTCACATTCAATGTCAAAGGACATGAGGAGGTAATAGAAGTATTTACAACACGACCAGATACCATTTTTGGAGTTACGTTTATGACATTAGCTCCAGAACATGATTTGGTACAAAAAATTACTACTCCAGGGCAGAAATCTGAAATTGAAGCCTATATCGAGGCTACAGCCAAGCGTAGTGAGCGTGAGCGTATGGCAGATGTAAAAACGATAAGTGGCGTCTTTACTGGTGCCTATGCAGAACACCCATTTACCAAAGAACCTGTGCCAATCTGGATCGGTGACTATGTATTGGCGGGATATGGTACTGGTGCGGTAATGGCAGTGCCATGTGGAGATCAGCGTGATTATGATTTTGCAAAACATTTTGATATTCCTATTACCAATATTTTTGAAGGAATAGATATTTCTCAAGAAGCTTTTGCTGATAAGGAAAAAACAATTATTGCAAATTCTGATTTCTTAAATGGATTATCCTATAAAAAAGCAACCAAAACAGCTATCTATGAATTAGAAAAGCTAGAACAAGGAGCAGGAAAAACCAATTACAGACTTCGTGATGCAGTATTTAGTCGTCAACGCTATTGGGGAGAGCCATTTCCAGTATATTATGTAGATGGAATGCCACAGATGATAGAAGTAGCACACCTACCTATACAATTACCAGAAGTCGAAAAATATTTACCTACAGAAACAGGAGAGCCACCATTAGGTCGTGCCGATGTTTGGGCTTGGGATACAGAAAATAACAAGGTTGTATCCAATGATCAGATAAATAACACCAGTATTTTTCCGTTAGAACTCAATACAATGCCAGGATGGGCAGGGAGTTCATGGTATTTGTTTAGATATATGGATGCTGGTAATGATAAAGAATTCGCTTCCGCGGAAGCGTTGCAATATTGGGAGAATGTTGATTTATATATTGGGGGTAGTGAGCATGCCACAGGTCATTTATTATATTCAAGATTCTGGACAAAATTCTTAAAAGATAGATCGTACATTGGGGTAGATGAGCCTTTTAAGAAGTTGATTAATCAAGGAATGATTTTGGGTACAAGTGCTATAGTATATAGGGTAAGCGGTACCAATACATATGTAACAAAAGGATTAAAAGATCAGCATGATACAGAAGAACTTCGTATTGATGTCAGTTTGATCAATAATTCTGATGAACTTGATATAGAAGGATTAAAAAAGTGGCAACCGCAGTTTAAAGATGCCGATTTTGAACTTGAAGAAGGAAAATATATTGTAGGTAGAGAAGTAGAAAAAATGTCAAAACGTTGGTTTAATGTTGTTAATCCAGATGATATTTGTAATGATTATGGGGCAGATACCTTGCGTTTATATGAAATGTTCCTTGGGCCATTAGAGCAGGCAAAACCATGGAATACTGCTGGGATTACAGGAGTTTCTTCTTTTCTCAAAAAATTATGGAAGCTATATCATAACGGTGATGATTTTGCAGTAACCGATACAGAACCTACAAAAGAAGATTTAAAAACACTACATAAGACCATTAAGAAGGTAGAAGAAGATATCGAGAACTTCTCGTTCAATACATCTGTAAGTACCTTTATGATTGCTGTAAATGAATTAACAGCCCAAAAATGTACCGCACGAGCAATACTAGAGCCTTTAGCAATATTAATATCACCATATGCACCACATATTGCAGAAGAATTCTGGCAAAGATTAGGGCATAGTGGATCAATAGCTACGGCAGCATTTCCTGTTTTTGAAGAGAAACATCTAGTAGAAAGTGTAAAGAAATATCCGATTTCGTTTAATGGAAAAACACGATTTACTATGGAGCTTTCATTGGATTTGAGCAAGGATGAAATAGAAGCAGCAGTGATGGCACATGAAAAAACAAAGCAACAACTTGCAGGTCGTGAGCCTAAAAAAGTAATTGTAGTACCTGGCAAAATTATCAATATTGTAGGGTAGTCTCATATAAAAAGACATCGAATTATATAGGGCATCCGATAAAAGGAATGCCCTTTTTGATATTCTCAAGATATAATAAAATTTTGCTTTATGATCAACCCAATAGAACTTATAGGATATATAGCCGCTATATTAACGACAGCTTCATTTTTACCACAAGTATATAAAACTTGGAAAACAAAATCGGCAGAAGGCCTATCTCTTTCTATGTTATTTATTTTTGGTTCAGGAGTGTTATGTTGGTTGATCTATGGCTTTATGATTGATAGTTGGCCAATTATTTCTGCAAATGTAATAACCATTATTTCGATTTTTCTACTACTGTTTTTTAAGTATAAGTATACTGACTCACAATAACAGACTGGGTTTTCTTCTTGTGGTTTCGTTATCAGTATGTTGTAGTGATTATTGATAAGGTATTTTTTAACCCTCTTTTATTGCTTTTTTTGGTAAAAACATTTATTTTCGGCCAAAAATTAAGAATATGATAATTGGTGTACCCAAAGAAATCAAAAATAACGAGAATAGAGTAGGTGTAACTCCTGCTGGAACAATGGAACTCGTTAAGCATGGTCATACTGTTTTCATACAGCGTAATGCTGGGCTTCAAAGTGGTTTTGAAGATGAAGAATATATCAATGCTGGAGCAAAAATATTACCTACAATCGAAGAAGTATATAGTACTGCTGAAATGATTATTAAGGTAAAAGAACCTATTGAACCAGAATATGCATTGATCAAAAAAGATCAACTTGTATTTACATACTTTCATTTTGCATCAGAAGAAGCATTAACAAAAGCGATGATGGCAAGTGGATCTGTTTGTGTTTCTTATGAAACTGTTGAAGATTTTGACCGTAGCTTACCATTATTAACTCCAATGAGTGAAGTTGCAGGACGTATGTCTACTTTGCAAGGTGCTAAATTTCTAGAAAAACCACTAAAAGGAAGAGGAGTTCTTCTTGGTGGTGTACCAGGTGTTCCTCCTGCTAAAGTACTTGTGTTAGGTGGCGGAGTAGTAGGTACGCAAGCAGCAAAAATGGCTGCAGGAATGGGAGCTGATGTTACAATTCTTGATATCAGTATGAAGAGATTGCGTTACTTGGATGATGTGATGGCCGCAAATGTGAAAACTGAATTCTCAAATGAATATAATATTCGTAAGCATATAAAAGATTCTGATTTAATTATTGGTGGAGTTCTAATTCCTGGAGCAAAAGCACCAAAATTAATTACAAGAGATATGCTTAAAGATATGCGCCCAGGAACAGTGATTGTTGATGTAGCAGTAGATCAGGGAGGTTGTTTTGAAACTACAAAACCAACCACTCATGAAGAGCCTGTGTATATTATTGATGATGTAGTACATTATTCTGTAGCAAATATGCCAGGAGCAGTACCATATACGTCAACTTTGGCATTAACTAATGTCACTTTGCCATACGCAGTACAACTAGCAAATAAAGGTTGGAAAAAAGCATGTAAAGAAAATGAACCTCTTAAAAAAGGATTGAATGTTATAAACGGAGATATTGTATATCCTGCAATATCAGAAGCTTTTGACCTTCCTTTAAAAGATGTAGAAATATATTTGAATTAAACTCGATTTATTGGCTAACTCAAGTTTATTTAATCAAAAACCTCGCAAAATGGCGAGGTTTTTGTATTTTATGACATAAAATTGTAAATCATATCAATTATGATTTGAAATTATTGAAAAAGAAAGACGTTTTTATTACAGTAATTTTATTTTGTAAATGATATCAGTTAAAAAAAGTATATTGTTATGATGGGATATTATATCATTGCAGGAATCATATTTCTGGTGAGCACATTTGTAAGTAATAAGCTCAAAAGTAAATTCAAGAAATACTCTAAGATTAGCTTGCAAAATGGCATGAGTGGTGCAGAGATTGCTACAAAAATGTTGCAGGATAATGGAATTAGAGATGTACAGGTGGTTTCTACACCTGGAATGTTAACAGATCATTACAACCCTGCAAATAAGACAGTAAATTTAAGTGAAGGGGTGTATAGTCAACGCAATGCGGCGGCGGCGGCTGTTGCAGCGCATGAATGTGGCCACGCTGTACAACATGCTACTGCATATAGTTGGTTGACAATGAGGTCAAAGATTGTACCTGCTGTAGGTATAGCGAGTAAGTTATCTAATATGGTAATTATGGGAGGACTTGTGCTTTCTGCTTCAGGAATGATATTTGGAAACACTATTTTCTTAATAGGAATACTTTTGTTTGGAGTGACCACCCTGTTTGCATTCATTACGTTACCAGTAGAATATGATGCTAGTAACAGAGCATTGGCATGGTTAGAAAACAATAATATGTTAACCCCTCAAGAACATGCAGGAGCTAAAGATGCGCTAAAATGGGCGGCAAGAACTTATGTAGTTGCTGCATTAGGGTCTTTGGCAACATTATTATATTTTATCTCTATCTTCATGGGTAGAAGAAACTAAAAAAAACAGATAAAAAAATAGGCTTGTGTATTTTGTTATATAAGCCTATTTTTTTTGCATCATATCTTTATTTGTCGATCAATTTGTTGATCTAGAGAGATAAAAGTTTCTGTGCGGGATATCCCTTCTATGGCTTGAATGTTTTTATTTAGTACATTCATTAAATGCTCATTATCTCTACATAGTATTTTAATAAAAATAGACCAATTTCCTGTAGTGTAATGACACTCAATCACCTCAGGAATTTCTCGTAACTGCCTTACCGCTTTAGGGTTGCTTACCGCTTTGTCAAGATATACACCTACAAAAGCCATCGTTTTATATCCTAATACTTTGGGGTCTATAATAAATTTTGATCCAGCAATAAGACCAGAAGCTTCTAGTTTACGGAGTCTTTGATGAATCGCGGCACCTGATATACCAACTTTTCTGGCAATTTCCAAAATAGGCCTTCTCGCATCCTCCATGAGATTACGCAAAATCTCTTTGTCGATACCGTCAATTTTTAAGCCGCTATTTTGATTTTTCATGTTTATATAAAGTTACATTTGACAATTAAAAATATGGTTTAGTGTTTAAAATTGAAATATAAGATTTATATATGGTTTAAATATAATAACTGAATAGATGATTTCAGAGAATTATGAAATAATGAGGTAAAAAATTATATTCAATTTGTTATTTATCCTTTTACACCATCAGGATTATACCCTAGGTAATCACATTCTTTTTCATTAAAAACAATACCATACTCTTCAAGCTCTTTAAGGATAGGGGTGTATACCTCTTCTTGGATAGGGATTTGTACTCCAGTACTTGTAATCTGTTTGTTAAGAATGCGCAAAGTAGCCATTGCAACAGGTAGTCCCACTGTTTTTGCCATTGCAGTATACATTTGGTCTTCTCCTATGCTTACCATAGTAGCATCTATTTGCTTGTGTTTGCCATTGAGTTCATAACCAAATTTGTGGTACATCACAATCATATCCTTATCCCCTTTATCAAGGGACCAGCTATCCATTAATACCTTTTGAAGTGCTTGAGCAGGAGTAGCATTTGGAATGCCAATTTTTTTATTTGGATTAAAAAGATCAAGTTCTAAAAGTTTATCCCACATAATATCATCCTGATCAATTTTTAGATAATGACGAAGTTTGAGTTCTACTGAGTCAGAAGGAGAATATGCCAGAAAAGAATTCGTAAAATCTCGATAACTCATATGCTCAGAATTAATCATCTTATAATCATCAGCAGTCATACCAAGCTGTACAAAAGTATTCCAGGCTCTAGAGAACCCTATTCTTCTAATAGTTCCCCGATATAAAGTCAAGATATTATCTAGTCCGTATATGTTTTGATACTTTAAAGAGTTCCTATTGGCATAAGCTTCAAAACGCCCATAGCCATCAACTTCTAGAAATTCTGTTCGTCTAAACAATTTATGATACGGGATGTACTTATAGGTTCCTTCTTGTAGAAATTCTGCAGCCCCTCCTTGCCCTGCTACTACTACATTACGAGGATTCCATGTAAACTTATAGTTCCATAAATTAGTATCGCTTTCGGGGGCAACCAAACCTCCTGTAAAGGATTCAAATAAAACAATCTTACCACCTTGATTTCTTATGCGATCAATAACCTGCATGGCACTCATATGATCAATACCAGGGTCAACGCCAATTTCATTCATAAAAATGAGTCCTTTTTTGCGAACTTCTGGATCAAGTTCTTGCATTTCAGCGCTTACATATGAAGCTGTAACCATGCATTTATCAAACTTTAAGCAATCTTTGGCAACTTCAATATGAAAACGAGCAGGTAACATTGATACAACAATATCTGCCTCTTGAATCGCTTTTTCTCTTGAATTTTGATCAAAAACATCCAAAAGTATAGCGTGGGTATTTGAGTGAGTACCCGCTAGTTTTTTTGCATTTTCAACAGAAATATCTCCTATGGTGATCTGTAAATTTTCTGAAATAGACTTGTCTTGAAAATATTTGATTAAAACAGCGGTAGATTTACCTGCACCAATGACTAATATCTTTCGCATACCTTCTGATATTTTGATAACTTTGATACGAATGTAGTAAATACCGTAAAAAGTTGGATGTCAATTATGAGGTATTGCTTATATTTTTTTGAATAATGTGTTTAATTCTTTAAAAATAATATTTGATATAATCAATTATGAACAAAATATCAGAAAACAAAACAATTTTGATCACAGGAGCTATTGCAGGGTTGATAGCAGTACTTTTAGGAGCTTTTGGAGCTCATGGATTAGAGAAGCATGTAGATGCAGCTAGTATTGATTCTTTTACAACAGGAGTACGATATCAGATGTATCATGCAATTGTATGTATCATTTTAGGAAACATGACTGTCTTGCAAGAAGTTAAGAGGAAACGTATTTTTTACTTTTTTATTGGAGGGATTATTCTTTTTTCGGGATCAATATATCTTTTGGTGATCGATGAGATTTTTGGAGTATCATTGTCAAGTATTGGTTTTATTACACCTTTGGGAGGATTGTTATTGATTTTCGGATGGGTTTTTCTTATAATTTCATTGATGAAGATTAAGTGATTTTTTTGTCGGATAGTGTAATTATTATTTATAATTTTGCCATACATAACAAACACCACATATTTCTATGGAACGACTGTATCCAACTACGAAAACGTTTTCGTTAAAGCATTACGGTATTGAAAATGCTACCATGCGCTACCAACTATCTCCTGATGAGCTTCAGGATGAAGTAGTGCAAAAAGATCAGGGAAAAATTACCGCATCAGGCGCGTTGGCAATAAATACCGGCGAATTTACTGGGCGTTCCCCAATGGATCGATTTATTGTTAAAGATGATATTACAAAAGATAAGATATGGTGGGGGGATATCAATATCCCTTTTGAGTCCAATGCATTTGATGCATTGTATGATAAAGTAACCAACTATCTTTCTGGAAAAGAAATATTCGTTCGTGACAGTTATGCGTGTTCCGACCCTAAATATCGTCTTAATATAAGAGTGATAAATGAATATGCATGGTCTAATATGTTTGCGTATAACATGTTTTTGAGACCAACAGAGGAAGAATTGAAAGATTTTGATCCTGAGTGGACTATCATTAATGCGCCAGGATTTATGGCAGATCCATCTGTAGATGGAACCCGTCAACATAATTTTGCGATTTTAAATTTCACCAAAAAAATAGCTCTTATCGGAGGTACTGGTTATACAGGAGAGATTAAGAAAGGAATTTTTTCCGCACTTAATTTTATACTTCCTGTAGATAAAGATTCGCTTCCTATGCATTGTTCTGCCAATGTAGGAGAAGAAGGAGATACTGCTATCTTTTTTGGGCTTTCAGGAACAGGTAAAACAACCTTGTCTACAGATCCTAATCGTAAATTGATTGGTGATGATGAGCATGGGTGGACCAAAGAAAATACCATATTCAATTTTGAAGGAGGTTGCTATGCCAAGGTGATAGATTTATCTTCTGAGAAAGAACCTGAAATATATGGAGCTATCAAAAAAGGAGCGATCCTAGAAAATGTAATCCTAAATGATAAGGGAGAAGTAGATTATGCAGATACTTCAATTACTCAAAATACAAGAGTAAGTTACCCAATTCATCATATAGAGAATATTAAGGAGCCTTCTATCGGAGAGAATCCTAAGAATATATTCTTTTTAACAGCAGATGCATTTGGAGTAATACCCCCGATCTCTAAGTTAACACCAAGTCAAGCTGCGTATCATTTTATTTCAGGGTATACCGCAAAAGTAGCGGGAACAGAAGCGGGAGTAGTAGAGCCTACACCGTCATTTTCTGCTTGTTTTGGAGCGCCGTTTATGCCATTGCATCCTGCTAAATATGCAGAGATGTTGATCAATAAAATGAATGATACAGGAGTAAATGTTTGGTTGGTAAATACTGGTTGGACAGGTGGCCCTTATGGTGTAGGGACACGAATTAAATTAAAATACACAAGAGCTATGATCCAAGCTGTACTAAACGGTGATTTAGGGTCGTATTCTTATGATAATTATCATATCCACTCTGTTTTTGGAGTAGCACAACCTAGAGAGTGCCCAGGAGTACCTACAACGGTTCTTAGTCCAAGAGCAACCTGGAATGATGATGAAGCATATTATACAACTGCGTTTAAGTTAACAAATGCATTTAGAGAGAATTTTAAGAAATTCGAATCATATGCAAATGAAGAAATTCGAAGAGGAGGCCCTCAGAGATATTCTTTCTAGTAAAGCATACTAGTATATCAAAAAAGAGAGTCCCGAATATTTTATTCAGGACTCTCTTTTTTTACGTATGTTTTAATAATAAATTAGTACTAGATGATAGTGTGAATTTATTTTTTGTTTACTTCTTTGATATATTTTTGGAGCGCCATAGTCATTGATGGAGTCTCGGGTGTTGGTGCCTGAATATTAACAACTAGATTGTGTTCTTCGGCAGCTCTTACGGTTGAGTTTCCAAAAACAGCAATTCTTGTATCATTTTGTTTAAAATCAGGGAAGTTTTCGAACAAAGATTGTATTCCCGATGGGCTAAAAAATACCAAGATATCATAAAATACATCTCTTAGGCCAGAAAGGTCACTTACCACTGTTTTGTAAAACACAGCTTGTTTCCAATTCACTTTCAAACTATCCAGTGTTTCAGGAATTAGAGGTTTTAACTTGTCAGAAGACGGTAATAAGAACTTTTCGTTTTTATATTTTTTAATCAATGGAGATAACTCCTGAAATGTACGTTTACCAACATAGATTTTTCTTTTTCGGTAAACAACATATTTCTGTAGATAATATGCTACAGCTTCACTTTGACAAAAATATTTGAGCGTATCTGGTACTTTGAAGCGCATTTCGTCTGCTATTCTAAAGAAATGATCAACAGAATTTCGACTGGTAAGAATAATGGCAGTATAGTTAGATAAATCCACTTTCTGCAATCTTACTTCTTTTGCATCAACTCCCTCTACATGAATGAAGGGGATAAAGTCAATTTTTACTTTTTCCTTTTCTTCTAAATCAAAATAAGGTGAATTCTCCACTTTAGGCTCCGGCTGTGAGACCAAAATTGTTTTCACTTTCATAAATTTTCTTTCTTTTTTGTAAAGGTCCTACTATTAACTAATAAGCTTATATAGTATGAAATAAGGTGCGATTTCAAGTGCGCAAAGATACAAAATAAAATAAAACATATGGTTTAAAATAATATTTTCGTTTTTCTTATAAAAAGAAAACAGTACAATTGTATTTAAAACAACTAGTAAAATTAACAATATTATAAATGCGATTTTTGAAGGTTGTAACGCATAAATAAATAAGATGTTTGTAGGTAATAAAATGACACCCATAAAGTTACGATAAGATACTTTATAAAACAAATATTCGTCAATTATAGAATCAATAGAGAAAATTGTAGCAATAATTTTTTCTATAAGTAATTTGCAAATAACAACTACAGTATAGATGATAGTGATCTTAAAATATAGGGTGATTTGATTTGGGATGACTTGCCACTCAAACACATTAAAGCATAAAAAGATGAATAAAGAGACAGATGCAATTTGAAATAATAAAAGAATAGCATTGAACCAAGAAGAGAGTTTATTTGGTTTTTGATGAGAGATAATATACTTGTTATTACTTAAAAGCATCATAAAATCAGAAAACCTAAGTGAATTGACTCTCTTGGCTATTGCCAACAATAAAAGACATATTACGATAAGAATCGTAAGCCAATTTATATGTGTTATTTCTCTGGTAATAAAATCCATAAGCTATTTCGGGGGTAAAATTACAATCAATTAACTGATAAAAACAAGAAAATATCTAGTAATTATTTAGTTATATTTGCCTGAAAAATAGCCTAGATGGTTGATGCCGTAGTCATAATCCCTACATACAACGAGATTGAAAATGTGGAACGTATTGTAAAAAATGTGTTTTCGCTACAGCGTAATTTTCATATTCTTATTGTGGATGATAATTCGCCAGATAAGACCGCTGATAAAGTAAAGGGATTGCAATTAGAGTATAAAGATGCTCTTTTTTTAATGGAGCGAGAAGAAAAATCAGGGTTAGGAACTGCATATATAGCTGGTTTTAAGTGGGCATTAGAGCGATCCTATACATATGTTTTTGAGATGGATGCCGATTTTTCTCATAACCCTAATGACCTTATTAGGTTGTATAATGCGTGTGCCAAAGGATCTGCTGATGTGGCTATTGGATCAAGATATGTTACTGGAGTAAATGTGGTGAATTGGCCAATGAGTAGAGTATTACTGTCTTGGGGAGCATCAAGATATGTTCGTTTTATTACAGGAATGGATATTCATGACACAACTGCTGGATTTATCTGTTATAAAAGAGAGGTATTAGAGAAAATAAATCTGAATAAAATAAAGTTTGTAGGGTATGCTTTTCAGATAGAAATGAAATTTAAAGCGTATTTACTAAAATTTAAAATAAAAGAAATTCCCGTCATCTTTACAGATAGAACAAGGGGAACTTCAAAAATGAGCAAAGGAATTATTTCTGAAGCTGTTTTTGGAGTTGTAAAAATGAAAATTAATAGTTTGTTTAATAGTTACGAAATATGATTATGGATAGTGTGTTGATTAAAAATGCCAATATTGTCAATGAAGGAAAGGTTTTTAATGGAGATGTGTATATAGAGCACGGTGTTTTTAAAGAAATAGCACCGCAGATAAGTGCAAAGTCACCAGATGTACACATTTTTGATGCTGAAGGAAAATATTTATTGCCAGGAGTGATAGATGATCAGGTTCATTTTAGAGAACCAGGATTAACTCATAAAGCTACTATAGAAACAGAATCAAGAGCCGCTATAGCAGGAGGAATTACTTCTTTTATAGAAATGCCGAATACAGTGCCACAAACGACTACGGTAGAAAAGCTGGAAGAAAAGTTTGATATCGCTGCAAAAACTAGTTATGCAAACTACTCTTTTATGTTTGGAGGAACCAACGATAATTTGGAAGAGATTCTAAAAGTAGATCCAAAAAAAGTAGCAGCGCTTAAACTTTTTCTGGGATCATCAACAGGAAATATGTTGGTTGATAACCCAGAAGTACTAGAGAAAATATTTGCATCTACAGATTTATTGATAGCAGTACATTGTGAGGATGAGCAGACAATCAAAGATAACACGGCGATATATAAAGCAAAATATGGTGATGATATTCCTGTAGAATTTCATCCTATTATCAGAAGTGAAGAAGCTTGTTACTTATCATCATCACAAGCAGTAGCATTGGCAAAAAAGACTGGGGCACGATTACATGTTTTTCATCTTTCTACAGCCAAAGAGCTAGAATTATTTACAAATAAAATACCGCTTAAAGATAAAAAAATAACAGCAGAAGTTTGTATTCACCATTTGTGGTTTTCTGATGCTGATTACGCCGAGAAAGGAACATTGATCAAATGGAATCCTGCTGTAAAAACTGCAAAAGACAGAGATGCACTACTTGCTGCATTGCTCAATGATAAAATAGATGTGGTGGCAACAGATCATGCGCCTCATACTATAGAAGAAAAAGACAATGTATATACCAAAGCACCTTCTGGAGGACCTTTGGTACAACATGCACTTCCTGCAATGCTTGAGCTTTATCATCAGGGAAAAATAAGTATGGAAAAAATTGTTGAGAAAATGTGTCACAATCCTGCTATATTATTTCAAGTAGAAAAAAGAGGGTATATAAAAGAAGGCTATTATGCAGATGCAGTACTAGTTGATATCAATGCGCCTTGGACTGTAAATAAAGATAATATTGCTTGTAAATGTGGATGGTCACCTTTTGAGGGGACTACCTTTAGATCAAGAATTACCCATACTTTTGTAAATGGAAATCTAGTGTATAAAAACTTTAAGTTTTATGATGCGACAAGACATGCGCAACGATTAACCTTTGATAGATGAGAAAATATGTAACCTATATTAGTGTTTTTTTGATAGTTATATCCTGTCAGAGTATAGATAGACCTCCTATGCCAGAAACATTGGTGGGAGAAGATTGTATGGTTGATATTTTTACAGATATTGCTTTTGTCAAAGCTGCCAAAAGTTCACATAGAAAAAAGTTTGAAGAAAAAAATATCAACCCCCAAGCTTATATATTGCAAAAACACGGGGTTGATAGTGTAGTTTTTGCACAAAATAATGCATGGTACTCCTCTCAATTTGATGAGTATAAGGCGATTTTTGCACGTGTAAAGGTTAATTTGGAAGAAGGAGTAACATTGTATGAAAAGCTTAAAAAAGAAGAGGATTCTATAAAAAAAAGACAAGATTCTATTGCTAAAATAAAAGATTCATTAAAGCTTAAAGAGAAACCTGTTTTATTATCAAAAAGGGAAAAAAATAATTAATTCTCCTTTAGAAAATAAGAAGCAGTTTCGTTGATACTTTTTTCTATTGAGGTGAAATTGTAAGATAACTCTTTGGTTATCTTATCACTGTTATAATGTTTTGTAGAAAAAGCACTTCGTATTGATGATTTAAATATGGACTGGTTTGTTCTAAAAAGTAGGTGTCCAATACGTTGCAGATAGTAAGCAATCTTCATTAATAGCGGAGATGCTTTCTTTTTTGGTGCTGGTTTGTTTAGAGCCTTGGCAATCATAGTAAATGCACTTTTGTAGCTTAGGTTTTCCCCTACCAGAATATAACGTTGATGAGTTTGTGAACCTTGCATTAGCCTATGCATAATATCGATAACATCTTGTATTGCTATATACCCTGTAGTTCCTGTGGTGTAGTAGTTCATCCCGTTATAAATTCTTTTAAAGAGGTATCCACTACCTCCTTCAAAAAAACCTGGGCCTATGATAATTCCAGGATTTACAATTACGGCATTTAATCCTTCCTGTACACCTCTCCAAACCTCCATTTCTGCACCATATTTTGTAATCGCATACACAGAATTAGATACTTCAGGGTTCCATTCTGATTTTTCGTTAATAGCTGTATTTGTCAGATTGTCTCCCAAGGTGGCGATTGAGCTTACATAGCATAACTTTTCTACATTGTTAGATAAGCATAGATTGACCACATTGGCAGTACCTTCAATATTTACTTTTCGTAATTTTTTGTAATCAGAAGGGTTAAAACTAATGACAGCCGCACAATGATACACATGTGTTATTCCTTCAAAAGCTTCGGTTAAAGAGGGTACATCGTTGATATTAGTATGAACCCACTGAATAGTATCAAATAGATGTTGCGCTTCTTTGGCAAAGTAAGAAGAAAATACTTTTTTGGCGTGTTCCTTTTTGGTTTCGGTTCTATAAAGTGCACGAACCTGTTTTTTTTCCTGAACAAGTTTAACTAATAAATGTGTGCCTACTAATCCTGTTGCTCCTGTAACTAATATCATGGTATATATTCTACGATACTAAAGTAAACAATTAATGACATTTTTTGATATTGGGTCTTCGATATTCAAAAACTCTTTTTCATTGTATCATTTTACATTTTTATATTTAGTAGTGAGAATTGAGTAATTAGTATTGAGAAACTTCAACATTCGGTGTTCAGTATTGGGTGTTCGATATTCAAAAACTCGTTTTCACTTTATAATTTTTCGGTTTTATATTTTATACTTCTTTCTATACCAAAATAGTCCTGATATCAAGATCACTATTGACGCTGCAAGTACCCAATACCATACAGTCCTCTGCTCAAAATGCATAGGTGCAGTATCTCCTACGAGATAAAACCCTGCCCAATAAAAAGGAGCTGTTCTATTAATATTGGCAGTTGCCAGATATTGCAACTTAGCTTGCTGTAGTGCCTTGCCTTTATTCATTCCTGATTTGAGATAGGTGTAAAAATATTTCATCAATTCAGGGGTAGTCTGATCAGAAACCTCCCAGCTGGTGAGCAATAAACTTTTGGTTCCTGCATATTGAAACGCATTGCCCAAACTCATAATCCCTTCTCCTTTGGCAATCTTACCCGTACCTGTATTACAAGCACTAAGCACGGTAAGCTCTGCGGGAATATCTAATGCAAATAACTCATGCCCATACAACAGATTATCCTCTATCGTATCTTTGTTTTTGGTAAAATAGAGCTTAGAATACTCAGGGTGTTCATTATCTACCTCTCCATGTAATGCCAGATGTAGGATATTATACTTATTTGCATTGTTTTTAAAATTAGCTTCTATTGCCTG
>NZ_OMKE01000048.1 GCF_900299535.1 Aquimarina aquimarini | reverse complement strand
CTTCCATTAGTTACCCCATCGCCATCACAATCCAACCCATTCCATGCAACACTTACATTAGCTACTACTTGATTGGCAACTGTATAATCACATCCATCAATTGGATTGGTAGTATCTATAATTTCTTGACCATTGGTTACACCATCACCATCACAATCCAACCCATTCCATCCAACACTTACATTAGCGGCTATCTGGCTAGCAATTGTATAATCACATCCATCAATTGGATTGGTAGTATCGGTAATTTCTTGACCATTAGTTACACCATCGCCATCACAATCTAGTGCGTTCCATGCTGTACTAACATTAGCTACTACTTGATTAGCAACGGTATAATCACATCCATCAGTTGGATTGGTAGTATCGGTAATTTCTTGACCATTGGTTACGCCATCGCCATCACAATCTAGTGCATTCCACGCTGTACTTGGTGTAGCATCTTGATTGGCAGCTATTAGACTACAATTATCCGTTGGATTTGTAGTATCCGTAATTTCTTGACCGTTGGTTACGCCATCACCATCACAATCTAGTGCGTTCCATGCTGTACTAACATTAGCTACTACTTGATTGGCAACTGTATAATCACATCCATCAATTGGATTTGTAGTATCTATAATTTCTTGACCGTTAGTTACTCCATCGCCATCACAATCTAGTGCGTTCCATGCTGTACTAACATTAGCTACTACTTGATTAGCAATTGTATAATCACATCCATCAGTAGGATTAGTAGTATCGGTAATTTCTTGTCCATTGGTTACGCCATCGCCATCGCAATCCAGCGCATTCCATGCTGTACTAACATTAGCTACTACCTGATTAGCAACTGTGTAATCACATCCATCAATAGGATTAGTAGTATCGGTAATTTCTTGACCGTTAGTTACTCCATCACCATCACAATCCAACCCATTCCATGCTGTACTAACATTAGCTACTACTTGATTAGCAACTGTATAATCACATCCATCAGTAGGATTAGTAGTATCGGTAATTTCTTGACCGTTAGTTACTCCATCACCATCACAATCTAGTGCGTTCCATGCTGTACTAACATTAGCTACTACCTGATTAGCAACTGTATAATCACATCCATCAATAGGGTTAGTAGTATCGGTAATTTCTTGTCCGTTAGTTACTCCATCGCCATCACAATCCAACGCATTCCATGCTGTACTAACATTAGCTATTACTTGATTAGCAACTGTATAATCACATCCATCAATAGGGTTAGTAGTATCGGTAATTTCTTGACCGTTAGTTACGCCATCGCCATCACAATCCAACCCATTCCATGCTGTACTAACATTAGCTACTACTTGATTAGCAACTGTATAATCACATCCATCAGTAGGGTTAGTAGTATCGGTA
>NZ_OMKE01000052.1 GCF_900299535.1 Aquimarina aquimarini | reverse complement strand
AAGACATGACAGAATATCTTAGGTTTTTTCTTGATTTTAGATTTTTAGAAAGCCCACATATTTCAATAATAGCCACAGAATTTTTAGAGAAAAAGGCATGACCTCACAACCTATTGTTTACTGTCTAAGCAAGCTAATATAGCTATGAGCGAACACTGATTATAACATGGGAGCTTTTAATAATGAAGAGATTGCGGTCTCTAAAGAAGGAATCTATCAAGGAGAAGAAGTAGAAGAAAAACTTATAAACGCTCTTGTTTTTCTTGAATAAAAATAAGTATATTTGTCAAATATTGACAAGTCAAATGAAGGAAACTTTTGGAGAGTATATCAAAACGCATAGAAAAAACAAAGGGCTCACCTTGACCCAACTAGCTGCTTTATTGGGACTAGACGCTGCAAATTTGAGCAAAATGGAGAATGAGAAGCGTAATTTTGATCCATCCAAACTTCCAACCTTGGCAGAAATTTTTGAAATCCCTTTTGATGAGATTAATGACGAGTATGTAAGTGATAAGATTGGTAAACAAATCTATGAGATGAACTGCTCTACAGAGTTGCTCAAAGTTGCAGAAGAAAAAGCAGCATATCGCAGAGCTTCAAAAAAATAAAGCCTTTTTTACAGATTCAAGGCTACCCCGTATCAGGACCAAATTGCATCTCCTACCCTGCAATCCTGTAAATCTGTTAGTTTATAAAAAAGGATAGAAGGTTTTCTTCTATCTTACTAGTATACAAAAGGAGTTGATAAGTTATCCTATTCAGAGCTCTTTTTTTAAAATTTTAAGTCAGAACGATACATGCCCGCTTCTTTTATAGAAGGTAGCACTTGACATATAGCTATTACAGTATATGTTTTACCAAAGGCCGGGAACTACGCTAGTTTTATCTAAATCAAAAAAACACTAAATATAAAAAAGATGAAAATAGACTTAGAGGCTCAAGGTTTTCCAACATTTAAGCTACCTGCAAATCAAGATTTGATTTTATTACTTATCAAAAATGAACTGATTAGCACCCAGTTTGCACATCAATTAGATACTATAGGGTTTGATACCTCTAGCTACAGTATAGAGCTAGGTTCTGCTATTTTATCCTTGGTTGGCTTTACAGATAGAACAGATACGTTATGGGAGTGGTATTATAATATACTGGATTCTTATATAGAGAAAATAAATCTAGAAGAAAATGGCATAACAGAGAGGGTCATTTTTGATTTTTATATCGCCTTACGTATAAAGTTACATACAGAATCTATAAAGGTTGCATAACCTAGAGTGGGCTAATTTTATATAGATTTTTTATCTGAAGGAGAAAATAAGTATGATTCTATAGTTTATTAATCATAGTAATTACCTTTTGTGGCGGTATGCTATTCATTACATTTTCATACCCTTCTGGCACCTTATTACCATATATAGATGTTGGTATTTGATCATACTTGGCAAGGTTTGGCAAAATAGCATGTTCTATTGGTTGGCCAAATGGCATAAAGCCAGCATAGGGGTGTGTAACACCCCATAATGTAATGGTTGGCACACCGTGCATAGCGGCTAGATGTGCATTGCCACTATCCATAGATAGCATGATGTCTAGGTTGCCTATTAATTTTAATTCTCCTTCAAAGGATAATTTGCCTATTACATTGGTGACATTTTTATATTTGCTCGCTATATTATTCAAAATATCGGCCTCACGCTTACCACCACCAAACAAGAAAATCTCAAAGTTCTCTTCTTTATCCAATGTATCGATCACCTCAACGATCGATTCTAGTGGGTATGTTTTGCTGTCATATTGCGCAAAAGGGGCGATCCCTAACCACTTCTTGGTTGAATTCTGGGTGAGTTCTAGAATATCAGGTGTCAAAGATTGTTTTGCAGGAAATCTATGGGTAGAGAGATCTATAGGATATCCCAATGCCGAAAAAACATCTGCATAGCGCTGGTGGGTGGTTTTTAATTGTTTGAATACCTTGCCTTTTGATCGAGTCAATGCCTTCTTCTCTGCTCTACCTTTATCTATTTGAATGGTTTTTATTCCTTTTAAAAAGAATAAATTCTTGAGTATATTAGAGCGTAGCACATTGTGCAAATCGGCAACGGCAGTGATTTTCTGTTTTTTTAATTCATTAGATAATCTAGTAAGTCCCAAGATGCCTTTGTGCTTCTTATCTACATCGGCATGATATACCTCTAGATTTTCTATACCCGAGAATAAGGGAGCAAAGAATTTTCTTGTAAGTACTGTTAGTTTTACATCTGGATAGGTTGCTCTAAAAACACGTAATACAGGAATAGTCATTGCAACATCCCCCATGGCAGATAATCGTATTACCAAAATATTTGCCTCAGAACCGCCTAGTTTCCTGATATTATTTACCGCCACGCAATACTGGGTTTAATTCATCATCATTATACATCTTCATTTGCTTGTATACCTTCATGTACTTGTCGCCATTTTCTATATCACTCAGTAATGTATCTATGGCTGTCGATAAATCTACTTGTTGCTCTAATAAAGTGTCTAATTTTTTTTGGCACCCAGCCTTATGCGCTGCTGTAGCTCCTTCTCTAATAGTTTCTACATGCATATGATATACTTTTAATGCTAAAATAGACAACCTGTCTACACCCCAAGCAGGACTTTCTGTATTGATGGTTGCAGATGCTTTAGGAGTTACTTCTTTGTATAATTCTAGAAAATAACTATCAATATACTCTACCATATCAGTTCTATCCTGATTAGAAGCATCTATCTGTCTTTTTAGCTTTAATGCAGCAACGGGATCAATTTCTGGATCACGTATAATATCTTCATAATGCCACTGTACTGTATCAATCCAACATTTACGATACAACAAATGCTCTATAGCTTGTGATTTACTGTCATAGGGATTAGAGAATTCCTGATCTACAGTATCAATCACATGGTATTTTTCTATAACTTCTTTAAAAATGGAATTTGCTTTGTTGGTAAACATGTATCTTATTATTTTCTATAATTTATGCAAAGGTATTATATTTTGTAATAGTATGTATTATATAGCCATATTGATATCTTACTGAATTATATTTTAAAAATATTTCTTTGATAATCAACCTATAAAACAAATGATACGTATTTAATTTTAAAACAATAAAATGATAAATGGCATGAGAATGAATACCCATAGATTAACCTCTTTGGCAAACTGGCGATAATCCATCTCGAGATACGCAGTACTCATGAGTGCCAAAGGAGCAACGATAAAAAATAACTCTGAGGTATCTTTTGAAGGGGAAACCACTATAATCCCTACTGCAACCAATAAGTACACAATAACTAATCTAAGTATTGGCTTGGTATTTACTGCTTTTCGACCAAACTTAATAAGATATATCGAAAAAAAGAAAATCGTGCAAATTGATAATACTCCTACAGAAAACAATTGTTCTTTTCTTAGGTAACTGTGAAATGAGAATGAAAATGAATCTATATAGTCTGTGAATGCAAAAAATGAATCATAGACCAATAATGTAAAACAGTTGGCAAACAAAAAGGCTACGCTTATACCTACCACAGGAATAATCCAGTTTCTATAATCTTTGGAGCAAAAATATAATATTCCTAAAAAGACCAAGATTATAAAGCCGATACTCCAAAAATAGGCTAATGAGGCTAGTCCTATATAAAATGAAGCATTAAAAATCTTGGCTTTACTTTGTTTCTCATTTCGTAAATGCAATATATTCTGTAGTGCTAATAAAACAAATACATTGGATGCTAGTATATAAAAACTTGTCAATGAATTAGGAAGTACTGCCGATAGGCAAGCATACAATAGTATTGTAAATGTACCTTTATTGGTTAAGTTATTTTTTTGTGCTACCAAATTAAGTGCAAGCATAGGCAAAACGTATAAAAAAAGACCTACTGTAGCCAAAAGAATAGGGGTACTTTTTATCTCTAATCCCTTTTTGTAATAGGCAATACCAAAGAACACTGTCATATACAATGCTATGACTATATAATTAATTGGTTTTGATTTACTAAAAAAGCTTGATAACACTACTATTTTTTATATTTTTGCAATCGGTGATAATATATTTATTGTCATTATTTATGATAGAACTAATTTATAAAAAGTTTTTAAGTATAAGGCTTTAAACTTTTTACAAAAAATATTCAACCGTTATGAACGATTTTTTTAAAGCTATAGATTCCTTTTTTGTAGATGTGCTTTTTGCTCCTCTTGATGCCTTGAGAACACTTGAGCTAGAAAGCTGGTCTGGAGCCAATTTTATTAATTGGTTTTTTATGTTAATCGGTTTTGTTGCTTTTTTATATTGGATGAAACAATTGAAAAAGTTTAATGACAATAATGAAGAGGATAGAGATCCTACAGCTCATTCATTCCTGAATTAGTATAAAAGGAAATCAAATAATAAAAAGAAACCCGCTGTTTTTATAAAAACAGCGGGTTTCTTTTTTACAGATCGTAAACCTAGCTCTTACAAGTCAAATCCTAGATCTTTTCTATAATACATTTTATCAAAATTAAGTTTTTCTACACTTTGATATGATTTTTGCAATGCAATTCTAAAATCTTCATCAAGTGATGTGATTGCAATTACTCTTCCGCCGTTTGTTACTACTTTATCACCATCTATCTTGGTTCCTGCCTGAAAAACGATAGAGTCTGTTATCGTATCAATTCCTGTAATTTCTTTTCCTTTATCATATGCTTCTGGATATCCTCCTGAAACTGTCATTACTGTAGTAGCACTTCTAGGGTCTAACTCAATATCAATTGTGTCTAATGATTGATCTCCTACATGTTTAAATAAAGTTACCAAGTCTGTTTTTATTCTTGGCAAGACTACTTCGGTCTCGGGGTCACCCATACGCACATTATATTCAATAACTTTTGGGTCATCTCCTACCTTGATCAATCCTATAAAAATAAAACCTTTGTAATCTATATTCTCTTTTGCCAGTCCGTCTACTGTAGGTTTAATGACTTGATTTTCGATCTTAGCCATAAAAGTATCATCAGCAAAGGGAACGGGTGATATTGCTCCCATACCGCCAGTATTTAAGCCTGTATCTCCTTCTCCTATCCTCTTATAATCCTTGGCTGTAGGCAATGTTACATAGTTTTTTCCATCTGTAAGAACAAAAACACTAAGTTCTATCCCATCAAGAAATTCCTCTATCACGACCTTTTCACTAGCTGCACCAAACTTCTTATTGGTCAACATGTTTTCTAATTCTGCCTTGGCTTCTTGAATATCTTCTAATATCAATACTCCTTTTCCTGCTGCCAAACCATCTGCTTTTAAAACGTATGGAGCTTGCAGGGTTTCTAAGAACTGTTTTCCTTCTTCTACAGTAGTGGCTGTAAAGCTTTGATACGCTGCTGTAGGAATATTATGTCTGAACAAAAATTCTTTTGCATACTCTTTACTACCTTCTAGCTGTGCTCCTTCTTTAGAAGGGCCTATGACAATAACGTTCTTTAATTGATCATCTTTGGTAAAAAAATCACTGATTCCTTGTACCAAAGGGTCTTCTGGCCCCACTACTACCATATCAATACTCTCACGCAATACCACATCTTTGATTGCCATAAAATCTGTAACCGAAATATCAATATTGGTCGCTATACCAGCTGTCCCTGCATTACCAGGTGCTACAAATAACTTATTACAAAGTTTACTTTGCGCTATTTTATATGCAAATGTATGTTCTCTTCCTCCTGATCCAAGTACTAAAATGTTCATGATAATTTACCTTGTTTTTTGAGGTTCAAAAATAACTTATTAGAATTTGTATTACTAATTCTTTTTAAGGAAGTGACTTAAACTTTTTCTATTAGTAATAAAAACGGTAATCATTGCTCATTCCTAATAATTCTACTACTCAAAATACTTCGCTTTTTTAAAAGTAAAGGGATAACGATAGAAAAAAACACAATCCCATTAAATCGAACCAACATAGATTCAAAAAGTAATGATATAAAAAGAATTAAGAAAACCGAAAATTCATTTCTGCTTCTTTTCATACGCATACCTAACAAGATAAAAATGCTTACCAAAATACCAAAACCTACAATACCTGTTTGTAAGTACGTTTGCAAAAACTGATTGTGAGAGTTGTACTTGTTCTTATGATTGAACGTATAATTCAATTCTTTATATTTTTTGATCAAAACATCGTTTGCATCTCCTACCCCATAACCAAGAATAGGGGCTTCTTTTATCAATTTGATACTTGCATCCCAGGACAATACTCTTGATTTTTCTGAAGTGGTGTTTTCATAATCCAATGTCTCATTAAAACTTTTAATTCTCACATAAAAATCTGAAACTCTAGGGTTGCTTGCAAATAAAAATACTCCCATCATAAACATAATGATCATTGTATACTTTTTTTGCTTATCCTTGATATTAACAATCAATAGTATGGCCATAATTGCTAAAATCACATATGCAGCAATAGAAGCAAGTAAAAAGAGGTACAAAAACAAAACAAAAATCACTACCATTTGCAATCGTGTCTGTAGTTTGTTTTTTAGATAATAGCTTAGTACTAATAGTATATAAATCGAAATATAGTTTGCATTAACTGCTCTTGAAAGAGAGGAACCTATAAAGAAGTAGTTTCGCCCTTTTATCAGTCGTTCTATAAACGAAAATGTATTTATACCTTCTTTGTCGTTAATCGCATATTGCAATAGATTGTTTGTGGCACAAAAAAAATTAAAACAGAAAGAGACTAGTAGGCCTACTAGCAAAAAATCAAATAGTTTTCTTACTGTAGTTGCATCTTCTTTGACAAACAAAAAAATGATCGGAAATAATAACAATGTCAATGATCGCTGTATCAAATCGAATCCACTAGATAAATTATCTGTGTAGATTAATCCAAGAGACATTACTACAAAATACGCAGGGAATAGTAGTAATATTTTATTATCTAGTATAAAACTTTTATCAGATCTGAACATCATAATGACTCCAAAAATAATTGAAATCACAAAAAATGGAGTTGGAAGATTAATCCCTAGTGGTAATAAAAAGAAAGCAATATATAAGCTGTTCCAAAAAGTCATAACTATCCAGTCATCTTCTTTGTAAAACATGCTTGTAGCATTGATTATTAAATTCTTTAATTTCACTTACTATTAATTCATTTTGAAGCAATTAACGTTTTGTATTAACATATATTATCACAATACAATATAAAAACACTACATAAAATCTCTATGCTCACTTTTTTGAAGTTCTTCTTTTGAAAACTCTTTAAAGTAGTTTAAAGTTAATCGCATTCCTTGTGACCTATCAATTTTGGGTTCCCAATCTAAAACTTCCTTGGCTTTTGTGATATCTGGTTGTCTCTGCATTGGATCATCAATAGGTAATGGTTTATATACTACTTTCTGATTTGTATCTGTTAACTTCACAATTTCCTCAGCAAAATCTTTGATCGTTATCTCATCTGGATTACCAATATTTACAGGATATATATAATCACTAAAAAGTAATTTATAAATGCCCTCTACTTGATCATCTACATAACAAAAAGACCTGGTTTGTAATCCATCTCCAAATATTGTCAAATCCTCGCCTCGCAATGCTTGTCCTATAAAAGCAGGTACTACCCTACCGTCATTTAATCGCATTCTAGGTCCATAGGTATTAAAAATACGTGCTATTCTGGTTTCTAATCCATGATAGGTATGATATGCCATCGTAATCGATTCCTGAAAACGTTTGGCTTCATCATATACTCCTCTTGGCCCTATAGTACTTACATTACCGTAATACTCTTCGTTTTGAGGATGTACTAGAGGGTCCCCATATATCTCACTTGTTGAAGCTATCAAAATTCTTGCTTTCTTCTCTTTTGCTAACCCTAAAAGGTTATGTGTACCCAAAGATCCAACTTTTAATGTTTGAATCGGAATTTTAAGATAATCTATTGGACTCGCTGGGGATGCAAAATGTAGAATATAGTCCAATTCTCCTGGAACATGAACAAATTTGGTTACATCATGATGATAAAATTCAAATTGTTGTAGTTTAAAAAGATGTTCTATATTTTTGATATCACCTGTGATCAGGTTATCCATGGCAATCACATGAAACCCTTCTGCTATAAATCTATCACATAAGTGAGATCCCAAAAAACCTGCTGCTCCAGTAATTAGAATTTTTTTCATTTTACATCCTTTCTACCTATCGAAAAATACGAAATCTCTTCCCCTTCCATCTCCTTGATATCATATAAATTTCTTCCATCAAAAATTACTGGACACGAAAGTGTCTTTTTTATTTTATTAAAATCAGGAGTTCTAAAAATGCTCCATTCTGTACATATAATCAGTGCGTCTGCATTTTCTAAAGCATCATACATTGACTCTGTAAGATCAATTTTATTCTTATATTTTTTTGCTACATTATCCATTGCCTCAGGATCAAAAGCTCTAATCCTTGATCCTTCCCTTAGTAATTCATCAATCAAATATAATGATGGAGCTTCTCTAATATCATCAGTTTCTGGTTTAAATGCTAATCCCCAAATAGCAAATTTTTTATTACTAAGATCATTATTAAAATATTTTTTAATCTTTGGTAATAGCGCTATTTTTTGGTTATCATTTACTTTAATTACAGCATCTAGAATTTTAAAATCATATTGTGATTCTTTTCCTGACTTATGAAGTGCTTTTACATCCTTTGGAAAACAAGACCCTCCATATCCTATTCCAGGAAACAAGAAACGTTTTCCTATTCTAGAATCAGTACCTATCCCTATCCTCACTTTATCCACATCTGCGCCAACTTTTTCGCAATAGTTAGCAATCTCATTCATAAAAGTAATCTTAGTTGCCAGAAAAGAATTCGCCGCATATTTGGTAAGCTCAGCTGATTTTTCATCCATAATAATTATTGGGTTTCCAGATCTTACGAATGGTTTATACAATTTTTGCATTAGCTCGGTAGCTCTTTCTGAGCTTGACCCAATTACTATTCGTTCTGGTTTTAAAAAATCATCTACGGCAAAGCCTTCTCTTAAAAATTCTGGATTAGAAACTACATCAAAATCACATTTGGCATTCTCCTTAATAGTTTTATATACTTTTTCTGCAGTTCCTACAGGAACAGTACTTTTATCTACAATCACTTTATATTCAGTAATCATCTTTCCTATCTGCTCAGACACTCCTAAAACATATTGCAAATCAGCAGATCCATCACCATCGTCTGGCGTTGGTAGTGCCAAAAATATGATCTCACCATGATTCAGTCCTTCTTCTAGAGATGTAGAAAAAGTTAATCTACCTGCTTTAATATTTCTTTCGAACAATACATCCAAATGAGGTTCATATATTGGCACTTCACCATTACGCATTTTTTGAACCTTTTCTTCATTGATATCTACACAAACAACCTCATTACCAGTTTCTGCTAAACATGTTCCTGTTACTAGACCTACATAACCAGTTCCTATTACTGAGATTTTCATTTGTTTTTTTGCTTGTTTTTCTGCATTAATTTCCCTCCTCCTTTTCTAACTTCATTTTTTATATTATCCACCTTTCTTCTAAAAAAAATTTTTCTTTTGATGTTGGAAAAACTATAATCAAAACGATAAAAGAAATAACCTAATACGATAACTGTAAAAATAAGTACAATAACCAAATAAAAGTTATATGATGAACTTCCTAGAATAATAAACAGTACTACAAAAACAAGATTAAACCCCCCAATAATAAAACTAGCTTGTTTATGCGAAATTTTAAAATAATCGATCAATATATGGTGTGTATGATTTCTATCTGGAGAAAAAGGGCTTTTTTTATTTGCTAATCTTATCGTAAAAACACGAGCCGTATCGAATAATGGTACAATTAATATACTTATTGCTATCAGTGGTACATTTTCTAACAAAAAAGGAAGACTATCATATGATTCAGGAGATAATGCTAAAAATTTCAATGTTAATGTACTTATAATAAACCCAACAATAAGAGATCCCGTGTCACCCATAAATATTTTTTTACTTGATGAGAGATTAAAGCTCAAAAAAGCAATCAAACATCCATTTAGTGCAAGACAAAGAAGTACATAAAAAAACTCTTTAGTAATATAAAATATCGTTGTGTAAATTATAAGAATTATAATTCCAACAATCGCTGCTAATCCATCTATTCCATCAATAAGATTATACGCATTAATAATAGTGAGCATTAAAAAAGCCCCAACGAAATAATACAAATAAACAGGGATTTCATGTATTCCTAGAAAACCATTTAATGAACGAATCATAAAGCTTTCATTACTTAAAATAAAAATGATAGCAAGGAGTTGTGCTGCAAGTTTAGTATATGGTGACAATACTACAAGATCATCCTTTAAGCCAACAATGAAAAGAATAGTCAATCCAGGGATAAAATAAATTGCTTCATCATAATTATCCCATTCTTTTAAAAAAAAAAGAGTAAAAATTAAAGTGTAAAAAAAAGAAACTCCTCCTAAAGTAGGAGTAATTTTCACATGTGAACTTCTATTATTCGGTTTATCCATTAAATTCTTGTATTCAACAAGACCAATTATTTTAGGAATAGTCAAATATGTTATGAGATATGCGCCTATGAAAATGAGTATTAAAACTATTTCAATATTGAGAACAATCAAATTCATTCTTTCATATTTAATTAAATATTACTTTTTTAATTCAGAAGATTTAAAACTCAAATTACTCCATACATCTTTATTCGACGAAAAAAGTAATGAAAAAAATAAGAAGAAGAAAACCCCTCTTTGCAAATATATATAATCTTCTATCATTCCATAGGACATAACTAAAAAACATAATAATAGCCTTTCTTTATTTTTTAACTTGACAGACGTATATACTAAAAAGAAAAAGAGTATAATTAATATTACAAAACCTATAATCCCGTTTGATAGTAATTCCTTCAAATACATATTGTGAGGTATTAATCTTACATAGTTTTCTCCTATTTTAAAAAACACTTCATTAATTGACTCATCTCCAATCCCAAAAAGAAAATTTTGCTTAATAATGTTAAGTGATTCTTTAAAATATATTAATCTATGATCGAATGATTGACCTATTAATCTATAAATTAAGAAATCTCTAATGGTATATAGCAAAATTCCACACAATGTCAAAGATCCAATTATAGAATAAAAGGTTTTTTGAGTAAGCCCTTTGGAAAAAATTATAATCCAAAAAGAAAAAATAATCATTAATAAAATCGATAATTTAGAGCCTATATAAATCAAAGAGGTAAAAAGAAAAAAGTACAACCCTATTAATACCCATTTTGTTTTCCCCTTCTTATATATCAAATTTAATAATAACATCAAACCTGAAAAAACTATATAACTTCCAATATATGTATGATGATAAGATCCTGGCATTTCTTTTTTAAGAACATTCATCAAACTAAACTGATCAATCTCTATATTTGCCCAAAAACTAACATAAAAAATCAAATATAACCATGCATATAAAATATATACGATTGTACCCAGAATAAAAAAAAGAGTCACTTGCTTCTTAATTCCGCTCAAATGTTCTTTAATATTAAACAACAAAAAAGGGAGAATAAGAAAAGAAAGCTTTGTGTCGTTAAAAATAACATTTTTTTCCATTTCTCTACCAGAGAGGGTAAGGCTTAGTAAGTCTGTTAGAAAAAATAGAATACATATGATTGAAAAAAAATCAAACCTAACTTTCTTTTTTAGCAAAAAAAATGAATTAATAACAATACCTCCCATCAAGATTGCCGAAACAATTAAAGGTAATGGCAACGGTAAAAAAAAAGCAAAAATGTAGAACCCAATATATTTAACATCAAAATCCTTTGGCATCATAAACTATATGTTATTAAAAAGATCCATAATAATATTAAAGTTTCTAAAAAACTTAGAAAAATTTTTTCTTGGAGATTGTAAGAATCTAAACAAGAATTCAAGTTTAATTTTTCTTATGAAATTTGGAGCTCTTCTATTATCTGGAGAAAAATAATCGAAAAACCCCCCTACAGTAATTACCATTAGTCCTTTTTCTTTGACTTCATTCACATTTTTCAACACCCATTTTTCTTGCAAAGGACTTCCCCTTCCAATCAATAAAATTGAATTATTTTTTATACTTTTAAGATCAATGGTCTCATAACCATTGACAGAAAAATAAGGTAACAAACCATACTCTTTTTCTAACCATTCTTTAAAAAACTTCAAACCATTATCTGTAGAACCATATAAAGCAAAAGAAATTTTTTCTTCTGCCGTATACCTCAAAACATAAGGTGTAAAATCAGTCCCATTAAGATTTGGCAATTTAATATTATACTTATGTTTATAAAGTATTTGCATTCCAATCCCATCAGGTAATAAATGTGAAGATATATCTAATGCTTCTTTGTATTCTCTATCCTTTTTTAATAAGGTATAATTAGAATAATACAAAAAATTTATAATACAAAATGAGTTTTCACTCCAGGTTCTAAAAACTTTGTCAATCAAAATTTTTTCTGAAGATTCTAGTTCAAAATCAAACTTTTTCATGCGGTTTTCCTTTATCCAATAAACTTGAAGGAGATAATCTTTCTAATACTTCAAGTTTACCCCCATCTGTTGAATTAATCAATTTACCATTGTTTTTTCTTAAAAACTTATCACATTCTTTAAAAGCTTGTTCAACTAAGTCATATGTTGGAGGAACCCACTTTTTATTGTTTCTATAGTTTTTTATAAAATGATTTCCTTCTCCCGACGCTTTGCCATCTTTTTGTTTTTTAAAACTAAAACTATGATCAACTCCATAGAGGTACATATCTTTAATTCCCATAAAATAGGCCATTTGTATCGCAGGGAATAAAGAACCCGCACCACTAGAAAAGCCTTTTGATACATTTCTTTGAAATCGAAAAGGTCTTTGATTAAGTATAAACCCCCAGCAATAATGATCATTAACTATTGGTTTCGTTTTTGAAATAATAAAAAACTTTCCCTTATTCTTCTCTATTAATTCTTCACCAAAATCTTCAATAACCTGTTTATCAGAAGTAAACACATAATCAGGGCGAAAATCTGTTTGATCATAAATTAAATGAATTCTGTTTGCACAAAAAATTATATAATCATCATCATAGAAAAATTTTTCTAGATATTCAATCTTTACACTTGGTCCATTCCCACAAATTATAGCTTTTTTATGTTTATGTTTATCTCTTAAATTTTCAATTTTATTATAATCAGTATTTGAGAGATATCCTTTCTTAATAAGAAAATAGGAAAACTTCCAAGCCAAATTGTTGGGTATGTTTTTCACCCTATTTAATATCGATTTCCTTTTCTTTAAAAGAAATAATGGATTTAAAAATTTACTATACATTATATTTTTTTCATTAAAACACCCCTATTTAAATATACGCCAGCTAAAATGAAAACTATAAAATTTCCACTTAAGGCTAAACTAGATGCTGATAAATTATAGTTTAAATAATACACTAAAATCATTGCTGATATACCCAAATAATCAGAATTACCAGATAATTTATATATTTTATAAGATCTTACCATTAATAGGTATAAAATAATACTTATTATAAGCCCACCCACTCCTATTTGGGCAACAACATTTCCAAAACCGCTTTCTGCTCCATTTTCTCCATTAACTATATTGGTTGAAGGATTCATTGGTCTATTTCCTGCCATACCTAACCCCATTCCAAACAACTTATTCATTGCTATTTCAAAACCTGTATACACTCCTACTATATGTGAAAAGGACCCATGTATAAAGGTGCTATTTGTTACTGTGTATCCCAAAAATATTAGCAGAGGAGTCATTCCTAAAAAAATTAATTTTAGATTCATTCTAAAGTAATCTATAGCAATGATAAGAAGTATCGAAAGAATAAATATTTTCGAAAAAACCATCATTCCACATAGAAGAATCAGAATCAAAAATATTTTTTTATAATTAAATTTATTTGAAAAATAAAAGAATGCAAATATATATGAGAAAAAGGAACCTAAAGTTGAAGGTTCTAAAAAAACCGATAACATTCTTCTAAATTTTTTCTTATATAAAAAATATAAATCAGACGTATATCCTCTTCCTGTTTGTTTAATTGATTCTATTTCAAGACCTTGAGTGTCGTTGTTCCAATATTTAGGGAGGCTTAGCCATTCATCCCAAAAGTAATCTGGCAAAAAATATTCTATAAGCCCAAACAGGCAAATAAATAAAGAAATCCCAATTATGAAGTTTTTTATTGAAGTAAAACCATAACCAAAAAAGAGGCCATGGAAAGAAAAAAAAATGATATACAAAATCAAAATTCTCCTTAAATTATATAATTTAAAATATAAGTTTGATTCAGAAAGAAAAAAACTAATCGTCATGATTAGAATAAATAAGAAAAAAAGCGAATAGAGTTTTAGATGCTCTTTATTAATTTTTGATACAATTAATGTATAAAGCATCATTAAAGAAAATATCGAAAAGATCAAAAGATCCTTTATTACAGGAAAATAATTAATAAAAAATTGTTGATCCGACAAATTAAATAACAATAAGCCTATAAGTGGTTGTAGAATTACTACAAACACTAAAAAATAAAAAATTACTTTAACTTGGCTTTGCATTTTAAAGATACTTGTTTTTGTTGATTTATCCTTTTAGAACTATCACACTAGTATTAAGGTTTTCAAATTGAAATCAGTTATCCTATGGATTGGATAATTCTTATCTCTATTTTCGAAAAACAAATTGTATTTGCTTTTATTGTTGATGATTAATAGCTTTTTGGATTTATTTATTAACTCCAAAGACAAACTAATTCTTTTGTGCCCGTTATACTCTTTTTTTGTACAGACAACTAATTTTTCTTTTTCTTCTACTTCTTCACTGCCTGGAAAAAGTGATGCTACATGTCCATCCTCTCCCATACCTAAAAGAATAAAATCAAAAAAATTAACTTGATGTTTTTTAAAGTATTTATGAATTTCCTCCTCATACAACTTAGAGGCAACTTCGGGTTCCATTTCTCCTTTAATTCTATATACCCCACCAATATTGTCAATTTTAGAGATTAGATGTTTAAATGCCAGGTTATAATTACTTTCATCATGATTAGGAGGAACGCATCTTTCATCTAACCAAAAGATATCAACTTTACTCCAATTGATTTTTTCTTTATATCCTTTGATTAATTCTTCAAAAAAAAGCTTGGGCGTTCTTCCTCCCGAAAGCACCAACGAAAATCGTTCATTGTACTCAATACTCTCTTTAGCTTGTTCAACAATTAACTCACAGCCAATTTTTACGAATTCTTCAACACTCTGCGTGTCTATACTATTTTCATTCATCATAAGATCATATTTCAATTGAGATGTAAACAAGACTAATTAAGCTAACTATTATAATAATCGGTATAAACATATACTTTTCAAATTCAATAAAAGTCGTATTTAATGTTTTATATGTTCTCTTAATAATAAATGGAGCCGTTGCAAGCGTAGATACCAATGCAGCCAAAGGAAAAACGACAATACCTAATTCCTTGTACAATAGTCCCAAAAATAAAAAATAGATAACAAAAACTATTGAAGCATTAATATGTTCAATTACATTGTTTGCTTGGTTAGAAATTGCCAAATTAATACCTGCCCATCTTGATATTAATGTTGAATAAGTAAAGGCAAGTAACAGCGATATTCCTCCTAATTCTGCATTTCCTTTTATAATACTTATTAAGTTTTCTCCAAAAAACAAAATCACAACGATACCAATTACGAATATTCCGTAAGAAAGATACAGCACTTTTTTTAATAACGGTATTAATTTTTTAAAATCACCTCTTCCTCTGAAAGCTGCTATTTCTGGAATCTTAGCTTGAAAAGTAACCATGGTAAATGATTCTAATAGCTCAAATAATCTTTTAGTTAAAAGAAATGATGCTGAACTAATTGGAGTAAACAATTGTGCTACGATAACCCCTGAAATATGTTTAATTACAGTTGCAAAAATAGTTGTTAAACCACTTTTCCAAGCACTATCCCAAACTTCATTAAAAACTTCTTTCTTAAAAAAGGATTTAGGAATCTTTTGTAAAAAACTATCATTAGATTTTTGTGAAGCAAAATAAAGACATAAACTATTCATTATTGCTATAAATTGTACAACTAGAATAATATTTAACAAACTAGGAAAGTAAATACCCACAAATAGGATTAGAAATATTCCAAAGAAACTAACAATCGTAATAACTCTATTGATCAAAGCTACCTTGTTTATTCCCCTAAGGTAGATCTGATAAATAGACATATAGAGGTTTATTGAAGTACTAAGAATAATCACCAGCCATGCGATCCAACCTTCTTGATAATTCTCCAAAAACCCTATTGGCTTTATAACACCCCATGTACCAAAAACAGCAAGTAAAAAGAAATAAATTAATGTCAAAAAAAGAAAAGTTCTTTTTAAAACAACATACAGATCAGAAAATTCTTGTTTATCAACATCTTTTGATAGACTTGCTTCGAGTTTATTCTTTATATCAAAAAACTCTTTTATTCTTACTCCCGAAAATGAGTATGAAAAAAAACGAACGAAAGTTGTATTAAATCCATATTGAATCCCCTGCCCAATTCCTACTATGGTAATAAACAAAAACCATACATTAACTTGTTCTACAGAAAATTGCTTAAGAACAATGGGGAGGGTTACTAAACTAAAGACCACCTTTATAAGCTGGGATATCCAGGAAGTAAAAATCGAAGAATTATACAGTTTAGATAATATCATGAAAAATTATATAATCCTCTCATTTCTTTCCAAAAAGAAGATGTTTTATATTTGAATTAAAATCTAATCCAACAGCAAAGCTCACGCTTTTACTTAATTTGAACTTATTTCGCACTAAATAAGCAATAATAGATCTATATCTCAGCCTCTTTTTATAAAAAGAGTATATCAAATTACTTAACTTAATTTTAGCATCAATAAGCTCTCTACTATGTGTACTATTAGCAAGATCTAGTAGGTCGATATATTTATCAAAATTATTGTCGGCAAATGAACTATTATCTGCTCTCCATTTAACAATTGGAAATGGCAAATAGGTAACATTAAATTGGGTTGAATTATTTTTTATCTTCAAAAAAATATATACATGGGGGAAAATGTTAGAAAGATAAAAATCATCAATTTTTGATAGTCGTATAATTTCATCAATAGTATCTTTTTTAACGATCAATGAGCTAATAAAACACCCCAATGCATTTACACTTTTTACATCATCTAAATATGATATAAAATCTTCCTTATCAGACCAATTCCATGTATTTTCTTTTGTAAAATTCGTTCTAAAATAATTGTCTACTCCATATGTATTCATTTCAGTATCACAAAGCTCTCTATTGGTTATATAAAGTTCATTGTTAGATTGTAAATGAGAGGTAATGAAATCAAAACTATATTTCTCAGAAATTGTATCATCACTACCAAAAATCCAGACGTACTGACCCTTAGCCATATCTAAACAATTAATAAGGTTCTTTTGAAAACCTATATTTGATTGGTTAAAGCATGTATTGAAGTTAGGGAATTTTTCATTCCAATATGATAAAACCTCTTTAGAGTTATCTGTTGAACAATTATCACTTATGCAGATTTCAATATTGTCTAAGTCATTTTCAACTAATTTAAAAATGCTTTCAAGTGCCTCATTTAATTCTTGTCCCTTATTGTAATTTGGAATCGAAAACGATAATAACATATTTTTCTAAGTTAAATTCGATTTTTATTTATTAAATAATCTATTCAATCCTTCTTTTAACGAGATTTTCTGTGTCCAATTAGGTAAAATTTCAAATGAAGACCATAATTTCATCACTTCTCTTTTGCGATATGGTTTTTCTCCCCAATTAACTATGATTTCACTTTCAGAAATAGAATTAAAAATTTCAATTAGCTTTTTTAATGTTATAGTCTCTTTTGCAACAAGAGTATATTTTTCGTTCAGGCTTTTCTCATTTAAAAACTCATATGCACTTTCAAATCCCATGCAAATATCATCAGCATGCAATAAATTAATTTCCTGCTCACCTCCAGACATATCTAAAACCTTGCCTTCTTTAGAAAACTGATTAAGCAAATTAATCAATTTTGGTCTAGTATCATTTTCACTGTAAGAATCGAACAATTTTAATGTGATACACGATAATCCTTCTGCTTCATAATAATACGTGATTATTCGTTCAAATGCATCTTTTGTAGCTGCATATAAGCAAACTGGATTATAGGACTCATTATTAAAATGTTGCCATGAGGTGCCGGTATTAATTAGCTTTTTTACTTCAGCAATTCTCATTGCTTCTAACAAAAATGTTCCAAACAAAAGATTACTATTAATAAGTGAGTTTACATCTTCTGGTTTATGTTCTGCTATAAAGCAAGACGCTAAATGAAAAACTACGTCTATTTTTTGTTCTTTTAAGAAAGATGCCAATTCGTTAACAGAATCAGTGTAATTGTATAATACAATGTTCTCTTCAATATCCTTTAAGTTGCTTAAATCGGCATTTTCTCTAATTCCGACACTAATATTATATCCTTTCTTATAAAGATACCTACATAGATTGGATCCGATAAATCCTGTTCCACCAGTTATAAAAACATTTTTCATATATATCTAAAACGGAGATTTAAATTCTTCTAAACTTAAAAAGCTTTTATCTCTATCTGACATAATCAAATCTTCATTTTTTATGTCCCAATCGAAATCAATTGAACTCCATAGAATTCCTGAATCTGCCTCAGGATTATATTCAGTAGAAACGTTATATTGCATAACAGTATTATCCTCTATAGCTTTGAAGCCATGCGCTATTCCAGTTGGCAAATATACCATCTTATGATTAGTAGATGACAACTCAAAAGATAATGTTTCCCCAAAGGTTTTCGATTTTTTTCTAATATCAACAACAATATCTAAAACGCTACCGTTGATTACATAAACTAATTTACCATGATCAAAAGGTGGAAATTGAAAATGTAAACCACGAATAGTATTTTTATTAGAAATAGAGTAATACGTTTCTCTAATGTTGAAATCAATATTTTGATCTTCGAAAGTATTCTTATGAAATGTTTTAACAAATTTCCCTCTCTCATCATTTGCATAGAAAGGTTCTATGACATAAAGTCCCTGAATTTCTGTTTCTATAAACTTCACCTTAGTTTTTTTTCGATAAATTCTATAATTATTAATTTAGTCTGCTTATATATACTGACCTAAAAACAATTCTATATTCTTATGTAATTTTTCAAACATTTCTTCTGTCAGACCATGATGCAACGGTAACAATACTCCATTTTTCATTATGTTATCTGAATTAGGATATCCATGTTCTGTTACTCTTTTATCAATATTGATAAAACCAGGCTGTCGATTAATATTACCTGTAAATACTACACGTGTTTGGATGTTTCTTTTCTCTAAATAAATCTGAAACTCTTTTCTTGAAAACGGAGCTTCTTCTTTAATTAAAATAGGAAATGCTAACCAAGCAGTGTTTGCTCCTTTTGTCTCCTCTGGAGTTATAAAGAATTTATCGTGCTTTTTGAAAAATTCAATTTGCCTGTTTAAATTTTCTTGTCTAGTTTTAATATTATGGTCTAATTTATTTAATTGAGTCAACCCAAACGCAGCACCTACCTCGTTTCCTTCTAGATTATATCCTACTGTTTCAAAAACAAATTTTGCATCATATTCAATCCCTTCAAGATTAACATTAAATCTGTTTTCAATAGCTTCGCTTTTTTCATCAAACAGCGACGAACTTCTACCCCAAGAACGAAGTAACTTGGCTCTTTTCATCACCTCATCATCATTTATGGCAAGAGCACCGCCATTTCCTGCACAATTAATAATGTGAGAGCCATAAAAACTTGTTATTGACATATCAGAGTAATAACCAGAAGATTTTCCATTTAATGTAGCTCCTAATGTGTCAGCAGAGTCTTCAATAACCTTCAATCCGTGCTTATCGGCAATCTCTCTAATTTCTTCCCACTTACAAATATTTCCCATTAGGTTCGGGGCAATAATTGCTACTGTTTTATCAGTAATCATTTCTTCTATCTTAGTTGGGTCAATACAATATGAGTATTCTTCGACATCAACAAAAACAGGTATAAGATCATTCTTAATTAAACACCCTACAGTGGTTGAAAAGGTTAAGGCAGGTGTAATAACCTCGGCTCCCTTCGGGAATTGGAAAGCCTCAACGCCTATGTATAACGCAGATGATCCAGAATTAACATATAAACAGTGTTTTTTATCGAAAAGCTTTGCTATTTCGGCTTCAAACTTTCTTGAATAATTCCCCATCTGGGTAGATTCATTTAGGCACTTAACTACTGCATCTATTTCTTCTTGCCCATACACGGTCTTTGCATATGAAACGAATAAATCCTCTGACACTTTGCTCATCACTTAACTATTTTTGTTACTTAATTTTTTATAATTGAAAATATTGATTAATTTCTTCTTCAGTTCTTTTTCTGATATCATCAGAGTTTAAATATGCTTTATTCCAATCAACAATAAGTTTTAACGTTGTCTCGATATCCCATCTTGGGTTCCAATCCAGTTTTGATTTGGCCTTAGAGCAATCTAATTTCAAATAATTGGCTTCATGCAATTTATTTAAATTATCTATTTCATATGAAGAGTCTTCTCCCCACAAAGCACAAATTTTACTTATTATCCATTCTACATTCTTAGCATCAGAATCCTCTGGTCCAAAGTTCCATCCTTCTGCATAATCGACTCCATCATTATATAGTTTTTCTGCAAGAAGAATGTAACCAGACAGCGGTTCTAAAACATGTTGCCAAGGTCTGATCGCATAAGGACTTCTTATTTTTATTTTTTCACCCTTAGCAATTGCTTTTATAAAATCTGGTATTAAGCGATCATTTGCCCAATCACCTCCTCCAATGACATTTCCAGCACGTGCTGATGCCAATGCTACGCCATGCTGATCATAATCTTTTGGATTAAAATATGAACTTCGATATGAAGACGTAACTAATTCTGAACACCCTTTACTGTTTGAATATGGGTCATATCCTCCCATGGGTTCATTTTCTCTATATCCCCAATACCATTCTTTGTTTTCATAACATTTATCCGTGGTCACATTCACTATAGATTTAACACTTGGAGTGTTCCTGCAAGCTTCTAATACATGAACTGTTCCCATTACATTTATAGCATAGGTGTCAATAGGTATTTTATAAGAATCTCTTACCAAAGGTTGTGCAGCCATATGAATTACAATTTCTGGTTGAGATTTTTGTATTACCTCAAGAAATTTTTCATAATCTCGGACATCTCCTATATAAGAAGTAATCGATTTTTCTACTTCTGCTTCTACAAATAGACTAGGTTCGGTCGGTGGATTTAGCGCATAACCAGATACATTAGCCTCTAATTTATTAAGCAATATGCATAACCATGATCCTTTAAAACCTGTATGCCCTGTAATAAGAACACGTTTACCATTCCAAAAGGACAGGTCTGTTTTTGAACCTAGTTTCCCCATAGTTTCCATGGTGCTTTATTTGTTTTTAACAGGTTTTCCAATTTCTTCTTATCTCTTAAAGTATCCATTGGTTGCCAAAAACCTTCATGTTTATATGCCATTAATTGATTGTCTTGTGCCAAACCTTTCAAAGGTTCCTGCTCCCAAATCGAATCATCTCCGGATATTCTATCTAATACTTTGGGTGATAGAACAAAAAAACCTCCATTAATTTGTGCCCCATCTCCTTTCGGTTTTTCTTGAAATTTATTAACTACTCCTTCATTAATGTCAAGAGCACCAAATCTTCCAGGAGGATAAGTAGCTGTAAGGGTCGCATCTTTGCCGTGTGCATAATGAAAATCTATTAGTTCCTTGATATCAATATCTGCTACACCATCTCCATAGGTAAAACAAAATGCTTCTTCATCTTTAATGTACGGCTCAACTCGTTTTAATCTACCTCCTGTCATAGAATTGTCTCCCGTATCAACTAAAGTAACTGTCCAAGGTTCTGCTCTTTTTTCATGAACGATCATTTTATTATCCTTCATGTTAAAAGTAACATCAGATTGATGTAGGAAATAATTTGCGAAATATTCTTTAATTATATAACCTTTATATCCGCAGCATATAATAAAGTCATTAATTCCATGATAGGAATATATTTTCATAATATGCCATAAAATAGGTTTACCTCCTATTTCTACCATTGGTTTTGGTTTTGAAACCGTTTCTTCACTTAATCGAGTTCCTAATCCACCTGCAAGAATAACTGCTTTCATTTACAATACTTTTATGTTAAATTCTACTTTTTAGAATATTTTCTATCAAAATAAAATCTTTTTCCTCACTTACTTTTAACCCTTTAAGCGGTTCAATTTCAAAGAGCAATCTATTATCTCCAAGGACCGCATAATTTTTTGTTTTCATTCTATCAATGAAAGATTTTGAATCCCAAATAGTAACAGCCCAATTTAATATTACTATTTTCTTGTTATCTTGAGAAGGCGCTAATTGTTCATTGACATTAATATTAACAGGCTCATCGTTGCAAAATGTCTGCATTTGAGTTGATGATGCAGAAATTAATGTATCGCCTTCATTATTCTTAAAAAACTCAACCGCATTTTCGATATCCTTGCTATCAATTAAAGGACACACTGGGTTTATCATTATTAGTGTATCTGGAGATAGTTTTTGTATAATATCGTAGTTAAACTCATCACTAGACGAATTATCATCTGCTAAGTTTTTCTCTCGTTTATATATCTTAACATTAGGAAAATTTTCTGACACATAATCTTCTATTTCCTGTGAGTCTGTATTTACATATATCTCATTCGTAATGTTTGCTGTAATCGCTGCAGAGATCGTATAATAAATCATTGGTTTATTATTCATTAACCTCATGTTCTTTCTAGGAACTCTCTTACTACCTTCTCTAGCTGGTATGTGAAGTACAATTACGCCTAAATCTCTCATTTTAAGTAATTTTTCAATATTTAACTTTAATGGTAGCCTTCTTAATAACCTGTGGTTCAACAATAAATTTTTGAGGACTATGAGCGTCTGAAGGAAACATAATTGCAAATACGCCATTTCCTATATCCACTTGATTTACATCTAATGATGTTTTACCATAATATGATACATCCTTTACAGGGTTATATTCGTGAGTTAATTTTAAATCATCTATGTGGCTCCACAAAATTCTTTCACGCCCAACCAGTGGGTATTGAATATCAATTACATTCTGGTGTGCTTCATACCCGAGTTCAAAAAATTCTTTTGTCTCGTATTCTGTAATTATCGCTTTTGCTCTCTCATTAATTTCATATACCCCTAAATCGATGTTTTTGTCCATTTTAGACAAGAACTCTAAGCCTATAAATATATCTTCTTGAAGAAAATTATAAAATTTATAGTTCCTTAAGTTATCTATTATCATACACTTCCATTTAAGTAATTATTCAAATATCCTACAAAACGTTCATCAGGCAAGATAAGTCTCTTCTCACCGTTTCCAAAATCGTTCAATAATATTAGCCCAAGTTTGTTTCCTACATTTTTCTTATCCTTTGATAATGCATTTAATAGGGTACTTGTATCCAAAGAAGTAAGGTCAAAACTGTGCCATATTTTCTTTAAAAGTGTTTTTATTTCCTCTCGAACTTCAGGATCAAGCATCTCATATTCAACAGAAATATAATTAGCTATGTCCATTCCGAAAGCAACTGCAATACCATGGGGTATTTTATAATTTGTAATACTTTCTATTGCATGTCCAAATGAATGACCATAATTCAACAGTTGTCTAATTCCTTCATCAAACTCATCTTGTTCAATAAAACCTTTCTTAATTTGAAGGCATGTAGATATTACATGTTTTAACTTGGATCTATCCTCTATAATCTCATTATAATTATCTGCTACCAGGTTAAAATCTTTCTTACTGGATAAAATTATATAATGACACAACTCTCCCAATCCAGATTTCAAATCGGTCTCGCTAATAGAATCCAAAAATTTTATATCAATAAAAATTTTACTTGGAGGATAAAACCCTCCTATCTGATTTTTGTATTCTTTAAAATTAATTGAGGTTTTGCTTCCAATACAACTATCTCCTTGCGCTAATAATGAAGTAGGAATAAACATCCACTCAACACCACGATAAAGTACCGAAGCAATAAACGAGGTAACATCTTGTGTGATACCTCCACCAATAGCAAATAACCTGTTTTTCTTTTTAAAACCACTTTTAATCAATGAATCAATTACGGGAATAGTTCCTTCATAGCTTTTCATTGTTTCGTTTGCATCTATTTCAAAACAGTTATGAGAATTCAATATTCCTTTAAAAGTTTTCTCATACAAAGATTTTACTTTAGAATCAATTACAAAAAAATCACCTTCTTTTACTTCATTAAGAAGAATCTCTTTTATGTTATCTCTAAAATAAACAGAATAGTCGTTTATTTTTGATTTCACATCGAAATCATAGACTTGTATATCCTCCATCTATAATTATATTTTGCCCTGTTAAATATGTGTTTAATTCACTTGATAAAAATAAAACCAAATTAGCTATTTCTTTAGGATCCGCCAATCTTCTCATCGGAATTTTATCTTCCAAGATTCTTAACTCTTCTTTGGTATTCGTTTGTTCAGTTAATTCTGTTAGTGTAAAACCAGGTGCTACTGAATTAACTAAGATATTATGCTCGGCCAAATCAATTGCTGTCGATTTACTAAACCCTGCTAATCCCCATTTAGACATTGAATACATAGCTCTTTCTTTTCTAGAAACACTACTCCAAATCGATGTTATATTAACTATTTTCCCTCCTTTATTATTAATCATTAATTGGCTTACTTCTTGGGTAATTAAAAAAGGTGCTTTTAAGTTTATATCCAATACATCATTATATTCTGAGAGGCTTATATCAGAAACTAAATTAAGCTTATTAATTCCTGCATTATTTACGAGAATGTCAATTTTCTTTAGAGATCTTAAGTACTCCAAAAAACCTTGGAGAGATTTTTCATCACCAAAATCACTTTGATAATACTCAATATTTTCAGAATCAAACTCTTGTTTAATTGTTTCTTCTTTTTTTTGTGTAGTTCCTGTTATAATAACTCTAGCTCCAGCTTCTAATAAAGCTAGACTTATTGCCTTGCCTATACCTCTTGTGCCTCCAGTTACAACGGCTAACTTTTTATTTAAATTAATTAATTGATTCATAATTTATGAGTTGAAAAAGTCAAGGATTCTTTCAATTGCTGCTTCACCCATGGCCTGTACTGCTTCTTTTGAATTTCCTCCAATATGAGGGGTATTCATTAGGTTAGGGATTCCTAACAACCCTAAATCAGTGGGAGGTTCTATGTCATAAACATCCATAGCTGCCCCTGCAATATCTCCTGCAATTAAGGCTTTCTTTAAATCATCTTGATTAAAAAGACCTCCTCTTGCTGTATTAATAACAAATGAGGTTTCTTTCATTAAGCTTAAAGTTGATTTATTGAATAGATTTTTCGTTTTATCAGTTAATGGAGTGTGAATAGTTATAATATCTGCATTCTTAAAAATTTCTTCTTTTGAAACGTGTGTTAAGTTATTAGCTTTATAATACTCTTTTTGACTAATTATATCGTTTACTAATATTTTACAATTAAACGGTTTTAATAAGGATATCACGTCCTTTCCTATATGGCCTACTCCAATTATCCCGATTGTTTTTTCTGATAATTGCATTCCTCCTGATTTATTCCAAATACTATTTTTCAATAAATTAGAAGTTACGTATAGGTTTCTGCATAGAGAAAGCATAAAACCAAGTGTCATTTCTGAAACAGATCTTTTATTTACCCCTTGCGGATAAAACACTTTTATGTTATGTTTTTCACAGGCTTCAAAATCAATATTATCAAGACCAACACCATATTTAGATATCGCTTTTAAGCTAGGGATTTGAGCTAACACTTCTTCGGTGATAAGATCAAGTCCTATAATCGCTACGTCACAATCTTTTAGAAAAGAGACCAGCTCTTCTGTTGTAAACCTTTTTCCTGCTTCATTTTTCTTAACTTTTTTAAATCCTAATGAATTTAATTGATTCATTAATTTTACATTTTTTGAAAATGCAATGGTGGTAACGCCAACGGTTAGGTTCTGTATCATTTTAAAAGCCTGATTTTTTATAAATTTCTTCTACCAAACTAAGTGTTTCTAAAGCATCTTTACTTGTTCCGTTTTTTATTTCAGATTTTCCTAAAACTGCGTCAATAAACTCTTCTACTTCAAGTGTCCAAGAATTATCGTTTTCAAACCAAGTTATATTTTCCTTTGGTTTTCCCATTGCAAAAGTGATGTCTTCAAACTCTCTTCTACCCACTACTAATTTCTCTGGAGCATAACTTCTTGTATTTGATAATATACCATCCAAATTGATATAACCTTCTTCAAAACACATTTCTAATAAAAACTTATGTTTCCATTGGGTTGCGCTTGAATGCATCATTGCTGTAACCTTTTCTTCTGATTGCATAATCACAAAAGCATTGTCCTCTGCTTTTATATTCCAATAAGAGGTTGTCACAAAACTATTGATATTTTTAAAATTTTGGTTCGAAAAATAACGCATTAAATCAAGCATGTGTATTCCTTGATCAATCAAAATACCACCTCCAGAATATTCTTTATAGTTTCTCCAATTTTTATCATAATCGATACTTCCTGCTTTTCCATAAACTCCACGGAGCCAAAGTAATTTGCCCATTTTCCCAGAATCAATAATTTTCTTGGCTTCCATCACGGAATAGTGATAGCGATGATTAAAACCATATTTCAGATGTACATCACTCTTTTTTTCAATTTCAATTACTGCTTTCAATTCCTTTGATGTCCTAGCTGGGGGTTTCTCACAAAAAACATGCTTACCCGCTTTAATCGCTTTTACAGTATATTCAGCCAACACATTATTAAATGCACATATAAATACAGCGTCAATATCCTCCTCTAAAAGTTGATCAAAAGATTCATGAAACTTTATGTTTTCATTAAGGTCATCTGGTTTATTGATATCATAAACACTAACAAGCTCTGCATGTTGATTTTTTTTAATCTCATTGGCTCTAACTCTACCAATTTTACCATATCCAGCTATTCCGATTTTAATCATTGTTTATAATTTAAAATTTGAAGCATCCATGTTTTGATATGAATCTCTTGCCCAATCTTCAATGTTCATGTATTTATCTAACCATAAATGAAGGAAAATCTGATGAATACATTCTACTAAACCATATGTCTTCCGTGGCACATATAACGAAAAATCTGCAATATCTGCACTCTTATTATTTTCTTTTAAACCAGACAAGCCTAAGGTAGGGATGTTGTTTTCTTTACAGTAATTTAAAACAGAAATAATATTTGAACTATTACCGCTACTACTGATGGTAGCAACTAAATCATCAGAATTAATTTTTTCAATCTTTAAGTATTCAACAAAAGCTTTATCATATGAATAATCATTTGATAAAGCCGTTAAAAGTGCACTATCACTAAGAGATTTAGCTAATACTCCTCCATTTTTTGACCAATCCAAAGCCATATGATTAGAAAAGGCGGCACTTGCACCGTTACCAATAAAAAAAATTCGTCCATTTTTTTGTTTCGCTACATGAGTTCTTTCTAATAGTTGATTAAAAAAATTCGTCTTATCAGTATTCTCTCCTCCAATTGTATATCTAGTCTCTTCTAACCCTTGTTTTATCGAATCAAAATATTTCTCTTCGTAGCTTATCATTTTTCTATTTTTTTAGAACCGAATCTATTTTTATTGTTTTTAATCTTTCCTGCCAAGAAAGAACATTAAAGTTGCATCTTCTTATAACCTTAGTGACATCCAAAACACTATACTTTGGTCTAGCAACAAAAGTAGAGTAATTATCTGTTTTTTCAAGTTTTATTGTATCAAGTTTATTCAAAATTCTTAAAATTTCTTCCGCAAAATCATACCATGTGGCTTCTCCTCGATTGCTAAAATGATAAATACCATACCTTGTACTACTTGATTGAATCAATTTTAAAATAAACTTAGCCAGATCATTTGCATTTGTTGGAGTACCTATTTCAGAAGTTGTGATAGTAAGTTCCGCTTCCGTTTTTGACTTTTCTAATATGGTTTTGTAAAAATTCTTACCAAATTCTGAATATAACCATGAGGTTCTAATAATAAAATATTTCTCAAGTATGTCTTGAACATGTTTTTCTCCTGCTAGCTTTGATTTACCGTACTGATTGATTGGATTAGGAGTATCCTCTACTGTATACGGAGTTCTTTTTTCTCCATCAAAAACATAGTCTGTAGATATATGAATCAAAGTTGCATTATAATCTCTACAGATTTCAGCTAAATTTTTTACTCCCTCAGCATTTACTTTAAATGCTTTTTCTGGTTCTCTTTCTGCTTGTTCTACGTTAGTATAAGCAGCACAATTAATTACAAAATCAAAAGATCTATCTGCAAAAAAGCTTTGTATATCTTTCTTTTTAGTAATACCTAAATTCTTAGAGCTTGCAAAATGTAATTCTAACTTTGAATAAACATCTTCTATCTTGCTTATACATTGTCCTAACTGCCCCCCTGCACCTGTTACCAACACCTTTATATTTGAGAATTGATCAGACATTTTTTAAATCTTTTAGAAAAGAAAGTGCTCTGTCTTTTTCTGATAAACGGATTTCTGAGGCATCTAGTTTCCAGTCAATTGCAAGATCTGGGTCATTATACATAATTCCAGATTCTGAAGATTTATTATAATAGTTATCACATTTATATGCAAAAATTGCCGTTTCACTCAAAGTAATAAATCCATGTGCAAAACCTCTGGGAACAAATACCTGATAATTATTTTGATCATTTAGAATAATAGAAAAGTGTTTTTTATACGTTTTAGAATTTGGTCTTAAATCAACAGCAACATCCATTACTTCTCCTTTACTTACTCTTACTAATTTTGCTTGTTCATATTCACCTGTTTGAAAATGTAGTCCTCTAAGAACTCCTCTTTCAGAAACGGACTGATTATCCTGAACAAAATCAATCTGCAATCCTGTAACTTTCTGAAAAACATTTTTTTGAAAGCTTTCAAAAAAAGTTCCTCTTTCGTCTTTATAAATTGTTGGTTTTAACACATAACAACCTTCTATCCCAGTATGTTCAATCTCCATTCTTAATCTAATTGAAGTAAATATTTACCATAACCACTTTTTATAAGAGGTTCTGCCAATTTTTGAAGTTGTTTCTTATCTATAAAGCCTTTTTTATATGCTGTTTCTTCAATTGCTCCAATTTTAAGGCCTTGGCGTTCCTCTATTACCTGTACAAACTGGCTAGCTTGCATTAGTGAATTAAATGTTCCTGTATCTAGCCATGCAGTACCTTTATCAAGAATACTCACTTGTAATTTTCCTTTTTTGAGATATGCATTATTTACATCTGTTATCTCAAGCTCTCCTCTTTTACTAGGATTAATATTTTTAGCTATTTCTACTACATCATTATCATAGAAATAAATTCCAGGAACTGCATATTTTGATTTAGGTTCTTTTGGTTTTTCTTCTATTGAAATCGCTATATTATTCTTATCAAACTCCACTACCCCATATCGTTCAGGGTCCTGTACATGATAAGCATATATAATTCCTCCATCAGGATTATTATTGTTTTCTAGTATAGTTTCAAGACCCGATCCATAGAAAATATTATCTCCTAATATAAGGGCAACCTTATCTTCTCCAATAAATTTTTCACCAATAATAAATGCTTCTGCTAAACCATTAGGGTTTTCTTGAATTTCATATTCAAACGTACACCCATATTCTTTACCATTTCCCAACAGTTTTTTAAAAAGAGGTAAATCTTGTGGAGTAGAAATAATCAAGATTTCTTTAATCCCAGCAGACATTAAGGTAGAAAGTGGATAATATATCATAGGTTTATCATACACAGGCATTAATTGCTTGCTTACAGCTAATGTAAGAGGGTGTAACCTCGTTCCTGAACCTCCTGCTAATATTATTCCTTTCATTTTTTTATTAGTCTACAAATAGATTTCCAATGTACTTGTCCAAATACCATCGAATTGTTTTCTCTATTCCTGTTTCAAAATTTTCTACAGCGCTCCATCCTAATTCATTTTCAATTTTAGTAGCATCAATTGCATATCGATAATCGTGTCCTGGTCTATCTGCTACAAAAGTAATCAGTTCTTTATAGGATATATTATTCTTTCTTGGAATCATTTTATCCAATAGATTACAAATAGTATTTGCTATATATATGTTCTCTCTCTCATTTTTACCACCAACCGTATAGGTTTCACCAATTTTTCCTGTGTGTAATACTAAATCCAACCCTTTGCAATGATCCTCTACATATAACCAATCTCGTATATTTTTACCATCCCCATAAATCGGAATATTTTCTTCATTAATTGCTTTTCTAATAATTGTTGGAATCAATTTCTCATCATGTTGTCTAGGTCCATAATTATTTGAACAATTTGTTGTCAAGACAGGCAATCCATAAGTATGAAAATAACTTCGAACCAGCATATCTGAAGACGCTTTTGATGCACTATAAGGACTGTTGGGAGCATAAGGAGTTTCCTCTGTAAAAAGTCCTGTTTTTCCTAATGTACCATATACCTCATCTGTTGAAATATGTAAAAAACGTGCATGCTTAAATTTTGGTTTTATTTCATGGGGAGAACTCATCCATGTTTGATATGCCTGTTGTAATAAATTAAAAGTCCCTACAATATTAGTCTCTACAAAAGTTTTGGGGCCTGTAATAGAATTATCAACATGAGATTCTGCAGCAAAGTGTACTACTGTATCAATATCATATTTCAAAAAAACCTCTTTAATTATCTGTTCATCACAAATATCAGCCTCTATAAGAACATAATCAATATCATTATCAATCTGAATATTATTTAGATCAGCTGCATATGTCAATTTATCCAAATTAATGATTCTTGATTTTGAATTATTAGAGATGAAATTAACGTAATTAGAACCTATAAATCCAGCTCCTCCTGTTATTAATATATTTCTATCTATCATATTAAATATACACTTCCAATAATTTCATTTCTGCACTATCACTCACAATAGAAAGGTTTTCGATAGAACGTGGGATCAATATTGTTTCTCCAAATGAAATAGCTTCAGAATAAATGCCTGTATTTATTGTACCATTTCCTTTTACACACATTAAAATCTTAAATGAATCCAACTCTTTATAATCTCTTTCAAACACACCATCTACATTGATAATGCTTGTTGTAAAATATGTGCCCGAAATAAGGTTATTAACCTTATTTTTACTCTTATCATATGTTAATTTAAAAGATCTATCTGAGGTAAAATCTAAAGCATCCAGTGCTAAATCAGTGTGTAATTCTCTCTCATTTCCTTCATCATCTTTTCTATCCCAATCATACACACGATAGGTAATATCAGAAGTTTGTTGAATTTCTGCAATCAATGCCCCTCCTCCAATGGCATGAATTCTTCCTGCTTTTATAAAATAACTATCTCCTTCTGAAATCTTTTCAAAATTGAGTAATTCTGTTATTTTTCCTTTTTCTAAAAACGCTTCATATTCTTCCTTTGATGTGTCCTTATCAAAACCAACTATGAGTTCAGCATCAGTATCTGCTTGAACAACATACCACATTTCTGTTTTCCCAAAAGAATTGTGACGTTTCTTGGCTAATTCATCATTGGGGTGTAATTGAACTGAAAGGTCTTCTTTTGCATCAATAAATTTTATTAATAAAGGAAATTGATTTCCGAACTCTTGATATACTTTCTCTCCTAACAGTTCTGAGGTATATTCACCTATAAGACCAGTTAGTTTTCTTCCTGCAAACTCACCATTTTCTATTATTGAAATATCCTCTCCTACTGTAGAAATTTCCCAGCTTTCGCCAACATTTGTTTTACTTGTCTGTTTATTTAAAATAGTTTTTAGCTTATTTCCTCCCCATATTTTTTCTTTCAGAATAGGTTGGAATTTTAATGGATACAACATAGGTTCTATTTTTTTATTAATGCTATCTTTTACATTTTGACAAGGAATTTAAAGAATAGACAAAACCTATTCTTCTTCTCTAATGAAATTATTTATCGTTCTTGATAAATACTTCAAAAAGAAAAACAAAGAAACTGCTCCAAATAAAATTAAAGGTATTATTAATAATGTTCTTCCTAATAACATTTTACGATTAGAGATAATATCTCCGTAATCCACAACAGAAAAAACTTCTTTATCCAACGCTAATAATTTTTCTTCTTCTTTAATAATTTCTATCAATTCTTCCTTTTGTTTTAATAATGAAGGAATTGTCGGGCTTTCTGACTCTACTGCAAAAACAAATTTACTATCATTTTGAATTGGTTTTTTAGTCAAATTAGTCAAATATTCATTTATAAACCGTAATGACTCTTTATTTTGAGCTAAAGCAATAGTCGCTTGTTTCAACTCTAAATCCAATACTTCTTTAAAGTAATCGTTTGATTTGATATACCCCAAAATGTTCTTAACAACCTTTTTGTTATTGTTATCTATACTTTTAAACCTTACGATTAACTTATGTTGTTTATAAAAGTTTCTATACTTTTTTTCATCGAGCAATTTTTCATCATAAACCTCAATAAAAGACCCTTTATCTTGATATTCTTCGTGTAATTCACTTAAAACATCTTCTGCTCTAATTATTGGCACAAAAGAAATTTCCTTTATATTTTCAACTAAATCTATTTCTAAACCGAGTTTTTTTACAAATAGACTGTCTTCAAAATTATCCTCTAAACCATCAATAAAATCATATATGTATTCTGTAGAATTATATTTAGGTTCAATTATAACCTCTTGTACATATACATCCTTTGTATCTTGATTTTGATCTATAAAGTACCCTATACCAAGACCTACAATCAATAAAATCAAAAACAAGATTGCTTTTTTCTTATAAAATAAAATTACGGAAACAATTAGCTTCAAGAACTTCCTAAAACCATTCTTAATCATTGCAAAAATTTGCATTAAATCAATTTCCTCATTGTAATTCTCATTACTCATAATTATTTATCTTTCTTTAAATATTTGTTCTATTATTTTTTCTGTGATTAGGTATGTTGGTTTTACTCCTGTTGTTCCTAACCCACCTGAAGCTAGTGTACTCCCTGTTTCCAAAGGGTTATCAGAGGCATAATATGCATATCTCACTTTTACTTTTTCACTTATACTACCACGTAGTTTTGAAGCAGATTGAATGGCTTTCTGGTAATGTGCCCCTTCCATTTCTAAACCAATTATATTCCACGTAGAATCATGAAAAAACTTCAAAATATCTCTATTTTGTAAAGATGTACCCAAAACAGTAATCATAGCTCCATCATAAATATCAATACCATGACCTTCTAGTTCTTTTTTCTTAAGTTCATTTTTAAACGGGTAATTATCTGCCGTTCCTTCAAAAACATGTGCAGAAGGGATCATAATATCTCCTTTCCCCCCTTCAAGAATACCAGCTTTGCCCATAATAGATATAGACTTGACATCTATATGTGTTTTGGTTTCTTTAAGAGTAATGTAAGGTTTTAATAACTCATCCATCGTTTCATACGCTTGCTCTCCAAACGCATAATCCATTACGATTATTACTGGTTTATCATTGTCCTCAACATCTTTGATAAGGTCTTTGTACTCGCAATCTTCATATTGAGCAGTATCAAATATTTGAACGTTAATATTAGCCCCACTCTGATCCTCTATATAGGTCATTCCTTTTTGCAAGGCTAATTTTCGGATTTTTGCTCTTAATTTATCATTCTTACTATCACTAAGTAATTCATAAATATCAAAAACATTCTTATTTTTCAACTCTGTTTTTAAAGCAATAGGTGTGTATAGTGTATTCATAACACTATGCATATTGGCGCTAATGATATGAATAGGCCGATCGAGTAAGTTTAATTCTTCTAGTTTTCTTTTGATCGTATTTGCCCATATCTCACCATGAATATGATGTCCTAATCGTTCTCTTAATACTGGACTAAAGGTAACAATTCGTTTATTATCATCAATAGATTCCTCTATTGCCAATTTACCTAACCAATATATAATATCCAGAAAACGTTCTTTGTTTTCTGCACAAGAAAAACTATCATATACAGAGGTTACTTCTTCAAAGGTTCTTCCTAAAATATTGGCTGTATGAGTCAATGCTACTTCTCGTTCAGCTTTGGTGAGATCTTTTTTTGAAGTAACCGCTTTTTCTAATTTATGCCAATCTCTGGTAAGGTTACCTTGTTCATTTATCACCACTCTATTCATGATCTTATGAGATTCTATAAATAGAAATGTAAGATGAGTAAGAATATCGTAAATTTCTGAACGCCCTCTAGTGACTTCGATGTTCATTTGCTCCTCATCTATACGATAACAATTTCTACGTCTTTTAGGTGGTACTATAACCTTGAAATGAGAATTTTTATATCCTTCATCACTTGTCAAATTGATATAACGACATTCTTCAATACCAAAAGGCAAACGATCTATTACGTATAGTAAACCATTAAGCTCTACTTTTTCTTCGGCAACAGAACCATAAATCTCTGGTCGAAGCGTTAATAGTGCTTCTCTTAGCGTATCTCCTGAAACCCCCATAGGTTTATAGAAACCTCTATTGAAAAGGTGGCGCATGGTAATATACATACGTTCAATCGCACTGGAGCTCTCTTGAGCTCTTGTCCTTCCTTGTAATTTTAGATTTGCCATAAATTTTTCCTAACAAATATAACTTATTTGTTAATCATTGCCGTAAGTGTGTTTGCTATATTTCTATCATTAGAGAGTCTTGGTAACTTATTTTGTCCCCCTAGTTTACCAATGGATTTCATATAGTTTTTAAATCCATCTTTTGGAACTGTTGTTATTTTTAAACTTCTCAAAATTTTTCCCTCTATCAAATCATTATAATATGAGTTCTGTTTTCGTAAGGATTTTTCGATTTCCAATGCCAACGAATCTATATTCTCAGGTATTTCGCTAAATTCTATAAACCATTCATGATAAGGTAAATCATTATTGTCTGGTGTAACTTGTGGTGCTACTGTAAAATCATTGATTGTAGCTCCACCTGTAACCGCTACACCTTCTTTGAGCGCTTGGTCAACTTCTTTGCCTATAACATGTTCTCCAAATGCCGAAATAAAATGTTTAATCCTACCTGAAACGATAAGTCGATATGGTGACGTATTTGTAAATTGTACTGTGTCTCCTACATTGTAAGCCCATAATCCTGCATTTGTAGAAATAAGCATCACATAGTTCACCCCTATCTCTACTTCTCCTATAGTTAACCTTTTAGGGTTTTCTTCAAAAAACTCCTCTGCTTTTACAAACTCATAAAACATTCCTGAATCAAGTTGTAATAACATTCCTTTTTCGGTTTGATTATCCTGAAATGCAAAAAAACCTTCAGAAGCTGGATATAGTTCAATACCTGGTACTTTTCTTCCTATTAGTTTTTCAAAAGTAGCTTTGTAGGGTTCAAAATTTACTCCACCATATATAAATAATTCAAATCCTTTAAAAAGCTCTCCTATTTTTTTGTTTGTTTTTTGCTGTAATTTTTCAAAATACATCTGTACCCAAGGGGGAATTCCACTAATAATAGTCATATCTTGATCTACTGTCTCTTCTACAATTGCATCTACTTTTTGTTCCCAATCTTCAATACAGTTTGTTTCCCAACTAGGCATTCTATTTTTTTGAAGATACTTGGGTACATAATGTGCTACAATACCTGAAAGTCTACCTAGCATTACACCGTTTTTTTTGCTCATTTCTGGGCTTCCCTGAAGAAATATCATTTTACCATTTACGAAGTCTGTTTTTCCTGTTTCTTCAATATAGCATAAAATTGCATTTCGCGCTGCTCTGATATGAGTAGGCATAGACTCTTTGGTCAAAGGGATATATTTTACACCACTGGTAGTTCCCGAAGTTTTTGCAAAGTATAAAGGTTTTCCTGGCCAAAGTATATTTTTCTCACCTTCTACAACACGATCTACGTATGTTTTTAGCTTTTCATAATCTCGTATAGGTACATTTTCTACAAAATCAGCATGTGTTTTAATATTTTGAAAACCATGATCTTTACCAAAATCAGTGTTTTGGGCTGTGGTTATTAAATTTGTAAATACTCTTTGCTGAGTTTTTACAGGATTTGAAGCCCACTTATTAATTTTCTTTCTAATACGTTTTGCAAAAACTTTAGCTCCTAATGTTTTTAAGGACATAAATAATTATTGTTCAAAATCAATAAAATTAGATGGATCTGTAGGATATCCATCTCTCCATAACTCAAAATGTAAATGTGGCCCTGTAGATAACTCTCCCGTAGAACCAGCAGTTGCAATTACTTCTCCAGCCTTAACCTGTTCTCCTTGTTGTTTGGTCAAAGAGGCATTATGTTTATATACTGTAAGTAAATTATTACTATGTTTTAAAATAATCACATGACCTGTTTCTGCAGTCCATTCAGAAAAAATTACTGTACCAGAAGATGCTGCTTTTACTGGAGTATCTTTAAGAACAGCAATATCTACACCATAATGTTTTTCATTTACATCATATATAGATGTAATATTACCTTTTACTGGTGGAAATAACGAAAAATCAGTGTTTGACTTCTCACTTTCAAACAAGCTGTATTTATCTTCTTTAGATACTTCTTCACGAAGTTTAATATCCTGTTCAGAAGGTTTTAAATCAACTTCTTCTGGATTTAATTTTTGTGATTGTATTGCTGAATCAATATCAAACTCTACCTTTTTTACATCACCCGTCAATACTTTTCTTATTGACTTATAATACTCATGATTAACAGCAATTACTGACTCTAAAGAATCTGTGGTAACGGCTAATCTAGTAGCTCTTAAATTTAATGAAGTAGAAGAATACCCTGGTATGTATTCTCGTAAAGGTGTAAAGGCAATTAAAAAAGTAGTTCCTGCTACCAAAACGATTGAGGTTATAGTAACCATTACAAAAACATTAAGCCTATTTAACTTAAACGAAATACGCTCTTCAAAAGTATCTTCATTAAGAATAACCAAGCGATACTTATTCAGTAGCTTTCTAGTAATCTTCTTTTGTTCTTTGTTCTTTTTTGTCATAGATTACACCTAATATGATAAAGAAAGTTATCAAAATTGGTATTAATAAACGCAAATATACGTAATCTACCAATATCAGTACGTATAACGTTTCTTATCTATAAATCGTCTTTATTAGATATACTAAAAGCGTTTTTTAACAGCATAAAAAGTATATTTCAGCATTTCTTGCTACCTTTGTAGTCTAATTGTTAAGATCATGATGTTATCTAGTATATTTTTAGGAATAATAGGCCCATGGCAAATAGCCTTAATTGTAGCTATTGTATTACTTTTATTTGGCGGAAAGAAAATCCCAGAATTAATGCGGGGACTTGGTAGTGGAATAAAAGAATTTAAGGATGCTTCTAAAGAAGAGGAAGACCCTAAAATTGATGAAAAAAAATAACAAAGTGTTAATTTAATATAAGAACCCCCAATTCATATGAGTTGGGGGTTCTTTTTTGTTTAGTAACTAATCAATTAGAGATAGTTGAATTCTTTTTCTATTAATATCAACCTCAATAACTGTAACCATAAGATGTTGATGTAGCTGTACTACTGCATTTACATCACTTATGTATTCATTTGCAAGTTTTGAAATATGTATTAAACCACTTTCTTTAATTCCAATATCTACAAAACATCCAAAATTCGTAATATTATTAACAATCCCTGGTAATTTCATTCCTGCTTTGACATCTGCTATTGTCTTTACATTAGGATCAAACTCAAAAACAGTAACTTTTTTTCTAGGATCTACTCCAGGTTTTTCTAGTTCTTTTACGATATCGGTTAATGTGGGTAGCCCAACCTCATCAGTAATATAGCTTTGTAATTTTATTTTTTTGATAGCTTCTTTATTACCTATCAATTCACTTATTGGTACTCCTGCATCTTTTGCCATTTTTGAAACTAACTTATATCTTTCTGGATGTACTGCAGAATTATCAAGTGGGTTTTTAGGACTTGTAATACGTAAAAATGCTGCTGCCTGCTCATATGCTTTTCCTCCTAATCGTGGTACTTTTTTAAGTTCTTCACGCGATTGTAAAGCTCCATTTTCTGATCGATATGTTACAATATTCTCTGCAAGTTTTCCTCCTATACCAGAAACATAACTTAATAACGGAATACTTGCTGTATTTACATTTATCCCCACACTATTTACACAACTCATCACCACCGTATCTAATTCATTTTTGAGCCTTGTTTGGTCTACATCATGTTGATACTGTCCTACTCCTATAGCTTTTGGATCAATTTTTACAAGTTCTGCCAATGGGTCTGCCAATCTTCTTCCTATAGACACTGCGCCTCTTACAGTAACATCATAGTTAGGAAACTCAGCTCTTGCAATTTTTGATGCAGAGTATACCGAGGCTCCACTCTCGTTCACCATAAATACTTGAATAGAGGTATCAAAAGGTATTTTTTTTATAAAAGCTTCTGTTTCTCTGGCTGCAGTTCCATTACCAATAGCAATCGCTTCAATCTTGTAGGCATTGACAAGAGATTTTATTTTTTTTATTCCAGCAGTAGTTTCTCGTTGTGGAGGATGTGGATATATGTTTTCATTATGTAATAAATCTCCCTGATTATCTAAACAAACCACTTTACAGCCTGATTTAAAACCTGGATCTAATGCTAATATCCTTTTTTGCCCCAAAGGAGAAGCTAGTAGTAATTGTTTTAAATTTTGGGCAAAAACGTGAATGGCATTATCATCTGCTTTTTCTTTAGACTGATTGAGTACTTCTGTAGAAATAGCTGGAGTTAGTAATCGTTTATATGCGTCAGATATAGCCAAAAACATATGATCTGTACATGCCTCTACATTTGTTTTGATCATCACATCATCAATAATGTCTAATGCATCATTTTCTGGAACACTAATTTTTACTCTTACTATTTTTTCGTTTTCAGCTCTCAAAATTGCGAGTAACCTGTGTGAAGGACATTTATGCAAAGGTTCTTCCCATTCAAAATATTGCTGATATTTTTGTGCCTCTTCTTCTTCTTTTTTACTTTTAATTACTGTTGAAACTATTATAGCTTTGCGCTGAAACAGTCTTCGTAATCTATTTCTAATTTTTTCATCTTCATTAATCCATTCTGCAATAATATCTCTTGCACCCTGTAATGCCAATTCTTCTGTAGTAATAACATCATTTAAATATTGTGAAGCAATAAAAAGAACTTCTTCTTCTTTCTGCTGCATGATAATCTTTGCCAAAGGTTCTAATCCTTGTTCTTTGGCAGCAACCGCTTTGGTTTTTCTTTTTTTCTTATACGGCAAATACAAATCTTCTACTTGCATAAGAGTATCTGCAGATAGAATCCTTTTCTCTAATTCGGGTGTTAATGCGTCTTGCTCCTTAATGGCAGCAAGTACACTTTCTTTTCTTTTTTGAAGCGCCTCATAAGCAGTTTTGTATTTTACTATTTCACCAATAGCAACCTCATCAAGATCACCTGTCATTTCTTTACGATATCTAGAAATAAATGGAATGGTTGCCCCATCATCTAATAATGAAATCGTTTTGGTAATTTGTTTTTCTGAAATAGGAACTTGCTTAGCAATAAAAGAAACAATACTCATAGAATCAATTTTAATAATCGCTAAATATAATGCCAAAAAAGAAGGTTTATTTTATGACCAATAGAAAGTTTTCTACAATTTATATTCTTTTTACTACAAAGAGTCTTTACTCTTTGACATATTTTGATATTTCATAATTAGATTATCTACAAAAAAATATAAATGTGGCATAAATTAAGTGAATAATTATTTTTTTTATACCATAAATACCCTATTTTTGATAGTAATAGAAGTTGTATCAAGCATATTGGCTATAACAACTTCGTATACCTGGTGTGTTAAACGTTTCCTACCCTGCCTTTTATAAGCACTCCATACATTTATATATAATTTTTTAAAATCTTATTACATATGTCATTTTTAGGAAAATTAGAATTAGAGGGCACAACCTTTACATTAGAAGACTGTACAGTAGCAATTAGTCAAAACAGTGACTATAGCGGCAAACCATCTACTAGACCTGTGGCAGGAAAATTTACCATTACTATTGCGTATCATAAAGAAGCCAATGCCTTTGCAGAGTGGGCGGTATCACCCACAATGGTCAAAAGTGGGAAAATACAATTTTTTAATAACGATGCTATGTCTATCATGCAAACCATTGCATTCAATGAGGCATATTGTCTGGATTATGTACAGAACTACCACAGTAGAAATAACAAAACCATGCTGATGCAGGTAGTAATCAGTGCAAAAGAAATAGAGGTAGGAACTGCCAAACATGCCAATAACTGGCCAACTAGAGGATAAGCGATGGATATTGATATAAGATTAAAACTAGGACTGGTCAATCAATATCTAGATGATCAGATTCAAGGTATTGTAAAAGAAGCTTTTGATGATGCCATACGTAACGAAGCCCTAGATGAGATAGCTACAAAACTAGAAGCTATTCTTAGTGTAGAAAAAACAAAAATGGTCCTTACTATACGAACTGCTTATTGTGGAGTGTTTTGTAATGTGGAAGCTATTTTGGATTATATCAATGCATACATTGATGATCATGTGCCAAATATTAAGTTATCAAAGGTTCTTAGTGATACAGGAGAGAAATTATTGAAATTAACATTTTGGGACGGTGTTACAGAATATTGGACAGATATAGAAAAGGTTTTTGATGATCTAAGTAATGAAGTAGATTTACGTTTGGTAAACTTATCGATAAGTGCTAGTAAGAATGTGGTTTCTATTCTTAAAGAGGCAACAGTAATAACTACTATTCCTGTATATGATGAGTATGGAAAAACAATTGGTGAATGGGTAGCTAGGGTCAAAGTTCCTTTTAAAGCATTAAAAATGGTTGGAGGAATATTAAAAGTTGGAGGAGGAATAGTCAACGCTATAAATCTTCGTTCTAACACTATAAAATTTAGAGATGGAGAGTTATCAGGGGGACATTATGCTTATAAAACAATAGGCACAGGACTGACTATGGGAGCTACTTATTCATTAGGTGGTCCTGTAGGGATAACAGTAGGCGGTATTGTTTATGTAGGAGACTTATTTTATGAAGCAAATGAAATATCTTTTATGCAACGTCAGGAAGCAACAGAACATTCAAGATATAGGATTCATCCATCAAAAAATGCAGCGTGGTATCAAGTAGAATTCTGGAAATCAATTTGGAGATCAGCATCAACATTTATGCCTAAATAAGATATGGTAAACGAATATAAAATAACGCCCTCATCAAAAAAGAAATATTTTTATAAAATACTATTTCTATCGTTATCAATATGTGTAGTGGCTTTAGTGGGCATGTCTTATTATGAAAATATTGAAGATCTTGAATTAATAGTGGAAGTTTCTTTAGTTACTCTTTTATGGTACTCATTTATTTATGCTCTTCCCGTTTTTATATTGTATTATAATCATTATAAGTATAGTAAAGGTGTAGTTTTTAAATATGATAGAGGACAAGGTATGTTTGTCTATAGTAAATTATCTGAGAATATTACTTTTAAAAAAGAAGATATTACTCTGATAGAATTATGTTTGGCTATTACAGCATATGAAAAAAGGGTAGATTGGCTTTTCTTTGGTGAATATCACTACACATCGATTTATACAAAACAAAAACAAAAAATTATTCTATCCTGTATTGTATGTGATGAGATTGGTACGATATTTCCTGAGAACCTAATCGTAAGAAAAGGAAAGTATTTACCATTAATACCAAAGTCTATTCCTAATTCTGAAACCAAGTTTGATTCTGAGCTAGAAATTATAAAAGAAAGAGAGCGAGGACCCAAACACCCCGATGAGCGAGTTGCAATATTATTGACAAAGTTTGAGAATAAATCACAAAGCGAGTTACAAGATATTATAGATAATAAAGATAAGTTTCAAAAAGAAGCTGTAATAGCAGCAGAAATCCTTATGAAGATGTAGTTATTTAAGGCACTAAAACACGAAGTCTATAATTAAAAAACATCACTCAAACTTTACTGTTTTCATAATTGCTTCAAGCTCAAACATATTATCTCTCTTGTTTACAGAAGGGGCAAACACAAAACCTTCTAATACGAGCAGTCTGTTATTGGCATTATCTTCTATAGCATAATTAACAAATGGTCCCGCCATAAAACGATCCTTGATTTCCCAAGTACCTTTAGTTTCAAACGCAAATCTACCATCTAGATTGGTTTCATAAAGATAAGGAGCATATGCTTCTTCTGTAATAAAATTACCTACTTCTGATGTAGGGATTTTTGCCATTCCAATAGAATCTCTCATCTTTACAATACTTGCAACTGTATTAGAATCTTTGGTTACAGTACCTAGTGGTAATTCATAAATCATAAGATTCATACTACCATGTTCGACGGTTTTACGTATCCAGAAAAAATTATCTTCTTCAATTGCAATACGGTAAGCAGAGGGTATTGTCATTGTAACTCCTAGTTTCTCTTTAAGTTGAGGAATTCTTTCTACAGATTTTTTGAGTAGTAATTGCTTCTCACTGGTTTCAACGCTTTTATATTTTGAAATGATCGTTTCATGATGTTTCTGAATCAAATCAAATATTTCTTCATCTGTAGCTCCTGATATAACAGCACCAACTTGAGGGTTGGCAAATTTATTATTGATCAAAGTATATTTTGCTGTTTTACCTTCTTCCTTTCGTATCAAAAGGAATATACGTCTTTTCTTTGTCAACCCCGTAAAAGCCTGTATGGGCATTTGCCTCATAGAAAACAAAGGTTCTTCTTGGGGTAATCCTGGAACCTCTGCTCCAAAATATTTTCTTATTGTATCCCCTACTTTATTTTTCCACAAGTCATTATCTACTATTACAGCAAGTTCATTGATTCTTCCTGTAGAATGTGCCATTGATCCTTCGATCTTTTGTTTTTTTTCTTTTTTTGCCTCTGTACAACTCATGACACAGAATAGACAAATAATTGCAAGAAATAACTTTTTCATAAGATAAAGATGTTTGTGGTTATGATTTAGAAAGCCTTAATCTCATACCAGGTTTTATACCACTACCACTAATATCGTTCCATTTTTTAAGATTTTCTACAGATACCCCTTTAAATTTTTGAGAAATGCTCCATAATGTATCTCCAGATTTAACTGTATATACTGCAGAACTATTACTTACTACTCTGGATATTACTTTATTAGATTTTCTAGGCTTATCTACTACTGGCTTTCGGGGATAAATAGTAAGACGTTGTCCTATTCTAAGATTATTACTACGTAAACCATTCCATCTTTTGATCTGGCTAACTCTTACTCCATACTTTCTAGCGATTTTTCCTAAATAATCTCCACTACGAACTCTATATCTAGTTCTATCATTTGCTTCAAAAAACTTAGGTAATGGTTTTTCTCGCTTATCCAACTCTGTTTTTGCCAGTGTATAAATTTGATTTTCATTGGCTACAAAAGGCCCTATCTTATCCAATGGTAATCGCAATACATAATCTTCATCTTTTATATATGGAATTATATCAAGTTTATATGAAGGATTTAGAAATTGTAACTCTTCTATGTCTATATTCATATATTCTGATACCTGATCCAAACTAATCATTTGTTTTACTCGAATAGTATCTGTTTCAAAATAAGCAAACTCAGGTCTTTTTGGTTTAAAACCATGTTCTTCTGCATATTCAAAAATATACATTGTAGCCAAAAAAGCGGGAAGATATCCTGCTGTTTCTCTTGGAAGATTATGCCTGATATTCCAGTAATTTGTACGTCCACCACTACGACGAATAGCTTTGGTCACATTACCTGGCCCTGAGTTATAAGAAGCCAATGCCAAATCCCAATCACCAAATACCTTATATAAATTTGCCAAATATTTACATGCTGCTTTGGTAGCCATTATCGGATCCATACGTTCATCAACATACGAACTTACTTCAAGACCAAACATTTTACCTGTACCAAACATAAATTGCCATAAACCTGTTGCTCCAACTCTTGATTTTGCTCTAGGTTTTAATGCAGATTCAACAATCGCAAGATATTTTATCTCTAATGGGATATTCTGCTTATCTAATTCTTGTTCAAACAATGGAAAATAAAACTCACTCAATGCCATTAATCTCTGCAAATGCTTACGTCTATTTTTGAGATATCGTTTAATTACACTTTCTAGAGAAGGGTTGTATTCTACATTAAAAGGAGTACGAGCATTTAATCTTACCAACCTTGCTTTCAAGGTATCAGTAGGAAGCTCTTTATATACTACTGGTTCATACTCTAGTTCTCTTACTGATTTGTAAATTGTATCAAAAAGACTAGAATTATACAATTCTTGTTTCCATAAAGAATCTAATTCTGACATTTTATGATGATCCGTTGCTACATATCTCACACTATCTTTTGTGCTAGTAGACGCTACTGTTATCGTTTTTATTTCTGCCCCATCCTTGACTGCTTCAACGGACTCTTTTTCTACATCTGAATTGTCTTTTGGTAAACCTTTATCAGTATTCTGAGGTGATGTTTCTTGACCTATTAAAGAAACTGAAACTAATAAAAAAGAAAAAAATAATGTGCAATAGTTACTCATCTTATAAATGCATTTGCTTTTTTTGGTTAAGAAAAATTTGAGGTTGTAAGATATTGTTTTTAACATGTTATCAACAATACATGAGCGAAAATCGCACTTTTTTTTCTAAACCACAAGCAATCAAAACGTTAAAAACACAAAAAACCAGCCAAAATGGTAGTTTTTTGTGTTTTTCACTTGAAAAAAGCGTATTTTCTTACAAATATTGTTGTTATTTTTCTATTGCCGCTATTCCTGGCAGTGTTTTACCTTCTAGACTTTCTAACATTGCTCCTCCTCCTGTAGATACATAACTTACTTTTGAGCCAAAGCCAAATTGTTTTACAGCCGCAACAGAATCTCCTCCTCCTACAAGAGAGAATGCTCCTTTTTCTGTAGCTTCAACAATAGAATTACCCAGTGCTATTGTTCCTTTTGCAAAATTCTCCATTTCAAAAACTCCTAAAGGGCCATTCCATAAAATGGTTTTTGAGTTTAAAATTACTTCATGAAAGTTTTTTATTGTTTCTGGTCCAGCATCAAGCCCTTGCCAACCTTCAGGAATTGCATTTACAGCTACAACTTTGGTATTTGCATCATTATCAAATGCATCAGCACCCAATACATCTACTGGTAGATGAATTTGTACTCCTTTTTCTTCAGCTTTCTTTAAAATTTCTAGCGCCAATTCTTGCTTATCATCTTCGCAAATAGAATCTCCTATTTGTCCTCCCTGAGCTTTAACAAAGGTATATGTCATACCCCCACCAATGATTAAATGATCTACTTTATCAAGAATATTTTCGATAATAGTAATTTTTGAAGATACTTTTGATCCCCCTAAAACAGCAGTTACTGGTTTTTCTCCGCTACTCAATACTTTATCAATACTTTCTATTTCTTTTGCTAGTAGGCTACCAAAACATTTATTATCAGCAAAAAACTGTGCTACAATAGTTGTTGAAGCATGTGCTCTATGCGCTGTCCCAAAAGCATCATTAACATAGATGTCTCCTAATTTTGATAGTTGCTCTGCAAAAGTCACATCTCCTTTTGTTTCACTAGTATGAAATCGTAAGTTTTCTAACAATAAAACTTCTCCTGGGCTTAATGCTGCTACCGCATCTTCTGCTTCTTGACCAACACAATCAGCTACGTATTTTACCTGTACACCAAGTATATCAGAAATATCATCTGCAATATGCTTAAGAGAAAACTCGTCTTGTACTCCTTGGGGTCTACCTAAGTGAGACATAAGAACAGCACTCCCCCCATCTTCTAGAACTTTGATTATTGTAGGTTTTGCTGCCTGAATTCTAGTAGCATCAGTTACTTCAAAGTTTTCATTTAAGGGTACATTAAAATCTACACGAATTAATGCCTTTTTATTTTCAAAATTAAAATCATTTATTGTCTTCATCTCCGAGAATTGGTTTTTCGCAAACGAAAATAATTCTATTTAGTTAAAAACATCAAAATCTATTGAAAAAATTATACTAAAAAAGCTATAAATCATCACTTTTATCAAATTTTTATAAAAAATCCTTTTTCAATAAAAAAAACATATTGAAGTTGCTTGTTTGAATTTGTACAAAGAAAAAACAATTATAACCACAGCCGATGATTGTTTTTTATGTTACTACATCAATATTTTACTGAATAAATTCGGGTAAGAAATAGTATTATACACCTGATGGATCGAACTTCTTTTTATATTTGCCTATGCTATTCTCAGAAATTTTAGGGTTAAAACATATCAAAAGTTATTTAACAACGAGTGCTAACCGCCAAAGAATACCTCATGCACAACTTTTTGTAGGTGCAAATGGTAGTGGAACCCTACCTATGGCTATTGCTTATGCGCAATATATTTTATGTCAAAATCAAAATCAAGAAAACACTGGAGGTAACCATGCATGCAATCTAAAATTTGATCATCTGGCTCATCCAGATTTACATTTTGTATATCCTGTTGCTACAAATGATAAAGTAAAAAAACATCCTACATCTGATCAATTTGCTGAGGAATGGAGAAGTTTTGTAGCTAAAAGTCCTTACGGAAGTATTTTTGACTGGTATCTCTCTCTAGGTATAGAAAATAAACAGGGGCAAATTGGAGTTGATGAAGCATTAGAAATTGTAAAAAAGCTTTCGCTAAAAAGTTATGAGGGTGGATATAAAGTGATGCTAATTTGGATGGCGGATAAAATGAATATCGCTGCTTCTAATAAGCTTCTTAAGCTAATAGAAGAGCCTCCTTCAAAAACTATATTCATTCTTATTACTGAGGATGAAGAACAACTTATACAAACTATACGATCCAGATGTCAAGTATTACATTTTCCTCCTTTGGGAGAACAGGTAATCAAAGATGCTTTATTAAAAGTAGAAGACATTTCTGATACCAAAGCACTAAAAGTAGCGCATCAAGCTAATGGTGATTATAGCAAAGCGTTGCATTTATTACATAATGATGGAGGTGACAATCAATTTGAAGATTGGTTTATACAATGGGTACGTACTGCTTTTAAGGCTAAAGGAAATAAATCAGCTATAAATGATCTGATTGCTTGGAGTGAATCTATTGCAGGAACAGGAAGAGAAACTCAAAAGAAATTTTTAAAATATTGCCTTGACTTTTTCAGACAAGCAATGCTACTTAATTATGGAGCAAAAGATTTGGTCTATTTAGAACCAAATACTAGCGGTTTTAAGCTAGAAAAATTTGCACCATTTATACATGGTGCAAATATTATGGATATCAGTAAAGAAATTCAGGATGCTGCTTATCATATTGAACGAAACGGTAATGCAAAAATCATTCTTACTGATCTTTCTATAAAGCTTACCCGCCTACTCCATAAGAAATCTTACTAATACAATAAATCAAATAACATCTATGGATCATTTTATAAGTAATATCGTTTCAATAACAATTTTACTATTTCTTCTTATCACATTTTTACAATCTGGTATCGATAAACTAACCGATTGGAAAGGGAATCTCAGTTGGCTAAAAGAGCATTTTTCTGCTACTTTTATGCGTGATATGATTCCACTATTATTGGCAATTGTTTTAGTCATTGAAGTAGTTACTGCTATTTGTTGTATTGTTGGTATCTATGAACTCATTGTGGCCAATCATAAAGTTTATGCTATTACAGCAATGTTTTTAGGATGTATCACCTTATTAATGTTACTTTTTGGACAAAGAGTAGCCAAAGATTATCAAGGAGCCCTAACAATCACTTGTTACTTTATAGTTGCCGTTTTTGGATTGTATGTGGTTACTTTATAAGTTTTAAGAAAACAAGAGGCTGTCTGAAAAGTAATTTTTAGGCGGTTTTTTTTGTTCTTTTTGGTTTAAAGGTGTTTTATCCTTTTGCAGATAATGCAAATACATCTATATCTAAAAAACTGGCACCTCCACCCATCTCAAAGAAGCCATAGACGAGATACGTGATACAGGCAAACACCTATTCAGAAAACCCCCAGAGCGATACCAAGGATATATCAGCAGGTATAACCGATAACACCCCCTCATTTTTATAGCAACGCTATACAAACACTAGTCCGCGCACAGAATATATAGTCCCCAGTAGCTGGGATGCCTTATATAGTAGCGCGGACTATCTTTTACCCAACAGGGACACCCCAAACCACCACTGGGGAGGGGTAAAACTGCGCTGGGACACCCCAAACCACTGCTGGGAAAAGATAAAATTGCGCGGGGAGTCTTATATAAGTTACGCGAACTATCTTTTACCCAACTAGGAACACCACAAACTACCGCTGGGGAGGGGTAAAAGTGTGCTGGGACACCACAAACTACCACTAGGAAAAGGTAAAACTGCGCTGAGAGTCTTATATAAATTACACGGGCTATCTTTTACACAACAGGGACACCTCAAACTACCGCTGGGGAGGGGTAAAACTGCGCTGGGACACCTCAAACTACCACTGGGGAAGGGTAAAACTGCGCTGGGACACCCCAAACCACCGCTGGGGAAGGGTAAAACTGCGCTGGGACACCACAAACTACCGCTGGGGAGGGGTAAAACTACGCTGGGACACCTCAAACTACCGCTGGGGAGGGGTAAAACTGCGCTGGGACACCACAAACTACCGCTGGGGAGGGGTAAAACTGCGCTGGGGCGCCTAAATATGAGGGATTTCTAAGAATCTTACTAGAATAAATCCAGTAATTCGCTTTTAGGTATATAGCTATTTTATTTTTAGAACTTCATATTATTTTTTACGGCTTACTGTAATCTTTTTACTGTAAAACCATAATTACAATACGGTATTAATTCATTGTTTATCAGGTATATAGATGGTTGTTGGCGCTTGGTTTAATGAAATCTGCATTTTTCTGTTTTATTTTGCAGAAATCTATCCGTAAAAACGGGGAATTTCTTTAAAAAATCATGCAAAAATACTTTCAAAAAACAAGAAAATCACTACCCTTTTTTTAAATATATATCAATATATTTAATCTGTAAATCAATCATTTAGACTCAAATAAGTCTATTTACTTAAATGAGATGAAAACTTAAAATTTATTTTATGAAAACAAAAGCATTTTTTTCCCGTATTTTTTTTCTAATTTTCATCATGTCTATTTTATTGACAAGTTGTGAAATACCAGAAGATGAAACAAATAAAACTGAAACAAAAGGCGTTGACAGGGAAGTCGTCAGACCTGGAACACAAGGGGTCGAAGACGATAATAAATCTATTATTTGATGAAAAAGTAACTTTTAAAGGAAGAGTTACGGGTACGATTTTCAATATTTTCTCTGGAGTATTACTTTATCTAGATAAAATATTTATTCTATTTGGTATTAATAGTACATCGAACTATGGATTTACTAATTTTTATAATTTTATTTGGGTGTTCATGCAAGGTGTGACACCCATATTTATTATTCTTACAGGAATTTATTTAAAACCTTATAAATCTTCATATTTAGTTCCTATATATTGTTATGCAATACAGATAATATGGACTTTCAATCCTGAATATGCAGATGATTTTCTTTTAACTATGAAATTTTCTTCTGGTCTTGTTGTTATTATTCTCGGAATTGTAGCATTACTAAAGAAACTTATCTCATTATTTTATATAGAGAAGAATAAAAATGAAGAATTTATAGAAGACACTAAAGAAGTTTTAGATATGTTGAAATCAAAAATTTTGGATAACAACCCATAAATATTAACAATTGATGAAAATGCCTGTTAATATAGAAATAAAACGACTAAAATTACTTTTACAAAAGGATCAAATAAAAGTATCAGAAGCAGTAGGCCTTTTTACTACCATTTTAAATAACTATAACAATGAATTTGATATTGGGGAGGAACAGATAATTTTAAATAATGTTTCTAAACTAAATGAATCTATAAAAATGTTACTTGAAGATAGAAGAAAGGTTAATGAAAGAATAAATAATCTTAACTCAATTATTGTATTACAAGAATTAGGAATTACTTTTGAAGAAGATGAGTTAGAAAAACTGTTAAAAAGGTAATCGTATTATTTTTTTGTAGCATTTTGACTATTTCTTAAAATAATATGCTGTTCCATTAACTCTGCTTTAGCATCTTTTCTCTCATAATCTATTAAAATCTTAATTTCAGGGATTTGCATAAAATGTTCCTTATGTTTAATGCAAAATCTGGCTATTTCTTCCAATGAAACTTTATCCATACCAGAAACATTCATTTCAATTTTTGACAAATTATCATTTGGTAAACTATCTTCTACCTTCTTTCTCAATAATTCTGCTATTGCTAATGAAATTGTCAAATTTCCATATTCGTACTCTTGTACAGCTCTAGTTGAGATTTCAAGCAGTTTAGCTAACTTAGATTGAGTTAGTTTTAACTTTTTACGTAATGTCTTAAATTCTTCTTTATCCATCGATAACAAGCACGAATAAAATGTGGTTTTTTTAAGTTTTTATCTAATTAAAACACAATAAATGTGTATTTTTTCATTCTTTTTCTTTTTTAATACACATTTAATGTGTATTTTAGCGTAAGGATTAGGTAAATATACATATTTATGTCTTATCAAAATCAATAGTAATATAAAGTTTTAATAAGAAAACGATAATTAATACAAAACAAAAACCTAAAAATAATAATCAATTGTGATATCTAAGTTTATTGATATCAGAGCAAGAGATTTAGAAGAGAAACCCCACATAGCTCTCATTTATTACAATCTTGATTTTTAATCAAATAACTAACATAATTTTTGGATTTTATGGGAAACAAAAAAAAATCAATAAAAAAAGAAAGAAGAGAAAGAGTGGAGAATTTTTTGATAAAATGTAAACCTATTTTAAATATTCTTGGAATGGAAAGAGAGATAGGTGTACCTATAGGTACTATGCAAAAGTTTTTATCAAATAATAGTGTAATTCATGATGATAGAATTTCAAAAATTGACAAGTTTCTATTTAATATTTTCATAGACTATGATAAAGATTCCTAACTAAGAAAAGTTCCTTTTCAACCAAAATTATTAATTAATACAAAGTAATCATATCATTAATAATCAACCCCCAAAGAGTATGAAAACAGCCCCTATTGTACCAGATCGTTTCAGCGTATTTGAAGCCACGGTATTCAACTATTTGTTGATTAACCCACAACTAT
>NZ_OMKE01000009.1 GCF_900299535.1 Aquimarina aquimarini | reverse complement strand
TCCTGTAAGACCAGTACGTCCAGTTAATCCTGTTCTCCCTGTTAAGCCAGTGCGTCCTGTAAGACCAGTACGTCCAGTTAATCCTGTTCTACCTGTTAATCCTGTTCTACCTGTTAAACCAGTTGGGCCTGTAGGGCCTGCTGATCCAGTAGGGCCAGTAGTTCCAACGGCACCATTAATGTCTATAATTGTAATTGTGTTGTCTTCTGAGGTGTATCGAAATATACCTCCTCCTAAGTCTTCAAGAGTAGATATGCTTTCATTAAAACTTCCTCCACCATCAGATAAAGTAATTGTGTTTCCACTTTTACTTAATACTTGAATTTCGTTTGTAGGATTAGAATCTAAATCATTGATTAGAGAGGAGAGATCAACGAATCCTCCATTTTCAAGAGTTAAAATGTTAGTTGTTGAATTAAACGATAGTGCTTGATTGTCATTGCCACTACAGAGGCTATTCCAACTATTGTTATTGTATTGGAAAATACAATTGTCATCTGTATTATATATTAATGCTCCGTTTAATGGAGTTATAGCATTCATTTGTGCTGTTGTAATTCTAGTCAAGACAAAAGCCTTATTGATGCTCTCTAACTCTAAAATGGAAGAGTTATGGATTAAATTAGGATTGTCACCAATCTTAACCTGTGCAATCAAGGAAGAAGTTGCTGAACAAAATGCTAGTGTAAATAGAAGTAATTTTATCTTCATAGGTTTTGGGGATTTCCTTGTTAGAAGTCTTTGCTTCAGTATTTTTATGGTTAAACCGTAACCGTTTTGTTTCAATTTAAATGGTGTCTAATCCAATCAAAGATAGATGCCTGCTAATATATTAATAAAATATTAACTACAAAAATATAAAAAAAATCGATTAAACGCACTTTTTTTCGATTAAAAACATGTTTTTAGTTGTGATTTCTCTTTTATTTAAGTCGTTGTTTTATAGTGAGTAATGCTAATTTACGGAATTTATGTAGTATTTAAAATTGAAAAGGATTAAAAAATATTTTACGATTTTGTTTTGTTTTCTAAAGAAATCTAATATTTTTGTCATCGAATTTAAAAAGCGGGAGTAGCTCAGTTGGTAGAGCGTCAGCCTTCCAAGCTGAATGTCGCCAGTTCGAACCTGGTCTCCCGCTCTAAAGCTCCATCGTCTAGATGGAGCTTTTTTTTTGATTTTTGTTGTATGCGAAATGCTGAAGTTTTTGAATTATGATGAGTTTTACTTTTAAAGATTGTAAATTTAATTTTTTAACTATAAAATATTAGGGTATATGAATAGTAGAGGTTTTACAAATATTATTAGATATTTTATGGATGAATGGCTGCCACCAGCTATTAGGGATTCTAAGTTTTTTATGTATCCTTTTTATTATTATGCTTATAAGGGGAGAAATATTAAAACAGTAATGAACCTGAAATCTATTATTTATAAATGGACAGATAAAGAGTTTTCTGATTTTTATTCTAATAGGGATACCCGATTTTCTAATAGTAGACTTACGGATATGTCTAAACAATGTATTGATTATGTTTTTGATACTATTGTGTCTGATGGAGATACGTTTATAGATGTGGGGTGTGGTAATGGTTTTTTGTTGGAGTATGCCCATGAAAAAGGTTTTAAAACTACAGGGTGTGATATTATTGGGGGTAAGAATTTTGAGAATAGTGATTATTTCCAGGCAAATATTGAAAACCTACCTTTTGAGGATAATGCTTTTGATGTTGTTGTATCTACTCATACATTAGAGCATGTTATTGATTTTGAAAAAGCGGTTAAAGAATTAAAAAGAATTACTAAAAAGACGTTGTGTGTCGTTGTTCCTTGTCAGAGAGCGTATTATTATACTTTGGATGAACATGTTCGTTTTTTTCCTTATAAATGGATATTGGAACAGGAAATGAAAATGAAGTTTTATAGTTGTAAGAAAGTTCATGGGGATTTGGTTTTTATTGGTGATATGAAAAAAGAAAAGAAACTTCTGTAATGAATAGGAGTATGTGTTTTTGATTTTTGAAAAAAAAAAGGTGTTGTGAAAAAACTTGGTGTTTGGTTGAAATTTTTTGGATTGATTTTACTCTTTGTGCTTATTTATAAAATTGGGTGGGAAGAAACATTTGATTCTATAAAGAAGGTTTCCTTTGTTCATCTATTGGTTGCGATTGGTATTTTGTGGATAGCATTGTATTTAAAAAGTATGCGTTGGAAAATTGTTTCTATATCTTATGGGATTCCACTTAAGGGTTTTAAAGCTTTTAAAGTGTTTTTTATAGGGCTTTTTTTGGCAAACATTACTCCTGGTAAATTAGGTGATTTTGCAAGGCTGTTATATATCAAGGATGATTTGCCAAGTCAAAAAATAGGGTGGTCAAGCCTTGTTATGGATCGACTTTTTGATTTGTTATGTCTTATGTTTTTTAGTGCGTTGGCACTAGTGTATTATCAAGTTAATTTTAAGTTATTGAAGCTTGCTGATAATCATTGGTTTATTGTGTTCTGGGGATTAGCTATTGTGTTTGTTTTTTTAGGAATATTTTGGTTGCGAAAAAAGATTATTAATATTATTAGGCCTTGGTGGGACGCTTTTAATGCCCATGATTTAGGGTGGTCAACAGGAGGGAAGAGCTTGTTGCTTACTTGCATGAGTATGGTGTTGATATATGGGGTGTTTAACTATATGGCATGGGCAATGCATATTGAGATTGATCACTTAGGGCTATTTCTAGGAACTTTTGTGTTGGGTGTATTGTCATTGCTACCTATAACTGTTTTGGGAATAGGAGTTCGTGAAACATCACTTGTGGTGATTTTTCAATTATATAAATTACCAGCGGAGGATGCAATTGCATTATCGTTAATTATATTTCTTCTTCAGCTTATTTCTTTTATACCTGGTGCTATTTGGTTTTACCTGTCTCCTATAAAATTGAAAGATTTAAAAAGCATGAAATAAATGTTATTTAGATAGCCTTTCGTTATCTTGAATATCCATCCACATGGCAAATAATAATGATTGAAACCCTGATATGGTCAAGAAAATAAATATGATCAAATAATCTGTAGGAGTTTTAGAGTCAGGTCTGAAAAAATGAGAAATTAATTGATACAAAAAATAGATGTTAATTGTTCCTGTGATAAAGGCTGTCCAGTAAAGTAAATATAAAGGATGGAAACTTCTGTATAAGTATTTGGTTTGGAGTCTTTTGAAAAAAGAACGAATCAATAGCCATAGAATCGGAAGAGAAACTTTGATAATGTTTAGTTTGGATTTTTCTCCGACTCCATATATAGGTTTGATTTTGACTTCTCTAATGGTACAGAAAGCTATGTTTAGTTTAACTAATAAGTCGTTTGGCATTCCGTATCGTTTATAGATATCGTATAGGGGTACAGAGTTTAGGGCGTTGTTTGATATTGCTGTGTATCCACTTTGTGTATCAGAAACTCCCCAGTAGCCAGAGGCTATTTTGGTAAGAATGCTTAAAATAGAATTTCCTAAAAATCGAACTCTCGGAATGATTACCCATGCGCTTTTATGGATTAATCGATTTCCTTTTACGTAATCAATTTCTTCATCAACTACAGGTTTGCAAATAGATTCGAGTTCGTCTGGATCCATTTGTCCATCTCCAGCCATTACAGCAGTACAATCTATATTATGATCTTTACACCATTTATATCCGGTAGCAATTGCAGCACCAACTCCTCCGTTTTCTAAGTGTTTGATTACGATTGTTTTTTCTCCTTCAGGGTTTTTGTTTAGGATTTCTGCTGGAGTGAATTTTTGTATTTCATCTATGCTTTTTTGTCTTACTTCGATATCAGCCCTGTTATATATATTGGGTGTTATTTCCTCTTTTAGAGAAGAGGTTAGTTTCAATGTTGTATCGTTGTCGGTAAGATATTTCATAACAGTTCCTACAGTGTCATCTTTTGAAGCGTCATCTACAATAACTATTCGATCTACAAAAGATGGCATACTGTCTAGTACCATTTTGATTTGTTGAGATTCATTGTAACATGGAACAACTACTGCAACGGTTTTATTGTTAAGCATTCGGATATGGTTTTATACTTTGATTAGTTATTGGATATTATCGGTAGCCCATTTTAGATTGTTTTTTGCTAACTGAAAATCTGGATTAATGGTTATTGCTTTTCTACATGCTTCGGCGCCAAGCTCCCATTGTTTCAGTTGATTGTATGCAACGCACATATTGTTATAAGCGTCTGCATTTCTGGGATCTATTTTTAAAATTTCTTTACATGCTGTTATTGACATTTTGTATTCCTTCATTTCGTAATATTTTATACTTAATTCGAGATATAATTCGGGAGAGGAACTTTCATTTATTTTGTTTAACAAAATTTCTACCTCTTCCTGTGGAGTTTTTATATTGCCCGAAATTTGAGTTAGTAGTTCTTTTGATTTTGTGTGGTTTGGACTTTTGGCTATTGCTTGATTTAGATATATTGATGCTTTTTGGAATTCTTCTTGCTTGACAAGATATCTTGCGTAATAATATTCTGGTGCAGGGGATGATGAGTTAAGGTGTAATGCGGACTCAAAATGTTCAATGGCTTTGAGGTGATTATTAGTGCCTCCATATAATATAGCGAGATTTATATGTAGCGTGTAATAATTGGGTGTGAGCTCTATTGCTCTGTTAAAATAATCTAAAGCAATTTCATAGTTTCCTTTTGCCATATGGGTTAATCCATAGTTCATTAGGCCTCTACCATTTTTTGGGCTTTTTGTTACTACGTCAAACCATAGTGATTCACCAGAATCCCATACTTTATTTCTTTGTACTGTTCCATAGGCATGTCCAATTAGGATTAAAGATAAGAGTAAGGCTATTTGAATATTTTTTTTGTTATTGTTTTCAAATACATTATACTTTTTTATAAGCATCAATCCCCCCCAAGGAACAGCAATAAAAAGGCCGATAAAAGGGAAAAACATTCTATGGTCATTGGCTATTTGAAATAAAGGATTTAATGTTGTAGGTAGTAATGCAATAAAAAACCAGGCGAGTCCAAAAGAAATGGGTCTTTGGTCTTTTTTTAAAGCAGTTTTTATCATAATGAATATCATTCCTAATATTATAATCAAGCCAGAAAGTGTTTTTAGGCTATACCATGGTTTTATAATTGTAATATCAGGATCAGCGCTTAAATTTACAGGAAGAATGAAATTTCCTAGATAATGCATAATTACATACCATTGTGTGCTAAAATATTCAAATCGTGTAACTGAAAAATTAGTTGAATCTGTAGATATTGGAGTAAGGTAATATTGATTAAAAAGAAAAAGAAAAGAAGCAATTATTGCTGCAGGAGCTACTCGTTTTATGATTCGTAGGATTTTTTCTTTGGTGTCTTTTTTGAAATCAGAAATTAATGAGTGTTCTTCAAAAAGCAGAATGTAAATAAACAAAATTGGGAAAAACATTACTCCAGTTTGTTTGGTCCAGATTCCAATTATCATCGTAATTAAATAAAGATGCCATTTTTTGCCTATAGGGTGAATATACAGTAGAAGCGAAGCGACAATACATAATGTAGAGAAAGAATCAGATCGAGCACAGATATAATTTATTGTTTCTGCGTTTGCAGTATGAAGAGCAAACCAAGCAGTAGCAAAAAGAGAGGTTATACCAATATATTTGTGCTTTGGTAATGCTATGTTATAAAGATGTCTTGTTATTAGATATATCAAAACTATAAGAACTAAAAACCAAAAAAAGATATGATAATGGTAATAGCGAGAATTTAGACCTCCAGCAAATGAATAATCAATGGCGTTCATTAAAGTGATCATTGGTCTATAAGCTCTATTTGCAGGAAGAGAACTGAAAGTATCTGCATTAGTGAAAAAGCTAGTCCAATTACTTAGGTTTCGTATAGACTCGTTTTCTGAAATGGTATGAGTGTCATCAAAAAAGAAAGGATTGTCAAAGTGATTTAGGTATACAACAAAAGTAATAGCAAGTATTGCGATGAGTACTTTTATTTCATTTTTTTTTGAAGTAAAAATCGTGAACATATGGGGGTTTTGTTTTTGTAAGTATTTGTTATATAGGGTTAAGTGTTCTTTATAACGTCATTAATACGATTGAAACAGGGAATAAATATAATAGTTTTATGTTGTTTTTTGTTATCTGTTATAGGATAATTTTAAGAAAAAGTTATGATTTTTGTAAGTGTACTTTTTTTATTTGACAAGTTGTAAGTTTTTTGCTTTCAGTAGATTACTTTGGTTGAGAAAAGATGTGGTTGTTGATGTAATGTGTTATAAATATGATAATTCTTCTTTTTATAATAGAAACTATTTCAATATTTAAGAAGGAATTTTACTTTTTTAGACATAGTAAATAAACTAAAAATTCAAAAAAATAGTTTGTGTATCTAGCTTGTTGGTTCTTGATATTGGAAATTAAAACCATTAAAAAGAATTAATGAAATAAGTGAATTGTTTTATATTTGAGAAATTGTAGATATAAATATATTTCTGAATGTGTATTTATTACTAATGATAATTAAAAATAAAAATGGATACTAGTTTTTTTGCTCACGAGACAGCAGTTGTAGATGATGGATGTCAGATAGGTGATGGTACCAAAATATGGCATTTCTCTCACATTATGACAGGTTCTGAAATTGGAACAAAATGTAATATTGGGCAAAATGTAGTAATTTCTCCAGAAGTGATTTTAGGTAATAATGTGAAAATTCAGAATAATGTTTCTGTGTATACAGGAGTTACCTGTGGTGATGATGTGTTTTTAGGGCCTTCTTGTGTTTTTACCAATGTTATAAATCCTAGAAGTGCTGTAAATAGGAGAGAAGCGTATACAAAAACACATGTAGGGAAAGGAGCTACTATTGGTGCTAATGCGACCATAGTTTGTGGTCATGATATAGGAGATTACGCTTTTATTGGAGCAGGAGCTGTGATAACAAAAACAGTGAAACCTTATGCTTTGGTAGTTGGTAACCCTGCAAAGCAAATAGGATGGATGAGTGAACATGGAAATAGGTTAGATTTTGATTCTGAAGGAATCGCAATATGTGCTGAAAGTAAAGAAAAATACAGGCTAATAAATGAGACTGTTGTTAAAATATAAAATATGAAAATACATAATTTTGCGATAATGGGGGTTGCTGGATATATAGCACCTCGACATTTGAAAGCGATTAAGGATACTGGTAATAACCTAATAGCTGCGTTGGATAAATTTGATAGTGTTGGAATTATGGATAGTTTTTTTCCTAACTCTCACTTTTTTGTTGAATTTGAACGTTTTGATAGACATATAGAGAAGCTAAAAAGGAGAAAAAATGTTCAATTGGACTATGTGAGTATATGTACTCCTAATTATCTGCATGATTCTCATATCAGAATGGCATTAAGAAGAGGAGCCAGTGCAATTTGTGAAAAACCACTGGTGCTAAATCCTTGGAATATTGATAATTTAGTAGAGATAGAGAAAGAATCTGAAGGAAGAGTAAATACCATTTTGCAGTTACGACTGCATCCAAGTATTATTGCTTTAAAAGAAAAAGTTGATAATGGACCGAAAGATAAAATTTATGATTTTGATTTAACATATTTAACTTCTCGGGGAAATTGGTACCATGCGTCATGGAAAGGAGATATTTCTAAATCAGGGGGTATTGCTACTAATATAGGAGTTCATTTTTATGATATGCTATCTTGGGTTTTTGGGGATGTAAAGGGAAATAAAGTTCATGTCTTAACTGATGATACTGCGTCTGGGTATTTAGAATTTGAAAAAGCTAGAGTGCGATGGTTTTTATCAATTAATTATGAGAATATTCCTGACGAGATAAAAGCACAAGGTAAAAGAACATATCGATCAATTACTATTGATAACGAAGAGATAGAGTTTAGTACTGGATTTACAGAATTGCATACCAGAAGTTATGAAGGGATTTTGAAAGGTGAAGGATTTGGGCTTTTGGATGCTAAAAAATCTATTGAAATTGTTCACGATATCAGAAATTCAGGAATTAGTACTTTGCAAGAAGATTATCACCCTTTTGTAAAGAATATAATCTAAAAAAATGAATAGTTTTTTGAATTAATTTTATAATACTCCATTAATGAAACAACAAAAGATCTCTATAGTAATATCACTGTATAATGAGATGGATGGGATACATCATTTTTGGACATCATTAAAAGAGGTTATAAGTGAAGAAAAACAAGTTTGTTTTGAGTTAATATGGGTAAATGATGGTAGTATCGATAGAACACAGGAAGCTATTGATGAGATTTGTGAAGAACCTTCTGTAGATAATATTAAGAATATTGGAATTGAATTCTCTAAAAACTTTGGGCATGAATCTGCTATGATTGCAGGTATTGATACTGCATCTGGAGAAGCCGTTATTTGTATAGATTCAGATGGGCAACATCCTCCAGAAGAGGTTCCTAAAATGATTAAAATATTTAATGAAGGGAATGATATAGTATTGATGAAACGATTGATTCGAGAGGATAGTAGTTATCTTAAAAAACAATTTTCAAGATTTTTTTATAGGGTTATTAACCTGCTGTCTACTATAAAATTTGAAGAGAATTCGACTGATTTCTTCTTAATTTCTAAACGAATAAAGAGAATTTTAAAATCTAATTTTAGAGATCAAAACCGATTTATAAGAGGGTTTATACAATCTCTTGGATTTTCAAAAAAAACATTGTTGTTTTCTGCACCTGCTAGGCAGTATGGAGAAAGTAGTTATTCTTATCTAGGCTTATTAAAATTAGCTTTTAATGCCATTTTTTCTTTCTCGAATAAACCTTTGAGAGTTAGTATTGTACTGTCTGTTATCTTTACTCTATTTACATTGGGAATGATAGGATATACTTTATATGTTTATATGGTAGGTAATGAAGCTCCATCAGGATATAATACGATTATGATATTTATGTCTGCCTCTTTCTCTATATTATTTATTACCCTGTCAATTCTGTCTCTTTACTTTGAGAAAATCATACAAGAAATACGGAAAAGACCGATATATATCATAAAGCAAAAAAATGAGTAGTATGCATAAGTTAATTGGTCTGATTAGTGATTTTGATGTCTTTTTGAAAAGAAGAAGAGGCTTGAGAATTATTTTGATATTGACTGTCGTATTGAATACTGGATATTATGTGTCATCTCATTATAAAAATTTTCCACCTACGCAAGCTAGAGTAGATGCAGCAGGATTCTCTCCAGATAAAGCATATAAGTTTGCCTATTTTTATTTTTATACTGGAAATTTTCCTTTGGCTACATTAAATACAGATTTAGAATACTCAAAAGAAGGAGCAAATCAAGAGATTGCTACGAGAGGAAAAGATTTGATTATGGAATATACGCATTGGTCAAGATTAGGTGAAAATGCTAGAATTTTGGCATATATGCCTAATGCTTATCTAAAAGGATCTATAGATAATCCTTCTATTAAGTTGTTTAATGCTCTTACCTTTGTTATAGGTTTATTGTTGATGTTTTATGGATTTTGGGAAATAAAAAAACCATTACCAGGACTATTGTTATTGATACTAATGAATTGCACTCCTTTTTTCTTGTATGAGGTGTATTCTCATGAAAATATTTTTGGACTAATGGCTTCTACCTTTTTGATGATATTAGGCTTGAATATAAAAGTGTTGTTTTTAAAGTCAATTGACTATTTTAAGTTGATTTTTAGTGCTGTTTTTTCTGGAGTTTTGATAGGCTTTTTTAGTGAGTTTAGAAATGAAATTTCTGTGGTTATTGTCTCTTTATTGTTTTTATATATGTTGTCTAGATATATAAAAATAGTTCCTAAAATAGTCTTGATCATTATTGCTATTTTTTCTTTTAATGCTACAAAAGGATTTATTAGGCAACATTTTAATGAAAAATTTGAAAAAACTAGCCAATTGGTTAATTTAAGTAAGGGGCATGTGTATAACGGAGCAAAAATAAGTGGTCATAATTTTTGGCACCCAGTTTTTTGTGGACTTGGGGATTTTGATTCAAAATATGGGTATGAGTGGAATGATATTAAGGCATACAATTATGCGATACCTATTTTGAATAAGGATTATGGGATGAATATTCATTACTCTGGGAAATATTATACAGATGACTATTATGATGATAGTAGATTGTATTATAAAAAACCCGAAGAACTAGAAAACTATGAAACTGTTGTAAAAAATAAAGTTATTTCTGATATAAAGAAAGATCCTTTGTGGTATGTTACGATTATAGTAAAAAGGGTATTTAGAACATTGACAACAACAATTCCAGTGTCGTATCTAGGGTGGTTGTTATTTCCTTTAGCTTATTATTTAATAAGGAATAAAGAATGGAATTGGGCTAGTCTTATAGTAGTTTCACTCCCCTTGTCTGCTACCTCAATAATAGTACATTCAGGAAGAGGAACTACTTATAATTCACTTTTTGTGTACTTTGTCTTAGTAATAAGTTTATTGATGGCTTATAAATACTATCAGAAAAAAAGTATAGTAAAAACTTCAATAGAGAAATAATAGTTTTGTATTTAAAAAATAGAAAACCCAGTCAAAGTAGTTAGGCGTTCTAGTGCGTACATACCCAGCTCAGAATTTCCTTTGGGATTCAAAGGAGGGCTCCATACTGTTACAGTATATTGATTAGGATGTATAGCAACAATACCACCGCCAACTCCACTTTTTCCTGGTAGCCCTACCCTGAAACTAAATTCACCAGCCTCATCATAAAAACCGCAAGTTTGCATGATTGCGTTGATACGTTTTACCTTTTGAGGAGGTACTATTTGATGCTCATCAGATAATCGTTTGCCACCATTGGCATAGATCATAAATGCAGTAGATAATTCTTTGCAAGACATTTCTATAGAACATTGAAAAATGTAGAAATCAAGAACAGTTTCAATATCATTGGTGATGTTTCCAAAAGCTTTCATTAGATTTAATAAAGCAGCATTACGATGGCTATATGCTTTTTCTGAAGCAAAAACTTTTGGATTAATATTAATACTAGTAGTGCCAGTGAGGCTATGAATAAAACTTAAAAAATCCTCCTTTGGGTTGTCTAATTGAGAAATTAAAATATCACTAATCACCAAAGCCCCTGCATTTATAAAAGGGTTTCTAGGAATTCCATTTTCATATTCTAGCTGTACTAGAGAATTAAAAGGATCTCCAGAAGGTTCAACATCAACACGGGCAAACAATTCAGTATCGTTCATTAAAAGCATTGCTCTGGTTAAAGCAAAAACTTTTGAAATACTTTGTATAGAAAACCGTTCATTATTATCACCAAAGGAGTAATGACCCGAATTAATACAATATAAGTGCATTCCAAATTTTTGAGGATCAATATTGGATAGTTCAGGAATGTAGGATGCTACTTTTCCTGTTGATTGCATAGATAAATACTCTGTAGCAATGGTGTCTAATATTTGTTGATAGTTCACTTTTTTATATTTTAATGTAATTCTGATAACGAACTGCCGCTTTCTATTTCATAAGGCTCTTTGTTTTGTTCAAAGATTCTTGCGGTCAATTCTCCTTCCAATGTAATTTGGCCTTTATACACTTTCAGCCAGCTTCCTTCTCGTAACCCGACCACAGGTTGAGAGTTTAGATTATGAAACTCTTTAATTCGTGTTTCTCTAGTTTCTCCTTTATGAGTAGAACTTGGATCTGGATCAAGATAATGTGGATTGATATTAAAAGGGACTATCCCTAAAGTTGCAAAATTAGGAGGGTAAACAATAGGCATATCATTAGTAGTTTTCATAGTAAGCCCACAAATATTACTCCCTGCACTTGTTCCTAGATAAGGTATGCCAGATTGGATAGCTTCTTGTAGAGGAGTGATCAGCCCATTTCTATATAATTGATCCACGAGTAGAAAAGTATTTCCACCACCCGTATAAATGCCTTTCGCATTTTTTAGAGCTTCAATTGGATCAGAAAACATATGTATACTAACAATTCGTTTATCAATCTTTTTAAAGATGTTATTTACACCAATAGTGTATTCATCATGAGATATTCCACTAGGGCGAGCATATGGAATAAAAAGTATTTCTTCTACATCAGTATAAAGATCCAATAATGTATTTTTTAGATAAGCCAATGGCTCACTTCCATGTATTGTTGAAGTGCTGGCAATGATAGAGTTAGTCATAATGGCGTTTTTTATCTCGTAGTTTAACGTTTTCTTAGTTTAAAATTTTCTGTGAAAATAAAAAAATGTAGTATCTTAAAAAATAAAATTAAGTCTGTTTACTATGAAAATAAAATTATCTGTTCTTTTCGTTTGTTTTATAATTGCTACAACAACGGCGCAAATTACCTCTAGAGTTATGATAGAAGGTAAAATTAGTGCCCCGATTGGTGATAATGTTGAAGGAGTTGTTGTTTTTAACCGCAGTACTAATAAAGGTACCATAACCAATAAAGATGGTGGATTTAAAATAAAAGCAGGAATAAATGATAGAATTGAGGTTGTAGCAATGCAATATCAACATTTTATGGTATTAATAGATAAGGGGGTGATGGATACCAAGAAATTAAATATATTTCTTAATGAGACTGTAAATCAGCTAGAAGAGGTTGTGGTAACCCCATATGATTTACTTGGTAATGTATCAGTAGATGTAAAAAAAATAGGATTTAGTAAAAGTGGAATTGGTGATCTCGCAGAAGAAACTTCTTCTAGAATCAATGATACTGATTATGATTTTAGGCCCGATGGATTGTCTCCATTAGAAAACAAAGTGTTTTTAGAAGATAGAATGATAAATGGATTAAATTTTGTTAACCTTTTTAAATTGGTTTATACTACCAAAGAAAAAAATAAAAAAAGAAAACAGCCCTCAGATATTGATGTAAAAATAAGGGATATGTATAATGATCAGTTTTTTAAAGATTATTTGGCTGTAGAAATAGATCAAATCAATGATTTTATCCTTTTTGTAGAGAATAAAGGTCTGAATTCTGAATATTTTAAATCTGGAAAAGAGCTCGATCTTTTACAATTTTTGGCATATCAAAGTAAACTTTATCACAACAAGCAATAAAGCTTTCAAGAGTGTCACTGTAATTTTATCATAATTATATCGTCTTTTGGAATACTAATTCCCTGATTATATTTTTATGACAAAATTTATACGTTTTCTTTTTATTATAATCTCAATACATAGTTTTGGACAATCTGAACTTCTGAAAGGGAAAATCGTAGCAGATTCTCTTCAAGGGTATGCTATTAATATTGTAAATTTTACTAAAGAAATTGGAGCAACGAACGAGGATAATGGTTTTTTTGAAATATCTGCTAGTGTTGGGGATTCTATAGTTTTTTCTTCTGTTCAATATCAAACAAAGACAATTATTGTAGCGCAAAATCATCTTCAAGAAGAAATAAATACTATTGTATTACATCCCAGAGTACAAAAATTAGAAGAAGTAAAGGTGAGTACTATAGAACTTACAGGAAATATAGACAGAGATATAGGTGTTGTAGAGTTAGATCCTTTTGTTGATAACCAAGTATTAGGTCTTCCATTTAGTGATAAACCCCAACCCACGGTAGCCGAAAGAAGAATTTATACGGCAAGAAGCGGGATATTGGACTTGCCTATTAATTACCTGAGCGGAAAATTAAAAAAATTAAAGAGAATCAAAGCGTTAGAAGATCTTGATGCAGTAGTGCAAAGAGGAGAAATAACTTTTAATACGACCTTCTTTGTAGATGAACTAAGATTACCAGAAGATTTAATAACCGATTTCATGTATTACTGTGCCAAAGATGAATATTTTATTGATCTTTTGGAAAACTCTAAAAGATTAACATTAGTAGAGTTTTTTCAGAAAAAGGTAAAACCTTATAAAGAACACAAAGAACTGGATTAGTTACTTTTTGTTATGAAGCTTAATTTCTAAAAAACTATAAAAATAATACCAATGCAACATGATTGGATATAACTTGTCTTTAATAATGAATTTTAACAACCATGAGTGCAGAAAAAATACGTAACTATAATTTTATTTCATTTCTTCTTTCTTTCAGTTTTTTGTCAAAGAAAAATGATAAAAGGAGTAATAGAAAATGATAGTTCAGAAGGAATTCATATAATTAATAAAACAGCCAATCTATTTACTATTACAAACAAAGAAGGGGTTTTCTTTTTAGAAGGAACTATTGGAGATGTATTTGTTATTTCATCTGTTCAATATGATCTAAAGGTTATTGTAGTAAATAAAAACATGTATGACGATAAAGAATTTAGTTTTATGCTAAAAGAAAACCTTAATGAATTAGATGAAGTAATTGTAGGAGTACAGTTGTCAGGTGATTTGAATACCGATATTAAGGGGATAAAGACTGAGGAATTGTTTAGCCCTGAAGATGTTGGAATACCTGTTTATGATGGAATTCAGATGGAGGAAATTATCCCAATGCATAAAGCTATTATGTTTTATGGTATAGGATTTCGATTAGATGTTGAAGCAACTTATAAAAATCTATCTGGATATTATAAAACCTTAAAAACAACAAGAAAATTAGATGCAGAAAATAATAATTTAGAGATTATTCAGGACTTTTATGGAAAACATTTTTTATCCTCGGTATACAACCTTCCTAAAGAGAAAATATATGATTTTTTATTATTCTGCATTCAGACGAGTGCTATTCAATATGAATTTAGTAAAGAAAATCACAATGTTGTATTAAGAATATTGTCGAATAAACGAAAAGAATTTGTGGTGAACAAGTAATGAATATATTTCTGGAGATAACTAAATTTTACTAAAATGAGAATAAATCTTAACTCTTTATTTCTAATGATCCGAAGTTTGGCATATTTTTTTAATGCATAACATTAAAATTAATTACATTTAACACTTTGCAAATTTCAAATAATGAATAGAATTATAAAAATCTTTCTTTTTATCGGCCTTATTTCTTTAAGCTCGTTTGCCGTTGTGCACAAATTTTATGTAAGTGTAACACAAGTAGAATATGATAAACAAGAACAATCATTACAGATAGTTTCAAGAATATTTATAGATGATATACAAGAATTGCTAAGAGAAAGATATAGTGATTCGATTAGCTTAGATAAAGATGGAGAAAGTAAAGATGTAGACAAATATTTATCTATGTATTTTGATCAGAAATTAACATTTCAGGTAAATGGGAAAGAAACTTCTTTTGTGTTTATAGGGAAAGAATATGAAGATGACCTCATTATTTGTTATTTAGAAATAGAAAATATAACTTCTTTAGAAGCAATAAAAATAACAAACCAGATTTTGATGGATGTCTTTGAAGAACAGCAAAATATAGTACATGTTAAAAAAGAGAATGAGCGAAAAAGCCTTATTCTCGAGAAAGAAAAAAGCAGCGGGTTGTTAAAGTTTAGTGAATAAATCAGTAAACTTTTAAAAAACAATTACTTTGCAAATCCTTAACAATTAATTCAAAACCATTACAATGAGAAAGATACTTTTAGTCCTCTCGGTGACTTTTTTGATATCAGGAGTTTCGTATGCTCAAGATCAAGAAGAGACTAAAAATGTTCGTGAATTAGGACATACTAATCAGAACAAATTCAAACAAATGTATGATGAGTTTGCAACTCCAAATATGTATAGAACTGGATCTGGAGCTCCAGGGCCTGCATATTATCAGCAACAAGCTGATTATAAGATGGATATTGAGCTCGATGATAAAAACAAAAAATTAACAGGAAAAGAAACAATTACCTATACCAATAATTCTCCTGATGATTTAGAATTTCTGTGGGTTCAATTAGATCAAAATGTTCGTGCTAAGGATTCTAAATCACCATTGATTGAATCCAATCGTGTTGAGCCAGCAACGACGCCGCAAGATTTTTTAAAGAAATATATGTCAGAACCTTTTGATGGAGGTTTTAATGTAACAGCCGTAAAAGATAACAACGGAAACCCTCTTACTTATACGATCAATAGAACTATGATGCGTGTTGAGATGCCAAAAAATCTTGCATCTGGAGAAAAATTTGTGTTTTCGATTGACTGGTGGTATAATATAAATAACCACGTAGATGCTAGAGGAAGGTCAGGTTATGAAGAATTTGAAGAAGGAAACAGAGCTTATGTAATAGCACAGTTTTATCCTCGTATGGCAGTTTATAATGATGTAGAAGGATGGCAGAATCACCAATTCTGGGGTAGAGGAGAATTTGCATTACCATTTGGTGATTTTGAAGTAAATATTACAGTTCCTGCTGATCATGTTTTAGATGGTACAGGAGTACTTGTTAATAGAAAAGAAGTATATAGTAAAGATATGATGAACCGTTATGAAAAAGCGAAAAAATCATATAATAAGCCAGTAGTAATTGTTACTCAAAAAGAAGCTGAAGCAAAAGAGACAACATTTTCTAATGAGAAAAAAACATGGAAATTAAAAGCTGAAAATGTTCGTGATTTTGGTTTTGCTACCTCAAGAAGATTTATCTGGGATATGATGGCGGTTAAAATTGGAGGAAAAGATGTGATGGCAGTTTCTATGTACCCAAAAGAAGGAAACCCTCTTTGGGAAGATTGGTCTACAAAAGTAGTTGCTAGTACATTAAAATCATACAGTAGAATGACTTTTGATTATCCTTATCATAAAGCAATTTCTGTACATGCAAAAAATCAAGGAATGGAATATCCTATGATATGCTGGAATTACGGAAGACCCGACTCTGATGGAAATTATAGTGATCGAGTAAAATACGGTATGATGAGTGTGATTATTCATGAAGTAGGGCATAATTTCTTCCCAATGATTGTGAATAGTGATGAGAGACAATGGACATGGATGGATGAAGGACTTAATACCTTTGTACAATATGTAGCAGAACAAGATTTTGGAGAATGGTATCCAAAAGCATTAGGAAGCGATAAAAAATACCCTTCTCGTAGAGGACCTGCACATAAAATTATACCATACATGAGCGGAAACCAAAATTTCTTATCCCCTATCATGTCTCAATCTAATAATATACACCAATTTGGATCAAATGCATATTCTAAACCAGCAACAGGTCTTAATATTTTAAGAGAAACAGTGATGGGTAGAGATCTTTTTGATTATTCATTTAGAACCTACGCACAACGATGGATGTTTAAACACCCAACTCCAGAAGACTTTTTTAGAACTATGGAAGATGCGTCTGCTGTAGATTTGGATTGGTTCTGGAGAGGATGGTTTTATACTACAGACTATACAGATCTTGGTGTAAAAGAAGTAAAGAAGTATGTTGTTACCAAAGAGCCTAATAAAAAAGTAAAAGATTATGTCGCTTCTAGAGGAGCAACAGTAGAAGATTTGGGGCCACTTGTATTCATGGTAAAAGATGGTACTGATGAATATGAAAGCATGAAAAGTAATGGAAATATTATTAGTGACGCAAAGTCATTAAAAGAGTATTTAATGGATAATTTTTCAATAGAAGAACGTAAACAAGTTAAAAACCCTAAGTTTTTCTATGAAATTACTTTTGAAAAGCCAGGAGGGTTAGTAATGCCATTGATTGTAGAGTATACGTACGAAGACGGAAGTACAGAAACGATAACATATCCAGCGCAAATATGGAGAAAGAATGACCATCAAGTAAAAAGAGCTATAGCTTCAGAAAAGGTTATTTCAAAAATAGTAGTAGACCCTAAAAAAGAAACAGCAGATATAGATACATCAAATAATAGCTGGCCAAAAACAAAAAGAATAGGGAAATTTAAACAATTTAAAAATAGAGTAAAAGGGCAATAAGTTGCTGTTTTTCTATAGATTTATAAAAGCCATCCCAGAAGTCTTTTGGGATGGCTTTTTTCTATATAATATTGACTATATTTGTAGCGTATGATAACATTACCTTTATTTATTAGTGGCACAGAAATTACCTTTATAGTTTTTATATTGGTAATGGTTTTTGGAGCAGATAAAATTCCAGAAATAGCACGCGGATTAGGTAAAGGAATGAGAGTTATAAAAGATGCTACAAACGATATAAAGACTGAGATTACCAAAAGCGCAGAAAAGCATGGTATTGATACAGATATTCCCACTTCTATTACTTCTGATATAAAAAAGGAAATAGAGCAGGTCAAAGATGATATTGAAGACATTACTGGGCCAATAAAGCGCCAACGATAAACCTGAAACACCTCTTCTTGTAACCAGTTTTCAGTAGATTTTCCTTGTATATTCTAATTAATTTTCAAAAAAAGAGTTTTTTTTTGAAACGTTTATCTCTGTTTGCCTTAAAAGATAAAACCCCTTGTTAATACTGAGGTTCCCCATGATTGTATTATTGTTTTGTTTGTGTTATGCAAGCATAATAGATGGTTTTGAAATGATGATATGATAATTTTATAGCTAAATATTTAGATAATATTTAATATATTCGCTTTCAAATTAAGAAAAATACATTTTATATGTGTTTTTATTGAATCACTCACTTGATTTTATACACAAACTTAAAACCTATTCTAAAATGAAAAAAATCACTTTTCTTATCACCATCTTAATTCTCGTATTTTCTTGTTCCAAAGAAAATCCAGATGAAATTATCGAACCAAATTCAGATTTTTCTGAATCACAAAAATTACTAACCATTTCTGAAGTTAATAAATACATCCAAACTGAATTAAAAGAAAAAGGAGATGTAAACTGGACCAAAGCACCTGCAGTTGTATTATGGAGTGCCGTAATGCACGGGGGAGAGGTACTGAGTATTGGCTATGGAGAAAAAGGAGAAAGTTTCTCTGTTCAGAAGTCAGCAAGACTTGTCAATGCGCTAGATAATATTTATGAAATTGTGGCATCTGCAGAGGGAGTAAAAAAAACTAGTTCTGTGTTATCTGCAGATGAAATACTTAATGTGACTGATGTAAAAGTTACACACCTTGAAACTATAATAGCTTTGCAGGAAACAGATCAAATTAGATATTTAGAGCCAATAGGATATGGTTCCTATTTGCAAGAAGCTACTCCTCAACAAAAATCTGCAGGTTGTAGTACAGGGGGACAAACTATTCATAGTGGAGATTACAGAGTAATTTCTCCAAATGCCCGAGTCCCTTGGAATTTTGATCTTCATAAAATACCACAAGCATGGAATTATAGTACAGGTTCAGGTATTACCGTTGGTTTGATTGATACAGGAATTTCGGCAAATCAGAGTTTATTAGGTAGTGGATTTAATGATGGAGCTTCAAACGGAAGAAGCATACAACGATACGGAACATTTATTGATTCTCCATGGTGGTGGTCTGATAATGTTGATGGACCCAATGATAGATGTGGTCATGGTACTACTATGGCAGCAGCAATCTCCTCTCCTCGAAATAATGATTTTATGCCCGTAGGAGTGGCCTATAATTGTAACTTAATTTCTTATAGAGGAACAGAAGATGTTGTGCTAAATGATTACCATGAACGCAAAGGAGTAAGCAATGCGCTAAAAGGATTAGGGAATAATTCACGAGTTAAAATTATTTCGATGTCAATTGGATACCCATGGTCTATCGGTAATGTAAAAGATGCTGTGAGATATGCATACGGAAAAGGTAAGTTGATTATTGCAGCAGGAGGAACATCAACCATATTTACAAATTGGTATGGAGTTATTTTTCCAGCGACTATGTCAGAAACTATTGCAGTAACGGGCTTGAAAGATAATGGATATAACAGTTGTGGAAATTGCCACGATGGAAATAAGATTGATTTTACTATTGTAATGGAAAGAGCAGGAGATTCTAATAGAAAAATGCCAACACTTGGTTTTAATACAGGAACACAGGTATATGTAGGAGGGTCCTCTATTGCTACAGCTACTACCGCAGGAATTGCAGCTTTGGTATGGGCACGTAATCCAAGCATGACCAGAAACCAGGTACTTGATAAGTTAAAGAAAGCTGGGGATTTTTACCCTAATAGAAACAGTAAGTATGGGTATGGAAATATTGATGCTTTAAAAGCTGTTCAATAAGTTAAGTTAATTGCGCTAAAATAAAGTGGAAGACCATCGATATGACTTCCGCTTTATTTTGTTTTTAATAAGTTAGATTTTTCTACTGATCGTTAATCCATCTCTTATAGGTAGCAGTACTGTTTCAATTCTTTGATCTTCTACCAGTAATTTATTGTATTGTAAAAGGGCTTTTGTAGATAGATCATCGTCTTTAACTTCTTCGATTACTTTACCTGTCCATAATACATTATCAGATAGAATAATACCTCCAGAGTTAATTTTGTCAATAACTAAATCAAAGTATAGAGGGTAATTTGGTTTGTCAGCATCAATAAATACCAAGTCAAATTTTTTATCAAGATTAGGAATAATTTGAGTGGCATCGCCAATATGTTGATGAATTTGTTTGCCATAATCAGAAAGATCAAAATATTTCCTTTGAAAATCTTCTAACTCCTCATTAATATCAATGGTATGCAACTCTCCATTTGTTTGTAATCCTTCTGCCAAACATATTGCAGAATATCCGGTATAAGTCCCTATTTCTAATATGTTTTTAGGGTTTATTATTTTAGATAACATGCTTAGAACCCTACCTTGGTATGCTCCACTAAGCATTCTAGGTTGTAATATTTTTTGATATGTTTCGCGATTTAGTTGTTGTAGTAACTCAGGTTCTTTTTGGGTATGATTTACTACATATGTATCTAGTTCTTCTGGAATGAAATGCATAATTAATTACTGTTGTTTTTTTAATATAGGTACAAGGAATTTATTGTTGGGTCTAAAGTGATTTTGTTAGATAAAAATATGCTTTTATTTCAAGATCATATCGATCAAAGCCTGTTTAGCTTCTTGGTTATCACCAAATAGCCAGCGCAAAACATTATCTTCCCAGATATCATCATATTCTTTTGGAGTAATAATATCACGATCCAGAGCCAAATCTAGAATCTTTCCTGGGTAAGAAGATTGCGGTTCACTTTCCATTTCACCTAATGGATAAGGATCATCAAGTCCCATGATAACTTGATTACTTCCTTGTCGGTCTACAGTAAGCTTTAAGGAGTCAGTGTCATGAACCAAAGTGTCAAAGTATATGTTAGGATGTCCAACTGCTTTTCTAGGGTGTTGTTTTCCTTTAAATAAATCGGGTCTTCCATCAAATCCCTGTATACGACGCCCCAAATTCATTTGCGCCAATTGCCCACCATGTGCAAAACAAGTTCTAATATTGGGGTAACGACTCTGCATTCCGTTAAGGGTATAAAAATGATAAGCATCCCCACATTGAGCTAGCATCCATACCAAATGAAAACGCCAAGAGACATTTTCTAATTTTATCATTTTATCACCATCATAGGGGTGTACCTCTATTGCTAATTTATACTTATCTGCCAGTTCAAAAATAGGATCGTTTTCTTCGTCAAAAATACATCTCCATTGGCCAATAGAATCCATAAAATGGGTAGGTAAACATAACACCCGCATTCCTAATTCTTCTACACAACGTTCCATTTCCCATAGCGCTCCATTGATAAAACCTGGATGTATTACAAAACCACATGAAAACTTATCAGGGTGATCTTGTTGTACATGAGCATTAAAATCGTTTTGAAATCGTAGTGCATGTTTCATTTCTTCTAGTCGTAACCCATTACCATATAATTGAGAAAGGTTGAGTACTACTGCATGATCAATCTTGTTGATTTCCATCCACTCTAATTTTTCATCTAGAAAAAAACTAGAGTGAGTAACAGGGCGTTTCCATCCTTTTTGTAACATATATTTACGCTCATCATCTACCCAAAAAATCTCTTTATCTTTCATAAATTTAGGGATTTCTTCTGGATAAGGTAATAAATGTGAATGACCGTTTATTCGAAGTTTTCTTTTCATTATAGATAGTTCCTGTTGTTAATTATTTAAGGATTTTAACCAATTCTCATCTCTTGTTAGGAGCATCCATTACCGCTCCACAGTTAGGGCAGGTACACTTTGTTCGATCACTATAATACTTATCAAAGATTATAGGCATATCAGTTTCTATGTTGTCTAATGCAAACTCTTCTCTGTATAATTGGGTATTGCAATTCTCACAATACCACTCAAGAGCATCCATCATTTTTTCTTCTCTAGGATATTCTATTACTAACCCAACAGTATTTGCTCCTCGTTGTGGAGAGTGTGGTACTTTGGGGGGTAATAAATAAATATCTCCTTCTTTGATATGCACATCTTTAGGGGTTCCATTATCTATAATTTTTAGTACAATATCACCTTCTACCTGATAGAAGAACTCGGGAGTTTCATTATAATGATAATCTTTTCTATTATTTGGGCCGCCAACGACCATTACAATAAAATCACCATCTTTCCATACACATTTATTACCAACAGGTGGTTTAAGTAAATGACGATGTTCGTCTATCCAAGCTTTAAAATTCAAAGGTGAAACTAGATTGCTCATATGTTTGTTTTAATTAAGATGTGTCGTTTCTGTTGTGAAAAATCTATAATAATTAAGATTTGTATTTTGTATTAAATGTACTTATTTTGATGTTCATTAGGTAATAAGAAATAGTTAACTTACCTATAATGATTTTGTTCTTCCTCCATCAACAGGAAGATTTATTCCATTAATATAAGATGCTGATTCTGATGCTAAAAAGGCTACTACATTAGCTATTTCTTCTGGTTTTGCAAACCTGTTGGCAGGGACTTCATTTTGCATAGCGCTAGCTATTTCATCTATTGATTTTCCTGTCTTTGTTGCTTTATTGGTTATAATTTCATTTAATCGTTCTGTAGCAGTAGCTCCTGGTAATACATTGTTCACAGTAATTCCATAAGCACCCAGCTCATTGGCCAATGTCTTAGACCAATTGGCTACAGCACCTCTTATGGTATTAGAGACTCCTAATCCATTTAGTGGTTGTTTTACAGAGGTAGAAATAATATTGATTATACGACCATAACCATCTGTTTTCATTCCTGGTACAACTGCTTGCGCTAGTATGTGGTTACATTTTAGATGTTGGGTAAAAGCACGTTCAAATTCTTCTAAGGAGGCATTAAAGACAGGGCCTCCTGCAGGGCCTCCTGTATTATTAATAAGAATATGAAAGGTTGTTCCAGTAGAGGAGATCCTTTGTTTTAGATTATCAGGGTTTTGAAAATCAGCAACAATATAATTGTGTGTTTGTGTTGAGTCTGTTGCAAGTTCTTTTATCACGCTTTGCAGTTTTTCTTCATTTCTTGCAACCAAAGTGACATTGGCACCTAATGCTGCCAGTTGTATTGCAGATGCTTTTCCTATGCCTTGCGTACTACCGCAGACTAATGCATTTTTATGAGTGAGATTTAGATTCATTATAATTATTTCTGTAGTTTATACTATTCTTTAATATTGTATGCAAATGTTTTTAGGTTCTGTAAAAAAGCGCAATGCTTCAAAACCTCCTTCTCTTCCTACGCCAGAATCTTTGGTGCCACCAAAAGCAGTACGCAAATCACGCATCATCCAAGTGTTTACCCATACAATACCTGCCTGTACATGTTTGGCCATATACATACTTCGGTTAAGGTTATTTGTCCAGATAGTACAGGATAACCCATAGCGCACATCATTTGCCATTGCCAAAGCTTCGTCATCACTATCAAATGGTGTAATGGTAACCACGGGACCAAAAATTTCTTCTTGTGCTACTCTGCAATTTGTATTGTTAATCTCTATAATTGTAGGTTGAAGGTAATATCCATTTTCATATCCTTTTACGGTTACATAATTGCCCCCGCAAAGGATGGTGCCTCCTTCTGCTGTAGCTATATCGATATATGATTTTACTTTTTCTAGATGAGATTTGGATACGAGTGCACCAATATTGGTTTCAGCATCAAGAGGTGCTCCGATTTTTAAGGCATTCGTTTTTGCGATGAAATCAGTTTTGAATTTATCATAGATAGCTCTTTCTACATATATTCGAGAACCACATAGGCATATTTGCCCTTGGTTAGCAAATGAAGATCGCAGTGTTGTACTTAACATTTTTTCATAATCACAGTCTGCAAAAATCAAATTAGGGTTTTTGCCTCCTAGTTCTAGTGATAGCTTTTTGAACATAGGGGCTGCTGTTTTGGCAATATGGGCTCCTGTAGCTGTACCTCCTGTAAAAGATATAGCCTTTATCTTAGGGTGTTCTATTATGGCTTGTCCTGTTGTATTACCTAGGCCGTGAACAATGTTTAATACTCCTTTTGGTACTCCTGCTTTGATACATATTTCTGCCAATAAATAGGCTGTCATGGGGGTAATTTCACTTGGCTTAGCTACGACAGTGTTACCTGCGGCTAGAGCAGGAGCAATTTTCCATGTAAATAAGTATAATGGTAAATTCCAAGGAGAGATACAGCCAACAACTCCTATAGGTTGTCTCAATGTAAAATTGATAGCATTAAAACCAGTACTCTCATGGGCTTCACTTGCAAATTGAGTTAGAGCGTGTGCAAAAAACTGAAAATTACTAGAAGCTCTAGGAATATCTATACTTGTTGAGAGACTTAAAGGTTTACCATTATCTATAGCTTCTGCTTTGGCAAGTTGGTCTAAGTTTTCTGTGATTAATGAAGCTATTTTGGATAAAACTTTACTGCGCTGTTCTAGCGGTGTCTCTGACCATTCAGGAAAAGCTTTTTCAGCAGCCTCATATGCATTTTGCACGTCTACAGTAGATGAATTTGGTAGTAAACTATATACGTCTCCTATAGAAGGGTTGTAGTTATCAATCCACTGATCTTCTATTGGGGCTTTGAATTCACCGTTGATATAGTTGAATATTTTTTTCATTTTCTGTTACGTTTTCAATTAGCTGAAAATATGTTTTAACTGTTCTGCTGTTTGTTTAAGATCACCAGTATAGGTTTTAATTTCATTTTTATTAAATCTTGCAGAGGGACCAGATGTACTAATAGCGGCAATAAATTTTCCAGTCGTATTAAAAACAGGTGCAGCTACACAGACTAATCCGATTTCATTTTCTTCGATATCCAAAGCAAACCCTTTATGTTTAATGCTTTCAATTTCAGAGATCAATTTCTCTTTATTGGTTATTGTGTTTTTGGTAACTGATATTAAATCAAGATCCTTGATAATATCTTTGTAGTTAGGGTGTGCAAAAGCCAATATGATTTTTCCTAATCCAGTACAGTGCAAAGGTTTTTCAGAACCAATTTGAGAATTTATTTGCAAATCATGCCTACCAACAACCTTGTCCAAGAAATATACTTTCTGGTTTTTGTGTATAGCTAAATGAGCTGTTTCTCCCGCTCGTTTTACCAATTCCTCCATAAAAGGCCTAGCTTTAGCGATAAAATTTTTATGAATACTCACTTTTTGTCCTAGTTCAAATAATTTAAGCCCTAAGCGATATTTTTCATTTTCTGGATTTTGCTGGATAACATTTAAAGCCTCCATAGTTGCCAACATTCTATATACAGCACTTTTGTTAGTGTTCATTTGTTTGGCAATCTCGGTAACACCTAATTCTATATGATGTGTAGAAAAGCAGTCTAAAATTTTGAATGCTTTTTCAACAGAAGTGTTTAGAATTTTTTTATTTATAGCGTTACTCATGATTGTATTTATTCTATGTGTTTAATTAGCGCTGTTTTTTATAGGCTACTACTTTGATTTCTATTAATAAATGAGGGTGTGGTAGCTGATGTACCGCAACAGTAGTTCGGGTTGGTCCATCATAGTCAAAATAGTGCGAGTAAATTTCATTATATCCTCCAAAATCATTCATGTTTACCAGAAAAGAAGTAACATCCACAATATCTTTTATGTTAGCGCCTTCTTCTTGTAGAATATCATTAATGTTTTCTATAACCGCTTTTGTTTGAGCTTTGATGTCTAAATTCGTGGTGCCAAATTCATCTACTTCTACACCTTCAAATGAATTATCAGGCCTTCTGGAGCTTGTGCCCGAAACGTATATGAAATCACCTACACGCTTTACATGAGGAAACTTACCTCTTGGTATTGCTTTGCCTTCTATCAGTTTTCCTTTATTCATGATTTGTATGAGTTATGATTGTTGTTATATTTATTGTAAACCAGCGACTTTATCTTCTTGTAAAATTTCCTTGGTTTGCTGTTGTACCTTATGCAATACCGTTTTTAGATTTGCATCAGTATCGAGTTCATTATCTGCAATTAGATTGAGTAAAGCTTTGTCTTGCGCTCTTCCAATTTTCATAGCGGTTGCATAATTGATAGTCTCATTAAATGTTACCATAGAATATTTTGAAAAATAATCATTAGGAAATGTTTTTTCTAAGTCCATTTCTATTTTTCTTTTTTCTTTAAAAATTGGATTAGCGACATGATCACGCATTTCGTAATAGTTGTCTATAGCTAAATCTGCGATAGCATCGGTATCTTTTTTTCGTATTTTTTGATATGCTTTGAAAGTGGTTTCCCAATCTCCTTGATGTTGATCTAAGATTTCATCAAAAACAACAACATCTTCAAAAGAAGCATTCATTCCTTGTCCATAGAAAGGTACTATGGCGTGGGCAGCATCACCCATAAGTAATGTTTTTCCTTTATAATACCAAGGTGCACATTTTACGGTACCTAGTGCTCCTGTTGGGTTATTAAAAAATTCATTGTCAATATCAGGAATTAAATCTAGCGCATCTGGAAATTGTGTTTTGAAAAATTCTGTAACTTTTTCAATTGTTGTGAGGTTATTGAAATTATACGCTCCTTCATCATAAGATAAAAATAATGTTACTGTAAAACTACCGTCTAGATTAGGTAATGCGATAAGCATATATTGTCCTCGTGGCCAGATATGTAAATGGTCTTTACTTATTTGATGGTTTCCAATTTTATCTGCGGGAATTTCTAATTCCTTATATCCATGAGTGAGGTAATTTTGAGAATAGCTGAATAAGAATTTTTTCTCTAAGTAGTAACTTTTTCTAAGTGCTGACCCGGCACCATCTGCTCCAAAAATAAGATCAGCACAGACTTCATGCTTTTCTTTGGTAATATAGCATTTGAATTTTGCTGTGGTGTTTTCTATATCAACACTAGTGCATTTTTTATTAAAATGAATAGTTACATTATCATGTTTTTCGGCTTCGGTAAGTAGCAGTCCATTAAGTCCTCCTCTAGAAATTGAGTTGATGTATTCTCCATCTCTTCCTGAATAATTAGAGGTAAATGTATTTCCTTGTATATCATGAATTAATCTACCATACATTGGGGTGCAAAAGGGGAGTACCTTATCTACTATCCCTACCATCTTCATTGCTCTTAGTCCTCGATCAGATAATGCAAGGTTTATAGAACGACCTGCAGATATATCTGTAGTTCTTAGATCGGGTCTGCTCTCATACATTGTTACTTGATATCCTCTTTGCGCTAATCTTAAGGCTAATAGAGAACCACAGAGGCCAGCACCAATGATAAGTATGTTTTCTTTGTCCTGCATTATACGAGTGTTTTTAATATTTCTACCACTTTGTGTACATCTTCAAAACTATTATACAAGGGTACAGGAGCACAACGAATCACATCGGGTTCTCGCCAATCTGTAATAATATGATGTTCTGTGAGTTTTTGATGCAGGCTTTTGTCTGCATTTTTTACTTGAATAGAGAGTTGGCAACCTCTTTCTTCTGGATTGGTTGGTGTAATGATTTTGATTCTATCTGTATCTATTTGATTGATCAAAAATTCAAAATAGCTGGTTAATGCTTTTGATTTTTGGCGAATGGGATCCATTCCTACTTCATTAAATATATCTAAAGAAGCTTTGATAGCTGCCATTGATAAGATAGGAGGGTTGCTTAATTGATATCCTTCTGCTCCAGGCATTATGTCGAATTCCTGACGCATATTAAAACGAGTTTCTTTATTATGACTCCACCAGCCAGCAAACTTTTTTAGGTTTTTATTATAGGCATGTTTTTCATGGATAAATAAACCACCTAGACTTCCTGGACCAGAGTTTAGGTATTTGTAGGTACACCATGCTGCAAAATCTACTCCTGAGTTATGTAATTCTGGTTGAATGTTTCCTACCCCATGTGCCAAATCAATACCAACCATACAATTTTGTGCATGCCCTAAATCAGCAATTTTTTTGAGATCCAGATATTGCCCTGTATAGTAATTTACACCGCCAATTAATAATAAAGCGATTTCATCTCCTTGTTGCTCAAGAATAGTTTCTAGATCTTCTATGTGTAATAATTCTTCTCCTTCTCGAGGTTTCCATTCTATGATCCCTTCTTTGGGATCAAATCCATGGAAATGTAATTGTGATTCTACAGCATATCTGTCTGAAGGAAAAGCATCACTTTCTATAACAATTTTGTATTTGGTTGTATTTGGTTGGTAGAAAGATACCATTAGTAGGTGTAGGTTGGTCGTCAATGTATTCATTATTACAACCTCGATAGGTGTTGCGCCAACTACCCTTGCCATAGTGTCTGTTAAGAATTCATGATACGGTAGCCAAGGATTTTTGGCATCAAAATGGCCTTCTACACCTAGGTTTGCCCAATCGTTTAATTCTTGTTGAATGTATTGTTGTGTGATTTTTGGTTGTAACCCTAAAGAATTACCACACATATAAACCCAATCATTACCATCAGCGGTTTTTGGAATATGAAATTGATCTCTATAGTGAGCTATTTTATCTTTTTGATCCAATTCTTTGGCATATTCTAAACCTGTTTTTAGTGCTACTCCCATTTTAGTGTTTTAATAATTGAAACAGTGTTTCACTAAATTACAAAATATAATGATACCAAAAAAACAATTGACTTTATTTTGACTTTTTATCAAGCAAAATTACAGAACGAATATGGTAAGGGTTTTGTTTGAGAAATACATCAATTGTAGTAATACCATTTACACTTTGAATTTACCACAATAAAATTTTCTTTTTCTTCTTTGCATAAACAAAAAATAGCTGATTTTCTTTTTACAGTAAATTCAAAGTATAACTGGTATAAGATAGTTTGATATCACTTAGATTGATGTAGTTGCTTAATGTAGATTGAGGGGGTTATACCTGTGTATTTTTTGAATTGTCTTGAGAAATATGAAGGATCATTAAAACCACATTGATACATTACTTCTGATATTGCACTATCATTGTACTTAAAATATTCTTGAGCCTTTTTTATTCTAAATTCATTTACAAAATCAATAAAACTTCTATTGGTAGCTGTTTTAAACATTCGACAAAAAGAGTTAGGGGTTAGCCCTAATTGCTTTGCTAAAGTTTCTGAACGTATCTCTTGGTCATATTTATCATTTATATATTGATATATTTTAGAAACTCTTTCTAGTGAGTCTTTATTGCTATCAAGAAAGAGCTTGTTTTTTGATACAGATCTTTGGCCTTTTGCAATAGATAGCTCGTAGAGAATTGTTAAAAAACTTAATAATTTTTCGGTTTTATTTTGTTTCTCACATTTAGAAAATAAAGAAGCTAGTTTCTTGTGTGTTTCTGAAGAGAATATGATTGCACTTGTGATTGTTTTTAAAAATTTTGATATCGAATCAAATTCAGGAAAGTGAACTAGTTTATCAGAGATGAAGTTTTCTGAAAAATGGATAACAATTTCTATGTTATTTTTGAATACACTATTCCCAAAAGGCATATGAGAAGTATTTGGAGCTAAAAATATGAGTGTTCCTTCAGTGTATTTTTCATAATGCGAATCTATTTGAATATTTCCTTGCCCATTCTTAATATACACAATTTCGTATTTGGCATGTAGGTGCCAACTTACACTACTGCATTTTGAGGTATGTGTATATTTTTGAACCTTGAGTGATTCAGATTGATTTAGGTATATAGGCTCATAAGATATTTTCATATGACAAAACTATCTTTTATTATTAATAATCAAAAATCAAAGAATAATATGTCTTATGATTTGGATATTTTGTTTTACAAAAAATAAGACAGTGTTTTTACTTTTGAATCAGACAAAAGGAAACTACTTCAAAGTAAATTTACAAGGAAGCTTTTAGAAAACTAAACTCCACAATGTGATTAATATATGACAAAAATAAAATTAGGAATTATTGGTTATGGATCTTGGGTTAAAGATGCGTATATACCTGCATTAAGAAGAGACGGAAGAGCAGAAATAGTTGCTATTTCTGCTAGAAGTGAAGCTACTATACAGATGATTAGAGCGGATTTTGGAGATACTATTGATATTTATAGGGGGTATAAGGATTTACTAGACTCAATAAAAATAGAAGCGGTAATGATTGCTGTGCCAGATGAGGTTCATGCAAATGCTATTATTGCAGGGGTAAACTCTGCCAAGGCTATTTTTTATGAACCTCCGATAGCACATACAAGAGTATTGATCCCCGAAGTGTTAAAAGAGTTGCTTGCTGCTCAGCAAATTACTCATGCTGATTTAGAACTTGCTCTTGTTCCTGCAATAAGTATGGCTTCAGAATTGATAAAAAAACAAACTATAGGAAATGTGCAAACGGCGAGTATTCGTCTACAGTCGAATTGGGGAAGAGATTCTAATCAAGATACAAATACTATAAATCGTTTATCAGTTTGGTATGTTCATGTTCTTAATGTTTTATTAGATTCCAGCCCTAAACGTGTACTTTTGATGGATGGTTATGGTACTCAGGGGCGCCGTCAAAGCCAAAGCACTTGTTTTTTTGATTATAACGGAGTTTGGGGCGAGTTTAAGGTAAATATAGATAGTGTTGAAGTATTGACTATAAAAATAGAAGTTGTTGGAGATAATGGGGATATGCATATTGATGTTTTAACTGGAGAATTAAAAACAAGGACAAAAAGAAATCCTATATGGGATATTCGGTTATTACCAGCGATACAGCCATATGCAGACTGGCCAGGGATGCATGAATCGATTTCTTCTTTTCTAGATGCTGTAGAGTCTGGAATACCTAGCTATGCAAATGCTATAGAAGTAGCTAACTTGCAATGTATAGGATTGGCATCAGAAGAGTCAAAAGAAACAGGAACTTGGGCTATCGTAAAACCTGTGACAGAAATATAGTTTTGGAGTATTTTATTATTGAGTGATGATTTTAATATTTGTAAAATACAGTATCCGATTTCCTTCAATTTGCTTATGCATTTTAGCGATTTTGATACCGTTAAAGTCTTGATAATCTTCCCAAGAAGTGATTATAGAAGGTTCTTTTTGATTTTTTTGTCTAAATACCCATTCTTTAATTATAAAATCTCCTTCAAAATAAAAGTCATAGGCATCACCAGGTGTATACCCTCCATCATTTTTATATACAATGGTAAGCTTTTGCATTTGTGTGTTACTTATAGGTGCTATGGCTTTTACTTGATGTTTTGATGTAAAGCTTTTTGAATCCCATGTAAGGTTAAAAGGGGCAAGTAACCAGTATTTATCATTAATAAATCGTTGATCTGCTTTTATAGAGGTGCTGTCTATTTGGGCTCTATTGTATGTTGTAGTGTCTTTGGGAGAGATTAAAGTTACAATATCAGTTTTAGGTTTCCAGTTCCATGATCGTTCATAATGAAGGCTATCTTGATCGATGTTATATGTAAAACTTATTTCTGTTACTTTATTCCAATGTTGTAAACCATTTGCGTGAGCAATAGCTTCTGCAGTTGTTGGTATTTTTTTTTGATTATCTGATATAGGTTTAGGGTCTCTTATTTCTATATCTTCATCATATTGTTTTTCTTTTTTGATATTTGTGTTACAAGCAATACAAAGTAGGGCGAGTGATGTAAGTATTACAAGTTTTTTCATCAGATCAATTATATTTTAGGTTTATTTTCTTGCTAAAATATAAAAAATAGAAACCTTACTAATCTTATTTAGTAAGGTTTCTATTTTTTTAAAGAAATGTAAAAAGACTATTCTACAACCAAAGTGTATTGTGGAGTCTTGTTTAGTGGACAGAAGTATTTATAAGTTCCTCTTTTTAAGGCAACAGTTTTTGAACTTTCTGTCTTACCATTTGCAACTACTTTTGTTACATAAGCAGTCTTTATATGATTTTTTGCATCAGAAGCATCTTTTCCTTCAGGTACTAATACAAAGCCAACATCAGTTCCAACATCATTGTTAGAAATATTGAAAACATAGCTGCCTTCTGAAAGGGTAATTCCTTTTTGAGTAAATTCTCCTTTAGTTTGTTCTAAAGATACTGTTTTTACTTGTTGCGCTTGTGCGCTAAAAGTGATTGCTAGAATGAATAAAAATGCAGTGATTAACTTTTTCATGATTTTAATTTATGTATTTAAATGATTTTAATTTTTTCAGAAAAGGAAGAACAATGTTATGAGTTCATCCTTTTCTGATGGAATTCAATTATCGTGGATTTATAATATGGTTACCAATTTATAGTATTAAACTCCTGTAGTCTCTAATGGTTGAGCAACAGGGAAGTCAACTGGAATCTGAGTCGTTCCATGTACATAATTTGAGATAGTTTTATCTCCTACAAGAACGATTGTATCAATTAGACTTCCTTTGTTGTATCCAGAAGAAAGAAAATTATTGATTACTTCTTGATCAGCTTTTCCTCTGTTTTCTGTAACATTTTTAGCTAGTTTAGCTAATGCATCAAGTTTTGTGTCAAAAGAAGCATGACCAGCTCTAAGTTCTAATATTTGCTCGTCTGTAAAACCATTCATTTTACCAATTGCAGTGTGTGCTGATAAACAGTAAATACATCCGTTTACTTCACTTACAGCAAGATTAACAGCTTCTTTTTCTTTTGCAGAAAGAGAGGTTTTTGCATTTGCAAGGTTTAGGTAGTTCTCTAATGCTGTTTCACTATGTGCATAAGTAGCATATAAGTTTGGAACAAATCCTAATGCTTTGTTTAAATTATCAAAAATTGCTTGATTGCTAGTGTTTACTTCTTCTCTAGTTGGAACATTAAATGTGCTCATAATTTTATTGTTTTTATTAGTATCCAAAATTTGATTTTTTGGATGTGTTAAATTTTGTTTTTTTATCTGATACAAAGATCAGGTGTAATTTGTGGGATTAGAATAGTTATTTTTCCCGATTTCTTGTCAAATTTTCCCTGACAACTCTTTCTTCTATTTGTTGACCAATACTTTTTCTGTATTACAGTAAAAATCATGAAGACCTTTTTGTTCACAATGAGTTTTAGGATGTATAGAATTGATTATTCTTTTTTTTCCTTGACCAAAAATCTCTATCAAATTGAAGATTGATTTATTATGTATTTTCATTTTATATGGTTTTAAAATTGATAGTACAAAGGTCTTGCATATTTAGAGGAAAAAGAATGATAGTTCTTCCTTGTTACTTGTCAATTATTCCCTTAAATAAAAAAACTCCTCTAGGTGTAGAGGAGTTGAGATCATTTGGATATAAATGAGGTTGCTATTTTTTTTATTGTCAAAAAAACTTAACTTCTTTTCTTCTGATCCATAAAATAATAGCACTCAGTATAAAAGTTACAATGGCGGTTATAAAAAGAATTCCTCCGTCATTATTAATTTCGATACCTAGTTTAGTGAGGTGAATCATAATGGCTCCTCCAATAATTCCTAAACTAAGCGTTGCACCTATCCATGCAGTTCTTGGGATTAATATTAAAATTCCTGAAATAAGTTCTGTTATTCCAGTTATTATTCTACCATAAGGTTCCATCCCAACTTTTGTAAAAATATATACACTGTCTGGATGTGCCGTAAATTTAAATCTTAAAGTTTGAATCAAGATTATAGCTACAATAATTCGTAACAATAGGGGTAAAATCTTTTTCATGTTGGGTTAGTATTTGTTTAATTTTGAGTAAGGTAATCCCGTTATAAAATAAAGGGTAAAGCGTCTATTTTCCCATTAAAAGTATTCTTTCTAGAGATAAAATACAATTCTTTAAGGTTATTATCTTTCTTGAATTGGTTGATTAATTCAGGAAATTTCTCATATACAAAATGAATAAAGACTTTGCTGTCAGTACTTTTGTTGGCTCCTTTGCGTATAATTTTTAGATAATTATAGGTGTGAATTTGAATGTTATTTCTTTTTGATAAAAAGACTAGGTTGCTTTTGTTTTTCTTTGCTTTTTTGATTTCTGACCCAAAATTAACTTTACCCATAGCAATTAGCCCATTATTTAAAGCACTAAAATTATTTGCATAGGTCATTTCTTCTGTATAATTATTCAGATATATTGTTTCTAACTGGTTCTCATAAGTTACCTGTGCTTTATTTGTTGTATAGATAAAAAATGAAAGTCCAATTATTATTGCTTTGAGAGGATGAAGTAAATTTTTCATTTTCTTTACTTTAAATTACTTGATGTGCTATTAATTTTTAATACACTAATACTGTTCTATAATTTCTGATTTTAATTGTTTTTTGAATTCAGAAGGAGAGAAAGATGTGTGTTTTTTGAACATTCTGCTGAGGTGAGATGCATCTTCAAATCCGATTTCGTATGCAATTTCTTTGGCAGATTTATCGGTATAGATGAGTAAACGTTTGGCTTCTAATATAATTCGGTCATGAATGATCTGTAATGGACTTTTACCAAATTTGGCAAAATTATTAGAGAGTGTTTTAGGGGATTTGAATAACTGTTTTGCATAAAACCCTACACTATGTTCTTTTCTAAAATGAGAGTCTACTAGTATATTAAAATTTCTAACTAGGTCTACTTGATTACCCAGTTTACTATAATTATTTTGTTGTTTGATAAGACGTGTAACTGTGATTATGAATCTAGCCATTAGCATCCTGAGCATTTCAGCCTGAATAGTATCTACAGTACCAAGCTCATCTAAGAAAACTTTATGTAGCTGATCTAGTTTGTTGTGTTCGGTACTGTTTAATTCTATTAGAGGAGCAGTATTGTTACTGTAAAAAAGTATTCCCATACAGCTTACTTCTTTGTCGTGATCTTTGATACAATAAAACTCTCGGTTAAATTGATATACAATACTACCAGATCCACTAATGTATCTGAAATATTGATTGGGGGTTAATACTACGATTCTATCTTTTTGTAATGTCGTTGAGACCCCATCAATCTCAATAACAGCTTCACTGCTCTGAGACCAAATAAAAGTATATAAATCAATAATGGTTGATGTTGTATAAGACTTTAATAGTTCTTCGTTTCCTATTTTTAATAAAGCTCCTGTTGAAAATTCTTTAAACTCTTTGATCATATTTGATATGTCGTTTTTTATAAGGTTACATTACAATAAAGATTAGTAGTAATACAACCGAGAGGGGTAGGGATTATAGATTGTGAGTATTATTTTGTTTTTGATTTTATGTGTATAAGTAATTTCTGTATTTATAACATTCTGATTTATGAGTATTAAGAAGGATTGGTAATTCATAAATCAGAATGTTATTATCATTTTTTGTATAAATGATCATGATAGCAATAAGCCTATGATTAAACCTATTGCACCTCGTTGTCCAATTAAGTTTCGAAGTTCTTGTAAACTTGATGAAGTTATTTCTATTTTAGAAGCAAGTGCAGTACTGGATCCTCCATCTACAAAATTTTGTAAAGAAGAAACAGTAACTCCAAGTTTTTCTGCAATACTAGCTCTTACATTTCCTTTGTTGAGGTCATTTAGTGAGCTTAGGGTTACACCACATTTTCTGGCTATTTTTTTTAAACTCATATTCGCGTATTTTATATTATTAATAGTTGATTACAATCAGTTTAGTTTAGGGTATGATTGAATTATAATATGATACTTATATCATGGTTTAAATGTTTGTTTTTGTGTGTATTGTGTTTGTTACTTCTAATTTACTACACAATTATTTAAAATTTTTACGGGAAACCCCAGCATATAAAAAAAATGTAAAATATTATAGTATTAAATTTTTATGAAAATAAGAAGAGCTATTTATCGGTAGGTGTTTTGATTACCCAATGAGGCGTTTTAGCCATTTTAATTTTTTTATGCTATACGGGGCATATTTTAGGTTTAGTTCTACCCAAAAGGTTTTTTGTAGGATGCTTTTGTTGTGTGAAAAAGTTTCAAAACCATATTTTCCATGATAATTACCTATCCCACTATCTCCTATACCTCCAAAAGGAAGAGATTGTTCTATAAAATGCATAACTGCATCATTTATAGCACCACCACCAAAGGGAATCTCATGTAGAATTTTATTTTTGATAGCTTTGTTTTTAGTAAAAACATAACAAGAAAGAGGAGAGGGAAGTGATTTTATGTTTTTGATAGCTTGATCTATAGCGTCAAATGTAAGTATAGGAAGAATAGGGCCAAATATCTCTTCTTGCATCGATGGATCAGAAAATGTTATATCTTTTAGAATAGTTGGGGGGATTATTCTTTTTTTTGCATCACTAATACCTCCTATAAATTTTTTGCTTGGATCTATAAGTTTATTAAGGCGATCAAAATTTTTATCATTGATAATTTGTGTATAATTATGGTTAGAAACATTGTAATCTGCTTTTGTGATATGTTTTTGTATGGCAGATAATAATTGATCGTGAATGCTAGATTCAACCATAACATAATCAGGAGCGATACAAGTTTGACCAGCATTCAGGAATTTAGCCCAAACCAATCGTTTTGCAGTTAAATCGATGTTTACATCTTTTGTGATGATAGCGGGGCTTTTTCCTCCTAATTCTAGTGTAACCGGGGTGAGGTGTTGTGCGGCTGCTTGGTATATGATTTTTCCAACAGTAGCACTACCAGTAAAAAATATTTTATCAAACTTGATTTTTAATAGTTCAGTGGTTTCTTTTACGCCGCCTTCTATAACTTTAAAGAAATTAGAATCAAAATTTTGATTTATAAGTTGTGCTAAAATTGAAGAAGTAGATGAGGATAATTCGCTAGGTTTGAGTATAACGGTACATCCTGCGGCAATTGCTGATATTGCAGGGCATAAGGATAATTGATATGGGTAATTCCATGCTCCAATTACCAAAATGGTTCCGTAGGGTTCTGGTATGATGTAGCTTTTACCAGGAAGGTTAGCCAAGCTTGTAGAAGTTTTTCTTTTTTTAACCCATTTTTTGATTTTTGAGAGTGCTAGATCAATTTCGTGATATATTATAGATAACTCGGTAGTATAAGTCTCAAATTCTGATTTTTTAAAATCGGTATAAATGGCATCATAGAGAAGTTTCTCATTTTTTTTTAAAACAGCCTTTAATCGTTTTAATTGGTTGATTCTAAACGTGACATCTTTTGTAGCGTTTGTGTTAAAAAAATAGCGTTGCTGATTTATAATCTCTTGATAATTCATGGTAGAAAAGTATAAAATCTCTATAAAAACAATATATGATATAAAAAATATATATCATATATGTTTATATTCTAAAATATACACAACTTATTGCCCTATAAAAATAACAATGATTTTTTTAAAAAAAAGTAAAGAACCCATCGAATTCTCTAGAGTTCATTCTAGAGATAGTATTTAAATAGAAATGTGCTTTGAAAGATTATTTAAGTAGGAATCTTTTTGTTTTCAAGATCTCTTTGCATTTGTTTTACAGTCAAAGTGCTTCCATCATGACTCCAACCTGGAGGGCCAAAAATGTACATGAATTTATGATACCAGTTTCTTGATTTTTTGGTATCGTTCCAGATATCTTTATACTCATGAGTAAGAATAGTCCATGGATTGTAAGAATTAGGAGCATGTGTTACTCCGTATTGTATTTCTATATTTTCATCAAGGGCTTTCCATGTGCCGAATATTTTATCAAAAACATTAAGGAATCCCCCATGATTTTTATCCATATACTCTAAATTTTTAGCATGATGTACTTGATGCATTGTGTGCGTATTCATAAATTTTTCAATAATTCCCATTTTAGGAATATATACAGAATGAAGTTGGAATTGCCACAAAGCTTCAATACCTAAACACACTACTACCATTTCTGGAGGAAATCCTATGGCAGGTAACCACATATAGAATAGTGGTTTGTATAAGAGTGTAAACCATCCATTACGAACGGCAGTACCTAGGTTAAAGTTATCTGATGAATGATGAACAATGTGTGCCGCCCATAATACTCTAACCATATGATTTTGTCTGTGAAACCAGTAATAGGTAAAGTCATCTGCAAGTTGACATAATAGCCATACATACCATGCATATCCAAAAGATTGCCATCCCATTATATTTGTTCGAACTCCATCTATTTCTGGATTGAAAAACTCATAAACAAAGTGAAAAAGAACAATTGAAAAGGCTGTTTTGATTAGTGGACCTAAAATAGCTGATCCAACTCCCATAGTAAGGCTGGCAGTTAAATCTTTCCAATTATATAGCTCTTTATGATCATGAGTTTTGCTGTATGTTAACTCTAGTAATATAAGTCCTAAGAAACAAGGAACTCCATAAACCAAGGGGTTGGTAAAATCCATCTTTTTTTGTCAAATTTGTTTGGGGGCAGAATATAGGGAGAATTTTCAGGAAATCGCTATAATTATAAGAAGTATTCGATTATGAATTATACTCAAAAAGAACTGATTTTGAAAAAGACAATAAAAACAAAGCCTTAAATGAGTAATATTAAGTGAGATAAGGAATTTGTTTTGACTGAGTATTTTTTATAGTTCTCTAAGCTCATAAAAAGCTTTAAGTACATTTTGCATAGATCTTTTTTCTGCTGTTGTTACAGTCATTTCTTTTACGTCATCTTTACCAAAAAACTTTATTTTAACCGTTTTACCAGAAGCTATTGCTTTTATCATGGGTATTTCAAGTTGTTTTACAATACGATCTATCCATTCTCTTTTTCCTCCAGATTCTTCTTTTTTCTTTAATTCACCTTTAGATTCTTCTTCTATTTCAAAAGTTTTGCCATCAACATCTATTTCTATTCTTTGAATAAATAACCAATCTTTTTTAGTAAAATAATTGATAGAGAGACCAAGCCATGTTTTGCCTTTGTTTTTTTTACCAACATAAATCTGAATATAATTTTTGGTATTAACTTTTATAGAGGATTTATCAGAATACCATGTGACACTATTTGTAGGGTCATATTTTTCTTGCATTTTTGATAGTGCTTTTTGATAACTTTTAGTTTTTTTTTGATCTTCAGGATCACTATCGTTTAATGTCTTTTTTAACTTTAGTATTTCTTGTTTTAGTTTTTTGTTTTCCTCTTTTAATGTATCATAATCAGCTTGTGGAACTCCACAACTATTTAATAATAATATACAGGAAATTAATGTGGTATAATGTACTATTCTTTTCATAAGCAGTTTACTATAAATGATTACTTAAAAAAATGAAATGTATGAAGTAAGCATGTTGAAGATACTAAAAATACTTTAAAATGAAAAACAGCAGATTGTTGCTGATTACTTTTTCTTGGTATCTACTATTGATAATTTCAATATATAAATGGTACAGTACACTGCTTGGGTGTAACTTAGAATTCGTTAGTTTTTCCTATCTCTACGTCTTTTGTTTTTTGATGGATGTGTATTTCTGTTATCGTTTCTTCTTTTATTAGAGTCTTTAGGAATAAACCGTTTATTATGGGTAGTACTATTTCTTTTTTGTTTTTTTTCTTCGATAGCAGAAGCTTCTTCTGTCTTACTAGAATCTTCAGTATCTGAGTTAAGAACTAGGAGTTCTTTTTCTGTAAGATATCTCCATTCTCCTAGGGGAACATCTAGAGGCACATTCATGATTCTAATTCTTTTTAGCCGAACTACATCATACCCAAGATACTCACACATTCTTCGTATCTGGCGGTTGAGCCCTTGTGTAAGAATGATTTTGAAATCATATTTATTAACTTGCTCTACTTCACATTTGCGAGTTATTGTATCTAAAATAGGGACACCATTACTCATTCGCTTTATAAATAAAGGGCTAATTAGTTTGTTTACAGTTACTAAATATTCTTTCTCGTGATTGTTTCTAGCTCTTAAAATTTTATTTACAATATCTCCATCGCTAGTTAAAAAAATTAAACCTTCACTAGGTTTGTCTAATCTACCGATAGGAAAAATACGTTTAGGGTAATTGATATAATCAATAATATTGTCTTTTTCGTTTTGAGCAGTGGTACAAACAATTCCTACAGGTTTATTAAAAGCAAGGTAAACATGTTTTTCTTTAGGTTGATTAATTAATTCACCATCTACTTGTACAGTATCTTCTGGAGCAACTTTAGTTCCCATTTCGGGTATTTTGCCATTAATAGTAACTCTTCCTTGATCAATTAATTTATCGGCTTCACGTCTTGAGCAATACCCAACTTCACTTAGATATTTGTTAAGTCTGGTAAGTGTTTTTTCTGGCATACAATTAAAATAATGTACAAAGATAATATTTATAAAGGGATCCTATTACCTATTTGGTTTTTAGAAAATATAAATTTTAAATACTTCTATCAATTCTTATGATGTGTTTTCTAGCTTATTTTTAACTCTTTTACGTCTATACTTCCATTGGGTGATATTAAGAAATATTTGGGAGCTACAGTTTCTTTATCAGCTGGCTTTGGTTCTTGAGGTTTTGATGTGTATTGTAATTTTATCTCTAGTCCTATTTGGATTACTGGTTCTACAATTGATGAGTTTATAACAATATCATAATCTTTAAATGATAAAGGGTCATAATAATATGATATTGGTTTTGTTGTTTTTTGAACCCCTTGTTTTTTGCTAAATGCTTCTATAGAAGTACTGTTGAATGCTTGGTATTCTTTGTAGAATTCTTTTGGGAAGTAACAGTATTGAGTATCTGCAATAGTTGGTTTATAAAGTGTTATGTCAAAACCTAAATCAGTATAAAACTGTTGTTTCTCTTTTAATGTTTTTAATATCTCTACACGTAGTTGTGAATATATTTCTTGAATATTATCGATAAAATAGTCAACCTTTACAAGGTTGTAAATTTCATTATTAGCACAAGCAGAAAGTATTTTTTCAAACTGATTTACTTTTGTGAATTTTACATGAATATTTTGCTGCAATTCAAAACCTTTGGGAACTTCATTGTATTTTTTACTGAATATTTTGTGTTCTACTACGGTTTCATATATAGGAATAAATGATACTACATCAAGAATGATATCTTGTTCAGGAATGCCATTTGCGAGTAATTCATTTTTTACTTTTGCCATTCGATTTTTCATTAGCCTGTTAGTCTCTTCAGATGTTTTTCCTATCTGTGTTACATTAAAAACAGCTGTATATGAGTCAGCAATAATATTGTGTAATGCCTTAACATCTAAAGTTATTATTGGATTTGGAACCAGATTTTGTTTTCTAAACTGATTTATTTGATCTTTATATATAATGGAATTGTTTTCCATATGGACAACATTTTGTCTAGAAATTGAAGAAACGTTTCCATTTATCTGTGCAGAAATAACTGATGATATTAATAAAAAAAAAGCAAAAGTTGTATTTTTCATAATTGGTGTAGTTATAATTTAATACAAACATATACTTGAAACCCTATATGTAGAAAGTAAGAATGAGTGAACTACCGTTATGGTTGAGTGAAGTGGCTTTTTAACTATAAACCAAAAAGAAGGTGGAAATTGTATCAGTGTGTTATCTGATACTTGGTTATGTTTTTAAAAAATCAAGAATTATAGTGTCTACTTCATCAAAAAATAGAGAATGCCCATAGTTTTCTGTACTGATAAATTGAACCCCATTCCAGTTTTGACTTATGCTTTTTGCTTCAAAATATGGTGCAATAGTATCGTTTTTGTCATGAATTAAGAGTCCTTTTTGAGTTAAGTTTCTAGAAAATTCAGAAATCGAAAACTCTTCAAAATAAAAACCATGCTTATTTTTGAAATATTGATCTAGTGCAGCCATAAACTTAGAAGATAGTTTTAATGTATCTTGATACCCTGTCATGATTCTTGATAACTCTGATGGGGGAGCTAGTATAACTAATTTTTCTATCTCATCATTAGGGTAAGAGTATTGATGAAAAATAGCGGCCATTCCACCTACAGAATGCCCCATGACATAATTAGGTCTATATAACTCAATCACTTTTTGTAAGCACTTTGTGTATAATGGAATGTTTAGTATTTTACCAGATGAGTTGCCATGAGCTGGAGCATCAAAAGCGATGATATTGTAGTTTTTTTCTTGTAACTTTTTAATTAATTTTTTCCATCGATGTGTATTACTTTCCCATCCGTGAACGAGTAAAATTGTTTCTCCTGTGTTTGCCCATCTATACGTTTGAATATGAGTAGAGCCTATCAAGATAGTTTCATCTTCGGCTTCCTCAAGAAAATATTCTTGTTCTGGTTGCACTTTTCCTTTTCTTGGAGTACAAAATAGAATGTATGCTTTATGAATTGCCTTTTTTGGATAAAATAGGAAAAGGCATTGGATATATTTTCCTATGATAAGAGGTAGATATTTTTTATATTTTTCTTTCATTCATCTTCACGTTGTACTGTTTCTATTATGTGTGTAAAAGTATCTATATTCCTCTTGAAGAAAAAGTATTGACCTATCGTTTTTGAATTATAGCAAGGTAGATAAAAACACTTTAATGAAACTTTTCTTTCCTTTTTTATAAAAAAGGAAAGTTTATAAGTGTTGTTTTTATCTATTTATAGATTTAATTGGCATCCCAGTTTATCCAGAAATGTTTGATTTTTGCCGATTCTGGAATATCAGTGGTTTGTATTTCTATATCGGTGGATTGTCTGAATTTTTGAGGAAGCTCTTTTTTATCAATAGTAAAGTATGCCTGGATACTGTCTACAAATATTACAGCTGTACTTAATGTGTTATTAATTTTTGAAATAGTGTAGTTGTCATTAATGTCCTTGAAAGTACTATGAGAAGATAGCCCAGAAACTGTTTTGTATCTTGGGTCTATAATTTGTATATTCTCTATGGTTGAGCTAGGATCTGCTTCTGTTTTGGGTTCTATAACCAAGAGTTTTGCTCCACCTTTTTCAAAAATTTCAATTTCGTTTGTACTATTTAAATACTGATCTCCAGCAGTTCTTTTTGCAATAGAATCATTTGCGAAAATAGAATCCAATTCATTAACCTGTATCTCATTGGTCAATAGTCCTATTCTATTAGTTGCTATTTCAAAAGGGTTTTGTTGTTGCTCTTTTTTACAGCTTGTGATAATCAATAGAACAAGAAGGGCTTTGAAAAATATTTTTTTCATAATTAAGATGGTTGAATATTTTATATAAAGAGATAACGTAATTTATTTCAATAACTTATTTAGTACTCCTAGAGCACCTCTTATAAAGGTTGCGCTAGTAAGTACCTTTATAATAGCTTTTTCGGTAGTACTAGTCCTTCGGCTTCTTGTACGAGAGGAGCTTTTATCGAGTTTTTCTCTCTCTTTTTTTGCGGCAGCCTTTGCTTCTTCTGCTTCGGCTTTTTCTATTTTTTCGTTCAAAAGCTCATATGCACTCTCTCTATCAATTTCTTTATTGTATTTAGGAATAAGCTTTGATTTTTTGAGTACATCTTTTAGTTCATTCTCATTTAATATATCCATTCGGCTCATTGGTGCCCGTAGCATGGTAGCGGCAAGAGGAGTAGGACGCCCTTTCTCATCAAGAGCAGATACCAGTGCTTCTCCTATTCCTAATGAAGTAAGCATTTCTTTGGTGTCATAATACTCTGAAATAGGATAGTTTTCTGCAGTAAGTTTGATCGCTTTTCTGTCTTTTGCAGTAAATGCTCTAAGTGCATGTTGCACTTTTAGACCTAGCTGACTCAATACTCCATCTGGAATATCAGTAGGGTTTTGGGTTACAAAATAAAGACCAACACCCTTTGATCGTATAAGCTTGACAATACTTTCTATTTGGCCCATAAGCGCATTAGAAGCTTCTTTAAAAATCAAATGTGCTTCATCTAGAAAAATTACTAATTCAGGCCTTCCACTATCTCCTTGCTCAGGAAAAGTACCATATATTTCTGCAAGAAGACTCAGCATAAAAGTAGAAAACAACTTGGGTTTATCTTGTATATCTGTTAATCTAATAATATTAATTATACCTCTGCCGTTTTCATCAATTCTACACAAATCTTGAACTTCAAATGACTTCTCACCAAAAAATTGATCAGCTCCTTGTTGCTCAAGTTCTACTATTTTACGTAAAATAGACCCAGTAGAGGCAGTAGAGATACGACCATAATCTTTTTCTAATTCCTTTTTTCCTTCTTGGGTAGCAAACTGTAATACTTTTTTTAGATCTTTTAAATCTAATAGGGGTAGTTTATTATCATCGCAATATTTGAAAATAACAGAAATAATTCCTGCTTGAGTAGTTGTTACATCAAGGATTCTGGATAATAATACAGGTCCAAATTCACTTACTGTAGCTCTAAGCCTTACCCCATCTTGATCAGAGAGTGAGAGAATTTCTACAGGAAAATTTTTGGCTTCAAAGGGAATGCCGATTTTCTGATGACGTTCATCGATTTTAGGATGTCCTGGGCTTGCCGCTGCGATTCCACTCAAGTCTCCTTTTATATCCATCAAAAGTACAGGGATTCCTTGTTCGCTTAGATTTTCAGCTATTACTTGTAGGGTTTTGGTTTTTCCTGTACCTGTTGCTCCAGCTATCAAACCGTGACGGTTTAATGTTTTTAAAGGGATTTTTACATGAGCATCGGTTATCGTCTCGCCATTATACATAGCTGCTCCCATGGTTAGAAAATCACCTTTGGTGGTGTATCCTTTATTTATATGATCTAGAAATGCCTGATTATCACTCATAATTAGAAATAATTTTGCATAAAAATAGGAATCTTAACTTTTCTATAGAAATTATACGTTATTTTTAATACAAAGTAAAATTGTAGCTCTTTATAAAAATGGTATTAAAATCGGTTTTGAAGTTATGACTAAACAAGAAAATAATTATAATTTCAGATATAAACAGATGAAAAAAACAATTTCTCTTATATGTCTTTTAATGATTTTTATAGGATGCACTATGAATACTTCTGATTCTAAAAAAGAAGTAGTTTTTCATAAGACACACGAACCCAAAAAATCAAAAGCTCCATTTTCTGATATTGTACAAGTTGGAGATTTATACTTTCTATCTGGGCAGATAGGTATGGATCATAGTGTAAGAGAATTAGTTGAAGGAGGGATAAAAGTAGAAACAAAGCAAGCTTTGGAAAATATAAAAGATGTTTTGAAGCATCATAATATGGATATGGAAAATGTAGTAAAGTGCACTGTGATTCTTTCTGATATAAACGATTTTTCTGCTTTTAATGAGATTTATAAAGACTATTTTCCTCATAAACCTGCTCGTACTACTTTTGCAGCAAAAGGACTTGCAAAAGATGCTAAGATAGAAATAGAGTGCGTAGCGGTCAAAAAGAAATAGAGTTTTGGATGATTTAAAAAAAGCTTTTTTGTAGCATAAAAAAGAGTTATACTAAAGACTTTTTTCTTATTCTAATTATTGTAAAATCGTAATTTAATATTATTTACCTTTGCTCCCTTATGCAAAAGAGTGTACAGAAATTGGTAAATGATGGAAAGATGCTTCCTCTTATGGAAGAATTTTATACCATTCAGGGAGAAGGTTACTATAAAGGGACAGCAGCTTATTTTATAAGAATAGGAGGTTGTGATGTAGGATGCCATTGGTGTGATGTAAAAGAAAGTTGGAATGCTAATCTACATCCTCCAACTGATACTGATATAATTGTAGAAAATGCACTTAAACATAGTAATGTAATTGTAGTTACAGGAGGAGAGCCTCTTACCTGGAATATGAACCCTCTTACAGATGGTCTAAAAGAAAAGGGAGCCAAAACACATATCGAAACATCAGGAGCATATCCTCTCACAGGTGATTGGGATTGGATTTGCCTTTCTCCTAAAAAAAGAATGCTACCAAAAGAAGAGGTTAGTAAAAAAGCAAATGAGCTAAAATGTATTGTCTATAATAAAAGTGATTTTGAATTTGCAGAAAAACAAGCTGCAAAGGTTTCAGAGGAGTGTGTGCTATATCTTCAACCAGAATGGAGTGTAAGAGATAAGGTAGTTCCTATGATTGTTGATTATGTAATGAAAAACCCAAAATGGAAAGTATCATTACAAACACACAAATATCTTAATATCCCATAATAGTACTTGTAAATACCTTGATTTTTAATGTAATACCGTAATTTTGTTCTGTGAAACGAGTAAAATTTACCGTTCGTCGAACAAAAATGTTATTTTAAATACACTTTTTGGTCAGTTAACGATTTTTTGAAAAGACAACTGATGATATGCTTTAAATTTACAGTATAATTATAAAATCAGGATGTTATGAAATATATTACTACTTTTTTCGGACTAAAATTTAATATTATAATAAGTTTTTTAAGAGATTTACCAGGAGCATCACGTTATGCAATGGGTAAATAGATTGGGCATGGGTATAATAATATATTACTTGTTATTACATGTTATAGTGCTTTGATTAAGAGATTGTTTTGCGGAGACAATCTCTTGATTTTTATAATAATAACTAGAATTTCACAAAATATACTACAGTTACCTTGACTATGTATATCATTTCTTCTTGCAACACGATTTTACTTCTTTAAAACTACCAGAAAAATTATTATTACTATAATAATTAGGTTGCACGTGTTCAGAACCCTCTTTTTATTGCTTTTGTTGTGTTTTATAAGCTTTAAATAAATCTAAATAAAATTAATAAAGGGGAAAAAACCCCTATATATTGCAATATTTGAGTAGGAAATTTCCTAACATAAAAATTGACTGTAGTCTCTTTTAAGCTGTATGTCGTTTCTACGATGTTTTATGTCTAAAAATTCAATTTGAATATGTTAATTTTTTTTAAGTAATACGATATAGGTGTTATATTTGTGTAACAAACTAAAAATCAAAAGATTATGAAATTTCTCTACGGTATTTTGACTATTGATATGAAAGCATTAACAACTTTCTTAAGACAATTACCATCGGCTTGTAGTAATGCAATTCATAGATAAGAATTGTAAGAAAACATGATGTAATAGTGAAAAATAATAAAAGTAGCTATTTGATGGGGTAATATAGAGATTTGGGGAAATCACCCTGCTTTCTTTATGTAAATGAATAAAAAAATAAAAGCGAAACTTGCTGAAATTGAGCTTTTTGTGTTAGTCGTCGGTGAAATCTCAATTTATATCTAAAATGTATATAAAACTATTGATATCTCGTAATATCAATGTTATATTTGAAAAACAATAACAATAATAATTAACTTTTAATCAAACACTTATGGGGCTATTTTACACAAAATTTAGATTAACTTTTAGAATCGTAATGGAATTTCTAAAAGAACTACCTGGCGCGTCTGGTCATGCAATACATAGATAGAAAAGGTAGTTGAAGGAAGAACTAATTGACCTCTGTTGAGGTACTAAAACGCACACTTAATAATTTTAATTTAGGGAAAAATAGCTTGAACAAAACGTTCAAGCTATTTTTTTATATAAGAAGATTTAAAATTTGATTAGAAGTAAAAAGGAACCTCTACAACAGTAGTGTCCCATCCCATTGCCATATGATATCCTTTGTCAGTCTTTTTGAATGCAATAGAAAAAACTTCTAATTCATCACCTTTGGCTACAGGAACATTAATTCTTGCAACGTCCTTGCTTTTATCATAGTTATAAGCGCCCCAACTATCAAGGTCAGAATTTATAATAATAGTCCATTCTTTTTCACCAGGAATAGTAAATAAAGAGTATGTACCTGCTTTGATAGTTTTATCTCCCATTTTTACATCTTGATAGAACTTAATTTCTGTTGCTTCATCAGCACCAGTTCTCCATACCTTATTATATGCGGCTAGACTACCAAAAATTTTACGACCTTTTTTCTGAGGACGACTATAAACAACTTTGATCTCAGGTTTGGCATTTCTATCCTTTTTTGCATAAGAAATGTCAGTTGGGCTTTTTTGTAATCCAGCAAACTTTTGAGCATTTACAGAAGATAGCGTACCCAAAAACATAATAATAATTAATACGAGTGATTTTTTCATAATGGTGATTTTAATTTTTATGATTGCTGTAAAGATATCTGTGAACTTACAATCGAAGTGTTAATCCTGTCTATAAATTGTGTTAAATGTTTGTAGTAACAGTTTAGTAGTAGAAGTAAGGAGAAATAATGTTTTTTGTTTTGTTTTATAGTTTTTTGTGTTCTTTTTGTTTGATATTGTAAGGTGATGCGTTGTTATTGTTTTTATTTTGTAACTATAAGTTAATATTTGATATCTCAAACTAATAGAAAAGAAGAAAGATATGTGTGGAATTGTTTGTGCTTTTGATTTAAAGCAAGACTCAGAGGTGTTAAGACCTCAATTATTAGAGATGTCAAAAAAAATAAGACATAGAGGTCCAGATTGGAGTGGAATATATTCAGACAATAATGCGATACTTGCTCATGAAAGATTAGCAATAGTAGACCCCGTTTCTGGTAAACAACCATTATTTAGTGCAGATAAAAAATTAATCCTTGCTGCAAATGGAGAGATTTACAATCATAGAGAACTTCGTAAGCAATTTGAAGGGAGTTATGATTTTCAGACAGAATCAGACTGTGAAGTAATTTTAGCATTGTATCAAAAAAAGGGGACAGCATTTTTAGATGATCTTAATGGGATATTTGCTTTTGCTTTATACGATGTAGAAAAAGATGTGTACTTAATTGCAAGAGATCATATGGGGATTATTCCCCTGTATATGGGGTGGGATCAAAATGGAACTTTTTATGTAGCTTCAGAATTAAAGGCTCTTGAAGGAGTTTGTGCAAAAATAGAATTGTTTCCCCCAGGGCATTATTTATATAGTAAAGAAGGAGAGCTTAAAAAGTGGTACGTAAGAGATTGGTCTGATTATAAAACAGTACAAGAAAACCAGACGAGTATTGATGAACTTAGAGATGCATTGGAAGCAGCAGTTCACAGGCAATTAATGTCAGATGTGCCATATGGAGTATTACTGTCTGGAGGTTTGGATTCTTCTGTAACTTCAGCTATAGCTAAGAAATATTCTGAAAAACGAATAGAATCTAATGATACCAAAGATGCTTGGTGGCCTAAATTACATTCATTTTCAGTCGGGTTAGAAGGGTCACCAGATCTAGCAGCTGCACAGAAAGTGGCAGATCATATAGGGACGGTTCATCATGAGATTAAATTTACAATCCAAGAAGGATTGGATGCAATAAAAGATGTTATTTATAATCTAGAAACATATGATATTACTACGATAAGAGCATCAACACCTATGTATTTAATGGCTAGAGTTATTAAATCTATGGGAGTAAAAATGGTACTTTCTGGAGAAGGAGCAGATGAGATTTTTGGTGGATATCTCTATTTTCATAAAGCCCCAAATGCAAAAGAGTTTCATGAAGAAACCGTGCGTAAACTTGATAAACTTCATATGTATGACTGTTTAAGAGCAAATAAATCACTTGCGGCTTGGGGGATAGAAGGGCGAGTACCATTCTTGGACAAAGAATTTATGGATGTAGCCATGAGAATTAATCCCAAAGATAAAATGATCAACGGAGAAAGAATGGAGAAATGGGTTATTCGTAAAGCTTTTGAATCCTACTTACCAGAAAGCGTTGCTTGGAGGCAGAAAGAACAATTTTCTGATGGAGTTGGGTATAGTTGGATCGATACATTAAAAGAAGTTGTAGAAACCGAAATTACTGATGAACAAATGGCGAATGCACATTTTAGATTTCCGATACAAACTCCTCAAAACAAAGAAGAATTTTATTACAGATCTATTTTTGAAACCCACTTTCCTAGTGATACAGCAGCATTAAGTGTGCCTCAGGAACCATCTGTAGCTTGTAGCACAAAAATAGCCTTAGAATGGGATGAAGCGTTTAAGAATATGAATGATCCTAGTGGTAGAGCAGTAACCAACGTACATGAGGAAGCATATTAAGCTAGTATTTTATAATATAACCAAGTTCCAGTTTACTTATAGCTGAAAGTTGCGTTAATTGTGATGTAAAACCCTGAAAATCATTTTCAGGGTTTTATAGTTTATAAATCCAATAAAAACAGGGAGTCAGGATATATGGTTTTTTTAGATTACTCATTGCTAGTGTGTTAGTTTTTGAAGTTTAAGAAATGCTTAAAAATGTTATGATATCCTTAAATTCAATTTAAGGGCATTTTTATCGTTTTTAAGAGCATTTTCCTTTTTTCTGGTACTGGTTCTTAACTAATTGTTGATAACTCTTTAAATCATCTTTGATAAAACCCTTTTATCCTTTTACTGTTTTTTTATCTTTGTTTGTTGTCAAAAAGTAAAAAAAATAAACAAGGGACTTTATGAGCGAAGAAGCTAATAAGAAGAACTATTCAGCAGATAGTATTCAAGCACTCGAAGGAATGGAGCATGTGCGCATGCGACCATCGATGTATATTGGTGATGTTGGAGTGAGAGGACTGCACCATTTGGTATATGAAGTTGTTGATAATTCTATAGATGAGGCTTTAGCCGGACATTGTGATATTATAGATGTTACTATTAATGAGGATAATTCTGTTACTACAAAAGATAATGGGCGTGGTATACCTGTAGGTATACATAAAAAAGAAGGCGTTTCTGCATTAGAAGTAGTAATGACCAAAATTGGAGCAGGAGGAAAGTTTGATAAAGATTCTTATAAGGTGTCTGGGGGACTTCATGGTGTTGGTGTTTCTTGTGTAAATGCATTATCAGACCATCTGCATGCAATTGTGCATAAAGAAGGTAAAGTATGGGAGCAAGAATATGAAAGAGGAAAACCGTTATACCCTGTAAAATCAACTGGTGATACAGATTTTAATGGTACGGTAGTGACATTTAAACCAGATCCAACTATTTTTCAGCAAACTCTGGAGTATAATTATGATACTCTAGCAAGTCGTTTGCGAGAATTAGCCTACCTTAATAAAGGAATAACAATTACCCTTACAGATAAGCGTCATCAAGATGAAGAAGGTAAAGATGTTACAGAGACTTTTCATTCTGAAGAAGGATTAAAAGAATTTGTAAGATTTTTAGATACAAGTCGTAGTTCTATTATAGACAATGTAATCTCTATGGAAGGGGAAAAGAATGATATTCCTGTAGAAGTAGCTATGATTTATAATGATTCCTATGCAGAGAATTTACATTCTTATGTAAATAACATTAATACGCATGAAGGGGGAACACATTTATCTGGTTTTAGAAGAGGTCTTACCTCTACCTTAAAGAAGTATGCAGATGCTTCTGGTTTATTGGATAAACTTAAATTTGAGATTGCTGGAGATGATTTTCGTGAAGGGTTGACTGCAATTGTATCTGTAAAAGTACAAGAGCCACAATTTGAAGGGCAAACCAAAACTAAACTAGGAAATAGGGAGGTTACTTCTGCTGTTTCTCAGGCAGTTTCTGAGATGCTAGAAAATTATCTGGAAGAAAATCCTAATGATGCTAAAACAATTATTCAAAAAGTAATTCTGGCAGCTCAAGCACGTCACGCAGCAAAAAAAGCACGTGAAATGGTGCAACGTAAATCTGTGATGAGTATTGGTGGTTTGCCAGGAAAATTATCAGATTGCTCAGAACAAGATCCTGCATTGTGTGAGGTGTTTCTTGTCGAGGGAGATTCGGCAGGTGGAACAGCCAAGCAAGGGCGTGATAGAATGTTTCAGGCAATTCTTCCTTTACGAGGTAAGATTTTGAATGTAGAAAAGGCAATGCATCATAAAGTCTTTGAAAACGAAGAAATAAAAAATATTTTTACTGCTTTAGGTGTAACTATAGGAACAGAAGAAGATAGTAAGGCGCTTAATTTATCAAAATTACGCTATCATAAAATTGTGATTATGTGTGATGCCGATGTCGATGGTAGTCATATTTCTACCCTGATATTAACATTCTTTTTCCGTTATATGAAGGAATTGATAGAAGCAGGTCATATCTATATAGCAGCACCACCATTATATTTGGTTAAAAAAGGTGCTAAAAAACAATACGCTTGGAACGATGATCAGCGTGATATGATTGTAAAAGAATTTGGTGAAAATTCTAAGATACAACGATATAAGGGTCTTGGAGAGATGAATGCTGAGCAATTGTGGGATACAACAATGAATCCAGAGTTCAGAACAATGAGACAAGTTACTATAGATAATCTTACAGAAGCAGATAGAATTTTCTCTATGTTGATGGGAGATGAAGTACCACCTCGTAGAGAATTTATCGAGAAAAATGCTGTCTATGCAAATATTGATGCGTAAGTAGTATTTGTTAAAAGACTAAAAAATCCGCATATCTATGGTATAGCGGATTTTTTTTTATATTGCAATGCCTATTAAACCCAAATCTTATGAAAAAATGCATGTTGCTGTTGACATTGGTTCTATGTCATGTCGGCTTTTCACAAACAGATATAGATCAAATTCTGGAAGCAGGAATTGATAATGCTCAAAGATTTAGTGGGGAGTATTTTGCTCCAGCAGGAGAATCATTGGTCAATGCTATGAGTAATGGTTGGTATAGTACTGCAAAAACCAAAAAACTCTGGCACTTTGAAGTGGGAATAGTAGGTAATCTTTCTTTTGTGAGAGATGAGAAACAATCCTTTGTTTTAGATACTCGCAATTATACAAATTTAATACTTTCAAGTGGGCAAACAAGACAAGAAGTAGCCAGTGCATTAGGGAATAATCAACAAGATGTTTCTGTAATAGTTGCTTCTGATCAAGGCCCAGCAGTAGAGATTGTTCTGCCAGATGGGTTTGGAGATTCGGGAATTAATTCTATACCAAGTGGTTTTATTCAAGGATCACTAGGATTGATAAAAAGTACAGAGATCAAGTTGAGGTTTTTGCCAAGAGTAAAGGCTGTGCAAGATGCAGAAATACAATTATATGGAGTGGGATTTCAACACGAATTTACAGATTGGGTATTTCCTCTAAAAAGGTGGCCAGTTAGGTTATCGGCGTTAATAGGATATACAAACGTCAAAGGTTTCTATGATATAAATTCTGATAGTGAAGTGTCTGGAACAGATCAAGAAGTGAGTTTGCAAACAAACTCCTGGTTAATTACAAGTGTTGTGTCTACCAAATTTCCTGTTTTTAATTTTTATGGTGGTCTAGGGTATTATTTTGGATCAAGTAATGCAGATGTACTAGGAACCTATCAGGTACAAAATGGCTCATTAGCTTCGCAGATAATTACTGATCCGATTAGTGTAAGAAATAAAACAAATGGAGTGAAGGCAACTATAGGTGCAAGAGTAAAATTTGGAATTTTTAAAGCTAATATGGATTATACTTTACAGAATTATAATAATCTTTCTTTAGGCCTTAATTTTGGCTGGTAATTAACACTTTATTTGCTAATAAATTCGTTAAAGAATTTGTATTTTCGCAAGCAAATAAGTTTTAACCACATTCAAAAAAAATATACCATGAAAGTTACAGTAGTAGGTGCTGGTGCAGTAGGTGCAAGTTGTGCCGAATATATCGCGATAAAAGATTTTGCTTCAGAAGTAGTATTATTAGATATCAAAGAAGGATATGCAGAGGGAAAAGCAATGGATTTAATGCAAACAGCCTCTTTAAATGGATTTGATACCCAAATAACAGGTACTACAGGAGATTATTCTAAAACTGCAGGAAGTGATATTGCTGTAATAACATCAGGAATCCCTCGTAAACCAGGAATGACAAGAGAAGAATTGATAGGAATTAATGCAGGAATTGTAAAAACAGTTTCTTCTAGTCTTATTGAGCATTCTCCTAATGCTATTATCATTGTAGTAAGTAATCCAATGGATACAATGACCTATTTGGTACATAAAACAACCAATCTGCCTAAAAACAGAATTATTGGTATGGGAGGAGCATTAGATAGTGCACGTTTCAAGTACAGATTGGCAGAAGCTTTAGGAGCTCCTATTTCTGATGTTGACGGAATGGTGATCGGAGGACATAGTGATAAAGGTATGGTGCCATTAACTAGATTGGCAACAAGAAATAGTGTTCCTGTATCTGAGTTTATTTCTGATGATAGATTGGAGCAAGTAGCAGCAGACACCAAAGTAGGTGGAGCTACTCTTACAAAACTATTAGGAACATCAGCTTGGTATGCTCCAGGAGCAGCCGTATCAGGATTGGTGCAAGCAATTGCTTGTGATCAAAAGAAAATCTTTCCTTGCTCTACATTATTAGAAGGAGAGTATGGATTAAACGATTTGTGTATCGGTGCACCTGTAGTGTTAGGTAAAAATGGAATCGAAAAAGTTGTAGAAATAGAACTTAGCGAAGCAGAAAAAGCCAAATTAGCTGAAAGTGCAGAAGGAGTGAAAAAAACAAATGGATTATTAGAACTATAATCTATACTGTATAATATAATATCTTCAAGAGCTGCAATTTTGCAGCTCTTGTTGTTTATAAGGCCATATGATATGTATACAATATCTATCAAAATTTTACTATTCACTTTATTATTCTTAGGGGTAATTTCCTGTAATTTTGGACCAAAACCAGATAAGATAGTTAAAATCACAGTGACATTTGATGAAAAAAATGGATCAAATGAAGAAATCAATACTGTGGTTGAAATTTTAAAAAATAGAATTAATAAAATTTCTAGTGATTCCAAAATAGAAAGAAAACAAGATAGTGATCAAATTACAATTGAAGTAACTACACATTATGATCCAGAACGAATTAAAGATTTAGTAATAAATGAGGGAAGATTAGATTTCTATGAAACCTATAATATAGAAGAGATACTTCCTTTTTTGATAGAAACAAACAACTTGTTAAAGAAGGATGATGATATTGATCCGTTGCTAGATATAATCAAAAGAGCAGAGTATAGTAGTGGAGCTATTCTTTTTTATGCTTCAGAAAAAGATACTACTATAATAAATCATTATTTGTCTTTTAAGGGAGCTGAGACGAAATTACCAGCCAAAAGACGAATAATACGATTTGTATGGGGTAGGCAAGAAGAGCGTACAAGTTTTTTTCCGCTTTATGCGTTAAAATTAGGTAAATATGGTAAACCTGTACTAGATCAAAAAACAATAGAACAAGCAAAGCAAGTGTTTGATCAATTGGCTCGACCAGCAATTGCAGTTCAGGTGAACGAAGAAGGAGCAGAGATTTGGGAGCGATTGACTGAGAGAGCTTTTCAAGAACGATTTCAAATTGCGATGGTTATTAATGATGCGGTGTATAGCGCTCCAGGAGTATCACAGGGTCCTATAAAAGGAGGGAAGTTTGAAATTTCAAGTGATTTTACAGTTGAAGAAGCTCAGGATCTTGCTATTATTTTAGACTCAGGAAGTATTTCAAAAATGCGTATAATAAGTTTTGATGTTACGCAAATTAACTAATTGCAGATACGTCTACTTATTGATTTTATCATAATTCAATAGCTGTATACCAAATCCAATATTAAAACGTTTTTTGATATTTATAAAGTAAACCAGATATTTGTTTGAAGACATTAGAAATGCAATTCTAATTTTTTATATTTGCGCAATGAAGAAAAAATGGTACTTCGGGACTTTAATTACTGCACTAGCATTACTTGTTGCTATTCAGCAACAAGCCCTTGTACCTAATCAGGAAATTGTATTAGAATTTGTTGATATTGAAGTTACCTCTCTAGAGGCTCAAAATACGATTGAAATTGTAAAAAAGCAGCTGCAATCAATAGGTGTTGAGCGTACTAGGATATCAAAAGGATTAGCCAATGGTAAGCTTACTATTGCATATTATAGTGATGCAGATGTAGAAGATATCAAAAAAATACTTTCTGAAGAACAAAATGTAGCTCTCGATCATATATTTTATGGTGAAGATAACGAGGATAGTCAATTTCCTTTAGATAAAAACTCAAAAGATTATAATTTTGATGTTTATGAAATCCAAAAGAGTACAGATTTTAATTCTGACTTTAATAGTAAATATGTTTTAGAGGTAAAACAAGAGCAAGGAGGGTATTTCAGCCTTAACTCCTGTAGTTGTATCGCTGTAATTGATGTTAATTATATTGATAAGCTGGTAAAAGTAGCTCAAAAAGTAAATAGAAATATTGCAATTGCAATAGACACTACTTCACCTATTATTCCAGAAGTAAGAGCGGGACCAATCTCTTAATAGGGATTTATAATCCATTCCTAAAAACAATTCATTTCTTATTAAAAGTAAAATAAAAAGAGAGAGAACAAAAAGCTCTCAAAAGTTGTTTTAGCTTTTGATACCTGCTTATATCTGTAAAAAGATAAAGTACAATCACACAAATAAATAATTAAAAACAATTGTCAAACCTTGAGTAATTAATAATAACTCAATTTTAACAAGGGTTTGACCAAAATCAACAAATAATGCAAAACAAAGGACTTGTTAGGATATTTGCGGTTCTATTTGGCTTGGTATGTATTTACCAATTGTCATATACGTATATGGCCTACACAAAAGAAAAAGAAGCAGAAGCATATGCACAACAAAAATATGCTGAAACTGTAGAAGATTACTCAAAATTAAGAGAAACAGCAGAGCGTAATTATTTAGATTCTATTGGTAAAGAAGAAATCTTTGCTGGTATAACATATAATGATGCAAAAGATAAAGAGCTTAATAAAGGGCTTGACCTTAAAGGTGGAATCAATGTTATCCTACAAATTTCTGTAAGAGATATATTGAGTGGTCTTGCAAACAAATCAAAAGACCCTTCATTTAATCAAGCATTGATTGCAACAGATGAGGTGCAGAAGAATAGTCAGAATAACTATATCGATGACTTTTTTACTGAGTTTGAAAAAATTCCAGATGCTAAATTAGCTTCACCTGATATTTTTGCAAACAAAAACTTAAGTGATGATATCACTTATGATATGACTAATGAGCAGGTAAGACCTATTCTAAAGCGTAAGATAGACGAATCTGTGGCGTCAGCATTCGAAGTATTACGTAAACGTATTGATAAGTTTGGAGTTACTCAACCTAATATCCAGCGTTTAGGAGAATCTGGGCGTATTTTGGTAGAGTTACCTGGCGCAAAAGATATAGAAAGAGTAAGAAGTTTGGTAACGAGTACGGCGCAACTTGAATTTTGGGATGTAGAGACTTCTCAAGAATTAGGCGGTTTTATCAATGCAGCCAACTTACTTTTGAAACAAGAATTAGAAGGGCAGAAAGAGCCAAAAGAAAAGGTGGAGAATGAGGTAGCAGAGAATACAGAAAAAGTAGTAGATTCTGCCCAGATTGATAGTACAACAACTGCTGATACAGCTATAGAAGACCTGTTAGAAGATGCAGAAGATTCATCAGAAGTTGAAACACAGGTAAACCCAATAAATGATTTAATAAGTTTTCCATTAGTTCCAGGAGCTTTGTTCTCTGCAAATGTTAAAGATACAGCGCAATTAGGACAGTTTTTCAGAAGATCAGATATCAGAGCATTATTACCACAAAGTATAAGACATACTAAGTTTGCTTGGAGTAAAGGTAAAAAAGATGCAGAAATAGTAGATTTCTATGCTCTTAGAGGAAATAGAGATAATGATCCTGAATTAAGTGGAGGTGTTATTACAGATGCTTCACAGACTTTTGACCAGTCCAATAATGTAGTTGTGTCTATGCAAATGGATGGTAAAGGAGCTAAGAAATGGGAAGAAATGACCGATCGTGCTTATAACCAAAGAAGTCAGATTGCTATCGTGTTGGATAATATAGTGTATTCTGCACCAGGGGTAACCAAAGGAAAGATAACAGGAGGAAGAAGTGAAATCTCTGGAGACTTTACTATAGAAGAAGGTAAAGATTTAGCAAACGTATTAAGAGCTGGTAAATTACCTGCATCTGCAGATATTATTCAGGCAGAAGTTGTAGGACCATCATTAGGACAAGAATCTATTAATAGTGGTGTGATGTCTTTTGCTATTGCATTAGTATTGATATTAATCTGGATGATCTTTTATTATGGTAAAGCAGGAGCTTTTGCAGATGTAGCGTTGGTAGTAAATATCTTGTTTATCTTTGGGGTATTAGCAGGGCTAAAAGCTGTATTAACACTTCCTGGAATTGCTGGTATTGTATTGACTATTGGTATGTCTGTAGATGCAAACGTACTTATTTTTGAAAGAATTAGAGAAGAACTAGCAAAAGGGAAATCTCAAGCAGATGCCATAAAAGATGGATTTAATAATGCATTATCATCTATACTTGATGCAAATATAACTACAGGTCTTACAGGTATCATCTTATTGGTTATAGGTACAGGGCCAATTAAAGGTTTTGCAACTACTTTATTAATTGGTATTTTGACCTCTTTATTTACAGCAATTTTTGTAACAAGATTGTTTATTGATGGGTATGGTAAAAATGGAAAAGAATTAGCGTTCTCTACAGGAGTTACCAAAAACTTATTCAAGAATGTAAATATCGATTTCTTGAAAAAGCGTAAAGTAGCGTATGTAATCTCAGGTATTATTATCATTGCAGGGTTATCATCTTTGTTTACGCAAGGGTTGGATTATGGAGTTGATTTTGTAGGAGGTAGAACATATACAGTGCGTTTTGCTAAAGATGTTGTGCCTACAGTGATAGAAAAAGATCTTGTAGCTACTTTTGAGAGTGCACAGGCAAAAACACTGGGAGCAAATAATCAGTTAAAGATTACTACAAAATACAAAGTTGATGAAACTGGGGAGGAAATAGATACCGAGATTTCAAATAAGCTATATACATCATTAAAACCTCATCTACCAGAAGGGTTGACTTATGATGAGTTTGCTAATGGGAGTAAAGATAAGCAAGTAGGTATTATGTCATCTATGAAGGTAGGTCCAACTATTGCAGATGATATTAAGCAAGCAGCATTCTGGTCTGTATTAGGGTCATTAATAGTAGTGTTCTTATACATATTATTACGATTTAGAAGATGGCAATTTAGTTTAGGAGCGGTAACAGCGGTATTCCATGATGTACTTGTAGTACTAGGTGTATTCTCTTTGACTTATAAGTTTATGCCATTTAATATGGAAATCGATCAAGCATTTATAGCAGCAATCCTTACTGTAATTGGATACTCACTGAATGATACGGTGGTTGTGTTTGATAGAATTAGGGAATTCTTTAATGAATATACAGGTAGACCATTAGATAAAAATGTTAACGGAGCTTTGAATAGTACATTAAGTCGTACATTGAATACATCGTTGACTACCTTATTAGTACTTATTGCGATCTTCATATTCGCAGTACCGCTGCGAGGGTTTATGTTCTCTCTGATTATAGGGGTGGTTATAGGTACGTATTCATCGTTATTTATTGCTACACCAATAATGTTTGATACAGTAAAGAAAGTAGGTCTGAAGACTAAAAAGAAAGAAGAAGAAGTCGAGAATTAAATCTTCTTACTTCAATAAATATAAGATCAAAAAAATCCGTTGTGTACACAACGGATTTTTTTTGATATCAATAGTTTTAGAAACTATGATAGTTAATACGATTTATGGATAAGAATTTCGTATATAGTTTGTTTCTTTTGCACTATATCTGTGTTATAAAATTCAACAATAGCTAAGGCTATTCTTTAATTTTATGCCTTAATCTAGCACAAAATAATTTAAACTCTTTATGCGAAATTCTTATCCATAACTCGTATAATTTATATTATTGTTTTGAATAGGAGATAGAATCTCCTTTTTTCAGGTTCCATGTATCTGTAAGATTTGCATTTACTTCTAGTGTATATAAAGCAGGGCCTTCAGAAGGTAATGAAGATTCGTCTAGAGGTTTGGCATTTTTTTGTATGCTCACTACTTTGTATGCATCATCTATGTATATAATGTCTAAAGGGATTAAAGTGTTTTTCATATAAAAATATTGTACTTTTTTTTCTTCAGAAATAAACAACATAGCTTGGTTAGGTTGCATAGACTTGCGGTACATTAATCCAGTTTGAGTTTGATAGTCATCATCAGCAATTTCAATATCCAATTGGGTGATCAGTTTGGGTACAGAATCTTGCAAACTAAATAATGAGAGTTCGCCTTCTTTGGTAAATGTAATCTCTTTTGTGTCGATCTTTTTGACTTTATTATCTGTTTTGCATGAAAAAATGCTTAGTGCAGTACATGCGATGATGGAAAAATAAATCCTCTTTTTCATTTGTGTATGATATGGTTTTATAAGATAGTTGCGATTTGTTTATAATTATTTTACCTATCCTTTTTTGCGCGAACTAAAGTAGATAAAAAAGCCGCACTTCAAAAATATGAAGCACGACTTTTCTCAACTAACTAACCGAACCAAATTCTATAACTGTTGTTTTCTATTCATTTTTCCAATCAATCTTGCGTGATATCATCATTATAGTACCTAGAATTAAGAACAAACCAATACTACCTACAAGCAATGCGTAGTTTTCTAATTGTATAATCACAAAAATAAATAAGTATAATGCGGCTAGAGAAGTAGCTACAAAAATCATAAACTTAAAACTTTTGAGTATTGCTTTTGAGTAAATAGATATTAGGGCGACCACAGCAGTACCTGCGATACTGTATGCTTGTAAAAAGCTTGCATGTTCTGAGATAGAGATAAGAAGCGTGTAGAACATGGTGAGCGCCAGTCCAATCATCAAATATTGAAAAGGATGAATATGAATTTTACTAATTGCCTGTATTAAGAAAAATACTAGAAAAGTAAGTGCGATTACAAGATAACCATATTTGGCTGCACGTTCACTTTTTTGATACTCATCTACAGGAATAAGGAGTTTTACTCCAAAGGCAGAAGAATTGATCTCAGGTAGCTCTCCAAAAAACTCTTGTTCGAATTCTCTGTTTATCTGTAAAACTTTCCAGTTAGCTTTAAATCCATTCTCTGTAATTTCTTTTGTCTTAGTATCTGGTAGGTAATTACCATTAAAACTAGGAGAAGCCCAATTGGAAGTCATAGATACATTGGTTTCTCTACCCACAGGTATAAATCGTAGTTGTTCACTTCCGTTTATGATTAAATCTAGACTAAAATCAATAGTGTTTTCTTTAGGCAAGGCTGTTTCTTTTAGAAACTTGGTCTCCATAGTATTGGTATACGAGTTTTGAGTATACTTTGAGCGAAGTGGGTAGTTTTCTTCTCCTATTTCTAATTCAAGATTACTTCGTATACCTTTTAGATTGGTAGAATTTACCAGTATAGTAGCTTTGTTCCATAAAATATCTTTTTCTGCTACGTCTTGTGTTTCAAAATTCGGAGTAGTAAAAGACCCTTTTATTTTAATATCAGCAGTATATACCACAGATTCATAAATACTTCTACCTAAAGTTTCAGATTCTATATCTGTTATAATATCTAGCGTGTTCGGAAAGAAAAAAGCATAGTTTACTGTTATGATATCATCTTCATGATATGATTTTGTTTTCTCATCCCATCTTTTATGTATGTTATGAGTTTGGTAAGGTATTTTTAGTACAGGACCATAAAGTAATACTTCATTACCCCATTTTTGATTAATCTCGTTTACTACTTCTTCTTGTCTATTTGCGCGCTCACGTATTAAGTTTTTTACGTATGAAAGAGGAATTAGGAGGAATAAGATGAGTACTCCCACCATTAGCATTCGCACTGTAATTGATGTTTTTAGCCATTGTCCAAAGGACTTTTTTTGTTTTTGGGTTTCCATAATGATAAAAGTTTATTGTATATGTTTTTAGTAGTTTTCTTTTTTGATTTGATACTGCTGTGAAATTCTATAAATGATAATCAAAAAACAGCCAAACCCTAGTGTAAATGCCCAGGTATTGATATGTTCTATAGGGAATAAAATTCGTTTTGATATATCAGATACTATTTTCATTGGATTTTGAAGTATATCCCAGCTATTCCATCGCAAAACTCTTCCTAAATAAATGCCGAATCCACATAGCATTAAAATAGAATAAGAAATAAGGTTCGTGTTTTTTTTAGAAAATCGCTGTAATAGTAATGAGTGTATTAAGTTTAATGAGGCAAACCCAATAATAAGACCATTGATCGCAAAAGACAGAATGAGTAACACATCAAACCATATCGATTCTAGAGTACTTAATCGTAGATGCTGTAGATCGGTTAAGATATATGGGGAGTTAGGTAGAAATACCAACCATATGGCAAAACCAGCCCAAAAGATAAAATGATTTGTTTTTCTAATGCTTAATAAAAGAGCAATTGCATAAGGAATACATGCTAAAAAAAGATTCCAGATTAGAAATAAATAAAATAAAGAATCAGTTTTTAAGACTCTTACTAATAGTAGTAAAAAACTAAAGGCTGTAGCAAATATAAAGCCTTTGATAAAAGGTATTTGGTTATAGATAGTGTTCATTAGTTAAAAAATATTTTAAAAAGAATTAGTAAGAACGATATTAATGTATCCTATGGTTATAGGGATATTGATAACGACCACTGCGATAGTGATTAAATTTTCTTTGTAATGCTTATAGTTGACAATTGAATTAGCAATGAGACCAACAAAAGTGATTGCATTCAAGGTAAAAGCGATCATAACATAAAATATACCTATGTCGATCATGGTTTGATATTGAGAAATCAGAAAAAATAATAATAAGGATGTTCCTAACACAAAACTTATAACAGCAATAAAAAGTGCTGTTTTATTAATAGGTTGTATGACTTTCATAATGATGATATTAAAAATGTGGTTTGTAATGTTTGTATGGGATAATGCAACAGCTTTTTATAATCTAATCGGTGAAATGAGTAAGCGGCTTTTCCTTTTTGATATGCATTTTTAAAAAGTTTGATTTCATCAAGGTATAGCAAAGTGCCTAGAAAGATTACAGAGAATAAATAGGTGCTGTATTTACCATTTCCTAATAAGTAATATTGCATAGCGATCTCTTCAGGAACGGTGATACCTGTATCGGTTAGTACATGAAAAACATCGTGATTCTCTAGTTTAGGTTGTGGGCTAAAATCATGCTGTAATAAAAATGACCCTAAATGAAACCCAAGACTGTCTTTTGGATATTCTATTAAAGTTTTTACAGGAATATCCCAAGAAGGTTGTTTTTTAAACCATTTTTGGTATGGTTTTTTGCTCCATTCGTATATGCTCTCTAGTAATAATGCTCTCATTTTAATTTCTTAAAGTACTTTGAAATTCAAAGTAAGTTGATAAAAAAAATACAACTATTGTTTTAGTAATTTTTCAATTGCCTCTACGTGCTTTTTAAAAGCTTCTCTTCCTTTTTTTGTAGCGTTATATCTGGTGTTCGGTTTTCTGCCAATAAATGACTTTTCTACTTTTATGTACTCTTCTTTTTCTAGAGCTTTGGTGTGACTAGCAAGGTTGCCATCTGTTGCCCCTAGTAATTCTTTTAACATTTTGAAATCTGCATATTCATTAACCATTAATATAGACATGATTCCTAGTCGGATACGGTGATCAAAGGCTTTGTTTATATTATTGATTATACTGCTCATTCGCTATTCTTTTTTGGTCAAATATAAAAATCAATTGGTTATCTGTCGTGATTTAGATATATAAGACTACCATATATAATATGCATGACTCCGAACCCTGCTACCCAAAACCAAAAACCATACCCAGGAAAGATAGCACAAATCAACCCTAATATGATTTCTGCATAGCCAAGGTATCTAACATTACCAATTGTATATTTTGAAGCATTTATTAATGCCAGGCCATAAAAAATAAGCATCAATGAACCAGTAAGACCATAGTGGTGACTGGTGATTTTTATAATAATATAGATACCTCCAGTTACTAGTGGAATCAAGAAGGCAACAAGTAATCTTCTTGAAGCGCTATTCCATAATGTTTCGTTATTTCTACTAGCTTTTCTGGTGCTTAATATAACTGCTGTTATAATACTTAATAAAGCAACCACTACTAGATCGATTAATATATATCTAAATATTTTGCCATTAAGTAATAGGTAGTCTCTACCGCTAGTACTAACTAAGTAGTAAGCTACTGCTGCGCCAATAATAGCATAAATACCTGCCAATATACCAGATAGCCCACTCAGTGAGAAAAAACGAGATGATTTATTCATCATATCCTTGATCTCGGTAATGTCTTTTAAGTATTCTTCTTTGCTCATTGTTAAAGTACTTTGAAATACAAAGTAAATGTAAAATTTTGAATTACACAAATTTCATTTCTCTAAATAAGAATTATTTGTCAAAGAAAAATGTAAGAAAGTACTTTCTTGTGTTAATGTATTGATAACACATTTTTGACCTTTATAGGATCGATTGGTGATGTTGTGATGTCTAGCTTTATGATATCAATAGTTTACTAAAATAAAGTATTGCTTTTACTTAAATATATTGTGATTTTTTTAACAAATTAGGTCAAAATAATTTAACAAGATGTTGGTGTAAAGAGGAGTGTAGGGATTATACATTTGCCGATAAATTAATAATAGGCGCAACTTATTATTAATCACTCTAAAATAAGTATGGTTATACGTATAATTTTGTTAATCTGCTAATTATAAAAATAAAAACCAGATAACTTTTTAAATTTTATCTAGTAAAAGAAGCACCAATTCGACCCCAAGGAATCTGGTGCTTTTTATTTAATAGAAAATGATATATAGTTATCAATTTCTTTAATTGTTTAAAAGATAGCTCTGTCAAAATGTTTTATAGATTTATATTAAAAAAAATAGATATCTTGTTGATCAGATTATTGATCAAATGAATCCAGCAGAAGAATATATTTTAAGACAAGAGGAACCTTATAAAAGTATATTATTAGAATTACAGCTTTTGATTGAATCTACGATTCCTTCTGCAGAATTATTATTTAGGTATAAGATACCTTTTTATTATATAGAAAACAGACCGTTTTGTTATCTGAATGCAACCAAAGGATATGTAGACGTAGGGTTTTGGAATGCTCAACGTATTACTATGCATATTGAGCATATGACAACAGCTGGACGTAAAGTTATGAAATCTCTACGCTACAAGAAGGTTGAGGATATAAATTCAACCATTTTGATAGAAGTATTACAAGATGCCTATAGCGTCGTAAAGGATAAGAAGTCTTAAAAAATACCCTTCTTTGTTTACAAAGTATTTACCGTTTGTCTAATGGTGACTAGGTTACTCAATAACTTTTCTAGATGATCAATATGCAACATATTAGCACCATCACTCTTGGCATTGGCAGGGTCAAAATGAGTTTCCATAAATAAACCATCTACTCCAGTAACAATACCTGCTCGAGCAATCGTTTCGATCATATCAGGCCTACCTCCAGTAACACCACTAGATTGGTTGGGTTGTTGTAACGAATGTGTTACATCAAGAACAGTAGTTCCATATTGTTTCATAGTAGGAATACCTCTAAAATCAACAATCATATCTTGATAACCAAACATAGTTCCTCTATCAGTAATCATTGCTTTGGTATTACCACTATCTGTTACTTTTTTTACAGCATGTTGCATCGCTTCTGGGCTCATAAATTGCCCTTTTTTTAGATTGACAGTTTTGCCAGTTTTTGCAGCAGCAACAACTAAGTCTGTCTGGCGCACCAAAAATGCAGGAATCTGTAAGATATCTACATATTCAGCAGCAAGTGCAGCATCTTCGTTTTCATGAATATCGGTAACCGTAGGAATGTCAAACGTTTCTCCTACTTTACGGAGAATTTTTAAAGCCTTTTCATTTCCAATTCCAGTAAAACTATCAATTCGACTACGATTTGCTTTTTTGAAAGAACCTTTGAAAACATAAGGAATTTTAAGTTTAGAAGTAATAGTTACTACTTTTTCAGCAATGCGTAGTGCCATTTCTTCACCCTCTATGGCACAAGGCCCAGCTAATAAGAAAAAGTTATTAGCATCAAGGTTTTTTATGTTTTTGATTTCAGAAAGATCCATATAATTTATTTAAAGATGCAAAGATAACTAACTCTTTTATGTTTTATGCAAAGAATTATTTATAAAAGTGGTGTATGGCAAGAAGTTTGATAAAAGTCAACCCAACGAAACAAAAATAAGGAATCAATGAAAAAAATCATTACAACAATTTTTGTTCTGAGTTGTATGTTTATCAATGCTCAGGATATGAATTATCATGTAGAAAGCCACTTGTTTAAAGTCAATTTATTACTAACCCCTGGAATAGAGTATGAAGTAGGACTCACCAAAAATACCACTGCTGATTTTAGAATAGGAACGGGATTACGCTATGTAAGAACTACAAGAGATCGTGATTATGGCATATTTCTTACATTCGAGGGAGCATATAGGTATTATTACAATTTTGAAAAACGACTGAGAAAAGGAAAAAATACCACAAGAAATTCAGCAAACTATCTAGCAATGACTACTTATTTTGCGCATACAGAGCCTATAATAGGTAATCTAGATACAAATATAGACTTTGTAGGACAAGTTGGCCCAGTTTGGGGTTTTCAGCGTACGTATCGTTATGGGCTTAATTTAGGATTAGAATTAGGGTTGGGGTATGATTTTAGTGATACCGATAAATCTATAGTACCTATATTCAATTTTAGATTAGGTTGGGCGTTTGGTAAATAATGGTTATTAAATGATTAGTTACCAGTATCAAAGGGTTTGGTGTGTTGTGTGGATAAAATGAGAGATGAAGCTTTTTTAATATTTAACTTTTCATACGTAACGTGTCAAAAATATCTCGTACATTTGCACCCTTAAAAATGAGGCGTTTATGACAGCTATAAAAAACATTGCAATAATTGCACACGTAGATCACGGGAAAACTACGTTGGTAGATAAAATTATGTACCATTGTCAATTGTTTCGCGAAAATGAAAATACAGGTGATTTAATTCTTGATAATAATGATCTGGAACGTGAAAGAGGAATTACAATTACTTCAAAAAATGTTTCTGTATTATACAAAGGAACCAAAATCAATATTATTGATACTCCTGGTCACGCCGATTTTGGAGGTGAAGTAGAGCGTGTGTTAAATATGGCTGATGGAGTGTTGCTGTTGGTTGATGCTTTTGAAGGGCCAATGCCACAAACACGTTTTGTATTACAAAAGGCAATTGATCTTGGATTGAAGCCTTGTGTTGTTGTAAACAAAGTAGATAAAGAAAATTGTACACCAGATGAAGTACATGAGAAAGTATTTGATTTGATGTTTGAACTGGGAGCAGAAGAATGGCAACTTGATTTCCCAACAGTATATGGTTCAGCCAAGAATAACTGGATGAGTGAAGATTGGAAGAATGAAACTGATAATATCGAGCCATTATTAGATATGGTAATCGAGCATATCCCTTCTCCAAAAATAGAAGAAGGTACACCACAAATGTTGATAACATCATTAGACTTTTCATCATTTACAGGGCGTATTGCAATAGGACGTTTACAAAGAGGAACCTTGACAGAAGGAATGCAAGTTTCTTTGGTAAAACGTGATGGTAGTATTAAAAAATCAAGAATAAAAGAACTTCATACTTTTGAGGGATTAGGAAGAATGAAGGTTGAGAAGGTAGAAGCTGGTGATATTTGTGCATTGGTAGGGCTAGAAGGTTTTGAAATCGGAGATACTGTAGCAGATATAGAAAATCCTGAAGGATTAAAAACAATAGCTATCGATGAGCCTACCATGAGTATGTTATTTACAATTAATGATTCACCTTTCTTTGGTAAAGATGGAAAGTTTGTAACCTCAAGGCATATTAAAGAAAGACTGGCAAAAGAACTAGAGAAAAACTTAGCACTTAGAGTGAATGACACTGATAGTGCAGATAAGTTTTTAGTATTTGGTCGAGGTGTATTGCATTTATCAGTATTGATAGAAACGATGCGTCGTGAAGGATATGAATTGCAAATAGGGCAACCACAGGTTATCATTAAAGAGATTGATGGCGTAAAATGTGAGCCAATAGAAGAGCTTACTATTGATTTGCCAGAAAGTGTTTCTGGTAAAGCGGTAGAAATGGTAACAATGCGTAAAGGAGAAATGCTTAGTATGGAAGCCAAAGGTGACCGTATGGTGTGTGAATTTATGATACCTTCTAGAGGAATTATAGGATTGCGTAATCAACTACTAACTGCAACTGCAGGAGAAGCAATTATGGCACACCGTTTTAAGGAGTATCAGCCACTTAGAGGTGATATCCCTGGACGTATAAATGGATCATTGGTATCTATGGAAAAAGGATCAGCGATTCCTTACTCTATTGATAAATTACAAGATAGAGGTAAGTTTTTTGTAGACCCAGGAGAAGATATTTATGAAGGACAAGTAATTGGTGAGAATTCTAGAGGCGATGATATGTCTGTAAATATCACTAAAACCAAAAAACTATCAAATGTACGTTCTTCTGGAGCAGATGATAAAGCTAAGATCGTACCAGCAATCAAGTTTTCATTAGAAGAAGCTTTAGAATACATTCAAAAAGATGAATATGTAGAAGTTACCCCAAATCATTTGAGGCTACGTAAGATATATCTTACCGAGGTTGAGCGTAAGCGAAATAAGATCGTATAAGAGAAAAACTTAGTTATATATAATAGAAAATAACCCTTCGTGAGATTTATCTCACGAAGGGTTATTTTGTTTAAAAAAAGGATATTTCTTTATAGTAAAGAATCAAAATCAAAAAACCCGAGTAAACTCGGGTTTTTGCGTCGATATTTTGGGGTATTATTTGGGGGTACAAATGGGGCTAATTCAATATTTTGGGGCGAATTGCCATATAAGCTATTAGTAGTTGTTTGATACAAATGTAAGGAAAATTCTGGTAACAAAACTTGTAAAAAGTGTTAAATTATCGGTAAAATACATTAAAATCAGGTAAAGTGCGTAAAAAGCCTTGCTTTAATACGGTTTTTGTATTGCTTGTTTTTTAATAAATACGAGAAAAATGATTTTTAATACATTTCGTTATTTTTGGAAATCACTTTATGTAATTCTTAAGCAAAGTCAAAATAGATTTTGGATAGGATACATCTAATTTTTTTTAAAAAATCAAATAATGGAAAAGAACTTACAATGGAAAGAGTTTATGAATGTAGATATGAGGGTGGGCACCATATTACATGCAGAGGTATTTGAAGAGGCAAGAAACCCTGCATATAAAATAATTGTTGATTTTGGAGACTTGGGAGAACGAAAAACATCTGCACAAATCACAACCCTATATCAACCAGAAGACCTTATCGGTAAGCAGGTAATAGCTGTTGTTAACTTTCCGCCAAAACAGATAGCTAACATGATGAGTGAATGTTTGATTATGGGAGCAATAGGAGAGGGTAAAGAAGTAACTTTATTAACTCCTGATTTACAAGTGAAAAATGGATTGAGAATAGGTTGATGTAGTTCTAACCTTTTCTTTGTACTACTTCAAAAACTTTATTTCCATCACATTTTAATGTTTTAGAAGGATATTTAAGTAACAATGCATAATCATGTGTTGCCATAAGGATAGTATTACCATTTTTATTAATATCCCGTAACACCTCCATAACTTCAACAGAAGTTTGTGGATCCAGATTTCCTGTAGGCTCATCAGCTAATATTAGTTCAGGGTCATTAAGTAATGCTCTGGCAATAGCTACACGCTGTTGTTCTCCCCCAGATAGTTGATAAGGATATTTAAAATCTTTGGTCTTCATACCCACCTTGTCTAATACATCATCAATTTTACTATCCATACCTTTTTCATCAGTCCATCCTGTAGCTTTTAAGACAAAAAGAAGATTGCCTTTTACAGTTCTATCATTTAGTAATTTGAAATCTTGAAATACAATTCCTAATTTTCTGCGTAAATATGGAATTTGCTTTTCTTGTAAGGTAGGGAGATCAAAATTTACAATGCTACCTTCTCCTTCTAATAAAGGTAGGTCTCCATAAAGAGTTTTCATAAAACTACTCTTTCCTGTACCAGTTTTACCAATAAGATATACAAAATCGCCTTTGTTTACTTCAACATTAACATCAGATAAAATAAGATTTTCTCGTTGATAGATAGAAGCATCTTTAAGGTTTAATACCGTGTTGGACATAGTTTATGATTCAGAAATTAATAGATGTTGTAAAAGTAAAAAGTTTCGGCTAATAAAATAAGGTACAGAAATAGTTTTTAAATAAATAACAGATTTTTGAGACATATATTTTTATTCTTTATAAAGTAAAATAAGATATAATGGGTAAGTTTTTTATAATCAGTAATTTGTATTGTGGTAATATAGGTGTATGTTTATTTAGTGAAACATAAAGAAATCATAATTCTCAATTTATGATGTAATTATCTATCAAATCTTTCGTTATTAAATTGAAGATTAGGCTATCTTTAACACAAAATTTATTCACGGGAAACGATATTTACTTTTTTAAGAATCAAGACGTATAGAATCTATAGACTAGACTTTGGTAGCATGTGTTTTTGATGAATTCATCAAATTATTTTGCCAATAATGGTCAATATAGGTTTAATACACTAAAGTTTGTTTTATGAAATACATCACTTCGATGCTTTTTGTGATTGGGATATCTACATATGTATCTGCACAACAATCCGCAATTTATACCAATGAATTAGTACTGTATAATCAGGCATTGGAGTTATACAATAACAAACAATTTTTAGCAGCGCAAAACCTGTTTGATAAAGTCAAAGATGCTTCATATGATGAGAATATTGATGCCAATTGCACCTATTATATTGCTAATTGTGCTGTTTGGTTGAATCAAAAAGAAGCCAATCAGCTTTTAGAGGACTTTGTAGTTCAGTATCCTACCAGTATAAAACGAAATGCAGCGTATCTTGATGCAGCTACCTATTATTTTGATAATGGAAAATATGCATATGCTCGTAAATGGTATGATAAGGTAGATGAACGAAGTCTTCCACAAAGAGAAATAGATAAATATAATTTTAATAATGGATATGCTTATTTTAAAATTCAAAGATTTAATGAAGCAAAGAAATTTTTAAATAAAGTAGAAGATTCTCCTGAGTATAGCGCCAAAGCAAAGTATTATTTAGGATTTATAGCGTATGAAGGAGATAACTATAAAGAAGCAGATAAGTTATTTGATGAAGTAAAAGATTTAGATCAATATAATAAAAACCTGTCTTATTTTCAGAGTGATATGAATTTTAAGTCAGGTAATTTTCAAGAAGCGATCAATGAAGGATTGGTGCAATTACCAAAATCTAAACCCTCAGAAAAATCAGAGCTGAATAAAATTATAGGAGAAAGTTATTTTAACCTAGGAGAATATAAAAAAGCAATACCATATCTCAAAGAATATAAAGGCAGAAAAGGAAAATGGAATAATACTGATTATTACTTGCTGGGATATGCTTACTATAAGCAAGGAGAATATCAAAATGCCATTTCAGAGTTTAATAAAATTGTAGATGGCCGCAATGCAACAGCACAAAATGCATATTATCATCTTGCAGAATCATACCTGAAAACAGATCAAAAACAACAAGCATTAAATGCTTTTAAAAATGCATCGGAAATGGATTTTGAATCAAAAATCAAAGAAGATGCAACTTATAATTACGCAAAATTGAGTTATGAGATAGGGAATTCTTTTGAGAGTACTCCGAAGATTTTGTTATCCTATCTCGATCAATACCCTAATACTGAGTTTGAAGATGAAATAAAAGAGTTATTGATTAGCTCTTATATTACCTCTAAAGCGTATAAGGAAGCTATGGATTTGCTAGAAGGAAGTAGAAATTTTGCAGATAAAGAAGTATATCAAAAAGTAGCTTTTTATCGTGGTGTTGAGTTGTATACAGAAGGTAATTACTCAGAAGCAATAGTATATTTTGATAAATCACTAAACGGACAGGTAGCTCCTGATTTTACAGCAAGAGCAATTTATTGGAAAGCAGAAAGCGATTACTTACTTACTAATTTTGATGACGCTTTGATAGGCTTTAAACAATTTGAAGGAAGTACAGGAGCATCTACTACAAGTGAATACAATCATATAAATTATAATTTGGGCTATACTTATTTTAAACTAAAACAATATCCTGCAGCGGCAGCACATTTTGATGCTTACTCCAAAGTAAATAAAGAAGATGAGGCAAGACAAACAGATACGTATCTTAGATTGGGAGATAGTCATTTTATATCCAGAAAATATTGGCCTGCTATGGAAGCATATAATCTGGCAATCAAAAAAAATGGCCCAGATTCTGATTATGCACATTATCAAAAAGCAATAAGCTATGGATTTGTAAAAAAGTATAACAAGAAGATTAGTGATCTTGAGATGTTTTTGAAAAAATACCCAAAATCAACCTATAGAGATGATGCTATGTTTGCATTGGGAGATGTATATGTGTCTCAAAATAAAATACAGAAAGGTGTTGCTTCATATGATCGCCTTATTAAAGATATACCTAGAAGTTCATATGTGCCAAAAGCATTGCTAAAACAAGGTTTGGTGTATTATAATAAAAATGAAGGAGATAGAGCATTGTCTAAATTTAAGAAAGTAGTTGCAGAATATCCAGGAACAGAAGAAGCAATACAAGCAGTAAATACTGCGCGGTTGATCTATGTAGATCTTGGTAAAACAGATGAATATGCATCTTGGGTAAAAGGATTAAGCTTTATAGAAGTAAGTGATGCAGATCTAGATAATACTTCTTTTGAAGCAGCAGAAAAGCAGTTTTTAGAAAACAATGATACTGGAGCAATAAACGGTTTTCAGAAATACCTTACTCAATTTCCTAATGGATTACATGCTTTAAAAAGTCATTTTCACCTAGCACAACTATACTTTAAAAAAGGAGAAAGAGAAACAACAATTCCACATTATGAATATGTACTTAAGCAAGATCGTACAGAATTTACCGAACAAGCATTAGCAAGGTTATCACAGGTATATCTGGAAAATAGAGCATATGAAAAAGCACTTCCTGTATTAGAGCGATTAGAAACCGATGCAGATTACCCGCAAAATGTCATATTTGCACAATCTAATTTGATGAAATCATATTATCAATTACTCAATTATCAAAAAACGATTGAGTATGCAGACAAAGTCTTGGCTAATCCAAAAATCCAGAATGATGTAAAAAGTGATGCTACTATTTTTACTGCTAGAGCAGCATTTAAAACAGTTGATATGCAACGTGCCAAAGGTGCTTATGCAGAAGTGCAAAAAATAGCAACAGGAGAGCTAGCCGCAGAAGCTCTGTATTATGAAGCATATTTCAAAAATATAGAAGGTGATTATAAAAACTCTAATCAAACGATACAACGATTATCCAAAAACTATTCGGGATATAGGTTATATGGGGCAAAAGGACTTGTATTGATGGCCAAAAATTTCTACGGCCTCAATGATGCATATCAAGCCACTTACATATTAGAGAGTGTGATCAAAAATTTTACCGATTACCCTGAGGTAATTGATGAGGCAAAAACCGAGCTTAGAAAAATTAAAGCCGAAGAAGCAAAAACAAATTCATCTATCCAAACCGAACAGTAATCAGTTATCAAATGTTGTATTGTATGTCTATGTATTTTAAGAAGATCAATCCTTTTTTTATCAAAGAACCTTATAGATTCGGTTCAAGAATTTCACTTTTTGCCAGTGCTTTTGTTTTGCTAGGTCAGATTGGTTTTGCACAGGAAACAGAAAATCTAGAAACTGAGCGTGTCGTAATTGTAAAAGCATATACACCAACTATCAGTGATGCTTTTAAAATTAAATCCATACCTACTCTTAATGATTCTATTACGCAACAAAAAAAGAAACTACGATATAGCATTTTTTCGGTTCCTGTAGCTTCTACCTATACGCCTGCAAAAGGACGAGCGGCAAATATTGATAGACCAAAACCAATAGATATCTATGATAACTATGCAACATTAGGATTTGGTAATTTTACTTCTGTTTTAGCAGAGTTTTATAGTAATTTCCAGTTAAACAGATCAGACAATATGGGAATATACCTGCATCATAACTCTTCACAAGGAGGGATTGATGAGGTGCAATTAGACGATAAATTTTATAATACATTTTTAGACCTTAATTACACATCTCGTACACGGGATTATACATTTGGGATAGAAGCGGGAGCAGAACATCAGTTATATAATTGGTATGGATTGCCAGAATCTCCACAGCTTACGCAGGAACAGATAAATGCAATTGATCCTCAACAAAGTTATTTTGGTGTAAAATTAGGAGGAAAACTGCAATTTGATGATTTGTATTTCAAAAAAGCAACTTTGAAATATCGCTTTTTTGGAGATGCCATGGGATCTGTAGAACATCATGTAATAGCAAAACCAACTTTTGAGTTTGAAATGGGAGATAACCTGATCGCAACCAATTTCATAGTAGATTATGTAAGTGGAAATTTTGACCGTAGTCTTGATTTTCAAACACAAACACCCAATGAATATGGGGTGTTGAATTTAGGAGTGAATCCAAGTTTGGTAATATTGAGAGATAATCTTACGGTTAATTTAGGAGCCGCTGTATATTATAGTATAGATACAAAAAATAGCGATAATGATTTATTTATTTACCCTAAGGTAACGGCTTCCTATAGGCTACTAGAAGAAGCGGTGATTGCCTATGGAGGGTTAGAAGGTGATTTACAACAAAATACCTATCGAAATGCAGTGCAAAAAAATCCATTTGTATCTCCTACATTACTTATAGAACCTACGAGCATGCTATATGATGCATATGTAGGATTAAAAGGACAACTATCAGATGTGGTAAGTTATAATTTTAGAGGAAGCTATATTTCAGAATCAGAAAAAACCTTATTTGTCAATAATACCAGACCTATATTGCAATTAGAAGGATACGATTATGGTAACTCATTCTCCTATCGTTATGATGATGTTAGTACTTTAATAGGATATGGAGAGCTTAATTTTGAAATTAATAAAAAGTTTAAATTAGGAACTTCTATAGAATACTTTAATTACAATACAGAAGATGAGCAAGAAGCATGGAATCTTCCTGAGATTAAAGCTTCTGCACTAATAGACTATCAGATCAATAGCCAATGGTATGCTGGAGCACAATTGTTTTATGTGGGAGAGCGAAAAGATATTAATACTGCCATTGCTTCATTACCAACACAGCCAGAAGCAGTAGTTACTTTAGGTTCTTATTTTGATGCCAATGTAAACTTAGGATATAGGCTCAACGATCAATTATCTTTCTTTATTAAAGGAAACAATCTTGCAGGAGAAAGCTATCAACGCTGGGTGAATTTTCCAGTTCAAGGAGTACAAGTATTAGGAGGGGTTACCTATAAATTTGATTACTAGTAAGAGTTGATATCAGGTGATTTTATTGTTTATTTAGAGATAGGAACTCTATAACCTTATTGTAATTGCATAAACTTATATGGATTTTCTATAGGATTGATTTGTTGTTTCAAGGTAGGTTGAATATCCATTATAGATTCCAAATTGATTGAGGTTCAGTTTTTTTTGGTAACTTATAAACTTCAATAAGAATTAAAAGTTCAAATGACTTCTAAATAAAAACAGATGAAAACAACTCTACGATTCTTTTTTTTTATTTCTTCTATTACCATCTTCTCTCAAGATAATTTTAAACTTTATTATGAAGAGACAGAAAATGGGTTTATGATTTTGGCAGATAATAATGAATATAGTCCAGTTTCTGCAAAAATGGATTTCAGGTTAGAAAACCTTACTTCTACCAATGGTAACAATAAGGTTTTTATAGTACCAGCAAGAACTACTAGGCATATAATTACCGACTTACAAGTAGTTGATAGAAAAAATCAAATAAAACTAGGGTATGAGTCAACGTATAATTATGGAGATCATACTCAAAAGGAATACGATAATGATTTTAACTATTATCTACCATTCCAAAAAGGAGATGAGTATTGGTTGTCTCAGGGATACAATGGTAAGATTTCTCATCAAAATGAGAATGCATTAGACTTTAAAATGCCAGTGGGAACCAAAATTTATGCAGCTAGAGGAGGTGTAGTTGTTGATGTAGAAGAGAGCTATAGTAAAAGTTGTACCACAGCAGAATGTGCCAAATACAATAATTATATATTGATTTATCATGAGGATGGTACTTTTGCAGAGTATACCCATATTAAGAAGAATGGAGCATCGGTAGTAATAGGGGATCAGATAAAGATAGGCCAATTTATCGGATACAGTGGAGATGTAGGTTGGGCTACTGGACCACATTTACATTTTATTGTGTTTTTTCAAAGATTAACAGATAGAGTTACTTTAAAAACAAAATTCTTAACAGGAAAAGGAAAACAGGCAATTTCTCTTATAGAAAGAGAGAAATATATACGTGAGTATTGATAGATTTATAGGGTGCTTAAAAAAAATCAATAGCTTCAAATATTAGTCTACCTTGTGTATACTTCTGATTACAAGGTGTTTTTGTGAGGTGTGAAAAATGATTTACTTCTGCTTTTTTACTGTATCCCTGTTTTCAGTGTACTAATTTTCATCGTTTACCGTGTTTTGCAGGTGTCAAAACCGCTATATCTTGCGCAGTATTAGAGATCATTTTATTTACAACTTATAATACTCACATACAGATGAAAAAGATTAACATACACACTTACTTTATCACATTTATTTTACTTTTTGTTTTGGCAGCAATATGCAGTTTGATAGGATATGCCAATGATCAAGGAACTTTGGTTTTTACTCCAGTAACAGAGTTTTTGATGAAGGTGCATTCTGTTTTTAGATTTCCAACAGATGCTATCGGGTATTCAGGATTAGTAAAAGGTATGTATGGTCTTCTAGGAGGAGTAATTTTGAACGTACTATTGTATTCTCTTGCTTTTGAACGTTTTATTTCTGGTTTAAAAAGCTTGACAAGAATAGTAATCAAAGCATAATTAAAAACTAAAACGACCTTCTGTAAGTAGGTGATTAATTTAAAATACTGAAGTAGTACATCAATAGATATCGTGTAGTTATCTAATAAGAGAAATATATTGGGGAATATATCTTATTAAGAACATGATATGTACTATACATCGAACCTCATGTGTTTATCATAAACATGTGGGGTTTATTTTTTAGACAATAATTAGTGAGATATGCAGTTTAGTTAGTTGGAAAAATGAATACAAGCAAACTTACAATCTAACAATTAAACTATGAAAAGAATTTTTTTTATCATAAACATACTATGTTTATGTATGACCCTTTTTATTACCTCATGTAGTAGTGATGATACTGTGAATGATAAGGATCCTATTGATACTGTTGGAGGAGATGGTAATGGTGGAGGTGATACAGATACAGGTGGTGATACTGGAGGAGATGGTAATCAAACAAAAAAGCCTATTATTTTAGGGTATTTTCCTTCTTGGTCAGAAAATTGGGTTTCTTCACCAGATCAAGGATCAAAACTAAGAGATATTCCATCGCATGTTACCCATGTGTTTTTGGCATTTGCAAAACCGAATTTAGTGTATATCAAGGGATCATTAGATATTTCTAAGACAGGAATCCAAACTCCGTATGATGGTCAAACTCTCAAAGAATCTGTAGCGGTATTAAAAAAGAAAGGAACCAAAGTGATATTATCGGTAGGCGGAGAAACTTATTGGGGTACAGAAGAAGCTTATAATATCAATTACCAACAAATAAAAGATCTAGTAGATGATATGGGATTTGAAGGAATCGATTGGGATTTTGAACCCAATGGAAGTTTTCAAACCATTGGTGATGCCATAAATGTAGAACGTTTTATTGCATTCTTTAATGAATCCAGAGCTATTATGCCTAAAGGAGAATATATATTAGCATGTGCTCCTGCTGGAGTAGGGGCTTTGGGGGGAGAAAAAAATGACGATATAAGTTCACCATATAGCTACTCCAAAAGAAATACAGTCACAGGAGAATCAGATACAAATCTGTACAAAGCTACAGAACCTAATGAAGGAATTAGTTTATACGGTTTTTCTACAACAGGGCATATGATCCCTGTGCTAGAAGCCGTGGGTGATAAAATAGACTTAATAGCCTATCAAGGGTATAATACAGGAGCAGCGTCAAACAGAAAGATCATGTATGATGCATATAAGTATTACGGAGATCGTTATGGATTTGATATTGCTGCGGGAATACATTTTCCTGATGAACCTTGGGGGCCTTATTATACCTATACCTATGAGAATGTAGCAACACTTTTTGCGCATATAGCATCAAAAGATAATTCAGATGGAGTAATGATATGGCAGTTACTTTTGGAAAAAGAAAACAAATCTGCATACGGATATCTAAATGTAGCGAGTAAAGTACTTAACGGATCTTCTACAACGGAAGCTATAAATACAGCTGAAAATTTTTAATAACAAATAACGTTTTCAAAGAGAAAATAATTTCAGTATATAAAAGAGTGTCAAAATAAATAGGTGTACATGTATGATTTTAGATATTAAGAAAAAATTAACCATGCTACGAATTAGATATTTTTACATTTAGGCTTCAAACAAACACAACTCTAAATGAAAAGTTCATTCTTACTTATAGCCTTAACCTTTTTTTTATATTCATGTCAACAGCCAACAGAGGTTGATGTATTGGTTATTAATGCAAATGTGTATACCGTAGAAAATGCAAAGCCAAAGGCAGAAGCGTTTGCAATAAAAGATGGTAAGTTTATCGCTGTAGGTAGTACTACTACTTTGCTACAGGAGTATACAGCGCATACTACTATTGATGCAGAAGGAAAAACCATAGTGCCAGGATTGATTGATGCACATTGTCATTTTTATGGTTTGGGGTTGCAACAGCAAAAAGTAGATCTTACAGGAACAAAGAGTTATGATGAGGTGTTAGCACGTATTATAGCATTTCAAAAAGAAAAAAAAGTATCTTTTATTACGGGTAGAGGATGGGATCAAAACGACTGGGAGGTCAAAGAGTTTCCTACAAAAGAGAAATTAGACAGTATCTTTCCTGATACTCCTGTAGCAATAACACGAGTAGATGGTCATGCTATGATAGCCAATCAGAAAGCATTAGACCTTGCTAAGATTACCATAGAAACCAAAATAGAAGGAGGAGAGATTCTACAAAAAAACGGGCAACTTACGGGGGTGCTTATTGATAACCCTATGGAGTTGATACAGAATATTATTCCAGAACCAACTAAACAAGAACAGATACAGGCTTTGAAAGATGCAGAGAAGATCAATTTTGGGTATGGATTGACTACTGTTGATGATGCAGGATTGAGCCCTCGTGTAATTGACTTGGTAGATAGTTTACAAAAAATAGATGAACTCAAAATAAGGATGTATGCTATGGTAAGTAATACACCAGAATATGTAGATTATTATCTAAAAAAAGGAATCTATAAAACAGACAAGTTACATGTGTCTTCTTTCAAAATATATGCAGATGGAGCGTTAGGATCAAGAGGGGCAGTACTAAAACAGCCTTATTCTGATCAGGAAAATCATTATGGAGCTATGGTTTTAGGTACAGATGCGTTTAAAAAATTAGCGAAACGATTAGCGGCATCTCCATTTCAAATGAATACACATGCTATCGGGGATTCTGCCAATGCGGTAGTTATAAAAACGTATTATAAGGCTCTAGAAGGTAAATCAGATAGAAGATGGCGAGTAGAGCATGCTCAGGTTGTGGCGCCTGAAGAGTTTGAGATGCTTGATGATAATTTGGTAATGAGTGTACAGCCAACCCATGCTACTAGTGATATGTATTGGGCAGGTGAGCGATTGGGTGATAAACGTATAAAAGGAGCATATGCTTATAAAACACTATTGCAAAAAACAGGAAGAATAGCATTGGGTACAGATTACCCAGTAGAGCATGTAAGCCCTTTTTATACATTTTATGCTGCGATAGCTAGAAAAGATTTGAAGCAATATCCCAAAGAAGGTTTTCAGAAAAAAGATGCACTTACCAGAGAAGAAACCCTAAAAGGAATGACACTATGGGCAGCGTATAGTAATTTTGAAGAGCATGAGAAAGGAAGTATTGCAAAGGGAAAATTTGCTGACTTTGTAATTCTAGAAGACAATATTATGGAGATTCATGAAGATCAAATTCCAAATATAAAAGTAAAAGCTACTTATATCAATGGTAAAAAAGTATATTAGATACGATTCATTACTTTATTGACAAGAAGATCACATTTACTATAACCAAATTCAAATATATCAGGATGTTTTGATAGTTCATAAAGCTCTGTTTTCATCATACCTTTAGCACGATGTAACCGTACTTTTACATTAGATATAGTTAATCCCATAAAATCAGCAATCTCTGCAATACTCATACCTTCAACTTCTCGCATAATATAAACAGTGCGGTATTTTACATCCAATAGATCAATGGTTTTTTCTAAGATTTGTTTTGCTTCTTGTCGAATCATTTTTTTTTCGGGATTTAACAGATGATTGTCAGGTATCTCAATAATTTGTTTATGATTACTATCGTTTTCAGAAACATAAAGGTTATGGTGTTTTCCTTTGGTTCTTAATCGAGCCAATGTTTCGTTGATGCCAATCCGTATTAACCAAGTTGAGAATTGTGAGTTGTTTTTAAACTGGTGTAATTTTTCATATGCTTTGAGGTATGTATTTTGCATAATATCTTGAATCTCTTCATAATCATTGATATAGCTTCTGATTACTCGAAATAGCTTTTGATTATTTCGTCTTAATAAAATCTCATATAATTCCTTTTCTCCAGCATTGATTCTGTAAATGACATCTACATCAGATATTTTATGAGTTTTGTATTCATTAATTTTTATAGGCTCCATAGCATCTTGTTTAGTACTTAGATCAAAAGCAGTACAAAAAGTTACAAAACTTTGTAACTAAATGAACTGTTTTTTATCTAAAAATCAAATAATAAAATAAATGAAGTTATGAATTTACAGATTAGACAAGTTGTTACGGTATTAAAATACACCTATGGTTTGGTGCCTATAGTAGCAGGGCTAGATAAATTTATGAATATACTTACAAACTGGGAGCAATATGTAGCTATTGGAATGGTTGAGATGTTGCCTTTTGAGATAGGAGTTTTTATGGCAATAATTGGAGTTGTAGAAGTTGTTGCTGGTATTTTGGTGCTTTATCGCCCTCAAGTGGGAGGATATGTAGTGATGGGGTGGTTATTAGCTATTGCTTTGTTGCTTATAGGAAATGGACATTATATTGATGTAGCAGTGCGAGATGTAGTAATGGCTATAGGAGCATTTTTATTAGTGAAATTAGTACCTTTTGTAGGTCAAAAAAATCATTAGAGAAGAGTGAAAGAGAGAGTGTGATTTTTTCTCAAAAAAGCATCATCAAAAAAACATTTTAAATGAGAAATGGTAGAAGATGGTGCTTTTTTATTTACCACCATTGGCTCTTAGATCAGCAATACACTGCTGATCTAATTGAGGAATCATATCACCAATACTCATCATTCCCATTCCAAATTTTATAGCAGACTCCATAAGGCATCCAGAGACATTACAATGATTATGCTCTTCACTATCTTCATGTTGAGATTGTAAAGGGGTTCCTAAATTCACAAGTCCCATTAAATGGGCGAATTCGTGATTTAAAGTGGCAGTTTCTATTGCGCTTAGTGCAGGAGAGCCAGTTCTTATACTTAATTGAAGTAATGTTTCTTTATAAATTACGATAGAAGTGTTTAAGTAAGCAGACCCCAATGTAACCTGCTCACTAGTATCCCCTTCTCTGTGACCATCGGCAAAATAGATATATACTGTAATATCATCTTCTTTATTAAATAAAGTTCTGTTGGTATTTTCTATCTCTGCAATTTCTTCAATTGCAAACGGAGCTTTACCAGAAGATGGTATAGAACGTTGTGTTATAGTAATTCCGTTGGGTTTAAATAATCGGTCTTGCAAAAAATCTCTAAATCCTTCAATTGCACCTCTGGTGGGTTCAAAACCTTGTACTGCAACAATCTCTATAGTAAGACTATTATAATTTGTATCACTTAAGAGATCATTTGCTGAACTTCCTAGAGGTTGTCTATTACTAGCTTGTAATACACTATTGGCAATACTGTTATCATCATCTGAACACCCGATAAGGATGAAAGAAGCGATGAGTAGATAGCTCAAAAATTTTATTAATTGCACACGATTTAATTTTTAAATATTTTTTAGTCACAAATATTGTACCACCTCTGTAACTAAAAAAGAGAGTTAATCAATTGCCAACGTAAATTTGGCCAAATAATCGTTGTTTTCTCCCTCTACAATTAATTCAGAAATAAAACCATTGGTATTTGCGGCATTTTGTAACGTATTATAGTCTATGTATAACCAATCAAATTGTTCTGATTCTTGATTCTTGTATTTGAGTTTATATTGCATTTCGCCATAATATCCAGCAGAAATATCTACCCAGAAACTACCATCGTCATCCTGAAAAAGATAAGAAATATCTGATGAGTCTATTAAAACCTGTCCATTTTTAGAAAGTAATGTCTTGATATGTGTAAAAAATAAGTCAATACGATCTAGAGAGCCAATAATACCACTACCATTCATTAAAAAAAGTATCGTATCATAGGTAGTAGAGGAATGATTAAATATATCCTGAACTATGGCTTGTTTTATTCCTCGTTCTTTACAAATCTGGATTGCACCATCAGAGATATCTAAAGCTGTTACATCTAATTTTTTTTCATTTTGAAGAAATAGGCTATGACTACCTGCACCACTACCAACATCAAGTACTTTTCCATAGGAGAGATCCAATGCTTTTTGTTCTATTTTTGGCATCTCAGTATACGCTCTGAATAAGTACGGAATAGGAATGTGATCATCATCAAAATCATCAGCAAGTACAGTGATATCTTCTGTGTATTTTTTATTGTAAAAATCTTTGATTGCAGTTCCAAAAATGTCTTTATTCATGATATGTAAAATATATTCAGGTATTATTTAAAGTATTTACTGATATTAAATTGATCTCAATTAAAATGGAATATATAGGTAATTACTATTCATAACTATCAAAAGTTTTATTTTTGCAGTATGCAAGAATTCATAGATCAATTACCACAACTGGCCAAAGATAAATATAACGAGAACAAAAAGTTCTTTGCCAAGCTTAAAAAAAAACCTCCTAAGAAGTTAGATCATATAATGCAAGAGCTACATAATGATGAATTCACTACTACAGATTGTTTACAATGTGCAAATTGTTGTAAAACAACGGGGCCCTTATTTACAGGTAAGGATGTAGAACGCATAGCAAAGTTTTTTAGGATGAAGCCTAGACAGTTTGAAGATCAATATTTGCAAACAGATGAAGATGGAGATTTGGTTTTACAGCAAACACCGTGTACTTTTCTTGGAGCAGATAATTATTGCTCTATCTATGAGGTTAGACCTAAAGCTTGTCGAGAATACCCACATACAGATCGTAAAAAAATTCAGAAAATATCTAATTTAACTATTAAAAATGTGGCAATTTGCCCTGCTGCTTATAATATCGTAGAAAAAATGAAAGCCCAAATGCTTTGATAAAAAGGATGTTAAATAAAAATTCCTACACTTTTTATAAAAAGAAGTGTAGGAATAATTATAAATGTGTGCTTAATGTGAATTGTGGTTAAATATTATAAACCTTTTTTTAAGTCTTCAATAGTTTTAGCCATTACAACTCCTGGTAATTTGATAGGAGCTGCTACTTGAGCTAAGAAAGTACCTTTTACTTCACCAGTTTTATAGGTAGTAAAACCGATACGGTATAATCCAACAGTTAATGCTTTTGCAGGGTTACCAGCATCACTCTTATATCTTAATAAAGAGTTATAGCTGCTACCACTTGGTTGCTTAGGCATTTCACTACTGTCATCATTACGCTCTAGTGTAACCCATTTTGCAGACTTTACACCTTCTGCTGTAATTTTGTCTTTGCTTATTATATCAGAACGCTCTAAAGTAATGTAAGTGTCAAAAAAGTCACTTGAGCTAGCATTGTCTTCATAAGCCTTAGACATAGTTGCTCCTTTAACTTTGTTTTTTCCTACTGGAGACATCATTCTTACTCCTAATTCTGGAGCAATAGCAGGTACCCATACATAGATGTAGTAAAATTTCTTATTATCTACTACTTCGTCTTCATTACCTGGTGATGCATATCCTAAATAGGTTACTATATCAGTATAAGGTACTTTTATAGTTTTTGGCCCTATTTTTTTTTCTGTTAAACCACCAAACTTCTTTAATTTTTGTGCTTGAGAATCAATAGAAGTTCCTAAGGCGAATAAAATACTTAATAAAATTAAGATTCTTGTTTTCATAATAATTGATTTAGTTTAAATAAAATGGCACACATTTTTATATTCAAAATAGATTAGTTGTTATGTAAAAGTTTATTTTTTTATGAAACTATAAACTTCCTACAAATATGAGGCTTTATTGTTAAAATAAAGTAGTTTACTAGAATAAGTACTTCAATATTAATGATGAGTTCTGTATTTCAGTATATTACAAATGTGACTGATGCAGATGGAGGACAAAAGATGAAAAATGGCATATGTTTATAGGTAAATTAGTTGTTTGAAAGAGTAACAACGTATATCCTGTAAGTATAGTATGTCAATGTTTTTTTTTGAAGAAGGATATTAGAGATACTATCTGATAGTGGGTATTGAGGGGATATTTGATTTCTTTACCTTAGAAAAGTAATTATATTCATATAAGATGACCCGTTATCACCATACTAGTATTATAGTGTTATGGGATTTCTGGTGAGTCCCGGGTCATCCGCAATCATGAATGGTTTTGTTAGAAATCTATATCATCTCCTGCTTTTGCAGAAGCAAATTCTGCATTGTATTTTTCCATATATTCTCCCATTTTTTGAGCCATGCGGGTATCTGTTGCCATTTTTGGAGTCCAGTGTGCTCCAACCATTCCCCAATCACTCACACTAAGTCCGTATTCTTGTAGGATTGAAGCAGCATCTTTACCTTGAGTAGATCCCATACTTTGATGACACATGATTTTGATATAGAGTTCAAAATCTTCTTTTACTTTATCTAATGCACTGTCGCCAGTTATAGCATCAGTAGAAGTTTGTTGGTCTGCATTGGTCTGAGCAAATAAGCCTATATCAGAATTAGTAAAGGCATCTCCATATACTTTTACAATAGCATATGTAGTATCCTGAGACATTCGAGCATTCCACTCTGCAGATACTTCATCCCAGATTGGTTTTTCTGTACCTATAATTTTAAGTACCTCCTCAAGATCCATACCACCAGCGATTTTTGCATTGGCGGCGGCCCATGTTTGCATATCTATTCCGCTTATTGGATCTAATAAACCACCAGATTCTGCGGCTTCTATTTGAGCATCCATCTCGGCATTGAGTTTATCAGTTGCTTCTCTAAGTAAAGCATCAGCAGCTTCATATGCTTGCTCTTCAGATGATTCTAGGGCTAGGGTTGCCCATAAAAAATGATTCTCATCTGTAAAGCCATACGTATTGATTTGAGTACTGAATTCCTCTGGGTGACTATTCTGTATGCCTTTGATTCCTTCAAATATTTTCTTAGCCTCTTCATGATCAAGTCCGACAATTTCATCTGGCATTTCAAGCCTATTGGCGTATCCGTATCTGGAAATACCTGAAGCAATATCATTTAAGTTAATCCAGTGAGGTTCATCTAAATTAGGTTTAAAAGGCCATACATCATAATTTACATCTTCATCAAGATCAGGGTAAGAAAGATCTGCTCCAGGCCAAGTATTAAAATCATAATTTTCCCAGTCCATACGAGAAATAGTTAAGATGTAATCTCTGTAGTCTTCTTTTTGTTGCCCAGAAACATCTTGATATAGTTCGTTAATGGTATTCATATTGTTTTGTTTATTTAAATTGATTTTGTTGTTATAATTGAGATAATATTTCTTGCTTTTTCTGCTTATACTCTTGTTCATCGATCAATCCAGCATCAAATATTTTTTTCAATTTTTCAAGTTTTTGAATAGGGTCATCACTAGCGGGTTGAGCAGGAGGGGGAGTGTTTTGTTGTTGAGGGGTGTTTTGTTGCTGTTGTGTCTGATTTTGTTGTGGATTTATCATATTGCCCAGCACTTGTCCCATTCCTAACCCAGCACCCATTTGCATTCCTATATTACCACCTCCTTCATTTTTTGCCATGTTTTTTAAAGCTTCGAGTTGTTGGTAATCTTGGTAGCTTACTCCTAATTCTTTCATAGCTTGTGCTTCTGCACTCATATCAGCAATTCGACCAATTCGAGTATTGGTTTCTTCATCAAAATTGGTGCCTTCTATTCTAAAATCGAGTAGTTCAAAACCTAGTTCTTCAAAAATCTGAATACTTGCATTTTGACTAAACGAAGCAATCTCATTTCGGTTCTTGTCAATTTCGGTATAACTAAATGAAGCATTTGCCAGATAATCACTTATAGGTTGTGTGATTCTTGATAGAATTACTTTTTGTATTGCTTTTACGGGGTAGTAATCAATACCAGCAATTACATTAGTAAAAAACTCTACAGGTTTTGTAATCTTGAAAGAGAAATTACCAAAAGCTCCTAATCCCACAGGGAAATTATAAATAGGGTCTTTATAAGTAATAGGTGAAGGGGTTCCCCAGCGGATGTTTTGCATCTCTGCTTTTCTGTAAAAGAAAATACCAACTTTATGGCGAGATTCAAAAGAATACATAATATGTTTGATCGTTGTCCAGAAAGGGATGTTGTCTGTTTTAAGATCATACATACCTTCTTGGTCAAAATAGCCCTCTACCTTACCTTCATAAACAAAAAGGCATCCTTGTCCTGGGCCTATAATTAATTTAGAAGCATTTTTTATTTCATCCCCATTTTCTGTCCATTTTTCAAAGAGAGTTTCTGGGGCAGGGTTTTTCCATTCTATTATAGAACGTAATTGACTTTTAAGTGAATCTAACATGTTTTTGGGTTTATGAGTATTAATAAAAACTAATCTATAAGAGCCATTTTGGCAATTAAGTCTTTTTCATAACGATCATTGTATTCTGGGATGATCTCAATTCTTTTTTTCAAGAAAGCTTCTACATATTTTTGATATTCAGAAGTCAATTCTTCTTTTTTATAAACCTTTTTGTTATGCAGGTAGTTTTGAAACTTGTAGTGCTCGTATTGAAGATAATGTTGTAGAGCGGCTTCTTCTCCCAAAGCATCTAGGGTAAAGTGTTCTACATTACGGGCTTTGGTTCCTGGCTCAAATGTGTTTACAGTTTGACAATATTCGCAGGTACAATAATATGATCTGAAAAAATTGTCTTTTACAGGCAGTTTGGCCTGACATTGAGTGCAACAAAAATCTTTTGATAATATGTCTTTTACAGCAACTAATAATGTGTTGGCAACATTAGAAAATATTTTTACTTCATAGGACTTTAGTTTTTGTTCGAGATCAAATTTGATCAAGAGTCCTTTATTTCGTTCTTGGTTTAATGGTTTAGAACCAAATTCTATACCTACATTTTCAAAAGTTTCTTGAACTTTTTCATACCAGGTATCTTCTATTTTATAGATAAGGTCACTAGCTTGTGAGTATATCCCTTGCCATGCATTTAAAAATGTATTGACTTCTAAATCTGTTGCTTCAAATACTAAGGGCAATGCTACTTCTGCTTTGTCTAATATTTCTTCAAATCGTTTTGTGATTTTGTTTAAGAAAGTGTCCCATCTATTTTGTGTTTCATCAAAAGACATATCGTAAAAAAAGAATTATATTTTAATAAAATTGGTTTCCACAGAAGTCACAATATTGGAGATTAGTATCTTCTGGTCTTGCAGCACCACAGCTTTTACATTTCTTGGTTTCTAGACCTGCATTAGCTTCTTTATGTTTTTTTGTGGAAGACAAGGCATTGGCTAAAATATCATCAAGAAAATCTTTTTGAGTATCTTCTTTTTTAGAGTTTTTGTTGTTGTTTTCCTCCATTTTTTGGTTTTAATATGTAGAATAAAAATAGGTTATTCCTATATTTTAAAGCTAAAAAAAATATAGGAATAACCATTGGGGGCAAAACTATTCAACTATAATTTTATAGTCCTTTTTTTAACTCACTGATAGTCTTAGCCATTACTACTCCAGGTAGTTTGATAGGAGCTGCAACTTCTGCTAAGAAAGTACCTTTTACCACACCTCTTTTGTATGTAGTAAAACCTATACGGTATAGTCCAACAGTAAGTGCTTTGGTAGGGTTACCAGCTTCACTTTTGTATCTTAATAATGAGTTATAGCTGCTTCCGCTTGGTTGTTTTGGCATCTCACTACTATCATCATTACGCTCTAAAGTTACCCAATTAGCACTTTTTACAGCGTCGTCACTAATTTTATCTTTGCTGATGATATCAGAACGCTCTAATGTAATGTAAGTATCAAAGTACTCAGAAGATTTAGCATTTTCTGTATATGCAGCTGATTTTATAGCTTTTTTGATTTTAGTTTTTCCTACAGGAGACATCATTCTGATACCTAATTCTGGAGCAACAGCAGGAACCCATACATAGATGTAATAGAATTTTTTATCATCTTTTACTTCATCCTCGTTACCTGGAGATGCATATCCTAAATAAGATACTACATCTGTGTAAGGTACTTTTATCGTTTTTGGTCCTATCTTTTTTTCGATAGAGCTACCAAACTTCTTTAGCTTTTGCGCTTGGCTATTAAAACTACTTCCGAAAGCTAAGATTACGGCTAGGATTACAATTTTTGTTTTCATTATTCGAATTTATATATTAATTGTTAATTAACTGTTTTATTGTTCTAGTTTAAAAGTAACCGTTACAAATTGTTTTTGAACCTCTTGTGGTTTATACATATTGATGTACTGCATTTTATTACTAGAATCTTCAATTTTTATAATATCTCCCAACTTTGTATTGAGATTTTCAGCTATTTTTTGAGCTTTTTTCTTTGCGTCTTCAATTGCAGTTTGTGTAAGAGCAACCAATTCTGTATTTGTTTTTTCTTTGGCTATAGCTTCTACTTGTGTAATTGTCAACCCATTCATTTTTTGCCCAATAATTTTAATCATTTCTTCTTCAGAGGATGTTGAATAATTGTAATAGGATACATCGTTTACCTGAGAATAAGATGAGTATAGCTGATAAAGCGTGTTTTTACTAAACTTACTGAAATCAACTCCTATAGCTTTTAATTTATCTGCATATAATTGTTCTACTTCTGATAAGCTTTTGGGCTCTAGTTGTTGATAACCATCAGCAACAATTTGTTTTAGCGAAATGGTAAGGAAATAATTCTCAATTTCTACCTGTTTGCCTGCTTCTCCTACAATAGTTAGCGTTTTGCTATTTTCTTGAGAAAATACAGAAGTGACTGTAAGTAAGAGTATAAAAACTAGCTTTTTCATTGTTTTGTTTTTAGTAAGGTAAGAATGATAATACAATCATTAATGCTCCTATAATTAATCCTAAAACTCCTAATTTTCCTTGTTTTGGAGCTATTTTTTCTCTTAGAGCGATCGCTTTTTCTTTAGCAGCTTCATTTTTAGATAATACAAGCTTGTTGATCATTCCAAAACCTAACATAAATCCTAATATTGCTTCAACTGCGTTTCCAGCTAAATAAACAGTCCATCGTACAGGAAATGAAGCAAACCAACCTAGGCCTAAAATAGAACTGATTACTCCCCATATTCCCCAGAAACAGAATACTAGTCCGATCCACCCTTGGTAAGGTTCGATTTTTTCAAGAAGTTCTTTTGCATTTGGCTTTTTTGATAACAATAAAGATGGTACTGCTATAATACTTAATAAAATTAATGTGATTCCCCAAGTCATGATTTTTGGTTTTTAAGGGTTAGTATTTATTTTTTTGTGATGTGATAGTCTTCATATATCTGTTTTTTTGATACTTGTTTTGATGACTAATAATCACAGTGCAAAGATGCAGGAGAAGTCACCCGAGGAAAACACCTTTTATAGTGAAATGTACTACCCTGAAAACAGGGGGTTGTTTGATGGATTATGTATAGGGTTTCTTGTTAAGGTGTTGGTTGTTATTTGTTTAGGTTGTTTTTCTGAAATATTGTATTTCTATCTGTAGAGGAGGTAATTTATAACAAGTTTATAATGTGATTTTATAATAAAGGAATATAATACCAATTCTTAATTGAAATAAAGAGGTTGTAAAGTGAAAAAAGAAGAAGATTAATGATGTTATTCATAGTTCTTATTTATTGATTAAAATATTATTTGTATGATTTATTTAAATCACTGTTTTCAGTGATTTTTATTAAAAGAAAGCGGTATAGTTTTGCCCCAAAATATAATTAACATGACTTGGGTGAGATGTAATTTCGGGATTAATTCAAAAATACAGACGATATGTTTTCTATTGTTTTGTAGTTCTTTTGTGTCATTTGGGCAGGGGTGTCCAGATGTGCAAATATCAGACACAAATGACACGCATCGTTTTAGTAAGGAAGGGAAAAATGAAACAGATGATATGGGAGAATCTGTTAGTGAGTTAGGGGATGTAAATGGAGATGGGATCTCAGATATTATTGTAGGAGCCCCTGGAGTTGATGATGGTACTGTAGAGAATATAGGTGAGGCTTATGTTGTTTTTGGGGGTACTGGTATTACTTCTGCTTCTGTCGACATTAATACGCTAGATGGTACGAATGGTTTTGTGGTAAGGGGTATTGTTACTGGTGAACGATTAGGATATAGTGTAAGTAGGGCGGGAGATATTAACAATGATGGACTGGAAGATGTTTTAATAGGTACCTACTCTAATGATGTGATCATTATATTTGGTAGCACTACTGGTTTTTTGCCACTTTACACAAGATCAGATATTGATGGTGTAAATGGTATTCTTGTAGAAGATACTAATTCACATCAAAATGTAAGTAATGCAGGAGATGTAAATAGGGATGGAATTGATGATATTATAATTGGAGGTGCTTTATCTACTTCTGGTAAAGCTTATGTTGTGTATGGAAGTCCGACTATTGGGAACATAAATAGTGCAGATTTAGATGGTACAAATGGATTTGTTATACAGGGATTTTCTGGAAGTTTTAGATGGGATGGTATACAGGTAAGTAATGCAGGAGATATAAATAATGATGGAGTAGAAGATTTGGTTTTGGGGTTTCCAAGGTATAATGAAGGTGCAACTAGGGCAGCAGGAAGAGTAGCCATTATTTTTGGGAGAAACACCAATTTTGCAGCAACTTTTGAGTTGTCTACTTTAAATGGAACTAATGGCTTTTATATAACAGAAGATATAGAATATGAGTCCTTAGGTAATTCTGTAGCTCCAGCAAAAGATTTTAATAATGATGGGATTGATGATCTTGCTATTGCAAGTTCTAGAAAAGCATATGTGCTATACGGTAAAAATACTACTTTCTCTACTTCGTTTAGATTATCGGATTTGCCTGATGGAGACAAATTTGTTTTTGAAGCAGGGTGGTATTTGTATCCATATAGAATTTCTGATTTAGATGGATTATCAGATGTTAATAGTGATGGGATTACAGATTTAATAGTGTCTGTTCCTCATTGGGATGGGTATGCAAGAAGCGGAGGAGCTTATATATTATACGGGGGAACTGCACTTCCTAATAAATTACAAAGTTTAGAGCTTAAGGGAACCAACGGATATCAGATTTTTGACGATCAAAGGTATAGTTATAAGGGGTTTGGCCACTCTGTAAGTAATGCAGGAGATTTTAATAATGATGGGGTTAATGATTTTATTGTAGGAGAAAAACTAAATAATAGCGATACATATAGAACAAAAGGTGCATTTCATGTTTTTTTTGGCAATACACTAGATGTTATTGATACAGAAGATCCAATAATAAACTGCCCAAGTGGTGTTCAAGAATTATATACAAATACGCCTTTACCTAATTATATACAGTTTTTAGCATCAGCAACAGATAATTGTAGCTATAACACAGATATGGTATATACGCAAACTCCTCCAGAAGGAACTTTATTTACCTCAAATACAAGTGTCACCATAACAGTAACAGACAGATCTGGTAATACAGGCTTTTGCTCATTTACAGTAAATCTAAAAACCAGTTCAGAAGAAATAGATTGTAGCACCACAAATTTTTCTATCAGTAACCTTAATGGTACAAATGGTTTTACGTTATATGGAGAAGGACCCCATAGTGAGACTGGTTATGATGTGAATACTGCGGGAGATGTTAATAACGATGGGATTGATGATTTTATAGTAGTAGCAAAAGGAGATGTTGTTAATTTTACTGGCCCATATAGAGGATATCATATTAATGTTATTGGAGGTGTTTATATAGTATTTGGAACAACTTCTGGGTTTCCTTCAAACATATTTTTAAAGGATTTGAATGGTTCAGATGGTTTTAAAATAAGTAATGAATTAATCCCTTATGTTAAAACAGGTAGTGATAATCATTTTTATAAAGCAGATACTGCAGGAGATGTTAATAATGATGGTATAGACGATATTATATTGAGTGAGCCCTTTCGTAGAAGTGATAGTGGTGGGTATAGAGCAGGAGCTGTATATGTTATTTTTGGCTCGTCATCAGGGTTTACACCAATAGTAGATTTATCAACTATTGATGGTACAAATGGTTTTGTGATAAAAGGGATAAATCAAGAATTTTTAGGAATTGATCTAGATAATTTAGGAGATGTAAACGGGGATGGAATTGATGATGTAATTATCGCAAATAGCTCTAATGATTCACGTAATATAAAAGGAAAATGTTTTATTGTATATGGATCAGGATCGGGTTTTCCTGCTAGTATTAAAACAGATGAAATTAATGGAGTTAATGGGTGCGTTATTACAAATAGTGGAACGTCTTTGCATGTAGTAGGCCGTTCTGTAGCTAATGTTGGAGATGCAAATGGAGATGGGATCAATGATATAGTAATTGGAGGTAACACCAATAGAAAACATGTTGTATTTGGAAGATCATCAAATTACCCTGCAACACTAAATGTGGAAGATTTAAATGGTGCTAATGGTTTTGCAGTGACACATTCTGTTGTTGATATAACCTATGCAGAAGTAGGTGCAACAGATGATATAAATAATGATGGTTTTAAAGATATATCTTTTAGAAATCAATTTGTTTTGTTTGGGAAAAATACTTTTTCTGCTGAGCTAGATTTAGCAACTCTTGATGGAACTAACGGTTTTTCATTTTCTTCAAATTTAAATCTGCTTAATCATATAGGAGATTTTAATAATGATGGATATCAGGATTTAATCATTAAAGGTAGCTCTTCTACAGGAGGAGTTCTTTATGGTAAAGCTACTTGGGAAGCTACTGTTCCTGCAAGTTTTGGAGCTCATACGTATGGATTTGGGATAAATGAATTTTCAAGTTATTCAATAAAGGGGGCTGGAGCTTATGCTGGAGATGTTAATAATGATGGAATCGATGATCTTATTATAGGGAGATACCGTCGATATGCGTATAACTATTTAGTGAATAGTGATCCTGGGTTTGCTCATGTTATTTTAGGGAAAAACATCCCAGATATTGAGGCTCCACAGATTACTACATGCCCAAGTAATCAAACATTAGTCTCAGGTTCTAATTTACCAGATTATAGAGGTTCTGTAGTTGCTACAGATGATTGTGATACGAATCTTGAGATTACTCAAAGCCCAGATGTAGGAACTTTGTTTACAGCAAATACAACAATTACAATTACTGTTAGAGATAATAGTGGAAAAGAAACTCTATGTAATTTTGAGGTAACGATACCTGGTGTCGATACAGAAGACCCAACAGCTAGTAATCCAGTATCAATTAATGTGCAATGCATAGCAGATGTTCCAACACCAGATCCATTGGTAGTTACAGATGAGGCAGATAATAGTGGTGCTATCCCAACTGTTGCTTTTGTAAGTGATGTGAGTGATGGAGGGAGTAATCCGGAGGTTATCACAAGAACCTACAGTGTGACTGATGATGCTGGGAACAGTATAAATGTTATTCAAACCATTACGATTAATGATACTTTAAATCCAACAGCAAGTAATCCATCTGCAATTACAGTAAGTTGTGCTACAGATATACCTGCTCCTGATATTGCAGTAGTTACTGATGCGGCTGATAATTGTGGTTCTCCTGTGGTTGCATTTGTTGATGATACCACGACAGGAACTATAGTTTTACGTAGATATAGTGTAACAGATGGTGCAGGGAATAGTATAAATGTCACTCAGACAATTACGATTAATGATGCTGTAAACCCTACGGCAAGTATCCCATCTGCAATTACAGTAAGTTGTACTACAGATGTACCTACTCCTGATATTGCAGTAGTTACTGATGCAGGTGATAATTGTGGTTCACCCGTGGTTGCATTTGTTGATGATGTGACAACTAGCAATACAGTATTGCGCACCTATAGTGTAACCGATGGTGCAGGAAATAGTATTGATGTGGTGCAAACTATTACCATTTCAGATACAGAACGACCAACAATAGATTGTTTGAGCAATCAATCTCTGGATAGTGGAGCTGTATTGCCTGATTACACTAGTTTAGTGACTGTTTTGGATAATTGTGATAATTCACCAGTAGTAACTCAATCGCCTGTAGAAGGATCACCGTTTGTAGATGGAATGACAGTAGAGATGACTGTAACAGATACGTCTGGAAATAGTAATCAATGTAGTTTTATAATCACAACAACGATTGTAGATATCGATGGACCTGCAATATCAGGATGTCTTACAGATCAGGAACTTTCTTGTGATGCATTTTCTGTTCCTGATTACCGTGGGTTACTTACTGTGGTAGATACTATAGATCCTAATCCAATAATTATACAAACTCCTCGCGCAGGAAGTCCTATTGTAGATGGAATGCAGATAACCATTACGGCAACCGATGCAAGTGATAATAGTTCAGATTGTGTGTTTAGAGTATATCAACAAGAAGAAACCGTAGAAGCAGGAGAAGATCAGGATATTAGAGAGGGAGAAACAGTACAATTACGGGCAGAAGGAACTTCTGCAGGTACATATAGTTGGAGTCCGTCTATAGGGCTAAGTGCTTCTGATATCGCAAATCCAATAGCAAACCCAAATCAGACAGTAATTTATACTGTAGTGTTTACCAATAATCAGGGGTGTGTTACAGAAGATTCTATTACGGTTTCTGTAGCGTCTCGACCAGAAGATCAGACCAGGTATGGGTTTTCTCCAGATGGTGATGGGATTAATGAATACTGGGAAATTTATGGTATTGAGGAATATCCAGATAATAAAGTATCAATTTATAATCGATGGGGAGATTTGGTATATGAAACAGAAGGATATGATAATAATGCAAAAACCTTTAAAGGAATAGCAAATAGGAAAAGAAGTTTAGGAGGAGATGAATTGCCAGAAGGAACCTATTTCTTCGATATAAAAATAAATGGTTCACATAACTTGAGAAAAGAAACAGGGTTTCTGGTTTTAAAACGATAACTGATGAAAAAAGTGTATGTAATAATAGCAGTAACGCTATTAACGGGGTTCTTATGTCCAATCTTTGGGCAGCAAACACCTGTCTTTGCAAATTATAATTACAATACAGTCGTGATAAATCCAGCTCATGCAGGGTTTTATCCAGATGCTGATATTACTATAACCAATAGAGGATATTTAAACCATATTGAAGGTAGCCCTAGAAATATAGGATTGACATTTAATTCATCGTTAAACTCTAGTAATATGGGATTAGGAGCAGGGGTTGTTAGTGATCAAGTGGGAGTTACTACGGCTACAAGTCTGTTTGCATCATATTCATATAAGTTGGTTTTTGATCATAATTATAATAAAGCAAGATGGTGGTCTTACAACCCTAATGTTCTTTCTTTTGGGATTACGGGAGGAGTGATGCTTTATGATGAGAATTTACTAGAATTAGGTATTCAGAATGATCCTAATTTTGCAAATAATATTAATACAGTTGTTCCTACTTTGGGAGCTGGCGTTTTATATAATAGAGAGCATCTCTATGTAGGTATTTCTGCTCCTAATTTATTGGGAGGTTCATTATCTTCAGAGAATAATATTAATATCAAAAGCCCTTTTTATGCATATGCGGGATATCGTTTTTTTGCGACTCGTTTTGAAGAGGTTTTGATCACTCCAAGCATCTTGATCAAACATGTATCAGGAGCTCCCGTTCAAGCTGATTTTAATACAACGATAAATTACAAAAACAAAATAGAAGTAGGGGCTGGATACAGAACGAGTACATCAATGAATTTTCTAGCAGGGTTTTATGTGTCAAACCATTTGCGACTACTTTATAATTATAATCGTACGCTACGAGATACTCCTATTAATAATACACATGGTATTGTTTTGAGTTATCGTATGGGAGACGGATTTGGAAAATAGGAAATAATGAATATGTCTTGATCAAAAGATAGATATTAGCTTTGTAACATAGATTATAAAGTATGTTTTATAAATCATCATAAGGGTAAATGAATGTAACACGCATAAAACATATAAGGAATAGGTTTTTAGTAATACTAGTTCTTGTGTGTGGTATGACTAAATTTAACCTTTATGAAAAAATGTTTTTTAATTACTTTATTTTTTTTGACCTTTTATTGGAATAGTAAAGCAAATCCTCCTGACCAAATAACAACAATAAGAATAGTTGATGTAAGTAATGTATCACGGAATAATGTATTAGCGACCTTTGGACATGTTTTTAAAGAAGGAGACGTTCCGCAAGGAAGCTATTTGCAGGCGAAATTAAGTGCAGGAGAAGTGATAGATTTACAAGTAGATGTAAAGGCAACTCATAAGGACGGTTCCTTGCGTCATGCAGTTATAACTTGTGAAATACCATTTTTAGCTGCTAAAGAAAGCGTAGTAATCATTTTATCCAATCAAGGACAAGTTGATGCAAATACTGGAATAACACTACAGAAACTTTTAGAAACTGGATACGATACTTCAATACATATAACATTGGAGGGACAGTTATATACTAGTTCTGCGAAAGAACTTTTGCAAAAATCATTTGCAATTCAAGAAGAAAAAAAATGGTTAGAAGGTAAGTTAGTTACCGAATGGCATGTTTCTGCACCTATAGAGAATGGTAATGGAGGTATACATCCTCATCTAACAGCACGATTTTATATTCGTGCTTATGAACTTGATAAGGTTCGAACAGATGTTGTTATAGAAAATAATTGGACGTATGTGGCGGATCCAAAAGGCTTTTTGTATGAGGTAGAGATTAAATCAAACTCAAACATTCTTTATAGTAAAAAAGGGTTAAGTCATACGCATCATGCTAGGTGGAGAAAAGTTTTTTGGTGGGGAGATAAAAATAACGTTCATGTTGATTATAATATTTCTTATTTTTTAGAAACACGTGCAATACCCAATTATGATCAAAGTATTATAATTTCAGAAACAGCTTTAGCTGGTATGGAAGATTCTTTTGAACCCATGGATAATGGTAATTTAACTAGTTATATGCCTAGAACTGGACAGCATGCTGATATCGGACCTCTTCCTGATTATGGGGCTAGATATATGTTGACAATGGATTCAAGGGCTTATTTTAATACATTGGCAAACGGAAACTCAGGAGGGGCATATCAAATACATTTTCGAGATAAAAATACTGATTTACCTGTTTCTATAGATGATTATCCTTATATAGGAATACGTAGGATTTCGGATACACGCAATCCATCTACAGGAAAGTATGAAGTACCTGCAAATCAAGGTGTAGGTTTTTATGCTATTACTAATGGGTTAAGTAGGCATACACCAGATAGTGATCATCAGCCTTCTATAGCTTATTTGCCATACTTGATAACTGGTGATTATTTTTATTTAGAAGAATTACAATTTTGGACAACATACAATTTTATGAATTTGGCTGTAGGCTATAGAGGTATGTCAAAAGGGTTGTATAATAAGGGTCAGGTAAGAGGACAAGCATGGAACATGAGGACCTTAGGTCAAACAGCGTATATAACACCGGATAATCATACATTAAAAAAATATTTTGAAGAAAAACTGAATAATAATTTGAGAGAATACAAAAGACAATATGTGGATAATGTAAATAGCAATACATTGCATGTTATCAATCCTACTGATGAGGTGTTGTTATCACCATGGCAAGATAATTTTTTTACATGGACAATGGGGTATATCAATGGATTGGGCTATAATAATGCATTGTCAGTTTTAAGGTGGAAAACTGTTTTCCCTGTCGGAATTATGACTCCTCCTTTTTGTTGGCTAAAATCTAGTAGTTATACTTTTGATTATGTTGATGCATCGGGCAGAGAGGCAGAAAACTTTAGTGAATTGTATGATTTAAACTATAGTAGTGCAGATAAATGTGAAGGGTTAGAGATGAATGGCTATCCAGAAAGCCCTACAGGATATGGAGCTAATATGCAACCTGCATTAGCTGCTTCTGTAGATGCAGAAACTGATGGAGCCTTTGATGCATGGGCACGTTATTTAAGCAGATTACCAAAACAAGATTATACAAGTTCTCCTCAATTTGCTATTGTGCCTTATGAAGTAACCAATCCTGATCCAGATACTGAACCACCAAGGATAAGTTGTATAAGTGAGCAAGAATTAATTTGTGAAGCCCTTCTTGTTCCTGATTATACAGAATTGGTTGAAGTGACTGATAATGTAGATCCAATTCCAGTAATTACCCAAGAACCAATGGCAGGAAGTCCTATCGTAGATGGAATGCAGATAACCATTACAGCAACCGATGCCAATGATAATAGCTCAAATTGTATATTTAGAGTATATCAACAAGAAGAAACTGTAGAAGCAGGAGAAGATCAGGATATTAGAGAGGGAGAAACAATACAGTTACATGCAGAGGGGACTTCTGCAGGTGTATATAGTTGGAGCCCATCTATAGGATTAAGTGCTTCTGATATCGCAAACCCAATGGCAAACCCAAATCAGACGATAACGTATACGGTCGTATTTACCAATAACCAAGGGTGCGTTGCAGAAGATTCTATTACAGTTTATGTAACACCTCGACCAGAAGATAAGACAAGATATGGGTTTTCTCCAGATGGTGACGGGATTAATGAATACTGGGAGATTTATGGTATTGAAAACTATCCTAATAATAGAGTCTTAATTTATAATCGTTGGGGAGATTTGGTATATGAGATAGAAGGATATAATAATACCTCAAAAGTTTTTAGAGGGATAGCAAATAGAAAAAGAAGTTTAGGTGGAGATAAATTGCCAGAGGGAACCTATTTTTTTAATATAAAAATAAATGGTCCACATAACTTGAAAAAAGAAACAGGTTTTTTGGTTTTAAAACGATAAAGCATGAAAGTATGCGTAATAGTTAATACTATTAAAGAGGTTTTATGACGATATTTGGTATGCCTATTAGTTATAGAACACTATAGTTGCAATGTAGTAATAAAGACTGTCTGAAAAGACAGTCTTTTTTTTAGTTCTCTATATTTACATTAAACTCACATTTTTAGTTAGAGATATTAATGAAAAATAGAAGAGAAAGAAAAAAGAACTTTTTTACATAAACAAAGAAACTTCTAATCACTTGATAATACAATAGATTTTCTGTCTCTGAAAACTATGCCTTTTTTAAGAAACAGCTTATGTTTGCAAGCTTTTTTTATAAAAAGCGCGATGAATGTACCAAAAAGTGATAGTCTTTTTATGACTTTATGTATTTCATTTTTATTGCATATTTAGTCAATCCTGCAAGGTTCCTTACATTAAGTTTGGCGATTAGATTCTTTCTATAACTCTCTATTGTATGTTTACTTAAGAATAACTGATCAGCAATTTCTTGCGTAGTAAATTCTTGAGCTATAAGTGTAATAACATCTATTTCTCGTTGTGTTAATTTGATTTCTTCTTGTTTCTTTTTAGAAAATTTATTTTCGAGATATATGTTCTTTATTTCTTTAGAAAAATATTTCTCACCGCCTAATATCGTCTTTATCGCTTTTAAAAGTTCTTCTTTTTCAGCATTTTTAGGAACATAGCCATCAACATCGTGCTCAATAAGGTTATCAATCATTTCTGCATCAGTGTGCATACTAACTACTAGGGTTTTTGTACTCTTGTTTCGTTCTTTTACTATCTTATTCAGAGATATTCCATCCATTTCAGGCATAGAGATATCTGTTATAATGAGATCTATTTTTTCATCAGGGTTGATCTCTAGATATTTTGCAATATGTTTACCATCTTTGGCAGTTAGTAAGATGTTATAATCTTTTTCAGAATTTAGAATACTTAGTAGACCATCTAAAAACATTTTATGGTCATCGGCTATTATCAGGTTATATTTCATTATTATTAATTGTTATTAATGTTGGTATTTCTATATCTATTATAGTACCTCTATCAATTCTAGAATCGATATGTAAGGATCCAGATACTTTTTTTAATCTACTCTTTATATTTTCAAAACCAATTCCAGAATCATTGTTTTTTGTGTTAAAACCTACTCCATTATCTTCAAATAATACATTTAATACGTTTTCAACCAAATTTAATTGTAATTCTATAGAAGATGCTTTGGCATGTTTGATTGTATTAGTAATCAATTCTTGAATAATTTTAAAAATCTCACTCTGTAATACCTCATTCAAAACATCTATTTCTTTTCTGGGGTATACGCCAAACGAAGTGGTTAAGCTAGTTGCTCCTCCTATATTATTTAAATACTCTTCTAGAACATCGCAAAAATTATTTTTACTAAATTTCTTAGGGACTAAATTATGAGATAAATTTCGAACCTGTTGATATGTGTCATCAATTTGAGAGTTAATAATTTTTAGAGGTTGTTTGTTGCCATTAATTAAAGTATTATTAAGCTGTAGTTTTATAGCAGCTAGGTTTCCTCCAATGCTATCATGTAACTCTAGTGCAATACGTTTTCTTTCTTTGTCTTGTCCTTTTATAGAAGCTTTTATAAGTTTTAATTCTTGATCTTTTAATAAACTTGATATTTTTTGTTTGTTTATTTCTTCTTGCTTTTTATTAAGTTCACTTTGAGCCTGTAATTTTTGATAGTAAGTAAATAATAACCCAATAACTGGTACAAGTAGAATTAAAAAAGAATAAAGGATAATATTTTTGATACTTTTTTGTCTTTCTAGATTAGATTCTTGAATCTCTTGATCTTTTTTTAATAAAGTAATTTCATTACGTTTTTTTTCTGCAGCATTATGATATGACAAAATCCTGTTTTCATTTTCTTTTTTCTGTACTTCCTGTAGTAATTGTAGGTTTTTGATGGTTTCTTGTTGATGTTTTACATCTAGGGAGCGATTGGCATTTTCAATCTGCAAAAATTTAATTTCTTTTTCTTTTTGTAGCGTTTGATATCTTACTTCTAGCTCATTAATTTCTTTGTCCTTTTGCAGCTTATTAATAGAGTCTTTGATACTAAAATTTTTGGTAGCAAAATATAAAGCATTTTTATAGTTCTCTTGTTGTCTTGAGATTCTTTGAAGATTTTCATAAATAGTAGACAAATGCCCTAAATAACCAAGTTTGATAGCATCATTTAATGCAGCGGTGAATATGATTTCAGCTTCTTTGTATTTTTTGGAAGAGACTAATAAGTTCCCTATATCTATTTTTGCGGTTAAACCAAGTTGGTTAAGGTTGAACTCTTTTGCAGCTTCAATAGTTTTATTATAAAGAGATATAGCTAAATCAAGTTTTCCTTGTTCTTGTGCATTTCCTGCTAAGCTATGATTAATAAAAGCAGATGCTCTGATATCATTGTTTTTGTTTGCAAGATCAAGTCCTTTTTTGAGGTACATATCAGAAGATTCAAAATCTTTAATCTCTGAATAAATAATGGCTATGTTAATGTAACTGCCATATATAATTTCTTTGTCATCTTTGTATTGAAGGCACTCTTTAAAAAGTTCTAGAGATTTTTTTAAATCACCTAGTTCACTATAGGTGTTAGCAAGTCCATGTATATGAGTGTAATACAGGTCTTCTTCATTGAATTTTTCTGCAAATTCTATTCCTTTTAGATGCCATTTTTTGCTCTCTTGTAATAGGCCTTTGTTTTTATAATTAATAGCTAATATGTTGTAAGCTAGAGATGTTTTTTTGGCTTGTGTAGAATCATCAGCTAATTCATACTGTAATGATTTGTTTACATAATATATAGAAGAGTCAACCAGCGCTTTGTTTTGAAAATAATAGGCTAAAAGTAAATTGGCATTGGTAAGAGATTTTTTTGTTTTTAAAGTTTTGAGTAATCTGTGAACTACTTTTTTTACGTCTTTACTACCAATATTATACAATTTGTATGCTTCTGCAACTTCTTTTTTTTCTTGCTCTTCTAAAGAAGTAACTTTTGCTGATTGAGATGGAGTTACCTTATTTACTTGCGCTTTTATAGTAAAAGGAAGTACTAGTAATCCATAAGCAAAAAGAAAATGTAGAATTTTAAGCATAAGCAAATGTATTAATTATAAGAGATACTAACATCCCTGAAAATAGGGGTTTTATATGCTGTAACTATATTATGGGTATATTAAATATTGCTTTCTTTTCAGTTTAAATCTCTTAAGATCTTCTGTCCAGGTACTTCGTATTTCATTAGAGGATAGCCCTTGTTTGATTTGTTGTTGTAATTTTTTTGTTCCTGCGTGGATAGTAAATGATTCGGTTTTAAAAAACTGTGTTTTATTTCTACTATTTTTATAAGCATTAATTAGCCAATCTAGATGAATAGCACTTAATCTCTTATTTTTCCTTAGATTTTTCCCGTAGCATATTTTTCCGTCATGTTTGGGGTGTTTAGAGCCAAAATTTGGGTGTGGAGTGTAAGCATAGTCATATTTTTCTTTTGTTAAGTCGGGAGAACCAAAGATTTGAAATTGTGTTTCTGTACCTCGACCTGCATTGATGGTAGTACCTTCAAAAAAACCAAGACTAGGATATAGATTAATAGATATATCATTAGGTAAATTAGGAGAAGGCCTTATTGGTAAGCTATATAAAGAATCATGTGTATAGTTTTTGACAGGAACTATAGTAATATCACAAGTCATATTTTTTCCTAACCACCCTTCACCATTGACCATTTTTGTGTATTCTCCTATAGTCATACCATGAACTAGCGGTATAGGGTGTACACCTACAAAACTAGTATGTTCTGGCTCTAGTGTAGGGCCATCAACATAATGTGAATTAGGATTGGGGCGATCTAGTATCAAAACAGGGATGTTATTTTCTGCACATGCTTGCATTACATAATGTAATGTAGAGATGTACGTGTAAAATCGAGCGCCAACATCCTGAATATCAAAAACAACAATATCTATATCAGATAAAGCCTCTTTAGATGGTTTTTTATTCTTAGCATAAAGTGAAACAATAGGGATTCCTGTTTTGATATCTTTACCATCAGCTACCAATTCTCCTGCATCAACTTTGCCTCTAAAACCATGCTCTGGGGCAAATACTTTTTTAATATTAATATTTCTTGATACTAGTGAGTCAACAAGATGTATGTAGTTCTCATTGGTTATACTATCTTTAAAAATAACTGATGTTTGATTACCTACGATAGCTACTTTTTTGTTTTCTAAAAAAGAAAGGTAACTATCTGTTTGATTAGCACCAATAAGAATAAATTTTTCATTTTTTATTAAATTTTGAGCAATATCAGTTGCAGATAATGAGTTTTCTGTTTCTTGAGAAGAAGAGGAAGAAGTAGTTTTTATTCTATTTACACAAGAAATAAAAATTATGCAAAGGAATAAAAATGTATTTTTGAATGCATTTCTAACAAAAACCATAAGTAAGCTTGAATTTCGAGTATTTTATTGCTAAACGCCTTGTCAAAGGTAAGGAAGATAAGAGTAGTATTTCGACTCCAATAGTAAAAATTGCAATTTTTGCAATTGCAATTGGTATGGTCATGATGTTAATTACAGTAGCTACAAGCGTAGGATTACAGCGTAAGATAAGAGAAAAAGTAGCGGCTTTCAATGGTCATGTGTTAATTTCTAGTTTTGATAATAATAGTAGTGTAGAATCACTTGTGCCGATATCTCTAGATAAGAATTTCTATTCTGATATAGAAGACCTAGAAGGAGTAGAGCATATACAAGGAGTTGCCACCAAAATGGGGCTTATACGCACCGAATCAGATTTTGAAGGAATCGTAGTCAAAGGTGTAGGTAAAGATTATAATTGGAACTATTTTAAAGAATATCTTGTAGAAGGGCGATTGCCTAATTATGAAGGAAAGCTTAACGAAGAGGTTTTATTGTCTTCTCATATTGCAAATCGTTTGGGATTAACAATAGGAGATAAGGCAATCACTTATTTTTTGAAAAAAAATGCAGTATCTAACTCTAAACCATTTATCAGAGCTTTCAAAATTGTAGGAATCTATAATTCTGGATTTTTAGAATTTGATAAGACTTTTCTTTTTGCAGATATCAGGCATGTGATAAAAATGAATAAATGGAGTCCTGATGAGGTTGGTAGCTTTGAGGTGTTTATTGATAATTTTGATGAGATTGATCAACAAGGGCAAATAATTTATGAAAGAATCCCTTCTACATTAGATAGTCAAACGATTACATTAAAATACATGACTATTTTTGAGTGGTTAAAACTATTTGATCTTAATGTTATTGGTATCATAGGTATTATTATTCTGGTAGCAGGTATTAATATGATTACAGCTCTATTAGTTTTGATTTTAGAAAAAACACCGATGATTGGTATTTTAAAAGCTTTAGGATCTAATGATTGGAGTATTAGAAAAGTGTTTTTGTACAATGCTGCATATCTAATTTTGATTGGTTTGTTTTGGGGTAATCTTTTAGGGATAGGAGTGCTTTTTGTACAACAAAAATATGGAGTGTTAGAGCTTAATCCTGAAACATATTATGTAAGTACGGCTCCTGTGTATATAGATGTCAGTTTTGTGTTGTTGCTTAATCTAGGAACTATGGTTTTATGCTTATTAATGCTATTGGTTCCATCATATATCATAGCAAAAATAGCACCTACAAAATCTATCCGTTTTCAATAATAACAAGTTATTCTCTCTTTAAAAAATTGCCAATCGATAATCTAGATTGTATCTTTACAAGAATAAAATACATGTCAAATTAGGTTGTTAAAAATATACTTGTGAAATACGCAAAAAATATACTTGAAACCATTGGTGATACACCTTTGGTAAAGATGAATACTCTAGTAAAAGATATAGATGCTTTGGTATTAGCTAAATATGAGACATTTAACCCAGGTAATTCGGTAAAAGATAGAATGGCCTTAAAAATGATTGAAGATGCAGAAGCAGATGGTCGTTTAAAACCAGGAGGAACTATTATAGAAGGTACTTCTGGAAATACAGGAATGGGACTTGCTCTGGTAGCTATTATAAAAGGGTATAAGCTAATTTGTGTGATGGCAGATAAGCAATCCAAAGAGAAAATGGATATCCTTAGAGCGGTAGGAGCAAAAGTGATGGTGTGCCCAACAAATGTAGAGCCAGAAGACCCTAGATCTTATTATTCTGTATCTAAACGATTGGCAAAAGAAACACCAAACTCTTGGTATGTAAATCAATATGATAACCCTTCAAATGCACAAGCCCATTATGAAAGTACTGGGCCAGAAATATGGGAACAAACAGATGGTAAGATTACGCATTTTATTGTTGGTGTAGGAACAGGAGGAACCATATCTGGAGTAGGAAAATATCTAAAAGAAAAGAATCCAAATATCAAAATTTGGGGAGTAGACACCTATGGTTCTGTATTTAAAAAATATCATGAAACTGGGATTTTTGATGAAAATGAAATTTATTCATATATCACAGAAGGTATAGGAGAAGATATTCTTCCTAAAAATGTAGATTTCTCTGTTATCGATGGGTTTACCAAAGTGACCGATAAGGATGCTGCAGTTTATACTCAGAAATTGGCCAAGGAAGAAGGTATGTTTTTAGGTAATAGCGCGGGTGCAGCAATAAAAGGACTACTTCAGTTACAAGAACACTTTACCAAAGATGATGTTGTAGTAGTGTTGTATCATGATCATGGTAGTAGATATGTTGGTAAGATGTTTAATGACGATTGGATGAGAGAACGTGGTTTTCTTGAAGAAGAAGTATATACAGCAGATGACTTGGTAAAAAGCCATATTGATCAACCTTTGATTACCGTAAAAACTGAAGAATTGGTCTCTCATGCAATAGAACGTATGCGTAAATTTAAGATTTCACAAATACCAGTAGTTGATAGCGAAGGGTTTGTAGGATCTATAGACGAAAGTGCGCTTTTTACTGCATTTATTGACAATAAGGATATGGACAGCACTCCTATTAAGGATGTAATGAAAGAGCCTTTTCCTATTGTTAATGTCAAAACATCACTTGATGAGATATCTAAACTCATCAAAAATGGTAACCCAGCAGTTTTAGTTGCTTTAGAAAATGGTAAACATCATATCATTACAAAATATGATGTAATAAGCCATATTAAATAAATTCTTTATATTTAAGTAATAATTTCCACCCCCTCTATTGACTTTGTGAAAAGTTGATAAAGGGGTTGTTTTTATATGTTGTTAACCTTCTTTTATTTATTTCTATAAATAAAGGGGTTATAAAAACGATACTAGTATATGCGTAAATATCTGTTTGATTTTGCTGATATTGATAAATTAAGAGATTATTTTAGATCAGAACTGAGTCCAGGAAGTTCTTCTGAACGAATTTATTTCCCACCAGAAGTGGGAGAAGGATATTTATTGTATTATAAAATATCACCAGAAGTCTTTTTATTGATCAATAATTACAAAGCAAATGTAGATATAGAATATTTTAGAAAACCTATAGAAGAGAAAGACATTATCCTTCATTTTAGGAAATATGCTTTGAATCATGAATTAGAAAAGAACCAGATCATAAGTAGGTATTCTGATTGCTATACTCCAGGTAATATGAGATGCTTGGATGCAAGAATGGGGGAACATGTTTTTATACCCAAAGGAGCAATGGTAAGATCTACTATGGTTGTGTTGAAAAGCTCATATACAGAACCCTTTTTTATTAAAAAAAGAGATATGGCAGAACGTCTGGATTATTATGTTCGCCATTCTCATCAACACATGCATAAATTCTACCTTTCTTATAAACAATCCAACCTTTTTGACCAGATAGTACAGCCAGATGCGGATAAAATAGAAAATCACTTGTACTTTGTGTCTCGAGGAATTAGACTACTAGAAACATTTTGGAAAGATGTATTAAAATGGGAAACAGAAAATGACCCCTTTAATATTAATAGTGGGCAAGTAGGAGGTATATATAAAGTAAGTGATTATCTTAGAAATAACCTTAAAGAACCTTTTATTGGTGTAGATCAACTAGCAGCAATGGCACATATGAGTCGTACAAACTTTTTCAATATGTTTAAGGAGATTCATAATCAGACTCCACTAGAGTTCTTTAATAATAAAAGACTCGAAGTATCATATAATATGATAATAGGAGAAGGGATATCCATAAAAGAAGTAATGGATACGCTAAATTATTCTAATTCTTCAAAATTTAGAAAAGCATTTTATAATAAATTCGATATGTATCCAGATGTCAATTAGTAGATGTTATTATAAGTTAAAATATAGCCTAAAAAAAACTTTTTAAAAAAAAGCCATAAAATAAAGATGGTTGCCAATTGGCAACCATCAATAACCTAACACAAACTCAACTTAGCTTAGGGTTTTGCAATCTTTATATTGTAAAAAGAATTAGTTTTCCCTTTAATTCTTGAACAAAGTAAAGAAATGAATTCGTTGTTAAGTTTTCCATTAATACATAAAATATTACCAATAGTACATTTCTGTATCAAATTAACAAGTTTTTAGAAGTAAAGAGTGATAATCGTACTATTGAAGTATTGTTAGTTTGTTTTAAGCGTCTTAAGGAATTTTTTTTTGTTAATAATTCATAAAGGATAGGTTGTTTTTTAACTAGAAAAGTTGATCATCAATAATTTTTATAAATATTTCTGGTTCTGGTCTTACTCTATAGTTATCGGTAAGGTCCGCATAAATTATTTTACCTTGTTTATCAGTAATGATTACTGTGGGCATAACAGTATCTTTATTGTAGCCCAGTGTTTGTAATCCCATAGGTAACCCATTTTTAGACAGGATTTGTAGCTGATTTGCTACTTTGTTGTTTTGATCAATGAGATAATTAAAATTTAGAGAAAACTTTTTAGCGAGAGCTTTGGTGTGTTGATGAGGTTGGGGACTGATTAGTATTACATTTATTTTTCTTTTCTCAAGTTCTTTATATAATGAAGCGATCTCTTTAATCTGAGCCATACATAAAGGACACCAGTTTCCCCGATAAAATAAAAAAATAGAAGGCTGGCCTATAAAACTAGATGTGTTGATATTGTTTTTTTTAAAGTCTTGTAGTTCTAGATCGGGTAATAGATTCCCAACTCTAAGTATAGAATTGTTTTTTCTGTTATTAAAAACAGAATACCATTTTAGATATAATACCCACCCTAGAAATAAGCCAGTAGAGGGGAGTGATCTGTTGATGTTTTTTTCTATAAAAACTCCTGTGGTAATACTTATCAAAAAACCAATAGCAATTATTAGAGTATGAGTTTTTAAACCAGCAGTAGTTCGGGCAACTGGTTTTATGAAAAATGAAACAAAAAGTATTGCAATAGTGCCAGAAATAAGAAGTCTACCTGTATAATGATAGGATATGCCATAATTGCTTAAATAGACAATACTATCAACCGCAAAATAAATAGAAATTACAGGTAGAGCAGATATAAAAATGGATTTAATGATTGAATTCATCTATAGGTTTATTTTTTATTTGGTCAATATTAATTTATAAGACTTACAAAAGTCGTATAAAATTTTAGTACATTCATAACCTGCTTTTTAGCAATGTTATTGTCATTTTCTATCCTACCCAAAATGTATAATAGCATATTTCATCTGTTTGTGTAAAACAGATAGGTTCAATCTAAAATAATAGTAAAAAATATTTGAAATAACATGACTGAGGATTTTCTTCAGTATCTCTGGAAACATAAAAAGCTAGAGCTTACTGATCTTAAAACAACAAAAGGAGAAGAACTAATACTTCAACAGGTAGGATTACATAATACAAGGCAATCAGGGCCAGATTTTTTTAATGCCAGACTTATTATTAAGGAGCAAAAATGGGCAGGTAATGTTGAAGTTCATATCAAATCAAGTGATTGGTATGTGCATAACCATGAGTGTGATCCTATGTATGATAACGTAATTCTTCATGTGGTTTGGGAAGATGATATGGATATTTATAGAAAAGATAACTCAGTCATACCTACATTACAGCTTAAAGATTATACAGATCAGAAAGTGTTAACTCGTTATAGGAAAATTATCCAAACAAATAATACGCAATGGATTAAATGTAGTAAGCAATTGCCTGCAGTGTCAGATTTTATAATTACCAATTGGCAAGAAAGGTTGTTTGTAGAGCGGCTAGAGAAGAAATCTATTTTGATTTTAGAGCTTCTTAAAAAATCTGAGAATGATTGGGAAGCAGTTTTCTTTAAACTTCTAGCAAAAAATTTTGGACTTCAAATAAACGGAGAAGCTTTTTTGAGTTTGGCTAATTCAGTAGATTTTTCAATAGTTAGAAAATGTACAAATAGCCTCAGTAGTATTGAAGCTTTATTTTTTGGACAAGCTGGCCTTTTAGAGAATGATTCAGAAGAAGAATATCTGCAAATACTAAGAAGAGAGTATTCGTTTTTACAGAATAAATTTAAAATCAATAGAGAAGGAGTGTTGCCTTTTCATTTTTTTAGATTGAGACCATCCAATTTCCCTACGATACGATTGGCACAATTAGCAATGTTATATTTCAGAAATCATCACTTTTTTGATACAATAATTCGTGCACAGACGGTAAAAGAGTTTTATGATTTTTTTAATGTAAGCCTTAATGGGTTTTGGGAAAACCATTATACTTTTGAAAAAAAATCAAAAGCTAAAACCAAAAGACTGACCAAGTCTTTTGTAGACTTGCTATTGATAAACACAATTATTCCTGTCAAATTTGTGTATGCTAAAAGCCTTGGTAAATCCCCAGAGGAAGAGGTTTTTAAATTAATCTCGCAGTTATCCTATGAAAAAAATAAGATCATAGATAATTTTATAACACTAAAAGTACCAGTAGAAAACGCTATGCATTCTCAGGCCATGATTCAACTCAAGACTATGTATTGTAATCAAAAAGCATGTTTAAAATGTGCAATAGGTAATTATTTACTAAATGGTGGATAGAATTTAGGATAATATATTTATTTTGCAATATGCTTTATAACCTAAGACAATTTTTAGAACGCAATGGGTTTTATGTCTCATCAAGGCTAGCAGATAGACTTGGTATGAGAGCCAAAAACGTGCGTTTATTTTTTATTTACCTCACATTTGCAACAGTTGGATTAGGCTTTGTCTTATACCTTAATTTAGCTTTTTGGTTAAAATTAAAGGACTTGGTGTATACTAAACGAACCTCAGTATTTGATCTATGATAGGGATTTACAAAGGAAAAATACCCAAAATATACATTGCTTTGATTCTATTAATAATAGTAGTAGCTATTGGAGTATTAGGATTTCGTTTTTTTTCTGATTACTCATGGGTAGATGCATTATATATGACGGTTATTACTTTGTCTACCGTTGGGTTTGGAGAAGTAGCACCTCTAGATGATAATGCAAAGTTGTTTACAGTATTTTTGATTTCAACTAGTGTAGCAATATTTGCATATTCCGTATCTGTAATCACAGAATATATTGTAAGTAAAAATGATCCCAGAAGAGTTCAATATCGAAAAATACAAAAAATGATACATAAGATAGAAGATCATATTATAATAATAGGATATGGTCGTAATGGAAGACAAGCAGCAGCCAAACTACTTGCCTATAACAAACCATTTATTATTATCGAAAAAGATGAAGAAGTAATAGAAAGGTATCAGGATGAAAAATTATTTTTTCTCAAAGGAAATGCAACAGAAGATGATGTCTTGATAAAAGCGGGCGTAAAGAAAGCTGTTTGTTTGATATGTACACTTCCAGAAGATGCAGATAACTTATTTATTGTACTATCTGCAAGGCAAATTAATAAGAAACTTAAAATAATTAGTAGGGCTTCTCAGGATGCATCTTATAAAAAAATACGATTGGCAGGGGCAGATAATGTTATTATGCCAGACCGTATAGGAGGTGATCATATGGCATCATTAGTAGTTGTTCCTGATTTAATAGAATTTTTAGATAATCTTTCTATTGTAGGAAGAAAATCAATAAATATTGAAGAAATTTCTTTCGAAGATATGTTTGATGATAAAAAAGATAGAACAATTCGAACAATAGATATGAGATCTAGGACAGGATGTACTATTATAGGATACAAATCTCCAGAAGGTGAATATATAGTAAATCCTGAAGCTGACACGCTGTTGCGACCAGGCTCTAAAGTGGTAGTTTTAGGTCGCCCAGAACAAATAAACCTATTGAATAAAGAGTTCGATATTTAGAAGATAGAAAACATTTAACCTTTTAAAAATTGTAAACGAGTGTTTTTTTTAGCATCTTGCTCACTTCTTAACAATTTTAAATTCAATTAACTCAAAACATCATGAAGAGAATTCTTCTTTCATTTTTAGCACTCATCACCCCATTACTAACATTCGCACAAGAAGCTACAGAAAAAGGTCTTGACCAGAAAATAGACGAAGCTTTTAAGCCAATTTCTGATTTTTTCTCAAGTGTTATCTTCTTTGAAGTTTTTAAAGGAGCACCATTTGTTATTATCTTGTTAGTACTTAGTGCCTTATTCTTTACAATCTATTTCGGTTTTCCTAATATTAGATATTTTGCCAAGGCAATTAATGTAGTAAGAGGAAAATACGATGATGTAGAAGGGCATGGCGTAGAAGGAAAACCAGAGGTCAATATAGTAGATGGTGATATAAGAGATACAATAAGAGACGAGTCTAAAGAAGGAGAGGTTTCTCATTTTCAAGCATTGGCAACTGCGGTTTCTGGTACTGTTGGTAATGGTAATATAGCTGGAGTAGCTCTAGCAATTGCATTAGGAGGGCCAGGAGCAACATTTTGGATGATTGTTTGCGGATTACTAGGGATGTCAACCAAGTTTGTAGAGTGTACTTTAGGAGTTCAATATAGAGATGTAGGAGAAGACGGTACTATATATGGAGGGCCAATGTATTACCTAAGCAAAGGATTAAAAGAAAAAGGTTTTAAAGTTCTAGGTAAAGTTACAGCAGTAATATTTGCCATTTTTTGTATAGGAGGTTCGTTTGGAGGAGGAAATGCCGCACAATCCAATCAAGCAACTGTAGTTTTAAAAGAACTTTTAGAGATTGAAAGTACGGGAGCAGGTTTTTGGATAGGTATAATTCTGGCAATTCTTGTAGGAATTATTATTATAGGAGGAATTAAACGTATTGCTTCTGTAACAGAGAAAGTAGTTCCTTTTATGGCAGTAATGTATATAATTGCATGTTTGTATATAATCTTTGGTAATTTCTCATTGGTAGATGATGCAATAGGATTGATTATTTCTGAAGCTTTTAATCCAACAGCAATCGGAGTCGGAAGTATTATAGGAGTTTTGTTAGTTGGTTTTAAAAGAGCCGCATTTTCTAACGAAGCAGGTGCAGGTTCTGCGTCGATAGCACACTCTGCAGTAAAAACCAAATATTCAGCTAGTGAAGGGTTGGTTGCTTTACTAGAACCTTTTATCGATACTGTAGTAATTTGTACCATGACAGCATTGGTGATTATTATCTTTAATTTCGGAGGCTTTTTTGAGTACGGAGCAGATGTTAGTGCAGACGGTAGTGGTGCTGTATTGATAGGAAATGAGGTTGTACAAGGAGCAGGGATTACTTCAAAAGCATTTGCGCAATACATCCCTTATTCAAATATATTTTTAACAATAGCAGTAGTGCTATTTGCAGTGTCTACTATGATTTCATGGTCATACTACGGTTTGCAATCATGGAAATTCTTATTTGGTAGAGGTAAAGCGGCTGACTTGGTTTATAAATTATTGTTTCTAACATTTGTAGTAATAGGAGCAGCTGCCAGTATGGGATCTATTTGGGCTTTTTCTGATGCCATGATATTTGCAATGGTGTTCCCAAATATGGTAGGATTAATCTTCCTTTTTCCTATAGTAAAGAAACAATTAGGACGATATTTTGATGCGATAAAAGCATCTGGAAAATAAGAATTATATTTTTTATGAATTCTCAGAAATTCCATTTCGAAATACATTCACGATTTCGAAATGGAATTTTTGTTTTAGCCCTGGTATTACTAGTAAGTATGTCAGGGTATTTTTTTTATACAATGATGTTTAATGCGAAGCATGATTTTACTGAGTTAGGAGTATATAGATTACAAGTAGAGTCTCTGAGAGGTAAGGCAGTCCAACAAAAAAAGGAATATCAAGTATACCCTTTTAACCCAAATTTTATTTCAGATTATAAAGGATATGCACTTGGACTTACCACAATAGAAATAGATAGGCTTCATGCATATAGAAATAAAAATAAATGGATTAATTCTATTTCTGATTTTAAAAAAGTAACACTAATTCCTGATTCGACACTCGTTGCTATTGCTCCATTATTTAAGTTTCCTAAAAAGAAGATTAATAATAAGTTTAAGAAGAATACTAAAAAGAAATATAAGAGTCTTTCATATAGACAAAAAAAGGATTTGAATAATGTTTCTGTAGAAGAATTGATAGAAGATATTAAGTTACCTGATTTTGTAGCAATAAAAATTATTCGTTATAGAGATAAATTAGGAGGGTTTATTGATGATATGCAATTGCAAGATGTTAAAGTATACACATCACAAAAGCATAAGATTTTGTCTATGTATACAGTCAAAACACCACAAAATATAAAAAAGATAAATATTAATAAAGCCTCGATAAAAGAACTGGTAGCTGTGCCATACTTTGATTTTGAGATGGCATTGGATATCAGAGACTTTATAGAAAAAAAAGGAGAAATTTCAAATTTTGAGGAATTAGGAGAAATCAAAGGTTTTTCTTTAGAAAAGATAAATAGAATAGAGTTATATTTGACATTAAATTAAGAATTGGAAAAAATTGCTGTGAATTCTGATAACCCTTTACTTAATGATTCTTACTTTAATTAGAAGTAGGTTTGTTATATGGTTTGAATAATCATTGTACACAGTGATATGTTAACTAAAAAACGTTGAGTTATCATATGAATAGTATGTATTTTACAGAAGAACACGAATTATTTAGACAAAGCCTTAGAGAATTTCTGAAAAAAGAAGTCACTCCACATATAGATAAATGGGAGAAGACTGGAGATATCGATCGATTTATTTGGAAGAAGTTTGGTGAAATGGGATATTTTGGGATTGCATATCCCGAAGCTTATGGAGGACTTGAATTAGATCTTTTTTATACTGTTATATTTCTAGAAGAATTACAGAGGATTAATTCAGGAGGCTTTGCAGCTGCGATGTGGGCACATGCATATTTAGCGATGACTCACCTTAATAAAGAAGGAGATCACAGGATTAAAGAAGAGTATTTAAGACCTAGTATATCTGGAGATAAAATTGGTTGTTTAGGGATAACAGAGCCCTTTGGAGGTTCTGACGTTGCGGGAATGAGAACTACCGCGGTAAAAGAAGGAGATCACTATATAATTAATGGATCAAAAACATTTATAACCAATGGGGTGTATAGTGATTATTTGGTTATTGCAGCAAAAACAAACCCAGAACTAGGAAATAAAGGGATAAGTATTTTTGTAATAGATAGAGATACCCCAGGAGTTTCTGCTACCAAATTAGAAAAACTTGGGTGGAAAGCTTCTGATACAGGAGAAATTGCTTTTGATAATGTAAAAATTCCTGCCCATAATTTGATGGGAGAAGAAAATAAAGGCTTTTCATATATTATGCAACATTTTGCCCTCGAGAGATTGATAATGGGGGTAAATGCCCACGCACGTACTGAATATGCATTAGAATATGCAATACAATATATCTCAGAAAGAGAAGCATTTGGAAAAACCATAGATAAATTTCAAGTATTAAGACATACCGTTGCAGATATAGCAAGTGAAGTAGAAATGTGTAAAGAATTTAATTATTCTGTGGCAAAACGCCTTGATCAAGGACAATATGTAGTTAAAGAAGCAAGTATGTCAAAATTACTTTCTACCAAAATTGCAGATGAGGCTATATATAAATGCCTTCAGTTGCTTGGAGGTTATGGTTATATGGAAGAATATCCTATGGCAAGATTACTTAGAGATAGTAGACTTGGGCCAATAGGAGGAGGTACTTCTGAAATATTAAGAGAGATTATTGCCAAAATAATAATTGACAAAAAAGAATACAAAGCAGCGACCAAGTAATGTGTTTTTTAATTTCGTGTAATACTATAATGATCGATGAATCTATATGAACTTTTAGTTGGTAGATAATTAAATATTGTTTTTTACTAGTAAAAAACAATAATGTTTACAGTTTTATTAACACGCAAACGTTTGCGTGTTATCTTAGGTATTTTGGATGTTTTCAAAATACCTAATTTGTTATAAAAATAACGTAAACATTAATTATGAGAAGTAGCACAAATTTTTATAGATTACTTGTGATTGTTTTTTTACTAGCAAGTTGTAGCAGAGATGAAGTAGTAGGTCAAGGGGTAAGAGATCAGCAAAAAGAAATTTCTTCAAAAGCATTAAAACAAATAGGAACAGGAGTGATGATGCAAGCTTTTTATTGGGATGTTCCTGCAGGAGGTACATGGTGGAATGTTGTTAAAGGAAAAGTTGATGATTGGAGTAATGTGGGAATTGATGCAATCTGGTTACCTCCAGTTAGCAAGGCACAAAACGGACCCTTTTCTATGGGATATGATCCGTTTGATTATTATGATTTTGGAGAGTATGATCAAATGGGAAGTATTGAAACCCGATTTGGTTCAAAGTCAGAATTAGAAGCATTAGTGACCGCTGCCCATAATAATAGATTGAGTGTAATTGCTGATATTGTCATTAATCATAATAGCGGTGGTGATTTAGAGATGAATATTTTTACAGGAACCAATACCTACACAGATTATAACCCAATGTCTGGATTGTTTGAAAGAAGTCAATATGATTTTCATCCAAATGATCTTTATACAAACGATACTGGTGTTTTTGGAGGATTTGCAGATTTGTCTCATCGTAAAAGCTATGTTCAGGATTGGTTATGGAAAAAACCAAACTCTGTAGCCAAGTATTATAAAAATACAATGAAGTTTGATGGTTGGAGATTTGATTATGTCAAAGGCTTTGAGCCTTGGGTGGCAAAAGAATTTAATCAAGCAGTAGGGGGATTTGCGGTTGGAGAATATTGGGATAGTAATGTAAATACATTAGCGTGGTGGACCAAAGAAGCTCAAATGTCAGCATTTGATTTTGCATGCTATTATAGAATGAAAGATGCATTTACTGGAAATAACCTAAATGCACTTAGTGATGATATGTTATGGAAAAGAAATGCAACCAGAGCTGTTACTTTTGTAGCAAATCATGATACAGATGAAATAATTAGTAACAAAATCTTAGCATACGCTTATATTCTTACTCATGAAGGATATCCAGCGATTTTTTATAGAGATTATGAGCATTGGTTGGATAAAAGTAAGATGAATAACCTAATTTGGATTCATAATAATCTGGCAGAAGGAAACACAACAAACCTGTGGACAGATAATGATGAATATATAGCAAGAAGAAATGGGGTAGGAGGCAGTAATGGGCTTGTAGTGTACATAAATAATTCAGATTTATGGCAAGAAAGGTGGATTCAAACAAATTGGTCTAGCAAGGTTATCAAAGATTATACAGGACATTCCAGCTGGCAACCAACAACACAAGCAGGTAAGTGGGTTAAAATTCAAGCACCACCAAGAGGGTATTCTGTATGGTCTCTCAAATAAAAATAAATATTATTAAAGGAAAGCTTTGTGGGTAATAGTTTTGTACTATATTTGCACCCTAATTATTTCTAAAGAAAGGAGGTGCCACTATGTTAATTATACCAGTTAAAGACGGAGAAAATATAGATAGAGCGTTAAAACGCTTTAAACGTAAATTTGATCGAACAGGAACAATGCGTCAGTTGCGTAAGCGACAAGCATTTTCAAAGCCTTCTGTTGAAAGAAGAGCTCAAGTTCAAAAAGCGCAATATATTCAGCACTTAAGAGATCAAGAAGAAATTTAAAAGTAAATAACGATGTCTTTTTAGAGTTTCTTTATGTAAATAAAGAACGAGATACCGTTTTTCAGTATAAATTTTAACCGTTAGGGTAACAAAAGTTTTATATTTTTGTTTTCTAACGGTTTTTTTATGTTTATATCTGAATTTATTGAATACTTGCTTTTAGAGAAAAAATACTCTACACATACTGTTACTGCGTATAAGGCTGATTTGTTGTCTTTTTTAGATTTCTATGAAAAAGAATATAGTGTTTCTGATATAGTAAAAGCTAATTATGTTCAGATTAGACCTTGGATCGTTTATCTTGTTGATAAAGGGGTTTCAAATAGAACGATCAATAGGAAAGTATCTTCGCTTAAGACATATTATAAGTTTCTGTTGAAAACAGAGCAGATAGAAAAAAACCCTTTGGCAAAACATCAAGCGCTAAAGGTGTCAAAAAAACTTCAAATACCTTTTTCTGAAGAAGAAGTGGAAAGTGTTTTAGATGCATTGACTGATCATCAAGATTTTGAAAGTATAAGAGATAGGTTGATTGTTGAGCTTTTTTATGCTACCGGTATCCGTAGAATAGAGTTGGTAGATCTTAAGATTAGTGATATTGATATAGAGGGGAAGCAGATAAAAGTCTTAGGTAAACGCAATAAAGAGAGATTTTTGCCACTTTTAGCTACAGTTTGTGATACATTAAAGAGGTATTTGCTTGTGAGATCTGACGTTGTTAATGGTGGTGATACTAGTTTTTTGCTTTTGACAAAAAAAGGAGTTAAAATCTATGAAACACTTGTGTATCGTATTGTAAATAGTTATTTTAGTAAGGCATCTTCAAAAGTAAAAAAGAGTCCACATATACTAAGGCATTCTTTTGCAACGCATTTGCTTAATGAAGGTGCAAATCTTAATGCTGTAAAAGAATTGCTTGGTCATTCTAGCTTAGCTGCTACGCAAATATATACGCATCATAGTATGGCGCAATTAACAAAAGTGTATAAGCAATCGCATCCAAGGAATAAAAAGTAGATCTATGTATTAGAATTATTTGTCTCTTATAGCTTAAAATTTTGTTCAATAAATTAAAATGACAACCTATGAAAGTGAACTTGCAATCCGTAAATTTTAATGTAGACCAGAAGTTGGTGGGTTTTATCCAGACTAAATTAGACAAGTTAGAAAACCATTTTGATCGAATAATTCATGCTGATGTATTTTTAAAAGTTATGAATACAAGTGGTAAAGAGAATAAAATTACAGAAATTTTATTAAGCGTGCCTGGAGATGAGTTTATGATTAAAAAAATCAATAAATCTTTTGAAGAAGGTGTGGATGAGTGTGTTAGTTCATTAGAGAGGCAGTTGAGGAAACGTAAAGAAAAATTAAATGCACATTTTTGATTATTTTTTTTCAAAAATAGTTTTGTGAAACAAATAAGATTATATACATTTGCAGTCCGTTAGAAATAGCGGACTTTTTTATGTTCTAAAACATGATGAAAAGCCGATGTAGCTCAGCTGGCTAGAGCAGCTGATTTGTAATCAGCAGGTCGTGGGTTCGAGTCCCTCCATCGGCTCTTAAAAAGTTTAAAAATGAAATAATTTTGAAACTTTTTAAATAGAATTTTGAATTGTAAAATAAATGACTATTTTTGCGGTCTCAAATTCAGAAAATGTTCATCAAGTAAAATATTGAATTTATCATTTTGGGGAGATACTCAAGCGGCCAACGAGGGCAGACTGTAAATCTGCTGACTATGTCTTCGCAGGTTCGAATCCTGCTCTCCCCACTAAAAATTTTAAAGTTAAAATATGCTGAAAATAAAGTGTGTTTTTTAAACTTTAAAATGCGGGAGTAGCTCAGTTGGTAGAGCGTCAGCCTTCCAAGCTGAATGTCGCCGGTTCGAACCCGGTCTCCCGCTCTAGGAATTTCCTTTAATGTGTCATGTAATGTGTTTTGTAAGTTATGTGATTTATTAAGGAACAGGTATAAAACTTGTGTTAAATGAATTCTTATATGGATTCATTTTTCAGTTCTAAAAATAGAGCAAATCTTGATTATTTCTGGTTGAGATTGGATTTTTAACATAGATGTAATGATTGATCAGATTTCTTTCTTCATAAACAACGAAAGTGCTCTGATTTTTCATTGTACTCATTAAAAAGCCGGTGTAGCTCAGGGGTAGAGCGTTTCCTTGGTAAGGAAGAGGTCACGAGTTCAAATCTCGTCATTGGCTCTAGGTTCAGGATTTTATAAATTGAACACTAATATATAACTAAGATTAAATAAATTAATTATGGCAAAGGAAACTTTTGATCGTTCCAAACCGCACTTAAATATTGGTACTATTGGACACGTTGATCACGGTAAAACAACTTTAACTGCTGCAATTACAAAAGTATTAGCAGATGCTGGTCTATCTGAAGCGAGAGATTTCGATACTATCGATAATGCTCCTGAAGAAAAAGAAAGAGGTATTACAATTAATACATCTCACGTAGAGTATCAGACAGCTAACCGTCACTATGCGCATGTTGACTGTCCAGGTCACGCGGATTACGTAAAGAACATGGTAACTGGTGCTGCTCAAATGGACGGTGCGATCTTGGTAGTTGCTGCTACAGATGGTCCAATGCCACAAACACGTGAGCACATCCTTTTAGGACGTCAGGTAGGTATTCCTAGAATCGTTGTATTCCTTAATAAAGTGGATATGGTTGATGATGAGGAGTTGTTAGAGCTTGTAGAAATGGAAGTAAGAGATCTTCTTTCTTTTTATGAGTATGATGGAGATAATGGACCTGTTGTTTCTGGTTCAGCTCTTGGAGCTCTTAACGGAGAGCAAAAGTGGGTTGATACTGTGTTAGAATTAATGAAAGAAGTAGATGCTTGGATTGAAGAGCCATTACGTGAGATCGATAAAGATTTCTTAATGCCAATCGAAGATGTATTCTCTATTACAGGTCGTGGTACTGTTGCAACTGGTCGTATTGAGACTGGTATCGCAAACACAGGAGATGCTGTAGAGATTATCGGTATGGGAGCTGAGAAGTTAACTTCTACTATTACTGGTATTGAAATGTTCCGTCAGATTCTTGATAGAGGTGAGGCTGGAGATAATGCAGGTATCCTATTAAGAGGTATTGAGAAAACTCAAATCTCTCGTGGAATGGTAATTACTAAGCCAGGATCTGTAACTCCACATAAAAAATTCAAAGCTGAGGTTTATATCCTTAAGAAAGAAGAAGGTGGACGTCACACTCCATTCCATAATAACTACCGTCCACAGTTTTATGTACGTACAACTGATGTAACTGGTAATATTGCTTTACCTGATGGAGTAGAGATGGTAATGCCTGGAGATAACTTAACAATTACTGTAGAGTTAATCCAAACAATTGCAATGAATGTAGGTCTTCGTTTTGCGATCCGTGAAGGTGGTAGAACAGTAGGTGCTGGTCAGGTAACTGAAATTTTAGACTAATACAACTAAATATAAAGTTAAGGTGTTCGCAAAACGAATGCCTTAACTTATGTTACGGGTTTAGCTCAGTTGGTAGAGCACTGGTCTCCAAAACCAGGTGTCGGGAGTTCGAGTCTCTCAACCCGTGCTTATTAAGTGTTTTCTTTTTTAAGAAAACACTTTTGAAGAAAATATAAGCGATGTATTCTTATAGATAGAGTATAGGGTCAAGTGAAAACTTGTTCAAATCGCAAACCAGTATGTAGCTTTTTGCACTATACTGGTTATTCGTGTAAAAGTTTTATAACAATGTCAAGATTTAGTATTGAATTTTGAAGTGTTTAAAAAATAAATAAGATGGCTGGATTAATAAATTACATTGCAGAATCATATAATGAGTTAAAGAATCATGTGACTTGGACTCCTTGGGCAGAAGCACAGAAGCTAACTTTGGTTGTGATCATTTTTTCGGTTGTTTTTTCTTTGGTGATCTGGGGTATTGATACTGTATTTAGTAATATGATAGAGTATTACTTTGCTTTAGTTAAATCTTAAATAATTAAAATGGCTGAAGTAGATAATACCAAAAAATGGTACGTAGTAAGAGCAGTAAGTGGTCAAGAAAATAAAGTAAAAGACTATATCGAACGAGAAATCGCTCATATGGGATTAGAAGATTATGTTTCTCAAATCCTTGTTCCTACAGAAAAAGTAATACAGATTCGTAACGGAAAAAAAATAAACAAAGAAAGAGTATATTTTCCTGGGTATGTTATGATAGAAGCAAACCTTTCAGGAGAAATTCCTCATATTATTAAATCTATTAATGGAGTTATAGGGTTTCTTGGAGAGGTAAAAGGAGGAGATCCTGTGCCGCTAAGAAAATCTGAAATTAATAGAATGTTAGGTAAAGTAGATGAATTGGCAGTAAAAACTGATAACGTTGCTATACCATACACAGTAGGAGAAACAGTAAAAGTTATAGATGGCCCATTTAATGGGTTCAATGGCTCTGTTGAAAAAGTAAATGAAGAGAAGCGTAAACTGGAGGTAATGGTTAAGATTTTCGGAAGAAAGACACCATTAGAACTTAGTTATATGCAAGTAGAAAAGATATAATAATTGTTACATTATAGATCCAGAATTGTTCTTTTTGCTTCCACATAACAGAACAATTCTAATTTAAAATTAGAAAAATGGCTAAAGAGATAGGTAAAGTAGTAAAATTACAAGTGCGTGGAGGAGCGGCAAACCCGTCCCCACCAGTTGGACCTGCTTTAGGTGCTGCCGGAGTAAATATCATGGAATTCTGTAAGCAATTCAATGGTAGAACACAGGATAAGGCTGGTAAAGTATTGCCAGTTGTTATAAATGTGTACACAGACAAGTCTTTTGACTTTGTTATTAAAACTCCACCAGCAGCGGTTCAAATACTGGAAGCAGCAAAACAGAAAAAAGGTTCTGGAGAGCCTAATCGTAAAAAAGTGGCAAGTGTTACTTGGGATCAAGTTCGTACAATTGCAGAAGATAAAATGCAGGATTTAAATGCATTTACTATAGAATCTGCTATGAAGATGATTGCTGGTACTGCTCGTTCAATGGGTGTAACTGTAAAAGGACAAGCTCCTTTTTAATCCAAAAAAGTTTACAAAATGGCAAAAGTAACCAAAAAGCAAAAGGAAGCTAACGCAAAAGTTGATAAAAACAAAGCGTATTCATTAGATGAAGCTTCTGCTTTAGTAAAAGAAATAACAAACGTAAATTTTGATGCTTCTATAGATCTGGCAGTTCGTTTGAACGTAGATCCTCGTAAAGCAAATCAAATGGTACGTGGTGTGGTAACATTACCTCACGGAACAGGGAAAGATGTAAAAGTATTAGCATTAGTAACACCAGATAAAGAAGCCGAAGCAAAAGAAGCTGGAGCTGATTATGTTGGTCTTGATGAATACCTTGATAAGATCAAAGGTGGTTGGACAGATGTTGATGTGATTATAACAATGCCAAGTGTTATGGGTAAATTAGGACCATTAGGTAGAGTGTTAGGACCTCGTGGATTAATGCCTAACCCAAAAACAGGAACGGTAACGATGGATGTAGCAAAAGCTGTTTCTGATGTAAAAGCTGGTAAGATTGATTTTAAAGTTGATAAAACTGGAATCGTTCATGCGGCAATAGGTAAGTCTTCTTTCGATGCCGACAAAATTGAAGGTAATGCAAAAGAATTATTAACAACATTAGTAAAGTTAAAACCACAAGCGGCAAAAGGAGTTTATATAAAATCTATTTATATATCTTCAACAATGAGTCCAGGAATTGAGGTTGATTCTAAAAACTACGCAGGTAATTAAGATAAACGATTATGACAAGAGAAGAAAAATCACTAGTAATTGAAGACTTAACTGCTCAGTTGGCTGATAATGCTAATATCTATTTAGCTGATATTTCAGGATTAGATGCAGGAACAACTTCAAACTTACGTAGAGCTTGTTTTAAAGCTAATGTATCATTAAAAGTAGTTAAGAATACACTCCTTGCAAAAGCAATGGAGAAGTCTGATAAAGATTTTGGAGAATTACCAAGTACATTAAAAGGTAATACTTCAATTATGTTTGCAGAAACTGGTAATGCGCCAGCAAAGGTTATTAAAGAATTTCGTAAGAAATCAGAAAAACCTGTATTAAAAGGAGCATTTATAGCAGAAGCAATCTTTGTTGGAGATGAAAGCCTTGAAACTTTAGTTAATATCAAATCTAAAGAAGAGGTTATCGGAGATATTATAGGTCTATTACAATCACCTGCTAAGAATGTAGTTTCTGCATTAAAATCAGGAGGAGGAACAATAGCCGGTATTCTTAAAACATTATCTGAGAAAGAAGGATAATAACCAGTAGTGTACGCACTTTTTAACAATTATATTTTCATTAAAAAAATTATTTAAAACGATAGAAAATGGCAGATTTAAAAGATTTCGCAGAGCAATTAGTTAACTTAACAGTAAAAGAAGTTAATGAATTAGCAGATATATTAAAAGAAGAGTATGGTATCGAGCCTGCTGCTGCTGCTGTAGCAGTTGCTGGAGCTGCTGCAGGTGGTGGAGACGCTGCTGAAGAGCAAACTGAATTTGATGTAATTCTTAAAGCTGCAGGTGGTTCTAAATTAGCAGTTGTAAAACTAGTTAAAGAACTTACTGGTCTTGGTCTTAAGGATGCTAAAGGATTAGTAGATGAAGCTCCTAAAGCAATCAAAGAAGGAATTGCTAAAGATGAAGCAGAAGCTCTTAAAGCTCAATTAGAAGAGGCTGGAGCAGAGGTTGAGCTTAAATAAGCTTACCGTATACTGAAATATAGGTTTAGACCCGGAGAATGTTCTCTGAGGTCTAAACCATTTTTGCGTATATAAACAATAAGTGTTAAAATATGCGTTTTTTTAAAATTTTAATTTAATTCCGTCCATTGATGTTAGCAACACAAACTGAAAGATTAAATTTCTCTTCTGTAAAGAACAGACCTGATTACCCTGATTTTTTGGATATTCAGATCAAATCCTTTCAGGATTTCTTTCAACTAGAAACAAAATCAGATGAAAGAGGAAACGAAGGTTTATACAATACCTTCATGGAAAACTTCCCGATTACAGACACACGTAATCAATTTGTACTAGAATTTTTAGATTACTTTGTTGATCCTCCCAGATATGATCTTCAGGAGTGTATAGAAAGAGGTCTTACGTACAGCGTACCTTTAAAAGCACGTCTTAAATTATTCTGTACAGATCCGGAACACGAAGATTTTGAGACAATTGTTCAGGACGTATATTTAGGTACTATCCCGTATATGACACCTAGTGGTACGTTTTGTATCAATGGTGCAGAACGAGTTGTTGTATCTCAATTACACCGATCACCTGGTGTATTCTTTGGACAATCATTCCATGCCAATGGAACCAAACTATATTCTGCAAGAGTAATTCCTTTTAAAGGGTCTTGGATAGAATTTGCTACCGATATTAATAGCGTTATGTACGCATATATCGATAGAAAGAAAAAATTACCAGTAACAACACTTTTCCGTGCAATTGGATTTGAACGTGATAAAGATATTTTAGAAATATTTGATCTTGCAGAAGAAGTAAAAGTTTCTAAATCTGGATTGAAAAAAGTTTTAGGACGTAAGTTAGCTGCTCGTGTATTAAATACATGGCATGAAGACTTCGTTGATGAAGATACAGGAGAAGTAGTATCTATCGAACGTAATGAAATCGTTCTGGATCGTGATACTATTTTGGATAAAGATCATCTTGATGAGATTATAGACTCTGGTGCAAAGACAATTTTGTTGCACAAAGAAGATAATCAAAAAGGAGATTATGCAATTATTCATAATACACTACAGAAAGATCCTACCAACTCAGAAAAAGAAGCAGTAGAACATATCTACCGTCAATTACGTAATGCTGAACCGCCTGATGAAGAAACGGCAAGAGGTATTATAGATAAGTTATTCTTTTCTGATCAACGTTACAATCTTGGTGAAGTAGGGCGTTATAGAATGAATAAAAAATTGGGACTTAATATTGAAATGGATAAGCAAGTGCTTACCAAAGAAGATATTATTACCATTATAAAATACTTAATCGAATTAATTAACTCTAAAGCAGAGATAGATGATATTGATCACCTTTCTAATCGTCGTGTTAGAACTGTAGGGGAGCAATTATCACAACAGTTTGGAGTAGGATTAGCTCGTATGGCTCGTACAATACGCGAGCGAATGAATGTTAGAGATAATGAGGTATTTACACCAATCGATTTGATTAATGCAAAGACCTTATCTTCTGTAATTAATTCATTCTTTGGAACAAACCAGTTATCTCAGTTTATGGATCAAACGAATCCATTAGCAGAGATTACACATAAGCGTAGACTTTCTGCATTAGGACCTGGTGGATTATCAAGAGAAAGAGCTGGTTTTGAGGTACGTGATGTTCACTATACACATTATGGACGTTTATGCCCTATTGAAACACCTGAAGGACCAAATATTGGTTTGATTTCTTCATTAGCAGTTTTTGCCAAGGTAAATTCAATGGGATTCTTAGAAACTCCTTACCGTAAAGTAACAGATGGTAAAGTAGATGTTAATGAATTTAGATACCTAAGTGCAGAGGAAGAAGAGGAGAAGTTAATTGCTCAGGCTAATATACCACAGACAGATGAAGGGGATATTACTGCAGATAAGGTAATTGCACGTATGGAAGGTGATTTCCCAGTGATTGATCCAACAAACGTAAATTATGCCGATGTAGCACCAAACCAGATAGCATCAATATCAGCATCATTAATTCCTTTCTTAGAACATGATGATGCCAACCGTGCATTGATGGGATCAAACATGATGCGTCAGGCAGTACCATTATTGAGAGTAGATGCACCTATCGTAGGTACAGGATTAGAGCGTCAAGTGGCTTCAGATTCTAGAGTATTGATTAACTCAGAAGGAGAAGGAGTTGTAGAATATGTAGATGCACAAAAAATTACCATTAAGTACGATAGAACAGAAGAAGAAAGAATGGTAAGCTTTGATAGTGATTCTAAAACTTATGAACTTATAAAGTTTAGAAAAACCAATCAAGGAACAAACATAAACCTTAAGCCGATTGTAAATGTTGGTGACCGTGTAAAAAAAGGTCAGGTGTTATGTCAAGGATACGCAACAGAAAAAGGAGAGCTTGCACTTGGTAGAAATATGAAAGTAGCCTTTATGCCTTGGAAAGGGTATAACTTTGAGGATGCAATCGTGATTTCTGAGAAAGTTGTAAGAGAAGATATCTTTACATCAATACATATTGATGAATACTCTCTAGAAGTAAGAGATACTAAATTAGGTAATGAAGAATTAACTAATGATATCCCTAATGTTTCTGAAGAGGCAACAAAAGATCTTGATGAGAATGGAATGATTCGCGTAGGTGCAGAAATCAAACCAGGAGATATTCTTATAGGAAAAATTACTCCAAAAGGAGAAAGTGATCCTACTCCAGAAGAAAAACTATTAAGAGCAATTTTTGGAGACAAAGCAGGTGATGTAAAGGATGCCTCATTAAAAGCATCTCCTTCATTACACGGTGTGGTAATTGATAAAAAATTATTTGCACGTGCTATAAAAGATAAGAGAAAACGTTCGCAAGATAAAGAAGATATAGAAGCTCTTGAAAGATCGTATGACGTAAAATTTGAGTTGTTGAAATCTGAATTGGTAGACAAACTGTTTGCAATAGTAGGAGGTAAAACATCTCAAGGTGTTATTAATGATCTAGGAGAAGAAGTACTACCAAAAGGTAAAAAGTATAGTCAGAAAATGCTAAATAGTGTTGATGATTATACACATCTTACTAAAGGAACTTGGACTACAGATGATGATCTTAATAGTATGGTTGCTGACCTTATTCACAACTATAAGATTAAAGAAAATGATCTACAAGGAAATTTAAGAAGAGAGAAGTTTACAATCTCTGTAGGAGATGAATTACCTTCTGGAATTATAAAACTTGCTAAAGTTTATATTGCTAAGAAACGTAAACTTAAAGTAGGTGATAAAATGGCAGGTCGTCACGGTAACAAAGGTATTGTTGCACGTATTGTAAGAGAAGAGGATATGCCTTTCTTAGAAGATGGAACACCAGTTGATATTGTATTGAATCCATTGGGGGTACCTTCTCGTATGAATATTGGTCAGATTTATGAAACTGTATTAGGATGGGCAGGGCAAAAACTTAACAGAAAGTTTGCTACTCCGATCTTTGATGGAGCTTCATTGGATCAAATTAATGGATTTACAGATGAAGCTGGAATCCCTAGATTTGGGCATACCTATTTGTATGACGGAGGAACTGGAGATCGTTTTGATCAACCAGCAACCGTAGGTGTGATTTATATGCTTAAACTTGGTCACATGGTAGATGATAAGATGCACGCACGTTCTATAGGTCCATACTCATTGATTACACAGCAACCACTTGGTGGTAAAGCACAATTTGGTGGTCAGCGTTTTGGAGAGATGGAAGTATGGGCATTAGAAGCTTATGGAGCTTCTGCTACTTTACGTGAGATATTGACGGTAAAATCTGATGATGTTATAGGAAGAGCTAAGACGTACGAAAGTATTGTTAAAGGGGAACCAATGCCAGAACCTGGATTACCAGAATCGTTTAATGTATTAATGCATGAACTAAAAGGTCTGGGATTAGATATCAGATTAGAAGAATAGAATTAAAATTAGCAAACTGCCTCCTGAGATAGTATCCAAGGAAGCAGTTTGTATATCAAAATACTATTCAATTTTAAAATACAATAATTCTTTAGTAACCATATATTATGGCAAGAAATAATGATAAGAATGCAGTAAAGAGATTTAATAAGATCTCTATAGGTTTAGCCTCTCCTGAGTCGATTTTAGCAGCATCTCAAGGAGAAGTACTTAAACCCGAAACTATCAATTATCGTACACACAAACCTGAACGAGATGGTTTGTTCTGTGAGCGTATTTTTGGACCTGTAAAGGACTTTGAATGTGCTTGTGGTAAATATAAAAGAATTCGATACAAAGGAATCGTTTGTGATCGATGTGGTGTAGAAGTAACCGAGAAAAAAGTACGTAGAGACCGAGTAGGACATATTAACCTAGTTGTACCAGTAGCACATATCTGGTATTTTCGTTCTTTACCAAATAAAATAGGATATTTATTAGGACTTCCTTCTAAGAAGCTGGATATGATTATTTACTACGAGCGTTATGTAGTAATTCAGCCAGGTATTGCCAAGAATGAAGAAGGAGAACCTGTACAGAAAATGGATTTCCTTACAGAAGAAGAATATCTTAATATATTAGATAGTCTTCCTCAAGAAAATCTATATTTGGATGATACAGATCCTAATAAATTTATCGCTAAGATGGGTGCAGAATGCCTTATCGAAATTCTGAGAAGAATTGATTTGGATGCGCTATCTTATGAATTAAGACATAAAGCAAATAACGAAACCTCTAAACAACGTAAAACAGAAGCATTAAAGCGTCTTCAAGTTGTAGAGTCTTTCCGTGATGCAAATAAGAATAGAGAAAACAATCCAGAGTGGATGGTACTAAAAGTAGTACCGGTAATTCCGCCAGAATTACGTCCGTTAGTACCATTAGATGGAGGTCGTTTTGCAACTTCTGATTTAAATGATTTATATCGTAGAGTAATTATACGTAATAATCGTTTGAAAAGATTAATGGAAATCAAAGCTCCTGAAGTGATTTTACGTAATGAAAAACGTATGCTTCAGGAATCAGTAGATTCTTTATTTGATAATACAAGAAAAGCATCTGCCGTAAAAACTGATTCTAACAGACCGTTAAAATCACTTTCTGATTCATTAAAAGGTAAGCAAGGACGTTTCCGTCAGAACTTACTTGGTAAGCGTGTGGATTATTCAGCACGTTCTGTAATTGTTGTAGGACCAGAATTGAAGTTGTTTGAATGTGGTCTTCCTAAAAATATGGCAGCAGAACTTTACAAACCATTTGTGATCAGAAAACTGATAGAACGTGGTATTGTAAAAACTGTAAAATCAGCAAAGAAAATAATAGATAGAAAAGAGCCTGTTGTATGGGATATCTTAGAGAATGTCTTAAAAGGACATCCTGTATTATTAAACCGTGCTCCTACGCTTCACCGTCTTGGTATACAGGCATTCCAGCCAAAACTTATAGAAGGTAAAGCAATACAATTACACCCATTGGTATGTACAGCATTTAATGCCGATTTTGATGGAGATCAAATGGCAGTACATTTACCATTAGGGCCAGAAGCAATTTTAGAAGCTCAGTTATTGATGTTAGCATCACATAACATTCTAAACCCTGCAAATGGATCGCCAGTAACTGTACCTTCTCAGGATATGGTATTGGGACTGTATTATATGACTAAGTCTCGTAGATCAACTCCAGAATTAATAATAAAAGGAGAAGATCTTACTTTCTATTCACCAGAAGAAGTAATCATTGCGTATAACGAAAAGCAATTAGATATTAATGCAAATATCAAAGTACGTACAAATGATATTGATGAAGAAGGAGAGATCGTTACTAAGATAATCGAAACTACTACAGGAAGAGTTTTATTTAACGAGAAAGTTCCTGAAAGAGCTGGATATATCAATGAGGTATTGACAAAAAAATCGCTTAGAGATATTATCGGAGGGATTTTGAAAGTTACAAGTGTACCTGAAACTGCAGCTTTCCTTGATGAGATTAAGACATTAGGATATAATTTTGCATTTCAAGGAGGATTATCATTTAGTTTAGGAGATATAATTATTCCTGCAGAGAAGCATACCATGATTGCTGATGCCAATACGCAAGTAGATAACATCGTAGCAAACTATAACATGGGATTGATCACCAATAACGAACGTTATAATCAGGTGATTGATATTTGGACTTCAACCAATGCAGAGTTGACAGAATTGTCAATGAAACGTATTAGAGAAGATCAACAAGGGTTTAACTCGGTGTATATGATGCTTGATTCTGGAGCAAGGGGGTCAAAAGAGCAGATTAGACAGTTGACAGGTATGCGTGGATTGATGGCGAAGCCTAAAAAAGCAAGTTCTGCTGGTGGAGAAATTATCGAAAACCCGATTCTTTCTAACTTTAAAGAAGGACTATCAATCTTAGAATACTTTATATCAACTCACGGGGCTCGTAAAGGTCTTGCAGATACGGCACTTAAAACGGCAGATGCAGGATACTTAACAAGACGTTTGGTAGATGTAGCTCAAGATGTAATCGTTAACATAGAAGATTGTGGTACATTACGAGGTGTTGAAGTAACTCCATTAAAGAAAAATGAAGAAATAATAGAAGGACTAGCTGCAAGGATAGTAGGTAGAACTTCATTGGTTGATGTAGTAAATCCATTGACTCAGGAAGTGCTTGTAGAAGCAGGAACAGAGATAGATGATGCAACTGCTAAGATTATAGAGAATTCTCCTGTAGAATCTGTAGAAGTACGTTCTGCACTTACTTGTGAAGCTAAAAAAGGAATTTGTGTAAAATGTTACGGACGTAACCTAGCTACAGGAAAAACTGTTCAGATAGGTGAAGCCGTAGGTGTTGTAGCGGCTCAGTCTATTGGAGAACCAGGAACACAGCTTACACTACGTACTTTCCACGTGGGAGGTATTGCAGGTAACATTTCTGAAGAAAATCAATTAAAATCTAAATTTGCAGGTAAAGCTGAAATAGAAGAGCTTAAAACTGTAAAAGGAGAAGATAACGAAGGAAATGAAATTGATGTAGTAATCTCTCGTACATCAGAGGTGAAAATTATAGATCCAAAAACTAAGATTGTTTTAAGTACAAACTTAATTCCTTATGGATCTCAATTGTTTATTGCTGATGGAGATAAATTAGATGCAGATCAAGTAATCTGTCAATGGGACCCGTATAATGGTGTTATTATTTCAGAATTTGCAGGTAAAGTAAGATATGAAAATATCGAACAAGGTATTACCTATCAAGTAGAAATTGATGAACAAACAGGATTCCAAGAAAAAGTAATTTCTGAATCTCGTGATAAGAAAAAGATTCCAACTTTACATATATTAGGAAAAGGAGACGAAGTATTACGTTCATACAACTTACCAGTAGGAGCTCACCTTATGGTAGATGATAGTGATAAGATTAAAGTAGGGAAAATTCTTGTAAAGATTCCACGTAAATCTGCAAAAGCGGGTGATATTACAGGGGGTCTTCCAAGAGTAACTGAATTATTTGAAGCACGTAACCCATCAAACCCAGCTGTAGTTAGTGAGATTGATGGTGTAGTATCCTTTGGGAAAATCAAGCGTGGTAACCGTGAGATTATTGTTGAATCACGAATCGGAGAGATAAAGAAATATCTTGTAAAACTTTCTAATCAGATTCTTGTTCAGGAAAATGATTATGTACGTGCAGGAATGCCATTATCTGATGGTTCTACTACACCAGAAGATATCCTTAAGATTAAAGGGCCTTCTGCTGTACAGCAATATTTGGTTAATGAAGTACAGGAAGTATACCGATTACAAGGTGTGAAAATTAATGATAAACACTTTGAGGTTGTTGTACGCCAGATGATGCGTAAAGTAAGAATTCAAGATCCAGGAGATACTATTTTCTTAGAGAACCAATTAGTCCATAAGTCTGATTTTATCGAAGAAAATGATGAAATTTTTGGAATGAAAGTAGTTGAAGATGCAGGAGATAGTGAAAACCTTAAAGCAGGTCAGATTATTTCTCCTAGAGAATTGAGAGACGAGAACTCTTCATTACGTAGAGATGATAAGAATTTAGTGACAGCAAGAGAAGTTTCTCCTGCTACGGCTACGCCAATACTGCAAGGTATTACAAGAGCTTCACTACAAACGAAGTCATTTATTTCTGCAGCATCATTCCAGGAAACAACAAAAGTATTAAACGAAGCTGCGGTAAGCGGTAAAATTGATACACTTGAAGGTCTTAAAGAAAATGTAATTGTTGGACATAGAATACCAGCAGGAACAGGAATGAGAGATTACGAAAGTATCATTGTTGGTTCAAACGATGAGTTTGAAGAAAGAATGGAACAGCGACAAGAAGTTAATTATAACTAATATAATATGAACAGCCTGCCTTTTTAGGCAGGCTTTCTTTTTTTGAATAAAAAAAGATATTCTAAAATAAAATTAGATATGGCAGATAATAAAAATCAGAACCAAAATCAATTGAATATAGAATTAGATGAGGATATTGCAGATGGAACCTATAGTAACCTTGCAATTATAAATCATTCTGTTTCTGAATTTGTAGTTGATTTTGTAAATATTATGCCGGGTAGACCTAAAAGCAAAGTGAAAAGCAGAATAATATTAACTCCGCAACATGCCAAAAGGTTATTAAAAGCACTTAGTGACAATGTAAACCGATTTGAAAAAGCTAATGGAGAGATCAAAGATTATGATCAACCACCTATTCCTATGAATTTTGGACCTACAGGAGAAGCTTAGGATAATTGTAAAACTATTATTGCAACAAGAAAAGATCTTTATAAGGATCATGTGAAATACAAAAAAACCTCATAATTAATTTTATGAGGTTTTTTTGTATGTATTGTCCCGTCTTGGAAATTAGGGGCTAAAATTCTGATGTATAATGAAATTGTATAGATGGATATTTTTGTTGAGTCATTTGTAGACTAAAAGATGAATCTGCAAAAAATACCAATTGCCCTTGTTTATCTTTTGCAAGAAATTTACTTTTTACTCGTTTAAAATCTTTAAACTCATCACTATTCTCATCTTCGGTCTCTACCCAACAAGCCTTATGTACATTTAAGTTTTCATATGTACATTTTGCTCCATATTCATGCTCTAGTCTGTATTGAATTACTTCGTATTGTAATGCTCCTACAGTACCAATAACTTTTCTTCCGTTCATTTCGAGCGTAAAAAGCTGTGCAACCCCTTCATCCATCAATTGATCAATTCCTTTTGCCAATTGTTTAGATTTCATAGGATCGGCATTATTAATATACCTAAAATGCTCAGGTGAAAAACTTGGAATTCCTTTATAATTAAGGATTTCACCTTTGGTAAGAGTATCTCCGATTTTAAAATTTCCTGTATCATGTAACCCTACAATATCACCAGGGTATGAAATATCTACAATTTCCTTTTTTTCGGCAAAAAAAGCATTAGGACTAGAGAATTTTAATTTTTTATTATGTCTGGTGTGTAAGTAAGGTACGTTTCTTTCAAAAGTTCCAGAAACAATTTTTATAAAAGCCAATCGATCTCTATGTTTAGGATCCATATTGGCATGAATTTTAAATACAAAACCAGTAAAATCTTGTTCTTCAGGATGTACAACTCGAATGTCACTTTCTTTTGGTCGTGGAGGGGGAGCAATAGTAATAAAGCAATCTAGTAACTCTCTAACACCAAAATTGTTTAATGCAGAGCCAAAAAACACTGGTTGTAAACTACCATTTTGATACTCATTTTGTTCAAATTTTGGATAGATACCCTCAACTAGCTCTAATTCTTCACGCAATGTGTCTGCAGCATCATCTCCTATAGTGTCATTAAGTTCACTTGATGATAGATCAGATATCTCTATAGTTTCTTCTATGTTTTTTCTACTATCTCCACTAAAGAGATTAATGTTTTTTTCCCAGATATTATAAATACCTTTAAAATCATAGCCCATTCCTATAGGAAAACTAAGGGGAGTAACCTTAAGCCCCAGTTTTTGTTCGATTTCATCCAGCAATTCAAAAGCATCTTTTCCTTCTCGATCCAGTTTATTGATAAACACAATCATAGGGATATTTCTCATTCTACATACAGAAACCAGTTTTTCTGTTTGTTCCTCAACTCCTTTTGCAACATCGATTACTACAATTACACTATCTACAGCTGTCAAGGTTCTGAATGTATCTTCCGCAAAATCTTTATGCCCTGGAGTATCCAAAATATTGATTTTGATACCTTCATACTCAAAGGCTAATACAGAAGTAGCTACAGAGATACCCCTTTGACGCTCAATTTCCATGAAGTCACTAGTGGCTCCTTTTTTTATTTTATTAGATTTTACAGCTCCAGCTTCTTGAATAGCCCCCCCAAAAAGTAACAATTTCTCTGTTAGTGTTGTCTTACCTGCATCGGGATGAGAGATAATTCCAAAAGTTCTTCTTCTTCCTATTTCATCAGTAAATTTCATCTGGTACTACTTTAGTATTCTATAAATATGGTGATAATCATCTTTTAGGCCTGAGCTATAAAGAATTTTAATAAAATAGCTAAACCTATCAAAATCTATTAACTATAGTAGTTATTAGATTATTAAACAAGGATGCAAATATAGTATTAAAATAACATAGTTATATACGCAATTATAATTGCTTATTATAAAATATAAATACTCATGTACTAAGCTTAATTATATTGAACAGTACCATTTTTAATTTGAGTTCCCTTAATAAAAAGAGGGTCATTTTACTTTGTTTTTTAAAATGAAAACTAATTGTTGCTATGGAATCTGTTGTACAACTTTATAAGAATAGTATATAGATATATCAATAAGCTAATCAAAAATATCAGAATGTGAGGATAATGTAGGAAATGATGTGTTTTTTGTCTAAAAAAAATGTTTGTTAACGAAAAACATAATTTTTACAGGAATATTTTATTAAATACTGAAAAAATATCATAACATTTGCACTCCCCCTATATTTATGGTTTTCACGTAACAACACAATGGTTTTTGTTGCGGGTTGTTTTGTATTATTTTAAAAGATAGAACAGTATGAGAAAAAACACATTTCTTAAAAAAGGGGCAAAATACGAGTATAGTAATTTCTGGAAGCAATTTTTTTTGGTATTACTTTTATTATTTTCTACACTACATGTCGAAACGCTAAAAGGAGCAGGTATAAATAAAAAAAACTTTATTAATGGGCATAGTAAAGATGGTTCAGGTATAGAAACAGTTTATAAAGCTCCATTAGTAATGTGCTCTATTCAACAATCAGGTTTTTGGAGTATTTCTGGTACCACAGCATTATATGATTTTGGGGATGGAGTAATAGCTAGAATAACCACTACAACAGCAAACCCTTTTATTTCTGGTAATTTTAATCCTGCAGGAACTGGGTTTTGGTCCAATGGTATAGAAGGGGATGTGTCTATAGAAAATATATTTACTTGGGATTCGACACTAACAGTAAGTTTTGAAGATGGTTTTGGTAATCCAGTAAATATAGAGGATCCTATATTGCATATTGATCGTTTAGGAGGATTATTTGGAACACAACAAAATTCTGCAGAAGTTACACTGCAAGGTGGATTGACATGGACTTTTTTAGGAGGGACCAATGATTTTCAAGCTACAACTACAACAGTTAGAGATGCTGGAGCAGGAACCCCTGTTGGTAGTACTCCAGGTTTAGAAAGTAGTTTGAATGATGATGATGGCTCAGCGGCTGGTTCTTTAAGGATTAACGGTGTAATAACATCGTTTACATTACAATTTGTACAAGCTGGTGTGGCTGGATTTGGTAATGATGATATAGAATTCATGTTAGAAGTATGTACTACAGCTGATACAGACAATGATGGTATACCAGATGTGTCAGATATATGTATGGGGTATGAAGATGATATTGATATAGATAATGATAATGTTGCCGATGGTTGTGATCTTGATGATGATAATGATGGGATTTTAGATATAGATGAAGGAGCATGCCAACTTATTGAATCTGGCAGTTGGACGATTGCTGGAACTACAGCAACCTATGACTTTGGAAATGGTGTCATTGCAAAGCTTACAACCACAAACCCTGATCCATTTGTGTTGGCAGATTTTAATCCTTTAGGAGCAGGTTTTTGGTCAGAAAATTTAGGCGGTAATGTATCATTAGAAAATGAGTATCATTGGGATTCGATATTGACTATTAATTTTGAAGATGCATTAGGTAATCCGATTCAAGTTACAAATCCTATTTTACATTTTGATCGTATAGGAGGAGTATTTGGGACACATCAAAACTCTGCAGAGATAACATTATTAGATGGATTAACCTGGGCTCCATTAGAAGGAACATCAGATTTTAGAACAAGACCAACTACAGTAAGAGATGGGGGAGTAGAAATTATACCTCCTACAGGAGCTACAGGAGAAAGTACAGAAAATGATGCAGACGGTAGTGCGGCAGGTTCTTTGCGAGTACACGGAAATGTATCTACAGTGAGACTACAGTTTGTACAATCAGGTATAAATGCTTTTGGAAAAGATAAAGTAGAGATCATATTATCTGTTTGTAATAACTTAGATAGTGATAATGATGGAGTTCCTAATTATCTGGATTTAGATAGTGATAATGATGGTATTTATGATGCAGAAGAAGCAGGGCATATGCAACCACATACAAATGGTGTTGTAGATGGAACTTTTGGAACAGATGGTATTCCTGATCTGGTACAAGGCACCAGTGGAGCAAATAGTGGAGTTGTAGATTATAGTATTGCGGATTCAGAAGTTACTCCCGATGGAGTTCCTGATTTTATTGACTCAGATAGTGATGATGATGGCTGTGATGATGTAATTGAAGCTGGATATACAGATGGAGATACCAATGGATATTTAGGGATTGGTACATTTGGAGTTGGACTTACTGTTGATGCAAATGGAAGAGTGACCTCTAGAAGCGATGGGTATACGGGTACGAATACTAATGTTACCACCGCAGGAGCACCTCCTGTAATAACAGTACAACCATCAAACTCAATAATTTGTGCAAATACAGATACAACATTTGAAGTAACAGCTACAGATGTCAATACTTATCAATGGCAATTGTTTAATGGTACTACATGGGATGATCTTACAGATACAGGTATCTATAGCACTACAACCACAAATGTGTTAACGATTACGAACGCCTCGATAACCGATAATGGTAATCAATATAGAGTAGTTTTATCTAACTCATCATATTTGTGTGCAACTCAGATTTCTGATGTAAAGATACTTACAGTAAATGCTTTGCCTACTATTTCTGTAACTAGTTTACCATCGTGCTCTATAGATATGATGACATATTCATTAGAAGTAACTGTAAGCGCAGGAGTAGTTACCAGCACCTCTGGTATAGTGACAAACGTTTCTGGTAATTTATGGAGTATATCAGAAATTCCTTTGGGGACTGATACAGATATTACAGTAAATATTGTGACAACTTGTGAAAAAACAATTACTGTAAACACACCAATATGTAATATTGAGGCCAATGATGATCATTTGGTGATAGATGGTGAAACAGGAGGTAATTCTATTAATATAGTAGATGATAATGATACTATTAATGGAAACGGAGCTATCTTGGGAACAGATGTAACTATGACTGTAACTGATTCAGACCTTGGAGATGGAGTTAGTATAGACCCCATTACAGGAGAAGTGATTGTACTTCCAAATACTTCCCCAGGTGATTATATATTTACTTACACTTTGTGTAGTATCGTTGATCCATTGATATGTGATGATGCTACAGTAACAGTTGAAGTAATAGGAGTAGCCAATATGGAGCTTATTAAAACAGGAGTGTATGTAGATGCAAATAATGATAACGCTATTAATGCAGGCGATGAAATACATTACAGTTTTACTGTAGAAAATACTGGAAATCTAACTATTACAAACATATTACTTAGTGATCCATTGCCAGGAATTGAGGTAATAGGAGGCCCCATCGATCTGGAAGTAGGAGAACAAGACACAGATAGTTTTACAGCTACTTATGTTTTGACAGAAGAAGACCTACTTAGAGGGAGTGTATCTAATCAAGCAACTGTTACAGGTTTGGATTCAGATGGGAATGATATAACTGATATATCAGATGATCCCTTTGATGAAACCAATGTTGATATTGATGGAGATGGGGATTTTGAAGATATTACCGTATTGCTCATTGAGCCTAGTGATGAGGTAGAGATTTATACAGGAATTTCGCCAAATGGAGATGGGGTTAATGATCAGTTTAGAATCATAGGGTTACATAATTTTTCTAATAATACTTTGAGAATATTTAATCGTTGGGGAGTTATGGTTTTTGAAGAAGATGCATATGAACAACCAGGGGCTAGATTTTTTGAAGGAGTTAGTAATGGAAGGGCTACAATAAATAGTGAAAAAAGATTACCTGTAGGAACATATTATTATGTATTAGAATATGAAAATACCAGTGGAATCGCTAGGTCTAAAGCGGGTTACCTGTATATAAATAGATAAATGTATTTGGAATATTATATATTTGTTATTCCCTAAATCGAATTAAAATACTTATGGATAAACTATTGAAAATATTTGTAATTGCCATTGTAGGTTTTACTACTACTTTTGTCAATGCTCAGCAAGATGCTCAGTATACTCAATATATGTATAACACAATAAGTGTAAACCCTGCTTATGCAGGTAGTCGTGGTGTTTTGAGTATTATGGGGTTACACCGTAGTCAATGGGTAGGATTGGATGGAGCACCCCGTACTCAAACTTTAACACTTAATACTCCTATCGGAGATAATGAGAGAATTGGTTTGGGAGTATCAATTGTTAATGATCAGATAGGACCAACAGATGAAACTTATTTTGATATTGATTTTTCATACACTATTCCTACGTCAGAACAAGGGAAATTGAGCTTTGGGTTAAAAGCAGGAGGACATTTATTAAATGTTGATCTAAATGAATTATCAAAATTTACAAGCAATGATCGCTTATTCGAAAATAATATAGATAATAAATTCAGTCCTAATGTTGGAGTAGGATTTTACTATCATACGGATCGTTTTTATGTAGGGTTAAGTACTCCTAATTTATTAGAAACAGATCATTTTGATGAGAGCTCTACAGATGATAGTAGTACAGCAACAACTTTTCTGGCAGAAGAACGTATCAATTACTATTTGATTGCAGGACATGTATTTGATTTGAGTGATGATGTGAAATTTAAACCAGCATTACTGGGTAAATTAGTATTTGGAGCGCCTTTACAAGTAGATTTGTCAGCAAACTTTTTATTGTATGATCGCTTGACTTTAGGGGTGGGTTATCGTTGGGATGCTGCGGTAAGTGCAATGGTAGGTTTTCAGGTGTCAGATTCTATGATGATTGGTTTTGCCTATGATAGAGAAACTACAGAATTAGGACAAACACAGTTTAATGATGGTAGTTACGAGGTCATGTTGAGGTTTGAACTCTTTAAAAAATATAACAGAATGCTAACACCTCGTTTCTTTTAATCAAAACTTTAACACAACAGTAAATTATGAAGAAATATTTACTTATATCGCTTTTAGCCTTTATATCATTATTCTTTGCAAATGATACTCTTTTTGCACAAGAAAAGAAAATGCAAAAAGCAAAAAATCAATATGATAAGTATCAATATATTGATGCGCAAGAGACATATCTTAAAATTGTAAAAAAAGGGTATAAAAGCGCTGACCTTTTTATGAACTTAGGTGATAGTTATTATTTTAATAGTCAGTTTGAAGATGCCTTAAAATGGTATGAGGAGTTAGTGAATTCTTATCCAGATGAAGTGAAACCTGAATATTATTTTAGATATGCACAAACATTAAAATCTGTAGAAAAATATGAGGAAGCAGATAAGTATATGCAAAAATTTGCAGACCTTAATAATAATGATCAACGAGCAAAATTATTTGCAGATGGGCCTGATTATTTGAAACAAATCGATTTTCAATCAGGAAGATACGAAGTAGAAAACTTAGCTGTAAATTCGATCTTTGCAGATTTTGGTGCTGCTTTTTATGGAAAAAAGATTGTTTTTAGCTCCTCGCGAGATACTTTAAGGTTAAACAAAAATGTTCATCAATGGAATGATGAAGCTTTTTTAAATCTTTTTGAAACAGAGTATGACTCTGTAAATAATAGTTTTTCAAAAGTAAAGAGACTGAGTGGTAAAATAAATTCAAAGTTTCATGAATCTACACCTGTGTTTACCAAAGATGAGCAGACAGTTTATTTTACAAGGAATAATTTTAATGATGGAAAAATTGGCCGTGATCAAAAAGGGACTAATAAACTAAAAATATATCGTTCTTATAAAACTGATCAAGGAGGGTGGACAACCCCTCAAGGTTTACCATTTAATAGTGATGAATATTCTGTAGCACATCCTACATTAAGTAACGATGAGAAAACATTATATTTTTCATCGGATATGCCTGGAGGAAAAGGCTTGTCTGATATATATGAGGTGAGTATAGATGAAGAAGGGAATTTTGGAGAACCAAAAAACCTTGGAGATAGAATTAATACAGAAAGTAAAGAAACATTTCCTTTTATAAGTGAGGATAATGTATTGTATTTTTCGTCTGATGGTCATATGGGACTAGGTGGGTTGGATGTATTTGTTACATCGCTAAATCCACAAACTAAACAAGAAAAAAAGGTAATCAATGTAGGACGCCCAATTAATGGAGCAAAAGATGATTTTGCATTCATAATAAACCATGGTTCTAAAAGAGGATATTTCTCATCAAATAGATCAGGAGGAAAAGGAAGTGATGATGTATATGGATTTATTGAAATTGAAGAGTTGAGAAATCCTTGTGAAATTACAATTGCTGGATTGGTTACAGATAAGGATACAGGAGAATTACTTTCTGGAACCAAAATTTCTGTTTACGACAGTAACAATACTCTTCTGCAAAGTGTAGTGATAGGAGAAGAAGCTACATATACTCAATTGGTAGATTGTGAGTCCAAATATTTTGTAAGAGCTGAAAAAGATGAATACATAACATTGGAAAAACTAGTGAATACGTTGGCAGAGACACAGGTGCAAGACACTCCACTTAGTTTAGAAAAGAAAATTAAATCAGCTGATATCGGGGATGATTTAGCAAAAGTGTTATCTCTTAATCCTATCTACTTTAGTTTTGATGGATTTGAGATACGTTCTGATGCTAAAGTAGAGTTGGCAAAAGTAATCGAGGTAATGAACCAGCATCCTAAAATGAAAATAGATATACGATCACATACAGATAGTCATGGTGATAATGCGTATAATTTATATCTCTCAGAGAAGAGGGCAGAAGCTACCGTAAATTATATTGTAGATAAAGGAATATCTAAAGATAGATTAACAGGAAAAGGGTATGGAGAAACCAAACCAGTTAATGATTGTGTAGATAATACCAACTGTACAAAAGAAGCACATCAATTAAATAGAAGAAGTGAGTTTATAATTGTAAAATAATTGTGTGCGATAATAAATAAATTATTGATATAAAACAAAGTGCCTTACTTTTCTAGTAAGGCACTTTGTTTTATAGTTTTATATGATGAAAATAATTAATCTTTTATAGTGGTAATTATTTTGGTAGTATAAGAAATTACTGTTTAGTGTCCTGAATAAATTACAAAATTGCGAGGAGTTTCATACAAAGTAATTTCAAGGTCAAATTTTGGTAGTAGCTTATTTCTTAATCTATTCCATATGACTATTGCAATATTTTCTACAGTAGGATTTAGATCAGCAAATTCTACAACTTCTTCATTTAGATTTTTATGATCTAGATATTCTTCTACTTCAGTTTTTATATATTCTTTTAGAATTTTAAGATCCATAAGAAAACCAGTTTCAGGGTCAACTTCTCCTATAACTGCAACTATAAGCTCATAGTTATGCCCGTGATATTTTGGGTTGTTACATTTGCCAAATACCTCAAAGTTTTTTTCATCACTCCAATCTTTCCTGTATAATCTATGTGCCGCATTAAAATGCGCTTTTCTACAAGCTTTAATCCTCATAAGGTTATGTGTGAATAAAATTTTTCAAAAATGATTTTAAACCATTCTGTATACGTTTCAGGGTGCTTTAGGATATCTTCTTTTACGACTTCTATTGGCATCCATTTCCAATTAGCTACTTCTTCAGGGTTGATAACAGGAGCATTCTCATAGGTGCCCAATAATACATGATCAAACTCATGTTCTGTAAGTCCGTTGTCAAAAGGAGCTTTGTATATAAACGAGACCGATTCTTTGAGAGGAGTAGTAAACCCCATTTCTTCTTGTAATCGTCGCATTCCTGCTTCAATATTGCTTTCTCCTTCTCTTTGATGGCTACAACATGTATTTGTCCATAAACCAGGAGAATGATATTTATGAAGAGCTCTTTGTTGAAGCATCAATTCGTTTTTGTTATTAATAACAAATACAGAAAAAGCTCTATGTAATACAGCTTTTTGGTGTGCTTCTAGCTTAGGCATTAATCCTATTTGCTCATCATTTTTGTTAACCAGAATAACTTTTTCTTCTTCTTCCATTATTTTTAATTGCGCCAAAATTACAAAATCGTACGAGCAATTCATAATCTATATCTCATGTCAGTGTAATATTTATGGTCATAAATAATAAAAGACTTTAGAGATATAAGCAAATAGTAATTCTGTACAGAATAAAAGTTAATGTGAATCTATGTGTAAATTAATATTACATAGGTATTATTGAATGGAAAACACTAATTTTGCAGAAAATAAATTTGATTATGGCAAACAAGAGAGACCTTAAGAAAGATATAAACTACGTTTTAGGAGATATTATAGAAGCAGTTTATCTATGGGAGTTAGAGAACCCTGATAAGGATAACAAATCAGGAGAGGAAATTATTGATGAGGCAATAACATCATTTGATGGATTTATGGCTAGAGCTAATGAGCGTTCACTAGAAAATGCTAAGAAACATTTTAAAACTTTACGTGATGATTTGGAGAAAACAGCTACTGAATTGGTAAAAAAAGTAAATGCACTATAATTTTTTTTAAAAAATATTTGTAAAAATGGTTGTAGAGATTATATTTGCAACCGCTTTTGCCGATATAGCTCAGCTGGCTAGAGCAGCTGATTTGTAATCAGCAGGTCGTGGGTTCGAGTCCCTCTATCGGCTCTTAAAAAGTCCTGAATGTTAATTCAGGACTTTTTTGCTTTAAAATGGTAAAAGATGTAATATTATTATAGGATCAAAGACTAATTGTTGTATTTGTGAAAATATTTTGGTTGATCTAAAAAGAGTCCAATAGTATTTTTTTCAAGGTCTCATTAGAGACTTCTATGACTAAATGATTGACAATCATTTAGCAAATTTTAACACATCGTTTTATCAGGAGGTTAAAAGTTTCGTCTTTTTTATCAAACAGAATGTCTTTTGGACTACACCAGTTAATGTTTCTCGATTATTGAGTTTCTACAAAAATTCTACTCTTAATTCATACACCGTTTTTAAAAATGATCCTGAAAAATACCTATAACTAATGGATAGCCAACTTTTGATAAGAGTATAATCATTTTTTGAAAATAAGCTTATTTAAGAAAAATATTATGATCCTTAATAAAAAATTAAAATGTACTAAAAAGGTTAAATAATAAAATGAAAATCATTTAAATATCTAATTTTGAATAGGTTCGAGCCAATTATATTGTTATAAAGAATTAATTTAAAATATTAGAAATTATGATTAAAACCTATAAAATCATTTTTGTTTTATTATTGTCAATAGTATATTCATATGGACAAGTTGAACAAGAATACAGCATATATAATGAAAAATTATACTTTGAAAAAGGCTCGTCAATTCATAAAGCATCTGTAATACAAAAAACGTTAACCATACCAGATGCAAATTGGATTCGTTTGTATTTTGATGATGTCAAATTATCAGAGTATGCCTCTATTACAATTACATCTTTAAAAGATGGAGGAACACAGGTTCTAGATTCAAAAAGAATGGAGGAATGGGGTAATAGTAGTGCCTATTTTAATGGGAATACTTTATCGGTTACAATAACAAATCCTGAAAAAAGAACTGATGTAGGGCTAACTATTAGTGGTTATGACAAAGGATTAAAAAATAAAAGCAGTATAACAGACAAAGATGGTTTCTGTAGTGGTAATGACCGGAGAGTTGCTTCTAATGATGCGGCTGTAGGTAGAATTTTTTATCTTAAAGGAGTCTGCTCTTCATGGATTGTCTCTAATGGAAAAATGATAACAGCGGGGCATTGTGTTCGATCTATGAGAGATAATAGAGCAACGGTTGAATTTAATGTTCCTCCATCTGCTCCAGATGGAACTTTTCTTCATTCACCACCAGAAGATCAATATATAGTAAATTTAAATACTATTAAAGAAGGAGGTAAATGGGTTCCTTTTATGGGAGGTGAATTATACGAAGGACTGGACTGGGCTGTATTTGAGGTGTATCCTAATAATGAAACTAGGTTAACACCATTACAAGCTCAAAGAAAATATTTTGAGCTGGAGCAATCAACTCCAGGAAATAGAATTAGAATCACTGGTTATGGGTTGGATGATGAACCTACAAAAAATGGAACACAGCAAACACATACTAACCAATTATCTGGATTAACAGATCTTTCTTTTAACCATAATGTAGATAGTACTAGTGGTAATTCTGGTTCTGTTATTATTGATGCCGCAACAGGAAAAGCAATTGGAATTCATTCGGCATCAATTTGTGTTGGGGGTGATAATTCTCAAAAAATTGGAATAAGAGTAACATCTCCAGATTTTTTAGCTGCTGTTTATGGTAATGGGGGCGGTCAAGATCCTTGTGATGGAGTTCCTCAATATGTTTGGGGTATGATTTATAATGATGGTGATAAAGTGGTTTTTGATAATGTTCTATATGAACTTCAAAATAATGAATGGGTTAAAATTGGAGATTGTCAAGCTTCGGTAAACTTGAGTCCTTTTATAGAACAAAAAGATATCAAAAAAAGACCAACTATTTTTCCGAATCCTACAACTGATAAACTAAATTTTTCTGTAGATCAAAAACCAGTTTCTTATCAATTATATAGTGTGTCAGGAGTATTGATAAAAGAAGGTGTTATAAATAATAAAGAAATAGATGTGCAGAGTCTTAATAAAGGAATGTATATCTTAAAGTTTGTAGATGATAAAGGAATTTCAAATACGACTACTTTTATTAAATCATAATATGTACGATAGTTATATTATAATAAATAAAAGCAATTTCCCTGTACATTACAGGGAAATTGTTTTATATAAAACATTAAATCCTATTTTTCTTTTGCTTTACGATCTTTTATATACTTGATTAATTGCTTGCCATATACAGATTTTTTTACCTTAGGACTTAATGAACTAGCAACAGTGTCTAGAAATTTTATATTGGCATCAAATACTTCGTTTAGTGTTATATAAGGTGCTACTTCTAGTTTTCTGTTATTGATAGCAAAGTTGATCGTATATAAATATTTTTGACGAACAAGGTTTTTATAAGCTTTATCATTTTCTATCAATTTTTCATCATCTTTTTGCTTACTGGCTTCAAAATTTTCTTTGATAATCCTTAGGTTTCTATCATTAAATCGTTTGAGCATTTTTTTATACTCCATGTATTTTTCTTGATTTTTACCACCTTTTATTTTTATATCATTTTCAAAATCAAGTAAACTTGTAGAAATAGAAATTTCTCCAGGTTCGGCAAAAAAATCAATACGGTCATTATATTGTTTTCCGTCTTTTTTATCTAAATAGAGGTAGTGAATTTCAGGTTCTTGAACCTGAGAGGTAAGTATAAATTCAGAATCACCATCTATAGTTATAGAATCTATATTGACCAAGGCTGTATCTTGTATTCTTTGTAGGTATACGGTTCCTTTTTTTAGTCCTTTTATATTTGTTGTAATGGTCACATTTCCTTTTTTTGGAGCATTACAACTGATTAATACCGTAAATAGAAAGAATATGGCAGATAAATATTTCATCTTGTAATTATTGGTTTTTAATTGGGTCACAAATATGCAAGTTTTTATTGTAAATAAAGTCTGGATTTTAAAAATCTAAGCTCTTTTATCAACTTCCAGATGCAATTTGCATTAATATAGTACATAAAATTGCTCCATAAGTCCCTACCACATACCCAAAAACAGAAAGAAGAACACCTACTGTTGCTAGTGAAGGGTGAAATGCAGCTGCAACTACAGGAGCAGAAGCCGCCCCCCCGATATTAGCTTTACTACCTACAGCGAGAAAAAAATAAGGAGCTTTGATTAATTTGGCAACGACAAAAAGTAGTAAGACATGAATTGCCATCCAGATTAAGCCAATAGCAATAAGCCCTGGATTTTCAAAAATTCTACCAATATCCATTTTCATTCCAATAGTCGTAATAAGGACGTAGATAAAAATACTACCGATTTTGCTAGCACCAGCTCCTTCATATTTTTTTGCTTTGGTATAGGATAATATAATTCCTATAACTGTAGCAATGGTAACCATCCAAAAAAAGGTGGAAGTAAAAGAAGATAAGGCCGAGCTAGGGTCGTTAAAAATTTCAAAATTATCAGATAAAGCATTAGATATCCCTTTTGCACCCCAATGTGCAATTCCTACGGTAGTAAATGCGATCGCTAATAAAATCATATAATCTGTTAGTGATGGATTTCTGGTAATACTTTCTGAATAGCTTGATACTTTTTGTTTTAGCGCTTCAATAGCGCTATTATCAGCCTTTAGCCAACGATCAATTTTATCACTTTTACCTATTCCTAATAATAATATTGCCATCCATATATTGGCAACGACAATATCAACCAATACCATACCTGTGTATTTTTCTGGGTTATATTGATATATTTCTAGCATAGCAGCTTGGTTCGCACCACCACCAATCCAACTGCCAGCTAATGTAGATAGTCCTCGCCATACGGCATCAAACCCTGCGCCTCCAACAGTTTCAGGAGAGATCATAGAAATAAGAAGAACCGCAATAGGCCCTCCTATGATAACACCTATTGTTCCTGTTAAAAACATAATTAGTGCTTTTGGACCAAGATTAGTAATGCTTTTAAGGTCAATACTCAATGTCATTAATACAAGTGCTGCTGGGAGTAAGTATCTACTGGCAACATAATAGACATTAGAAGATTTTTTTATAAGTTCTCCCTCACTATCAAGCTCTTTCCACTCGGGGGAGATAATTCCTAAAGAATTAAAAACAGCTGGTAGTAAATAGCATAGTAATATGGCAGGAATATACTTATAAAATGTTTTCCAAAACTTATTCTCTAAAGATGATGTATAAAAAATAAGACCTAAACAAAGTAGAAGGATACCAAAAACAATAGTATCATCAGTAAAAAACGGAACATTCTCCATGTATATTTTTCTTTAATTTGAAAATAATACTTGCAAAATACATTTAATTTGAAGAAGGCAAAAACAACTTCAGAAAAGAGAAGAATGTGTTATGCCAAATTAACCATTAAATTGCGTATTAAAGACATCGTTATTTTTATGAATAAGGAATTTAGGGAAAAAAAGAACAAAATGACATGCGTAATTTAATATTAGTCATTTAGCCAGTTTTTTAACAGCATTTTTTGTTGTTCAGAAGCTTTTGGGTTTTGTGTTAGGATTATTTTTTCAACTGTAGGCTTTATTACAGTTGATGTGAGTTCTATTGTTTTACCATTACGTTTGATGCGAAAGGTAATTTTATCTCCAATTTTCCACTTATTAGAGTCTCCAAAAAGGTCGTATATGTTTTTGAGAGTATATCGCTTATTATTAATACTAAGTAGTACATCACCTTCTACAATACCTAAATTTTTTAAAAAACTATTAAACGGAATATCTGAAGTGAAAATAACTTCATCTGTTGCTTCATACCCTGTAACGAATGGTTCTTGTTCAAAAATAAAAAAAGAAGAAGGTGTATTTTTTATACCATATGATACTCCAACTTTATTCAGGTAGAATTCATAATCAATAGGGGTATTACCTACCACATGTTTTTGTAAAAAATCACTTATTTCAGGATAAGATGCTTCTTCTATTGCAGGGATAAGGTTTTGGTCTTCAAAAGGTACATCTATACCAAACTCTTCAGATAAATTTTTGATGAGGTCCAAAATTCCTAATGCACCATTACTTTTTTCCCTCATAATAATATCAAGGCATAAAGAAATTAATGCGCCTTTTTCATACACATTTCTATAGTTCTTTTTGTAAGGATCGACCAGTATATTTTTACTCATAGTAGTAAAAGAGACAGAATCATCAAATGAAGAAGAGGCTTCGATTTTGTCAACAATCCGTTCAAAAAAATCTTCTTTTAAGATCAGTCCTTGTGTAATTTGAAATAACATCGAAAAATATTCTGTCGTACCCTCGTATAACCATAAATGCTCAGACATTTTTGGGTTGTTGTAATCAAAATCATGAATCTCTTTAGAATGTAACGTTAAAGGGGTTACAATATGAAAAAACTCATGAGAGACAACATCGGTTAGCGCTTCATTAAGCTTTTCGTTTGGAAGAGATTCTGGTAATACTACAACAGTAGAAGTGTTGTGTTCTAGAGCTCCAAAACCTCTGGCATCATCAGATTTTGAAGAAGAAAGATACAATAGGATACTGTATTTTTTTGTTGAATTGATATTGCCTAGAAAATCTTTTTGAGCTTTGATTACATGCTCCATCTGAGGCATTATCCTCGAAGCTCTTTTTATTTTGTTATCAGAATACACACTTAATAAGATCTCTATATCATTGACAGTAAATCTAACTTGATCAGGAACAGAGTACATGATCGGATTGTCTACAACATCAGCATATCTTTTGAATGAAAAATAATCTACATCGTTGCCAGTGGTAGTCTGATCAGTATTTTCAAATAGTATTTCTTCAAGAGACGTCGAGGCTTCTAGATTAGATGGGTGCTTGATAAATAAGTTATATTTTTTTTCTTTTAGCCCATTAAAATACCCAATAAAAGCATGTAGATTCAATACAAAATTTTTGTCTTTAAGAATATTAGAGCCTGTTGGTGAAAAAACATCATGAGTTTCTTCTGAATCAAAAGTGTCATTTACCCAATAGGTGATTTTATTTAATTGTGTTGCGTTCTGTATTTTCCATTGGTTGTGACCCTTTTTTTGTACAGTAAGAGAGTTTCCTTCTTTGTCTAGTGCTCTAAAATCCTCTATATACTTCCCGAAGTTATTATTTTGGTAGGTACCAGGAACAATTTTTGGTAAATAATAGCTTAGAGTATCTTGATTTATGTTATTGATCTGGATTTCTACTTTTACTTTGTCATCTGTTACATTAACAAGGTTTATAAATGCTCTTACAAGAGAAGGTTGCTTTGCGTGTGTAACTGTTTGTGTGGTTTTACAACCAGATGGAAAAAATAACACTAAGGGTGCAAGTAATAGTATGAGTATGGTTTGAATGTTTTTTTGCACAGCTATATAATGTTTTTTTGAATGTAAGTGGCCACCCCGTTTTCTTTACCAGAAAGGGTGATAACATCTGCAATTTGCAATGTTTCTGGTTTTGCATTTGCTACTGCTACTCCTGTTCCAACGGCTTTGAGCATTGCAATATCATTGTAGTTGTCACCAAAAGCAACGGCATCAGAAATAGGAATTTTAAAATGTGTATCTAATAAAATTTCTATAGCTGTTAATTTCGAAATACTCTTATGAGCAATTTCTATATAAGTAGGTTTAGAGCGGTATAAATGAAGTGTATCCTTAAAATTATTTTCTAAGAAAGAATATGCTTGATCAATGTCTGACTCCTCACCCATACACATAATTTTATGTGCTCCTTTGTTATCGGTTTGCCATTCGTGTATTACCTGTTTTGTAGATCGCACAACAGGGGTTACTTTGGTATTATTGGCTTCTCTATTTGCCCAAAAATCCATTTCAGGTACAAACCAATCATTATGATGATATAGGCTTATATGTACTTTTTGATTTGTATTAAAGCTATCTAGTTTTTCTATAATATCAGGGGGTATAAAGGTAGAATGAATCGGTTTTTGATCTATCAAGATCAATCCTCCGTTATAACAGATTATAGGTTGATTTTTTATATCTAGGTCATTCTGTAAGTGATACATTGCATCTGGCATTCGAGAAGAGATCAGAATAACTGGCGTAGTATTCTTCACCCTCTTAATTTCTGAAATAGTAAGCTCAGAAAGTTCTCTTTGGGAGTTTAGCAATGTTCCATCAATATCTGAGAATATAATGCGATGTGGCATTAGGCGTTTTTGGTTTTAAGTTAAATAGTTTCTTTGGTAAAATTACTGCTTTACAAAGTTAGTAATACCCGTTATAATTTCGGGCATTATTTTTCTAAAGGGTTCATTATAGGATTTATGATTATCTAATCGACCTCCTTTGATTTCTTTTAAAATATGATTCATGTTTTGAACAAATAAAAAATCTGCCTGAGGAACAACTTCTTTTAGTTTTTCTGCCTGAGCTGTTTCTACCTGTAGGTCTTTATCACCATATATGATCAAAATGGGTATTTCTAATTCTACTATTTCTTCAGAGGGATTATATTGTAGCCATGACCTCATAAAGGGTTGAAGGTCGTACCTGAAAATAGATTCGAGAGCAGGATCATATCCTGTTGCTCTACCACTTTTTTTCAATTGTTCAAAAGCTATAGCAGCACTCTTATCTAGACCTGGGGCTTGTTTGGCAATTTGCTCAATAATCACCTGATCCAGAGGCATGGCATTTCCTGCTATAGAAATAAAACTATTGGCTCTCCCTTTGGCAGCAATCATGCCTATGAGTGACCCTTGTCCATGACCAGCAATACTAATTTTTTTATATTTTTTATTTTTCTTAAAAAAATCTATAACAGAAACCGCATCTTCAATAAAATGATCCAAGGAAATTTCATGTTCACGAATTCCAAGGCCATCCATTTTAAAAAGCCTTTTGTCATAACGATATGTGGCTATACCTGATTTTGCAAGCTCATATGCGAGATGTTTGAATGTATCATTTTTTGACATTCTATCATTACCATCTCTATTAATTGCTCCAGCATCCATTATAAAAATAATCAATGGAACAGAGTCATCAGAATATGGTGTTACCAAAGTACCCTCTACATATTTATTGATTTTGACAACTGCAGAATTGTATTCTTTTGACTGCGCCAAGCACAGAGTAGTTATCAAGCACATAAATAAATAAAATGTATTCTTCATAGTAATAATAGATTTGTTGGTATGGTATAGATAAAATAATAAAACCAGTATTCAGTAAAAAATTATAATATAATTTTTATGGTATTAAAAAATGATGGTATACAAAAAAGTAAACGATAAATAGGGACGCATATTTGATACAAGCGACAACTGTTTGTTATTTTGAATTTATTTTGGTTACTATCTGTTTTTAATGAATCACTAACATACCCTTTTTTATCTTTGTCTCAAAATATAAATAAATGAAACTTCAATATAGATGCTTACTTATTATAATCACAATCTCTTTATCTGGATTTTCTTCAGATTATGAGTGGGGCAAAACAGGGCATAGAGTAACAGGCCAAATAGCAGAAAGGTATCTTACTAAGAAAACAAAACGAACTGTAATGCGACTTCTTGAGGGGCAAAATCTCGCTTTTGTATCAACTTTTGCTGACGATATCAAAAGCGATGAGCAGTATAGGAAATACGGTTCATGGCATTATGTCAATTTTTCTTTTGACAAAAAGTATGGCGAAGAAAAACCGAGTACTTATGGTGATTTGATCCATGGGATCGAAACTTGTATATCGGTATTGAAAAATAAAGAAACAAATAAGAAAGATAAGGTTTTTTATCTCAAGATGTTGGTGCATTTTGTTGGAGATTTACACCAACCACTTCATGTAGGTAAGAAAGAAGATAAGGGCGGCAATGACATACAGGTACGTTGGTTTAAAAAAGGGTCTAATTTGCATAGAGTTTGGGATAGTGAGATGATTAATCATTACGGGATGAGCTATACCGAATTGTCTTTGAATACAGATGTGTTGTCAAAGAATCAAATTAGAAATATACAAAAAGGAACTGCCTTGGATTGGGTTTATGAATCACAAGAATTGGCTAAAAAGATATATAATTCTGCAAATGTGGGCGAAAAATTAGGGTATACATATATGTATCAATATTTTTCTATTGTGCGGTCGCAATTACATAAATCTGGAATACGGTTGGCCAAAGTTTTGAATGATATTTTTGGGTAATTAATTACTAATAGAGAGGTCTTTTCGATATTGTTTAGGTGACATGGAGAAGTGTTTTTTGAATGTTTTTGTAAGGTGACTTTCATCAGTATATCCTAATTGGTATGCTATTTCTGCAATAGTAAACTCGGTATGTTGCAAACGATATTCAACTAGTTTCATTTTGTATTTGGTAACATATTGATGAATAGATTCTCCTGTTTTTCTTTTGAAATATGTGCTAATAGAACTTTGAGACATATTAAACTTCTTAGCGAGATAATTGATTTTGGTAAGATCATTGTCATAAACATGCTGCCTAATATGACTTAGTATCAAATCAATTTTGCTATGAGTTACAGGAATATTCTTTTGATTAGAATTATATTTTTCGGCAATATTACGTACGATTATACTGAGAATAGTACTTATTGCATTAGAAATAATTTCTTGATAGTATACTTTTTCATTTTTAAACTCTTCTAATACTACATTGTGAATATCCCAAACAATATTCCTGTCTTCTTCATGAGAGATTACATCTCCTGGAATAATATTAGGTTGATGAAGTAATTGCTCAATTCGTTGTAACCAATATTTTCTATCAGGAAGATTGACTTTACTAGAAAATAAAAGCTCAGTGAATTTGAAATACGTAAAATTAGTGCGTTTTTCAATTTCAAAATGATGAGTGTCTTCTGGAGCTAACAAAAAAATATCATTTTTTTTGTATGGAAATCGTATTTCATTAATAGTATGATATCCATTTCCTTTCTCAATAAAAATTATTTCAAAATAATTATGATTATGAGGTTCCGCTTCCCATTCACCAATAGAATATTGGTGCACAACAAAAGTCTCATGCAGTGTGTAACGGTTCATGAACAATTTTTTTTTAACATTTTAAAGTTACAAAAATAAAATTAATAAAACAGTAATTCTTTTTTGCAAGTGCTTATAAACGAAACATTTGATTCTTTTGCGAGGAGGTTAAATACTCTTTTTTTTACAAGTAATATGTGAGATTGTACAAGCGCTATAAGAGAGACAGGATTTACTTTTGCCGCTCAAAAAATAACACGAATTACTCATGCGAATTGGATTTTTTTTGTACCACATAACAAAGGTTTTGTTTGGGATAATTTTGATAGTGTGTGGTACGTATAATGTGATTAAATATTCTGATTTTTTGAATAGACTTGATACATATTTTGATACAACTACAGTATTTGGTTTCGGGCTTTTAGAAGAGTTAGCTCCTTTAGTTCCTTTTGGAGAGTTTGGAATAGGGATGTTTTTGACTTTAGGAATTTTTACAAGAAAAGCACTTCTCACGAGTAGCGTATTTTTTGGCTTTTGTTCTTTGTTTTTTTTGGATTCAGGTTATTTGCCTTTGGCATTGATACATTTATTTCTTTGCATCTTGGCAATTATATTACTAAGAAAAAAGAAGTACGATTTGAGTTCAATAAGATATGATAAAGATTCATATGGTGTAATGCAATAATTTATAGAAAAAAATAACCTCTTTGCAGAGAGGTCTTATATTGGTTTTGTTTTGGATTATAATACCCTTGTGACTACTACGGCAAGGGTATTTTTTATATAAAAAGACGAGCGTATGTTTGAAAACAGGAGATAGATGTTTTTTATTTGATCGGTGTCGATTTTTCATGAAGAACCCCATTAAGCTCAAATTTTTTGTCCCCAGTAGAACTTAGAATAAAGCTTATTTTTCTAAAACGTATAGCATCCCAATCTTTATCAATAGAGATTTTGTTGACAGGTCTTAAGTTGTAATCTCCTAGAACGCCCCAACCGTGATTTTCTGTAATTTCTGTGGTGTAGTTTTTAGAACTTTTTTTTGGATATGCAAACCATAATACAGCATCTCCTACAAGCTTTGGAAATACGGTTTCTATACGGTTTTCGATTTGACTTTTTTGAGTTATAAATACGAGAGCAAAATCTACTTCTGATACTTGTATCAGAGATTCTTTAACCAGTACATCTTTTAAGCAATCTAATTCTTTGCAAAACCCTTTGGGTTCATTAAGGATTAATATCTCATCTAGATGATTTGGTAATTGTAATTTTTTGAAAAGTGGTGTCATAAGAGTAGCGTTTTTAGAAAGAGATGTCTTTTAAAGATACAAAAAAAACAGCTGATATACAGTATGTGAGTCGTAATATTTTTGTGTAGAGTGCTGATAGTCATAGTCTTTTTAAAGCAAAGGGATACCCCTAAATTATATAAGGATAAACAATAAAAAGAAGAAGCGGCAGTTAAAAAGGTAACACAAACTTAAATTTTTTAATTATGAAAACAGTATTGAAAGGCACCGTGCTAGGTGCTTTAGCATTTGTTGCGTGCACTACTTTTTTTTCTTGCGAAAATGATCAGTTAGAGAACCCTCAAGATCAGCTCGAAAATCAAACGGTAGTAGAAAAAAGGCTTTTTGCAGAGGAAGCATACCCTGAACAAACAGGAAAAATAGTCACTATTAATCTCAACGGAGAATCTGTGCTTGCTCAGGAATTCGATAATGAGTATGTTATAGATGGTGATATTATTATTGCAAAAAATGATCCTATTCTTAATAAGAGTAAGAGTGTAGGACGCACAGGAAGGCGTTGGCCAAATAATACAGTGTATTACACGATACAGAGTAGTTTGCCAAATCAAGCTAGAGTTACTGATGCAATTGCACATTGGGAAGCGAATACCAGTCTTAGATTTGTAAGAAGAACAAATCAATCTGCTTATATTTATTTTCAAGTTGGTAGTGGGTGTTCTTCTTCTGTAGGTCGTACAGGAGGTAGACAAACTATTAATTTGGCTAATGGATGTTCTACAGGTAGTACTATTCATGAAATTGGTCATGCCGTAGGTTTATGGCATGAGCAAAGTAGAAAAGATAGAGATCAATATATAACTATCAATTTTCAGAATATACAATCAGGAAGATCATTTAATTTTCAAACGTATACCCAACAAGGAGCTGATGGTGCAGAATATACAAATGCATTAGATTTTAACTCAATCATGCTGTATGGTTCTTATGCTTTTTCTGCCAACAATCAACCTACTATTGTAAGAAAAAATGGATCTACCTACAATGCACAAAGAAATGGGCTTTCTTCTGGAGATATTGCAGGAATAAAAATTATGTACCCTGGTGATGGGGGTGGAGGTAATGATATCTGTGATGGTGTCGCCCCTTATTCTTCTTCTCAAACTTACCGTACTGGTGACCGTGTGACATATAGAGGGTATTTATACGAAAGAACTTCTAGAAGCTGGAGGCGTATTGGTCCATGTGGTAGTTCAAAATCTGCTCCAAATCAGCATGTATTTGACCTCAATGATATTGTGCAGAATTAATATGGTATTTTAATTTGTTATTATTTGTATAACAAAGTGTTAATGGTAAAATCCCTCCAGTAGATATATGGAGGGATTTTATAGTTATAACTGGTATTACTGTTTTATTTCTTTAGCATTTTCTGGGATATCAAATAAAGAACCTTCTTCATCTAAAAAAGTTATATTGGTGATTGAGGCTTCTCCTAATTTATCGGTTATTCCCCCTTTATCTTCTCTCCAAGTGTAAAACTCCCACTTGGTAGCAAACGGGATATCATCTATTGTTTTAAAATCTTTATAATATATTGCATGTGGATCCTCTTGGGCTTTAGAAATATCTCCATCACTACCATAAGTAACAATATAAGCTGCTGCTTTGAGGAGATGATCTTTTGGGTCAGAATAAATAACATACCAATCATCAGAAGAATCACCAATACCTTTATCAAAGGTAAGTCGAGCAGTTTGATGCTCAACTCCTCTTAAAGGACGCATTTTCTCAAGTTCCCATTGAGTTCCTGGATCATTTAACTTATAAGGAAGCCCTAAAAAATAGGTCCATGTGAACATATCAAAACGAGATTGTTTGTCTGTAGCTTCTTTAGGAGATAAAAAGACCTTTTCTTTGGTGTACAGTAATTGACTACCATCTTTTTTGTCAATTCTTATTTTGGTAGCATTGGTAAGCATTGTGATATCACCCGTAAGATGTTGTTTACCTCCAAAAAGAATATCAATAGAAAAGCGTACAGCTTTATGTTTTAGGAAATTATCTTTTTGGTGTGCTTGCTCAATGTTTTTTAAGTGATGATCAATAATTGATAATGCACCATCACCAATTCCTCCATCTGGTTCTACAGGAATTGTTTCGATTTTGTTATTTGTACTATGCTCAACACTTTGATTTGCTTCTTTTTTGTTCTTGTTACAGCTTAAAATAGTGATTGATAGGATCAAAATCCATAAATTTTTCATGAGTATTAGATTTGTGTTATATTGAGGATAAAATTACTAAAAGCAGTATTCGAAAAACAATTTTTGGGAAAACTGTAACAGAAGTATAGTTAAGTAGATAAAAAAATAAAATTCAGAAGATAATCATCAAACAATATTCTTTATACTACTATTGTTATTATTATTCAAATCCTGGGCAATCTAATCTTATATCAATGTCATTAAGGTCTGTTTCTATATAATTACAATAATGATTGTTTTTGCTTCTTTTGTAGAATTTACAAGCATAACAAGTTCTTTGCACTTATATAATACCAGCTTTATAGAGCTGATAGATCAAGGTGTTTATGGTGTGTACTAACGATTCTTGTTCTTTGATCGTAAAATTTATAAGTTGCTCTTTGATTGGGTTTGCAAAATTCTCTGTTTGAATAACACTCTTTATTACCTTAAGAAGGTAAGCTTATATAGTAACTTCTATGATCTGATGAGGTGTTATTTTTGAATATCATTTCTTTTTTTTCCAGAACCTTGACAGCATCACTTATAGTAGGTTTGGTAATATTAAATTCTTTTGCTAAATAACTCACTGTACATAGATTTTCTTTGTGATAGGCACAAAAAATCATAATCTGTATTTATATAGACTTAGGCTGTTTTTTGGCATATTCCCATAATAAAGTTTTAAAAACTTCAGAAATGCGTTTTAGGCCAATTACAATTTTGCAATTGATATCCTTATGCTAGAATGATATGTTAAAAATACTGTTATCCATATATGTAGCTAATGAGAAAACCATGTTTTCTCATTAGTAAAGTTATTGAACCTAATTATTCATCATTTGATTATTTACAATTTTCCATTTCTATTATTGAATATCCTTTGTTTTCGATGTCTTGGATCATTTCTGTAGATCCACGTGTTATATGACAAAATCTACATTTACTTAAAGAAATACCTTTTGTAGTAAAATACTTGGATTTCAAATAATCTTCTCCAAACTGATGAATGATATTTTTATCTGTTATGTGTTCTGGAGCAAGAATATCAAAATGCATTATTGTTCCATTATCACGTTGTAGGTATGTGTCCCAAACTGCTAATTCCATTTTTTTGATAGTTAAAAAAATGAGTCAACAGTTTTTTGCTGACTCATTTTTGGTGAGTAATTATCCCTTTACGTCATCTATAGAAGCACCAAAGTTCAAGTGTAATACGTTTCCATTTGGAGTTAGGAGTGCAGGCACTGATTTTACTCCATGTTTTTCTGCTGCCTGTATTTGTGAAGGATCTTCTCCTAAATGAACGATGTCAACATTACTAGACCCTACAAGATTAACAATGTCATGTTCTGCGCTGATACATACTGGACAGCCTGCGTGATAAAAAATAGATTTACTCATCTTTATAAAAATTTATGTTAATGCGATATTGCATTACAAATATAGTTAGGACTCCTAACTAAGCAAGTATTTTATTATATTTTAAAACTATAGTGGTATAAAAAATAATAATTATATCAGTTTTTATGAATTAGATTCTATTCAGGTTATCATCAATGTCCTTGTTTTTAAAAGATGATTTTTTGCCTTTATCAAAGGAGTACTTTATAGTAAATGCAATTTCTTTTTTATCAATATAAAAGCTATCCTGAACTGTAATTTGATTAGAGGTATACTTGTTTTTGTAATCCATGTTTCTGAAAATATCATTAGCATTTACACTAATTTTTAGAGTATTAAAGAATACTTTTGAAAAAGATAGATTTAGTATAAAAAAAGGGTTTTTCTCAAAAACTCCTTGATGTTGTCGTGTGAGTCCCCAGAAATTAAGAGATAAAGTTGTTTTTGGGATAAGCTTAAAATCATTATTAGAATAATAATATAGATAAGGTTTGGAGTCATGAATACTAGTGTTTGGAGTTTTAATCTTATTATAAATGAGTGATAAAGAATTCGTAGTATGCCAAAACTTATAGGTAGCAGTATTGCTTATTTTCATTTGATATCCTGATTCTTCTTCAAAATTTTGTGGAGAGGATATAACTCTATTATTTACTGTATCATAAGTTACATCATAGAAAATAGGATTTTTTTTATGGTAGTAATTAAAAGCGCAAGTATATTTTTTAGATTGAAATGTAGCAGATAATTCTTCTATAATAGAAGGTTTAAGGTTTATATTTCTTGAAAATTCAGAATGAGGATTTATATAAGTACTAATAGAACTTGCATTAAGATATCCAGGTCTATTTATAGCTGTATTATAATTTAAAGAGATGTTTTTTGTACTGTCAATGGGTATGTTGAATTGTATTTTTGGAAAAATACGTAGTTGTTTCCTGTCTATTACAGGATAAGTATCATTTCTAAAACTACCTGTAACAATTGTAGCTTCTGATCTTACACCTGTTATATATTTGAATGTATGTATATGACCCGATAGTTGGGCATATGATCCATACATAGATTCTTGATAGTCATATTCTGAAAGACTGTTTTTTGTAGGATTTGGAAATTCAAAATTTGAATAGGCATATGCATTAGCTTCTGAGAAAGTACCACCAATATCAATTTTTGAATTAGCTCCTATTTCTTTTTCTATATCAATTCTACCAGAGAATACCTCGATTTCATATTTTTGATTTCTGTTTTGAGAGAATTCAAAACCTGATTCGTTTGTGTTATTAAAAATTTGACTTTTTGGCTGATGTCTAATGTAGTTAGAGTATTGAAGTCCGAAAAAGAGAGAAGAGGTTTTGGTAATTTTTTTATTAATATTAATGTTGCTATTAATGTGATTTCTTTTTTCACGATGTAGCCCTATAGTGGTGATATGATTTTCTGTTCTTTCTTGTTTGTATATAGTATTGGAATTTATAGGAATTCTGTCAGTATGAGTTCTGATATTTACCTGTCCTGATACATAGTCATTTTTATCTATTTGATAATAAACTCCGCCTCCTATAATGAATTGAGGTCGTAAACCAATGGCATTTACCTGAGATTGGGTTGTAATAGGAGGATTTAAAATTTTGAAATCTGAATCGGCGGCTTCCCAAAAACCTAATTGGTTGTAATTAAAGCTTGTACGTAACTCTAGTTTGTTTCTTGTGTAGTTTGAGTGTATTGCCAAATAATTATTGAATTTCCTTTTGACGGATGCTATTTCTGATAATTGAATTTTATAACCATCTGTTAGATTGTGTTTTCTTGTTATTAGAATAAGGCTTCTGCCTTCTGCTTCATATTTTGCAGAAGGCGTATGTATTAATTCTATACTTTTTATGTCTTCTACAGATAATGATTTGAGTTGATCTAGAGTTGTTTTTTGATTATCTATATAGAGTAAAGGATTTCCTTTTCCTATAATAGTAATAGATTCCTGATTTGGGCTTATTTGAATCTCTGGTAATTTTGATAAAATATCTACTGTTGATGGTAGGGATTCAAAAATGGAGTTTTCTACATCGATTTTTATAGAACCATTAGACATTGTTATAGAACTCTTATGAGTTTTAATAGTTACTTCATCTAGTTTGACTGAACTTGTTTTGAGATTGAAAATAAAAGTACTGTTTTGGCTAATGGTAATTTTTTTATATTGATCAATATAGCCAAGAGCGGTAATGTGTATTATATATTGATTTGATTGTAGCTTATCAAAACTAAATTTTCCATCCTTAATCACTGCATTTTTTAAGAGAGTTGAGGTTTTATCAAGTAAGTAAACTTCTCCTGTTTCTATTGAAATATTATTTTGATTAAAAACAGTTCCCGATACAGTATGCACTGATTGTGTATACCCTAGATACGAGATCAATAAAAATGAAAAATAGAGGGTTTGCTTCATTATTTTTTTGAAGCAAATAACTAATGAAATAGGTGAAAATTACCGTGATATCAAGCTGAATAAGGTACTAGTACTGGTATGATTTCTATTTTTTGAGTAATAAGTCTTGTCTGCTAGAAATATTTAGTTTGCTGTAAATGTTTGATATATGTGTTTTTACAGTACTTAAGCTTATAAAAAGTTCATTCGCAATTTCTTTATTGCTTTTGCCCGATATAATAAGGTTTTTTATAACCTTTTCTTGTTTACTCAATGGTATTGGTTTCTGTTTTTTCTGATTCTTTAAGAATTTTATAATGACCAGAAGTAGTATACAGATAATAAAAATTGCAAAGGCATTACCCCATAAACTGATTGTATATTTTTTGTTGGTGGTTTCTTGAGTGATTGTTTGTAGTTTGTTTTCTAGATAAACATAGGTAGAAGGGTCAAGGTCACTTGATTTTAATTCATTTATCAAACTTAGATAATATGCTGGGTTTGCCTGCGCATCTTTTTCTAAAAGACCTTGATCGTCTAACCTTTTTATACCAATGAGTTTTACCAAAAGGATTTGCAGTGAATCTTTTACATAGCCTTTTGTTTCCAAAAGATATTTTTTGGGATCAAAATCTGATGTTAGATTTTCGTATCGTGCTTCAAAATTTTTTAGTTTTTGCCATTCATGATTTGCTTTGTTATTACTAGTATGTTTAGCAAATAATTGTTCGCTTTTATCAAAATGTATAGTATCATTTTTTGATAGAATAAACAATTCAAAGTTTTTTACTTTTTTAGATAGTGTGTCTTTTTCTTTTGGGGATAAAGGCTTAATATGTAATTTGTAAATATGTTCTTTTGTAGTAAATAAGTTTTGATCAAAAGTAAAATGACCATCTGCCGCAATGGGTGATGATGCAATTTGTGTATCGTAAAATGTATTTGAATTTTCTTTGGGGTGGAGTTGACTTAGATAAACTTGGTGTTCCCAATTCTTGGGGTTTTTAATATCAACATATCCCGAAACGCAATTTTGACCAAATAGGTTAGAGCCTAGTAGGAATGCAAGTAGAAAAAAATAATATATGTTCTTCATTATAATACAATATAGAAGCTAGCTGTACGAATGTAAAAGTTTTGAGTTACATAACAAAAGTGTGATACAAAAAAACCGCTTCAATCGTAACAATGAAGCGGTTTTATATTTATAAATATTAACAGTTTCTAGTGACTACTTTATCATATCATAACTACGTTTGATAAAGTTTGTTAATTCTTCTCCTTTTAATAAATTTTGAGAAAGTCTAGCAAGATCCAATGATTGTTTGATCAGACGTTCTTTCTTCTTGTCGGTCTTGGTGTCTTTGATTTGACCGATCAATTCATGGTTTGTATTTACAATTAGATTGTGCATTTCTGGCATATTACCAAACATGTTCATTCCGCCGCCACCAGTCTGTTGCATTTCTTTCATACGGCGCATAAATTCTGGCTGAGTGATCATAAATGGAGATGCATCACTATCCATAGCTTCTAGCTGTACAGTATATTTATCTGTAGGAATTATTTTCTCAAGATCAGCTTTAAGGGTTTCTTTTTCCTCGTCAGATAATTTAGATACAGTTTCTTCATCTTTTTTGATGAGGTTATCAATATGATCTCCATCTACACGTGCAAAAGAAATTTTTTCTTTGCTAGTTTCTAGTTTTTGAATTAAATGTGATACAATAGGAGAGTCTAGTAATAATACTTCATATCCTTTTTCTTTTGCCGCAGAGATATATGAGTGTTGCTCATCTTTATCAGAAGCATATAAGATTACCAGTTTATCATCTTTGTCGGTTTGAGTATCTTTGATTTTTTCTTGTAATTCTTCAAAAGTAAAGTACGAACCATCTACTGTTGGATAAAGAGCAAATTTGTCAGCTTTTTCAAAAAACTTATCTTCAGAAAGCATTCCATACTCAATCACAATTTTAATGTCATTCCATTTTTGCTCAAAATCTTCTCTACTGTTTTTAAACATAGAGTTTAGTTTATCAGCAACTTTTTTAGTAATATAACTAGATATCTTTTTTACATTACCATCTGCTTGCAAGTAAGAACGAGATACATTAAGAGGAATATCTGGAGAGTCAATTACACCACGAAGCATTGTAAGGAATTCTGGTACGATACCTTCTACATTATCTGTAACAAATACTTGATTTTGGTATAATTGAATTTTGTCTTTTTGCATATTCATATCCTGCCCTAGTTTTGGGAAATATAAAATCCCTGTAAGGTTAAAAGGATAGTCTACATTAAGATGTATGTTGAATAGTGGCTCCTCAAATTGCATTGGGTACAACTCACGATAGAAGCTTTTATAATCTTCATCTTTAAGGTCGGAAGGTTGTTTTGTCCAAGCAGGATTAGGGTTATTAATGATGTTATCTACTTCTTGAGTAGGAGCAGGGTCTTCTTCTTTTGCATCTTCTGGTTTTGGTAAAGTTTCAGTTTTAGTACCAAATTTGATTGATACTGGCATAAACTTGTTGTATTTTACCAATAACTCACTTATTCTAGCCTCTTCAAGAAATTCTGTATCATCTTCACCAATATGTAAAATAATTTCAGTACCTCTTTCTGTCTTATCATGAGCCTCTAGGCTATATGTTGGAGACCCATCACAAATCCAATGTGCCGCAGGCTCATCTTTATAAGATTTTGTAATAATTTCTACTTTACTGGCTACCATAAATGCAGAGTAGAACCCAAGGCCAAAATGTCCAATGATTCCAGAATCTTTGGCACTATCTTTATATTTTTCAAGAAATTCTTCGGCACCAGAAAAAGCAACTTCATTGATATATTTTTCCACTTCCTCTGTAGTCATACCGAGTCCCTGATCAATAATATGCAATTGCTTTTTGTCTTTATCTATTTTTACTTCAATAACTGGATTGCCATATTCTATTTTGGCTTCACCAATATTGGCCAAATGTTTTAGTTTTAGAGTTGCATCTGTTGCATTTGAAATAAGTTCACGTAAAAAAATCTCGTGATCAGAATACAAGAATTTTTTAATTAAAGGAAAAATATTCTCTACTGATACATTAATATTTCCTGTTGCCATTTTTATACTTTTTTTAATTTGATTATCATCTTTGTGATGATGTTCTACTCAAAAAAAATACCAATACTATGTATCTGCCAAACTGGCATTGAGATATTTTTTTTATAATAGTTGTAATTATTTGTTTTCTTCTTAGACTAAGTTGCCAAATGATTTATTTTTTTCAGGTACGATCCGTTGTAGTGTGATATGAAAATTGTACTTAAATAAGAAAATAACTATCATAATTTATTTGCAATCAATGTTTTGTGTGCTTTAATGTTGATTAGATACATAAAGGTATATAAAGCGGGAAAAACTTTGCTATGAGATATATTACCCTCTATGATTGTAAATAATAAGAATCCTGATAGAGCGATGGGTTTTTTCTGTCGCCGTCAGGATTTTAAGTACTATTATAAAAATGAAAAAAATGATTAAGTCTATTTGCTTAATTATTTATATATCCTAATCTGCTATTATAGTATAGCAATTATAAGGATTAAAATACCATAATCAGTCGTATGACTGGTTAGGTTTGTTTATTTATTGGTTAGGTTGTAAGAAAGATGCACTGTGGTTGGTGCATCTTTCTCGTTTTTATACCTTTTCTGTTGTTATGACATAAGAATAGAAATAATATAATTTTGTGTTTGAATAAAGTCATTAAGTATCAGTGTGTTTACTATGCGTGCATATAATATAGTTATGGTTTCTTTTATCAAAATGTTAAGAATACATATATTGGTGTCAACTTTTTAGTTACCAAATAATAGTATAATACACAACAGATACAAATTAACTCTATGTATACTTCAAGAATATCGGGATTGGGATATTATGTCCCAGAAAATATTGTTACCAATGATGATCTTTCTAAAAAGATGGATACCAATGACGAATGGATTCAAGAACGCACTGGTATACAACAAAGACGTCATATCAAAAAAGGTGATGGCAATAGTACTTCTGTAATGGGGGTAAAAGCTGCCAAAATAGCTTTAGAAAGAGCCAAGCTTACTACAGATGCTATTGACTTGATCATTTTTGCAACCCTAAGCCCAGATATGTATTTTCCTGGAGGAGGAGTTCAGGTTCAGGAAATGATGAATATGAGAACCATTCCTGCATTGGATATACGTAATCAATGTAGTGGTTTTGTATATGCAATATCTGTTGCAGATCAATTTATAAAAACAGGAATGTATAAAAATGTTTTGGTAATTGGTAGTGAAAACCATAGTGGAGGTTTGGATATGACCACTCGTGGAAGAGGAGTTTCTGTAATTTTTGGTGATGGAGCAGGAGCAGCTGTAATGACAAGGAGTGAGAGAGATGGGTTTGGCGTGTTGTCTACTCATTTGCATAGTGAAGGAGCACATGCAAAAGAATTATCACTAGAAGGGCCTAGTACAGCACATTGGGTGCCAGAGATTATTGCAGAAAACCCACAGGAAAATATACCTTATTATCCATATATGAATGGTCAATTTGTTTTTAAAAATGCTGTAGTACGTTTTTCTGAGGTAATTAATGAAGGATTACAAGCCAATAACTTGACAGCAGCAGATATAAACATGTTGATTCCTCATCAAGCAAACCTGAGAATATCTCAGTTTGTACAAAAACAATTTAAATTATCAGACGATCAAGTATTTAATAATATACAGAAATATGGTAATACTACAGCAGCTTCTATTCCTATTGCACTTACAGAGGCTTGGGAGGAAGGTAAAATCAAAGAAGGTGATTTGGTAGTGCTAGCAGCTTTTGGAAGTGGTTTTACTTGGGGTAGTGCTATTATAAAATGGTGATATTGTGATGTCTATAAAAAATCAAAAACGCGAAGCAATCAAGCTTCGCGTTTTTTTATCTAATAACTCGGTTATTAATTTTTTAAAGGCTAATTCAAATAAATCATAACCAATGACTATACTATATTAAACGCCGGAAATTCTAAAGTGTTACAGATTTTATCATTTTTTTAGAATTATTTAACTTTAATGAGTTTTTTGATAATTCTATATTAAAATTAACAATTAAAGATGGTTTTTGTTGAATTATTAACATTTTTGGTTGAAATGTGTTATTTATAAAAGGCCTCCTCCTGATTTTTCATTGTTATCTCTTCTTTTTCGAGATACCTGTCTGTTTTTTCCACTTCCAAATCTATATGATAATCCTAAGAAAATAGTTTGTGTTTCTCCTTTGAATTGCCCGTTTTGTGGGTATGGAGTATCACTATTAAACCTAAAGCGCATCGTATTGAAAACATCATTGAAGTTAATACTAGCTGTTCCTTTGCCTTTCATAAAATTATATCTGGCACCAGTATTGATAAAATAAAATGGTTTTGTTTTGAATAATATCCCTTCTTGTTCGCCACGATAGAAACCAAATACTTGGAAGGTTAAATTTTTGGTTGCTTTAAAACTATTATTAACTCTAAAATTATAGATAAAAGCATCAACCTCTTTATTTGTGTTTTCTACCACTCCTTTTTGCGTTTGTGCATAGAGATCAAAACTTGCATTTACACTCCACCAATTGGTAGTTTTATAATTAGCAGATACTTCTAAGCCATAGGAAGAGTTGTTTTTAAAATTATCAAAAGTTAGTATTTGCCCTTCTTCAACATCTGGATTTTCTATAAGCACTTGGCTAATTTCATCATTAATTATTCTATAAAATATACCACTAGTTATAGAGCCTTTTCCTAATTTTCGTGTATAATTTGCTTCGATAGAATTCGTAAACTGTGGATTTAATGATGGGTTTCCAAATGAAATAATTCTAGGAGTGCTCCATTCTCTAATAGGATTTATTTGATTCAACCCTGGACGATCTATTCTTCTGCTGTAACTCAACTGGTAACTATTTTTTTCACCAGGAGTATAACTTAGGTATCCAGATGGGTATACAGTAAAAATATCATCTTCAAATATTTTTTCTCCATTAAAAATAGCTTCAACCTCATAGTTTTCTATTCGGGCACCGAATTGATATCCCCATTTTTCAAATTTCTGGCCGTAGGTAGCATAAAAAGAATGTATGTCTCTATCATAACTATATGTCGAGTTTTGAAAAAGAGTTGATTGATATTCATTATCTGTTCTTCTTAATCGAGTTTCATACCCTAACTCTAATTTAGTCGTTTCTGATAATGGGTTGATATAATCCAAGTTTACTGTTGTGTTTTTTCTATCGTTATTGATTAGATCGTTGTAGTTTGGTAATAAATCATTATTACCTATAAAGCCAAAACCATCATCTTTGTCGCTTTCAAATACGTTATAATCAATTTCTAATTCTATATTATGACCTTCTTTTTTGAAATCATGTTTGTAATCAAAATTATATGTAGAACCTAGGTTCTCGCTATTACTTACTAAGTTTTGTGTTACATTATTTTGAGCATTCTCTGCAAAAGTGATATCTGTTTTACCAGTAGTCAATCCATCAAACAAATTTTGATTTGTATACACCGATATTGTATTGTGATCATTGATGAAATAATCTAAACCTACTTTAAACAAATGAGACTTATTATTATCTAAAAATGTAAAATCAGTTCTATAATTTTCATCTGTTCTATTTACAAAACCACCATTTTGATTTTTATTGATATTGTTACCATAGTTACCATAAAAGTTAAACCTTCCAGTTCTGTAGTTTAAATCAACAGAGCTATTAAATCTAGCATTTTTGTCAAAATTAAGTCCAAGGTTGATAGTACCATTGAATCCAATAGTGCTATTCTTGTGTAGAATGATATTGATGATACCACTCATTCCTTCGGGATTATATTTGGCAGAGGGATTGGTAATTAATTCTATCTTTTTTATAGATGTAGATGGTATTTGTTTTAATAATTGGGTAGCATCAATATTTGTGGGTTTACCATCAATAAGAATACGTACATTTTGATTCCCTCTCAAAGCAATATTACCATCCTGATCTACATTTACAGAAGGAATATTATTCATAATTTCAGATGCAGTTCCTCCTGTTGTAGTTAGATCTTTACCAATATTGATTACTTTACGATCAATTTTTTGCTCTATGGTTGTTCGCTCTGCTACTATCATTACATCATCCAAAGCCTCAGCTTCTTCTTCTAATGATATTGTACCTAGATTAAGATCTCTATTTTGTTTAGAAATTTCTATAGGTTGAGAATGTGTTTTATAACCTATGAATTGTATTTTTATAGTATAATGACCTTTGGGAACATCTGAGATTATAAAATTTCCATCCTCTGTACTGATACCTCCACTAATAATTTTACCCGCACCATTATGTATGGCAACTGTTGCATAAGGAATGGGTTGTTGTAAGTTTTTATCAATAACGGTTCCTTGAATGGTTCCAGTAACAGTTTCATTACTGGGTTGTGCTGTAGATAAGAGACAGCAAAAAGAAAAAAGAAGTAAAATGATTTTTTGATTGATTGATTTCATATGTTCGTTTTTTAGTTGATGTATGTTATAAATTGTACTATGTATTGCATAATACGTAGTCGTGATAATCCATAAAATCACACAGTGATTAATTGTGTATAAGAGTAAGACGATAAACGATAAAATTTGTTACATCCAATTTTTACTTTTTACATTAAATTTTGCTTTTATAAATGGTTGAATCAAGATTTTTTTACTGTAATGAGTTAGTTGTTAGTATTATATTAAGATGTTTTTTTCATGGTCTTGTATGTGAAAAATAGAAGTTAATTTGTTATTTTTAATAACGTAATTGATTTTATGAATTAAATAAATCAAAGGCATAATAGATTGTATTGCTCTTAAAAACCGTAGTCTAATTTAGATGTGTCACAGTTATTATTTTGAAGGAAATTTTTGTGAATTGCTAAATCTATAATTAGCTAAAAATTGAATTATGAAAAGGGCGATATGTGTTATTGGGTGTATTATAAGTAGTTTAATTTGTAATGCTCAATCACAAAAAATAAGTAAGGATAGTATTAATAAATTAATTTCTGAATCCTTTATTATTTCTAATAAGGGAGAATATACCAAGGCATATAAACAACTTATTTTTGCCCTTGAATATGGTAAAAATAATGCTAGTGACTCTATTGTAGGAGAGGCTTATAATTGTATTGGAAACATTTTTTTTGCTATTGGCGATTTTGAAAAAGCAGAAAAAAATTATCTCTTATCAAAAGAAGCGTTATTGCAAGCAGGGTATCAATCGTATCTAATTTATCATTACAATAATGTAGCTGAGCTATATTATGCAAAAAAAGAATATAAAAAAGCAGAAAAGAATTTTTTTAAATCCAGAGATTTAGCCTTGAAGCTTACTGATGAGTATAAAGCATTATGGCCAACTTATAACATAGCGCTAATCAAGTGTTCTATCAAGGATTTTGATGAAGCTTTTTTTTATTTGAAGGAAGCTATAAGGCTGTATCAGCCTAATACAGAACAACAGCCAGATATAATCGTTAATTCTTATATCTTATTAGCAACTATTTATTCTGATAAAAGAGAATATGAGAGCGCACTAGAAAGTTTGAAAGATGCAGAAGCTATTGCGTTAAAACATAAGGTGTATAAAGAATTAATTAAGATAGAAAAACACCGAACAGTTTTATATGATTCATTGAATGAGCCTAAGAGGGCAATAGAGGCAATGACAAACCAGATTACATATTTGGAAAAAAACTTCGAAAATCAACAAAGCTTGTTAAAAGAACAAAATAAACTAGAACGAGATTTGTTTGAAAAAGAAAGTAGCTTGGTTCTTACCACAGAATTAAATAAAAGCCAGCGAGAATCACTCAAAAAAATAAAATTATTCACTTTAGCACTACTTACTCTATTTGCGATTACAATTAGTGTAGTAGTACTGTTATATCGATCCAATAAAAAACGATTACGATTGAATACTAGTTTGCAAACAAAAAATAAAGAACTTCTGGATACCAAAGAAAAAACAGAATATGCATCACAATTAAAGAATAACTTTTTTTCGACGATAAGTCATGAATTGCGTACTCCATTATATGCAGTTACTGGTATTACAGATATTTTAATTAATGAAAACCCAAAAGAAGAACAAGTAGGCTATCTTAATGCTTTAAAATCATCTGGAGAACATCTGTTTTCTTTGATAAATAACATACTTCAAATTAATAAATATGATGCAAATGTTATCGAACTTAATGTTATAGAATTTAATATAGAAGAGGTAATAGAAGGAATACAGAAAACACTAGAATACCTACAAAAGGAAAACAATAATCAAATACATATAGAAATAGACCATAGAGTCCCAAGAAAATTAAAGGGAGACTCAGTAAAAATTTCACAGATAATAATAAATCTGGTAAGCAATGCCTTGAAATTTACGTTGAATGGAAATGTTTGGCTTAATGTTAAATGCACGGATTGTGAATCAAAAGAAAAAGGGTATGTTATTTTGCATATAAGTGTAAAAGATGATGGTGTTGGTATCTCTAAACAGATGCAGTCTCATATTTTTGAAGATTTTTATCAAGAATCAATACAGCTCAATCGTAATTATGAAGGGGCAGGCTTAGGATTAGCTATTGTAAAACGTTTATTGCAGGCTATGGGGAGTAAAATAGCTGTAAAAAGTAAGCCAAACGAAGGAGCTGATTTTTCTTTCTCATTATCTTTGGAATATGAAGAAAAGAGTGAGTATGTACAAACCAAAGAGATTGACAGAATGTATACCGATCTAAAGAATAAAACTATTTTGGTAGTTGATGATAATGATATCAATCAGATGATTACTAGGCGAATTCTAGAAGCTAAGAAAGCAAATGTAGTTGTAATTGATAATGGATTTGATGCTATTGAAATAGTAGAAAAGCGAGATTTTGATATTATCTTAATGGATATTCATATGCCAAAAATGAATGGTTATGAAGCAACAAAAAAAATAAGAAGTTTTAATAAGAAGGTACCTATAATTGCTCTTACAGCAATTGACCCTAATGAAAATAATGAAAAAATAACTTCTTCAGGAATGAATGGTGTAATTTCAAAACCATTTCAGTTAGATCATTTTTATTTAGAATTATAAAAATTTGTTTAAAAACCGCCTCTGTTTGAGAGGCGGTTTTCTTATAATAATCAAATAGTACCACTAACCATCAACTATGAATAAAATCTGATTATTATAAATAACTAACTAACTAAATTTATGAAAAATAATCTCTTTTATAAGTAAGACGGGCTACCACTTTTTGTGTTACAAACTTCCTATGTTTTTAACATTTTTCGAGATATTTTTAACTTTTTTATATTTACTTAATAAATTAATCAGGTTTATTTTAGAATTCAAATAATACGTATGAGTATAAAAACACTAGTTTTAGGAGCTTCCTTAAAAACAAACCGATATTCTAATATAGCTATTCATAAGCTCACAAGTTATCACCACAATGTTGCTGCAGTAGGACTAAGAAAAGGAGTTGTTGCTGGGGTACATATAGAAACTAGTCTAGAAAATGTAGAGGATATAGATACTGTAACTTTGTATCTGAACCCCCAGAGGCAACAGGTATACTATGATGCAATTATAAGATTAAACCCAAGAAGAGTTATTTTTAATCCAGGAACAGAAAATCCTGAGTTTTACAAAAAACTTAAAGAGGCAAATATAGAGGTTGAGGTTGCTTGTACATTAGTATTGCTTTCTACGAACCAGTACTAAAAAGGATAAAAATAACAATCCCAAGAACGTAAGACTTCCATTAATAATAAGTATCTCAAAACCTACTTGATAGTATAACTCACTAGCAATTTTTTCAGCAGCTTTCCAAGTGTTTTCTGTAGAAAAATAGACATACAATTGTGACATAAGGTTTATTATTATTGAAATAATTACAGAAATAACACAAACGACAGGAACGAGTTTATCTTTGATTTTTAGTTTGGTAAAAAGCCCAAAAGCATATAAACCTAATAAAGGACCATAGGTAAATCCTGCAAACTTGAATAGTTTTTTGATAACACTCTCATCTTGAATTATATATTTAAAAATCAATATTACAAGAATCAATACTATAGAGAATAGGATATGGGTTACCTTTCTGATTTTTACCTGATCAGATACCCTATAGTTCTTTTCTATATTAAGAATATCGATGCTAAATGAAGTTGTCAATGAGGTCAATGCACTATCGGCACTACTATAAGCTGCTGCAATAAGACCAAGGACAAAAAAGATGGCAATTCCAAAACCTAGCTCGCTTTGTGTGGCAATTACAGGAAAAAGATCGTCTTTGTGCGCATCAATCCCATATTGAGAAGCATATTGAGTAAGTAATAGTCCAAGGCTAAGAAAAACAAAGTTGACTATAGTAAGTACGATGGTAAACCAAAACATGTTTTTTTGTGCATCCTTTAAGCTTCTACAGGTAAGGTTTTTCTGCATCATATCTTGATCTAATCCTGTCATAACAATAGCAATGAATGCTCCAGAAAGAAATTGTTTCCAGAAATAATTAGCATTTTTTACATCGTCAAAAAAGAACATTTTAGAAAAATCACTCTCTGTAACATATTGTAAGATACCTGATTCACAAATTCCCAGATCATCAGAGACATAATATATAGCAACCCCCACAGCAAGCAACATAAATAAAGTCTGTAAAGTATCTGTCCATACAATAGTTTTGATCCCAGATTTAAAAGTATATAACCAGATCAATAAGATTGTTATAACTACGGTTATCCAAAAAGGAACCTCCAATGCATCAAATAAAATTGATTGTAATACATTGGCTACCAAAAACAATCTGAAACTTGCGCCGATTACTCTAGATAATAAAAAGAAAGAAGCGCCAGTTTTATATGAATAACGCCCAAAACGTTCCTCTAGATACGTATAAATAGAGGTCAGGTTAAGCTTGTAATAAAGAGGAAGTAATACAGTACCTATTACGATGTAGCCAATAACATATCCTAGTACCACCTGCATATAACTGAATTGTGAAGCCTCAACCCATCCAGGAACAGAGATAAAAGTAACACCACTCAGAGAAGCTCCAATCATTCCGAAAGCAACAATGTACCAAGGAGATTGTCTATTAGCTTTAAAAAAAGCATCATTGTCTGAGTTTTTTCCTGTGAAATACGAAATGAGAAGAAGAACCCCAAAATAAGCTGCAATAAGAAGCAGAATATGTAATGGTTTCATAAATTATGCTTAAAAAATGAACCACCAAAATACAATTTTTATCAAGAACCATGAAACTATACTACCGTTCTTATTTGTAATTTGAAGAAAAGAAAATAACAAATTTTGATATAGGTAAAAAAACTTATACCAGACCAGATTTAGTAGTAGATATTACTGTAAACACATCTGTTTTGTCTAAAAGTGTTGATCAAACTCAAACTATTAATAGAATTAGATTTCTAGAGGGATAATCAGTTCTCTTATCTATTTCGTACATCACTCTCGATCATACCATCTCGTAAACGGATAACACGATGTGCATGTTCAGCAACCTCCTCCTCGTGAGTTACCAGAATAACAGTATTGCCCGCAGCATGAATTTTATCAAAAAGTTGCATGATTTCTAGAGAGGTTTTTGAGTCTAGGTTTCCTGTAGGCTCATCAGCTAGTATTATAGAAGGTTTGTTAACCAATGCTCGCCCTACAGCTACTCGTTGTCGTTGTCCTCCTGAAAGTTGATTTGGCTTGTGATCCATTCGGTCAGAAAGGCCAACATCTGTAAGTACTTCTTGGGCTCTTATTGTTCTGTCCTTTTTAGAAGTACCAGCATATACCATAGGTAACGCTACATTATCAAGAGCAGTAGTTCTAGGCAATAAGTTAAATGTTTGAAAAACAAAACCAATTTCTTTATTACGTATATCTGCTAGTTCATTATCTGTCATTTTACTAACATCATTACTGTTAAGATTGTATGTTCCAGATGTAGGAGTATCCAAGCACCCTAGAAGATTCATTAAGGTAGATTTTCCAGAACCAGAGGGCCCCATTATAGCCAAATATTCTCCACGAGCGATATCAAGATCAATACCTTTAAGTACATATACTGTTTCTTGTCCTAGTTGAAAATTTCTAATGATGCTTCTGATTTCTATAACATTTCCCATATGGTATTTTTTACAGATTGTAAGATACAATTTTAGACTATATGACGCAGTAGTCAAATAGATGTTACACCATACTGATAAAAAGTTGTTTTATTCGGCTTAACTGTATGTATAGGGGAAAAATTAGGTTAAAAATAAGTTAAAAAGTAAGTCTCTTATAGTCTCCCACTAATACTATGATTTTCGTCATACTTTGCACTCCATGTAAAATTTAATTTTGCCCTAATCAATTAACTAACAATTATAAATATGAAAGCACTGAAACGTCCAGAACCTATCAATGCAGAGATAATTTTGGATCCTAAAGAGACGATCATGAGCAAAACTGATTCCAAAGGAATTATAGAGTATGCGAATGACTATTTTATGGAAGTCTGTGGTTACGAAGAATATGAATTGATAGGCCAGCCTCATAATGTGATCCGGCATCCAGATATGCCCAAAGTAATATTTAAGTGGCTTTGGGAGCGATTACAGTCAAAACAAAATATCAATGCTTTGGTAAAAAACTTAGCCAAAGATGGAAGATATTATTGGGTAATCACTGATTTTGAAGTAAAACAGGATGATACTGGAGAAATAGCTTCTTTCTTTGCTAGAAGAAAAGCACCACCAAGAAATACTATAGAAAAGATAAGCAAATTGTATAGTAAGATTCTATCTATAGAACAAGCCAGAGGTGTAGAGACAGCAGAGAAATATTTTATAGGCTTTTTAGAAGAAAAAGGAATGACGTATGATGAATATATCGAAGATATATGTCTTGCAGATAAAAAACCTTTGGATTTAAAAGACTTACAATACCATAAGCGAAAAGGCTTATTTGTAAGGTTATTTAGGTAAGCTATTGAGTGAAATTAAACAGATAGTTTTCTAACTGTTGTAAACCTAAGAAATACTTTGTAAAAAGTATTTCTTAGGTTTTTTTATTGTCAAATAGTTCTTTTTTTAGAAAGAAACCCTCTAGAAAAAAAGATATTCATTAGGTTCTGATGATAAAATCTTCTTTAGCTTGTTCTTTTCTTATAAAAACAAAACCAAGAAAAAAAGTATCTATTGTTACAGTAACATGAGAATCTTTTTTTATTTTTTTCCAAACCATAGAACTAGTTTTAGAGTTATGTATTGAATTGATTATAATAACACTGTTGTTATTTGTTTTTGAATATAGAGAAGTCAAGTCAGATAGAGACTCAAAGTAATCTATATCCATATAAATCATATCATATTCATTACTATTTGGTGATACGGTTGTGTCAATAAGGACGTCATTATTTGTAGATAATATTTGTGATATACTATCAGCAGAGTTTGCCAAAATTAATGCTCTTTTAGATTCAAAATAAGAAAGAGTACGATTTAAAAGTTTTGCAACTTTGTAGGTAATAGTAACTGATGCTTTTGATCTTTTAAGAATTGATTTTATAGATGTATACGCGGGAGTCTGTTTTTTATTATAAAAACATTTGGTAACCAAATTATATACAAAAGGAGAATGTACACCGTGTTGATTTGTAGATGAATAAAGAAATTTGAAGTATTCTTTTATTTTGAAATGCATTTTTAAACTTTATAAAAATCAAAAAAAGATATTTGTTAATTAATAAGGATAGTATTATTCCTCTAGTTTTTCAGAAAGCTCAAACCATCGTAGTTCGTTTTCTTCGATCTTTTGTATAATATCTTGAAGTTTTTGTGATTCAGAATTTATTTCTTCTTCATTCAAACTGCCATCAACAAAGAGGTTTTCTATATCTTTTTTCTGCAATTCTAGTTTTTTCAGTTCACGTTCAATTTTATTGTATTCTTTTTGCTCATTATAAGATAAAGCAGCCTTGTTATCTTTTTTCCACGTATTTTTAGTTTTGGCCTCAGTGGTTTCAGAAATTTTTGCGGTCGGTTCTTTACTATTTTCATATATACGGTAATCTGTATAATTACCAGGGAAATCTTGGATAACCCCATTTCCTCTAAAAACAAATAAATGATCTACGATTTTATCCATAAAATAACGATCATGTGATACCACCATTAGACAACCAGGGAAATCTAATAAGAAATTTTCTAGTACATTAAGTGTTACAATATCAAGGTCATTAGTGGGTTCATCTAGAATAAGAAAATTAGGATTTTGAATAAGTACAGTACATAGATATAAACGTTTGCGTTCTCCACCACTTAGTTTTTCTACAAAATCATACTGTTTTTTACGATCAAACAAGAAACGTTCTAATAATTGTTGAGCAGAAATTTGTCGTCCTTTCTTTAAAGGGATATAATCACCAAATTCTCGAATAACATCAATAACTTTTTGCCCTTCTTTGATGGTAATACCACTTTGTGTATAATACCCGAATTTGATAGTATCTCCAATAATAATTTTTCCATGATCAGGAGTAATGCCTCCAGTAATCATATTTAAAAAAGTAGATTTACCCGTTCCATTTTTACCAATAATACCGATACGTTCTCCTTTTTTGAAAACATAATCAAACTTATCTAGTAATATAAGATCATCAAATTTTTTAGAAATGTTATGAAGCTCTAGAATTTTGCTCCCCATACGTTCCATATTGATTTCTAATTGTACTTCATGATCGTTACGACGTTTATGTGCTCGATCTTTGATTTCATAGAAATCATCAATTCTAGATTTAGACTTGGTAGTACGTGCTTTTGGCTGGCGACGCATCCAGTCTAGTTCTTTTTTATATAATTGTTTTGCTTTATCAGTTGCTATTTGCTCATTGGCAATTCTAGATTCTTTATTATCGAGATAATATGCATAGTTTCCTTTGTAGCTATAAAGCTGGCCATTTTCTAACTCTACAATCTCATTACAAACATTTTCAAGAAAATAGCGATCATGAGTAACCATAAACAAAGTAAAATTTTCTTTAGCAAAATATTCTTCGAGCCATTCGATCATTTCCAAATCCAAATGGTTTGTAGGCTCATCAAGATATAATAAGTCAGGTTTACTTAATAAAATATTGGCAAGTGCTAGTCGTTTTTTTTGCCCCCCCGATAAGTCTTGTACCTTTTTTGTTAAATCATCAAGTTTAAGCTTGAATAAGATTTGTTTATATTGTGTCTCAAAATCCCATGCATTAATAGCATCCATCTGTTCAAATGCAAGTTGGTATGCTTCTGCATCATCAGGATTTTGTAATGCTTTTTCATACGTACTAATTGCTTTTAGCGTATCGTTTTCAGAAGCAAAAATAGTTTGCTCAATAGTAAGGTTTGGGTCTAAGTTAGGCTCTTGAGGTAAAAAAGAGACTTTTATATTTTTACGATAAACCACCTGTCCTTCGTCAGGCTGTTCATCTCCAGCAACTATATTAAGTAATGAAGTTTTTCCAGTTCCGTTTTTGGCTACAAAACCAATTTTTTGCCCTTCATTGATTCCAAAAGAAATGTCTTTAAAAAGAATGCGTTCTCCAAATGCCTTGGCAATATTTTCTACCGATACGTAATTCACCTTGTTGTTTTAGGTTACAAAGAAACAAAGATTTACTAATATTTTCAGGCAGGAAGTATTTTAAATATTTCGGCATGTCTATTTTGCCCTTTATTTTTATATTTGACATATGAGAAACCTACTTATTTACTCCTTTATCTTCCTGTTTTGTATGTTGTCTTATGCCCAAGACACGTATAGAGATGAATTTCAAGTAGTTTCATACGCTAATAATGATGGAACTCAAAACTGGTCTACTAATTGGAACGAAGTCAACGATACCAATAATGCTGGGAATGGTTATATTAGAATAACAGGAAACCGCCTTAGATTCCATTTTATTTGGAATGAATATATAGAAAGAAGAGCGGATTTATCTGCGGCAGCCAATGCTACCTTGTCCTTTAATTGGGAGACTTCAAGCTTGGAAGCAGGAGAAGAAATGGCGATTAGAATCTCTACCAATGGAACTACTTTTACAACACTAGCCACCTTTGGTGGGAACCAATCAGGGTTTTATAGTACAGATATCTCTGCTTACCTTTCTGCTAATACTACTATACGTTTTGAGAATGTAGGAACAGATTGGAATCGAGGTAATGATAGGTTTTTTGCAGATAATGTACAGATATCGGCTGCTTTCACTCCAGACCAACCTCCTTCTATTGTAGTGAGTGGGGATCAACCTTTTTGCCCTAATGCAACCAATTCAAAACAAATTGTACAATCTGTGACAATTACAGACCCTGATGATACTACGGTAGATGAAATATCAATACAAATATCTACAGGATATGTTAATGGTCAAGATTTATTAACCTTAACAGGATCTCACCCTAATATTACAGATTCGTGGAATGCTACAGAAGGAAGATTGTTTCTTACAGGGCCAGCTACTTTTGCAGAATTTGAAGCTGCTATTCTTGCTGTTGTATACTCTGCCAGTGGGGCTAGTCCCCCAGAATTAAAAGAATTTTCTGTGGTTATAGGAAATGCACTTTTTTTACCAGAAACAGGCCATTTTTATGAATTTGTACCTAGTGCTGGTATTCGATGGGATGATGCTAGAGATGCAGCAGCAACTAGAACTTATTTTGGGTTACAAGGATATTTGACCACATTGACTAGTCCAGGAGAAGCAGCTTTTGCAGGATCGCAGATTACAGGAAATGGTTGGATAGGAGCAAATGATGAAGCGGCAGAAGGACAATGGATGTGGACCACAGGACCAGAAGCAGGGACGTTATTTTGGATAGGAGATGAAACGGGAACTGTAGTGCCAGGAGAGTTTGAGTTTTGGAATGGGGGAGAACCAAATAACTGTTGTGGTGGTGAAGATTATGCTCACATTACTGCACCAGGGATAGGAACACCAAATTCATGGAATGATTTACCAATTCAAGGAGGAGCAATAGGAGGTTCTTATGCATCACAAGGGTATATTGTTGAGTATGGAGGTATGCCAGGAGATACTCCTTTACAAATATCAGGAGTAACTAGATTGCGTATTAGTTGTTCGGTAATTACCAACAGACAAAGAACCTATAGGACTACAACAAATTAATTTTAACCTTTTGCTTTAGAGAAATTAAGAATCTGTTTTCTTCTAGTTACAGAAAAAAGAAATATAAAAACAGCAATAAATATAGAAACTCTAGCTAGATAGTTTCCTGCCTTTGCATAAAAGGTAATTTTATCATTAATAGTAAGAGTGCCTTTTAATGCACCTTGTTGCTCGTAGTCTAATTGTGTTATAATATTTCCTGTTTGGTTGATAATGGCAGAAATTCCTGTATTGGCACTTCTAGCAACACTTCTTCTTGTTTCAATTGCTCTAAGCTTGGCATACGACAAATGTTGTTGGTGTCCCTGTGTATTACCCCACCAAGCATCATTGGTTATGATAGCTAGAAAATTGGCCTTGTTTCTTATATAACCTGTAGCAAATTCACCATATACACTCTCATAACAAATCATAGGAGCTACACCAATACTATCTTTAGTAAAAAATACTTCTCGATCTTGTTGTGTGGTTTTTTTTGCGACCGTTCCTCCTAAATCAATCATAGCATCACCCAGGATAGGCTTTAAGACGCTTTGGTACGGGAAATTTTCTACGCCTACAACTAGTTTGCTTTTGTGGTATAATTCATAGGTCTTATCAGGTCTTACAAAAAAAGCAGAATTGTAATCATCATAATATATTCCTTCTTTATATGTGTTAGTTTGCCCATGAATTTTTGAAGGATCATTAAAAACATCAATTAATGAGATACCAGATAAAAAATTTGCATTAGGGTATTGATTAAGTATTTTGACAGCAGTCTTTTTTGCAATAGAATTAGAAAAACGGTGAAGCCTGTTATTATCTGCAAATACAGTTTCTGGAGCAATAATAAAATCAGTATCAGATGTAATTGCTGTTTTGGTAAGAGAGTCTAATAAGTTACTGATACGTATGTCATTGGTGTTATATTTTTCTGTATAAGGGTTTATATTAGGTTGTAATAGAACTACCTCTATCGTTTTTCCTTTTTCTTGATACGTGTTTAGTATAATAAATGATAAAGAAATAGGGAGTAGGATAAATAATCCATTACGAATAGCCGCCCTGTATAAGATGGTTTTATCCCTATGTTCTATAAATAATAAAATACTTTTATATAGACTGATATTGAGAACCCATATCCAAAGTGTACCCCCAAAAGTTCCTGTATACTCGTACCATTGAATCCATGAGGTGAAATTTGCAAAACCATTACCTAGGTTTAGCCAAGGCCAAGAAAATTCCCATTGTAGGTGTAGATATTCAAAGCTCATCCAGATACATACCAAAAATATACTACTAATAGTAAAAGTGGTTCTTTTGGCTACGATATGATAGATCAAAAACACAAGAGCCATTACTAGACTATTCACAATCTCGGCAAACCACATCCCGAATGGTGTAGAATTATAGATCCACCATGTAGTAATAATATTCCATATAAAAAGTGAGAGAAAAGCAAGTCCAAAAACTTTTGTTTTACTGTATTTATCAGAGCGAATATTATACTCTGCAATCAATAAAGGAATAAAACCAAAGAATAAAAATAAGGGGAAGCCATATGTTGGCCAGCCGATTGAGAGCAAAAGTCCTGAAATGATAGATAGTATAATATTTCTCATGAAAAAGCTTCCTTGGTTCTAAGGACGAAATTAAACTTATTTGGTTACAAATAATAAAATTGAATACTTCTTTTTTGTTAAGTTTGAAAACTATATCAATAGACTTAAATAGTTTACTATTTTTACATAAAATCATATATATATGTGGATCAAAAAGCAAATTCCAAATGGTATAACGTTACTGAACCTGTTTTGTGGGTGTATTGCAGTTATTTTTGCTGTTCAAGGGCATTTAGAGCTTGCAGCATTGTTTGTAATGATTGGAATAGGGTTTGATTTTTTTGATGGTTTTGCGGCTAGAGTACTAGATGTAAAAAGTGAGTTGGGGCTACAGCTTGATTCTTTAGCAGATATGGTTACCAGCGGTGTTGCTCCTGGGGTTGTAATGTACCAGTTATTATCTCAGGTTTTTGGAAAACCTTTTTATACAACACCTCCTACCTGGAATTCTGAACAAGTTTTGGTAAGTTTTGATATGTCGTATATGTCTTTACTAGGTCTATTGATTACATTGGCTTCTGCATATCGTTTGGCTAAATTCAATATAGATACACGACAAACAACATCATTCATAGGCTTGCCTACACCTGCAAATACTCTATTGATTATGAGTTTACCATTGATAATCAGGTTTCAACCAGAGGTATGGATACAAACAATTATTCTTAATGAATGGTTTTTAATTGGGTTAACGATATTGAGTTGTTATCTGTTGAATGCAGAAATACCATTATTTGCATTAAAATTTAAAACTTGGGGTTTTGCCGAAAATAAAATACGATATATATATATATTATTAACTATTGTATTGATTATTGCATTAAAATTTATGGCAATACCTTGTGTAATATTGTTATATATTTTGATGTCGGTATTTTCTCCTAAAGAAACAACATGATTGCAGCTACTTATAAAAGTTTGAATTTGTATCTGTTGAATAATGATATAAAATAAGCGAGACAAGCTCGCTTATTAATAAAAAGATATACTTTTTGGGCTATCTGCATACAGATGAACCTAGAATACAGCAAGGATGTTGAAAGTTTTGGCTTAGACTACAGTCTATAAACCAAGAACCTGCTTTGATTTTTTGTTGTTGCTTTTTCTTTAAAACCTGAACATTGTGTACTTCTAAAATGCTTTTTAACATAATTTAAAATTTTAGAGATTAATACTTAAGTTAAGTTGTTATTGTTTTAAAGATATACTTTTAAATCAGGAATTTTGTCAATAGAGCCCTAGGTTGCAGGAAGAATTATGAATTATATAATTTTTCCCTTATTATATTTTTATTTTAATAAAATAAGAAGGTAAGTTGTTGTTTGTTAGCTTTTTAAGAAACAAAGTTAGTGTAGTCTTGATGACTTTTGAAAATACAACAACAAATACTAGGCAAGCTAAATTTCTAGAAGTTTAGCTTCTTTTTACGCAATTCAAAATTTTGTCCTAGGTATACTTTACGTACCATTTCATCTTCAGCTAGTTCCTCAGGAATCCCAGCTTTAAGGATACTTCCTTCAAACATCAGATATGTTCTATCTGTAATAGCAAGTGTTTCTTGTACATTATGATCAGTAATCAGAATACCAATATTTTTGTTTTTTAATTGAGCGACAATTCGTTGTATATCTTCTACAGCTACAGGGTCTACACCAGCAAAGGGCTCATCTAGAAGGATGAAATTAGGGTCTGTAGCTAGTGCACGAGCGATCTCGGTACGTCGTCGTTCTCCTCCACTTAATAGATCCCCACGATTTTTACGAATGTGCCCAAGCCCAAACTCTTCTATCAGAGCTTCCATTTTGTGTAGCTGTTCTTTTTTTGACAGCTTGGTAAGCTGTAGTACACTAAGTATATTATCTTCAATACTTAATTTTCTAAAAACAGAAGCTTCTTGTGCAAGATATCCTATACCATTTTGTGCACGTTTGTACATTGGGTATTTTGTGATATCAATATTTTCTAAAGTGATTTTTCCGCCATTTGGTTTTACCAAACCAACAATCATATAAAAAGAAGTTGTTTTTCCAGCACCATTAGGGCCTAATAGTCCGACAATTTCTCCCTGATTTACTTCTAGAGAGATGCCTTTTACTACTTTTCTGCCTTTATAAGACTTTATAAGATTATCTGCTTTTAACTTCATATTAGAATGACTTCTTTTGTATAAGGGTTGTTGCTACAATGAGCGAGTAAATTTACATTATTCTTTTTAACCGTAATTAAACTTAAGAAGCTTTTGCTTCTAGAGCGTCCCAAAATTCATAAGCACGACGTAAATGTGGGATCACTATAGTACCACCTACAAGAGTTGCTATACTTAAGGCTTCAGCTATCTCTTCTTTGGTTAAACCTTCTTTATGACAGGTTTCTAGATGATAGCGTACACAATCATCACATCGTAAAACAGCAGAAGCAACCAAACCTAATAATTCTTTAGTTTTTACATTTAGAGCACCTTCCATATAGGCATTGGTGTCTAGGTTAAAAATTCTTTTAATCACTTTATTATTATCTTCAAGAATACGAGAATTCATTTTTTCTCTGTATGCATTGAATTCGTCAACGATATCACTCATTTGGATTGTTTTTGTAATTTCTTATTTTGTTTTTTTATGACAGCTTTAGAAATAAAAATACTTACTTCGTATAAAATTAACACGGGGATAGCTACAATAACCTGACTTGCAATATCTGGTGGTGTAATGATGGCAGAAAGGATGAGTACAATTACCAAAGCAAATTTTCTGTATTTTCTTAAAAATTCAGGAGTAACTAACCCTACTTTAGTAAGAAAGAACATAATAATAGGTAGTTCAAATATTAATCCACAGGCAATTACCGATGCTCTTACTAATGCAATATAGCTATCAATATCAAATTCATTGAGTACTTCTTTACTTACTTGGTATCCTCCTAAAAAATTAATTGATAACGGAGTAATTATATAATACCCAAAAAGAACACCTAAAAAGAATAAAAAAGAGCAAATGATAATAAATCCTTTAGAGTATTTTCTTTCGTTGTCATACATTGCAGGGGCGATAAATTTCCAGAATTCATATATAACATAAGGAAATGCAAAAATGAAACCTGCAGTTATGGATGTCCATATATGAACAGAAAATTGTCCAGCAACTTTTCTACTTTGTACGCTAAAAGGTAACTCTTTAAAGCATAAACTTTCATCAAGCCCTAAGGCTTTAGATAAGTTACATAAACCTTTATAAGTAGGGAAATCAGGTTTTTTAGGGCCAAAAATGATCACATCAAAAATAAATTCTTTAGCAATAAAAGCAGCAATACCAGCAATAAGTATGGCTACTGTTGCTCTGATCAAATGCCATCGTAATTCTTCTAGATGATCTAGAAAAGACATAGACTGGGGGTCTTTTTGTTTGTTTTGCGCCATTATAAAATACCTTCTCTCATTAGATCATGAATATGTATTAACCCCGTATACTTGCCATCTTTTTCTGCAAGTAATTGGGTGATTGAGTTTTCTTCTAATCTATCCAAAGCATCTACTGCCATAGCATCATTATCAATTCGTTTAGGATTTGAAGACATAATATCTTTTGCAGTCAACCCAGCAAAAGAAGTATTGGTAGTAAGCATTCTACGTAGATCTCCATCTGTTATAATACCAAGAATACTCCCATCTTTTGTAACTGCAGTAGCACCCAATCTTTTTTCTGTTATTTCTACAATAACACTATTTATATCAGAATCAGGAGATACTTCGGGTTTTTCATTTTGAGAGGTAATATCGCTTACTCTCAGGTATAATTTTTTACCAAGAGCTCCTCCTGGATGATATTTTGCAAAATCACGACTAGAAAAACCTTGCAAATGTAATAAGCAAACAGCCAATGCATCACCTATTACGAGTTGAGCAGTAGTGCTGGTAGTAGGAGCCAAATTGTTGGGGCATGCCTCTTTTTCTACATAGGCATGCAAAACGTAATCAGCTTCTTTACCTAAGAATGATTCTTTATTAGCCGTAATACCTATCAAAGGGTTTTTAAAATTTTTGATAAAAGGAACCAATACTTTTATTTCTGGAGTGTTACCACTTTTAGAAATACAAATAACAACATCATCTTCGAGGATATTTCCTAAATCACCATGTATAGCATCTGCTGCATGCATGAATACAGCAGGAGTACCTGTAGAATTCATAGTAGCTACAATTTTGGTAGCAATAATAGCGCTCTTACCAATTCCAGTAATGATAACTCTTCCTTTTGAGTTGTGTATGGTTTCTACAGCGTTAGAAAACTCTGTATCAATAAGTTCTTCCAAATAAGCAATCGCACGAGCTTCTTCGGCGATAGTTTTTCGGGCATATGAGATTATAGTATCTTGGGTGTTCAAAATTTAAAAAATTTGTGCGTTATAATTAAAGATTTTATTATCTTTAATTTACGCAAAGGTATACAATACCTTATTAATTTTAAATAGTCATAAAAAAAAGCATATTAATTTATGCTTTGTTTATCTTTGACAAGTTAAAATTATAATGAAATTTCCATTAATCTATATTTGGGGAAAGTAGATTAGTGTTAGTTAATCTTTATTTAATTGGTATATAAAAGTTAAATGATTTAATGAGTTTGAACGGAACTGACTTGCAAAGTGCATTGAAGAAGCACTTTGGGTTTAGTCAATTTAGAGGACTACAGGAAAAGGTAATACAAAGTATTCTTGAAAAACAAAATACGTTTGTAATAATGCCTACGGGTGGAGGAAAATCCCTATGTTATCAACTACCAGCATTAATGTGTGAAGGAACAGCAATTGTGGTTTCACCTTTAATTGCTTTGATGAAAAATCAAGTGGATGCTATACGAAGTATCTCATCGGTAGAAGGTATTGCCCATGTACTTAATTCGTCTCTTAACAAGTCTGAAGTAAAGAGAGTGAAAGAGGATATCGTGAACGGAGTTACAAAACTACTATATGTAGCACCAGAGTCACTTACTAAAGAAGAATATGTTGATTTTTTAAAATCCCAGAAAATATCTTTTCTGGCAGTAGATGAAGCCCATTGTATTAGTGAATGGGGGCATGATTTTAGGCCAGAGTATAGAAATCTTCGTAATATCATAAAAAGAATAGGAGAAGATATTCCTATCATAGGTCTTACTGCTACAGCAACACCAAAGGTACAAGAAGATATTCTTAAAAATTTAGGGATGAGTAATGCCGAGACTTTTAAGGCATCATTTAATAGACCTAATTTATTTTATGAGATACGACCAAAAACAAAAAATGTAGATGCAGATATTATTCGGTTTGTAAAACAGAATAGTGGAAAGAGCGGAATCGTATACTGTTTGAGTAGGAAACGAGTAGAAGAGCTTGCGCAAACATTAGAAGTAAATGGTGTAAAAGCAGTACCTTATCATGCAGGCCTTGATGCCAAGACGAGAGCTAAACATCAAGATATGTTTTTGATGGAAGATACCGATGTGGTAGTTGCTACAATTGCTTTTGGAATGGGGATTGATAAACCAGATGTACGGTTTGTTATTCATCATGACATGCCTAAAAGTATAGAGAGCTATTATCAAGAAACGGGTCGTGCAGGTCGTGATGGAGGAGAAGGACATTGTCTTGCGTATTATGCATATAAAGATATAGAAAAACTAGAAAAGTTCATGAGCGGTAAACCCGTTGCAGAACAAGAAATAGGACATGCTTTATTACAAGAGATTGTAGCTTTTGCAGAAACTTCAATGTCTAGGCGTAAATTTATATTGCATTATTTCGGAGAAGAATTTGATGATATAAATGGTGATGGTGCTGATATGGATGACAATGTGCGTAATCCAAAGAAAAAGCATGAAGCCAAAGCTGAGGTTAAATTGATCCTTGAAGTAGTAAATAGAACAGGAGAGATTTATAAATCAAAAGATTTGGTGAATATCCTTATCGGAAAAAATAATGCGTTAATTATTTCTCATAGAACCCACCAACAATCCTTTTTTGGAAGCGGAAATACAAAAGATGATAAGTATTGGATGGCACTTGTAAGGCAGGTGCTGGTAGCAGGGTATTTGCGTAAAGACATAGAAACCTATGGTGTGATTAGAATTACAGCAGAAGGAAAAGACTTTATAGAAAACCCTATAAGTTTTATGATGACAGAAGATCATATCTATGATGAAACAACTGATGATTCTATAATAACTGCAGCAAAATCAGGAGCCAAAGCAGGTAGTGATGATAAACTGGCAGGAATGCTTCGTAATTTGAGAAAAACAGTAGCCAAAAAGCTAGGAGTTCCACCGTTTGTTGTGTTTCAAGACCCTTCTATCGATGATATGGCACTGAAATACCCAGTAAATATCGAAGAACTAGCGAATGTTCATGGTGTAGGAGAAGGAAAGGCAAAAAAGTATGGAAAAGCCTTTGTTGATCTTATCGAAAAATATGTTGAGGAAAACGATATTATGCGACCTGATGATTTTGTAGTAAAAAGTACAGGAGCCAATAGTGGTCTTAAACTATATATTATACAAAATGTAGATCGCAAATTGCCATTAGATGATATTGCTGCGGCAAAAGGAATGGATATGACAGCTTTTATTAAAGAAATGGAAGCAATTGTATATAGCGGAACAAAACTCAATATAGCATATTGGATTGATGAAATTCTTGATGAAGATCAGCAAGAAGAGATTCATGAATACTTTATAGAGGCAGAAAATGATAAAATAGATACAGCAATAGAAGAGTTTGATGGAGATTATGATGATGAAGAACTTCGCTTATATCGTATTAAGTTTATTAGTGAAGTAGCAAATTAGAAAGCTTTACAGATTAAATATTTAAAAAAAAAGGGAATTGTTTAAAGACAATTCCCTTTTTTTATTCCCGAAATTAGAATAATTCAAGGATAGAAGGCTATAGTCGTGTTTTATTTTGAAATATTAAACAAAAGGAGGTGGTTTTATTGAGTAAATTTGAATTGTATTATATTGCCAAATTAGGAAGCTTAATACGATTGGTGTTAAAGAATTCACGAGAGGAGTTTGTTTCTTTAAAAGATGAATTAACATGTATTGGAGATTATTTTGAGTTACAATCTAATTTTTCTCAAAAATTCACATATAGTATCATTGTTGAACCAAGTATTGATAAAGAAGAAATATGTATCCCTCCTATGTTTATACAACCATTTATTGAAAACTCAATTGAGCATGGTATACGAGGTATAGAGAACGGAGATATAAGTGTTACTTTGAAAATTAATGAGATAGATAAATTGATTGAATGCGAGATAATAGATAATGGTGTAGGGTATTTAAAAACCGCTCAATCCAATAACAAAGGAAATACTAAAAATGAATCTTACTCGGGAGAGATTTTAAAAGAACGATTACAGATATACTCTAAGGCTCTTAATAAAAAAGCTAAATATACTCTTGGTAATTTAGGGAATAAAAGAGGTACAATTGTAAACATATTTTTACCATATATTTATGATTTGTAATTGTATGGTATTCTTACTTTTATTATTCACTAACCATTAACAATTACTTATCTTTGCAACTTTAAAAACTAAAACGTTAAAAACATATATTGCTATGCAAGAAGGATTATACGCAAAATTTAATACAACAAAAGGGAGTATCCTTGTAAACTTAGAATATAAAAAAACACCAGGAACAGTAGGTAACTTTGTTGGGCTTGCCGAAGGTAACTTAGAAAATGAAGCTATTCCTCAAGGAAAACCATTTTATAATGGTTTAAAATTTCATAGGGTGATAGAAGATTTTATGATTCAAGGAGGAGATCCTCAAGGTACTGGAGCTGGAGGTCCAGGATATCAATTTGATGATGAAATCCACTCAGATCTAAAACATGATGGGCCAGGAGTGTTATCTATGGCTAACGCAGGACCAGGAACAAATGGAAGCCAATTCTTTATTACTCATATAGAAACTGCATGGTTAGATGGAAAACATACAGTGTTTGGTAAAGTAGTAGAAGGACAAGAAATTGTAAACACGATAGAGCAAGGAGATGCAATTGACTCAATAGAAATTCAGAGAGTAGGAACAGAAGCAGAAAGTTTTAATGCGGTAGAAAGCTTTAGAGGTTTTAATGGAGCTAAGGCAGAGAGAGAAGCAGCAGCAAAGAAAAAATCTGAAGAATTATTAGAAGAATTAGCAGCAGGATTTGATAAAACTGAAAGCGGTTTACGTTATAAAATCATTCAAAAAGGAGATGGAGATAATGCAGAAAAAGGAAAAACGGTTTCTGTACATTATAAAGGAAGTTTGACTGATGGAACAGTATTTGACTCTTCTTATAAGCGTAATCAGCCTATAGATTTCCCATTAGGAATGGGACAAGTAATCTCAGGATGGGATGAAGGAATTGCGTTGTTACAAGTTGGAGATAAAGCTAGATTTGTAATTCCACCACACTTAGGATATGGAGAAAGAGGTGCAGGAGGTGTTATTCCTCCAAACGCAACACTTGTTTTTGATGTAGAATTGGTTGCAGTAAAATAATTATATTTCTCGTATCAGAAGAATATATAGTATACATACACTATACAAAAGCCCTTGAGTTTATAAAATTCAAGGGCTTTTACATATTATGATATTTGTTAAATAGCGCTTATTTGGTGTCATTTAATAATTATTTTTTTATTAAAAAATGAGGAATATCATAGGTGTAAATTATCATATTTATAAATGAATTAAAGGATCATAAATTTATTTTCATATAATTTGGATTATTTTAACAATTTTTCTGTTTATTTTAACAAAAATATTTTGTTAAAATACTGATAATAGGTGTCTAACTGCTCTTTTATTTATATTTTGAACAAAAATTGCATACCCCAAGATATGAAACAAGGACTAATTACTTTTTTAACTTTATGTATAACCTACAGTGCTTTAGGGCAAAAAAAAGAAGAAATTCTAGTTGATATTAATGATCAAATAGAAGTGATAGATGGATATATTGAATTTGAAACTTTTTATCTGGATCCAGAAGAATTTCTCGATAAAATGGCAGACCATGGAGCAGAGCTTAATGGATACTACGAACACGAACGACTTAAAAAAATAATAAGAAAAGTTGGAACCAGAACAGCTGACATAATAACTACATTTTATTTCTGGAATAATCAGTTGATTTATGTCAACTATAAACAAAGACCCTATTTAGAAACTACCAATGATAATGGGCAAAGAATTTTGGATTATTCTAATGCCTTTACAAAATATGAATCAAAGCATTATTTTAGAGACGATAAAGAAGTAGAGAAAAAACAAATAGGAGAAGCTCTTGATAATATCGAAACTGAAGAAGAGTATGTAAAGTATGCTAATAAAATGAAAGCTTTATTAGATAATAAGTTTTACAATAGAGATATGTATGAATCTCTGCAAGGAAAATGGCTCTTTATACAAAATACCGAGGATTTTATAATTTTTGAAGGAACTATACGATTTAATTTTTACAACGGTAAATTTGCAAATCGCTTAAAAACAAGAATAGAAGATAATGTGCTTATTTGCTTTTTTCCTATGGATGATAAAATCTATAGATATCAAATAGAAAATGTAAATGAAGATGTACTTACATTAACAGATCTTTTTTCTAAAGAAGAATTTGTGTATGCCAAAGTAGAGTAATCTTTTGTGTCAATTTTAAAAATAAAAAGGATGTTTTAACTAAAGCATCCTTTTTATTTTTTTATAAGTTACTCTTTCCATTTTATATTGCATCCGATACTTGGTTTTTGTTTTTCAGAAACTTTAGAATTACGAAGTACAGCATCTAGCGCTTGACGAAGATCGCGACCATTTACAGGAATTCCATTTCCAGGTCTGGAGTCATCAAGTTGTCCTCTGTAAATAAGTTTTGATTCATTATCAAACAAATAAAAATCAGGAGTACAAGCAGCATCATAAGCTTTTGCAATATTTTGAGTTTCATCAAATAAATAAGGAAAAGAATAGTTGTTTTTTTGTGCAGTTTTCCACATTTCTTTAGGAGCATCCTGAGGGTATTTTTTGATATCATTACTACTGATCGCAACAAAACCAAACCCTTGAGTTCTATAATCATTTGCAATGCGAACGATTTCTTCATTTACATGAATTACAAACGGGCAATGATTACAAATAAACATAATAACAGTTCCTTTTTCACCCTTAATGCTATTCAGATTAATCATTTTATTAGTAATACTATCAATAAGAGTGAAATCTGGTGCAGTAGTACCAAGAGGTAACATGTTTGAAGGAGTACGTGCCATAGTTTTTGTGCTTTTAAAATAAAATTTAATCCATATGATGGAGTTTAATTTTTCGAGATTTACCTAGAAATCTGAAAACTGACTTTTGCCAGATGCCTCATAAACTTGCTCTGAGGTAGTAAACTATTCTGTCTAATTACATTGTATTACTAAAAAATATCGCATTCATAAGAAGCTTATTTGTACCATACCAGAAAGCTCTAAAATTAGTGTTATCTGTAAATAAAACAGTATTTCCTTTTCCCATATTGTGGTGTCTGAAAGGAACTGTGCCAGATAATGAATCTAGGTTTGTTTGACTTATATAACCACTCAATAATGGGTTTTTGGTATATCTAATAGGGTTGTTATAACTTTGTTTATCAGGTTTTATAAATAACTTTGTATTTCTGAATAATGAAATCTTATCGTTTTTATAACCAAAATTAATAGGGTGAGATCGATCAATGTTTGCTTCAAAAATAGCTCCTCCAATTACTTGTGCGCCATAGAAATCTTGTTTTTGCTCAAAAGTAATATTCTTTGCAGTGTTTTCTGGAGTTACAAATTCAATTTTCATAAATTCGTTTGTGGCAAAAAACTGAGCAGCATTTCTATAGCCTATCAATGTACCACCATTATAAACCCATGTTTTTAATTTTTCTATTTCTTGTTTGTCAAAAGCTTGCCCCCAGCTATTTGGTAATATAATATGAGTGTATTTTGATAGTTCGATTTTGCCAAAATTATCAGTAGTTAATTTAGTAATAGGGATGTCGTAGCGTTGATCCATAAGATGCCAAACCTCTCCAGCGTCATAAGAGGTGATCCCTTTGCCTGTAATTAAACCTATTCTTGGTAGTGATAACGCCTTAAACTTATTACTTCCTAAATCAATCCCTTTTGTTAGCCCTGTAGATACCCCTGTGATGTCAATATGGTTTTCTAATGCTACTTGTTGTAATAATCTATGTAGCTCTTCATTGTTTAACCTTTGGTTCTGAACAGGAATCATAATGGTTCCATAATCATAATCATTATTTTCTAATGAAAAAGGTTTCATGCCCACTTTAGCACGTATTCCTTTTGATAAAATGCTATATAAAGCTTTTGGCGTGTAGTATTCATGCCATTGCATAAGGTATGCATACTTACTTTTGATAACAGTGTTTTCTTTTTTATGAGTGAGTTCTGATATTTCATTGCCTAAATAGGAGGTAGGAGCATTATCAGTATAATCTAAATTAAAAGCCAAAGGAAAAGTCCAAGCAGAAACATCATAAAATAAACTATCTTGAAAAGTAGTTCTTTTTTCGAAGATAGCCTTTAACAATCTTTTTTGTCGTTGGTTTTTGGGAACAACATAACTATATCCTTTTTTAAAAACATTACCCTTTATCGATACATCCTGTTTTAGATCATATAGCTTGACTTGGTGTTTTTTAAGAATCTCAGCTAGATGGTAAGAGGAAGCAGCATCTTTTTCGTTACCAAAAAGATATGCATCTTTAGCGGGTTCATTTCTTGCATTAGAATAAAAACTACGTTTGTATTCTAATAGTTCTTTACGCATTGATTGTGCCGCTTCTAGAGTAGAGAGTGCTGTTGTAAACTGATTTCTTATAGTAAAAGGAAAAGTAAGTATTCCGTTTTCTGTTTGTTGGGCATGACCACGAGAGCTACCTTGCTCAAAAAGAATTCCTATACCACCATTTATATCAGGAAAAGTAGAACCTTTACCATAATAGAAATCATCAAAATTTTCTTCGGTATAATATAATGACCCAATATTGTCTAATGCCTTTGCATGGTAATTAGCAATTTCTTTAGTTAATTTTTGATTTAATTTAGGGGTTAGAGGATGAGTTCTAGATTGAATTCCTGGTTGAAAAAAGAAAGTACTATTAGAGCCCATTTCATGATGATCAGTAAGGATATTTGGATACCATTGATGAAAAGTTTGAATCCTAGCTTTTGATTCGGGCAATTGTACAGGTAGCCAATCACGATTCATATCAAACCAATAGTGATTTGTTCTGGCTCCTGGCCATACCTCACTGTATTCACGATCCTGAGGGTCAGGATTAATATTTTTACTTTTATTTGTATTGGCCCAATATGCAAAACGCTGTAAGCCATCTGGATTTAATGACGGATCAAAAAGTATAACCACATTATCCAGAAGATTATTAATTTCCTGCCCTTGAGCTGCGGCAAGATAATATGCTGCAACTAATGATGCATTAGAACCACTAGGCTCATTCCCGTGAATAGAAAATCCCTGATATACAACTGCAGGCAGATTTTCTATATCAACTGAACTAGCTTCTTTCTGAGTAAGTTCAACATGTTTTTTTTGTATCTCACTAAGATTAGTATGATTTTTTTCAGAAGTTATAGTAAGTAGAATTATAGGACGATCTTCAAAGGTTGTTCCTCGTTCTTGTATTGTTATTCTGGGAGAGGCTTTAGCAAGGGCTCTCATGTAATTCAAAAGTTTATCATGGGTAGCATGCCATTTCCCAGGAACATAGCCAAGAATACTTTGTGGAGTAGGAATTTCTGGATTATAATTAATTCCTTTTGGAAGGTAATACTCTAAAGAGATATCGTTTTGTGAGAAAGAAAAAAGACTTAATAGGGCAATAATACAGGTAAAGATATATTTCATACGTTTTGTTTTTGTAAATCTTGATTTTGATTATTTTCTATATAATGTGAATATAAAAAAACCGCCTCGGTTAATGAGGCGGTTTGGATAACTTTAACTTAAGTTTTTTGTGCGTTTTTTAGATATCATCAAAGCTTACATCTGTAAAGCTTTCTGTAGAGGCAGTAACTTCTTCTGTACTGTTACTTGCAACTACATCTCTTTCATATGATTTCTGAAAATCTTTTTGATGTCTCTCGCTTATTACTTCTTCGCCTTTTTCTTCAACTATGAAGTGAGTCATCTCGTTTAATATCTCTGTAAAGCCCATAAAGTCTTCCTTGTATAGATAAATCTTATGTTTCTTATAGTGAAAAGATCCATCGTCATTAGTAAACTTTTTACTTTCAGTTATCGTCAAATAATAATCTCCTGCTTTTGTAGCTCTTACGTCAAAGAAATATGTTCTTCTACCTGCACGTAAAACTTTTGAGAAAATTTCCTCTTTATCCATCAATTCATTATCACTCATAATCTGTATTTATTAATTAATTAATATGTTATGATGGTTTCAAAAATCCAAAAAAATTGTTAATCGGACAAAAAAAACTCAAATTTCTTTTTCACTAAGTTGTTTTAAATAGAGTTTTTTATAATAGCCGTCAGTGTTTATTAGTTGATTATGAGTGCCTTGCTGTGTTATTTTGCCATCTTCTAATACAATGATTTTATTTGCATTTTTTGTAGTAGATACTCTATGACTTACAATAAAAGTTGTCTTGTTTTTAGAAATTTTACGAAGGTTATTCAGTATTTCTTCTTCTGTCTCTGTATCTACAGCAGATAAACAATCATCAAAAAGGAGGATTGCAGGATCTTTAATAATAGCTCGAGCGATAGAAACACGTTGTTTTTGACCTCCAGATAAAGTGATTCCTCGTTCACCAAGGACAGTGTCATAACCTTTACTGAAACCGATTATGTTTTTATGAACTACCGCATTTTTTGTAGCCTCATAAACTTCACTATCAGTAGCTGTTTTATTTCCAAATTTTATATTGTTTTTGATACTGTCACTAAATAAAAAAGCATCTTGAGGAACGTAACCAATATGTTCTCTTAGATCGGTTAGATTTAGATTTTTTATAGGGATTTTATCAATTTTTATTTCTCCAGAAGAAACATCGTATAACCTACCAATCAGGTCTAATATTGTTGATTTTCCTGACCCAGTTTTTCCGATGATACCAATAGTTTCTCCATTTTTAATATCAAAAGAGATATTTTGTAATGCAGTAATGTTGGTATCATCATAAGTAAAAGAAACATTGTCAAAACTAATATTGCCTTTAATTTTTGATTTTTGGGTTACATTATTAATAATTTCTGGTACTTGACTCAGAAATTCATTTATTCTTACTTGAGAAGCTTCTGCTTGCTGTACAATAGAACTTACCCAGCCTACAGTAGCTACAGGCCATGTGAGCATATTAACAAAAATAATGAATTCAACAATCACTCCTAAATCCTGTATAGTTCCTTCAATAAATTGTTTTCCTCCTATATAGATGACTAGAATATTGCTAAAACCTATTAGCAATACCATCAACGGAAAAAATAAAGCCTGTACTTTTGCCAAATCCAAGTTTTTATCTTTACTACTATTAGAGAGTTCAGTAAAACTTTTCTGAGTCTGCGGTTCTATACCATACGCTTTGATCACAGTTATACCACTAAAAGACTCTTGAGTAAAAGTGGTTAGTTTTGATAAAAATTCTTGCACAATAGTACTACGTTTATGAATAGCAACACTTAATTTATATATAGATATAGATAAAACAGGTAAGGGGGCTATTGTGTATAAAGTAAGTTCTGGAGCAATGCTAATCATATATCCAATCACAACTACAAAAAGAGTAATTGTATTTACACTATACATAAGTGCTGGCCCTACGTACATTCTAACTTTGGATACATCCTCACTGATACGATTCATGAGATCTCCTGTTCTATTTTTTTTGTAGAAATTAAGAGACAATCTCTCATAATGCTGAAATACTTCGTTTTTTAAATCAAATTCAATAAATCTAGAAACAACAATAAATGTTTGGCGCATTAAAAAAGTAAAAAAAGCTGAAATGAGTAAAGCCCCAGCAATAAGAGAAATGTTAAAAATAAGTCCGCTTTTTACTTCAGCAATATCTGTAATCTCATGGTTGATATATTGCTCGACCACATCTACAGAATCACCTACTAATGTAGGAACCATTGTTGCAAATATCCTCGCAACTATGGTGATTACAAGACCTATAATGAGTCGAAATTTATATTTAAAAAAATATTTGTTTAAATGGCGTAATGCACGCATAAAAGATTAATATTTATAAACGAATCTATTAGTGAATTCGTAAAATTTAACAGCTTTTGATTTTATATTAGTAAAAATACACTATTTTAGCATCCTTATTTTGAGTATAATATAATTGTAACGTTTAAAAAAATCACAACATGATAACCGAAGTGTTTACTGCAAATCAACTTAAAAAAGAAGCTCCAGTATTTGGTCAACTCTCTTTTGATGATCATGAGCAAGTTGTATTTTGTCAGGACAAAGATACAGGATTGAAGGCAATAATTGGTGTACATAACACAATTTTAGGACCTGCATTAGGAGGGACAAGAATGTATGACTATGCTACCGAGTGGGATGCACTTAATGATGTATTGAGGTTATCAAGAGGAATGACTTATAAAGCTGCAATTACAGGATTAAACCTTGGAGGAGGAAAAGCAGTTATCATAGGAGACCCAAAGAAATTAAAGACACCAGAACTGATGACACGTTTTGGTAAGTTTGTTCATACCTTAGGAGGTAAGTACTATACAGCAGAAGATGTAGGTATGGAGACTTCTGATATGGATACCGTGCGAAAGGTTACTCCTTATGTAACTGGTATTTCTGAAGCCAATGGAGGAGCAGGAAACCCTTCTCCTGTTACTGCATATGGTGTATATATGGGAATGAAAGCTGCTACCAAATTTACATACGGTAGTGATGCTTTAGAAGGAAAACGAATCTTGGTTCAAGGGATTGGACATGTAGGGGAAGAGCTAGTACGTTTAGCTTCAGAAGAAGGAGCTAATGTAGTAATAAGTGATATTAATGAAGAGAGACTTTCTGCAATTAGTACTAAGTATGGGGTAGAAATCTATAAAGGAAATGATCTGTATGAAGAGACAGCAGATATTTATGCTCCTTGTGCTCTTGGTGCTACAGTAAATAATGAAACTATAGATAAATTAAAAGTTAAGATCATTGCTGGAGCAGCAAATAATCAATTGGCAAATGAGAACATTCATGGTTCATTATTGCAAAAGAAAGATATTGTATACGCTCCTGATTTCTTAATCAATGCAGGAGGAATTATTAATGTATATGCAGAAATAGCTGGATACGGTAGAGATCAAATTATGTCTAAAACTGAAAATATTTATGATACTACTCTTGATATTTTGAATAAGGCAAAAGCAATGAATATTACTACCAACGAAGCTGCAATTAGTATAGCAGAGGATAGAATTGTTGCTCGTAAAAAAGAAAAATAATTCGTGTAGCGTAATGTTACTTTATAAAATGATGAAAAGTGCTGTTTGATAAAAATCAATAGTGTTTTCTTAACATTATTATGAAACTAAAAACAGTACTAAAAATATTTAATAAAATCTATCTATAAAAAAAGGAATTTTGAGTTGGTAGATTAAAAATAATAGTATTTTTGCAGGGTAAAAGTGATAAGACACTTTTACCCTTTTTTAATATTAAGTTCTTTGTAATTTTTCTATGTTAACCAGAAGACATATCCGAGTAAAAGTAATGCAGTCCCTCTATTCTATGGAGCAGACGCAAAGTGGTAATCTTGATAAAGAAGAAAAGTTTCTTCTTTTCAGTATTGATCAGATGTATGATTTATTTCTTATAAACCTTCAACTTCTGGTAGAAATTAGAAAACATGCGGCAGATTTTTTGACCAAGAGTCAAAAAAAATATCTAGCCACCACAGAAGAGAAAAATCCTAATACCAAATTTATTAATAATGAGTTGTTAATGTTGCTAGAAAAAAATGAGCAACTTAATACAGAACTCGAGAATAAAAAGATTAACTGTTGGCAGTTAGACGATGAATATGTAGCGATATTGTGGAAAGAGATTAAAGAAAGTGATCTCTACAAAGATTATATGCATACTAAGCAAAGCACTTTTAAAGAAGATAAAGATTTTATAATCGATATTTTTAAGGAGATTGTTGCGCCCAATGATAAACTTTATGAATATATAGAAGATAAAAAACTAACATGGATCGATGATTTACCATTGGTAAATACTTCTATCATAAAAATGCTTAGAAAAATTAAGCCATCTTATGATGAATCTATGGTATTACCTAAGCTATATAAAGATATTGAAGATAAGAAATATGCTAGAGATATTTTTAGAAAGACAGCATTAAACGGAGAGGAGTATGCTAAAGAGATTGATGGCAAGACTCCTAATTGGGATCAGGATAGAATCGCAGAATTAGATAAAGCGATTATAAAAATGGCAATTTGTGAGTTTGTGAAGTTCCCGTCAATACCAGTAAAAGTAACAATTAACGAATATTTAGAAATTGCAAAGGAATATAGTACACCTAAAAGTAGTATTTTTATCAATGGGATTTTGGATAAAATCTCTAAAGAGTACCAAGAAAACGGCAAACTAAATAAGGTAGGTCGTGGACTTATGTAAAAAAATAGTATTTTTAACCCTCAAATAATTAAAAACCTAAGTAATGAAAAAAGGAATCTTAATTTTGGCCGGAATTTTTGCTATGACATTAGTGTCTTGTAAAGAGGATGCGGCAAAAAAAGTTAAAGAAGAAAATGTAGAAATGGCAGAAGGTCGTGATGCAAAAAACACAGATTTTCCTGTAATGAGTTTTGCAAAGACTGAGCATGATTTTGGAACAATTAATGAAGGGGATGTAGTAGAACACAAATTCGAATTTACAAACACAGGTAAAGCACCTTTAGTAATTGTAAGTGCAAAAGGAAGTTGTGGTTGTACTGTTCCACAATGGCCAAAAGATCCAGTTGCTCCAGGAGCAAAAGGAGAAATGCTAGTTAAGTTTAACTCTAGCGGTAAGCCAAATCAACAAACTAAGCAGGTGACTATCACTGCAAATACAGAAGCAGGAAAAGAAATTATTAAAATTAAGGCTACGGTAACTCCAAAAGCTAAACCTGTAAGTGGAACACCAGTAAGCAAATAAATTTATGGATCAAATTCAACAGTTTCTACCTTTTATATTAATATTTGTGGTAATGTATTTTTTTATGATACGCCCACAAATGCAAAAAGCAAAAAAGGAGAAAAAGTTTGCTGAGGACTTAAAAAAAGGAGATCGTATAGTAACAAAAAGTGGTCTTCATGGAAAAATTTTTGATTTCAGTGAAAAAAATAATGCTATTATTATTGAAACAGGAGCTGGTAAATTAACGTATGATAGATCTGCAATTTCATTGGAGATGAGTCAGAAATTAAACCAACCAGTAGATAAGAAGTAATAACTAGCCTACTTATTTTAGAAGCGCGATAAAATTAAAATGATTTTATCGCGCTTTTTTTGTTAATAGAATGTTTGATTATGAGTTCTTCATAGTGACAATTCGTTGAGGTAATGGGGCATCGTAATTAGCTTGACCTAGAGCCTCTACGATCTTTTGTCTGGTATCCCAATATACATCCCAATAGTCATCACAAGTAGAATAAGGTAATGCAAGTAGCTCTATACCGTTTGCACCTAGATTATTTACAGCAACACGAGGCGCAGGTTTTTGTAGTACATTTTTATCAGATGTCATCACCTCCATTACAATTTTTTTAGCCTTTTCTATATCAGCACCATATTGAATGCCAAAAGGCATATCCACTCTCAAATTACCAATTGTAGTAAGATTAGTGATCGTTCCAGCAGTGATTGCTCCATTAGGAATGATTTCTGTTTTGTTTTGAAATGTCTCTAGAACGGTAACAAATACAGAGATTTCTTTTACAAATCCCAGTTTACCTCCAGTTTCTATCAAGTCACCAACCTTAAATGGGCGAAATACTAATAGCATTACTCCAGCAGCCATATGACCTAGAGAACCATTAAAAGCACCACCAATAGCGAGACCTACCGCGGCTAATAAAGCAGCAAAAGTAGCGGTTGGAATACCCACAATTCCAGCAATAGAAATAAATAAAAGTACTTTTAACAGGAAATTGACTAGTGTAACAAGAAATGGTTTTAATGTGTGATCAACTTTGCTCTTGTCAAACGTTTTTTTGATAGCTCTCATGACTAATTTTATAATCCAAAGACCTATAATTAAAGCAACAACACCACCAACAATTTTTAACCCGTACTGCCCAACACCTTCTTGAATAGAGTTAAAAAAGCCACCAAGAGAATCGGTAATAGTACCACTTGCCTTCGAGGTGACTTCTATAGTTGTGTCAGTAATCTTTTCTGTAATTTGCATGATTTATGTTTTAAGTGATTAAATAGTTTATAACATAAATCTACTACTATCATAAAATCAGCATAGTGGGATCAAATGATAAAAATGAACAAAATCGTTTAAAGTACTGAATACTCGATAAATTGTATTACTTCTTTGCAGTAAGTTCAGCAACTTTTACAATTACTTCTACTGCCTTTATCATGCTTTCTACAGGGACATACTCATATCTACCATGAAAATTATGCCCTCCTGCAAAAATATTAGGACAAGGTAATCCCATGAAGCTTAATTGAGAGCCATCTGTTCCTCCTCTAATAGGTTTTATTACAGGAGTGATGTCTAGAGATTTCATAGCTTCTTCTGCAATATCAACAATATGCATCACTGGCTCAACCTTTTCTCGCATGTTGTAGTATTGATCTTTGATTTCTAGTTGTATTACTTCGTTGTCATGCTCTGCGTTAATTTTGTCGGCCAGTTTTTTCATGGTTTCTTTTCTAGCTTCAAAGAGTTGTTTGTCATGATCTCTTATGATATACTGTAGTTGAGTTTCTTCTACATCACCTTTTATAGTATGTAGATGAAAAAAACCTTCTCTACCAGTTGTATGTTCTGGAGTTTCTAATCTAGGTAACCCATTAATGAAATCTTGAGCGATATACATGCTGTTTATCATTTTTCCTTTGGCATACCCAGGATGTACAATTTTTCCTTTTACGGTAACTACAGCCCCTGCTGCATTAAAATTTTCGTATTCAAGTTCTCCGATCTGACTACCATCCATGGTATATGCCCAATCAGCACCAAAAGTGGCTACATCAAATTTATGTGCCCCACGACCGATCTCTTCATCTGGGGTGAAACCAATTCTAATTTTTCCGTGCTTAATCTCTGGGTGCTGTATCATATACTCCATTGCAGTAATGATCTCTGTAATTCCTGCCTTATCATCAGCTCCTAGTAAGGTAGTACCATCTGTAGTGATAAGTGTTTGTCCTTTGTATTGTTTTAGGTCTTCAAAATAATCAGGAGAAAGAACGATGTTCTCTGAAGCATTAAGCATGATATCCTTCCCATCATAATTCTCTATAACTTGTGGGTTTACATTTGCTCCAGTAAAATCTGGGCTCGTATCAAAATGCGAAATAAAACCAATAGTAGGTACTTCATGTGCTACATTAGAAGGTAATGTAGCCATGATATATGCGTTTTTATCAATAGTGACATCTTCTAGGCCAATAGCTTTTAATTCTTCTACCAATTTATTGGCTAGATCCCATTGTTTTTCTGTACTGGGAGTGGTATTGCTGTTAGGGTCACTTTCAGTATCAATAGTTACATAACTGATGAACCGTTGTATAATATGTTGTTTTGAAATCATTACAAATAATATTTTAGTATCTGAAGAATTCAAAAATACACTTTTATTAGAACCTTGTATGACTTATTTTTGCACAAGTAAAACTATAGTTAATGTATAAGCTTCTATTACGACCGATATTATTTTCTTTTGATCCAGAAAAAGTACATCATTTCACTTTTAGAATGATCAAATTTTTATCCAGAATCCCATTAGTACCATCACTTTTTAGAGGTATATATCAGGTAAAAAATACTGAATTGGAACGAGAGGTTTTTGGATTAAAATTTAAGAATCCAGTAGGACTAGCGGCTGGATTTGATAAAAATGCGGTATTGTATAATGAGTTAGCTAATTTTGGGTTTGGTTTTATAGAAATAGGAACAGTAACCCCCAAAGGACAAGAAGGAAATCCTAAAAAAAGATTGTTCAGACTAAAAGAAGATCAAGGGATTATTAATAGGATGGGGTTTAATAATGAAGGATTACAGGCAGTAATACACCAACTTAAAAAGAATAAAAATAAATTAATTATCGGTGGAAATATAGGAAAGAATACCGATACAGTTCCAGAAAATTATACCAAAGATTATATAGCATGTTTTGATGCACTACACCCGTATGTAGATTATTTTGTACTTAATGTAAGTTGTCCAAATGTGGGGAGTCATGCAAAGCTAAATGATAAAGAATATTTACTTGAATTAATACGGGCGGTGCAACAACAAAACAATTCATTTGAAGAACAAAAGCCTATCGTATTAAAAATCGCACCAGACTTAAACCCTAATCAATTGGATGAAATTATAGAGCTGGTGGCAGAAACCAGCTTAGATGGTGTCATCGCTAGTAATACCTCTGTGACTAGAGATGGGTTGAAAACCTCTGAAGAAAGGATAAAAGCTATTGCAAATGGTGGATTGAGTGGTCAGCCTATAAAAAATAAGAGTACAGAAGTTATACGATACTTGTCAGAAAAGAGTAATAAGGCTTTTCCTATTATAGGAGTAGGAGGGATTCATAGTGCAAAAGATGCTTTAGAAAAAATAGAAGCAGGAGCAAGTTTGATACAGATATATACTGGTTTTATTTATGAAGGACCTAGGTTGATAAAAAATATTAATAAAGCATTACTTCGTAAATAGAGATGAATTACGAAATCCTCTATACTTTTGTTTTGGCAACATCGGCATTAGCTATCTCACCTGGGCCTGATAATATATTTGTATTGATGCAGAGTGTGGTACATGGCAAAAAATATGGGCTGGCTGTTGTAGCGGGCCTTATGTCTGGATGTATTATACATACTACTCTGGTTGCCTTTGGGGTATCTGCTATTATCAAGCAAAGTGATATGCTTTTTTTTGCTATTAAGTTGTTTGGAGCGTTGTATTTATTCTTTCTTGCGTATAAAGTGTTGAGAAGTAAAGCAGCAGTAAATCTTACAGATGATGGTATACCTAAAAAAAGTCTAGGGCAATTATTTAAACAAGGATTTGTGATGAATGTATTGAACCCTAAAGTATCTATATTTTTTCTCGCATTTTTCCCAGGTTTTTTATTTAGTAAAACCATTAGTAGTATAACTCAGTTTTATGTATTAGGATTGCTTTTTATAACAGTTTCATTTATCGTTTTTGGATTGATAGCAGTTCTGGCAGGAGCTATTTCTGAACGTCTTAAACAAAACTCAAAAATTGGACTTGTATTAAAATGGCTTCAGGTTATAGTTTTTTTAGGGATTGGAGTATTTATTCTTATTTCGGAATAAAAAAAGACTGCCGTTTCAGGCAGCCTTCTAATGTGGATAAAAGGGTGGTAAATATTAGTAGGTTAAGTTATAATGCTTCATTACTTGATAGTAATCATTGATATCAACTCCTTGTAATTTTAGTTGTGATAGAATATTTTGACCACTACTTTTGTTTGTTGATTCTATGATTACAACTCTTAATTCGTCGAGTTCGCCTGCTGCAATAGAAAAAGTAGTGTTGGCATTTCTATTATAGAAATCCATTGAATATCTCTCTAAGTTTATAAAAACTCTTACATCTATATTTAATGGTGTTAAATTAGTATTGGGGATAGGGTATAATCGATCTGTTCCTGCTGGTTTTAGATATCCTAAAACCACATCATTATCAATAACTTCTTGAGATATTTCTGGTACATTCTGATCATGAAAAGTATCTGATACAGAAGCGAGATCATAGGTGAAAGATTGGACATTAGCATTACCATCCTGTCCATCAGTTCCGTTTTGCCCATTAGTTCCATCTTGCCCATTAACTCCTTGTGGACCAGTTGGACCAACAGCACCATCCTCTCCATCTGAGCAAGAAAATGTTAGTAATGTAATAATTGCTAAAAAAAAGTACTGTAGTTTTAATCTTTTTGTTTTCATAATGTGAAATTTTAATTATTTAAAGTTTTAATTGTTTAAAGTTTTACACTCATAGAAAAAGAGGAATTTTTTAATTGATGGCCACTAGTTCACTTTTGGTAACCAGTCTCCCATTTGCTTTGCGTGTTTCTTCTTTTACCATCCCTACACCTTCTGCGATCCATTGTTTAGAATGTTGTGTTTTGGTCATTCCCATCGTTAATTGGTTAGTGTATGTAATCACAAAACAATCAAAGATTCCTGCAGGAGTAGTAATTTGTTCTTTGGCAATTACTTTTCTGTTTAGCATAGTGGTAGTCATGTTTATATTCATGATTCCAGCACTTACAGACATATGTACAGATGCATCTGGTAGCTCCTGATTAATGCTTAGAGTGTTGGGGATAGAGATATCATCACCAGTAATACTATATTGCATATCACTATATTGATCAAGTATTCCTGGTGCTATAAAAGATTCTGGATCCAACCGAGTAGTATTGTCAGAACAACGTGCTTTAAATGATGAAGAGATAATATGTTTGTTATTTCTGCCATCTGTCAAATCCATTGTGATAGTAATGATGCTTTGCTCACCAGTATTCTCAACTTTAGTGACCTTATATTGACTAATGATTTCAAGGTGTTCTCGTTTATCATATTGATGTATCGTCAATGTTTTTCCTTCCTGACTAGCATAAAATTTACTGCAATTGTTGTTTTGAGCAAATACCGATGATAGTGTTAGTATTGCGATTAAAAAAAAGATATGTTTCATAGGTTATTTTGTTAACAGTTACTTGTTTTGATAAGTAGTACGGTAGTTTTATAGGTACACCTAAGTTAGATTAGAGTAATCAAATATTGTTGGTATGATTTCTTGATTAGGATCAATTTTTTATATTTTGATAAACTCTACTCTTCTGTTTTTAGCTTTTCCAGATACAGAGGAGTTATCTGCAATGGGATTTGCTTCTCCTTTTCCTTCAACCTGTATTCTACTATACTGTATATCGTACTGCTCTACAAGTATCATTTTAACGGCTTTTGCTCGTTGTTCAGAAAGTTTTTTATTGCTTTCGGCATTTCCATCAGTATCAGTATGACCTATAATCTTTATTTTCATATTTGATTCGTTTTGTAGGGCTGTAGCAACCTCCTTTATGATGGTTTCTGTTCCTCCAGTGATGGTTGAAGATCCAGTTTTAAAAAGAATAGCGTTGGTAGATAATCGTCCTTCGGTAATCAGTTTACTTCGATTATCTTTACCACTTTTAGTGATCTTTAAATCAGTAATATATACTTCGTCTTTGCCGTTAGTATCTCTTAGTCCTTTGGTGTGAATTTTAAATACATTAGCTCCTTCTGGTATTAATCTAGGAATATCTATTATTTTATTTTCATTCATCCAAACACGCATTCGTGTTTTGTTGATTGCAATAGAGATGTGGGATTTTCCATCTATTTGAGCACGATAGTCTTTTCCTATGGCATTGCGAATTTGGCGTTGTCCGTTTACTACCTTTTCTACAACTCCTTGAGATCCGATAAACTGACAAGGAGAAAGTTCTACCATACACCAATTTTTTGGTTGATTAAAACCAGTATGATCTTCTAGTAAAAGTTTAATCCAGGATTGAGAACTGGTTTTGTTGTCTAATCCTTGAGTAAGAAGATCAAACTCGATTGTATAATTCTCAGGTAATGTTTCTGTTGTTGTAGGAACATACTTGGAGTTACCTCCTAGACGTAACCATTTTTTACTGTTAATGAGTACGATTTCGCCAGAACCATTTGTATCCCATTTAGCGGGGAAATCACCTTGAGTATCGTTTGTAAAACGGTCTTGAAAAATAATTATATTACCTGCTTCAAAATCTGAAGCACGATTGATTTCATAGTGTGTTGAACTTCCTATAATGGTTTGGTTTTTCTTCTTGCTCTTTTTCTGTTTGTTTTTCTTCTTCTGCTTTTTTCTTTTCTTTTCAAAAACTTCATCAAGGCCTTTATCAGTATTTTTTTCTGTTTCCTGCTCTATACGCTTTTCAATAGTACGTTTTGCGGCTTCTTCTGCTTTTTTCCCTAATCTCTTTAGTAGCTGTGCATTACTTATTGTGGTGCTTAATAATACTATAAGAATGCAAAGTGTTTTTGTTGTTTTCATCGTTTTTATTTTTACTCCCTTTTATTAGTTTTTCATTGATCTGGTTGAGCTTCCAGTATTTTTTTTTCGATGGCCTTACCTAAAGAATCTTTTTGTTTTTGTGTAAGTTTTTTTGCTTGTAGGTAATAGCTGTTTTTGTATTCTAATTTTTGCTCAGAAGAGATATCCATTTTTTCTAATAGTTCTAAAAAATTAATTGGTTTCCCATTTGATTTTCCATCCATATTCTCTCCAAAAATGCTGGATAGCACATTGGTTTGCATATCCAAAAGGTTGTCTTTCTTTACAGTTTTTTTATCCGTTTTTTTTGCTTCTTTATTTTGTGCGTTTATCGACTGCAAAGTCAAAAAAGTGATGACTATTGCTAAAATTGGTATTGTTCTCATTGTTTTGTTTTATAGGTTAATGAGGCGATTATCAATAAGATGAATGGTAGTGCCTCTAATTTTTTTAAATAATTTTATTTCTTTACTTTTTGAATTTCACTTCTTTAATTATTTTGTTTTTATATGTAATTCTTACTGTATAGAAACCAGGTTTTAGGTTATTTATATTTAGATATATATTGGTTGAGTTGAGATCATTGAGGTGGCCTGTGTATTTTTTGTTTTTACTCATGCCTATATGTTCAATGGGTAAATCAGACATTGTTTTTTTTGATTCGATGGTAAAACTAGAATATGATTAGGGAGATCGTTATGGAGTATGTAACAAAGGCTATGAATTATGTAACATTGTAGAAAAAGGGTAATTTCCCTATGTTTTTAGGGGTGTTTGTAGGAGAGTTTTGGGGTGAATTGTAAAAGGAAGTATCTATTTTTTTGTAACATACTCTGAAGGAGTACACTTATATACTTCTTTGAAACATTTAGTAAAATATGAATGATCATTAAAACCTACAGCATAGCCAACCTGCGATACATTTGTATCAGAGCTTTTGAGTAGTTGAGCTGCTAGTTTAAGACGTTGAGATCTGATAAATTCTGAAGAGGTTAATCCTGTTAATGCTTTTAGTTTTCTGTGTAATTGCATTCTGCTCATGCTTAAAGATTTACTGAAATCTTCAACATTAAAAGAGGGTTCTGTTATTTTCTTATCCAATACTTCTTGCACCTTGTTTAAGAAGTTCTCATCAATAGAAGTTACGGCAATCTCTTTGGGTGTTAAGAATACTTCCTGACTATACCTATGTTGTAGTTTTTTTCTAATGTTTAGTAGGTTGTCAACTTTTGTTACTAGTATTTTTTGATTAAACGGCTTAACCATATATTCATCAGCACCAGTTTGTAGTCCTGATAATTCATTTTCCTCTCCAGCTTTTGCGGTTAATAAAATGATTGGAATATGGCTAGTGCGCTCATCATTTTTTAATTCTTTTGTAAGCGTTATCCCATCTTTTTTAGGCATCATAATATCAGAAATGATAATATCAGGAATATGCTTTATGGCCATTTCGTATCCTTCTTTTCCATCTATAGAACTAATAATATGATATTGATTAATAAAAATACCTTGTAATAGTATGTTTAGGTCTTTATTATCTTCAATAATTAATAAAATAGGAAGCTCTTTGTTTTTGAGATCAAATTTGGAATCATTTGTAAGAATGTCAGTACTTTTAGACGCAGTATGAGAGGTAATGTTGTCTGTGTTTTGTTCTATAATTGTGGCGTTTTGTATTGCATTTTTATCTAATGAGATGACTAGACTAAAACTTGTCCACTCATTAGGCTTACTGTTTACAGAGATAGTACCTTGATGTAATTTTACAAGTTCATTAACCAAAGCTAACCCAATACCAGAACCAGATTGAAAGTCATGAGTTTGGTAAAAACGTTTAAAAACCAATTGTTGTTGCTCTATAGAAAGTCCTTCTCCTGTATTTTTTATGTTTATAAAAAGATTGTTTTTTTTAATATGCGCATTACAGATAATAGAGCCATTTTCTGGGGTGTATTTTATAGCGTTAGAGACTAGGTTAGTGACTATTTTATATAGCGCATCCTGATCCAACCATCCTTTTTCTTCATGGTTATTGAGATATGTCAGGAAATTAATATTTTTTAAGTCAGCCAGATATTCAAAATCTTTAATAATAGCATTAATTTGTTGAATTGGTTTTACCTTTTGTAAAGATAAAGTCATGCTTCCAGCCTCAATTTTGGAAATATCTAATAATTGATTGACCAGCTCAGAAATCCGTTTACTATTTTTTAAAACCAATTCAAAATCAGTACGATCTTTATCACTAAGATTTTTACTCATTAGTTTGTTTTGTATTGGAGTAGATATTAAAGTAAGTGGTGTTCTAAGTTCATGAGATATATTTGAAAAGAAATGAGATTTTGCCTTATCTAATTGTATGAGTTCTTTTTTTAATTTTCGTTCGTTATCAAGTTCATATTGACTTTTGACTCTTGAAGCTACATTTCTTTTGTTATTGTATGATACAATTCCTGAGAAAATTAAAATCTCGATTAATACGGTGTTTAAGAAATACAAACCGTTGCTAGTAATTATAGCTGCAATATTGCCAATGATAAGTAGAAAACTACTTATGAGTACAGCCTTGGATATAAGGTCTTTTCTTATAGAGAACAGATATATAAAAACCACTAGTGCGGTAATCCCAAAAAAGACTCTGAATGCGAAAAAAATATCGATACGGTAATTTAGGTACGGTGTAAGAATGGAAACAATTAAGTTGATGATCGCAAAAAGAATAATACTAGATAAGAGATAGTTAGAGAATTTGTGCAATCGAGGATGATTTGTTTTGAACTCTAGGATACCGTATACAAAATAGAAGTAGAAAAATGAAGCGCCAATAATACTTAGTTGATTTATATAATGTGAAAGCATAGGGTGAATGCTATTGAGCAAAGAAAAAAGAAAAGGAGTGTCAGGAGTAAAAATTCCTGTTACAAAAAATAAATAAAGACTATAGTTTAAAAAGTTCCTGTCTCTAGATATAAAAAAACTTACAAGAAAAAGTAAGGATGCAATACAAGTAGCTCCTGAGTAAAATTCTAGATATTTTACCAATGAAGTCTCTTTTACTAAATCACTAATAGTATTTTTATGATCAATAAGGATAACCCCAAAAGTGTTTTTAAGGCTTAATTTTCCTGCATTCGATATTGGCTTTTTATTAAAATAAAAAGGCTTAGAAAAATCTATAGAATCTAGAGGTATGCTTAATGAAGATGCTTGTTCTATATCATAGGTAATCTTTCCTTTTTTAATAAATGTACCTGTTTTATGTTTTTTGTAGCCTTTTTTATGCGGTATATAAAAGTCTGAAGCATCACTTGTAAAGGTGAGAAAATAGAGTATTTTGGCATCGGTTTTATGATTGATCATAAAACGATACCAGTAAAAAGCATTGGGTTTGCAATTTTTAAGATGAGAGGGATGTATAGGGGTGAATAACTGTGATGTAGTTTGATTAAAAGTAAGCTCCTTTGAATAATCTTTATAAATACTTACTTCTTCTATAGGAAAATAAATACTATCCTTGATAGTAATTTGTATAGGTTTTACCTGAGATGGTTGGGGTTGAGCAGTAGTAGAGAGTTGAAGAGTAAAAAAAAGTAGAGCAAAGAAATTTCTCATGTTTTTAATTTGACTTTTAAATATAGCAATTATAAATAAATCAATTACTTATGTCTGTAATATATGTAACCATTTTTATGTTACATATGTTTTAAGTCTAGGTGTATATCAAAATAAAAGAACTTAAAAGAAGGCTCGTTTTGATTATTTTTTTTTGAATGATACTATTTTCTTGCTTGCGATAAAAAAAAGAATCTATTAGTCTGTAGAGTGAAGTAGGGTTGAAACTCTTTAGATTTTAAAAAATAATCATACTTTTATAGGCATAATTGATTTTTTCTTAGTTTACCTCTCTAAAATGACCGAAAACGTAAAAATTATTGAATGTCCTCGTGATGCGATGCAAGGCATAAAAGAATTTATACCTACAGAAAAAAAGGTACAATACATTCAATCATTATTGCGTTGTGGCTTTGATACAATAGACTTTGGTAGTTTTGTGTCGCCAAAAGCAATACCACAAATGGTTGATACAGCTGATGTTTTATCGCAATTAGACCTTTCTGATACAACGAGTAAATTATTGGCAATAATTGCAAATGTAAGAGGAGCAAATGATGCATCTCAACATAAAGCTATTGATTATTTGGGGTATCCTTTTTCGATATCAGAGAATTTTCAGATGCGTAATACACATAAAACCATTGAAGAATCTGTAGCAACCCTGCAAGAGATATTGAATATCGCAGATAAAGCCAATAAAAAGGTAGTAGCTTATTTGTCTATGGGATTTGGAAACCCGTATGGTGATCCATGGAATGTTGAAATTGTAGGTGAATGGACAGAAAAGCTTAGTAAAATGGGAGTGAAAATTCTATCTTTATCAGATACAGTTGGAACTTCTACACCAGATATTATCACATATTTATACTCAAATTTAATACCAACATATCCTGGTATTGAGTTTGGAGCACATTTGCATACTACGCCAACCACTTGGTTTGAAAAGGTAGATGCAGCTTATAAAGCAGGCTGTAGAAGGTTTGATGGGGCAATTCAAGGATTTGGCGGATGCCCTATGGCAAAAGATGAGTTGACTGGTAATATGCCTACAGAGAAAATGATCTCTTATTTTACTACTGTAAAAGCTGAAACTAATGTTAGGACCTTAAGTTTTGAGTCGTCACACAATGAAGCTACAAAAATATTTTCTACATATCATTGATGTACTTTAAAAAGTAAGAAGGCCGTATTACTTCATTACCCTACTTTCTTAATGTTAAAAAATTAAATTTATTTAGATTTACTAAAGATAAAAGTTTGTTAAATAATTTTTGATGAATATATTTGTTGACATTAATTATAATAAGTCTAAATAAAAAAAGCAATGAAAATCAACAATTTATTTAAAATCACCTGTCTTTCTGCAGGGCTTGTTTTAGTTTCCTGTTCAGATGATGACGATACACCTGGGGTTCAAATAGACGAACCAACAAACTATGTTTTTGAACGTGACGGAAAAAGTTCTGTAAGTTATGGTGGTCAAACAACCAGAATAGCGATGGCAGAAGAAATTATAGATGCATTTAAAAATAGCGAGAAAACAGAAGCTATTCTTGATAATATGTTTGCACATCAAGAAGGAGCAAATGATTTTACAGGAACAGGTCTTAATGAATCAAGCAAAAGCGTAAGAAGCAAAACGGCTGCATCAAAAGATTACTTCTCTGTAAATGTAGGTGAAGCTAGTGCGATAAAAGAAGAATTTGATACCTGGATAGCAGGACAGGCAAACGAAGTATTCCCTAACTGGAATACAGAAGCAACAGCTGGAGTAGCTGGATTTATACAAGAAGCTGGAGGAGGTTCTACCAGATATGTAAATGCAAAAGGATTAGAATATAATCAGGCATTTGCAAAGAGTTTGATTGGTGCATTAATGGCTGATCAGGCGTTGAATAACTACTTAGGAAAAAGTGTTCTTGATGATGCTAATAATGTAGAAGATAATAATAATGGTGTTGTAGCAGAAGGAAAAAACTATACTACTATGGAGCATAAGTGGGATGAGGCTTATGGATATTTATTTGGAGCAGCACCAGATGGAGCTAAACCTTTGGCAAGTATAGGATCAGGTAGTAACCAGAAAGGTGATGATTCATTCTTGAGTAAATACCTTGATAGAGTAAATGATGATTCAGATTTTACAGGAATTGCTGATGATATTTACCAAGCATTTAAGTTAGGTAGGGCTGCAATTGTTGCCAAAGAATATACAGTAAGAGATGAGCAAGCAGCTATCATTAGAGAAAAAATATCTCAGGTAATAGCAGTAAGAGCAGTATATTACCTACAACAAGGTAAAAATGCACTTGATGCTACTACTGTTGATCATGCAACTGCTTTTCATGATCTTTCTGAAGGATATGGATTTATCTATAGCTTACAGTTTACAAGAAAACCAAATAGCGATGCCCCTTACCTTACCAGAACACAAGTACAAGGCCTAATTGGTCAACTTATGGGTGGAACAAATGGATTATGGGATGTTACTCCTGCAACCTTACAAGCTATTTCTGAAGCGATTGCAAACGAATTTAATTTCACTGTAGCGCAAGCAGGTAGTTAAAAGGACAAAAACACAAGATAAAGTGTAAAAAAGAGGAAGGATTGAATCATAATTCTTCCTCTTTTTTTTACATTTGCAAAAAAAATTTATTAAGAATAAATAAAAATAAAATGAAAAAGTTATTGTTTCTTTTTGTCGCTATTTTGTTTGTTGTAGCAGGGTGCTCTTCTAGTGATGACACAAACTCGGATAATCCGGGAACAGACACTTTTAATAGAAAAGCATTGTTAGAGAATATAGCCGACAATATAGCAATACCAGCATATAAAAGTTTTAAAGAAGAGATGGCAAATCTGAAAACGGCAACCTCTGAGTTTGTTACCACAGCAGATGAGTCTAATCTTGTAAAACTAAGAACTGCATGGTTAGATGCATATGTGTCATGGCAATCAGTAAGTATGTTTGAAATAGGAAAAGCAGAAGAGATTTCTTTTAGAAATTTTATGAATGTATACCCTGTTACAACTACAGAAATAGAAAAAAATATTACTGATGGAGGATATGATTTAAACTCGGTATCAAAACAAGACGAACAAGGTTTTGGAGCGTTAGATTACTTGCTTAATGGATTAGCAGACTCTGATACAGGTATTGTTGCATTCTACTCGAGTGATGTAAATGCAACAAAATATAAAACATACCTTTCTGACGTAGTTGAGCGTATGGATACTCTTACAACTCAGGTTGTAAATGATTGGACAGGTGATTACAGGGATTCTTTTGTAAATAATAGTGGTTCTTCTGCAACGAGTTCATTAGATAAATTGGTAAACGATTTTCTTTTTCATTATGAAAAACATCTAAGAGCTGGTAAAATTGGTATTCCTGCTGGAGTATTCTCAAACACTACTTTTAATGAAAAAGTAGAAGCGTTTTATAAAAAAGATGCATCAAAAGCTCTTTTTAATGCAAACCTGACTGCATTACAGGATTTCTTTAATGGAAAACATTTTGGTAGTACTACAACAGGAGAAAGTCTTAAAACGTACTTAGATTTTTTAAATACTATAAAAGAAGAAGAAGATTTGAGCACGTTGATCAATAATCAATTTAATCTTGCAAGAACTGAAGCCTCTAATTTGGCAGATGATTTTTCTGCTGAGGTTCGAACTAATAATAATTTAATGTTAGATGCGTATAAAGAACTTCAGAAAAATGTGGTTTTCTTGAAAGTAGATATGCTATCAGCACTTTCTATTAGAGTGGATTTTGTTGATGCTGATGGAGATTAATAAGGCCTATGAATTTGATGTCTACAAAATATTTTGAAAAAAATACGGAGGCTGCACCACTTGCAGTCTTTCGTATTTTTTTTGGAATCATGATGAGCATGAGCATCATTCGTTTCTGGAGTTACGGGTGGATTGATAAGCTCTATATACAACCTAAGTTTTTTTTTACATATTATGGTTTTGAGTGGGTAAAACCATTAGGAGTATATACATATGTGATTTTTGCTGTTTGTGGTATATCTGCGATTTTTGTAGCGCTTGGATATAAATATAGAATAGCTATACTTATTTTTTTTCTCAGTTTTACTTATATAGAATTAATGGATAAGACGACCTATCTTAATCATTATTATTTTATAAGTTTAATGAGTTTTTTGATGATCTTTTTACCAGCGAATGCCTACTATTCTATAGATGCATGGAGAAAAGGTGTATCATATCAGTATATTCCTAAATGGACTATAGATGTAGTCAAATTACTTTTAGGAATAGTATACTTTTATGCAGGATTGGCAAAGCTTAATTCAGACTGGTTGGTAAAAGCAATGCCGCTCAAAATTTGGTTACCTTCAAAGTATGATATTCCAATTATAGGGGATATAATGCATCATGAATGGGTACATTATCTATTTAGTTATACAGGAGCAATATATGATTTAACCATCCCTTTTTTATTATTGTATAGAAAGACAAGAGGTATTGCCTTTATATTAGTTGTTGTATTCCATATACTTACTAGAATACTTTTTCCTATAGGTATGTTCCCCTATATAATGATTGTAAGCACATTACTTTTCTTTAGTGATAATTTTCATCATAGAGTATTAGCGGGCATATCTAAGATTTTTAAAATAAGTAAAAATCATTTTGATACAAATCAGGTCTTCTCATATAGTAGCATACAGAAAAAAATACTGATCTCTTTGGTATCTCTGTTTTTTGTAATTCAATTACTTTTGCCGTTTCGTTATTTACTGTATCCTGGAGAATTATTTTGGACCGAAGAAGGGTTTCGTTTCTCTTGGAGGGTTATGTTGATAGAAAAAGCAGGGTATGCAAATTTTAAGATTATAGATAGTGTATCTGGTAGTAGGTTTTATATAGATAATGATGATTTTTTGACAGCTTTTCAACAAAAGCAAATGGCAACACAACCAGATTTTATTTTGCAGTATGCACATTATTTAAAACAACATTTTAAAAAACAAGGACATAAAAATATACAGGTTTTTGTAGAAAGTTATGTTACACTCAATGGTAGATTGAGTGATCAATATATAGACCCCAGTATAGATCTGGTAAAAGAAAAAGAATCATTCAAACATAAAACGTGGATTACTCCATTTAAAGATGAAATTAAAGGATTATAGTATACTATTATTAGCACTATTTGTAGCAAGTTGGGTTACAGGTCAGCACAAATTAACAGGAACAGTAACTGATCAAAATAACCAACCTATTGCAAATGCCGAGGTGTATAACCAAAATACAGGAGAACATGTTATCACAGAGAAGAGTGGTAGTTTTGAATTTGTAGATATCAAAAACGGAGTATACGTAATTACTGTGTTTAGCTATGATTATGATATTCTTGAAAAACAAATAAAAATAAATACTGATACTCATTTTGATTTTGTATTAAAACCTATCGGGGAAGAACTTTCTGAGGTTTTGATCACTCAAAGGAGAGAACGTATATCAGGATTACGACGATTAAAACCAGTAGAAGGAACAGCAATATTTGCAGGTAAAAAAAGTGAAGTGGTTTTACTAGATAATGCTTTGGGTAATATGGCATCAAATAATGCTAGACAGATCTATGCTCAGGTTGCAGGGTTGAATATTTATGAAAACAGTGCAGGAGGGTTACAACTTAATATTGGTGGTAGAGGGCTTGATCCTAATAGAACTGCAAATTTTAATACACGTCAAAATGGGTATGATATGAGTGCAGATGTTTTGGGTTACCCAGAGAGTTATTATACACCACCTGCAGAAGCATTGAGCGAAATACAAGTGGTTCGTGGAGCAGCCTCATTACAATACGGGACTCAATTTGGAGGATTGATCAATTTCAAAATGAAGCAACCCAATCCAACTAAAAAAATAGAACTCGTATCTCGTCAATCTTTGGGGTCATTTAATTTATTTACCAGTTTTAATAGTTTAAGTGGTACAGTAGGAAAAATTAGTTATTACACATATTTTAATTATAAAAGAGGAGATGGTTTTAGGCCAAACTCTGAGTTTGAATCAAAGAATGTCTATGCGCATTTAGGATACCAAATTTCTGATAAGACAAAACTTATAGGAGAGTTTACCTATTTAGATTATTTAGCTCAACAACCTGGTGGTCTAACAGATACTCAGTTTGATCTTGAACCTGATTATAGTAATAGGACAAGAAATTGGTTTGAAGTAGACTGGAAATTGTTTTCTTTAAAATTGGAACATGAGTTTTCTGATAAGACAGACTTTAGTATTAATTTCTTTGGCTTGGATGCATCAAGGAGAGCCTTAGGTTTTAGAGGAATACAAACAAATCTTAATTCTAATGCTATTACAGAAGTTGACGAAGTAGATCCTTCTGGTAATTTTGTGAATCCTAGAGATCTTATTGTAGGGAATTTTCAGAACTGGGGAGCAGAAGCAAGATTGCTAAGTCGTTATAATATATTAGGTAAAGAATCTGTCTTTTTGATAGGGTCAAAGTATTATCAAGCAAATAATGATGCTAGGCAAGGGCCTGGAAGTTTTGGGTCTGATGCAGATTTTAGTTTTAGAAATAGCACTGTTGCAGGATATCCTAATCAATCTAGTTTTGATTTTCCGAATCTGAATATTGCATTATTTGGAGAGAATATTTTTACGATTACAGATAAGTTTTCGATCACTCCAGGAATACGATATGAATATATCAAAACAGAGACAGAAGGAACTTATAATAATGTGGCCTTTGATAATGCGGGTAACCCTATAAATAATACAACCGAAACTGATAATAGAACTTTAGAGCGATCCTTTGTTCTACTAGGATTAGGTTCTAGCTACAAGGTAAATGATAATTTTGAAGCATATGTAAATGTTTCACAAAACTATAGATCAGTAACCTTTAGTGATATACGAATAGTGAATCCAACCTTTGTGATTAGACCAAATATAGGTGATGAAGAAGGGTTTACTGCAGATATGGGAGTTAGAGGAAAGATAAGCAATGTGCTTACTTTTGATGCCAGCGTATTTGGATTATGGTATGATGATAGAATAGGAGAGGTGTTTAATGATAGAGCGCAACGAGTACGTGGTAATATCGGAGACGCATTTATTTATGGAATAGAAAGTTATACCAATTGGAATATTGCAAATTCATTTTTGCCAGAAAACTCTAATTATGTGTTCAATGCTTTTGTAAATCTTGCTGTAACTGATTCTGAGTACACAAAATCAGAAGAACAGATAGAAGGAAATAAGGTAGAATTTATTCCATTGATTAATTTAAAAACAGGAATTGGTTTTGGGTATAAGAACTTTTTAGGAAGTATTCAATACACTCATTTATCTGAGCAATTTACAGAAGTGACCAATGCAGATAGAGCAGGTTTTGGGAGTAAAGAAGAGGGAACCTTAGGAAAAATCCCTCAGTACTCAATAGTAGATCTTTCTTTATCGTATACATACAAAATGTTTAAATTAGAAACAGGGATCAATAATGTATTGAATGAAAAGTATTTTACCCAAAGAGCTACAGGGTATCCAGGCCCTGGGATTATACCCTCTGATCCTACAACTTGGTATACTACATTACAGTTTAAGTGGTAATTTTTTATTTAATAATTAACTTTTGTTCAATTAAAATAGATACTGTAATTGTATATTTTTAAAAAAATAAAAATAAAAATAAATGATTATGGATGATTTATTTTGTTATGATACAATGATGGCAGCAGATTGTAAAAAAATGTCTGACCATACATTACCAATTATATCTTGGGAATTCTATAGTGAACAACACGTTGTATTAGAGAGTTTCAGAGAAGATTTGATTGCACTTAAAAAGATTACAGAAAACTGGGGATTTACTAGAGATTATTATAATGAATTTTTAGAAAAACAATCTGTTGTAATCATTACCAATCCTACTCTTAAAATTGTGTATGCTTCTCATAATATCCAGCAACTTAATGGTTATATGCCTGATGAGGTGATAGGGAAATCACCAAAAATGTTTCAAGGAAAAGAAACCTGTGGTAAAACTTCAAAAATAGTTAGAGCCGCTGTAGATAGCAAAATTCCTTTTGAAGTATCGTTACTTAATTATAGAAAAGATAACACAACCTATATGTGTAAAATAAAAGGGTTTCCTGTATGTAATAAACGAGGTAAGTTGATAAATTATATAGCTTTTGAGAAAGCCGCATAATTTTTACTCACTAATTGAGATTTTAATACTACGAATTTTACTTCGAAAATTAAACCCGATTTATACATTAGAACTTTGTTATAAAGCTTGAAAGTATAATAATAAAGGGGGATTTTCTTAATTTGAATATAGTACTGCTACGGTTAAACTAAGAAATGCAGTGTAACGTCCGTTTTTGCTGAACTTGTGAGATGAGTTCATAAAGAAAATGATGTAACTTGATGTTAATTAGAATAAAACTACTTGAGTTTGACTAGTCATATTTGTAAGCAAATGGATTGCGTGATGATTAATGAAAAATCAAAGGGTAAAAGATACATTACGACTCTTAAAAACGCAATAAATTGTGTACATTAGAGGTTCGTTTTTAAAATAGTATTACACATGATATCAGAAATAGAAAAACTGTTAAATGATCAGATAAAATATGAGGCAAAAGCCTCTGCACAATACCTCTCAATGGCGTGTTGGGCTGATACTAGAGGATTTAATGGTATTGCAGATTTTTTTTACACACAATCAGAAGAAGAGCGAGTGCATATGACCAAACTCGTTAAGTTTATTAATGAGAGAAGTGGTACGGCAGTGATTCCTGCAATCGATAAACCAAGAGATGATTTTAAGTCATTGATGGAGCTTTTTGAAATATTTTTAGAGAGTGAAGAGTTTGTTACAGAAAAAATTAATAATATAATATTTGAATGCCTGAATCATAAGGATTATAATGTACATAATTTTATGCAATGGTATGTAGCAGAACAGTTAGAAGAAGAAGCTGTAGCTCGTACTTTATTAGACAAACTCAAAATAATAGGAGACGATAAATCTGGGCATTATTTATTTGATAGAGACATTAATACATTTCAAGTAGCAGCAGAGGGGCCTAAGTGATTGTTAATAAGTTAACGTAGATAAACTAAAGATTTTTTTTTTGAGAATCTTTTTTTTATATTTTTGTACCTTATTTAGATTTAATAAGAATTGAAATAGTGCAAAGTTTAGTTACCCCTTCGTTATATACTCCTTGTCCTGCTTTGAATTGTGAAGTAGTTTGTGGAGGAAAAAAGAAAAAATGTTGTAAGAAGTATAAAAAGAAAGGAAAAACTAATTGTAAAAAATGTCCTAAGCTTTAGTAGTATTACTATAAAAATATAATAATCAATTTTAAAAATTGATTTCTACTCTATAAAAAAGCAACTATAGTTAATTAACTATAGTTGCTTTTTTTTGATGAATATTATGTAATTTACCCTCATTGCTATAAAACTTAATCATATTCAATAGATGAAAAATATAGTTTTAATACTACTTCTGGCTGTCAATATAGTTCAAGCACAAGAATGGTTAACAGACTTTGCAGAAGCTAAAGAAGGCGCAAAAGAGTGTGAAAAAAATATTATGCTATTGTTTTCAGGTTCTGATTGGTGTGCTCCATGTATTAAATTAGAAAAACAAATTCTGGAAACCCAAGAATTTCTAGAATATGCAAACCAATATTATATTTTATTAAAAGCTGATTTTCCTAGAAAGAAAAAAAATCAACTACCAGAACCTTTGCAAAAACAAAATAAAGACTTAGCAGAAAAATATAATAGAAGCGGCGGTTTTCCATTAATTGTTGTTTTAGACAAAGAAGGAAAGAAGCTTGGAGAGGTAGGATATAAAAAAAGGTCACCAAGCTCATATATACAATTGTTGCATACAATAATCAGTAAGTAATTTGAGGTTTTTTTATACATTTTTAATCTGGATATTGATAAGTAATATAGCTTTGTCACAAGAGATTTATAAACGTACTTTAAAATTAATGGGGAGTCGTTTTGATATTACAGTAGTAGCAGAAAATAAGAATGAAGCAGATGATTATATAAGCAGTGCGGTTACAGAAATTAAAAGAATAGAAGCATTGATTTCTTCGTGGGATAAAAATTCTCAAACCTCCTTAATTAATACCAATGCAGGGATTCACTCAGTAAAAGTAGATAAAGAACTTTTTGATTTGATATCAAGAGCTATACAGATATCAAATTTAACAGATGGAGCTTTTGATATAAGCTATGCATCAATGGATAGAATTTGGAAATTCGATGGTAGTGTCAATAAGATGCCCCCTGAAGAAGATATTATGGCATCAGTAGACAAAGTAGGATACAAATATATTATATTAGATAAAGAAAAATCAACTATATCCCTTAGTCATAAAGGAATGAAAATAGGATTTGGTGCTATTGGTAAAGGGTATGCAGCAGATAAAGCCAAAGAGCTTTTAATTGGCAAAGGAGTTAAGGCTGGGATTATAAATGCTTCTGGGGATATGAGTACCTGGGGTAAACAGCCTAATGGAGATGAATGGAGAGTTGCGATTACCAATCCATTAAATAAAAATAAAGCATTTGCCATATTACCAGTTATAGATAAAGCAGTTGTAACTTCAGGGAATTATGAAAAATTTATATTGATAAATGGCAAACGCTATTCGCATATTATAGACCCTAGAACAGGATACCCTTCTACAGGGATTATAAGTGTAACTGTATTTGCGCAAAAAGCAGAGTTGGCAGATGCGTTGGCGACATCGATTTTTGTAATGGGTATAGAAACAGGAGTAAACAGAATAAACCAATTGAAAGGAGTAGAATGTGTGATTATCGATGATCAAGGAAACATTCATACCTCTGATCATATTAAGATAGATAATCACTAGTGCCGTTTTATAAAATAAAATATGATGATTAAATTATTGCCAGTATTTTTAATGTTACTATTTTCATTTCAATCATGTGTAGCTGTAAAAGAATATGAAAAAGTACAAATTAATGATCGTGATATGGAGTTAGTTCTCAAAAAAATAGATCGTTTCGAAACTAATTTCCAGGCATATCGAGAAGCTGCTGCTGGAGCCAATGGAGGAAAAACTGGAGGAGGTTGTGGATGCAATTAAAATGATGTAGTATACTTGATAATTAAAGAGTTTATAGAATTGGATAAAGAATAAATCAAAAACTTTGAAAAAACTTCTCTATATAATAGTGTTGTTAACTGTATCAGTAGTAGCCGCACAAGAAGAGGACGAAGATTCCTCAAAAACATATAAAAAAAGAATACTAGAATCAGCAGAAATAGATTTTTTAATGAGTTACTATACTCAAGAAGGAGACAATGCAGCAGTAACAGGAGGAATAGGAACAGAAGAGCTTACAGATATCACACCAACAATTGTTCTTTCTATTCCATTAAATGATGATGATGTTTTAAGCATAGATGCAGGAATATCTGCCTATTCATCAGCTTCGTCTAGTAATGTAAACCCTTTTGATGGCGCTACAGTTGCAAACCCTTTTGTTGCATCATCAGGAGCTTCAAAAAGCGATATTCTTACTACAATTTCTGGTGCATATGCCCATAGTAGTGATGATCGCAATACAATATGGTCAGCCAATATGGCTGTAGCAAGTGAGTATGATTATTTCTCTTTCGGTTTTGGAGGAAGTTACACTAAATTATTTAATGAAAAGAATACTGAAATCAGTATAAAAGCTAATGCTTTTCTTGATACATGGAAACCTATTTACCCATCAGAACTAAGAGATCAACCAACGTTTGTTGCATTTGAAGATGACTCTCGTAATTCATATGCTTTAGGAATTGGGTTTTCTCAAATTTTATCAAAAACATTACAAGGAGCATTGTCATTAGATTTAATACAACAACAAGGATTATTGTCTACTCCTTTTCAGAGAGTGCAATTTGCAGATGTAGAAGATTTGGTTATTCAAGAATTTACCTATGCAGATGATATAGAGAGATTACCTGACACTAGATTTAAAATAGCAATGGGAGGAAGGCTTCATTATTATATTAATGAAATTTTTACCATACGCACATTCTATAGATATTATACCGATGATTGGAAAATTAATTCCCATACAGCTAGTATAGAAGTTCCTATAAAAATTACTGATAGATTTACAATATATCCATCATATCGTTTTTATACACAAACCGCAGCAACATACTTTGCTCCATTTAATCAACATCAATCTACACAAAGATTTTATACTTCTGATTATGATTTATCTGATTTTGATGCCAATCAATATGGTTTTGGAATTAGTTATACTGATATTTTTACGAAATTTCATATCTGGAAATTAGGATTGAAAAGTATTGACTTTAGATTTAGACAATATGAGCGTAATTCAGGGCTTACGTCAAGCTTATTTTCAGGAGGATTTAATTTTGTAGTAGATTAATAACTTCTAGATTTAATAAACACATATTTAAAAAAAAAGGATAGACACAACAAATAACGACTTCATTTCGTTTCCTAGTGATGTGAGTGTTTTTAACATAAGGTTTAATAAGAAATGTAGATGGGGTGTATGTGAAGTAAAATGGCAAACTGCTGTAAATCAATAAGATTAGTGTGTTATTAAGAATTATTTTATATAATAATTATGGTAATTGAGGATAAAACCAAAAAAAATGTTAAATTTAACCCGCTTAAATACGTAAATTATGCAATCAAAAATTAACATTATTGTTCTTGTAATTGCTATAATCACGCTTAGTAGCTATACAAGTAACCATAAGGATATAGTAGTTGATAAAGGAGATGAAAAGGTTCTTATAGGTCAAGGAACTCCAGAAGAGCTGGTGGGTAAATGGGTGATGGATGGTGATCCAAATACATTTATTGAGTTAAAACAAGATGGTACTGTTATAGAAAAATCCCTAGGAGAACCATTAGAACGATTTTGGTTATTAAAAGAAGATAAACTCTGTCTAAAAGCTAACTCAGAAGAAAATGCAACAGAAATTTGTTTAGATTATGTTCTCAATGGAAATGTATTGGTCATAACAATGAATAAGATGGAACTGTACTATGTAAAATCAAATAAGATTAATAAACCTTAGATAATTCAAAAAATAACTACAAGAGGTTTTATGATAAAAATTTTAGTTAAACTAAAGCTACAGCCACAATTGATAGTCGAATTACGACAGAAGGAACATTGATTTTACTTTCTCAACAAGACCGCGTACAAAATGGGATGAGCAATTGATACAATTAGGAGAACAGTATTTAAATAAACCAGCGTTTGGAAACACAATACTACCTATCATATCGAAGCAGCTATTGCCTACCAACATTGTAAAGCAAAGAAATATAATGATACAAACTGGAAAGTAATATTAGAGTATTATAATCTCTTATTAAAAATAGAAGATGACCCTATTGTATTTTTAAATCGTTGTTTGGTTGTTCTTCAGCTTAATGGATCACAAGAAGCATTAGATGATCTAGAGTCTATGAGCAATAAAAAAGTACTATAAAAATATTATTTATACCATGCCACATTAGGCGAGATGTATCAAAAAACTGACCAAAATACAAAAGCAGTAAAAAGTTACAAAAGAGCGATATAGCTCACTCAATCCAAACATGAAAAGGAGTTTCTTACTCGTAAAATGGCACGTATTTTAAACTAAAAAAGAGAACAAAACAATACTTTTGATAGCCTTGATCTCAGAAAATCTTACTACCTTTTCACTTTATTATAAAGAATCATTCTAAGTTTTTGATTTTTACTTTTAGGTATAAAATCAATACATTGTTAGGGTGTTTTTAACTATTTGATTAATAGTTGGGTGTAAAAAAATAAATATGGGGAACAATCAAGATCAGATACATCAGCTTCTGGAAAAACTAGATATTCTGCTGAAAAGACAAGAGGATTTCTCTACTCAGATACAAAGTCTTAAAGAGGAAATATATAAACTAAAAAACTTACCTACAGATCAATCAGAGGTAGCAAATAAAGTCATACCACCAGTTTCACCTATACCTAAAGTTGTAGAAGAAACAGTAAAACCAATTCTAGAAAAACCAAAACAACAAGAACCAGTAAAGAAGGTAGAAGTAAAAACGGTAGCTCCTCAAAAAAAGACACCAAAAAAGAAATCAAACCTAGAGAAGTTTATAGGAGAAAACCTGATTAATAAGATAGGTATAGGGATTATTGTAATAGGAGTTGCTATTGGAGCAAAATATACAATAGAAAATGATCTTATAGGACCGTTAACTCGAATTATCCTAGGGTATTTGGTTGGACTAGGTCTTTTGGGAGTTGGAATGAAGTTAAAGAGAAAGTATGAAAACTTCAGCGCAGTATTAGTAAGCGGAGCTATGGCAATTATGTATTTTATTACATTTTTGGCATATAGCTTATACGGATTGATACCACAAAGTATGACCTTTATATTGATGTTGTTATTTACAGCATTTACCGTTTTTGCGGCTATACAATATAATAGACAAGTTATTGCACATATAGGGCTTGTAGGAGCGTACGCCGTGCCATTTTTGTTAAGTGATGGTTCAGGTAGAGTAGCTATACTATTCAGTTATATGGCTATTATTAATGTAGGGATACTAATTATTGCATTAAAAAAATATTGGAAATCACTTTATTTCTCTTCATTTATATTCACATGGATTATTTTTATGTCCTGGTATGCAGCAAAATATGATATAGAAATTCACTTTACCCTTGGTTTTGTATTTCTAATCTTATTTTTTCTAACGTTCTATCTAATCTTTTTGGGGTACAAGCTCAGAAAAAAAGAAACATTTGGAATCGTAGATGTGATTTTGCAGTTATCCAATTCATTTATTTTTTATGGTATTGGATTCGCTATGTTGAGTGATCATGAATATGGCAAAGAGCTATTAGGTTTGTTTACTTTGGCAAATGCGGTGGTTCATTTTGTGGTAAGTGTTATTTTGCATAAACTTAAATTAGCTGATCGCAACTTGTTTTATTTTGCAACAGGAATGGTGCTAGTTTTTATAACAATTGCCTTTCCTGTACAATTAGATGGTAACTGGGTTACACTATTATGGGCAGGAGAAGCTGCATTACTCTTTTGGATAGGGCGAACCAAAAAAGTACCTATTTATGAGGTGCTGTCATATCCATTGTGGGGACTTGCTTTTTTTAGTCTTTTACACGATTGGGTAGAAATGTATTTTGGGTATATCCCTGAACTTCCAGAAACAAGGTTGCTACCTGTATTGAATGTATATCTAATGACTTCGATATGTTGCATTGCTTCGTATGCAAGTATCCTTTGGATTCATCGCAAAGAGAAATTATCTTTTCCATGGCCTAAACAATCAGAAGTATATGTATTACTAACAGTAAGTATCGTTTTACTACTTATAGGTACAACTTATGGTACTTTTTGGGTAGAAATAAGTAATTATTGGTATCAGATACACGAAGAAACAAGTCACTTGTTTACATTTCAGGATGAAGGTGCTTCAAAATATACAGTACTATCAGATATAAATAATTTTAAAGCAATTTGGTTGATCAACTATACATTATTCTTTTTAATTGTTTTATCATTTGTAAACATCAAAAAAATCAAAAATAAGGTGCTTGGGTATATAACTATAGTATGCACGTTATTTATTGTTTTTGGATTTTTAACTAGAGGCCTTTATTTATTAAGTGAATTTAGAGAGAATTTTTTAGAATTAGAAAGCCAACAGTATAGCACAGGAGTATTTTCTCACCTAGTAATACGATATATTTCTCTTATGTTTACGGCAGGTGTGCTCTATACTCTTTATGTATATGTACGACAAAAATTCTTGGGTAGAAGCTTTAAAATTGCTTTTGAAATTATACTGCATTGTACCCTAATCTGGATAGTAAGCAGTGAATTGGTTCATTGGTTGGATTTGGCAAATTATACAGAAACCTATAAGTTAGGCTTAAGTATTTTGTGGGGAGTATATGCATTACTACTGATCATTTTAGGAATATGGAAAAGAAAAAAATATTTACGTGTTTTGGCTATTATAGTTTTTGGAATTACGTTGATCAAGCTATTCTTCTATGATATTTCACATTTAGGTACTATAGCCAAAACTATCGTATTCTTATCTTTAGGAATCCTCCTACTAATCATTTCATTCCTATACAATAAATACAAACATATTATTGCAGATGAACAAGAAAATTAATAGTATAATAAAGTTAATGTTATTGATATGTTGTAGCACTTATGCTCAAATGGATCAATATACATATAAACATAAATTGCAAGGTGTAGTAGATAATTGGCATTTGATAGATTTACCCAATGAGGTTTTTGGTCATGTTTTGCCTAATTTATCAGATGTTAGAGTTTATGGAGTAACCAAAGAGAAGGATACTGTAGAAGCACCATACCTCTTGAAACTAAAAACTGGAAATGTATCACTCAAAAGAGTACCATTTAAAACCCTGAATACTACACACAACGATAAAGGCGCATATATAACATTAGAAGTTTCTGGTACAGAACCTGTAAATCAGATTTATTTAAAATTTAAAAGACGTAATTTTGATTGGTTGATCGCTCTAGAAGGAAGTCAAGACCTTGAAGAATGGTATACTATTACAGAGGACTATCGTATATTATCAATTCAGAATGACCTTACAAATTATCAATTTACTACAGTACGATTTCCTGAAGCAAAATATAAATATTTTAGAGTTAACATAAAGGATGTTCAAAAGCCTGTATTAGAGTCAGCAAATGTTACCATGCAAGTGGTTAAAAAAGCAGATTATCTAGAATATGATATCGTTAACCACCAAGTAAAAGAATCCAAAAAAAATAAGCAAACAATTATAGATGTAACTCTTAGAAACTCTGTTCCTGTTGGTTGTTTAGATATCAAAACTAAAGATACTTTTGATTATTATCGTCCTGTCTCTATTCAATATGCAAATGATAGTATTAAAAATCAAAAAGGGGATTGGATACTTCGATACCAAAAACTCAATTCAGGAATTCTTAACTCGATAGAAGATAATGTATTTACCTTCAGAAGTGTGATAACAAAAAAGATAAGAATAGTAATTGATAATAGCGATAATAAGCCTTTGAATGTAGGTAAACCTTTAGTAAAAGGATATAAGCATGAGCTTGTTACACGTTTGATAGATCCAGCAACATATTATCTTGTATACGGAAATAAGAAAGCAAAGAAACCATTGTATGATTTAAGTTATCTTTCGGTTAAAATTCCAGATAATATAACGCCTCTATCTATAGAGAAACAAACATCTGTAGATCATACAAAAAATGCAGATAAACAGGTTTCAGAACCCCAACCTTTATTTACTAATAAAATCTGGTTATGGGGGATAATGGGAGTTGTAATCCTATTATTAGGAGGATTTACATTATCTATGATGAGAAAAAAATAGAAACTTATACCAGTCATACTTTGAATTTTTTGTAAAAAGAAAATCAACTATTTTTGTTTATTCTGAAGCATAGGTAAAAGGAGAATTTTATTGCGGTAAATTCAAAGTGTATATGGTATTATACGAGTTATGGATAAGAATTTCGTGTAAAGAGCTTGAATTATTTTGTGCTAGATTAAGGCATAAAATTAAAGAATAGCCTTAGCTATTGTTGAGTTTTATAACACAGATATAGTGCAAAAGAAACAAACTATATACGAAATTTTTATGTGTAAATCGTATTACTCTTTATCTATAATAATACATCCATTTATAAAATAATGAGATGCCTTACATCAATAAATAACATTACGGAAAACCGTAGATAAGTGTTTAGATATTTAATTAGGTTAGCAGTATAGCATATATTTATAATCCCCAAAATAAAATTATAAATGAAAAACCAATTATTATCTCTATTTAATAGATTTGTAAATACGAATACAGAGAAATCAACTAGTGGAGTTACAAAGATTTTTTTGACAGATACACATCCTAGTTCGGGCAGAACTTTGATGATTGAAGAAGAGGCTTATGCTGTATGGGCGTATCTTTTGAGCCCAAATAAAGAAGAAGTAGATTTTGATGGTTTTTTATGCTCGGTAGTCGATCCAGAGTCATCAAAACCAAAAGGAATTTTATATGATGCAAAAGGAATAAAAGATAAACCACTACCTTCTTTTTATGCAAATCAATATTGTTATGTCAAGAATCTAAAAAAAAAGAATATTAAAGTTCTATGGGATCAAAAAACAGTAACTATTCTTATAAAAGAGAAAGTATATTTGGTTATGGATTTGATGACAAAAACAAGTTACTCAAAAGGTTTGATCAGAGATTGTGAATATGGGAAACAACTAAAAGTTTAGAATATTAAAAAAAAACTACTTAAATAAGATAGAAGTTAATTTCAATATTTTGTTTATGTGTTTTAGTACATAATTCATCTATAAAAAGCTATATTTACGGCTTAGTTATAATTGCATTTTATATAACTAAACGTAAACCATTTTTAAAAACGGAGTAAGTTTAATAACAAGCTCCGTTTTTTTGTATATATATTCTTACTGATTAATAAGTAAGGTAAACATTAAAAAGTTTTTGAGAGGTAGACACCAGCAGATTTTTCGCTAAAATGAGGGGCAAATGCTACCCCGTTTAACTTCTTAAAGGGATTCCAGGAAATAAGATGCTGAAAATGATAAACCAATTTTACAGATAATATACCTATGCCAGCACCAACCAATACATCAGATAAGTAATGCATGTTGTTAAGCATTCTTAATCCACCAGTAGTAACAGCAAAAATGTAACCGCTATATGCTAATAAAGGATTCGTGTGTTTAAACTCTTCATACAAAACAGTTGCTGTGGTAAATGCAGTTGTAGTATGACCAGAAGGAAAAGAATTAGGATGAGTAGATGTTCCTGGTCTATATTTATGAATTTCTTTTTTAAGTAAAGATGAAGTACCGTTACTCAAAATAGAAGATAACATAAGAATTTTGGTTTGATCAAACCAGTGACTTCTTGATTTTGCTCCTAGAATATCTGCCACATACATTTCAACAATAGGAGCATAGCGAGTATAGTCATCCATGCCAAAATAAAAATCGTCTCCAACAATGTTTCTTACATCTTTTTGAAGTGATTTCTCTAGACTACTTGTAGATAATAGTACACCAGTAGTAATTAATGCAATTGGAATTATTCTGTTTGTTATTAATTTTTTTCCTGAAGTAATTTCTCTCTGTTTGATAGTATTGAAATGTGAGTCAGGTAAATAAATGTCGGTAAGTTGAGCATTTACAGCAGGAGTATAAATGCAGAGCAATGCTAGTATAAGTAGGATTTTCATAATTATGTTTTTGGGGTGTGTAATCGGTGTTTTTGGGCTAACAACCGTATAGTTACATTGTTAAATATAAAGGATAATTATTAAAAATATGTTAATTGATTGCGTTTTGTTAATAAATAATTAACAATTTACTAAGGATAATATATAAATAGTTGTTTTGATTATTTTAATCAAAGCTAGATGTACGATGAGAAATAAAACTTCAGAGAGACTTATTAAAATGATGATTATTTTAATTTAAAATTTTATTTCTTAACTAATGCTTATTCAGATCTTAAAAAAAAGAAGAAGCAATATTAAAACAAGAGGTTATAAAAGTGTTAATTTAACTAGTAATGAGGGGTAAAATAAGTAAAGAACCCTTAGTTTTCATTAAAAAAGATATATATTTGCACGCAATTAAATTTTAATTGCCATGACAGCACATGATTCCAAAATCGTTGGAGAAGGTTTAACCTATGACGATGTTCTTTTAGTTCCAGCATTTTCTGAAGTATTACCCAGAGAGGTAAGTATTCAAACTAAATTCACAAAAAACATAACGCTTAATGTACCTATTGTTTCTGCAGCAATGGATACAGTTACAGAAAGTCGTATGGCAATAGCTATGGCTCAAGAAGGAGGAATAGGTGTGCTTCATAAAAACATGACTATAGAAGAACAGGCAATCAAAGTACGCAAAGTAAAACGGGCTGAGAGTGGCATGATCATAGATCCTGTAACATTACCTCGCGATGCAAAAGTGATCGATGCCAAAAATAATATGCGAGAGCATAGTATAGGTGGAATCCCAATTGTAGATGATAATTATAAATTGATAGGGATCGTTACTAATAGAGATCTTAGGTTTGAGAAAAACGATGAGAGACCTATATCAGAAATCATGACCAGTGAAAACTTGGTAACTGTAGGAGAAGGAACATCACTACAGCAAGCAGAAGTTATTTTACAAGAAAACAAAATAGAAAAATTACCAGTAGTTGATCAAAACAATACACTTGTAGGCTTAATTACTTTTAGAGATATAACCAAGCTTACGCTAAAACCAATGGCAAATAAAGATAAGTTAGGTCGTCTTCGTGTAGCTGCTGCAATAGGAGTTACAGGTGATGCTGTAGAAAGAGCAGATGCATTGGTTAAGGCAGGTGTGGATGCAGTGGTGATTGATACTGCACATGGTCATACAAAAGGAGTGGTAGCAGTATTAAAAGAAGTAAAAACAAAATTTCCTGAATTAGATGTAATCGTTGGTAATATTGCTACAGCAGAGGCTGCAAAATATTTAGTAGAAGCAGGAGCAGATGCTGTCAAGGTTGGAATAGGTCCAGGATCAATATGTACAACCAGAGTAGTGGCAGGAGTTGGATTCCCGCAGTTTTCGGCAGTACTAGAAGTAGCAAGTGCAATAAAAGGATCAGGAGTTCCTGTAATTGCTGATGGAGGAATTAGGTATACAGGTGATATCCCAAAAGCGATTGCTGCTGGAGCAGATACAGTAATGTTAGGCTCTCTTTTGGCAGGAACCAAAGAATCACCAGGAGAAACAGTGATTTACGAAGGAAGAAAATACAAAACATATCGTGGGATGGGATCTGTAGAAGCAATGAAGAAAGGATCAAAAGATAGGTACTTTCAAGATGTAGAAGACGATATCAAAAAACTAGTTCCAGAGGGTATAGTAGGACGTGTAGCTTATAAAGGAGATTTAGTAGAAAGTATCCATCAGTTTATAGGAGGACTACGTGCAGGAATGGGATATTGTGGATCAAAAGATGTAGCAACCCTTCAGAATAATGGTCGTTTTGTGAAAATTACAGCAAGTGGTATTCACGAAAGCCACCCACATGATGTCACAATTACCAAAGAAGCTCCTAATTATAGTAGGTAGATAAGCTAAAAGTATTGTATAAAAAAACGCATCAAATTTGATGCGTTTTTTTATACAATACTACCAGTTTTTATATCAAATGGTATGATGAAGTAGACCCTAATTATTTCTTAGGCTCTTTGATCTCAATACCTAATTTTGTCATCACTGTTTTGGTTACGTCAAACTTAGGATCGATATAAGCTAGTCCGCTTGTAGTCACTGTAAAAACTTGAGTATATCCCTCTGTTTTAGCAATTTCTTCTAGAGCCTGTCCGATTTTTTGGTATAAGGGCTGTAATAATCTGTTTTGTTCTATTTGCACCAATTTAGCACCGTTTTGACGAAATTGTGCGATTTCATTTTCTAAAGCAATAATCTCTTCCTGCTTTGTTTTTTTCATAGGCTCAGTAAAAGAAGCAACTTTTTCCTGATATTCTTTTGCTTTTGCTTGATAAGCTTCAACCTTTACCTTTAGCCCTTCTTCAAGTTTTGTGTTGTAAGCTTTTAGATCAGTTTGAACCTTAGCAAGTTCAGGCATTTGAGAAAGAATAAATTCAGTGTCAATACTTCCTGTTTTTGATTGAGCGTTTACTTGAAAACTGGCAACCAAAACCAGAATTAATGCGATTACTTTTTTCATTTTATTTTTTGTTTACTGATTTTTAAATTTTTGCAAATATATAAGGTCTGAAACAATATATATGCCACGAATTATTTTTTTTAAAAACCTTACTCCTGATACAATTGCCCTCGATGAGGTTTTAAAGCATCTCTCACTGCCTTCATTTCAGAATTCATAACCACCATATATGCTATACTATGCATATCATTGATGTCTTGAAATCCTGTAATATTAAGAGATAACTTTTCTATAGTAATATACTCTTTCAGGTGAATTTCGTGATGTTGAGCTGTTTTACTGGCAGCAGGACCTTTGAAATCCCAAATCAGTTTTAATTTTTGCGTTTTTTCCAAAATAGATATCAAATTAAGAATACCCCAAAGTTAAGTTAAAAGAGGCATATCATGAATGCGCAATAAGAATAACTAGTTAGTTTTTGTAGTCTTTAATTTAAAAGATAAGAAGAATCAGTCTAGTATATAAGTAAATAAGTAAAAGAGGGTAAAAAGAACATAACTAGGATTAATTATTTACACTTTTACCATCTTCTGCAAAGGCTTTAAAATCTTTCATATAACTATACGATTGTTTTTTGAATGCCCCAGGCATTAAAAAACCCATAATTTTCATGAAACCACTAAACTTAAATTCATTTTTAGATATCCATTTTGTATGCCCGTTGGCAAGTTCTTCAAAATAATTTTCCTGAATATTGTATATGTTTTTAGCATCAAAGGTAAGATGAATTGCAGTAGGAAGATCTAATAGAGTAATGGTTTCAACCATTTCAATTTTTCGCTTTCCCATTATGTAAGTTAATTTTGATACAGCTCCAGCTTTTCCTTTTTGACCATTAAGAAGAGTCATATTTACAAAACCTTTTTGCCAATATTTCATGTTTTCTTCATTTTTAAATAAATCAACTACTTGGTTTCTAGGGAGCTTGAGTTCGATGTCAAGAGTATATTCCATGATAAAATTACTATTTGTTTTTTGAGTTTGTATTAGGTCTATAATATAAAAAAACTACAAGTCAATACTATAGAGTGCAATTACTTCGTTAGAAGAAGAACTTGTAAAACATCTTAATATTGTTATTTTTGTTCAGTTAAGGACTTCACCATATAGAAACTATGTATAAGAAGGCGTTATTATTATTTTTAGGAAGTATTTTTTTGATGCAAACTCATGCGCAACAATCAAAAGAAATACTATTTACCATTGATGAATCTCCAGTATATATCTCAGAATTTAAAAGAGTATATCTCAAAAATATAGATTTGGTTAAAGACGATTCTCAGAAAAATATAGATAAATATTTTGATCTATTTGTAAACTATAAATTGAAGCTCAAAGAAGCAGAACATTTAGGGCTTGATAAAAAAGAAGCGTATGTTTCAGAATTAGAAGGGTATAGAGAACAATTGGTTAAAGGGTATCTTACAGATAATAAGGCGTCTGAGGTTTTGTTGAAACAAGCTTATGAGCGTTCTCTAGAACAGATAAATGCAAGTCATATATTGATTATGCTAAAACCTAATGCATCAGAAAAAGATACAATTGCAGCCTATCAAAAAATTATAGAAGCAAAAAAGAAAATTGATCAAGGAGAAGCATTTGATATAGTAGCCAAAACATATAGTCAAGACCCTTCTGTATCTAAAAATAATGGGAATTTAGGGTGGTTTTCTGCATTTAGAATGGTCTATCCCTTTGAGGAAGCTGCCTATTCAACAAAAATAAGAGATGTGTCTAAACCATTTAGAACACAATTTGGATATCATATTGTAAAAGTAAATAGTAGAGAAAAAAAGCTAGGAGAAGTTACAGTTGCTCATATAATGGTTGCTATAAATGCTAATCGTACTTCTGAAGAAGCAGAAAAAAGAATAATAGAAATCAATCAACAATTGGCACAGGGAGTCTCTTTTTCTGCCTTAGCAAAACAATATAGTGAGGATCCTAGTACTGCAATAAAAGGAGGTATGCTCAAGCGATTTGCACAAGGGGCATTGAATTCACAAAAATTCGAACAAGCGGCATTTGCTTTGCAAAAGAAAAATGAAATTTCTGAACCATTAAAAACACAATACGGTTGGCATATTATTAAGCTTATAGAAAAACATAAACCAAGAACGTTTGAAGAACAAAAAAATAATCTTGCTAAAAGAATAAAAAGAGATAGTCGATCAAAATTAATTACAGAATCTTTTATCAATTCATTAAGAAAGAAATATGCTGTTAGCAAAAACGAAAAAGCTATAACATTTTTTAAAAAAAATATCCCAGATACATTCTCTGAAGAAAAATGGGAAATGCTGAAAAAAGATAAAGAGATAGAAAAAGAACTTTTTAGTATCAAAAAGGAAAAGTATACCTATAAGGATTTTATTGATTTTTTAATGAATAATCGGATAGGAATACGTAGATACACCAACCCATCAGCATATATAGATGAAATGTATCCCAAGTTTGAATCTTCTACATTATTACAATATTATGAAGAACATTTGGAAGAAGATAATGTAGATTTTGCAAATGTAATAGAAGAGTATCGAGACGGCCTCTTACTTTTTGATCTTATGGAATCCAAGATATGGAATGCGGCTAAAACTGATTCTGTAGCGATAAAAGAGTATTACGAAAAGCATAAAAATAACTATAAACAAAATGAAGCTTATAAAATATTTAAAGCATCGTCATCAAAGCATGATTTGATTTTAAAAGTTCAGAAGTTATTGAAAGAGAAAAAAACTATAGAAGAAGTAAAAAAAGAAATAGAAGAAGCTAGTACGACAGTTTTGTTCTCAGAAGAAATATTGAGCAAAGGTAGAAGTAATGGCTCTAATAATTTTTCTAAAGAAATAGGAGCAATAACCATTTCGGAGGAAGAAAATTTCACTACTTTGATAATGGTTAAAGAAATTTTACCTTCCCGAATTAAAACTTTTGATGAAATAAGAGGAGAGGTTATTAATGATTACCAACAAAGTATTGAAGAAAAATGGCTGGATGAACTTAAGGAAAAGTACTCTGTAAAGGTTAATAAAAAAATATTAAAGAAAGCAAAAAAAGAGTTGTCTATATAGGTGTTTTTTGGGATTTAAAAATGTAAACCCCTGTACTATAGGTAACATCATAAAGGTTGAAATACTTGAGTAAATCATAAAAATAATAGTACCCACGCAAAAAATAACCTTGAATTCTTATGAATAAAGGTTATGTGTTATGATTCTCAGATTATTATAAAAAAATGAAATACTACAAACTACTACTGCTATTATTCATTATAGCTACTTCATGTCAGAAATTAAAAAATAACTCCAAAAAACAAACTATTGCCCGAGTAAATGATGCGTACTTGTATAAAGAGGATATCAAAAATTTAGTACCCAAAAACGCTTCAGAACAGGATAGTACAAATATTGTAAATAGTTATATTAAGACATGGGCAACCCGCCAATTGTTTATAGATAAAGCAAAATTAAACCTTACCGAAGAAGAACTCAAAGAATTTGAGGACCTTGTAGAAAGCTACCAAAGCACGTTATACATCAATGCATATAAAAATGCAGTGATCAAAAAATCTATAAATATGGAGATTACAGAGCAAGATCTTCAATCCTATTACGATCAAAATTTAAAAAATTTTAATCTTAATCAAGAGATAGTAAAATTACGTTACTTACATTTGCCACCAGATTATGAAAACATTGTTGCAACGCAACAGCAATTAAATCGTTTTAAAGAAGAAGATGTTGAAGAACTAGAGAGTAAAAAACTAGAATTTCTTACATATTCATTAAATGATTCTGTTTGGGTAGAGTTGGAGCAGGTAGTACACAAAATTCCGATTCTGAAAAAACAAGATAAAGCAAAGCTCTTAAAAAAGGGGAAATATATACAACTTAGTGATTCTACAGGAGTGTATATGGTAAAAATGAAAGAAGTGTTAAGGCGTGGTGAGGTAGCTCCGCTAGAATACATAAAACCCACGATAAGACAAATTATATTGAATAAAAGAAAACTGGAGCTGATAAAAAAAATAGAAAAAGATATTACAAGAGATGCAGTTGAGAACAAACAATTTGAAGTTTATGATTAAAACTACCGCACTTTGTGCACTACTTACCTTTAATATAAGTACGCAGATTTATGCCCAAGATGTTATAGAAGGAGTAGTACAAGATACTTCTGCTGTAGCAAATATTGCTACAAATGATACAATTGCAGTAGTAACAGATACAGTGAAAGCACCTTTTCAGAAAATGAAAATAGATGGTGTAGCAGCAGTAATTGGAGAAAACGTACTATTAGATAGTGATGTAGATATTGCATATAAACAATTAGTGAGTGAGGGGGTTTCTTCATCAGATGTAAGTCGCTGTGAACTTGCAGGTAGTTTATTTGAGAGTAAATTATACGCGCATCATGCAGTACAAGACAGTATTATTGTAAAAGATGCTGAAGTTAACTCTATGGTAGATCAGCAATTGGCTTATATGACCAATGAATTAGGTACAGTAGAGAAAGTATTGAGCTTCTATAAAAAAGATAATATCTCAGATTTCAGAAAAGAACTTTTCGAGATCAATAAATCAAACAGACTATCTGAGCAAATGAGAGCTAAGATTATAGAAGGTATTGAGATTACGCCAGAAGAAGTCAGAGAATTTTTTGATGATATTCCAGAAGAAGAAAGACCACTTTTTGGTACAGAGATTGAATTAGCTCAAATAGTAATAGAACCAGAGATACCACAAGAAGAAGAACAAAAAGTAATAGATCGTTTAAGTCAGTTTAGAGAAGATATTGTAGAAAACGGAAGTAGTTTTGCAACCAAAGCAGTATTATATTCTCAAGACCCAGGATCAAAATCTACTGGAGGAAAATATACATTAGATCGCAAGACAAATTTTGCAAAAGAATTCAAAGATGTTTCTTTTAGTTTACAAGAAGGAGAAGTGAGTGAACCTTTCAAAACTGATTTTGGATGGCATATAGTAAAAGTAGATAAAATAAGAGGAGAAGAAATAGATGTAAGACATATACTTCTTATTCCTGATGTTACCAGAGAAAGCGTTACAGAAGCCAAAAGATTAATAGACTCTGTAAGAACAAGTATTGTTTCTGGGTCTATCAAATTTCAAGAAGCAGCAAGAAAGTTTAGTGACGAGAAAGAAACTCGTGAAGATGGAGGACAATTATTAAATCCAACAACAGGGGATACTCATTTTGAACTTACCAAAATTGATCCTATATTGTATGATCAAGTATCTAAATTAAAAACCAATGAAGTTTCTTTAGTAATTCCTGATCAAGATCGTCAAGGTAGAAAAAAGTTTAAGTTGATAACGGTCCTTAATAGATACGATGAGCATATAGCAGATTATGCTAATGATTATCTTAAAATACAGGAATTAGCAAAGAGGAAAAAACAAATTGATGCAATTCGTAAGTGGCAGAATGAGAAAATAATGGATACTTATATAAAAATTAATGGAGAGTACAGAGACTGTGAATATAGCGGTAACTGGTTAAAAAAATAAAAAAATATGTCAGAAGACGTAGCGGCTATAGAAAAACTGGTAAAAAAACATTCAGAACTTAAAAAAGAAATTTCTAAGGTAATTATTGGGCAAGAAAAGGTAATCGATCAAATTCTTATTTCGATCTTTTCAGGAGGGCATGCATTGCTAATAGGTGTTCCAGGATTAGCCAAAACGCTAATGGTTAATACCATCTCGCAAGCCTTAGGATTGGATTTTAAAAGAATTCAGTTTACACCAGATTTGATGCCTAGTGATATCTTAGGAAGTGAAATATTAGACGAAACAAGACATTTTAAATTTATAAAAGGCCCAATATTTTCTAATATTATATTGGCTGATGAAATCAACCGTACTCCTCCGAAAACTCAAGCAGCCCTTCTTGAAGCTATGCAAGAACGATCAGTCACTGTAGCAGGACACCATTATAAATTAGACCTTCCGTATTTTGTATTGGCAACACAAAACCCTATAGAACAAGAAGGAACATACCCACTTCCAGAAGCACAATTGGATAGATTTATGTTTGCTATAGAACTAAAGTATCCAAGTTTTCAAGAGGAAGTAGAGGTGGTAAAAAGCACTACAGGTGGTACTACAAAAACAATTAATTCATTATTTACAGCACAAGAAATCATAGACCTTCAACAGTTGATACGCCGTATTCCTGTAGCAGATAATGTAATTGAATATGCTGTGAAAATGGTAGGTAAAACTAGGCCTAATGAAGAAACGGCAACCGATTTGGTTAAAAATTATATAGACTGGGGAGCAGGTCCAAGAGCTTCTCAGAATCTTATTCTTGCAGCCAAAGCAAATGCCGCTGTAAAAGGTAAGTTCTCTCCTGATATAGAAGATATACAAGCAGTAGCAATGGGGATTTTGCGCCATCGTATGATAAAAAATTATAAAGCAGAAGCAGAAGGAATAAGCATAGAAGATATTATTAGTAGTTTGTTCTAAAACTAATTTTTGTAAACCACATAACACTTTTGAACTTTTTTGTAATCTATCTGTTTGATTGATAGAAGCGTATTCTTTGTAGGTAAAAAAGAACAAAAATAAGGTAACATTTTATTCTGTTCTGACATATATATTCAATGTTAGTCTAATTAGCATTAATAAAAATCCAAAATAAAAAAATGAAAAAAACTTTTTTAAAACTAGTAGCTGTTATTTCTTTAGGTCTAATGGTATCTTGTAATAGTGATGATGATAATTCGGTAGATTTGACTCAAACAGAGATTTTAGTGTCTGATACCTGGAATATAAAAGAATATGGATTGATTGTAAATAATAATTTTGTAGCCGATCAACTTAGTGGGTGTGAAGATATGAATTTCATGAAATTTTCTAAGGATAATACTTTTTATGAATCAGACTTTTTCTTAGAGAATGATACCTGTGTTGATGGTAATGTAGATGAAAAAGGAACTTGGAAAATAGAAGGGGAAATACTTAAAAGAACAATTAAATTCGAAGGGACTAATTTTGAAGAAAAATTGGAAGAAAATATTGATCGATTGGACATGAACAATTTAATATTATCTGCTTCACAAACTGACGAACAAGGAAATCCAGAAACATATTATATCCACTATATACGTTAAAAAACTACTATTAGCATTGGTAGCTCTTTGTATAAGTTAGTTAAAATAATAAGTATAACCAGTAAGGCACTTCTTAAAAAGAAGTGCCTTACTGGTTATAGAGAGTTTACGGCATAACAATTTTTTCTTAATTTTTGTTTTATTTCAATATTAAACCTTTTTAGAATGTATCAGTCTTAGTATTGAACGTTCAGGATAATTAATACATAAGTTTAATATTGAAAAAGAAATAAATGAAAAATAGTATAATATATTTTATAGCATTAGTAATAAGTGCTATTACAGTATCTGCACAACCTGATGTAAGCCGTAAAGAACATAAGGCACTAAAAAAGGAATTTTATGAAAGCCTGTCTGAAACTCAGAAAGAACAATTAAATAATAAAAGAACGCTCAGAAAAAAACAACGAGCAGTAATGCATGATAGCTTTACAGAAGAACAATTGGCAATTGTAGAAAATGAAGACCTCTCAAGAAAAGGAAAAAGAAAAGCCTTGAAAAGTACATGGAATAAAGAGCAAAAAGGGATGCTTAAAAAACATAGGGAATTAATGAAGAGTGAAAATGAAAAGTTTAAAGCAACACTTACTGCAGTTCAATTAGAGCAGTATGAAAGCTTTAAAAAGAAGAGGCATGAAAAGAAGAAAAACTAATAAAATTAGGTTTTCTTACAAAAGTATAAGTGAGGTTCTAGAACCTCACTTATACTTTTTATAAATAAATTGTCTCAGAGTAAGTTTCAGAGCATTAAAATCTCACTTAATGAGTAAATTTTAACAGAATAACTATAACGTTTTCGTAACTTCGTTTTAGAGCGAGTTATTTTCTTATCTTAATTTTTATTGATTTTGTAAAATTCATAAATTAAATTTATGGATATCAATAAATGAAAGCCTATATTTTTTTAAAAAAGCAAAAAGAGCTGATAAGAAGCATTCATTTAAGAAAATCCTTTAAAATTCGTATTTTTGCAGAACTTTTCAATATAAAAAATAATAGATATGGCATTCGATATCGATATGATTAAAAAGGTTTACGATCAGTTATCAGATCGTGTTAACGCAGCACGTGAAATAACAGGTACACCTTTAACTCTGGCAGAGAAAATTTTGTATTCGCATTTGTGGGGTAATGACTCCCAGAAAGCGTTCACTCGTGGTAAAGATTATGTAGACTTTGCACCAGATCGTATCGCTTGTCAAGATGCAACTGCTCAAATGGCATTATTGCAATTTATGCAAGCAGGTAAAACAAAAGTAGCAGTACCAACAACAGTGCACTGTGATCACTTGATTCAGGCAAAAGTAGGTGCAGATAAAGATTTACAAACAGCCTTAAATACAAGTAATGAAGTATTTAATTTTCTAGAATCAGTATCCAATAAATACGGAATTGGATTTTGGAAACCAGGAGCAGGAATTATTCATCAAGTAGTATTAGAAAACTATGCATTCCCAGGAGGTATGATGATCGGTACCGATTCACATACTGTAAATGCAGGAGGATTAGGAATGGTTGCTATTGGAGTTGGTGGAGCAGATGCCGTAGATGTAATGGCAGGAATGCCATGGGAACTTAAGTTTCCTAAATTGATAGGAGTAAAATTAACTGGAAAACTTAACGGTTGGACAGCACCAAAAGATGTTATCCTTAAAGTAGCAGGTATCCTTACCGTAAAAGGAGGTACTGGAGCTATTGTAGAGTATTTTGGACCTGGAGCAGAATCTATGTCCTGTACAGGTAAAGGTACCATCTGTAATATGGGAGCAGAAATAGGAGCAACAACTTCTACCTTTGGATACGATGAATCTATGGAACGTTATTTACGTGCTACAGATCGTAGTGATATAGCAGATGCTGCAAATCAGGTAAAAGAACATCTTACAGGAGATCCAGAAGTATATGCAAATCCAGAACAATATTTTGATCAAGTTATAGAGATTAATTTATCAGAATTGAAACCTCATGTAAATGGTCCGTTTACACCAGATTTAGCTACACCAGTTGGAGAAATGACAGATAAAGCAAAATCTAATGATTGGCCACTTAAAGTAGAGTGGGGGTTAATTGGATCTTGTACCAACTCATCTTATGAAGATTTATCAAGAGCAGCATCAATAGCGCAACAAGCAGTAGATAAAGGATTAAAAACTAAAGCTGAATTTGGTATCAATCCAGGGTCAGAACAAGTAAGATTTACTGCAGAGAGAGATGGTTTACTTGATATTTTTGAAAAATTAGACGCAAAAATATTTACAAATGCATGTGGGCCATGTATTGGTCAATGGGCAAGAGAAGGAGCAAGTAAAGAAGAAAAAAATTCGATTATACACTCTTTTAATAGAAACTTCGCAAAAAGAGCAGATGGTAACCCTAATACACATGCCTTTGTTGCTTCACCAGAAATGGTTGCCGCAGTAGCAATCTCAGGAAGGTTAGATTTTAACCCGATTACAGATAAACTAATCAATGAGAATGGAGAAGAAGTAATGTTGGATGAGCCTACAGGTTGGGAATTACCTCCAAAAGGTTTTGATGTAGAAGATGCAGGTTATCTTGCACCGCAAGAAGATGGTTCTGGAGTTGAAATAGTAGTAAATCCAGAATCAGAAAGATTAGAATTGTTAAGCCCGTTTAAGGCTTGGGATGGAAAAAATATTACAGGAGCCAAACTACTTATAAAAGCATTTGGTAAATGTACTACAGATCACATCTCTATGGCAGGACCATGGTTGCGTTATAGAGGGCATTTAGATAATATTTCTAACAACTGCTTGATCGGTGCAGTAAATGCTTATAACAAGAAGACTAATTTTGTAAAAAGTCAGTTGAATGGCGAGTATGATGGTGTACCAAATGTACAGCGAACTTATAAAGCAGCAGGAGTGCCTACCATAGTAGTGGGAGACCATAACTATGGAGAAGGGTCATCAAGAGAGCATGCAGCTATGGAGCCACGTCATTTAGGAGTACGCGCTGTAATTGTAAAATCATTTGCTCGTATTCATGAGACAAACCTTAAGAAACAGGGGATGCTTGGATTGACTTTTGCAAATGAAAATGATTATGACTTGATACAAGAAGACGATACTTTTAACTTTATAGACCTTGAGCAATTTGCCCCAGGAAAACAATTAACACTAGAGGTTGTTCATTCTGATGATTCCAAGGACTTAATTTTATTAAATCATACTTATAATGATTCTCAAATAGAGTGGTTTAAAGAAGGTTCAGCATTAAACCTTATAAAAAAGGAAAATGCATAAGAAGATAGACTCTTTTATGTAAAAAATAAGAACTCCTTAAAACAAAGTTTTAAGGAGTTTTTTACATCAATAATGTAAGGAATTTCTATGTTTTGCGTTCTAATTTTGTAAACTAACACTTTAAAACATACATTGTCATGAGTACTATTTGGTTCTTTGAGGATGCAAACCTCTTCAATATATTATGTCCGCATAAGTTTAAAGAATATAAAAAAGATCATGATTTTGATGCTTATAGAAAGAATGATTATATCTATTTTGAAGAAGATTCTGCTAATAAAATTTATCTTATAGAAAAAGGAAAAGTAAAAATAGGATATTATGGAGAAGATGGACATGAAGTAATAAAAGCAATTCTTATCAAAGGAGAAATTTTTGGAGAAAAAGCAATTCTAGGAGAAAATAAAAGAACAGAGTTTGCTCAGTCTCTTGATAATACTACCTCTATATGCCCCATTGGAGTAGAAACTATGCATGAACTTATGAAAGACAATCAATCTTTCAGTTTAAGAATCTATAAGTTTATAGGTATGCGTTTCAAGCGTTTAGAAAGAAGATTACAATTACTTCTGTTTAAAGACACCAAAACAAGATTGCTAGAATTCTTGAATGAACTTAAGGAAGATTATGGGCATTGTTGTCCTCATACAGGAGATATGGTAATAGAGCACCCATATACTCAAAAAGATATCGCCCATCTCATAGGAACCTCCAGACCGACATTAAACATTATTCTGAACGAATTGAAAGAATCTAATATCATTGATTTCAATAGAAAAGAGATTCGATTAAAAAATGTTGCTTAATGTTAGATGGCTAACATTTTAAGAGCTTAGTTGTCTTTATTTTTATAATCGTAATAATTATAAAAATAAAAGTAATGTTTAAAAAAGCAATTATAGGTGCTTTGGTAGTGGGATGTGTTGCCACTTCTTGTAGCGATGATGATGATTCTGGTAATGTATCTACCGAATCAAATTTGACAGTTAATCTTAATGGTTTAGAAGATTTAGGAAATGATTATTTGTATGAAGGATGGATCATTGTTAATGGAGACCCCATTTCTACAGGTACATTTTCTGTAAATAGTGACGGAGAATTATCTAGTACTTCTTTTGCGGTAAATACAGAGTCATTGAATGCGGCTACATCTTTTGTATTGACTATTGAGCCAACCCCAGATCCAGATCCTGCACCAGCAGATACAAAACTTTTAAAAGGAGATTTTGGTACTAGTAATACTGCGACCGTAGGATTAGGTCCGGTAATAACAGAAGGAGATTTCTTAGACTCGACAGGGGATTTCTTTTTAAGAACACCAACAGATGAAGCTCCTATGACTGCTAATAACGGTAATGATGAATATGGAGTGTGGTTTGGAACCCCAGCAATGCCACCAGTAGCAACTCTTACACTGCCAGTTCTTGATGCAGGTTGGAAATATGAAGGATGGGTAGTATCAGAAGGAGTGCCAATTTCTACAGGTACATTTACAATGGGTAATACTGCAGACGATAATGCAGGTGCTAGTGATGGATTTAGTGAGACAGCTTCAAACGGACCACAATTGCCAGGAGAAGACTTTTTTAGAAATGAACCAGATGGAGTAACATTTCCATTAGATGTTAGAGGGAAAGCCGTTGTAATTTCGGTAGAACCTTTTCCAGATAATGCCGCAGCACCATTCTTATTAAAACCTTTGGTAGGAACAGCAGGTACAGAAACAGCACCCACAAGTTATGCTTTTGAACTTAATAGTGATTCATTTCCTACGGGAAGTATCTCTAGATAGTTAGTTCATTAGTATTTTTGTTAGTTTTTCTTAAGCGCAATCAATAAATTTGATTGCGCTTTTATCGTCAAGTATAAATTGATAACCTTTAGTCCATTAATTTTTTGTTGTTATGATGTAAGTAAGACTTTGTAAATCTCGTTGCAGGTATAATTATTTATATAACTTTGTAAGTAGAATACAGGTTCTAAGACAGAATTATCGGTACTGATTTTATTAAATATTGATAGAAAGAGTAAGTGACTATATAATTAATTTTAAAATTGATTAGAGGATTGACCAGTAGTTATAAAAATTGTTTAATTGTAAAGTATAAAAGCCAAACGAATGAAGTTTGAGAAAAAAAAGATTTCTAATATAATTTTTGTAATCATATTGGTGCTATTTTTTATTCCTAACACTAGAGGAATGATGCAAATATTTCTAACTAGAATTTTTTCTTTTAGTCCTAGTATAGTAGAAGTAGAAGAAAGAAAAAAAGTAGCAACTTATGACTGGAAACTACATGGGGTGAATACACCTTCTATTAATTTTGATACAGCCAGAGATAAAGTTGTTTTGATTAATTATTGGGCAACATGGTGTCCGCCATGTATTGCAGAGATGCCTTCTTTGCAAAAACTGTATAATGATTATCAAGATAAAGTTGTGTTTCTTTTTGTTACTACAGATGATGATCCAGAATTAAATAAGTTTATGAAAAATAAAAACTATAACTACCCAATATATCGGTCATTATCTGAGCATCCTAAGCCTTTTATAAGCAAAACAATACCTGCAACTTATTTGATAGATAAAAAAGGAAATATAATTATTGATAAAGTAGGTGCGGCAGATTGGAATACTACCAAAGTAAGAGAAACAATTGATAGCCTGTTGAATCAGTAGTTATTTTTTGAAGTATTTAAAAGGAACGAATAACATGCCAAAACATTCTCCTTTTTCCTTTTTTATATTTTTATGATGCATTTTATGTGCTCTTCTTAGTCCTTTAGCATATCGATTATTAGTCTTTTTTAATAATTTAAAGCGTTGATGTATAAAAATATCATGTACTACAAAATAAGCAATTCCATATGCCAATATCCCAAAACCGATAGGTCTTCCTAGCCAGAAAGTTTGTGGGTGGTGAAATAAAATACAGGACATACTTACAATAGCATAAAAGATAAAAAATAAATCATTACGTTCCCACCAGTTACCATGATCCTTATGATGGTGATCCTTATGAAGAATCCATAAAAAACCATGCATTATGTACTTGTGTGTAAACCAAGCCATAAACTCCATAACACAGAAAGTGGTAAAAAAAACTAAAAGCTGAATAAGAATTTTCACAAGATAGATTTTTATATAAAAATACGGCTAAATTAGATTTAATTGATAATCAAAATAAGATTTGGCGAGTAACTGAATTTTTTGATAATTAGAAACTCGTATGCGGGTGTTTTTTATTTCTAGAGAAGGAGTTTTTTTAAGCTTGTTTAATAGTTTTTTATAGTATACATAAGCCATATAAACTCCAAATTTAGCTTCTACAGGAAGTTTTAGAATTCCTTTTAGAGCATTGTCAAAATCTTCTTCTATTTCTTTAATAATTTTTGATTTAGCGCCTTCATTTAATTGACTTAAATCAATATTAGGAAAATAAGATCTATCCAGAAGTTCATGATCGGATTTTAGATCACGTAAGAAATTAACCTTTTGAAAAGCTGATCCCAAATACATTGCGCTTTGCTTTAATTCATCGTATTTAGCTTGATCTCCGTTTACAAATACCTTCAAACACATTAAGCCCACTACATCGGCAGACCCGTAAATATATTTTTTGTACTCTTGATCTGTTAGGTATTTGGTCTTATGTAGGTCTAACCTCATGCTGCTCATAAAAGCCTCGTATAGATCTGGAGTGATATTGTATTGGTGTACTGTTTTTTGAAAAGAATTTATAATTGGATTTAAGCTTATTTTATCTTTGATCCCTCGATACATATCTTGTTCAAAATCGTTAAATAAACGCTCTTTATCATATGCATGAAAAGTATCAACAATTTCATCTGCAAACCGTACAAATCCGTAAATATTATAAATGTCTTGTCGTATTGAGCCAGATAACATTTTTGAGGCAAGAGAAAATGAAGTGCTATATGAGTTGGTAACAATCTTGCTACAACTATACGATACAGTATCAAAAATTAATTTCATAATCAATTAGTTTAGTGGTCTAATGCAATGAGTTTTTATGTTGTAATAAATTGTGATTTCTTGATGTTTTGTTGAGCTTCAATTAATCCAGCCACGAGTTTTCCAGAAATAAGAGAAGGGGGTACACCAGGTCCTGGGACTGTAAGTTGCCCAGTAAAAAATAATTTATTGACTCTCTTACTTTTTAGTTTAGGTCTTAGAAAAGCGGTTTGCAAAAGAGTGTTGGCCATTCCATAAGCATTCCCTTTATAAGAATTATATTCTTTGATAAAGTCTTTTACACAAAAAGATTCTTTAAAAATTATAGCGTTTTTGATATTTTGATTAGTAAGTTTTTCAAAACGAGTTATTATTTTCTCAAAATAACGTTCTCTAAGTGCATCAGTATCTTCTATTCCTGGGGCTAATGGAATTAGAAAAAAACCATTTTCTTTTCCTTCTGGCGCAGATGTAGGATCTGTTATAGAAGTAAAATTAGCATAAAAAAGAGGTTCTTCTGGCCATGTAGGTTGATCATAAATATTTTTAGCATGTTGATCAAAATCAGTATCAAAAAATAAATTATGGTGATGAACATTATCTAGCTTTTTGTTAAAACCTACATAAAAAAGTAATGCCGATGGTGCAAAAACTTTATTTTCCCAGTATTTTTCAGAATATTGCCTGTATTCAAGAGGTAGTAAGGTTTCTCCATGATGATAATCAGCACCACACAGTACCATGTCTGATGCTATAGTAGTCGAGTTTACAATAACTCCAGTAGCGTTTCCTTGTTTGACTAGGATTTTTTCAACATTAGAATTTGTGCAAATGGTTACCCCTAGAGATTCAGCCAGTTTTTTTATGCCGAGTATAACTTGATACATACCTCCTCTGGGATGCCAAGTTCCTAGTCCAAAATCAGCATAATTCATAAAACTATAAAAAGAAGGAGTGTCACTGGGTTTTGCTCCTAGAAATAATACAGGAAATTCAAGTATCTGAATTAGCTTTTTATTTTTAAACTCTTTGCGTACTTCTTTTGAAATGGTACTAAAAAATTGTTTTACCCTCATCAAAGTATCTTTGGTGACCAATTCTAATGGTGAAACACCAGGTCTGTATACCAAATTTTTGATAGCAATGTCATAGTTGTTCTGCGCTGTTCTTATAAATTTTTTAAGTTTAATAGAACTTCCTTCTTCTTCATTCTCAAAAGCTTTGTATATTTTATCTAGCGTATCTTTGATTAAGATACTTTCATTGTTTTCAAAAAAAACTTTGTATGCAGGATTTAATTTGTCTAATTGATAGTAATCAGAAACAGAAGCGTTAAAATCATTAAAAAAGCTTTCAAACACATCTGGCATCCAATACCAAGAAGGGCCAATATCAAAAGTAAATCCTTCTTTTTTTAATTGCCTAGCTCTACCCCCGATAGTATCGTTTTTTTCAAAAATCGTTACATCATACCCCAATTGTGCTAGATAGCATGAAGCAGATAGAGAAGAAAAACCAGAACCGATAACAATTATTTTTTTTGGCATAACAAAAAGTGTATTGTGTTAGAGCTCAGCAATCAATGAGCTGATAGATTCAAAATAATAGTGATTATCTTCACTGTCGATGTCGATATTTATAACCTGTTTACCAAGCACCCATAAATCATAAACGGTATCATTACAAACAATGCTATTAAACTCCTCGGTATATGCTTTGATGTTTTCTTTTTCTGGCCTGATAGTAAAATAAGAAACAAAAATTGTTTTCTTGTGTAAAGAAAGAATATGAGGAAGATTGTCTAATGGGATGCTGGCTCCTAGATATATGGCTTTATATCCATGTAAAAGGATTTCATAATAAATGTATAACAAGCCCAACTCATGAATCTCATTTTCTGGTAGAAATAAAACAAATGCTTTATCGTTTTTGGTTGGTTTAGAATATTGAAGTTTTTCGATATTCAATAAAAGTTTTTGTTTTATTAAATTAGATAGAAAACGTTCGTGTGAAGGGGTGATAGTATTAGTTTGCCATAGTAAACCAATTTCTTTGAGGAGAGGAATAAAAATGGTAGTAAATATTTCTCTAAAATTCTTTTTGTTTTCTAACTGCTCATAAGTATTCAAGAATAAAGCAAGGTCATAATTGAGCATAGCAATTTTAAAAGAATTGAGAGACTGATCCTTAATACCATTATAAGATATGATATTTCTCACATATTCATTTATTTCTTGGTTATTGAGTTTAGAGATTCTTGATATTTTATAACCGCTATTTACTAGGTAAGTTACATTCAGTAGTTTTTGAAGACTTTTTAGATTGTATGTTCTGATGTTGGTTTCTGTGCGATCAGGAGAAAGAAGATTGTATCTTTTTTCCCATATCCTTATGGTGTGAGCTTTGATACCACATAGATTTTCTAAATCTTTAATGCTGAATGTTTTTTTTATATTGTTCACTTTTTTTTAAATATTGTTAAACAAAAGTACAAAAAAAGAAGAGACTTTTCTTTTTTCTGCTTATTAAATTAATGATGGTAATTGTTGAAGAATATTTTTTTTGCTAAAAACAGTTATCTTAAATGTTTGGTTTATAAGTTTTTATTTTTTAATAAGTGATTTGTTTTAGAGAAAAAAAACAGAAATGTTTGCCTTTAAGAAACGTAAAGCTTTGCTGATATGAATTTCTACAGTTTTGGTAGAGATGCCTAAAATTTCAGCTATTTCTTTATGCTTTTTTTGTTCTAAGCGACTAAGTTTGAAAACCTCTCTACATTTTTTAGGGAGTAGCTCGATTGCTCTTTCTATTTTTAACCAATCTGTTTCTGTTTGGTCTTCTTCAGGGGTATTATGTATTTCTAATAAAGCTTCCCATTTTAACTCATCTATACTATCATATTCTTTTTTTTGTTGCCGTAAGTACATAAGAAATTCATTATGACAGGCTCTTAATAAATAATTTCTTAAAGACGAAGTGATTTTTAAGGAAGATTTTTTTTCCCAAATTCTCAGCAACACATTTTGAACCAAATCTTCAGATACATAAGAATTACTAGAGAGTTTGTAAACATAATTATATAATGAAGGATAATAGTGTTCAAACAATTTTTTGTAACTGTTTTGGTCTCCCTTTTCAAGTCCTTTGATTAGTAATTCATCTATGTGTTGATTATTTTTTTTCATGATAAAAATCATCTACTAAATTAAAAAAAATAAAATAAAGTAGGGGATTTCTGTTTTTTCTGCATCATTTATTTGTAAAAAGAGGATAATGGATAATTATTTAACAATAATTAAGAGATACCTTCAGGGGGACGTTTCGGCTTCAGAAAGAGAATTATTGCAAGAGTGGCTTAATGAGGATGAGGGCAATAAGATTCTTTTTAAAAAAGAAGTGAAGGAGTGGTATGCGTCTGCAAATGAGCAGTCTGTGGATTCAGAATTAGCGTATATTAATTTTATAAATAAGATAGATAAAAATAAAACTAAAAAACTCATACTGGGACGTTTTCAAAAAGTTATGAAATATGCTGCAATACTAGTATGTGTACTTTTGGGAGGCTATTATTATGCAACAGTAAATACATCTATACTCAAGAAATCCCCTAATGTGGCAGAGTCAGAGTTTTTGGTAGATGATACTAAAATCAAAATTATTCAGGCAGATGGTAGCGTTATTTATATGGATTTTGATGGTAAAAAAGAGGTTGTAAGTACCGATGGTAATTTGTTGGGGACAAAAAAGCAAAATCAATTTGTTGTACAACCAGATAAAAATAAAGAAGCCCTTCTTGAGTATGTAGAAGTTGTTATTCCAAAAGGAAAGTTGTTTCAACTTGTTCTTTCTGATAGTACAAAAGTTTGGTTAAATGCAGGAAGTAGTTTAAGGTTTCCTCAGAATTTTGTGGCTTCAGAAGAAAATAGGGTCGTATACCTAGAAGGGGAGGCATTTTTTGATGTGACCAAAAATAAAAGAAAACCATTTATTGTAAAAACCAAAGAAGTTGATGTTCAGGTACTGGGAACAAGATTTAATGTATCATCATATGTAGAGGATAAAGAGGTGAAAACAACCTTGGTAGAAGGCGGGGTGTTGGTAAAAGATCAGAAGAATACTATTTCTGGAGTACAATTAGAACCCAATGATCAGGCTGTTTTTAATAAAAATGTGAAGATTTTAAGCAAAAAAAAGGTAAATACATCTTTGTATACGTCTTGGATGGATAAAAAAATACTATTACAAAATGAATCTTTTTCAGATGTATTAACTAGGATTGAACGAGCATATGATGTAACCATTATATGTCATAATGATAGGTTGAATAATACACGATTTACAGGGGAGTTCGATGTTGAGAATATCGAGGAGATCTTAAAAATATTTTCAGAAACTTTAAAATTTACATATGAGATAAACAAGAATACAATAGTAATACATCAAGAATAAAAGATTGAAGATTTGATCTGGGATAATAAAAGATCATTCTTTAATAAGAAACGATAATCTATTTGTAAAAAAAAGGAAGTGCTGCTACACTTCCCTTACTTATTCGATTATTATTAAACTGAGTACTTAACAATCAAACTTTTCAAAAATATGAAAAAAAAGGGTAATCGTATGCCGTTTTCACACACGGGATACCTGTCAATTACATTAAAAATGAAACTTACATTAATTCTTTTTTGTTTTTCAATCTTTCAAATGATAGCAGCTTCGGGCTTCTCTCAAGGCAAAATAGAACTTAATTTTGAAAAAACGCCACTATCACAAATTCTAGAGGAGATAAAAAGTCAAACATCGTACAAATTTTTTTACATCAATGATGAGGTAAACTTAAATCAAAAGGCAACTATCAAAGTTGATAAGCAAGGACTAGATAAAGTTTTAAAAATTTTGTTTAAAAATAAAGGGATTTCATACACCATTGTGGGGAAACAGGTGATACTAAAAAAAGAATCTCTGTTAGATATTAAGGTTGATTTGCAACGTGAGGTCAAAGGGAGTGTCAAAGATGCTGTTGGAAACCCATTACCAGGAGCAAATATATTGGTAAAAGGTACTTCAAATGGTGCTCAGACAGATTTTGAAGGTAATTTTACAATTAACTTACCAGATGAGAATACTACATTGATTATTTCTTTTATTGGCTTTGAGACTAAAGAAGTCGATGTGTCAGGCAAAGATTTTGTATCAGTGACTTTGCAAGATGCCGCGGCACAATTAGATGATGTAGTTTTGGTAGGGTCAAGAAATCCTAGCCGTACAGCTACAGAAACAGCAGTACCAATAGATGTCATAGATATTACACAAATAGCTACACAAGGGCCACAGACATCGGTAAATGAGATTTTAAATTATGTAGCCCCTTCTTTTACTTCTCAAACTCAAACAGTATCAGATGGTACAGATCATATTGACCCTGCATCCTTGAGAGGATTAGGACCCGATCAGGTATTGGTGTTGATTAATGGAAAAAGAAGGCACAATACAGCTTTGGTAAATGTAAATGGTACAGTAGGAGCAGGTAGTGTAGGTACAGATATGAATGCCATTCCCACAGCAGCCATTCAACGTATTGAAGTATTGCGAGATGGTGCGGCAGCTCAATATGGATCTGATGCTATTGCAGGGGTAATCAATATTGTGCTTAAAAAAGCAACAGGAAAATTGGATATGACATTAACTACAGGAGCTAATTTTAGTGAAAACTCTAACCAGTTTGAGGGAGGTAGTGATGGAGAAAAAGTAAAGCTAGAAGCAAATTACGGATTGGCTTTAGGAGAAAATGGAGGCTTTATCAATTTTACAGGATCACTTTCTACTAGAGAGCCTGCATTGCGTAATCGAGATTATCAAGGAGATATTTTTAGAGGGTTTCATGGAGCAGAACGTGTTTTTGCTGCAGGAGGAGGAAATGTAGCAGAAATGACATTGACCGATTATCAAACCGCGGCTCAAGGTATTGGATACCTTGATCAGGCTACCAGAGATCAAATAGCAGCTTTAGATGTTAGCAATGATACAGATATAGAAACTTTTAGAAGCTTGTTGGATGTTGATGTTGATGAATCAGAATTAACAGCACGAGGACTAACACGTGCTGATTTTAGGTTTAAAGTAGGGACAGCAAAATTAAGAGAAGGTAAGTTTTTTGCAAATATGGCGATTCCGTTAGGAGATGATGCAGAGCTGTATAGTTTTGGAGGCATCAGTTACAGGCAAGGACTGGCGTCTGGTTTTTATAGAAGACCTGCTCAAAGTGATGGTAGAGCAAATACATTAGCTTTTCCTAATGGTTTTTTACCAAATATAGGAACCGATATTGTAGATAAATCTATCTCTTTAGGAATTAAGGGTAAAGTTAAAGATTGGAATGTTGATTTCTCGAACACTTATGGGATTAATATATTTGATATCACCGTTAGTAATTCTAGTAATGGAACATTAGGAATTGCAACTCCAAGAACTTTTGATGCAGGAGGGCTAAGTTTTATGCAAAATACAACCAACCTTGATATCAATAAATTTCATGAAGATATTTTCAAAGGATTGAGTGTTGCAATGGGGGCAGAGTATAAAGTAGAAAATTATAGTATTACCGCAGGAGAGGAAGCGTCATATACAAGTTATGATGTCAATGGGAACCCTGTTACCAGTGCAACTGCAGATGATCAATTGGTACGCAATAATTTTACAGGAACGCCTCTGGGAGGAGGCTCTCAGGTATTTAGAGGGTATGATCCTAATAATGAAACCGATAAATACAGAAACAGTATCGCAGGATATGTAGATGTTGAAGCTGATTTTACTGAGCAATGGCTGGTAAGCTTAGCAGCTAGGTATGAGAATTTCTCTGATTTTGGGGATACTTTTAATTATAAGTTGGCCACTAGATATAAAATATCAGAAAACATATCGGTACGAGGAGCAAATAGTACTGGATTTAGAGCACCTTCTTTACATCAGCAATTTTTTAGTAGAACCAGTACTGTTTTTGTAGATAATCAACCATTTGAGCAAGGTACCTTTACAAATGACAGTAGAGCAGCAAACTTGATAGGAATTGTTAAATTAAAAGAAGAAACGTCTGATAGTTATAGTTTAGGTTTTACAACCAAAATTCAAAACTTTACAGTTACAGCAGATGCATACTTAATCGATATTGATGATAGAATCGTATATAGTGGTAGTTTTGGAAATGGTGGGAATGCAGAGCTTAGCCGTATATTTGATAATGCCGGAGCTACAAGTGCTCGTTTTTTTGTAAATGCAATTGATACTAGATCCAAAGGAGTAGATGTGGTAATATCACATAAAGCTAATTTTGGAAACGATGCTACCTTAAAAAGTGATTTGTCTGCTACTTTTGCAGAAACAGAAGTAGAGGAGATTAGAGTTCCTGAAAAAATCGATAATGCAGGGCAAGGTGGTAACTTTTTTGATGCTCAGGAAGAAGCATTTTTGACGTTGGCACAGCCAAGAACCAAATTAAGTCTTACCAATGCATTGTCTATAGGACGATATAATGTATTGTTGAGAAATGTGTTTTTTGGAGAAGTTACAGACCCAGATGACTTTAATGGAGACGCTAGAGTAGAAGGAGCCTTAGTGAGCGATGACGCTGTGTATGGAGGAAAAATAGTTACTGATCTTTCTGTGTCAGCAAAGGTTTTTGAAAACCTAAATATCACCGTTGGTGCAAATAATTTACTTGATGTGTACCCTGATGATAACCGTGAAGGAGGAACAGCTGGTGATCAATTTGTGTATTCTAGAAGAACATCTCAGTTTGGATATTCAGGAAGATTTTTGTTTGCAAGAATTAATTTTAGCTTATAATAATGAGTTGTCGAGTTGTCCTAAAATAGATTGGCTCAATTTCAACTTATTTTGGGACAGAACAGTTTAAAAGAAAAAGCCTGAACATTTTATTCAGGCTTTTTTTTTGTAGGCTTTTTTATATAATTTAGAGATGTTTTAATTCTTGATTAATCCTTGTCCTTCTACCCAAGGTGCTCCAGTTTTTTTCAAATCACTTTCAAGTTCAGGAAGTGTTGAGTTGATAATGGGTGATAATTTAGCTTTTACTTTCTTGAGTTGACTTTGCACACGGCTTAAGAAATTTTTATGCTCTTCTGTTGGTCCATATGTATTTCCGAAAGATGTCCAAGCTATTGAGTTTCCATCGCTAGCTGTAGGGTTTGAACGTTCTCCAATTTCTCTTTTTGTTTTATCCCCTTGAAGCTCTTTTTCAATATCTAATAATGTGTTTTTAGTAGTATTTAATCGTTTATACAAATCATCAGAAGGTGTTGTGGCCTTATCTAGTGCTCTTAGCATAGCGCTAACAGTTTTTTTACTTGTTGACAATGCAATAGTAGTTGCTGTTAAGTCCTGTTGGAATGCAAAAGTAGCGGCTCTAAACGCATCCATTTCCTTGAATGATTTTCTTGGTAAAGCTACATCATCAAATAAGGGTTCTACTTTGAAAGATTCAGGACCTTGTAAAACAGTATTTGAGCCATTAATACGTTTTACTAAAGTCACAGTGTAATTTCCAGGAGTTACCATTACATCAGCGTTTCCAAATCTACGTTGCGCTTTTGGAACCTGTAATCGTTCTCCACTTTTACTCGGATAATTTAGATTCCAATTTACACGGTTAAACCCTTTTTTATTGGTGCCTTTTACGGTATTAATTACATTCCCATTTGCATCTTTAATTATTAAAAATATTGTGGGAGCGTCCTGTCTGTTTTCTTTTTCTAGAGCATCCCAACCTGGAAATTTAGCAGTTCCTTTTTTTTCTTTTTCCTTTCTAATGTCTTTTTTAGATTTAATTTTATCTGCCATAAAATAGGTGAAATTAGCACCGAAAGGAGGATTTTTTGCAATCCATTCAGCATCACCCTGACTACCAACTCTACTAGATTGTTGATACCATTGTACAGGCTTTACAGGAAAGAGCTTTGCCTCTGTAGCGCTTAAGCTTGTATTGTATTCACGTAAAGGAGCAATATTGTCTAAAATGAATATACCTCTACCAAATGATCCAGCAACTAAATCGTTTTCACGTCTTTGTATTGTAATATCTCGAATTGGAATTGTTGGCATTCCACCTTCTAGTTTTATCCAATTTTTCCCTCCATTCATTGTAACATATACACCAAATTCTGTTGCTGCAAATAATAAGTCCTTTTTAATATGATCTTGTACCAATCTCCATATTAATAACTTATTTGGGAGATCACCATTAATTAAAGACCAAGTTTTTCCTTTGTCACTACTTTTGATAATATAGGGTTTGTAGTCTCCATATTTGTGATTGTCTAAAGCTGCATATACGATATTAGCATCAAAAAGATCCGCGCGAACATCATTTACAAATGGAGTGGTGGGTACCCCTTTTATGGTATTCAGAGAGAACTTTCTCCAATTAGCTCCACCATCTTCTGTTACTTGGATGAGCCCATCATCGGTACCAGCGTAAATCAAACCTTCTTTCTTAGGTGATTCTGCTAATGAGGTAATTGTATTATAATTTGACATGGCAAATACATCCCAAGCATTATCCCAACTTTGAGGTTGATCATAATAAGGGAAAGTCATTCTTTCTTGATTCAAAGTTAAGTCACTTGAAATTGGTTGCCAGGAATCTCCTCTGTTTTCGGACTTCCAAACGCGTTGCGAAGCAAAATATAATCTTTTAGGATTATGTGAACTTACTACAATAGGTGCATCCCAATTAAAACGTTCGTAAGGATCACCTTCTCTTGCTTGTGGTTGGATAAATACACTTTCTTTAGTTTTACTGTCTATTCTCCATAATACGCCTTGTTGAAATTCTCCGTAGGTAATGTCTGGGTTACCTGGTTCTGTAGCGGTCTGAGCACCATCTGCTCCAAGCGTTTTCCACCAATCTGCACTTGCAATGCCATCAGAACTAATAGTTCTTGATGGACCACCATGTGATCCATTATCTTGTGTGCCTCCATATATATTGTAAAATGGTTTAGCGTCATCTACTGCAATTTTAAAATATTGGGTAATAGGTAAGTTTCTCACATATTTCCAACTTTTTGTATTATCAAAACTTTCATATAAACCACCATCTGTACCAATCAATAAATAATTAGGGTCAGATTTCTTAAAGACCAAAGCATGACTGTCACTATGCTGATTTGTTCTACTCATATTAGTGAATGTTTTTCCGTGATCTTTTGAAATCAAGGCACTATTATTCATAAAATAAAGTGTTCCTTCATGATGTGGTGAAGCGATTATTTCTTGATAATAATGAGGCCCTGTACCACCTGCAATTGCATCTGATTGTTTTGTCCAAGATTCTCCACCATTTGTTGTCATGTATACGCCTCCTTTTCTTCTATCTAACTCAATAGCTGCATAAATCACATTAGAATTAAAAGGTGACATTGCTAATCCAGTTTTACCAAGATTTGATTTTGGAATGCCAGTTTTAAGGGGTTTCCATGTTTCTCCACCATCAGTACTTTTGTGAAGCCCTGATCCAGGTCCACCACCTAAATAACCAGCTACTGTTCTGTGTCTTTGCCATGTAGCTGCATATAATACATCTGGGTTATTAGGATCGATGAGGATATCAGTTGCACCAACCCATACCGCGTCTCCTAATGTACGTTTCCAAGTTTTTCCACCATCTGTAGTTTTATAAACCCCACGTTCCCCACCTTTATTCCAAAGTGGTCCTTGAGAAGCTGCCCAAATGATATCTGGATTGGTTGGATGTACAATGATTTTTGATAAGTGTTCAGAGTTTTTCAAGCCCATATTTTTCCATGTCTTACCATCATCATGACTTACGTATATACCATCCCCAAAACCGACATGTCTTCCTCCGACATTTTCGCCAGTTCCTACCCATATGGTATGAGGGTTATTAGGGTCAATAGTCACACAACCGATTGAATATACTTTTTGTTTATCAAATAGCGCTTTCCAAGTAGTCCCAGAATTTGTAGTTTTCCATACACCACCAGAACCAACGGCTACATACCAAATGTTTTCATTTTCAGGATGAATGGCAATATCAGCAATTCTACCAGAGGTCATTGCTGGACCAATATTTCTAAATTCTAATCCGTTTAATGGGTTTTGGGGGTTTTCTTGTGCATTTATAATAAAGGTTATGCAGAATGTGAGTAAAGAGAGCAAAGCTAACTTGGTAGTAGTTTTCATTTTAAGATTTTATGTGATTAATTGGTCAAGTTCTATTAAATGAAGGGCTGACGTGAATCTACAAAAAACGAAACTAAATGTTATATCCAGTTTAAGATTAACTCTTTATTAACACATTAAATTTAAACCAAATGTTTCGGCAGAACCCTTTAATGCAAAAATAAAAGGGTTTAGAGTACAGTTCAAAGAGGTATGAGAAATTTAGAATTCTTTCTTTTTAGATTAACTAGAATATTTGCATAAAAACAACTTTTGATTTTGATCCAAGTTTGAAAAGGTGTGAAATATAAATTAATAAAGGTTAATAAGTTTAGACTTACCACTATATTTTTTACTTTCTGATTATCATTTTGTAGCGAAGATAATTGTGCCCAGAGCGGGAGTCGAACCCGCACGCCCTAATGGACACATGGCCCTCAACCATGCCTGTCTACCAGTTCCAGCACCTGGGCAATAAATTTGAATACAATATACTATAAAACTAAAAAAGTATCGTAAAAAAAATACGATACTTTAATTAGTGACCGGGCTGGGGCTCGAACCCAGGACCCTCTCCTTAAAAGGGAGATGCTCTACCAACTGAGCTACCCGGTCATATAAATTGTGTTATCTGATATTTTTAAGAACTAAATAAATAATAAGTATCAGATTCAGATTATTATTTATTTTTTTAGTGACCGGGCTGGGGCTCGAACCCAGGACCCTCTCCTTAAAAGGGAGATGCTCTACCAACTGAGCTACCCGGTCATACATTCTGTTTTTCCTTGAATGCGGGTGCAAATATACTATCATTAATTTATTAATCAAGAAGAAATTCATATAAATTTTCATTTTATTTAAAAAGACACTTATTTTTGACAAGATCTATTTAATTTTTATAATATGAATGTAGTTTTACTAGGATATATGGGTAGTGGTAAATCTTTGATTGGTAAAGAATTATCAGAAAAGATAAAATTTGAGTACTTAGATTTGGATGATTACATAGAAAATCAAGAAAAAAAATCAATTTCTGAGATTTTTGAAGATCAAGGCGAGATTTATTTTAGAAAAAAGGAATCTTTGTATCTTAAAGAGGTATTAAAGACGTATGATGATGCAGTTATTTCTCTTGGAGGAGGAACTCCTTGTTTTGCTGGAAACATAGATATTGTTACACAAAAAGAAGGAGTAAAAAGTGTTTATTTACAAACCTCATTAGACGAATTAACAAAAAGATTGTTTGAAGAACGGTATAAGCGTCCACTAATAGCCCATACAACTACGCTAGACGAATTGAAAGACTTTATTCGTAAACATCTTTTTGAACGCTCTTTTTATTATAATAAAGCCGATTGTAAGGTAAATACTGATCATAAAGAAGCAAATCAAATCAATGATGAGGTGATAGCGCTGTTATTTTAAAATAGCAACATCCTTGTCTCCAAACTGTACAACGATATGTTCATGTAAAGAAGTAGATAAAGAAATTCCTTTAAAATCTGCTTTGACAGGATATTTTTTATGATTTCTATTTACCAATACTGCTGTTTTAAATCTGGTAAGAGGAACATCAAGAAAATGTTTTACACCATAAACAAGAGCAGTGCCCGAATTAAGTACATCATCTGCAAGAACCAAAGATTTGTTTTTATAGTGCTCTGGAGTAATAGAAGTTTGAATAGTATTGTGTGGAGATTTTTTATTCATAGTAACTTTGCAAAGAGTCACTTGGCAATCAGAGATGTCTTCTAAAATTGAAGCTAAACGTTGAGCAAAAATATATCCATTTTCTGCAATACCTGCAATGACAATTTCTTTTTCATTAACATTGGATTCATAAATCTGATAAGCAATTCGTTTTACTTTATGTTGTATTTGTTCGTGATTTAGAATAGTGTTATGATCAGCTTGCATGTCTTGAAATATTGATTTAGTAGTACAATAGTATAAATAAACAACCTATTATTTTAATCTTAAACAAATTTTGTTTTTATAAATAGGGTTATATTTTTCAAATATAAAAAAGAGTTCTTTTTGATCAGGAAATTGAAGATCTTTCTTAGGTAAAAAAAATATCTTTTATAGATACCTATTCTTCATTATCATCTCCATCATCTGTGGTGTCACCAGTAAACCAGTCATCAATATCACGCCTATCTTTTTTGGTAGGTCTTCCTGTTCCTTTTTTACGATAATACTCCTTTGAATATTTTAAAAGATCTAATTTTTGCAACGCTTCTTTAGGTGTAGTGTCTTTACGATAGATATCGACAAGTTTGGCACCGATTCGACTATCAGGAGTATCAAGTACAACCAGTTCATAATTGACTTGGTTTTTGCGAACCATAATTTTATCCATAGGATAGATTTCTCTTGATGGTTTTACAATATCTCCGTTTACACGGATTTTACCATCTTTACAGGCTTTTGTGGCGATAGTACGAGTTTTGAAATATCGTATACACCATAAGTATTTATCAACTCGCATAAGAAATAAAATGCGTTTTAAAAAAAATTAAACAATTAGAAAAATAGCAAAATACGATTAATTATAATTAAGTATTTTCTGCTAGATCTGATTATAAAAACAAAAAATATAAACAGATGAAACAAAAGTACGAGAAAATCGTATCTTGCAACCTTTAAAAAAGTAAATAGATGAATATAAGAAAGTATAGTTACGCCATAGTATTTGCTTTGGTGGCTTTATGTGCTTGTAAAAAAGATGATGATGGGGGAGATGTAGTAACAGTTCCGCCAAGAGATAGAGGGGAGCAACAACAAACAGATGATGCAATGCTTCAGGAATATCTAAAAACACATTTCTATAAAGTAGAAAAAGTATTTTTGGATAATGATACGGTGGCAGAATATGAGATAGCAAAGTTAGATACTATAGCAGGTGATAACAGTGCAGAGATGCCAATTATAGAGTCTAATTTATTGACTACTAAAAAAATAACTCGAGATGGAGTAGAGTATAAGTTATATGTGCTAAAATTGAATGAAGGTGCAGGAAGTCATAAGCCTACCTATGCTGATTCTACTTTGGTAACATATAGAGGTGAATTGCTGTATAATGATGATGCCTTATTTGATAGCGCAATAACATACCATTGGTTTGATCAGGCAAGTCCTAGCGGGGCAGTTATTGAAGGGTGGAGAGAAGCTCTTATAGATTTTAGAGGAGCATCTGGAGTTAAAAAAATTAGTAATGATGGTATTCCTCTATATGAGAATGATTATGGTCATGCAGTGCTATTTATACCCTCTGGATTGGGATATTTTAATAGAACTCAACCAGGAATCCCAGCATATTCTCCTTTGATTTTTAATATTCAATTGTTTGATGTAAATCAATCTGATCATGATGCAGACGGAATTCCTTCGTACTTAGAGGATTTAGATGGAGATCGTTTGGTTTTAGATGCTGATGATGATACAGATGAGAATTTAAGCCCAAATTATGTAGATAATGATGATGATGGAGATGGGGTGCTAACAAGAGATGAGATAACCTCTGTTGATGTAAATGAAGATGGAGTGATTACTCTAGACGAAATTACTTTTTATGATGATGATGGGGACGGGATAAAGAATCACTTAGATTTTGATGATAGAGAGAAAAAAAACGACTAGTAGTCCTTAAATAAAAGATAATATACCTTCTAAAGGTTGATAAAAAGCGAAACTCTGGTAGATCATACCAGAGTTTCGCTTTTTTTTATTTTATAAATCTAAGGAAGCGCCTAGGATAAGTTGATTCGGTCTAGAATCAACTCTAATATCTTCATTTATTGATTTTGCTTTATTTTTGTTTAACCCTCGCTCATACCGCACATCAATATTAAGACGACCAAGTTGTAATCCAGCACCAAATTGTAATCCAACAGTAAATTTATTTTTTACATTACCAAGCCTCACATCTTCAAGATCGTTTTCTACGATGTATTGCAAAGCTGGCCCTGCAAAAATATGTATTGGTTTCAAAATAAAAATTCCAAGAAGAATAGGTGCGTCTAATTTTTTGATAGTATAATCAAGATCAGCTCCATCAAGATAATAAATACTATTGTTTACAGTGTATTGTAGTTCTGGTTTTAGGTATATATTATCAGTTAGGTTTCCTCTCAGGAAAATTCCTAAATGATACCCAACACGATCATCGGCAGATGTTCTGGTAGCATCGGTAATTTCAATCTTACCATTGTCACCATAATTAAATCCAGCCTTTACTCCAAAGGTTGTTCTTTTTTCTTGTGCTAGAATGCAAGAGCTAAATAGTACAAAACAAACAAAAATATTTTTCATTATAAAACAGTTTTACGTGAATCCATTTTTAAGTATTAGAAAGTCTATTGCAGTAAAACTGTTTTAAAACATGTTATCATGTTATGTGTTTTTATAATAGTTCGACCTGCGTTATCAGACGCTCTAAAGTATAAAGTGGATTATAGATTAATAAAAAATTGAATGATTTTGGTAAAATGGCTAGTATATGGATAACGACAGTTGTTTTAAATTATTTTAGAATGGAGTGGGCTAAAAAAAAAGCCTTCTGAATAATTCAGAAGGCTTTTTAGATATACTTTGAGTAGTTGTTATTTTCTTTTTACTACTTTTTGAGCAGCTTCGTATATAGATTTGGCATTTAGGCCATATTTCTCCATAAGCTGTTCTGGAGTTCCGCTTTCTCCAAAAGTATCATTTGTAGCAATAAACTCTTGCGGAGAAGGAAGGTGTTTTGCTAACACTCTAGAAACACTCTCTCCTAAACCTCCTAGGAAGTTGTGTTCTTCTGCGGTAACTACACAACCTGTTTTCTTTACAGAGTTTAGTATAGCTTCATCATCAAGAGGTTTGATGGTGTGTATATTGATTACTTCTGCACTGATTCCTTGTTCATGTAAAGATTCTGCAGCTTGCAAAGCTTCCCAAACAAGGTGACCAGTAGCGACAATAGTTACATCGGTTCCTTCTTGTAATAAAACAGCTTTACCAATTTCAAATTTTTGATCCTCAGCAGTAAAATTAGCTACTTTAGGTCTTCCGAAACGTAAATATACAGGGCCTTCATAATCAGCAATTGCAATGGTAGCCGCTTTGGTTTGGTTGTAATCACAGGTGTTGATTACAGTCATTCCAGGCAACATTTTCATAAGACCAATATCTTCTAGGATTTGGTGGGTAGCACCATCTTCACCCAAGGTTAATCCTGCATGTGATGCACAAATTTTTACATTCTTATCGCTATACGCTATAGATTGACGTATCTGATCATATACACGACCAGTAGAAAAATTAGCAAAAGTTCCTGTAAAAGGAATTTTACCACCAATAGTTAGTCCAGCAGCAATTCCCATCATATTTGCTTCAGCAATTCCTATTTGAAAAAAGCGCTCTGGGTGGTTTGCAATAAAAGCATCCATTTTTAAAGAACCAATCAAATCAGCACATAGTGCAACTACGTTCTCGTTAGTTTTACCTAATTCTTCTAAACCAGCTCCAAAACCAGAACGAGTATCTTTTTTTCCTGTATCTATATATTTTTTCATTCTGTAATTTTATAACTAAAGTTAATGTCTAAAGTTTTAGGGTTTGTATCTATTTTTATTGCTTTGAATAACGTTTTACGTTTACTGGCAATATAGAGTATAACCCCATTGATTATTGGTGTTTTTATTTTTGATTGCCCATCTTTTCCTGTTAGCATAGTGTATAAAGAATTCATTAGAACAGAATTATCAAACTCGATTTCTTTAGCATATGCTATTTCAATTTTTTCATTGGGTTCACTATCAAAATAAAAGTTGTGAATATCGTATGATGTATTCTCGATTTCTATCTGTTTATCTGTTTTTTCAAGAACAAATTCTGTTATTTTATCAAATGAAGATTTGTTATTCATTGGGGGAATAAAATCATCAATATTCATTTTCATAAAAAATTCATTTTTATCAAAACTCATCAAGAAGCAAACGAATCGATTTTTTATGTCAAAAACAGTATGTAATTCTGAATTTGTAAAATCTGCGTTTCGACGTCTAAAAACTGAATTTTTAAAACCTTGACCGAGTAAATCAGCATCAGAATATAAATAATCACCGCTTTTACTAAAACCTATAGTAATTGTATCTTTTTTTCCTCTTTTTTCGATTTCATAATCGACAGAATAATCAATTTTTACTTTTTGACCATAAGAGTGAATCGATACAAATGCTATTACTGCAATAGAAAATAATAGTTTTGTCATTTTCATTCCTTGAGTTTTAATAATCACCAAGTGTTTCTGGGTTTTGAGCCAGTCCGATTTCTAATTGCTCATCATTAGGTGCTTTACCATGCCACGCATGTGTGTGCATCATAAAATCTATTCCATTACCCATTACTGTATGCATCAGTATACAAACAGGCTTTCCTTTACCAGTTCTACTTTTTGCTTCTTTTAATCCTTCTACAACCGCAGCGATGTTATTTCCTTCTTTGATTTCCATAACATCCCAACCAAAAGCTTCAAATTTAGCTCTTAGATCTCCTAGAGGTAATACATCGTCTGTAGCACCATCAATTTGCTTTTTGTTGTAATCTATTGTAGCAATTAGGTTGTCTACTTTTTTTCCAGCAGCATACATTGCAGCTTCCCATATTTGGCCTTCTTGTAGCTCACCATCACCATGTAAACTATAGACAAGATGAGGGTCATTGTTTAGCTTTTTTGCTTGTGCCGCACCCAAAGCTACAGACATTCCTTGTCCTAGTGATCCCGAAGCAATACGAATACCAGGTAACCCTTCATGAGTAGTTGGGTGTCCTTGTAATCTACTATTGATTAGTCTAAATGTATTTAGCTCTTCAACGGGGAAATATCCACTTCGTGCTAATACACTATAATAAACTGGAGAGATGTGGCCATTAGACAAGAAAAAGATATCTTCATCGATACCATTCATGTCAAAATCATCTTTTCGATCTAAAATTTCTTGATACAAGGCAACGAAAAACTCGGTACAGCCCAAGGAACCTCCTGGGTGACCAGAATTAACCTTGTGTACTTGTCGTAAAATATCTCTACGAACCTGTGTTGCAAAATCTTCTAATTGTTTTGTTTTTGGCATTATACTGCTGATTTCTTGATAATAAAGCTCCAAAAATACAGGTTTTGTATGCGGTGACAAAATGTATAGCCTGCTTTTAATTAAGAAACTATTGTTAATAACAAAAAGTTTTAGAAAACCTAAGTAGATCCATGTAATTTTAGTTAGCTATCTTTGCGCTCTACCAAACAGGAATTATGCAATTTGACCTTTTATCTAAAGACCCAGAGAGCAGTGCTCGGGCAGGAAAAATAACGACAGATCACGGAGTGATAGAAACTCCTATTTTTATGCCAGTAGGAACAGTAGGAACTGTAAAAGGTGTGCATCAGAGAGAATTGAAAAATGATATTAACCCTGATATTATTCTTGGTAATACCTATCATTTATATTTGAGACCTCAGACCCCTATTCTTGAAAAAGCAGGAGGACTACATAAGTTTATGAATTGGGATAGAAACATTCTTACAGATAGTGGAGGATACCAAGTATATTCGTTGTCTGATAATCGTAAAATAAAAGAAGAAGGAGTAAAGTTTAAGTCTCATATAGATGGTTCTTATCATGTGTTTACTCCAGAAAACGTCATGGAAATCCAGCGTACCATTGGAGCAGATATTATTATGGCTTTTGATGAGTGTACTCCTTATCCTTGTGATTATAGATATGCAAAAAGAAGTATGCATATGACACATAGGTGGTTGGATCGTTGTGTGCAACATTTAGAAAAAACTCCAGTTAAATATGGATATGATCAAGCTTTTTTCCCAATAGTACAAGGGAGTACTTATAAAGATCTTAGAAGGCAATCAGCAGAATATATTGCCAATGCAGGAGCTGTTGGTAATGCTATAGGAGGATTGTCTGTAGGAGAACCCGCAGAAGAAATGTATGCAATGACAGAAGTGGTTACTGAGATTTTGCCAGAAGATAAGCCAAGATATCTAATGGGAGTAGGGACTCCTATTAATATTCTTGAGAATATAGCGTTAGGGATAGATATGTTTGATTGTGTAATGCCAACACGTAATGCTCGTAATGGAATGTTATTTACAGCACACGGTACTATTAATATAAAAAACAGGAAATGGCAGGATGATTTTTCTCCTATTGATGAGATGGGGATTACTTTTGTAGATACAGAGTATTCAAAAGCATATTTAAAACATCTTTTTTCGGTTAATGAATTATTAGGAAAACAAATAGCAACGATACATAATCTTGGATTTTATCTGTGGTTGGTTCGAGAAGCGAGAAAACATATATTGGCTGGAGATTTTTATTCTTGGAAGAATATGATGGTGAAGCAAATGGATAAAAGATTATAACGATTGAGGTAATAAGAAGTAAAAAAGAGTAATCTCTATATGAGTGCGATTGTTGATATTTAAAACTTCAGTAATCAGGTTGTCAAGACAAAGTATAGAGGTTTGAATTTATAAGAATTTTAATGAAAATATTAGACTGGTACATACTTAAAAGGTATTTGGGGACATTTTTTACAATGATCTTGCTTTTTATTCCGATAGGAATTATTGTAGATCTTTCAGAAAAAATAGATAATATGCTAGAGCATAAAGTACCCCTTGATGCAGTAATAGGGTATTATCTTGATTTTACAATATATTTTGCTAATCTACTATTTCCTCTTTTTGTATTTCTATCAGTAATATGGTTTACTTCAAAACTAGCAAACAAAACCGAAATTATTGCTTTTTTAAGTTCTGGAGTTTCCTTTTGGAGGTTTCTTAGACCCTATATGGTAGGAGCTGTTATAATTTGTATAGGGGCATTGGCAATGGGATTGTTTTTGGCTCCCAAAGCTAGTCAAGGGTTTAATGAATTTAAGTATTCTTATCTCAAGAAAAATAAAAAAGTACAAGAAACAAAAAATGTATATAGACAACTTAATGACAGTATGTTCTTGTATGCAAATAATTTTAAACCTCTAGAGAAGTCTGCCACAAATTTTACATTAGAATATTTTGATGGAAACACATTACGTATTAAGATATCTGCTAGGAATATTGTGTTTAAGGATAGTGTTTATGAATTAAAAGATTATGTAAAACGTACAGTTTTAGAGGATAAAGATATTATAGAAAAAGCGAAAACCAAAGATACCATCCTACCATTTAATATAGATGAATTTACGCCAGTTACTTATGTGGCAGAAACCTTGAATTATACAGAATTAAGTAAGTTTATAAAAAAAGAAAGTAAAAGAGGTTCATCAGATATAAATAGATATAAAGTGGTAGCATATAAGCGATGGAGTATCCCTGTGTCTGCCTTTATTCTTACAGTAATTGGTGTAGCAGTTTCTTCTATGAAGAGAAGAGGAGGAATGGGAGTTAATCTTGCGGTGGGTATTTCTTTGGCATTTGTTTTTATCTTTTTTGATAAAGTATTAGGTACATTGGCAAATCAATCTGATTTTCCACCAATAATTGCAGTATGGTTTCCTAATATATCTTTTGGGATTTTAGCTATTTATCTATTGTATAATGCCAAGCGTTAAACTTAAAAATTACCTTCATTTACATTTTATAGTATTTGTATGGGGTTTTACCGCAGTTTTAGGAGAGCTGATTTCTATCGATGCGCTTCCTTTAGTTTGGTATAGGATGCTTCTTGCTTCTGTTTTTATTTATGGATTCATTTGTTTCAAGAAAATATCTCTAAGTATTTCCAGAAGATTATTTTTTACCCTTTTTTTAGCAGGAATTATTATCGCTTTGCACTGGATTACCTTTTTTGCTGCAATCAAAGTGTCTAATATATCAATAACATTATCAATGCTTTCAACAGGAGCTTTTTTTACTTCTATACTCGAACCCATTTTTTATAAGAGAAAAATGATCTGGTATGAAGTTTTTTTTGGGATTCTGGTTATTATAGGATTGTATATCATTTTTAAGGTAGAAGGGAATTATATAGAAGGGATTATATATGCATTGTGTTCAGCGTTTTTGTCAGCAGTTTTTTCTCTTATAAACGGGAAAGTTGCACAGCAACACCGTCCATCAATGATTTCATTTTATGAATTATTGAGTGGAGTAGGGGTTGTAACAATTTATTTATTAATAATGACTGTTTTTGGAAAAAAGACAGAAGGATTTACACTTTCATTTTTTCAATTATCTACCTCTGATTGGTTGTATATGCTATTATTAGCTTCTGTTTGCACAGCATATGCATTTATAGGTTCGGTGCAGGTAATGAAATATTTGAGTCCTTATACAGTAATGCTTACGGTTAATATGGAACCTGTATATGGTATTATATTGGCTTTTTTAATTTTTGGAGAAGCAGAGAAGATGAACCCCCAGTTTTACTACGGAGCAGCTATTATTCTCTGTACGGTTATAATGAATGGAATCTTTAAAAATGCTAAAAAAAGAAAAAGAGCATGAACTTTACACTACTTTACGAAGTAAAGTTTTTATATTTGTCGGCTAACCCTAGTAATATAAATATATTCTTGATATGGAATATTTAGATTTTGAACTCCCTATTAAAGAGCTTGAAGAGCAATTTGAAAAAGCTTGCGCCATAGGCGAAGAAAGCGAGGTTGATGTTACAGATACTTGTAAGCAAATTGAAAAAAAATTAAAAGAAACCAAAAAAGAAATATACAAAAATCTTACACCTTGGCAACGAGTTCAGTTGTCTAGACACCCTTCAAGGCCTTATACCTTGGATTATATAGATGCAATCTGTGGAGAATCGTTTTTAGAGTTACACGGTGACCGAAATGTTCGTGATGATAAAGCAATGATTGGTGGTCTTGGAAAAATTGGTGATCAGAGTTTTATGTTTGTCGGTCAACAAAAAGGTTATAATACCAAGACTAGACAGTATCGTAATTTTGGAATGGCAAACCCAGAAGGGTATCGCAAAGCTTTACGTTTGATGAAAAGTGCAGAGAAGTTTAACCTTCCTGTCGTAACTTTTATCGATACTCCTGGAGCATACCCAGGATTAGAAGCAGAAGAGCGTGGACAAGGAGAAGCAATTGCTCGTAATATATTAGAAATGACACGTCTTAAAGTTCCTGTGATTGTAATTGTAATTGGAGAAGGAGCCAGTGGAGGTGCATTAGGTATTGGAGTAGGAGACAAAGTGTTGATGTTAGAAAACGCATGGTACTCAGTAATATCTCCAGAAAACTGCTCTTCTATTTTATGGAGAAGTTGGGAACAGAAAGAACTGGCTGCTGAAGCGTTGAAGTTAACAGCAAAAGATAGTGTAAAGCTTAATGTAGTTGATGAGATTGTAAGAGAACCATTAGGTGGAGCTCATAGTGATAGAGAAACAACGTTCAAAACAGTGCGAGATAAAATTTTGGCATCTTTTGAAGAATTAAAAAACTTATCACCAGAAGAACTTGTAGGAAAACGAATGGAGAAATATGCAAATATGGGAGTATTTAAAGATTAATCTCCAAAAGAATCACTTACTACCTGAATCTGAAGTTGTAGACTTCAGATTTTTTTTATGCTTATTAACAATAAAATAGAGTTATTAACAGTCCATTTGTTGAAGACCAGTGGACATTCGTATCTTTATATTTAGGTACAATTTTTTACATTCGTAACCATGGAAAAAGTAAAGCAAACTAAACAAATGAATTACGATCGGGGGAACGTAATTTCGCTTGAAAAAGGAAAAATACCTCCTCAAGCAGTTGATTTAGAGGAAGTTGTGCTTGGAGCAATGATGATTGATAAAAAAGGGGTTGATGAAATTATTGATATATTAAATCCCGATGTTTTTTATAGAGAAGCCCATCAGTACATCTTTGAAGCGATTTTTAAACTCTTTGAAAACTCTGAGCCTATTGACTTGTTAACGGTTTCGACTCAATTAAAGAAAGATTCAAAACTAGAATTGGCAGGAGGTGATTATTACTTAATACAATTAACTCAAAAAGTAGCCTCTTCTGCCCATATTGAGTTTCATGCTAGAATTATTCTTCAGAAATATATACAACGAAGTTTGATTAAAATTTCGAATGAAATTATTGAAGAATCCTATGATGAAACTGCTGATGTTTTTGATCTTTTGGATATGGCAGAATCCAGATTGTATGAGGTTACTCAAGGAAATATTAAACGATCTACAGAGAGTGCGCAGAGTCTTGTAATACAAGCAAAGAAAAAAATACAAGAGATCTCAAATAAAGAGGGGATGAGTGGTGTTCCTTCTGGTTTTGATAAACTAGATAAGCTAACTTCTGGTTGGCAACCAAGTGACTTGATCATTGTGGCCGCTCGTCCAGGTATGGGTAAAACCGCTTTAACATTGTCTATGGCAAGAAATATGGCTGTTGGAAGTAATATTCCTGTAGCTTTTTTCTCTCTGGAGATGTCGTCAGTTCAGCTGATTACACGTTTGATTTCTTCAGAAACAGGTCTTTCTTCAGAGAAATTACGTACTGGTAAGTTAGAGAAACACGAGTGGGAACAACTTAATGTAAAAGTAAAAGATCTAGAAAAAGCACCATTGTTTATTGATGATACTCCATCACTATCAATTTTTGACCTTAGAGCAAAAGCAAGACGTTTGGCATCGCAGCATGGCATACGAATGATTGTGATTGATTACCTACAATTAATGACTGCTGGAGGAAGTGGTAAAAATGGAAATCGTGAACAAGAAATATCAACGATTTCTCGTAACCTGAAAGCTTTGGCAAAAGAATTGAATATTCCTGTAATTGCTTTATCTCAGTTGTCAAGGGCTGTAGAAACTCGTGGAGGAAGTAAAAGACCATTATTGAGTGACCTTCGTGAATCTGGAGCGATTGAGCAGGATGCAGATATTGTAGCCTTTATCTTTAGACCTGAATATTATAAAATTGATGAGTGGGATGATGAAGAAAGATCATCTACTCAAGGTCAAGGTGAATTTATTGTGGCAAAACACCGTAATGGTGGATTAGAAAATATTAGGTTAAAATTTATTGGTCACTTAGGTAAATTTGATAACTTAGATGATTTTAGTACTCCTTTTGAGTTTCATTCTAAAATGAATGATGGTAAAGAAGAAGATGAACCGTTTAGTACAAATCATCTTCCTAGTGCTGATGAAGCTTTTGGGAGTAGCATAAATGACTCTAGTGATGACGATGAAGTACCTTTCTAAAATATTACAACTATTGAAATCTTCTTTGAACCCAAAAAGAAGATTTCAATATCTTATAATTATATTTCTTCTTTTATTTACATTTCAATCATATGCATCTTATGTGTTGATACCCATGGATGCAGAAAGCCAGCAAAACCACCTAAAAGCTTATGGTATTACGTACTGGACGCTAAGTAAAGACATCAAAGTAAAATGGTTGCTGAACTACAGAGGAGGATCATTTTTATTGCCAGATGTAGATAATATAAGAAAAGAATGTACGATTAGAGGGGTTTCTTATGAAGTACTGAGTGATGCAGAAACAAATGATATTCTTGCGGAAATTAGTAGTCCATCGCAGAATATGGAAGCTGTTGTTTTAGAGAAAGCCCCTAAAATAGCAGTGTATTCTCCAAAAGGAAATCAACCTTGGGATGATGCAGTGACGATGGTATTGACCTTTGCAGAAATTCCTTATGAGACAATTTATGATAAGGAAGTTTTAGAAGATAATTTAATCTTATATGACTGGTTGCATTTGCATCATGAAGATTTTACAGGACAATATGGTAAGTTTTATGCTTCATATAGAGCAGCGCCATGGTATATAAGAGAGAAAAAAGCAGCAGAAAAACTTGCAAAAACTTTAGGGTATTCAAAAGTTTCAGAAGAAAAGTTGGCGGTTGTTCTCAAGATTAGAGATTATGTTGTTGGAGGAGGGTTTATGTTTGCAATGTGTAGTGCTACTGATAGTTTTGAAATAGCTTTGGCGGCAGAAGGAATAGATATTTGTGAACCTATGTTTGATGGAGACCCTAGTGAACCAGGATATCAATCAAAAATAGATTTTAATAAAACTTTTGCTTTTAAAAATTTTACACTTGAGCGTAGCCCAAATGTATATGAGTTTTCTTCTATAGATATGACTAGAAATCGTCGTATTTCTAAAACTACTGATTATTTTACTTTAATGAGCTTTTCGGCCAAATGGGATCCAATTCCAACAATGCTTTGCCAAAATCATACTGCTTTGGTAAAAGGGTTTATGGGGCAAACTACTGCGTATAACCCAAATGAGATTAAGTCTAATGTGTTGGTGTTGGGAGAGAATAGAACAAATTCAGAGGCCCGTTATATACATGGAATCAAAGGAAAAGGGTTTTTTACTTTTTATGGAGGGCACGATCCAGAAGACTATACACATCGAGTAGGTGATCCAAAAACCGAGTTAGAATTACATCCTAACTCTCCTGGATATCGTTTGATATTGAATAATGTGCTTTTTCCAGCTGCAAAAAAGAAAAAGCAGAAAACGTAATCATTTTGAGATGTTTATGTCTTGATGATTCACTGTTTACAGGGATATAGTTGACTATTATATTTTATAGTTTTGTCTTAAGAGTGGTTAAAAATTAAGACAAACTCTAACCCAATGATAAAAAAGATATTGATGATATTGGCAACTATTTTTGTACTCCTGATTACTTTAGGTGGGTATGGGGTGTATCGTTTTTTAAACCCATTTGGGAAATTGGTGAATGAGGAATTGTCTGATTCATACTTCTATACTAGAGATGGAGAAGGAATTGTATTTAGTCCTATGGGAAATTGGTTTTCTTTAGGAAAACATGATATGAAGGTAGATATGGCTACTTTTCAGGTGCTAGGTAGAGATTATGCAAAAGATAAAGAATATGCTTATTTTAAATCTAAAATAATTGATTTTGGAATAGATGTAGCTTCCTTTAGAGTAAAGGCCAATTATGTTCCAATGGATAAAAATCACGTATATATTCTTACAGATAATTATTATCATATTGGTGAAAAGGGAGAAGGTTTTAAAGTGTTTGAAGATGCTGATCCAGAGACATATGAACAGTTGAACTATGATTTTGCAAAGGATAAAAATTTCATTTTTAGAAATGAAGAAAAGTTTACAAAAGTAGATCATGAATCTTTTGCGGTAATTAGTGATCAATTTTGTAAAGACATTAATGGGGTGTATCTGGTAAGGTATCAACAACCTTTATATAAAATTGATGCCAATATATCTGAAGCGGTTGCCCTAGTGCCTTCATATATTCGTGATGATAAGTATGTGTATATTCATACCAAAGATAGAGGGGTAGAGACAAAGGATATGGATACAATAATTAGAATTCCTTTTAAAAAACCAGAAGAAATACAGTTTTATAATGATAATACTATTGTTAAAATAGATAATAGTATTTATTATCAAGGAATACGCATAGAAGAGGCGGATGCTTTAACTTTTGAAGAAGTTGGATATGGGTATTCAAAAGATGCTAGTTTCGTATTTTTTTTAGGGCAAATAGTAGAAGGAGCAGATGCTAAAACCTTCAAGTATAACGATAATAATTATACGTTTTCTGATAAAAAACACACATACGAAGGAGGGAAAGTTGTAGGTAAATCTAAAAAATGGTAATGTTTCTGTAAGGATTTGCTGTAAAATCGACTAAGGTGTTTTAAAATTTTAAAACACATTCTCATCATGAAAAGGTTACTGATACCAATAGCAATATGTACAATGATGATTTCTTGTAAGAAAGAAGTCAAATCTGAAAAAGAAATTCAGGTAAAAGAAGAAATTATACCAAGTAGGTCTAAAGATTTTCCTGAAGATATTGCAGCTGTTTTTAAAGCCCATGGAGGGATTGATACTTTTGATAAAAGAAACACATTGATTTTTGAAATTGTAAAACCTAACGGGAATGAAAAACACACTACTGATCTTAAAACAAGACATGCACGTATAGAAACGGATGCATATGCTTTGGGATATGATGGTAATGAAGCATGGGTAGCACAAGATTCTACTTATTTTGAAGGAAACCCTCGTTTCTACCATAATTTGATGTTTTATTTTTATGCAATGCCTTTTGTATTAGGTGATGAAGGAATTTCTTATGAAAAAATAGAAGACCTTACAGTAGATGACACTGCATATTTTGGATATAAAATATCCTATGGTGAGGGCGTAGGAGATTCTCCAAAAGATAACTACTTTTTGTATTTCGATAAGATCTCAAACAAAATGAAATTCTTGGGGTATACGGTTACCTATTTCAGTAAAGAAGCAAGTAAAAAAGTAAGCTTGGTAGAATATGCAGATTGGAGTGATGTAGATGGTTTATTGCTTCCTGAAACTTTAAAATGGAGAGCATATGCTGATGGAGTAGTGGGAGAGGTTAAAAATGAAGTACGTTTTGTAAATGCAAGTTCAAGTATCGAAAAGCCTTCCCCTTCGATATTCAAAAAACCAGAAGAAGAGAAAGAGAAATCTTTATAAGTTGCTAGATTCTTAATCTCCCCAAGAAGAGGAGGTGAATATATGATAGTATAATTTATAAAAAACCAATATGATTAATTGTATTGGTTTTTTGTTATTTCCCCCTTCTTATTACGTAAGAGGTAATTTCAAGAGAGAGTTGGTATTAGATTGTTTTGCAAGTATAAAATAAAAAGAAGCTGATTTCTATGTTTATTTACAAAGAATCCAGCCTCTTTTAAGTAGAGAATTATAAAACTATTATTTTTTTAGTACTTCATTCCAGTTGTTGGGTAATTCATATAAGAAAACTTCTCTATGGTCAAGTTGTCCTCCCCAATTATTAGACAAATAAATTCGGTTACCTAGTAAGTTGATAGCTGCAGGAGCTTCATCTCTATAATCACCACTGTAGTTGTTGTAATTATGTCCGATTCGCCATACTATAGGTTCACTTGAACTGGGTTTAATTTGGATCATAAATAACTGATCAGCAGCCCAATCTGTGTCATGTGTTGCTTCGTTTATATTAGAATAAGTGTTTACAAAAACCCATCCTTTTTTGTTATTAGGCATTTTACCATAATGAAAACCACATGACCACCCGAAATCTTTATGACTTGCAATCTCAATTTTACTATCATACCCAGAGATAGTTGATATTGCATCTAACCAGTCAGTACGGTTATTCTGGCTAATGAATAATTCTTCTCCGTTTTCTCCAAATGACCATCCAGAATGAGATTCACTTATCGATATCTTCACTGGAGATTTTGCAGTATGGTTGAAATCTAAAGGCCATAAATGAGGTCCGTCAAACCAAGAGCCAATATCTTCTGGTCTTACACCATAACTGGCATCTCCCCAAGACCTACCATAATGTAATACTACTCCAGAACCAGTTGGTGATATTTCAACCATATTTGGCCTAGGAAATGTAGCATCGTTTTTATGATGATCTAGGTTTGTGCCTGCTAAGTCAGAAGGCTTAAATATATGTGTGGTATTTGTAGAAATTTGATAATGTATAAAAGCATCAACAACATTTGTTCTACCATCATAATGAACTGCCATCCACGCCCAATGATCACTATCATTAGAGCTATCTCCTTCTACATCATTATAGAGTTTAGTAGCATTAGGTATGTCAGCAGAAAAATCTTTAATGAGTGTTCTTGTTCCTTCTTGATTTCTAACATCGTCAATCATATAAAGTGCCATATCGTATCTGAAATAAACTCGATATGGATGATTACCAGATATATCCCATCGTATTTCGTTGTCTTCACCTATAGAGCGGCCTGTAGCATTTTTTAATTCTGTAACAATATTACCTGATTCTCGCTCCAAAATCCAACTAGTAGTGGAATTTGCTCCATGAACTATAAATAATGTTCCGTCAGAATTTTCTGGAGTATAACGAGAATAGACAATCAAGGCATCATTAGAGTTAGAAAATTCACTAGCATCAGTAAGTCTAGTAATTTTTACGCCTGTTACAGGATCTATACGAGACTCTCCTTTTGTAGGAGGGGCTGTTCCCAAATCTGGTTGTATGATTTCTCTACTTGTAATATAGTTGGATGTTATTTCTCCTTTAGGATCTATTACATTAACTGTTATTTTTGCAGTTATTTCAGTGTTTTCTCCATCTGTGGCACTAATGTTAAGAGATTCAATACCTAATTGATCAGAGGTGTATTCTATTTTATTTTTTTCAGTAGTAAATGCAGTATGAGTATCTGGACTTACTGTATAAGTCAAGGTATTACCACTAGCATTTTTTTCGTTTCCAAGAACAATTACTTTAGTCTCACTTTGATTTACCGTGATGGTTTGATCTTGTAATGTATATGAATCAGAACTTGGGTTCTCTATTGGATCATCTGATTTACAAGAAAAAAATAACAGTAATACTGATATTTGAAGTATATATTTCATAAATAATAGGTTAGATTATTGGTTTAGAGTTTATTAATTCTGATACCTGTTTGTAATTACTTGATCTACTGTTCTCTTGATCATATTTGCATATTCTATATCTGCTTCTTCTACTCTGTAGTTAATATCAATAGCATTTACCCCAGTAAAAAATTTAGCAAAAGACAATCCAACCATATACATTCCTTCTATAGAAAGATGAGTATTGTCACTATCTCCTGCATATAATCTGTGATATAGAGCTTTGTCTGGTGTAGTATCATCTAGATATATTTGATGTACTACTGCGCCGACATCTACGAATTGAACCCCTAACTCATCGCATAGTTTTGTAGTTTCTCTAAGATTCCCTTCGTATGTTCTTTGACGATTTTTTAAAGCCCAGGGGTGAAAAAGAATAGGGATGCTATTTTCTGCCCGAATTAGATCAATAAATATTTTACCATATGTTTTAAAGTCTTCAAGATCGTTAAAAGGTTCATCCAAACTAGGTTGAAGCACAGTAATATTATGTTGTGCTTTTATACTATCTATTTCATAAGTGTTACCTGGTGTGTCAGGGTTAGGAGGGTTATTATATCCATAATGTCTTTTTAGACTGGCTCCTCCTCTAATAGCTTCTACAAAATTGTTGGCTAGGTTTAACTCATTATAAATTTGTTGTAAATGATATTTTACAGCACCTTTATCGCTATTACCGCCACCCCAACGAGGGCCATAAGGATGAGTTAAACTATTTCCAACAAATAAAACATCAGAAGGAGCTTCTAAAAAAACAGGCTCTTTTACGGCTATGGTAATTGTAGCTGATGTTTCTTTATTATTTGTTTCTTTTGCGGTAACTGCTAATGAATAATTACCTACAGTATTGTTTTTATATACTATAGATGCTGTCCCTTCCCAAGTAAAATTTTCTTGAGGGGTAACTATATAGGTAATAGAATTTCCGTCTGTATCTTTATCTGGGCCCAGGGTTATTGTTAGATTTCTATTTTTGTTTACACTTAGAAATTGATCTTTGATTATAGCATTAGGGTCAGATTGGTTAACTTTTTTAAAGATTAGATTATCAATAGTTTTTTCAGGGTTGTCTAATTTTATAATAGTATCTGCATAAAATTGAATTTTATCATTTTCATAAAATTTGGTTTCCAAAGTATATTCACCGTATGGTATTTTGGAGAATGTGCCATCAAAAATATGAGTATCATGATCTATTTTTAAATCAAATGAATTTTGATAGGTATCATTTTTTAGTGTTGTAGTTGCTTTTGAGATTAGAAACCCACCGTCGTATATGATTTTATTATTATGAGTTATATATAATTTTGTTTCTTTATTTGATTGCCCTGAATCATCATCCTTATTACAAGAGAGTATAAGGGCGAGAGAAAGAATCGATAAAAACAATTTGATTTTCATGTTATGAAAGTTTTTGTTATTAGATTTAAGAGAAGATAAATTTTGATAGGTATCATTTTTTGACATAAACTGTTCTTTGAAGCTATGCTATTACTTTTCGTTCTATTGAAAAATAGAAAATTTTCTTGTGCAACTCTTTCCAGTATAAGAGGTGAACTATTACTCTAAAAATTGGAAGAGACTTTTTTATAGATATGATAAAAGCTTTTAAGTGTTTACTAGAATTAAATAGATATAATTATCATTAGTTTATTAGTAAGTGCTATACCACCTGATTTAAATTAAAACGAAAGACGAAAATATAGATATCTACCGATCTTTTTTAATTAACATGGCGAAGAGTGTTGTTTATATGGTGAATGAACCATAAAAAAGGGTAAAGATGATATTCTGATACAGAATAATAGATATAAAAACTCCTACCGTAATTAAAAAATGTAAGCATGAGTTTCTTTTCTTACATTATTGCAGGTACACGCTATCTAGTGTATCAATTCTATAATTTGATTTGATGATTTTTTAAGCTAATATTTCCTTCTAATAAAGTTCTTTTTATGCAGGTAATTTATTGACTTATTTTGTTTTAAATATTATTCAGTATATAATCGTTATATTTGTCATTATCATAATTTAACCTATGTATAATTGGTTAATATTTATTTTTTTATGCGTTTAAGTGATAATAGTTTAAATGGGTTGTTGCGAGATGGAAAAAGAGGGTTTTGTTTTGTGATGATTCTAATTGTTTAATTTTAAATCTTTTAGAGGAATTATGAAATTACATCATTACAAATTGTTTATGCTTGCTTTTTTTGTGTCAAGCATGATATGTGCACAACAAAAAATCTCTGGAACTGTTCAGGGAGAAGATGGACTGCCATTACCTGGGGTAAATATTTTAGTAAAGGGAAAATCTACAGGGGCGCAGACAGATTTTGACGGAGAATACACAATAAATGTTGAAAAAGGAGAAATACTAGTGTATTCATATGTGGGCTTTATTTCTCAAGAAATAACAGTAGCTAATCAAAATATAATTAACGTAAATCTAAAGGAAGATGTAAGTGCTTTAGAAGAAGTTGTTGTGGTTGGTTTTGGGACTCAATCTAGAAAAAAAATCACGGCAAATATAGCTTCTATTTCTTCAGAACAAATAAATGAAATTCCAACTCCAAGTTTGCAGAGTTCCTTAACTGGTAAAGCTGCTGGTGTAAGGGTAACACAGTTAAACGGTAAAGTCGAAGGAGGGATTAAAGTACGAGTTAGAGGTATCTCAACAATATCTTCTTCTCAGGAACCTCTCTATGTTGTAGATGGTATTCCTATTACCAATGATGATGAATCCATCAATAATTCTCCAATTAATCCATTAGTAGCGTTAAACCCTAATGATATAGAGTCGATTGATATTCTTAAAGATGCATCCTCTGCTGCGATTTATGGGGCTAGAGGGACAAATGGAGTCATTATTATAACAACAAAACAAGGAAAACGAGGGAAAACAAAGGTATCTTTGAATTCATCTTATGGTTTAAGTAAAGCAACAAATACCAGAGATTGGCTAAATGCTGGACAATATATAGAACTGGTTAGAGAATCTGCCTTAAACAGTGGCCTCACGCTGGCGGAAATAGAGTCTGAATTTGAACGTTTGTCTAACGGAACTGATTGGAGGAATGGAGAAGTAGATACCGATTGGCAAGAATTTGCTTTGGTAGATGGTTCTGTTCAAGATTTTGGAGTTTCAGTATCTGGAGGAGGTGAAAAAACTCGTTTTTTCATTTCGACATCATACAATAGTACAGATGGTATCATAAGGGGGAATGAACTAGAACGATACTCATTTCGAACCAACCTGGATCATTCAATTTCTGAAAAATTTAAGATAGGCACCAATGTTGGAGTTTCAAAAACAATTATTGACAGAATATCAAATGATAATGCATTTGCTACTCCATTACAGGCTATTGCACAATCTCCACTATCTCCAGCGTATTTGGATGATGGCGTAACTCCTAATAATGATTCTACAGAATATTATAATTTTTTAACTGAGGAGTTTAATGGTAGTTTTAAAACTAATGTGTGGCGAGTACTAGCAAATTCTTATCTACAATATCAAATATTTCCAGAATTAAATTTCAGAACCGAAGTGGGGTATGACTTCTTATCTCAAGTAGCAGAACGTTTTTCAGGAAGCTTAACAGAATCGGCTTCGGTAGGTGGTTTTGGGACAGCTAATGCGGTACAGACCGAAAAATATAATCTAAATAACTATTTTACGTATAATAAAATATTTAATGAAATTTTTGATTTAGAAGGAACTTTTGGAATGAGCTATGAAGATAGTGTGAGGAGATTGCAGCTGGTTCAAGGTCAGGGGTTTCCGTCAGATGATTTAGAAACATTGAATAGTGCCGCTGAAATTACTGCAGGAGGATCTAGTAGAACGCGATTTAATTTTTTATCATATTTTGGTAGAACTTCATTAACAATTGCAGGAAAATATCTATTGAATGCAAGTTTACGCTATGATGGCTCTTCTAGATTTGGAGAAGATAATAGATTTGGTTGGTTTCCAGCAGCATCGGCAGGGTGGATACTATCAGAAGAAGATTTTCTTAAAGATTCAGAAGTACTTTCTTTATTAAAGATTAGAGGAAGTTGGGGAGTTACTGGTAATGCGGGTATTGGAAACTTTGCAAGCCTTAGTTTATTTCAAGGGTCGCCATATAATCAACGAGCAGGTTTGGCACCAACACAATTAGGAAACCCAAGTTTAAAATGGGAAAGAACGAACCAAGTTGATATTGGTTTAGATTATGGTTTTTTAAATAATAGAATATCTGGAGAAATTGATTATTATGTTAAAAATACAGAAGATTTATTATTAGATGAACCGATACCAGGGACTTCGGGATTTTCTACAATTACCAGAAATGTGGGAGAACTTAGGAATAAAGGTTTTGAGTTTGTAATAAACACAAGAAATATTACGACAGAAAAACTCACTTGGAGTACTTCGTTTAATCTAGCAACTCTAGATAATGAAATAGTAGAGCTTCCTGGAGGTGATATTATATCAGGTAGAAATATTGTAAGAAAAGGAGAAACTATTTCTTCATTTTATCTAGTTGAATATGCTGGGGCAGATCCAGCTAATGGGGATGCTTTATTTATTAAGAATACCGTAAATGCAGATGGGTCTATAGATCGAAGTACTACAAATAATTTTAATGAAGCTGATAGAATTATAGCGGGTAGTCCTTATCCTGATCTTACTGCTGGTTTAACAAATAATATTACGTTTAAAGGAATTGATTTTTCATTTACTTTTCAAGGAGAGTGGGGAGCTTCTATTTACAATAATGGAGGTCGATTTCAATCAGGAAATGCAAGGTTTTTTGATAATCAAACAATAGATCAATTAGATAGATGGCAGAGACCAGGGGATATTACCAATGTACCTCAAGCAAGGCTGTTTTCTACCAATGGGCAACAAGCTTCTACTAGGTATTTACAAGATTCTGACTTTATAAGATTAAGAAATTTAACACTTGGATATACAATACCAGGTGATGTTACAAGAAAATTCCAAATGGATAGAGTTAGAGTTTATTTTACTGGGTTTAATTTGCTAACCTTTACAGATTATGATGGTTATGATCCAGAATCTACAGCCGATTTTAATGCGAATACAGATATCCAGGCAGGAGAAGCTTTTTATTCTGCACCACCAGCCAAAACATATACTTTAGGAATAAATATTGATTTTTAAACAACGGTTATGAAAACATTAAAATATATACCACAGCAATTATACATCATTGTATTAACCATTTTTATTATTGGTTGCGAAGATAATCTCGAGTTAGAACCAGAACAAAGTTTATTACCCGAAATAGCCACTTCTAATCCTGCGAATGTGCAAAATATATTGACAGGGATTTATGATGAAGCAGGGCAAAATGTATCATATGGAGGGCGATTAAATTTGGCATCAGAGCTTTTAGCCAACGATACTGACCTTTCTTGGAATGGAACTTTTGAGCAGCCAGCTCAATTGATTGAAAAGCAATTGGTCCCAGATAATACATTTGTTAGAGACTATTGGTTAAATGCTTATGAAGTAAGTAACCAAGCAAACATAGTTCTTGCCAATTTAGCTGTTTTTGAAGAAGAGTCTGATCGCGATAGAGTAGAAGGTGAAGCAAAATTCTTAAGAGGATTGGTTTATTTTGATCTTGTAAGGTTTTTTGGACAACCCTATAGCGCTGGAGGAGGAAACACACAATTAGGAGTCCCTATTATATTAAAAGCAGTTTTAGATCCAAGTGATGTTACTTTTCCTGAACGAAAAACTGTAGAAGAAGTATATACACATATTATTAATGATCTTAGTGAGGCGTATAATCTACTTCCTGAAAGCAATGGTATTTCTGCTGATAAATATGCAGCACAAGCCTTATTGGCAAGAGTATATTTACAACAAGGAAATTATGAAGCTGCAAGAGATGCTGCTAATGATGTATTACAGAATAGTGGACATTCTCTTGCTGAGTTATATGCTGCAGCGTTTAATAATGATGAAGATTCTGATGAAGATATTTTTGCATGGCAAATCACTAGCCAAGATCCAGGAGAAGTAGCTCCTGGTATTGGCACAGGAGGAAATGATATGAATACCTTTTGGGCAACTAGAGAGTTTGGAGGTAGATCTCCTAGTGCAGATGTATCAGTTGAACCTTCTTTCTTTACTATTTTTGACGATCCAAATGATGAGAGAAATCAATTCTTTTATAATGATAATAGTGTTTCTCTAAAATGGCAATCTCAGTTTGCAAATATTCCTTTTTTACGTATTGCCGAGATGCATTTAATAAGAGCTGAAGCTAATTTTAGATTAGGAACTAATGTAGGTTTAACACCTTTAGAGGAAATAAATGCACTAAGAGATAGGGTAAGTGCTATTCCATTAATAGCTCTAACATTACAAGATATTATTGATGAACGAAAACGTGAATTAGCTTTTGAAGGTTTTGCATTACATGATGTTAAACGTCTTGAAGGTACTGTAGGAGGATTGAATTATGATGATAATTTTTTAGTACTACCTATTCCTCAAAGAGAAAGAGATGTTAATCCAGATGGTTTACCACAAAACCCTGGGTATTAAATAATATTTAAAAAAACTGTATAGAATTCTGTTTACAAAAGCAAAGTAAAACCATCTGGTTTTACTTTGCTTTTTTTACTTATTTATTCATTCATATACTTATCACGATACCGTTTCCATAATTTGGTTTGATGACTTTCTAGGCTAATATCTCGCCCTTGTATAAAAGCTTTTTCTAATTGATTTGTACGCATGTCTAAAGCGTCTCCAATACTAATAAATAAAGTAGCGTCTTTACCCACTTCTAGTGTTCCTGTAGTATGATCAATACCAAGAATTTTTGCACTATTACCAGTAATGAGTTGTACCGCTTTTTCCTTATCTAAACCATGTGCAGCTACCGTTCCTGCTTGAAAAGGGAGGTTTCTTGCATTTGCTCGTTCCATTTGTCCGCTATTTTGCAGTGCAACCAAAACTCCAGCATCCATTAATAATTTAGCATTTTTATATGGTTGATCATAGTCATCATCCTCTTGGTCAGGAGTAGAGTGTGTTCTTGTTGCTAGGACTGCAATATTATTTTGTTTTAGTTGTGGTGCTACTTTATGTGCTTCATATGCACCAACTAGCACTATTTTTTTTAAATTATGTTCTTTTGAAAGAGAGAGGACATCCAGAATTTCTTTTTCGGTTTCTAGATGAATAAAAATAGTTTTTTTTCCATCAAAAATTCCTTTCATAGCATGATAAGGTAAGTTGTTTTCAGACTCATTCGATTGTATAGATGCTTTTGCTTGCGCAATAAAATCATTTAATTCTTTCAATTGCTTTACATACTTTTTATTAGGCTTATATCCTGAATCTTCACCAAGCCACCAACGTCCTCTGCTAAACGAACTAGGCCAGTTAATATGAATGCCATCATCTATCTTTATCACTGCATCTTCCCAATTCCAAGCATCTAATTGTACAATAGATGAAGTGCCAGATATTCTACCCCCACGAGGGGTAATTTGAGCCAGTAATATACCATTAGGGCGCATGCTTTCTACAATTTTACTCTCAGTGTTATAAGCAATAATACTGCGAATGTGAGGATTATAATTACCAATTTCACTATCGTCATCAGTAGCACGAACAGCCCCTATTTCTACTAATCCTAATGTAGAATTTGGAGCTATAAAACCAGGGTAGATATGTTTTCCTGTGGCATTGATGATTGTTCCTTTTGCAGTAGTATTTTGATTAGATCCTATTGCAGTTATTTTTCCATTTTCAAAAACAATAGTACTGTTTTTAATGATAGTACCATTTCCAATATGAGCAGTAGCACCAGTAATAGATATTGTTTCATTTTGTGCTTTTGCTGGCGTTTGCTGTGCAGATATTTGTCTGATAAAAACAGTACATAGAACCAGTATAAAGATTATTTTTTTCATGTTTATTTTATTGTAATTTCAAGTTTGATATTACCAGATTACTGGTGCTCAAAATATATTTTTTAATGAATAGTTTCTAAGGTTTCACATTCAAAATGTTGCTTTTCTTTTTTTCTGGCAGGTTGCGTTTTGAGACCACTGTTTTTTGCTTTAAGCATCATTGTAGAAATCTTATTTTTCTCATTTTCAATAGAGTTTCTTTTGGCTTTGTCTTTTTCAAGATCAAAATAAACAGCCCCTTCTATTATTGTTTTTTCAGCTTTAGAATAGATAGATAGAGGATGACCTGTCCATAATACCAAGTCAGCATCTTTACCTATTTTAATACTACCAACTTTATCATCAATATGTAATAATTTAGCAGGATTAAGAGTTACAAATTTTAAAGCATCTTCCTCACTAACTCCACCATATTTCACTGATTTTGCAGCTTCCTGATTAAGGCGACGAGACATCTCTGCATCATCACTATTGATGGCTGTAAGAACTCCTTGTTTGTGCATGATGGCAGCATTGTAAGGAATAGCGTCATTCACCTCATACTTATAAGCCCACCAATCAGAGAAGGTAGATCCTCCAACACCGTGAGCAGCCATTTTGTCTGCAACTTTATATCCTTCTAGAATATGAGTAAAGGTGTTAATCTTAAAATTAAATTTTTCAGCCACTTTCATAAGCATATTGATTTCACTCTGTACATAAGAATGGCAACTTATATGGCGTTTACCATTTACAATTTCCAGAATAGTTTCCATTTCGATATCCTTGCGATATGGCTTGCCGCTATTTTTAAGTTTTTCATATGCTTTTGCACGAGAGAAATAATCTATATATAATTGTTCGACTCCCATTCTTGATTGAGGAAAACGACTAAAGCTTTGCCAATTACTTTGCTTTACATTTTCACCCAATGCAAACTTGATGAATTTTGGAGTGTCTGAATAAATAAGATTATCTGCATTTTCTCCCCATTTTAATTTTATGATTGCAGAGCGGCCTCCTATTGGATTAGCAGAGCCATGAAGTATCTGAATAGTTGTAACACCGCCTGCAAGATTTCTATATATGTTAATATCATCAGGTGATATTACATCTTCAATAGTTACTTCTGCAGAAGAGTTATGACCAGCCTCATTAATTGCTGCAGCGGCAATGTGAGAATGCTCATCAATAATTCCAGAAGTAAGATGTTTTCCAGTAGCATCAATTACTGTAGCATTACCAGAATTTAGATTTTTACCAATTGCAGCTATTTTTCCATTTTTTATAAGGACATCAGTCTCATTTAAAATACCATCTTTTTCATTAGTCCATACCGTAGCATTTTTGAATAGTATAGATTTAGAAGTAGGTAATTGTGAATTACCATAAGCTATATTTGGATAGGTAACTGGTAAGACTTCGTTTTGATCAATAGCTGGTTTTTTATCATTCTTTTTTTGAGATGTATTTTCAGTTTTTCTTTTTGCAGTAAAAGCAGTATGAGATCCATTGGGTAGAATAGCTTTTCCTTTCCAAAATTTTGGAGTATCTCCAATAGTTGTACTTAATCTAGTGTACTGTGTTTTGGTAGTATCTTTATCAGTAAACGTAATGGTTACCCAATCATCCTTATAATTAATTTTGGTTCCAAGTTTGATCTCGTCGATTTTAATTTCAGCTTTAGGTTTTGATGATTCTCCTGAAATAGATAGGTCATAGGTTTTACCAGTGATAACAACCTCATATTCTCCGTTGATATCGGTAATATTCATATCATGAATTACATTTTTATATCCTTGTACCCAGTTTTCGTAAATAATATTTTCTTTTGAAAACAATTCACTTTTTGTAATCAAGAAATTAGCATAACTTCCTTTTTTGAGACTTCCTAGAAGATCACTTTTTCCAAGCATTTGTGCAGGTATTGTAGTCAAAGCTGCAATAGCAGTTTTTTTATCTAGACCATATTCAATTGCTTTTGCAATACGATTTTTTAAGTCTGCTATATTTTTGAGTTTATGAGTGGTCAAAGAAAAAGTGATGTTGTTTTTTGCTAGTACAGATGGATTTGTGGGAGCTTGATTCCAGTGGCGCATATCTCCTAGACTTACTAGGTTTGCCATAAAAGGATCAGAGACATCATATGCTTCAGGAAAATTAAGAGGGATAATATATTGAGCATTGGTCGTCTTTACTTTGTCAATTCTAGCATATTCATCCCCTCCTCCTACAAGTATATATTGAGTATTGAATTGATCACCAATTTTATCGGCTCTAAAACTATTTATTCGGCTTCCAGCTTCAAAAACCTGAGGTAATTTTTTATTCCTTTGCAATGCTTCTAGTGCTAGGTCTTTATTTGTAGAATTACCTGTAGCATACCAATTAGCATCATGGTACATTTGTTTTAATAATGCTATAGCTCCCATCAATGAAGTAGGGTAGAGTTGTTTACTTTGGTTACTTTTGGAAAAAGATAAAAATTGAGAAGATCGATCACTTACCAAACGACTGCCTTCGGGCCCCTTGTTATTTAGAGCTACAAGTAGTCCAGTACCTCGTACAATACCATCTGGCATATGTGTGTTAAGTACTCCATATCCTTGTTTTATATATTCGTCAGCCTTTTTTGTATCATACTTAAAATGAGATAAAGCATTTGTTTCTGGCCGTATATGATCATTCCAGTAATAACCTTCTCGCGAAGCACCATATTGAGGATTACCAGCAAATGGACTTCCTCCTTTACTTTTAGGTTTTTTGATACCAAAATTGGTGAATGGATCTATAAAGGAAGCATAGATATGTTTTCCTTTGAGATCAATAACTACACTATTGGTAGGAATAGAAACAGCATTTCCAACCTCGATGATTCGTCCTTTCTGAACAACTAAAAAACCATTTTTGATCTCAGTATCAGGAGTCGTATGAATAGTTGCATTTTTGAATACAGTGTAATTAGAATTTGTCGTATTTACTCCGTCATTTTTTGGGAAATAATCTTGACTATAAGAATTCATAATTCCAAATATCACTGTAAGTGATAATAGAAGTTTTTTCATAATGTTTAGCAGTGTAAAGTGTTAGAATACGGTTTAAAGATAGGAGTTGAGATAAAATGGTATTGTTAATTAGGATTGTTTTAACATTAATAAGGTTGTCAGTTATACTGATTTTTAGATTTTTGGGCGAAATTTAATAACCAAACTCTTAATTTAATGAAAACTATTTTTACTCTATTTTTAATTTTAAACAGTACTCTGTTAATAGCACAAGAAATTACAGGAAATGTTTCTGATCCTGGAAGTAATAATGTAATTAGCCCTTTTGGTTCTACAATGATTGTGAGAAATAACAGTACAGATGAAGTGATTAAAGGACATCAGTATTATGAGGAAAGGGATCAAATCGCAACTGTGTACATTAAGGGTAAACCAGTTAAGAAATGTTTGGTTAAATATAATGGTTTTAATGAAGAAATAGAATATCTCGAAAAAGATAAAAGATATAATCTATTAAAGTTAGATGATATGGAGGTAAAACTTAATAAGTATAGCTACAGGTTGTTTGATCATAAAGGTGATAAGAAGTTTTTTCTAGTATATAATAAAGGTATGTTTTCTTTAGGTTTATTAGCTATTAAGAAAATAAGAGAAGGAAAACAAGCAACAAGCAGTTATGAATCAAGTACTCCTTCTAGATATATTGAAAACTACAAATATTTTATAATAAACAATAAAGATAAAGTAGTGACAGATATAAAACTTAAGAAAAAGGAAATATTAAAAACCTTAGGTAAAAAAGAAGAGCTTGAAAAATTTGCAAAATCAAGAAAATTAAGTTTTAAAAAAGAATCAGATTTAGTAAAGATTATAAAATATTACAATACGCTTACGCTATAAATTTGATTTGTTAAAATCTGGATTTATAATAATTAATTGTTAGAATTACTATATAGCTGTAAATTTCTATTCCTTTAGGTTGATTGATCGTAAATTAAAAAGTTTTATATATTTGTTTTATTATAAAGGAGTTAATTCTAATAAAACGTGTGAAGAAGAGCAGATTTCTTAAGGAAGTTAGGTAACAATTTGCTCCGTTATGACGCACAGTAATAAACACAATAAATAAAATAATTATGTCAGTTATAAGAAAAGTTGTTATTATAGTAATTCTATTTTTAAATCTACAATTAGTAGCTCAAGAAGCAGAAGAATCAAATTTACCTAATAGACATCAAAATATTGGAATTAATGATAATGATACTTTTGTTATACTAAATGAATATGCTAGACCGATAGCAAAAAAATATGATGAAAAATCTATTACAGGAAGTAAGTATCATGAAGATGATTATAAAATAGCAAAGATTTATGATAATGATAAAATGATTCATAAATACGCGATAAAGTATAATGCATATGCAGATGAAATAGAAGTATTAGAAGACAATAAGACTTTTGCTCTTTTGAAAAAAGAAAATGTAAGAATAGTTTTGGATGATTATGAGTATAAACTATCTGATAATAATGGATATATTATCGTTTTTAACAAAAATAAAAATGTATCCTTAGCATTAAAAGTAAAAAAGAAAGTGAGAGCTGCAACTGAGCCAGAATCTAGCTATAGTCAATATATACCTCCAAGTTTTGTTAATAATCATGTTTATTACATTAAAAATAAAAAGGGAGGGTTAGAGCAAATCAAATTAAAAAAGAAAAATATTCTTGCTGTTTTAAAAGATAAGGAGGATGAAGTAAAAGAATTTGCGTCTTCAAAAAAATTAAGTTTCAAAAAAGAAGCAGATTTGGTAAAGATTATAGACTATTATAACACATTATCTATATAAATCTTAAAGCCTGGTTTTATAATAGTTTACTAATAAGGCTACTACATAGCTGTAGGTTTCCATGCCATCCGGCTGGTTGTTGGCCTTTAGATAACTATCATAAGTACTTTTGAATATAGGCTCTAGAGGATTCTCATAAGATTCCCAGAATGTATTTACTTCTTGGTAATTTTTACGTATACCAGGTCTTAGTTTTTCAATAAGGCAAATTGCTTTTTCTTCATTACGAAGATATAGATCATTTAAACAAAATTTTAGAGCAAAGGTAGTTCCACTATAATTGAAATATTTATCGTTATAGGTCATTGTAGCTAGTGCTGCTATAAAATTGGCTTCATTTTCTTTAGCAAAACCTAATTGATGTGCCTCTTCATGACAACTGGTTGTAGGGGTCTTATAAGTAAGTATGAGTCCATTTACTTGTGCTTCATTAGTGATCGGATTCAAGTATCCGCTAAAACCCATATAGGTAAGGGGAACGCTTAATAATGAAGTTTTAATACTTTTAGGGTGATAATGTAAAGAAGGTAATGTTTTTTGAAGTTGATCGTATGCAGTAACTGTTTTTTTGAATATTTCGTTTTTAGAATATGGTATCTGTATTAGTAAAGAATCATTTTGTTCTAACTGTGTATGTAAATAATTCGCTTTTTGAATTAACTTTTCAGAAACTTTAATTAATTCACCCTCTGTGTATTCATCTTCTATTTGTAATATTTCGTGTAGCGGTAATCTATAATAATTTATTCCCCAAAGAATATGAAAGCATGCATAGACGATAGATAGTGTTGCCCCGATATCTAATAATACCTCTTTCCAGACAATATGCTTTATAAATACTTTTTTAAATAAAAAGCGTATCAACATGATAATCAGAAAACAATATAAAACATCTCCAAAAGAAAAAGGTAGCCATCCAAATACATAGCGTAATGCTTTAGAAATATAAATAAAAAGGCCATTACTATAAAACCGTTCTATATATTCAGGAAAAAAAGAAATAATCTTGATTAAGATTATTTGGACAGGAAATAATAGAGTAAGATATAATTTTGTCTTTGATTGCATAGGGTAAAGATATTTACAATTCTTAATTAAGAATAAAAATTAAGAGATTTTTAGTATCCTTTAGTTTTCCTTTATAGTTTATGACTTTGAACCATATAAACTTTGATACTTAATTTAAAATATAGAATTTTGCATTAATTAATAAAATTATACCTATGAACTCAGAAATAAGAGGTTTAGAGCCTAATAGCCTTTGGAATAAATTTGCAGATCTTAATGCTGTCCCTCGACCTTCAAAAAAAGAAGAGCGCGTAATAGCGTTTATGAAAAATTTTGGAGAATCTCTAGGTTTAGTAACAGAAGTAGATAAAGTAGGTAATGTTTTAATCAAAAAAAACGCTACATCAGGAATGGAAGATTGTAAAACTGTAGTGATGCAATCACATTTGGATATGGTGCATCAAAAAAACGCAGATACTGATTTTGATTTTGACACTCAAGGTATAGAAATGTACATAGATGAAGATTGGGTAAGGGCAAGAGGTACTACACTTGGAGCTGATAATGGATTAGGAGTTGCTACTATTATGGCTATTCTAGAATCTACAAAAATAGAACACCCAGCAATTGAAGCTTTGTTTACTATAGATGAAGAGACTGGAATGACTGGAGCTATGGGGTTAGAAGGAGGATGGTTGCAAGGAGATATATTATTGAATCTGGATACAGAAGAAGATGATGAAATAGGTGTAGGTTGCGCTGGAGGAGTTGATGTTACAGCAAAAACTACTTATGTAAAAGAAGAGGTTGGAGATAATAAATTGGGGTATACCATTGCGGTCAAAGGTCTTAGTGGAGGACATTCAGGTATGGATATTCATAAAGGATTGGGTAATGCCAATAAAATTATGAATAGATTGTTGTTTGATGGTTTTGATGATTTTGGTCTTCAAATCAGTGAATTAAAAGGAGGAAGTTTACGCAATGCAATTCCTAGAGAAAGTTTTGCTATTGTAGTTGTAGACGCAGTACACGCAAAAGCTTTTGAATTTGAAATAAAAGAATTGTCATCTACAGTTAAAAAAGAACTAGCTATAGTTGATCCAGATTTGGAAATAGAAATTAATACTATAGATGTACCAAAAGAAGTTATAAATCCAGATGCACAAGAAGCTTTATTAAAAGCATTATATGCAGTACATAATGGTGTGTATACTATGAGTGCGTCAATTCCTGATTTGGTAGAAACTTCTAATAATGTAGCCAAAGTAACTCTGGTAGATGGTGAGGTTATAATAGAATGTCTTACTAGAAGTAGTGTAGAGTCATCAAAAATGGATCTGGTAAATAAATTAAGAGCTACATTTGAATTAATCGGCTGTGAGGTTACTACTGGTGGAGATTATCCAGGCTGGGCACCAAATATGGATTCTCCAATTCTACAAGTAATGGATGAATTATATGAAAATCTTTATGGAGAAAAAGCTCATGTAGCTGCTTGTCATGCAGGATTAGAATGTGGTATATTAGGACAGAATTACCCTGATATGGATATGATCTCTTTTGGCCCTACTATATTAGGAGCGCATTCACCAGATGAAAGAGCAAGCATCTCGTCTGTGCAGAAATATTGGAAATTTGTAAAAGAAATTTTAAAAAGAATCCCTAAGAAGTAACTATAAAAATAATTTTTGAGTAATATTTTATTGTAGGAAAGAAGCTGTCTAAAAACGACAGCTTTTTTTATTTTATGTCTATAAATTTTGTGTTTAAGTGTCTGTAAAACAGGTTAAGAAGTCTAATTGGTGGTTTTGTTTTTTTGTAGAGGATATATTTATTTATTAAATTATTAACAAATAAACACATTTATGTTAAAATTTTATGATTACTACTTGATTTAGTACGAATTTTTAATTTTAAATGTATTTCGTCGTACTTAATTTGCTTTTTGTCGATAGTTTTGGTTTCTTTGACCGAAATAAAGAAGAGGTTGTTGTAGGATATAAATACCTTTGAACTGAACTGAATTTTGAATAGTTGTTTTTTACAGTTGATGAAAGTCACTTGTGAAAGATATTATTGTATTCAAAAAGATTTTTATGCCCAAAGCCAAAAAATAAAGCCTGATACACATGGATGATTATTACTTAACCATTTTAAAAAAACTGAAGATTACAAAAAGGATATTTTACCTTTTTTGTATAGGAATTGTTTTGAATTTATTTATTTCAGAAACAATGTATGCACAATGCCCTGTTGGGGCAATTGATTTTGCCAGTAATCCTACTAATACGATAACTTCTGGTCAGGTTTATTGCCTGAGTCAGGATTTTGATATCGGTAATGGTAACCTACTAATTCAAGGAGGAGGAGAATTACATATAGAGTCAGGATTTGAATTAAAAGGTAATGGAGTCCTTACCATTCAAGGTACAGTAATTGTTAATGATGGAGCAGGAATTAGTTATGTAGGGTCTTCTGAGATAGGAATTTTTGGAACGGCAATAACTTCTTTATTACGATTAGGAGCTGGTTCTTTTTTCTCTATCAATGGTTCGTTAACACAAAATGACCCTACCTTTTTTGGAAACCTTAACCCAGGTCATAGCTCTACAATAGAAATGAATAATTGCTCTGTGGTCGAAGTATGTTCTACATTTACACAACAATCAACTACATATCCAAGTGTAGTATATACTGGAGACGGAAGTTGTAAAGCTTATTTTATTGATAAAGCGCAAGTTAGTGGGGGAGCAGGGTCTATATTAACGACATCAGCAAGTGTGAATTGGATTGCAATGAATACAATCAGTAGTTTAAATGAAGGAGGAGCAACACTTTGCGGACCCAATGCAACTCAGGCAACATGTACAATGTGGCCAGCAGGGTTGAGTGATGCAATAGCAGCAAATTGTGGAGAAGCAGAAGGAATAGCTGCAGGGCTTTCAGGAGGTTCAGGACCAACAACCATAGACACAGATGGAGATGGTGTAACAGACGATATAGATTTAGATAATGATAATGATGGTATTTTAGATAGTGTAGAATGTCAATCCGTAGAGGTAAATCCTACAGGCGTAACAAGTACAGATAATGATTTTAACAACCCAAATAATGGTACTGATCCCCCAGGAGCATTAGCAAATACAGCTGATGGTAATTTAGGGACTTTTATTGCAGATGCAGCTCCATCAGGAGGATATACAGACTTAACATATACATACCCTTCATCAAGATTACAGGCACTTCGTATATATAATAATGCAGGTAGTTTATTAGGAGACCCGCAAGCAATAAATACGATAGGAACAATCAATTTTTATAACAGTGCAGATGTATTAATAGGAACCATATCTTCGATAAGTGTACCTAATGGAAATGCAGGAGGAAATCCTTTTGATATAGCAATGGATTTACATGATGTTACAAAAGTTGAGATATTAAATTTAACAGGACTTTCTTCTGGGATTGCATGGAGGTCTTTTAGGTTATTGACATGTACTGATTTTGATAATGATGGAATTTTTGATCCAGAAGATTTAGATGCAGATGGAGATGGTATTCCAGACAATATAGAGGGGCAGACTACAAATGGGTATATTGCTCCCAATTCAGATAATGCAGCAACTTATATTACTAATAATGGAGTGAATTCTGCCTACTTAGGAGGAGTAACACCAGAAAATACAGATATGATCGATAATCCTGATTATCTTGATTTAAATTCAGATAATGAAGGGGGAAATGATACCACAGAAGCAGGACTTACTTTATCAGGGACAGAAGGAGTAAATGGTTTGGATAATGCATATGATAATGGAGATGATTATGTTGATGTAAATGGTAGCTTTGATAATACTCAAGCAGATAATTTTCCTGATACCGATAGCGATGTTGCTACACAAGATGTAGATTATAGAGATGCAATCGATGATAGAGACTCAGATGGTGATGGTGTTACAAACAGTCAAGAAATTACCGATACTACCAATCCAAATGATGGGTGTGATTATACAATTGCCAATCAAGTAATAGCCAATGTGAGTACAGCTTGGAATGCATTGGATTGTGATGGTGATGGTGTAACCAATGGTCAAGAAATTACCGATACTACTAATCCTACTGATGGATGTGATTATACAGTTGCTAATCAAGTAGTAGCTAATGTTAGTACAGCATGGAACGCACTAGATTGTGATGGTGATGGAGTGACTAACGGTCAAGAAATAACCGATACTACAGATCCAACAGGTAATTGTAGTTTAGTAGCCGCCAATCAGGATACTACGCCAAGTATTGCATGGAACGCACTAGATTGTGATGGCGATGGCGTAACTAACGGTCAAGAAATTACCGATACTACTAATCCTACTGATGGATGTGATTATACAGTTGCTAATCAAGTAATAGCTAATGTTAGTACAGCATGGAACGCACTAGATTGTGATGGTGATGGAGTAACTAACGGACAAGAAATTACCGATACTACTAACCCTACTGATGGATGTGATTATACAGTTGCTAATCAAGTAGTAGCTAATGT
>NZ_OMKE01000014.1 GCF_900299535.1 Aquimarina aquimarini | reverse complement strand
TTCAACAATAGCTAAGGCTATTCTTTAATTTTATGCCTTAATCTAACACAAAATAATTCAAACTCTTTATACGAAATTCTTATCCATAACTCGTATCATTTATTATTTTGTATTCTTTAATTATTTTCTCTTGAAAATAGTTTTTTCGGTTACATCAGAAGTACCATCATTATATGTAGTTGTTATTATAAGCTCTTCGTTTATAACTTCTACTTTATCTCCTTCAAAATACACTTCTCCTTCTTCATAATTATCTACTGCATTAGTAATAAGGTTTTCATGTTTGAAGTCTACTATAGATATTGTTTCATTTTCTTCATTATATGCCCAGTTACCAGAGTATTTCTCTTTATACTCATACTCATTTGTATATACAGCACTACAATTTGTTGCAGATGCGGTATTGTCAAGACTTTTTCCTTTTTCATCATATGATTCATAGTATGTACCATCTGCATTAAGCACAAAAATCCATACGTCTTTTTCTTCTTGATTATAAGGAACATCTGTAAGAATTTCTCCATTTTCACATTCAATAGTAGCTCCTATTTCATTTTCAATATCATTAGGCTCTTCTCTATCAAAAATCCACTCTCCTGCAATTGCATCGTTACCTCCCCATGCTTCTACTTCTACACATACTTCTTCTATTTGACTGATATTTCCTTGCTCATCATAGATACAAATATCATAGCAAAACCTTCCTGGCGCTACAGTTGCCGCAAAATCTACATCGATCTCGATGTTTCCTTCATTCATTTTTGAAGTTACTACGGCATTTTTTCTTCCTTTAATTACTGCAGACTTTCCTCCTCCAGAAGTAATAAATTCTTGAACATCATAATAACCCTCAATAGGAGTACCATTTACATCTTTGAATTGAATGTAGGCACCAGCTACCTGATCTGTTGAAGAAAAAGAGATATTAAATCCCTTGGTTAAATATGCTTCTTGTTGCGTAGTATTGATACTAAAATTCATAGTTCCTGTAGGAGTAGGAGGAGTTCCTGATTCTAGTTTACCAACAGGTATCGTCACCCCACTTTTTAACTCACTAACAGGAATTTCTCGTTCTTCTGCTACATTATCGCCAGCAGGAGCGCCGTTATCCTTGTTATCATCATCACTACTACAAGAGAATAGGCATACACTTGCAAGAAGTACTCCTGCAAAAAATAGATTTAATTTTTTCATTTGTAATTTAGGGTTTAGTAATTATTTTTTAACAAAACTGTAACAAATATATGTTTTTTTTAACAACTATTGTTTTTTGTCTTGTCCTGAAATCACAACTATACAACACTCATAGTCAAAACAATGAAGTATTTTATCACTAACATACCTTTTCTATAATTACGCTTTTCTGGTTAAAAAGAAATGTATCTCCATTCCTTTTCCCTAAGAGAAGTTTACCGATAGGAGAGTTTGCGGCAATAGCAAAATACAATTGATCATCAACTATTAATTGCCCAGCAGAAATGCTTATAAAATACTTTGCTTGCGGTGTAATGACCAAACTACCCAAACGAATATTGTTTGCAGAACTTATATTAATTTTTGCCAAAACCTCTTGTAATTTTTGTACTTCTGCGAGTTGTTTTCCTGCTTTTTCACGTTCTAATTGCAACATTGCTCTCCCCGTTTCGTGCTTATCTCCTGCGGTACTTTTGGTTTCTGAGGTCAGAGATTCCTGAATATCAGAAATAGTATTTTGAATTCTCTGTAATCTTTGATGTACATAGGTACAGCATTGTGCTAATAGTGCTTCTTTTACTTTTTTTGAATTCATTTCTTAAGCAGGCATTTTATTGATTTACTGTAATAGAGTTAGAAAATATTTCTATACAAAGAAGTGATCATTATTGTGTTTATTCTTCAAATACTAAGGTACCATAATTACGCATTTGTATACTGATCCATTTTTTTCTTTTTTGAATGTATGTAGAAGGAGGGTTTGCCATAAATTTTATGGGATTTGGCAATATTGCCGCAATAGCTGTGGCTTTGTCTTTATTGAGTGCAGATGCTGATGTATGAAACCAAAATTGTGAAGCGGCCTCTGCCCCATAAATACCATCTCCCATTTCTATACTATTGAGATAAATTTCGAGTATACGTTCTTTACTCCAAAAGGTTTCTATCAAAAAAGTAAAATAAGTTTCCAATCCTTTTCTTACCCAACTGCGTTGTGGCCATAAAAAGACATTCTTGGCTGTTTGCTGAGAAATGGTGCTTGCTCCCCGCAATCGTTTGCCTAATTTATGGGCTTCCATTGCTTGTTCGATCGCTTTGGTATCAAATCCTCTATGAGTTACAAATCGTTGATCCTCGCTACATATTACAGCCAATTGCAATGTTTTAGAAATTTTAGATAATGATACCCATTGATGCCTAATGGTATGATTCTTTTTGTCCTGTGCTTTACGAATCATCATAAGAGGGGTAACAGAAACATCGATCCATTTATATGCTAATACCCATAGTAGGCTTATAGCAATAAATAGCATACAGCTTTTAACTAGAAAACGAAACCATTTTTTCATCTATTTTTATAAAAGATCTGCTAATTCTTTTCCTACTAAAGCTCCTATTGCAACTCCCATACCCCCTTGTCTTACGCCACAAAATACGCGTGGTGAGATTTGTTTTATTATAGATTTTTTTTGAGCTCCCACCCCCATAATTCCACTCCATCGACGTTCAATTTTAACATCGGTATTGGGTAAGATTATGTTTTGTAATATTTCTTCTAGTTTATGTTGCACTAATTTAGTCTGCCCTAAGTCTGTTGTTTCTTCGGTTTTAAAATCTAAATTTCTACCTCCTCCCAATAGAATTCTATTATCAATATTCCTGAAATAGTAATATCCTTTATCTAGATGAAATGTTCCTTTGATCTGTAAATTATCTATAGGTTGTGTAATCAGTATTTGAGCCCGAGCGGGTTTTACTCCCTGAATACCTAATTGCGAAGCAAAACCATTGGTAGCTATCAACATATTGTTTGTAGAAAACGTAAAATTGTCTGTTTTTATTTTGACTGTTGCTGTATCCTCATCAAATTCTTGTACCGTACAGCTATTCAAGATTTTAATCCCAGCATTTTGTACTTTCTCTAGCAAGGCATTCATCATTTTTCCTGTATCAATCTGACCTTCATATTGATTAAAAATATACTGTGACTGAAGGTTCTTGAAATTGAATTTTTTGTCACAAGTACTAAAAACGTTGTTCTTAAAAATTGGTCTTAATAGTGTATTGATCTTTTCTATTTTTGAAAGACACTCTTCATACAACCCCTTATCTTCTCTTGTAAAAAGCTCATACCCTCCATATTGCAGGTAGTCAATTTTTTGATCTCCTAGATGTTGCCTTAGTAACTGAAGTCCTGAATGTCTCTTTGCTATCAACTGCAAAACTTCTTCTTGATCATGCGTGTTCAGGTCTTCTAAAATTTCAGAGAGGCTACCAAAACATGCAAATCCAGCATTTTTGGTACTCGCGCCATTAGGCAATATACCTCGCTCTAGTATAAGAATTCTAGCATTTGGAAATTTTTCTCGTAACCGCAATGCACAGTTAAGCCCTACAATGCCACTGCCAACAATTGTAAAATCAATAGTAGATAACCAAGTTTTATATTCCCAATAACTTAAAGACATTTATTTGAGCATCTGTGTGATTGCATTTATCTTTTTTTCTTTAAAAGTAATCATTCCTTCTACATGTATTGTCTGAGCATCTCCTTTTTTTGCTTTTATATCTATGGTATTCATAGAGGATATATAGGAATGAATAACAGGAAAATGATTTTCTGCTATTAATTGATCTATTTGAATTTGCATCCTCAAAAAATCTGTAGAGACTACCATGTCTTTATATGGTAAAGGGATTTCTTTTGAGGTACTCATTATAAATTCATCTGCTTTTTGTTTTGCATAGAATTGGTATAATGGCATTCCTTTTATTAATTGAGTTGTATCAATTACTTTACTTCGCTTCAAATAAGCTTCTGTGATATCTGTACTATCTACTTTTACAGAAAGGAGTATGTTTGGAACTGTTTTTTCTTCTACGGATACTACTGGTATTTTTTCAAATTCATCATTATATTCATACGTTATTACACTATCTTTTTGAGAGGTACTCCCTTTTATCTGAAACGTCATAAGGTTATTATAGTTTCTAAAAAGAGAATCTGTTACAAGGGTAGTCGATCCTATTTTTACTTCGTTTCCTAAATGATTCTTCAAAAATGATGTATCCTTAACCTCTCCTGCGATATACATTTGGATGCTTGTTTTATTAGAAAAAGAAGGTACTTCTTGTGATTCTTTAAAATCAATATCTGATGAGTTTTCTAACCCCCCAAAAAATTCAATTACTCCGTCTTTGCTATCTAAATGTAACATCATTCCATTTTCTCCAGTTATACTTACATGATGATGTTCTTCTTTTAATTGCTGTAACATATCATGGGTTGTTGCCATATATTTTTTGTGAAGTAAAATGTCTTCAAAAACCTTTGATATTTCTTCTTTTTTATAAGAAAAAGCAAGAACCAACGTATTGTCTAATTGAGCTAAAGAGATTGTTTCTCTTTTATTCGATTTTTGATAAAATTTCTTTCCTTCTATTTCTTTAGAAAGTCCTAATTTTTCACTTACATAAGATACTGCTTGTATTGAATCTGAAATTTTTAATGTACAGAATATTGTATTTGATACTTGTGGAACGGTATACATAAGTACACTTGCTGGTAGGTTAATTCCCCTATTTGCTTTTTCTTTACTTTGTATTGAATCCTGATCTTTTGATGAGTAATGGCTCCAATTACCAATAAAATCCCATGCTAATGTTTTGATCAATTCATTGAGATCTACCTTTACAATAGTTGTAGCATCTGCATGTACTACCTCCTCATATGCTTTTCTTTGCCATCCTTTATATAAAAAGACAAACACTACTAATACAATTAGTAGTGTTATCATCATGATTTTTTTATATTTTTTCATCTTACTCTTACTTATCCAGATTTTCTATAAGAGTCATTAAATATTTTAGCCCGTTCTTGTGTCCTTCTGGTAGTTTCATCTTGAGTTCTGCAGTCATTTTATTATTTCTCACTTTACCATTTGTCAACTGAATATCTTCTATATCATTTATTATATAATCAAGCGTTCTCTTCTTTCTTTTACTTCTTTCAAATTTCTTTGCTATTTCAAGTACTTCTTTGGTATTTATATAGATACTACCACTATTCTTTCTTAAAATTTTTCGATGTTTTTGAGATACATTTTTTGTTGAAGTATCTAATCCTTTTATCCTCTCTAAGGTCGTTCCAACAGCTATTACTCCTTGATCTATAGAAACATATAATTCTGTTGGTAATTCTCTATGTTTTAAAGTATATACTCCATCTTTATATGATGACACCCCTTTCTCCTCTCCTAGCTTAAGTAATTTTTTGAGTATACCTGTATCACTAGAAGACAATAGCAATAAGAAATCAGGAATAGTTTCTGTTCTTGTTTTTTCTACCTCTTTCTGTTTAAAATCATCATCATATTTATAAGATTTATAGGTAACTTCTTTATCAGAAAGATCATACATCAAAAATAATGCATCACCTTTTATTACCTTGCTTATCGCTTTTTCGTCTAATACAATAGATAATAATTCTGTTATGATATCAGCTTCTGTCTCAAAAAGTCCTCCAAGGTTATTTTTCATCATCTTGGGATACTCTGTCAAAAATCCTTTTGTATCTATAACATAAGATGCGTATCCTAGTATTTCATCTTCATTGATATACTTCAAAAACTTTTTGTTTAGCGAGTTTCCATATACTTTTTTCATTCTGGAAGCCATCTTTTTATCCAAATGATAGGTGGCTTTCATTTTTAACTCATCTTTTTCTGCATACACATGTCCAGAAAATTGTTGACGTTCATATTTTGCTTGATCCATACCAGCATACAAAAAGCTTGAGTAATATCTACTCATTTTACCTTTCATTACATCTGAGTATATTTTCATAAAGTCAGAAACCCAGATTGAAGCTTCTGCTTTCTTATCTATTGTTTTTACATATTCTCGATTAGCTAGTATTGATTGTTTATTTGTTATTGGTGTATTGAGAATGTGATATGCTTTATTTCGTACATAATGAAAAGTTATTTCTTCTTTTTGCTCCCATTTTTCAAAAATATCATCACGCAAATATTTACCTAACTCCTCTTCTCCTTCTTCTCCTTTTTTTCTTTCTGGTAAATTATATAGTTCTCTTACTTTATCATCAGTAAAATATGATTCGATTATTTCTCCAGTTATAGAAAGCACCATCTTATCATTCCAGGCTATTACTGATTCTTTTGAATATTCTTTATAACGAATTTTGACCCCATCTTCTTCTACTACCTTTCCTCTTCTCAGCAATTTCTCAAATTTCTGAACATCATTTATTGGCATTAGCGCACAATGATATCTTATACTATCAGTTATCTGATAAAAATAATAACCCGTAGAAGAGATATCCAAACCTAAATCTGCAACACTTTGTTGCCTATCTCTATTTCTTGTAGCTTCTCGTAGTATTTCTTTTCCTACTTTGGTTTTATCAAATTCCTGTATCGGAATAAGCTCAATGAGGTTTTCTCCTTTTAACGAAGCTACAGCATTTGCTTCTTTGGGTATTTTATATGCGAGGTCTTGAGCATTTATGTACATTACACCGAGTAATGCAATTGCTAGTAAGTAGTATTTATTCATTGTGAAGTAATTATTTTGCTAATTGAATTTTGGTATTAAGTTTTGTGTGTCCGTTTATTAAATCTATCGCATTGACTCTAAGCATTGCTGCCTTTTTTGATTTAGAGACTTTAGCTTTTGTATTTGAAACAGATTGGATTTGCTCATTAAATCTATAGATACCAGTATAAGAAGCATTTTCAAATACTTTTTTAGTATCTACAGGTAGCTTATTATATTGTTTTAATAGCTGAGAATCATAGTTGTATTCTTTGGTAAATTCTTTGTTTGAAACATCATATTCATAAGTGTTGTATGATTGTATCTTTACCTTTTGTTTACCTAATACTTCTTTGGTTAGGTTATTTATGCTATTAATATTTTTGAAAGAACATTGCACTGAAAAAACATAGTTTTCATAATCTTCTTTTTTTGTAACATTATATATTCCTTTGGATTTTTTTAGATAGTTTACTACTTCTATCATTCCTTGTTGTATACCTTCTCTTGATGGTACTTTATGCCCATTTATACTATCTAATAGCATTATCGAGGTGATTTTAGATTTACTTTGACTTAGATTTATGGTAAGTACAAAGTCTCCTGATCCATCTTTATTGAGATTTACTTCTTCTATGATCTCAAAACAAGATGTAAGAGATAGAAGTACTACTAGTAATATAAGTTTTGTAATGTAGTTCTTCAACATACCTATTTATTTTTAATATATGTTTTATGCCCAACAGAGAATACAAAGTTACCATCAAAAAGGTACAACAAAAACACCTTTTTAAGTGAAAAATGCCCCCCTGAAAACAGGGGGGCATTTTTTCTTATTTCAAAAAATAAAAGAGATACATATTAAGCTTCTTCCATTTCAAAATCTTCCATGAATTTGGTTGTATAATTACCTGCAACATAGTCTGGGTGATCCATAAGTTGTCTATGGAAAGGTACTGTAGTTTTTATTCCTTCTACTACAAATTCGTCTAGTGCTCTTTTCATTTTATTGATCGCCTCTTCACGTGTTTGTGCTGTGGTAATCAACTTAGCAATCATAGAATCGTAGTTAGGTGGAATAATATATCCACTATATACGTGTGTATCTACACGTACCCCATGTCCTCCTGGAATGTGTAAGTTGGTAATTTTTCCTGGTGAAGGTCTAAAGTCTTTGTATGGATCTTCTGCATTAATTCTACATTCTATAGAATGTAGTTGCGGAAAATAGTTCTTACCAGAAATCGGCACTCCTGCCGCTACTAGAATCTGCTCTCTTATCAGGTCATAGTCTACCACTTGTTCTGTAATAGGGTGCTCTACCTGAATACGAGTATTCATTTCCATAAAGTAGAAGTTACGATGCTTATCTACCAAAAACTCTACAGTTCCAGCTCCTTCATACTTAATAAATTCTGATGCTTTTACTGCAGCTTCTCCCATTTTCTTACGAAGTTCATCTGTCATAAAAGGTGACGGAGTTTCTTCTGTAAGTTTTTGGTGTCTTCTTTGCACCGAGCAATCTCTTTCTGATAGGTGACAGGCTCTTCCATTACTATCTCCAACAATTTGGATTTCGATATGACGTGGCTCTTCTATGAGTTTCTCCATATACATACCATCATTTCCAAATGAGGCGGCAGCTTCTTGTCGTGCACTATCCCATGATTTTTTCAGGTTTTCTTTTTCCCATACAGCTCTCATTCCTTTTCCTCCTCCTCCTGCAGTAGCTTTAAGCATTACAGGATATCCCATCTCATCTGCAAGCTTTTCTGTCTCTTCAAAAGAGTCAAGTATTCCTTCACTACCTGGAATGGTAGGCACTCCAGCAGCTTTCATCGTTGCTTTTGCAGAGGCTTTATCTCCCATTCTATCAATCATCTCGGCACTGGCACCGATAAATTTTATTTCATGTTCTTCACATATTTTGGAGAACTTTGCATTTTCTGATAAGAATCCATATCCAGGATGTATTGCATCTGCATTTGTAATCTCTGCAGCAGCAATAATATTAGACATTTTAAGATAAGATTCATTACTTGGGGCTGGCCCTATACATACTGCTTCATCAGCAAAACGTACATGTAAACTTTCTGCATCTGCCGTAGAGTATACAGCTACAGATTTTATACCCATTTCTTTACAGGTTCTGATTACACGCATGGCAATCTCACCTCTATTGGCTATTAGAATTTTTTTGAACATAACTTTTAAAATTTAAAAATCTCAAATTCCAAATTCCAAATTCTGAAATAATCAGATTTTGGGAATTGTATCTTGGAATTTTAAAATCGGGTTATGATGGATCCACCAAGAATAATGGTTGATCAAATTCTACAGGAGAAGAGTCATCAACTAATACTTTTACTATTTTACCAGAAACCTCACTTTCGATTTCATTAAAAAGTTTCATAGCTTCAATAATACAAAGCACATCTCCTTCTTTTATAGAGTCACCTACTTCTACAAATGTAGGCTTGTCTGGTGATGGTTTTCTATAAAGTGTTCCTATGATAGGAGATTTGATCGTTATGTATTTTGAGTTATCTTCTGCAGCAGCAGCGGGAGCTTCATTTGTTGGCGTCACTGCTGGTGGGGTAGATGCAACCTGTTGTGTTTGCACAGGAGCCATTTGCTGTGGAGCAACTGTACCAGCCGCAGGCAAATGTTGTACAATTGTTGTTGCTTCTTTGTTTTCTTCTGTAGTCTTAATGGTGATTTTAATGTCATCCATTTCTAACTTTACTTCGCTGGCACCAGATTTGGCAACGAATTTAATTAAATTCTGAATTTCTTTTAAATCCATAATGTGGGTATTGTGTTTTTTTTAGTTGTTTAGGCGTTATAAGCCCATTTTAGAAAAATAGATCCCCAAGTAAAGCCTCCTCCAAATGAGGCAAATACTATATTATCTCCTTTTTTGAGTTGTTTTTCGTAATCATGTAACAGTAGCGGTAAGGTAGCAGATGTGGTATTACCGTATCGCTGGATATTCATAAGAACCTTGTTTTCATCAAGTTCCATTCTTTTGGCTGTAGCATCAATAATACGTTTATTTGCCTGATGAGCTACAAGCCAGTTTACATCCTCTCCTGTTAGATTATTACGTTCTAAGATCTTACTACTGGCATCAGCCATGTTTGAAACCGCATATTTAAATACAGTTTTTCCGTCTTGTTGAACAAAATGTTGCCTATTGGCTACAGTTTCTTCTGTAGGGGGAAGTATTGATCCTCCTGCTTCGATTTTGAGGAACTCTCTTCCTATACCATCACTTCGTAGATACTCATCTTGTAATCCCAAACCTTCTTGATTGGGTTCAAAAAGAACGGCACCTCCTCCGTCACCAAAAATGATACAGGTAGTACGATCGGTATAATCAATAATAGAAGACATTTTATCTGCTCCTATTACTAATACTTTTTTATATCTTCCTGATTCAATATAACTAGCTGCAGTAGACATTCCATATAAAAAACTGGAACAGGCTGCTTGTAAGTCATAAGAAAAAGCATTGACAGCTCCTATTTGTGAGGCTGTATATGCTGCTGTTGCAGCAACAGGAAGATCAGGGGTAGCAGTAGCAAAGATAACCATATCTATCTCTTTTGGATCGAGATTTCTTTTGGCAATCAGATCTTCTGCGGCTTTAATACCTAAAAAAGAAGTCCCTTTGTCTTTATCTTTTAGTATTCTACGTTCTTTGATACCTGTACGACTGGTTATCCATTCGTCATTGGTTTCGACCATAGTTGCTAATATATCATTAGTCAACACATAGTCTGGCACATAAGCGCCTACAGCTGTAATAGCGGCTGTGATTTTACTCATATCTTAGTTTTAGTTTCACGAACTACAGCACAAAATAGCGCTTAAAAATTCGTTGAAATTACTAAATTATACACAAACATGGCGCAAAATAAGTGGATTTTGACACATATTCAACTAAAAACAAAAAAACTCTCACAAATGCGAGAGCTCTTTTATAATTTCATCTATATCGTTATGCTACTTCTTCTTCAGTATTATCAATAACGATTTGGCCACGATAGTATAGTTTACCTTCGTGCCAGTGGGCTCTATGATACAAATGCGCTTCTCCTGTAGTAGGATCAGTAGCTATTTGTGGTACAGAAGCTTTATAATGCGTTCTTCTCTTATCTCTTCTGGTTTTCGATATTTTTCTCTTAGGATGTGCCATTGCTTAGCTATTATTTATCGTTTAATAAGTTTTTTAATTTATCCCAACGAGGATCTGTCTCCTCATCGTCATTTGTTTTTGTTTTTTCCTTTGGACTTAATTCTTCTAATTTTTCGAGTATATCAGATTGTAATGTACCATTCTCTACACCTGGATGAACTCTTTTGGATGGCATTGCCAGAACAATAAGTTCATAAATATATTGTTGTACGTTTACTTCATATTCTCCATGCGGGAGAATAAGTAGTTCTTCGTTTTCATCATTATATTCATCTCCAAATTTTACTACCAAAAACAAATCGTTTTCTATTGGCAGATCAAAAGGCTCATTAGTGAGATCACAATTCACATTTACAGTTCCTGTTGCTTTAAACTCGAGTTCTAACATTGTTGTTTTCTTGTTAAACTCCAGATCAACTTTTACTGCAGATGCATTAAATTCATCATACTCAAAATGTTTAAAGAACGTATTCTCAATTTGATACTCAAACTGGTGTAATCCTTGCTTCAGCCCAACAAAAGGAATAGTATACTCTTTTAGTTGTTTCATTTCATCATCAGTTTCAGACGCCTATCAATTTGATAAAGGCGGGTGCAAAGATAATAAAAATTCGTTATGAAAGTATTTTTGTAAACAAAATTATATCAGTTCGTTAGTGATTCATAAATATAATGTGTGCAGTTTTTACTGCAAAGGTTTGTCAAATACCTTATTTTTTTCCTTCAAATGACTTCTTTTGGGGTTTTCGAGCTTGCTTTTTGAGCGGGTTCTTGGTTAACTCTTGATATTCTTCTCTTCTTTTAAAAATTTTTAGTGCTGTAAACACTGCTTCCTTAAAAGAGCTATTATCTGCTTTGTTTTTTCCTGCAATTTCAAAAGCTGTACCGTGATCTGGCGAGGTACGTACTTTATTTAGTCCTGCCGTATAATTTACACCTTTGCCAAAGGATAAGGTTTTAAAGGGTATTAATCCTTGGTCATGATATGAGGCTACAATTGCATCAAAAACTTTATAGTTATCAGAACCAAAAAAACTGTCTGCTGCATATGGCCCGTATACCAATTTGCCAGATTCATTAATTTCTTGAATTGTTGGTTTTAATATTTCTTCATCTTCCTTGCCTATTACTCCGTTATCTCCACTATGCGGATTAATACCTAATACTGCTATTTTGGGCTTAGAAATACCAAAATCCTGCTTGAGTGCTTGATGAATGGTATTTATTTTTTGATGTATTAACTCTGGTGTGATCGTTGTTGCTATATCTTTGATAGCTACATGATCTGTAAGTAATCCTACCTTTAATTCATCTGTAATCATAAACATTAGGCTATTACCTTCTAGTTCCTGGTCTAGATAATCGGTATGTCCTGGAAATTTAAATTCTTCTGATTGTATACTACGCTTATTAATAGGAGCAGTAACTAACACGTCTATTTCATTTTCTTTTAATGCTTTGGTTGCTGCAACAAGAGATTTGATCGCATATTCTCCTATCTTTTGATCTTCTTTACCAAAATTAATATTCACGCCTTCTTTCCATACATTAAGCACATTAATCTTACCATCTAAAACCTGAGAAGTTTTATCTACTCCATGAAGGTTTACTGGGCTTTTATAATGTTTTTTTAAGAAAGAAAGGTTTTTTACTGAGGCAAATATTACAGGAGTACAAAAATCAAGCATCCGTGAATCTTCAAAAGTTTTGAGCACTACTTCACTTCCTATTCCGTTAAGATCTCCTATAGAAATTCCTAATCTTATTTTTTCTTCTTTCTTCATTATATAAACTACTTTATCTGTATTTTTGACCTATAGTATCAGAACTAATACCAATTAATTTGATATTAGGTCACAAGGTCACAAATTTAATTAAATAATTTGCATTTATGTTCACTGGAATCATTGAAGAATTAGGAACAGTTACTCACCTAGAGAGTGATAAAGAAAATTTAAACATTACAGTACGTGCTAATTTTACTTCAGAACTAAAAATTGATCAGAGTATTTCGCATAATGGTGTGTGTCTTACTGTAGTGGCAATCAATGATGATCAATATACTGTAACAGCGATCAAAGAGACTTTAGACAAAACCAATCTAGATACATTGGCAGTAGGTAGTATCGTAAACCTAGAGCGTGGGATGAAATTAGGGGATCGCCTTGATGGACATATTGTACAGGGGCATGTAGATCAAACCGCAATATGTACTGCCGTCAAAGAGGCTCAAGGAAGTTGGTATTTTACATTTAACTATGATCCTGAGCTACACAATATCACTATAGAAAAAGGTTCTGTTACTGTAAATGGAGTTAGCCTTACTGTGGTAGACTCTAAGAAAAATGAATTTAGTGTAGCTATTATTCCTTTTACGTATGAGCATACAAATTTTAACACCTTCAAGATAGATACAGTTGTCAATCTGGAGTTTGATGTTATTGGTAAGTATGTAAAGCGGATTACCGAATTAAGATAGAAAAGTAGAACAGTGAGCTGAACACTACACTAATTCTACTTCATTAAATTTAAAAAGCGAAACTCTGTTTCTTTCAATCTTTAAGAGAACTCCTCCTAAATTCCCCATTGTTGAGCAGGATTCGAAATCCAATACTCTGCCAAAAAACTGACTTCTTGTATCAATTACTTTATACTGCATAATTCTAGATTTGATTAATTTTCCCATTTATTCATTATGGTTGTTCTTTCCCCAAAAAACATACCATACTGTATCAAATTCAAAAACAAATGTACAATACACCTTTCTTTTTCTAAAATATACTTATCAGGTTTTATTAACAGAAAACAAATAAAACAAACACTTAACCTACTAACTAACAATTGTATGTGCAACAAAAACATATCTAAGCTTCATATTAAATCAAAGAGATCACCTAATTACTCACTATTAAAAAATAAGTAGACTCATAAAATACATCGCTTCTAATAGAGTTACATAATAATGCTGTTTAAAAAAATAACATTATAAAAACAATTTAGATTTGTTGGAATCATTCCTAATTTTGTATTTTTGTAGTGGAATTATTCCATAAATCATTTTCCTTTTATTTACCAGAAATTGGATTATGTTTTTTGTTGATTTGGCATATATTTTGTGAAAGCAGCGACAGACCCTAATTGATATTATAACTACTTAATACAAATGTTATGAGTGGTATAAGCTATGAAATACAGAATCGAAAATTACAATCGTATAAGCATACGTTTGACTACAATTTTTGTAAAAGAAAATACAATGAATATGCTTGCATGCCTCTAGAGGAGTTTAAAAAATGCTTGAGCAATGCCCAAAAACTGGGAGAGATTGGCCATTTATGTTCTTTTATCTATTGGATCAAGAACAAAGAACGTCATGAATACAGAGATACGTTTGGAGATTATGGTCTTATCCATTTATTGTTTCATTGCCTAGAAGGTGCTGAACAAGTAAATATTCATGCCGAATATATTCACAGCTTATTTAAAGAGGATATTAGATTGGTATAATCTTTTTACAAAATTCTTTTTCTAACAAATAATGGTTGTAAAACAGAAATCGAAAAGAGTCGTATTCTGATTTTACCCAAATAAAAAAAAGACCCTCTGATGGATCAAAAAGACGCTCCGTTAGACTCTGAGGTCTCAAAATTAGACTTACACGTCTCAAAATTAGAGAACAACCTCTCAATTTTAGACTATAAACACCCATCATTAGACTACATGATCCCAAAAATGAGACATCAATACCTAAATTTTCATTAAAACACCTCATCAGAAGGTAAAATAGGTCCATCACATTATACAATTACCCTAATTTTGAGACCCTCGGGTCTAAATTTGGGTCGTATGAGATTTTTTTTAGAAAAAAATGTGTCAGTTTCAAAAAACGGGACAATCCTGTTGTATTATTGACAAATAATTCATTGATTACAAATACTTAATGCACATAAAATGAAAAAAAACAATGAAATGAAAAAGGTAGATTTTATAGCCTGGACATTATTGTCATCATTATTGCTATCCTACTGCATAGGATATGGTATTGGTTATATTTTTTCCTGAGCCATATAATTCTATTAATTATCGTTTTACTATTTATAAACACTTTATTTAATAAATCTAAAATTCACAGTATATTCTTATGAAAACAAAAATCAATTTTTTAGGCTACTTATCTAAATTAATAAACAAGTTAAGTCATTTAGATTTCGTAACCCTTATGCTAGCTATAACTATGGGGTTATTTTATATCGGTTGGGAACTTGGCAGAATGTCTGCAAAAATGTAACTAATTATAAAAAACTCTTGCGAGAGGGCTTATATTAATATTTCTTATTCATGCCATAATATCAATACCATGTAAGTTTATTTATCTGCTCTCTTATATTCAATGTATGTATTAGAAAACATCATTATAAAAAACAAAAAAAGCCTTACATCTCTGTAAGGCTTAGTTTTACTAGGTGGTCCCACTTGGGCTCGAACCAAGGACCCCCTGATTATGAGTCAGGTGCTCTAACCAGCTGAGCTATGGGACCTAAAACGGAGGGCAAATTTAAGGATTTGATATAAACCGCCAAACATTTTTTTCTATTATTTTAAATCTTTTTTATAAAAAAGTAATCTCTCCTTAAAACAAATGTCACTTATTATTGCCACCTTTCTGATTCACAGGTTTTTCCTGACATAACTCGACTAAAACGCCATTAGTGCTTTTTGGGTGAATAAAAGCAACTAACTTATTATCTGCACCTGATTTTGGGGTTGTATTGATTAATTGAAATCCTTCTTTTTGCAATCGATCTAATTCTAATTCGATATCATCTACATCAAAAGCGATATGATGAATACCTTCTCCTTTCTTACTAATGAATTTACCTATCGGGCCATCCTCCTGAGTACTCGCCAATAACTCTATCTTACTATCTCCAACCTTAAAAAAAGAAGTGATTACCGACTCACTTTCTACAGCTTCTTGTTTATAAGGAGGAACCCCTAAAAGTTTCTCATATAGTGCATTTGCCTGATCAATGTCTTTTACAGCAATCCCTAAATGTTCTATTTTATTGATATGATTCATAATATACTTTTATCACTTTGTAACAAAAATACATATAAATTGTACTTTTGCACCATGGAAACAAACAGACAGAAAAAAATTGCAGGAGTATTACAACGTGATGTAGCAGATGTAATACAACTTGCATTACGTGAAGCAGGAATACAAGGGATACTGGTTTCTGTGACCAAAGTAAGTGTAACTACAGACCTCTCTATTGCCAAAGTATATATGAGTGTTTTTCCGCATATAGAAGGTGAGAACGTATTGAAAGAAGTAAATGAAGTAAAATCACAAATAAAACATCAGGTCGCACAACGTACCAAAAACCAATTGCGTCGTATGCCAGAACTCTACTTTTTTATTGATGATTCTCTAGAGTATATCTCTAATATAGAAGAAGCTGTAAAAGGAAAAGAAAATCCTATTGCAAATCCTGACCTTCTAGAAAAAAGAAAAAAGAAATAAGCTTTTTGATTCTGTTTTGTTGATATAAATTTATCCTGACAGAAGAAAAGTATTTTCGTTTCTGATACCTTTATTACAAAATTAGAGTTCTATATATCAAATGACCCTTACACAACAGTGAATTTTTCGTACTACATCGCTAGGCGGTATTTATTTTCTCCAGGAAGCAGTAATGCTATTAACATCATTACAATTATTGCAGCTTTGGGTGTTGTAATTGGGGCTATGGCATTATTTTTAGTACTATCTGGTTTTGCAGGACTCAAGGAGTTTAGTTTGCAGTTCTCTACTTACTTTGACCCCAATCTTAAGATTTTCCCTTCAGAAGGGAAAACATTTACATTTACAGAGGATCAAAAAGCAAAACTTGCCAAATTAGATGGAGTTGTTCATTTTTCTGAGATTGTAGAAGAACGTGTTTTTCTAGATTTTAGGAACAAACAAAAAACTGCTTATATCAAGGGTGTTGATGCGAATTACCATAATGTCATACAAACCGATAGTATTATAGTGTATGGTGATTGGTTAAATAGTAATGATTTTCAAGTAGTGGCTGGCAACGGAATCTGTAGAGAGCTCAGTATGGGAGTAGAGCAGACATATACCAACCTATTGAGTATCTATGTGCCAAAACCTGGAAAAGGAATCCCTAATGACCCATCAAAGGCATTCAGAACTGAAAAAGCGGTTAATATTGGGATTTATAGTGTAAATGAAGAGCTTGACAAAAAATATATATTTGCTACCATAGGACTGGCACGTAAATTACTAAACTTACCTCTTGATAAAGTAACACATATAGAGCTTAAATTATCTCCTCAAGCTAATGAAGAAGAATTGATTAAGAACCTACAGTCTCTCTTTGATCATACCGTAATTATCAAAAATAGAGCACAACTCAATGACACTCTATACAAAATGCTAAACACTGAAAATCTAGTGTCTTATTTGATAATTACATTAATTGCTATTATCGCTCTTTTTAATGTTGCTGGGGCAATTATTATGATGATTATCGACAAAAAAAGTAACGTAAAAACGCTTTATAATGTAGGTTCTTCTTTGCCTGATATTAGGAAGATTTTTCTTTTTCAAGGGTCATTGATGACTGTTTTGGGTGCTCTATTAGGTTTGTTTTTTGGATTTGTAGTAATCGTTATGCAACAACAATTTGGATTATTGATGATCACTCCGTCACTTACATATCCTACAAAAATTACAGCAATGAGTTTTGTTGTCGTTTTCTTTACTATTACTATTATTGGTTTTGTAGCTTCTCTACTCGCTTCGAGTAGAATTAACCAGAAGCTAGTTCAATAATAGTTTTGTAAGTATTAAGCCGATTATTTTAATTCTTATAACCTTTCTTTCTATACCAAAAAAGTCCTGCTGATAGAATAATCAATCCTACTATTCCCAAAATCCAGTACAATCTAGTATTGTCTGTAAACGCAATAGGTGCTGTATCTCCTACCAAATAAAATCCTGCCCAATAAAAAGGGGCAGTTCTATTGATATTGGCAGTTGCCAGATATTCCAATTTGGCTTGTTGTAATGCCTTGCCTTTACTCATCCCCGATTTGAGGTTTTTATAGAAATACTGCATCAACTCTGGAGTCGTTTGATCAGAAACCTCCCAACCAGTAAGTAGTAAGCTCTTGGTACCTGCATATTGAAAAGCTGTCCCTAAACTCATAATCCCTTCTCCTGTGGCAATCTTACCAGTTCCTGTATTACAAGCACTAAGTACCGTAAGCTCTGCAGGAATATCCATAGCAAATAGCTCATGGCTATATAAATAGTTGTCTTCTATTGTATCTTTGTCTTTTGTAAAATAAAGCCTAGAATTCTCAGGGTGTTCATTATCTACCTCCCCATGCAATGCTAGATGAAGGATGTTGTACTGCCCTGCATTTTTCTTAAAGTTAGCTTCTATCGCTTGTGATCCATAATAGTATTGCCCATCAATAATCTCAGATATAGCCCTGATCTCTCTACGAGTTCCTGGCAAGTCATCTCCTGTAGCTCTCAAAGTAGCCAAACTCACAGCACGAGTATCTGTAGTTTGAGTACTATCTGAAAACGAAAAAGCCAAGCATTCTTGTAATGTTTTTTGTTTATTTCTTGTTGAAGAGTCAAACAACAAGTTGGCTGCATTGGCATAGGTGATTGCATAGTCTCTAAGCAAGTATGACAAAAGGGCTGGATTGTTATTGTTCTCATCTTTTTGAGTTAATAGTAGTTCAAAATTAAGATGCCATAAGACACCATCTGGTATGATAATCAATTGATCTCCTACTAGCTTATCTGCGATAGGTGCTATTAATTGAGTATATAAAGCATTGGATTTTTGTTTAAAAGCAGTGGTGTTTCTAGAAGTAATAGCTGCCCCCAAAGTCTGTATCTTCTCAGTGAGCTGGGGAGTAGCTAATTGTTGTACTGCTATAGCTGTTTTTGAAATTGTAAAAGCATAGGTAACACGATCAGTTGTAAAAAACTCTAGTAGTGTCGTATGATTATCTAGCTGTTTTTGAATTGTGGATAGATTGGTAGTTTCGTTTTTATATTTAAGCTGATAGTATTTGGGGTACTTTGTTTCTAATACTTGAATTAGGGAATCCTGTTTTTTGCTTACATCAAATAGTTTACCCTCAAAATAAGTAAGCTTTGTTGTATCTAATTCTTTCTTCGACTGTTGTTCTACTATTTTAGATTGATAGAAAGAATAATTAATTCTTATCTCTTTTTCTAAAGAAATAAGGTCTTCTGGCAGTCCTGTAAAGCTTTTGGCATTGGCATCATTGAGCAATTCTTTAAGGGTATTGGCTTTGCTTTTTTCTGCATAATAAAATGCCTGTTCTATCGATGATTGATCATTTTGTAGTAGCTGTACTTCTATTGCTCCCTTATAAACTGCTTTGGCTGTTTTTGCAAAATCTACTTTATCTTGATAGTTCGTAAAAGATTGACGTAGTGTATTAATCAATGAATCCGATTTTTGATAGCCTTTGATTGCTTTCTTTAGATATCTTTTATCTTTATGTTGTTTGAATAACTCCATATATGATTTGGATTGACCTCTTATAGAAGTGAGTAGAATCTTTGGGTTCAAAGATGTATCAGTTTGATTCTTGCTTTTATTTTGGCCAAAACTATGTATATTAACTCTAGAGTTCTCTTTGATAGCTTTATGATAGTGTACCAAAGCTTTATCATATTCTTTTTTCTCTACATAAATAGACGCAATACAATTATAGGCACGAATAATACTCTTATTATTGATACTCTTATAAATATCCAATGCTTTTTGAGAATACTCTATAGTCCTATCAAACTCCTTTTTCTGTTTATATAAATCACTAATTGCCAAATAAGTATCTGCAATAAATTTATGATTTTCTCCAAAAATTTTAAATCTGATATTTATTGTTTTGTTATAATAAAACAAAGCTTTCTCCCATTTTTGTTGATCTCTATAGATATCTCCAACTTTAGCATAAGCTGTTGCTACATCCGGATGCTTTTCTCCAAAAGTAGAAATAAGTGTTTGCAAAACTTTATTAGCTAATGTCAATGCTTTTTTATACTCCTTTTTAGCCAAATATATTAACGCTAGATTGGTATAGGCAACTGCTATTTGAGGGTTATAACCTTTCTTTTTTTTGTCTTGGAGTTCAATCCCTTTTTTGTAACAAGAAAGAGCTTTATTATACATCCCCTTATTAAGATAACCTCTTCCTACATTAAAATAATTTAACACCTTTTTTGGATGATTATCCCCCAATGTTTTAGATCTAATTTCTATCGCTTTTTGGTTATACTCAATAGCTTTATCAAAATCTCTTTTCTCAAAAAACACATTGGCCATGTTAGTATAAATCACGGCAATATTGGAATGGTTTTCTCCTGCTATCTTTTTTTGTATCTCTAGGGCTTTTATATAATTAAATATTACTTTATCATATTTTTCTAACTTCTCAAAAAGAATTCCAATATTATTATAATACATTACATTTTTAGGATGATTATCTCCCAATTGTTTAATTTGCAATTGCAATGCATTTTGCATATAAATGATAGCCTTATTATACTTCCCTAAAAAAAAATATACTCCAGCCATATTACTATATATATTTGGGAGATGAATATTATCTTTAAAATTTGGGTCAATTGCTTTATTATAAAACTTTAAAGCTTCATTAAATTTATTTTTCATAGTCATCACTCTTCCTATACTATTATATGATTTTGAGATATCTGAGTGATTACTTGGTAGTATTTTTTTGCGAATAGATACCGATTTCTTAAAATGAAATAAGGCTTGGTCTATTTTCCTTTTTTTAAAATAATATTCTCCTATATTATCTAAGGCAGCTGCTTCTTGTCTAGAGTCAGCTAAAGAATAAGTGGTAACTATTTCTAACGCTTTTTTAGCATTGGAGAGAGACTCCTGATAGCTTCCTAAGTATCTTTGATTTTCTGATATTTTATTATAACTATTTGCCAGTTGTTTCCATGCCTTTGCTTTATTATAAATAGGGATCGCTTTTGTAAAATAACCGATAGAAGGATCATACTCACCTTCTGTCAACAAAGAATCTGCTTTTTTATAATACTGTGAGGCTACTACAGTATCATTTGCTATTTGAGCATATGTTGTAAATGGTAGTGTGATAAAAAAGATGATCCAAAAAGAAGAATATAAAAAAGCTAATGGTGATTTCATAAGAGGTAGAAATATTGTTCCTTAAATAGTTTATAGCAAAGAACGCAAAAATGTTACCTTATACGTTGATCTCATTAAAAATTTAGTTCGATATGAGTGGTTCGTATATTTTTGAGTGATTACAACCATTACTATATCTTATTTTTATTGTTTACTCCAAAACAAGACAGGGTTCAGCACACACAAGATCAAATATTTGCTAAGAGAGTAAAGACAACTAATTATATAGTTAGATTTTATCTATTTTTAGGTTTATCAAAATCATGAGATAAACTCAAAATCAGAAAATGTAGCCGCTACCTCATCAAATGCAGCAAATACATCTTTGGCATCATCACTGGTTACCATTTTGGTTCTGTATTCTTTGAAATGTGGTATTCCTTTGAAATAGTTTGTATAATGTCTTCGGGTTTCAAAAACACCTAGTTTTTCACCTTTCCAATCGATTGCCATTTGTAAATGCCTGCGAGCGGCAATAACACGCTCTTCTATGGTTGGGGGAGCTAGTTTTTTTCCTGTTTCAAAATAATGTTTTACTTCTTTAAAAAACCAAGGGTATCCTATACTGGCACGACCAATCATGGCTCCATCAAGCCCATAAGCATCTCGCATCTCCATAGCTCGCTCTGGGGTATCAACATCTCCGTTACCAAATACAGGTATATGCATTCGTGGGTTATTTTTTACCTCGGCAATAGGTCTCCAATCAGCATTACCTTTGTACATCTGTGATCTGGTACGCCCATGAATGGATATTGCTTTGGCTCCTACATCTTGTAATCGTTCTGCTACTTCTACGATTCTGATGGAGTCATGATCCCAACCTAATCGTGTTTTTACAGTAACTGGCAATTTGGTATGTTCTACCATGGCTTTTGTAAGCGAAACCATGAGATCTATATCTTTGAGAATTCCTGCTCCTGCTCCTTTGCTAACTACCTTTTTTACTGGACACCCAAAATTGATATCTATAATATCTGGTCCCGATGCTTCTACAATCTCAACCGATTTTAGCATTGAATCCAGGTTGGCTCCAAAAATTTGAATTCCTACTGGGCGTTCTTTTTCATAAATATCAAGTTTCATCACACTTTTGGCAGCGTCACGAATCAATCCTTCACTAGAGATAAACTCTGTATATACTACATCTGCTCCTTGTTCTTTGCACAATGCTCGAAAAGGGGGATCACTTACATCCTCCATCGGTGCTAATAACAATGGGAACTCTCCTACATCTATGTTTCCTATTTTGGCCACAGCAATTATTTTTTTGGCAAAAATACAAATTCTTTCAGACCTTACCCGTTTGTATTATTCCTATGGCATCTAAAAATACAGGAAGGGATAGTATAAACCTTCTAAAATCGATTATATTTGCAAGCTATTATTATAGTGAGAATTGCGTGAGGGATAGGAGCAAGCTACCATGTAGCGCGGATAGCCCGACCACTCGCCACAAGCGAGGGGTCACGCCCTAAAGATGAATTTACGAGAGATGAAACATATAAGAAATTTTTGCATTATTGCTCATATTGATCATGGTAAGAGTACCTTGGCGGATCGATTATTGGATTTTACTGGTTCTGTAACTGCCCGCGAAGCACAGGCACAATTACTAGACAGCATGGATCTAGAACGTGAACGTGGAATTACCATCAAGAGTCATGCTATCCAAATGGAATATACATATAAGGGTGAGGATTATATCCTGAATCTTATTGATACTCCTGGTCATGTGGATTTCTCTTATGAGGTTTCTCGTTCTATTGCAGCATGTGAAGGCGCATTACTTATTGTAGATGCTGCACAGAGTATACAAGCGCAAACGATTTCTAATCTTTATCTGGCTCTAGAGAATGATCTAGAAATTATTCCTGTTCTTAATAAGGTTGATTTGCCTAGTGCCAATCCTGAAGAGGTTACTGATGACATTGTAGATTTACTAGGCTGTGATGCTGAGGATGTGATTCCTGCCAGTGCCAAAACAGGAATCGGAATAGAAGAAATTCTTACTGCTATTATAGAACGTATCCCTGCTCCTGAAGGAAATCCTGAGGAGCCATTACAGGCCTTGATTTTTGATTCTGTATACAATCCTTTTAGAGGGGTTGAAACTTATTTTAGAATTGTAAATGGGGAAATCAGAAAAGGACAGCAAATTAAATTTGTTGCTACTGGAAAAGATTATTCTGCCGACGAGGTAGGAACACTAAAACTTAATCAAGTACCAAAACAAATAATTAAAACAGGAGATGTTGGTTATTTGATTACTGGTATCAAGGATGCTCGTGAGGTAAAAGTGGGAGATACCATTACTGATGCTAAAACACCTACTCAAAATGCAATTGCAGGTTTTGAAGATGTAAAACCTATGGTATTTGCAGGTATTTATCCTGTAGATACAGAGGATTATGAGGAGCTACGTAATTCTATGGAGAAATTACAGCTTAATGATGCTTCTTTAGTATTTGTACCAGAGAGTTCGGCTGCACTTGGTTTTGGTTTCAGATGTGGATTCTTGGGAATGCTGCATATGGAAATCATTCAAGAGCGATTGGAACGTGAATTTAATATGACTGTTATTACAACAGTACCAAACGTTTCTTATCATGCTTTTACTAATAAAGAGCCTGATGATATCATTATTGTAAATAACCCATCGGATTTACCTGATCCTTCTTCTATGAATCGGGTAGAGGAACCTTATATAAAAGCTTCTATTATTACCAAATCTGATTTTGTAGGGTCTGTAATGTCATTATGTATCGAGAAACGTGGTGAGATTACAAATCAAACATATTTGACTACAGAGCGTGTAGAACTTACTTTTGATATGCCACTGGCAGAGATCGTTTTTGATTTTTATGATCGTTTAAAAACGGTGTCAAAAGGATATGCTTCTTTTGATTATGCTCCTATTGGTTTGCGTAGCTCTAAACTGGTAAAAGTAGATATACTTCTTAATGGAAATATCGTTGATGCATTGTCTGCATTATTGCACAAGGATAATGCGTATGATATTGGTAAGAAAATTTGTGAAAAACTAAAAGAACTAATCCCTCGTCAACAATTTGATATTCCTATTCAGGCGGCTATTGGAGCTAAGTTTATTGCCCGTGAAACGGTAAAAGCACTTCGTAAAGATGTTACTGCCAAATGTTATGGTGGTGATATTTCTCGTAAGCGTAAGCTACTCGAAAAACAAAAGAAAGGTAAGAAACGTATGCGTCAAGTTGGTAATGTAGAAATCCCACAGGAAGCATTTATGGCAGTACTTAAACTGAATGATTAGTACTACTCATACTCTGATAATTACCTAAGTATATACTTACTGTATAAAAAAACAGAGAAACATGTTTGATGTTGTATTAAAAAGTAAACCGAATGAGGATATCTGCTTTTTGATCAAGGCAGAAAACCACTCATTTAATTATATATGCGAATGTGGAGAGGCAAGTGATCTCACGGTAAAAGAATGTCAAAATACGAATGCACTATTTATTAGTCATACGCATATTGATCACTTTATTAATTTTGATACTATCTTACGACATCAAATCGGGATACAAAGAAGAGTGGTTATCTGTGGGCCAAAAGGTATAACTGATCAAATTCAGAAAAGAATACAGAGCTACTGCTGGAATTTAATTGATAAAGATGCAATAGTGTATGAGATTCGTGAGATACTTTCTGAGAACTCAATAAAAAGAACTGAACTTAATCCTCCTTTATGGAATCAGGTTGCATTGGAGACCATAGACCAAAATACAGTCTATGAGAATGAATTATTTGAGGTCACGTGTACCATACTAAATCATAAAACTGATTCTATTGCTTACTTATTTCAAGAAAGAAATACTACCAAAATCAATTTACAAAATACCGATTTTACTGGGGGAGTATGGGTTCGAGAACTAAAGTATGCTTATGAGAATAGTGAACTTGATCGACTTATCACTATTGATCATAAAACATATAAAGCTACAGAGCTATTCTATTTGATGAGTATAAAGCCTGGTCAAAAGCTTGGTTTTGTAATGGATCACGCCGCTTCTGAAACAAATCATGAGAAAATAATAACGATATTCAAAAATGCTGATCGGGTCTATATCGAAAGTTTTTATAAATCTCAGGATCAGGAGTTGGCCATCAAAAACCACCATAGCTATTCTAGCGAGTCAGGGCGATTAATGAAATTATGTAATGTTACAGAAGCTATTCCTGTTCATTTTTCGAGAAAATACTCTGATGAAGAAATTCAAGAATTGATTACCGAATTCGCAACTGCATACCAGTAGATAATACTCAAGAATTGATTGCTTTTTTGGCTTTGATCATTTTATGCAACATATATTCTACTCCATTATCATTATTACTTTTTGTTGAATAATTAGCGGCTTCTTTTATATTGGGGTGTGCATTCTGCATGGCAAAACTATAGGTAGCTCTACCCATCATCTCAAAATCATTATTATAATCTCCAAAAACCATAGTTTCTTCTGGTAGCACATTATTCACTTCTTGTAATTGCTGTAATGCATATCCTTTGTTTGCGAGATTATGAGATAGGTCTAGCCAGATTTCTCCTGATACTTTTACCTTTAATCTATCTTCGAGGTGCTTTAATGCAGGATATAAATATTTTTCTGCTCCTTTCTGATTACAGATTGCAATTTTAAGATACCTATCATTTGTAACTGTTGCTAGATCTTCTACAATCTCATAGCGATCATAAAATTCACTAAACATGTCTACAAAATCTTGCCCATAATCTTGGATATACCCTTGTTTTCTTCCACATAGAATAACTTGTGATCCTTGTAAGTTTTTGGTAACATCAAGTAATTCTAAATATGTTTTGCGATCAATCTCTGTGGTCTGGAGTTCTCTATCTTGTCGCATGGTTAATGCTCCATTTTCTGCAATAACATAGATATCGTTTTTTATAGGTTTTAACTTATCTATAATACTATAATATTGCCTACCACTTGCTGCAACAAAAATCACTCCCAGTTCATTGAGCTCTTCAAAAAGCTCAAAAAAAAGACGGCTTACTTCTCCCTTGGTATTGAGCAGTGTTCCATCCATATCTGTAGCAATCATTTTGATTTGTGATAAATCCATATTAATCAGTTGTTTTATACCACAAAGGTACATAGTTGAAAAAAACACCTTAGAATAACTACTGTGAAATTTATATTAAATTAGCACAATCTTATCATAAACCAGAATAGGAAAATTAAAAAATGATTCTCTTCTGTTTTATAAAATAGTTTCTCTTATTAATCAAATATAAAATTAAAAGAGTAAGAAGTATCTATCTACCAACTCCATTTATCATTAGATTATGAAATTTTTTCAGAAAGAAATACAATTACAGCCATTCCCAAGAGGGTTTCATTTGATTACTACAGATATTATAAACTACATACCCGAAATTCACACTATAGCTATTGGTCAATTGCAAGTGTTTATAAAACATACTTCTGCTAGTTTGACTATAAATGAAAATGCGGATAGCACAGTACGAGAGGATTTTGAAAGTCATATGAATGTTATGGTGCCAGAAAATGCCTCATACTATATTCATACCTATGAAGGTCCTGATGATATGCCTGCACATATCAAAGCTTCTTTGATGGGGGCATCTGTGGTAGTGCCAATAACCAACGGGGCTTTAAATCTAGGTACTTGGCAAGGTATTTATCTTTGTGAGCACCGAGATTATGGGGGGGCAAGAAATTTAGTAATTACTGCTTATGGTCAAGTTATTGAATAATAACTTGACCATAATGTATAAAAAGACACCTCCTGAAATTAATTTCAGGAGGTGTCTTTTTATACTATCAGATTACAAGAATCTAAAACCAGTTTGCCCAAGGAATTCTAGATAACATAAGAATCCATGCAAGGGTATAGAAAATGGCTAATGTTTTAAATTTTGGTGTAGAAGTTAGCTTCTTTTTATGTTTTGAATATCCCATTGTAATAAAAACAATAGTCAAAATCATTACTATTGGATGTTCTACATTATACAATCGCAAGGTAGCATCCTTCATTATTTCTCCCACTTTATGAGTTCCTGAAAACCAAACTACAAAAGGAGATACAAAGAATATTATCATTCCTATCAAAAGCTGTATATGCGTAACAATAAGTGCGAATAGAGAAATTCTAAAATCTTTTGGTGCATATTGCCTTTTTGTAAAAAAACCGGCTAATGCATTTATAGTGGCCAAAGTAACGATAAGAACAACAAGATAAGCCCAGTAAGAGTGGACTATTTGGATAACTTCGTACATAATGATGTGTTTATTTGCAAATGTACAGATTATGCATATAAAAGCCTCATATACTAGCCATACAGGGGCTTATTTAGATTTATTCTAGATGACAAATCTAATTTACTAATACCTATCATTTTAAATTTTATAGAATACTATTGTCTTTTATTTTAACAAATACTTGTATAAGGCTCTTCTTTGTTTTATGTAGGAAGCAGAGAAAGATGCATTAAAAGAAAACCCCCTCATTCGATTGTCGAATGAGGGGGTTAAAATTATATTTTTATATAATTTAGAATTTGTAGCTTACACTTGCATTCCATGTTCTACCAACTCCTAAATAGTAACCAAATGAACTTAATTGGTTAATATATGGTGAATTAAACACGTTTTTTACGTTTCCTCTAAAAACTAGTTTATTTTCTCCAAAATTAAGCTTATAAGTAAGACCAGCATCTACAAGATCATATGATGGTAATCTTTTTGCCTGATACGTCTCTCCAGCAATAGAAGCTTGAGCAACATCTTCTGGATCAACAAAACCATACAAATCAGTATAGACATTATAATCAGCATCAAATGATAGGTTATCAATAATATCAACGTATACTCCTGCTCCAAAAGAAGTTTGCGGTGCGCTACCAACTTTTGTATCTGTTAATTCAATAACACCGTTATCAATAATAGTAGTTGTTTGATCATTTGTCAGAGTAAATGGTGTTTCAGCATCAAATTTCCAATTACCAAGAGAACCATATCCTCTTAATCTCCATCTTCCACCATCAGGTCTATACTCAAAATCAAACTCCAGTCCTTTATGAATTTGTGAAACTCCTGTTAATCGATATGTTGTATTATCTCCATTTCCTAATTCAGGTCCATTAAATGTTAAGAAACGATTTGCCCATTCGGTATGGTAAACATCAAGATTAAACCTAAAGTTGTTATTTTTAAAACGATACCCTGCTTCAAAACTAGTAATCTCTTCATTATCTATTTCTGGTTTAACAATATCATTAGAATTTCTTATGTCAGCAAATACATTATCTAAGAAAGGTTGACGTGAGAAATATCCTGCATTAGCAAAAACCGAATGATTCTCATTAAGATTATACGATGCTCCTCCTTTTACATTATACCCAACTTTATTTAGTTTTTCAGATTTACCTAAACCATTACCTGTTCCTACAAAACGACCATCTCTTTGATATGACTGTGTTGATACTGCTCCCTGAAAAAATACAGCGAACCTATCTGTTGAGTACTCTGCCTGACCAAATCCTCCTAAATAGTTGATGTTTTCTGAATAATCAAACTGTGTACGATTCGCCTCATCTGCAAAATCAAATAATGCTGACCACGGATCTGCGTCATATTCTTGTGTAAATACATAATCATCTGGTCTGTCTGTTCTTCTATTATCAACATATCCTGTAAGGCCTAACAAATCATTTATTTGGTAAAAGTGATCTCCTTTATATAACCTTCCATCAAAACCAACATTGAATGCCCAATTTTCAGTTGCTTTTATATTTAAATTTGAAAGTAATCCATACCAGTTATGGTTATTTACAGAAGCTCTTCTTGCATAAGAGTCTCCAAAATTTCCAAAACCATTACTATCAGCTGTAGTAATATTATTAGCTCTTATTTGCTCAAAATCTATATTATCATTGTTATTATCATTAACTCTGACTCTACCTCTACCAAGACCACCTGTTCCACCACCACGTCCCCATGATGCATATAAAACTGTAGATAGATCTAGTTTTTCGTTGATATCAAAATCCCAGTTCAAGTTTGCTACTGGCTTATGGTAGTAATTTCTTCGTTCTGTAAAGCGCTCTCCATCTAAGAAACCAGAGTTTCTATTGTGCTTTGCAGTAAATTCTTCATATACTTCTAAATCTTGAGAATAATTTTGATCATGCCATTGTGGAGCCCCTGTAACTAAAAGGTTAAATGTATGTTGTTCATTTGGTTTATACCCAACCGAAAACAAATAACTTTGTCCTTGTCCTGCCGTTCCTTCTGCGTATTTTCTATGTGCTTGCCAATGGTCTAATAAAACCGAAAAAGCCCATCCGCTATCACTCAATCCTGTGTTATAACTAACTGTACCCTTGGCATAGCTATCATTACCACCTAATAGTCTTGCAAAACCTCCTTCTTTTTGATCTGTAGTTTTAGAAACAATGTTTATTGTTCCACCTACAGAAGAAATTGCTAGCTTAGAAGACCCTAAACCACGTTGTACCTGAACTGCATTGGCTACATCAGACATTCCAGCCCAATTAGACCAATATACTCTTCCGTCTTCTGGACTATTGATTGGTTGTCCATTTAATAATATTGCTGTATTTGTATTATCAAACCCTCTTAGAAAAACTTGGCTATCACCAAATCCTCCTGCTTGGTTCGATACATATACAGACGGAGTATTTTTCATTGTTTCTGTAAACTCTACATTACCCGCTGCTTTTAGCTGAATGTCTTCTCCTCTAATCGTTGATACTGCGATTGGTGTTTTTCTGTCTTCTGCCAAATCAACAACTCCTGTACCAACTAGTACAATTTCTTCTAGTGAGTTATCAGGGTTTAAACTAATCGTTCCTAAATCCTGATTTCCATTGGTCACATCATACTCAATGCTTTTTGCCCCAAATCCTAAATAAGAAATGTTAATGGTTCCTGTAGTGTTACTTACTTTTAGAGAAAACATCCCATCAAAATCTGATGATGTTCCATTAGAAGTTCTCAGTTCAATAACGTTTGCCCCTGGTAATGGTGCATTTGATTCTGCATCCAGTACAGTTCCTGTGACTACTCCTTGTGCGGTCGCCTCCCCAACGACTGCCATAAGGATTACAACAAATAAAAATGTAATCTGTTTCATGAATGTGTTTTTAACTGTTTTTTTTAATAATCTCATAGAACTTGCAACGAATAAAAACGATTTGAATTTAATATTTCAAAAAGTGCTTACATCGTATCAAGTTTCACAATAATTGATAGTGTTAATATTTTTCGCAAAAGAACGAATCTTTATGCACGCATAGTTTATTTAAATGTTAAATTTTGTGCACAATTTTATTGATAGATTTAAGGTAGAATTATTTCGTATCATATTAACAACGAATTACTTAAAAATATTCACAACTTATCAACCAAAAAAATGTTAATTAAACATCCATAATCTTTGCAACATAAGTCTCAAAAAAAAGTGATGTATAAGGGAAATCGGGTGTTAAATTTATAAAAATTACCCCCATTTAGAGTTACACTTTTTCAACTTCAGTGTTAGCAATGTTTTGTTTTCTTTAAAAAAAAGAAAACATTATTTCATCCGATTCACTTTCAATCAAATAAAATTTACAATTGGAGTTTTCTACTATTGATAAAAAAATCAATAAAAGATTAATGCTAACAAAACATTAGCGCCATTCTTTCGTTATACCTGCCAATTAACCACAAATATTTACAAATCAAAGTTTTACAAACTCACTAAAAATGAAAAATTCACACAAACCATTAAAAAAAAGCCTTCTTTTCTTGATACCTCTCTTTGCTGTATCATGTTCAGATGATATCGAATTAAATTCTGAAAATTTTAGAAAAGATAATGAAGAAGAATTCAGTATTAATTTTCAACAAAAATCCACCATTGATGTTGGTAATCAAGCAGCTGCAGAAATTACAGCTTTTGATCCTGAAACAAATAAGCTTTTTATCGTTAATAACGATATCGTACTAGGAATACGGGAAATATCTGTCTATAATATCAGTGATATCAATACCCCTATTGAGGAACCCTCTATAGACCTAAGCGCATTGGGGGGAGCCAATAGTGTTTCTGTAAAAAAAGGGAAATTAGCAATCGCTGTAGAAGCTCCTATAAAACAAAATCCAGGAACAGTATTGGTATATGATACAAAAACTCAATTACTGGAAAACACATTTACTGTAGGGGCATTACCTGACATGATCACTTTTACTCCTGATGGCAAAAAAATTGTTGTGGCCAATGAGGGGGAGCCTAATGATGATTTCTCCTTTGATCCCGAAGGGTCTATCAGTGTTATTGATTTGAAGAAAAACAATGTCGTTACTTTAGATTTTCATGCTTTTAATCTTCAAGAAACTGCTCTAGAAGCAAAAGGGTTTAGAGTATTTAGTCCTAATGCAAACCTATCAAGAGATGTAGAGCCAGAATATGTGGCTGTTTCTAAAAATTCTAAAACTGCTTGGGTTGCGCTACAAGAAAATAACGGACTGGCAGAAGTTGACCTAGAAAATAAGCGAATTGTTGCTATCTATCCATTAGGGTTTAAAGATTATTCTTTACCTGGAAATGAAATAGATGCTAGTGATAAAGACAATCAAAAAAGATTAAAACACTGGTCTGTTCCTGTATACGGGATGTATCAACCCGATGGAATCAAATATATGAATATCAACGGAAAAGGGTATATTTTTTCTGCTAATGAAGGTGATTCTAGAGATTATACTGGGTTTAGTGAAGAGGCTCGAGTCGCAGACCTTATCTTAAACCCTTCAATTTTTCCTGCCCAAGGAGATTATCAAAATAATGCAAATCTAGGAAGACTAAAAATCACTAATGCTTTAAAAAGCCCTAAAAACAAAGAAAATAATGCCTTGTATTCATTTGGTGCACGTTCTTTTTCTGTGTGGTCAACAAAAGGTGCTTTACTTTATGATAGTGGTAATGACATTGGTTTAAAAACATTAGAGTTAACTCCTAACGTTTTTAATGGGAATGATAAAAGAAGTGATGATAAAGGTGCTGAACCAGAAACGGTAGATGCCATGAAACTATGTGATGATAAATATGTACTTTTTGTTGGACTTGAACGTGATGACGAGGTACTGGTTTATGATATCAGTAACCCTGTTTCTCCTCAATTTGTACAAATTTTAACGCATCCAGGAGATAGTGCCCCAGAAGGATTACTTGCCATATCCAGAAAAGATAGTCCTACAAAAAAACCATTGCTCGTAGTAAGTAATGAAGGAAGTGGTACCGTAACTATTTATGAAAACAAAACAGCTACATGTGATGATGATTAGGTGTTACCTTATCCCTATCTATTGAGAAAGGTGTATGTTTTATTTTTTTGAAAGGCTTTACAGAGGTTTATCTCGTAAAGCCTTTTTATCATTTTACTTGTTCTATTAATTCAAGTCGCTTTACTATGCTATTAGCCTCTAAAATTGTCCCTGGTGATAAAACAGCATTTGCTCCAATTTTTGAATTATCTCCAACCAAAGAACCAAACTTTTCTGTTTTGGTATCGATAATTATTCCATTGTATGTTACAAAAATTCGTTTTTCTTTTCTTTCATTGTAATGATTGGCTGTAATAGAACCTGCTTCAAAATTAACTTTTTGCCCGATAACACTATCACCGATAAAATTAAAATGAGCAATAGCACTGTTATTGAAAATACAGGATGATTTAATCTCACAACTTGCTCCAATTTTCACATTCTCTGCAAGGTAAATACCATTTCGTAAGTAAGCATTTGCACCGATAAAGCAATTCTTTTCGATAATTGCTGGTGCCTTAATAGTGACATTTTTTTCTATCAAAGCAGTTTTATGAATTGCAATATTGTTTTCTATTTTGTAGTCAGTATTAAGCATAGAAATACGATTGATTATTATGTTTTCTAAATCAGTAATGACATCCCAAGGTTGTTTTGTTTTATCTTGTATAAGAGGAAAGTAAAAGTTTTGTAGGAAATGTTTAATGTTTATCATAACTCATATAATTCAATTGGTAGTTTATCAGGATCATTAAGAAAAGTAAACCTTTTATTTGTAAACTCATCTATTCGTATTGCTTCTGTTATTACATCATTTGATTTTAAAAACTCCACACATGAATCAAGGTCTGTAACTGCAAATGCAATATGCCTTAAACCCGCAGATTCAGGTCTTGTTAATCTTTTTGGAGGATTCGGAAATGAAAATAACTCAATTAAATACTGTCCGTTTAGTGAAAGGTCAAGCTTATATGATTGCCGTTCTACTCTGTAAGTTTCACTTTTAATTTTGAATCCCAAAATTTCGGTGTAAAACTTTTTAGATTTTTCATAATCAGAACAGATAATAGCAATGTGATGCAATTTTTCAATTTTCATTGTATCTATATTAATAGGCTTCATTAAACAAATGGGCAATCCTCATTCCTAAAGTCAGAGATATGCCATAAACTACTTAGGAAAAGAAACTCCATACAGCTTTTATAAACCTCAGAAAAAATATCTGATCCAAATTTGGAATTGCGGATAACATCTAAGTAAACTCAACTTTAATGTCGTTGATTAAATCGTTTGTGCAACGAAAGCAAACAATTTGATCAATAGAGTATACGAAGTGTTATGTTTAGTTTGCTTTTCCAAAGCTAAGGAATTTTCTGCTTCTATACAGTGGGAGAAACATAACACATTGTGTTGCTAGCAATATTATTGTTTATTGCTCATCTCCAGCTGCATGCATCTGTATCCTGATAAAACACAAGATCGCCCATGTAATCATATAAGACTTGTTTAAAAAAAGTACACAAAAAGAATAACCTCTGAATTAACTACCTCACACTATTAATAATAAAGTTACTACCGATAAATTATTCTCTGATTTTATAAAATAAATCACCAAAAGAGGAGGTAAAACTTATATTTTATTATTTGTAATAATTCTAAATAACATTACCTTTGGCAAAAAAAACACCCCAAAATTGTCATCTCAAAAATCAAACAGCAATACATATCTTATTTTTGATATCAAAACATCAGAGGGATTTGAAAGGGTTTATAATAAATATTCTGCTAGTCTTTTTGGTTATTATTTGGCTGGTTTTGTTTCGTTTTTCTTTTTGTTTGCCATTGTAACGGGAGTGATTGTTCATTGGAAAAAAATAATATCCAACTTTTATGTATTTAGACCTTGGGCAAAATTAAAAACGGTTTGGGCAGATGCACATACAACTCTTGGGGTTATTGGGCTACCTTTTCAATTTATGTATGCATTAACAGGAGCTATGTTTTGCCTATACATACTAACAAAACAACCATTAGAAGCTCTTTTTCCTGAAAATCAAACAGAGAAAATTTCTGTAGAAATAGTAGATACCAACAGTAATTATACCTCTAGTAAACACATAAACAAAGCCCCTTTAATAACTCCATTTTTAGATAGTTTACAAACCTCCTGGAAGGGTTTTTCTTCTAATTATCTTGAAGTAAATAATTATGGAAACTATAATAGTACGATTACAGTTTACGGAACACTAAAAGAGAAAAAACAATTTTTTCACAATGCTGAAATTAGCTATGATTTTACAACAAAAAAAATCACTTCGATCACAGACCCCAATGACTTAGGCTATTCAAAAGCTGTTTATGAAGTTGCAGGTAATTTACATCATGCAAAATTTGGGGAACTGGGTACTTGGCCGAATTATCTCTTAAAAATCATCTACTTTATAATGACCATGATAACCTGCTTTGTTATCATCACGGGTGTCTTAATTTGGCTTACGGCTAGGGACAAAAAAAACGTGCCAGAGAAACAAAAAAAATTCAATGCACAGGTAGGTTATATTTATATGGCATTTTGCTTAACTATGTTTCCTGCTACCGCATTAGCTTTTATAGCTTCTAAGCTAATTCCAGAACCTTTCAATCAAGAACGAAAACTAATCTTGTATTGTGTCTTTTTTGGTGGATGGTTTGTATTGTCTATTTTCTTTTGGATGAAAAAAACAATTATTTTACCAACAAATACACCTTATTATCAGGGGGAGTTTTGGGATTAGTCATTCCGTTTATAAACGGTTTTTCATCAGGAAATTGGCTTTGGGTAACTTTTTCAAATAAGAATTACAGCGTTTTTGTATTTGATATACTGTGGTTATTTATAGCAATATCTTCCTTGTTGGTTGTACGTAAGCTTAAACACAAAAGCAAAGTACATCAAAGTCAATAAAAATAGATATCATCCATCTTTATCTTATTGATATTTAGGTATACTTATACCACTTACACGTTGATTTTACCGCAATAAAATTCTCTTTTTCGCCTATGCTTCAGAATAAAAATTAACCGTAGCTATAGCTATGCTAACTTTTTCTTCTTTGCATAAACAAAAAATAGCTGCTTTTCTTTTACAGTAAATTCAAAGTATAACTGGTATTATTTATAAACTTGATTTATACTTCTATAATTCCCATAGTACTGTTTTGAAGTACCAGAATATTTATGCTTGGTATATATAAAAAGCAACCCCCAGGTTAACTACTCCCAGGGGTCTAAATTGAAACATAATTGTATGTATTTAACACAAACTCAACTTATACTAATTATGATAGTTTCAATTTTATCGTTTGTTACTTTGGATTGATATTACGAATATAAGCGCTATTTCATAACTGTTTTAACATTTATTTGATAATAATTAACACTTAATACTACGGTAATACACTCATAAAACTACTGTAATCAACTTTCTAAAAATCAAGCGTTAACATAATTTTATGAAATTTATACTTCCATATTCTCTATCGTTTTTTCAAATCCAAGAACAATGCTTTTTTATTTTTTTTGTATCTCAAAAAGAGAGTACTAGCTCTGGTTTATTTTATTTAGTCTTTAAGCCAGAGTGTTGGTTTAAAAACCCTCGGGAGTGTCTCCCGAGGGTTAAAATTGAAATTAATTATGAAGACTTTACACAAATTCAACTTACATAATTATTACATTTCAATTATTCTTTTGTTAGCACTATATTATATTTCTATGTGCTTTGCTTATTGTACAGTAATATCAAAACTTTGAGTGATATCTGTTTCTCCTCCTGCATTTGTAATATCTCCTCCAGTTACTCCAGTTGCACCTTTATTAGGTTGATGTCTTAACGTTACTGTTAATGTACCTGTTCCTGCTTCTTTTGTTGCTAACGTAAATGTTAACCCTACAGGATTCTCTGTTGTAAAAGATGTGCCATCTGCTTTTTTATAATCAGATTCTTTATCTGTATACGTTGTTGTAATATCTAATGCTGTACTTGTTTGATAAAAGAATTGGTGCTCATCTGCTTCTTCTTCTATCTCTTCATTAATAATTTCTGCTGGACTTACTGATCCATTCAATAATTCTACAGAGCCAGTATAAGTTGTATTGGCATTCAAATTACCTGAAACTGTTACCTGCGGGTCTTTTGGTCCATCTGCTCCATCTTCATCTGTAACCGTAAGAGTCACTGTTTCTCCAGCATTGACTAACGAGACTGTCATCTTTGTTATTAATTCTTCCTCATTTACTGGTACAGGGTTATCATCGTCACTGGAGCAAGATGTGAATAGAATACCTCCAATAAAAAGCGTTGATAAAAATTTACGTGTGTTCATTACTTTTAGTTTAATTTAATATTTAATTTAATATTTAATTGAAAATCTTAATAAAAATGTTCTACCTAAATCATCTGCAAAATATCGTTGACGATTCAAATAGTTCCTATAATTTTTATTTAATATATTGTTTACCGTTACTCCTACTTTTACTATATTTTTTTCTCCAAGAGGAAACTCCATACTAGCATCTGCATTTAATAAATGATATGCTTTAGGAGGAGTGTTGATATCTAATTCAACGGTTTCTTGTTGTTGTGGAGAAAATACTGAAATATTATCAGGGTATTCATTTTGCCTGAAAAAATACTGGCTTTCTAATGATGCATTAAATCCATACCAGTTCTTATTTGTGTAGGTAATACGATTATCAAAATTTGCTGATGGTATATTAATCAGTGGTATATCATTCTTATTTTCATTTCCTTTTACCAAAGAGAAACTATGATCTGTTCTCCAATGTTTGTTCCAATTTGTATACAGCTTTGCATCTAATCCTACTAATGTAACATCAGTTTGTCTGTACTCCCAAACAGGAAATGCACCTCTTATAGAGAGTTGTACATCAACGGGTTCTAATAAAACATAATCATTTATAAAATTGGCGTAAGGCGCAATTTCCCAGCCCCATTTCTCTGTATTCTTTTGTGCTGTTATTGATATTTTATGAGATGTTTCTTGATCTATTCTTAAGTCTCCCAATTCAATTCTGGCTGCAGAATGATGCAATCCATCACTGAACAATTCTGATGGGTTAGGAGCTCGTTGCGCTAATGCGTAATTGAACCTGAACTCATAATCTTCTTTATATATATATTGTATTCCTGCAGTACCAGAAATACTGTGATAGTCAAAAACTGGATTAACAAGCCATTGTGTATTAAAGTCTTCAATGATAAGGTTAGAAAAATCAATAGAATAATTTCTTTCTTCCCATCTTGATTTTAAATAAAACTTTTTGGCATCTATACGATTATAATCATACCTAATACCTCCATCTATTACAATATTGTTTGTTAAGTCATACTCTCCTGTAATAAATACTCCAGCATCGTACTTGTCATAATCAGGAATAAGTCTTCTTACCCCTGTACTAGGGTCTGCAAAATTATTTTGATATCTAAATAGACCACCAATACTCCACAATAACTCTGGATTTGAATCAAATCTAAAGTCTGAGGTGAGTGTATGTGTTTTTAATTCTAGGTCTATACTTGGTTTTTTATTACGTTCTTCAATTCTACGGATATCAAATTCAAATCGCTTATTATACTGAAAATCATATTGCGTACTCCATTTTCCTAATTCCTCAAAACGTTTGAAATATCGTAATCGCCCTAGGTGATGAGTAACTTCTTGTTTTGGAGCATTAATTTTATAGGTAAAATCTCTAACAATTGCAGGTTTTTGACTATTTATTGCATTAATAAGATCATCTACACTACCTATGTGTGAAGCTGCCAATACGCCAATTTCATTCTCAAAAAAGGAATAATATGCATCCCAACCATGAGTAAATTTATTTACTCCAAAAGAGAATGATGCTCCTTTCTGAAATATTCCTGTATTAGAGAGCACATAATCTGGTGCTTCTACATCACCAAAACGTTTTAAGCTTCCTTGTGCTTTAAGAAACCAGCCGCTTTTATATCCTTTTATTAATTCTGATGTAATTGAACCTCCCCAACCATTTGTTGCTCCTGAAGCTACTGTTTTTCCATAAAGAGTGTCTTTTGTTGGTACTTTACTAGGTTGCATAATAATTACTCCACCAATAGCATCACCACCATATCTCAATGCAGAAGCTCCTTTTACCACAGTAATATTTCCTGCTGTATTGATATCAATATTAGGAGCATGCTCATCTCCCCACTCCATATCCTGCATACGCACACCATTATTCATAATAAGTACTCTACTGCCGCTTAATCCTTGAATAATTGGTTTTACTATGGTTGATCCAGTATTTAATGAGGAAACACCTGTAATCCCTCTAAGAGCATCTCCTAGTGAAGCATTACTATATTTATCAATAATTTCTGACCCAATGGTTTCTTCTTGAGCAGAGTTTGTTTTACTAATATCTGCTCCATCTACCTTTACTTCATCAAGTTCATTAAGATGATGTTCTAGATAAAAATCTTTATCAGATACCCTTGCCATCTCTAATGTAACTACCTGAGAGTTGCATTTTTCATGGGATATTGTAAAAGCGTACGCTGTTGTACATAAACCTTTAATGTGATATGTGCCAGTTACATCTGTCACTACTGTGCGGTTGTTAAATGTTATTGTAGCTCCTTCTAGAGGCACCCCATCATGAAAATCTATAACTCTACCAGAGAGTGATTTATCACATTCCTGTGCTGATACGAGGTTTACCAAAAAAAGAAACACTAATAAGCATGTGAGTCCTTTCATCTATAAAATAAATAATGAATAATCTGGTACTAGAGAGTAATACTACCAGTTAAGTTGTCAATAAAAAAAGTCTAAATAAAATTATACTGCGGGTGGGGCTTTATTTAAAAATGAATGGGTAACAGATGAACCAAAATAACGATTTACATAAGTTGTACGAACAATATCTGCGGGAACAGTTATGATCTCAGAAATTTTTACTGAATCTACTGGTATTACCCCATCATTATGATGATCCAACGTAAATTTACAAATTGAGCATTCTACATCATCATCATCATCATGACCAACGACATGTAAATCTGCTAATTGAATGATACCAAAAAGTACCAAAAAAATAGAGGCTAGTATTTGTCTGTTTACCTTCATTACGGCAAATAAACGAAAAAAAACAGTTGCTTAGTATATTTTTTGACTAATAAAGTGTTAAAGACTAGCAAAATTAATAGATTTTTGCACTATAACATCCAGATACTTTGGTAGATTCTTTTTTTGCCATGGATGTCTCGCTCCAAATATATGATCAGATCCTTCTACCAAAAATAACTCACTATCACGATTCCATGAGTTTATTTTTTTGCCTTCTTCTACATCAACTGTAGGGTCATCTGTGCCATGAACAATCAAATAAGGAATTTTGATTTTTGTAACAGCTTTTGCAATAGTTAATCGCTCTTCATCTTCTATAAAAGATGTATAAAACTGAAAATAATGTGGCATTCTCTGTTGGGTTCTTCCGTTTTCAACATACATTACTTTATTCTCTCTCCATTCATCAAAGGCTTTTCCCTTTGGGAATCGATTTTTATAATCTGAAACCCCTGCCCAGGTTATTAATTTGGTAACTCTTGTATCTTCTACAGCCTTTATCGTTACAATACCTCCTCCTCGTGAATGCCCTATCAAGGTAATGTTTGAAGTGATTATTTCTTTATTATATTCAAAATCAGAAGATGTAACCCAATCAATTACAGTTTCTAAGTCGTCTAATTCTTTATTATAATTATTATTTGCAAAAGCTTCGAGATCAGGAAAATCAATTGGTTGTTTTGCAGTCCCTCCATTATGAGAGAAATTAAATTTCACAAAGAAAAAACCTGCATTTGCAAAAGAATTTGCTACCAAATCCCATGCTCCCCAATCTTTGAACCCCTTATATCCATGACAAAAAATAACAATAGGTTTCTGTAATTCATTCTCTAAATAAAAAACATCGGCTAGAATTGGCTTGTTATGTTTTCCTTCTATATATATATTATTATTACGTGTAGTCATAGTTATACTTCTTTTTCGATAAACGGAATTTTATTATTAAAAATTTCAGATATCATTTTTGTAACTTGCCGTAGATACTCTTCAAATACAACATTCGTTATTTCATAATTTACCTTACCTCGTACACTTTCTTTGGTTCCAAACCCAAGAAACCCTTCTTGAAGGTTTTTAAACGAAATTATCCCTGCTTGAAAGGCTTGAGAAATCGGATTTTCGTTGTGGCGCATATAAGCATATGCCAAAACTTGTATCACCTTGCTATATTTATAGTCTTCTGTGATCAAATCCCAATCCATTATGACAACATCATTTTTGCTTACTCTACCTGTTTTGTAATCTATAATTCTTACTTGACCATCTAATTCATCGATACGGTCTACTTTTCCTTTGATATATATAGGGAAATCTAATTCAGGGATATGTAATTTGGTTTTTAGATTACTTTCTATCGATATAATTTTTAATTGTCTACCACTGTTCAATACCTTTTCTTCGGTTTTCAAAAAATTATAGATGTATTGTTTTGCTACTTCAAAAATCAAAAGGTTTTTACCTTGTGTAATATCTAGTTTTGTGTATTCTTGTTTGAATTCTTTTTTGAGTTCGGTTTCTATTTGAGTTCTCATTTTTTTGATATCCTCGACTGTAAGAAACTTACCTTCAATTGGTTTATAGAATGTTTCCAGTATATTATGAATAACTGTTCCCAAAGTATTTGCTGCTATGGTTTCTTCTACTTCTTCTGTTTCTTGAACACCTAGAACATATTTGTAGTAAAAGTCTATTGGGTTTCTTATATAGGTTGTTAACGCTGATGGGGATAACCCATGAGCCCCTAATTTTTTTAATCTTGCTATAATATCCTCATTCTTGTCTACTTGTAAGGGGCGGGCAATTAATTTAGGCACTGTTGCAGAGACAATATATTTTGCAAGCTTATGTTTTGGCCTTTTATCTATATCTAGCTGTAAGAGAAACCTGCTTTTCTCTCCTCCTCCAACTCCTTCATTTTCTGTGTTATATAATAAATATACTTTTTTTGCTCTTTGGATCAATCTATAGAAGTGATAGGTATATATTGCATCTTTTTCTTTATAAGTAGGTAGGTTATACGCTCTTTTTAGATCATAAGGAATAAAAGAATTCATACTTTTCCCCGCTGGTAAAACCCCTTCGTTTACAGAGGTTATAATCACTGTCTCAAAATCTAGACAACGCGATTCTAACATTCCCATAAGCTGTAACCCTCTAAAAGGCTCTCCTGCAAAATCTAGTGTTTCTGTTGTCAAAATATCTTTATACAAGGTATATAACGATCCTATTGTAGTAAGATATTGATATGTACTGTGAAGGGTAACTATTTTATTGAATATTAAATGAAAATGATAAACATACTCCAACTCTAACTCGTCTTTGTCTTTATCAAGATTATCTCTAAGTGTTATTAGTATCTTTTTACTGTTCTCTAGTGCAACCGCTACATTTTGCCATGATTCAAATAGTAGTTTAAGAATTTGTTTCTCTTTCTCTGCGACTCCTTCTTGTAGTTTTTCTAGAGTAATGTAGACAATGTTTTCTTTTGATATGGTATTAATTAATCTTGTAGCTTCTAATCCCAATAATCGATATGCAGGTTGACTACTTAAAATCTCAATGATTAATTTATAATATAACCCTTGTGGGTGGGTTGTTTTGTGAAGTGTGAATAATAGCTCAAAAAAAGCTGACAAAGGAACTTCTTTGAGTGGTAATCCCATTGTGATATTTAAAGAGTCTATTGTATCTGGCAAAGAATTAAGTACTGGCTGTAATAAGGTTTCATCTGCAAGTACTAATGCTGTTTTCTCTAATTTTGTTTTGGGTACACTAGCAAGTATTTGGCCTACTGTTTTTGCCTGACCAATATTTTTTGGAACTCCGATAAGTGTAATATCCTTTTCTTGAGAAAAATTATTTTGTATCCATTGAAAAGGTTTCTCTTTATAGTATTCCCATGACTCTCTATATGTTCTTAAAAACAAAGAGGCTTCATGATACGTCTTGTCTATAAAGAACTGATCGGCATCCCAATATATTTTTGCTATACCCGCTTCTAAAAGTCTTTGAAAAATAAGCTGTTCTGCGTTGTTTAATGCATTAAAACCTACTAGAATATGTTTTCTTTTTTCGGTTTTAATATAGTCTTGAATATCTTCTGATGCTTTCCTATACAGTAGCCCTTGATATCCTATCTTTTTTGAAAGAAGCTTGTTTTTGAAATTATCATAATAATCTATTAGACTTTCCCAAAATTTGATATAATTATGAACTAACTCTGTTTTTTCTTTTTGCAAATACCAGTGATTCAAATCCTGTATACCTGATAAATATGTAAAAAAGCTTTTGTGATCTATACAGTATCTATCAATCTCATTAAAGTCATAGATTAATGTTTGCGCCCAATTACTGAAGGTTTCAAAATTTTCTTTTTCTTGTTGAGGGTGTGTTTCTAGATACGTATCATAAAACTCGAATAATGTTTGCACATTATCAATTTGTTGAAGTCCTGATAATTGAACAATAAATTCTTCTATACTTAGAATTATTGGGGCAAAAAGAATTTCATCGGTATAAATTTCTAAAAGTTCTTTTTTAAGAAAAAGCCCTGCTCTTTTACTGGGCACAAGAAAAATTAGATCACTTATTTTTTCTTTAGTGTCATGTAATTCTAGTAATACTTCTTTTAGAAAACTTTTCAAACGAATATGATTTAATATTGGATATGATAATAGTTCCTAAAAATAAAAAACGTCCCGAAAAATTCGGGACGTTTTCAATATTTTATTATTTACAGAGGTGAGTTCTTATTTTACTAAGTTAATCTCTACACGTCTGTTTTCTGCTCTACCTTTTCTAGTTTTGTTAGAAACGATAGGTCTATCTTCACCATAACCAACAGCTGATAATCTAAACTGATCGATACCATGCTCTGTTAAGTAGTTCTTAACTGCATTTGCTCTAGAGTCAGATAATCTCTGGTTAAGTTTAGCACTTCCTACACTATCAGTGTGACCTTCTACTGTAAATTTAGCATTAGGATACTCTTTTAAGATACCGATGATATCTCCAAGTACTTTATTTGATTGTGCTTTGATTGTAGATTTACCAGAATCAAACAAGATAGTTTTTGCATACTCATTAAGTGTCTTTTGTACCTCTTCAGTTACTTCAGGACAACCTTTGTTTGCAACAGTTCCTGCAACATCAGGACAGTTATCATCTTTGTCTATTACTCCGTCACCATCTTTATCTTGGTAAGGACATCCGTTGTTAGCAGCTGGTCCAGCTTCATTAGGACAACCATCTTTACCATCAGCGATTCCATCACCATCAGCATCAGGACAACCGTTAAGTGCAGCTAATCCAGCTTCAGTAGGACAATCATCTTTAGGATCTGGAACTCCGTCACCATCAGTGTCAGGACATCCATTGAACTCAGCAGTACCTGCAGTATCAGGACAGTCATCTTTAGCATCAGTGATTCCGTCACCATCAGTATCAGGACATCCGTTGAATTCTTCTAAACCTGGTACTTCTGGACACTCATCATCTTTGTCATATACTCCATCACCATCTGTATCTTTACCTCCGAAAGCGAAAGTAAGTCCTGCAGAATGTTGGAAGTGAGTTGGAGGATAGTTTCCTGCTGGTGCAGCATCGTAATCTTCGAATACATGCTTATAAGTAGACTGAACATTAAATGCTAAATTTTCTGTCAACCAAAAGTTTAATCCAAGAGAACCGTTTAATGTTCCAGCTCCATTTTCATCAATCCAAGTGTATCCACCACCTACACCTAAGTAAGGGTCGAACCAACCTGATTTTAATACGTTTTTAAGGCTATAACTAATTGTACCATCTAAAGCATAGTAAGATAAGTCATCAACATCAACAGGAGTTCCGTCTTCAAGTTCTCCAAAATTTTCTATTTTGTTAACCGATCCTGCTGCTGTAAAAGTAAAACCATCTCCTATATATCTACCAACAGATAATTTGGAAACAGATGGAAGAATGTTCCAGTGGTCGCTAGCATTAAAAAATTCATCGAAAATTTCTCCCTGACTGGTAAGGTCTCCCCCAGTAGGAAAGATGTCAACGGCGTTAATGCCTATAGAAACCGCCCAAGGATTATTCTCATCTTGTGCATTCGCTGTACTAAGTCCTAGTACAAGTATCGAAGCCGCTAAAAATCTGCTAAGATGTTTCATATTCAATAATTTAATTTTTAAGTGTTAATTAGAGCAAATGTAATATGTTAAAAATAACTGTCAAAGATAAATCTAATAAATTTTTCTTAATAGGCCAGTATATATCGCATCTTTGAAGGGAATTGTAGTTTTAATTTACAGTTTTTAAGCCCCAGAAAAAGCAATAATTTTAGCCTTATAAAAGATAAATCACCCTATTTATCTTAATAATTATGATACAATTATAAGATAAAAATACCTTTTATCCTTAAATTTCTGTCAGTAATTATAAAATTGATAGTTTATTTATAAGTACTTAAGAGTAATCTCTTCATTAAAATAAATTAAAATCTTATTCTTTATAATATATCCCATCTTCTCTAAAATTAATGCATATTGTTCTACTTGATGGGTATGTGTATTATCATGAACACCTGTTTTGTAATCTATTATTGTAGTCATATTATTAGTGCCCATTATTATTCTATCAGGACGCACTAGTTTTCCATTATAGATAATATCTCTTTCATTATATATAATGACATCTTCAGAAAAATACTGAGAAAGTTTAGGGTGATTCACAATATTACTGATTTCTTTATAAAGAATCTTTTTTTCAGAAATCGTAATTTCTCCTTTTTGATATGCCTCCTCAACAACCTTTTCTACATCTTTATATGTCTGTACAGAAGCCATAAGATCATGTACCAAGTTTCCTTTTTCTATTGCGTTTTGCTGAGAAGTATCCCACAATTTACCAGAATTGGTGATAATATGTACTTTGTATTTTGCTGGGGTCGCTTCAAATTTTGAGAGCTTGATTACTCTTGGCTTATCCTCGACACTAGCTGTATGAGTACTATCGGGTTTATGTGGATTTCCAAAAACATATTCTGTAGTATTAGAATCCCATTTTCCTAAATATTTTAAATATGAAATTAACTTACCTGAAAAAGTATTGGGATTACTTTCTCCTCGAGAATTTAATTTCATATTAGAAATTACATACAACTGTTCTTTTGCTCTGGTAAGCACTACATATAATAGATTAAAAGCATCTAATTCTAATTGTGCTTGTCGATTTAAAACAATGTTTTGTGCATGCTCACCATACTCTACTATTCCTTTATTGTAATTAATAAACACTTCATCAAACCCTTTATAATTATCACTTTCTACAGTCAGCCATGTTTTGGGCTCTATCTCTTCATAGATATCGATATTTGCATATGGATAGATAACACAAGAAAACTCAAGCCCTTTAGCTTTATGTATTGTCATAATTTGTATGGCTTCTTCTGTTTCTGGGGCTACAATACTTAATGTATCTTTATGAGCAAGCCAATATGACAAAAATCCAGAAATCCCTTCTGTATGTCGTTGCGTAAAAGCAAAGATAATATCTAGAAAAAATTGCAAATATGCAGAAGCAGTATTTGCGAGCGAAAAACTAGTTATAATATATTCTACTGCATCATATAATGGTTTTATTGCTAGATCAGTAAAATTAAAATAAACTCCTAAATCTTGTAATGCTGATGAAAATTCTTGCTTAGTACTTGACATCATATTTTGCAAAAAAGAATGTTTCTCTACAATTGAAAACTTATCTGTTAAAAAATGTAATACATTAATTTTTGATTGCAAATGGTCTGATTGTATGTGCCATGTGAGTAAATTCACAATAAATACCACTTCTGGAGCATTATTAACCAATAAGGTTTCTGAAGAGATTATTGATATTCCTTTTTGAGTAAGAAAATCTGCTATAATAGCTCCTTCTTTTTGTTTACGCACAATAATACAAATATCATTATACGCATACCCTTTATTAGCCAACTCTAGTATTGTGCGATGCACTTTTTCTGGGTACATCTCATTTTCCTGAGATACATTTTTTGCTTCTATAAATGATACGTTTACGTATCCATCTTTTTTTGAGTTTACTTCTTGCTTATTTCCTGATAAATATAGCTCTTGATGTTTCGTATCACTAAAATCCTTTGACAAATAGGTAAATAAGTTATTATTAAATGTAATAACCTCTTCATGGCTACGGTAGTTTCTAGGCAAGTCCAGCACTTGTTTTTCTTGTACCGAAAAAGGGTTTTTACCCGAAGACAGGTCGATTAATTGCTCTGCTTTTCCACCTCTCCAACGATATATTGCTTGTTTGGCATCTCCTACTATTGTAATTTTTCCTCTTTTTCCTGTTAGGGTTTCTGTAGAAACTGCATTATCAATAAGTGGTATCAGGTTGTTCCATTGCAACTCTGATGTGTCTTGAAACTCATCAATAAAATAATCTCTATAACGCTCGCCTAAGCGTTCATATATAAAAGGAGCTGGTTGCCCTTGAATTGTTCTACTTATAATCGTATTAAACTCTGATATCAATAAAATTTTTCTTTCTTTTTTTATTGCTAACAGTTCTTTATTTATAGCATTCAATACAGAAAGTGGAGTCAAATTCTTGACTATATTTTGAAAAAAACCTACTTCTATTAATCGTTCTTTTGTTGCTAGAAAATTTTCTTCAATGACTGGTCTTATGGTATCTATTAATTCTTTTTTATAACTATCTAATTTTGCTCCGTAAAAAGAAGCTTCTTTTATATTTTGTTTCCAGGCTGCCTTGAAATCAATTTTCACATCACCTTCTGCCAATTTCAAAAAATGCTTAGGAATCGAACTACGGGTAAAATCTGTATACTCAACCCCTTGATCTGTTATTAATTGTAGTGTATTTTTTGATTCTGTAACAATCTCTTTTTTTCCACTTTCAATTTTTTGTTTCAAATATTGCTTGAGAGATTCAAAATCTTCAATTTGCTTACCCGAAAGTTTATTGAGATTCTCTCTATCGTTTTCACTAAATAACAATCTAGCAACCTTATTTAGCTCTATGGTTATATCCCAACTTTTATCATCTTCTAATTTGCTTATCGCAAAATCAATAATGAGTTTGGTGAGTTCTTTATCTAATCCTATTTTGGCAATCACTGCATCTACGGCTTCTTTGACTAATGAATCTGTATCCATCTCGATCTCAAAATTCATAGGAATGCCAAGATCATGGGCAAATGTTCTTATTACTCTATGTGTAAATGTATCAATAGTCACTACATCAAATGCAGCATAATTATGAAGAATACTTCTAAGAATTCGTTTTGCCTTTTGTTTGAGATCCTGCTCGGTAATTTCTGTCTCTATACTTAACTCTTTCAACAGATCTTGATACTTAGTTGGTGTATCAGGTTTACTAATAGCAACCAGATTCTCTAAAATTCTGGTTTTCATTTCGGCAACTGCCTTATTTGTAAAGGTTATTGCCAAAATATTCCTATAGCTATCTTTAAATTCTCCTGTAAATAAAGCTATTAAGTATGCTTTGACTAAAGTATACGTTTTACCTGCTCCAGCGGCAGCATTATAAATCGTAAAGGCAGTGGTAGGACTCAATTCTTTTTTTTGTCTAAAATACTAAATGCCGTCGTATTTATACTGAGTGTTTGTTTTTTTAGTTTAATTAAACTCATGATCAAAACCTCTATTTATAACAAAATGCAGTATTCTCTTGAGAACTAGATTCATTAATTAATTGAATAACCACTTCATCAAATAAAGGCGCATCCAATTTCTTTTCTTGTACCACTTTATTGTATAGTTCAAAAAAACATTGTGGCCTATTTATAGTGTTAATCAATTCTTTGTGATACCCATTCTCATTAATTGTTTTTGCCATATAAAACCCAACTACGTGCCCATAAAAAGGCAGTGCTTCACTTACAAAATCCCAAGTGTATGTCTTATTTTTATTTTGCGATATGGTTACTAATTTTTTATTTAATTGAGAAATACGCATTTTTCCATTTGCAAATTCACTTCTTATAAATGTTAAATATTCGGGTGAAGTAGTTTTTACTTTAGGGTTCAAGTATCCTCTTTCCTTATCTATTAAATCCGCAATTCCTTCTTTTTGAGACTGGTATACTATTTTCTGAACAAGTTCTTTAGTTTTATCAAGAGTCTTGTTTCTTTCTTTGGCACTATTAGTTTTATAACTATCTAAAACATAATGATGTAATTCATGACCTAATGTTCCTCCTTTGTCTATTTTATCAATAAAATATGAAAGTAATAAATCCATACACACTCCCGATTGGTTTGCATGCGCATTTTCTCCGAATAAAATTATATTGATAATCGGGGTTTTATAATTCTTATATTTTTCTGGTAAAAACTCATTGGTTTTATCAATCATAGCCTCATAAACCTCTTGACCCCTCATCCAATTTATATGTTTTTTTAAGGCCTCTCTCGACCGATCAGTTTCTATAAGGTGTGAATACATCGATTTCTGAAAAACATCTCCATATCTAAATATACTATCTTTTGTTTTTTTATTTTCAGGATAAAAACATATTGATAATCTCTCTTTTATCATTTCAGGTGTCGTACCATTGGCAGATTCTATTACTTTATATCCTTGATGATTCAATAACTTATCCCACAAAACATCAGAAGGGTATTGACTATTTTTTAATGAATCTACTACCTCCCAATAATCATAAACAGCTTCAAAATTAAAACGAGAAGCAGCATCCTTACTAACACTAGGTTTTTTATTACCACAACCAACAGCAAATAACAAAATAGACAATAAGCATGTGTGTTTTATAAAATCCATAGTATGTATATTAAAACTGAAGTTTGAATTTCCCCCTCAGTAAACATACAAAATTGACTGATTATAGTCTTAAACTATATAAAAAAATTAGCTATTTAATTAATTTATAACAATTATAAATTTTTATTCATCATTCTAATTGTTAAATTTGGTGTCATTTTTATTTTTTATTAATCAAAAACAGTCACGTATGTCATTTGAACTACCAAAATTAAACTACGCTTTTGATGCGTTAGAACCTCATATAGATGCTCGTACCATGGAAATTCATCATGATAAGCATCATGCTGGATACACCAATAAATTAAATGCTGCAATTAAAGGAACTGACCTTGAAGGTAAAACCATCGAAAATATCCTTATTAATCTTGATATGACGAATGGAGCTGTTAGAAATAACGGTGGAGGATATTATAATCACAGTCTGTTCTGGGAAGTAATGTCTCCAAACGGTGGCGGTAAGCCTTCTGGTGAGCTTGCTGATGCAATAAATGCAGCTTTTGGTTCTTTTGAGGCCTTCAAAGATGCTTTTTCTAAAGCAGCAGGAACTAGATTTGGTTCTGGATGGGCTTGGTTATGTGTTCACCAAGGAGGAAAAGTAGAGGTTTGCTCTACTCCTAACCAAGACAATCCAATAATGCCAGGAATTGGTTGTGGAGGAACTCCTATACTAGCATTAGACGTTTGGGAGCACGCATATTACCTAAATTATCAAAATCGTCGCCCAGATTATGTTTCCGCATTTTTTAACGTAATTGACTGGAACGAAGTTTCTAGCAGATACGCTCAAGGAAAATAATAATTGGTATTTTAATAAAAAAGGAGTGATTAATTCTTTAAGAATTAATCACTCCTTTTTTTATACTATACAATTGTCTTATGACTAAGTCTTTTCTTTATAGTAGTTATAAAACTATCTTATCAATAATAGCCGATACCTTTATACTTAAATAGAAGCTCTTAGAGTACGGTTCAGATAAATACGAAGAAGAATTTCTTGATTAATCAAAATAGTTGCTTAAACAACATGATAGCTCTTAATTTGTATATCCTATAAATCAATAGTCTTGCGTATATGAAGAATTACGAAATGCTATAAAATAAAAAAAGGTGGAAGATCCACCTTTTTTTGCCCCAAATCTACCATGAACTTAACCTACTTATGCTATGGCTCTGCTAATATAAAGCGTTATTTCATTGTGGAAAAATGTTTTAGATGAAAGGTCAAAATACTTGTTGAACTACACAATTTAACCTATTTTAACAGCAAACATTTTCTTTTTTTAGTACGCTCTTTCGTCGTTCCCTTCAAAAAAGTTTATAAATGCCTTATTTACAACCCTATTACCTCCAGCAGTTGGGTAATCTCCAGTAAAATACCAATCTCCTAAATTCTTAGGGCACGCCTTATGAAGGTTGTCTACTGTTTGATAAATAATCTTTACATCAGCATTAACAGACGTATCACTTAACAATTCTGAGATCTTATCACTTATTTCCTGATCAGAAAACCCATCATAGATTTCTTTTACAAAGTTTTGCACTTCAGAATCTTCAAGATTCTCCTGAGCCTTGCATTTTTCGTAAACTTTCTCTACCAGATCATAATTACCATTTTCTTTTAAAAGCTCTAACGATGCCTGAAAAGCAATTAACCCTTCTAATCGTGCCATATCAATCCCATAACAATCTGGATAACGAATCTGTGGAGCAGAAGAAACAATAACTATTTTTTTAGGCTTCAACCTATCTACCATTTTAATGATACTCTTTTTTAGTGTAGTTCCTCTAACAATACTATCATCAATTATTACTAGATTATCTTCTTCTTTTACTACTCCGTAAGTCACATCATATACGTGAGCTACCAAATCATCTCTACTACTATCTTCTGTAATAAAAGTACGAAGCTTGGCATCTTTGATTGCTATTTTTTCTGTTCTTAATCTATAAGAAAGAATCTGCGACAAACGCTCATCAGTAAGTCTTTCTTTTTCTGATAATATGGTCTCATTCTTTTGCTTATTCAGCTCATCTTGCGCTGCTTCTACCATACCATAAAAAGAGGTTTCTGCAGTATTAGGTATAAAAGAAAAGACTGTATTTACTGTATCATGATCAATTTCTTCCAGAACTTGAGGCATGATCAACTTTCCTAAACTTTTTCTTTCCTTATAAATTTCAGCATCACTACCTCTAGAAAAATAAATACGCTCAAAAGAACATGCTTTTCTCTCTAAAGGATCTATAATCTTACTTATAGATGTTTTTCCGTCTTTTTTTACAATGATTGCCTTTCCTGGATCCAGTTCAGAAACATCATCAAAATCGACATTAAATACTGTTTGTATTACAGGTCTTTCTGATGCTACAACAACTACTTCATCATCTTTGTAGTAGTATACTGGTCTTATTCCCGCAGGGTCTCTTAAAACAAAAGCGTCGCCATGCCCAAGCATTCCTGCCATTGCATATCCACCATCCCAATCTCTTGATGATTTCTTAAGGATTTTAGCAACATTTAGTCTTTCTGCTATTTGCGGAGAAGCTTCGTTCTTATTAAATCCTTCTTTCTTTAACTTCTTATATAACTTAGCCACTTCTGAATCTAGAAAGTGACCTATCTTTTCCATTACAGTTACAGTATCTACTTTATCTTTTGGATGTTGCCCTAATCTTACCAAATTATTAAATAAGACATCATTATTGGTCATATTAAAGTTACCTGCAACAATAAGGTTACGATGCATCCAGTTATTTTGTCTTAAAAAAGGATGAACACTCTCTACACTGTTTTTACCAAATGTACCATAACGCACATGCCCAAGAAGTACTTCTCCTATATATGGAATGTTCTTTTTCTGTTCTGCTACGTCATCTGCATATTCAGGATGACTAACCAATTCTTTATTAATCCTATCATTGATCTGAGAAAAAATATCTTGTATTGGTTGCGATTCACTTGATCGCACTCTACTTATATATCTTTCTCCAGGAGCTGTATCCAGCTTAATACTAGCGAATCCAGCACCATCTTGACCACGATTATGCTGTTTTTCCATCATTAGATACATTTTATTTACTCCATAAAATGCACTTCCGTATTTCTCTTTATAATACTCTAACGGTTTTAATAATCTGATAAATGCTATACCGCATTCGTGTTTTAACGCATCACTCATTGTATTCCAAAAATTCTAAACTGTTGTTGTGTTAGGTAAACCATAATTAAAAAAGCCCCAAACAATTGCGCTTTAGGGCCTATATTTATTTCAAGATAATTCTATCTCGAATTGTGTCAAATCCTTAAACTGCTTAAGCCGTTTTTGAACTTCGTCTCGCTTTAAGTCTTCCATTCTTTCTGTACCAAATTTTTCTACACAAAAAGATGCTAAATTAGATGCATGAATAATGGCTTTCTTCATATTATCAAATGATATATCATTTGTTTTTGTCAGGTATCCTGAAAAACCACCTGCAAAAGTATCTCCAGCTCCCGTAGGATCAAAAACTTCTTCTAGTGGTAATGCAGGAGCAAAGAAAATCTGTTCTTTATGAAATAAGAGCGCTCCATGTTCTCCTTTTTTTATTACTACATATTTTGGCCCCATCTTTTCGATAGCTCTAGCTGCTTTTACCAAAGAATATTCTCCGCTCAATTGCCTAGCCTCTTCATCATTAATAGTAATGACATCTACTTTAGCAATTACTTTAAGAAGGTCTTCTAGAAAAGCATCTTCCATCCAAAAATTCATTGTATCTAATATAGCTAGTTTTGGTTTGGTTGTAAGTTGCTCCAAAACACCAAGCTGTACTAGTGGATTTAGATTTCCCAACATCACTATATCGGCATCTTTATAACTATCTGGTACCATTGGATTAAAATCAGCAAGTACATTAAGTTGAGTGTCTAATGTATCTCTTGAGTTCAAGTCATTATGATATCTACCACTCCAAAAAAATGTTTTTCCTCCTTTTACGACTTCTACTGCAGAAGTGTCGATGTTTTTCTCCTGAAGTTTTGAAAGATAATCTGTTGGAAAATCTTCTCCTACTACAGAAACAATCGCAGAAGAAATGTTGAAATTAGAGGCTGAAAGTGCAATATAAGGTGCTGCTCCACCTAATATTTTATCAGTTTTACCAAATGGGGTTTCTATTGCATCAAAGGCAATAGAACCTACAATAAGTAATTTGCTCATAAACTAGCGTTATTTTTTTTGCAAATATACGTTTTAGTTTTAAGTAGTAAAGACCGTTTGATGCAAACTTACCTTCAAAATCAGTAGATATTTTTCTTAGCTTTTTCTTAGATAAATATTATCACTTTTAAATCATTCTATTAAATAAAGATATTATATCTCTCTTTAAATATTCCACCTTCAAACACTCTTGATCAGTTAGGTTATTCGACAACGAGTCAATCTTGAGTAAAAAGCATAGACTTCAAAAGGGTTTTCTGCATTTTTATCACAAAATCAACAATAGCAAATCACTAACCAAAACACATTAAACAACACACAAATGTTAAAATTTACGTAAAAAAATTAAATAAATCTTAAAATATTTATAAAAAATAAACGTTATTTGCAATAACTCAAACTTATACTAATTATGAAAAAACTAAATTTAGCTAAACTAGCTTTAGTTACGTTATTCTCGATTTTATTATTCAACTGTGAGAAGAATTCTGACGATGTTATCGAAACAAATCAGGATACAGCTGCAAAAAGCGCTCATGTTTGTATCGAAAAATGGGATACCAATCAATCAAAAGCTGCAAGTCTTAAATCAAAGCAGTGGGAGCCTGGACAAACAATTCGTGTTAAATTTTTAAATGGAAATAGTTATGTACAATCCAAAGTACGACAATATGCCGTAGAATGGGAAAACCATGCGAATCTAAAATTTGAATGGGTATCTTCAAACAGTAGTGCCAATATCAAAATTGGTTTTAAAGAAGGTCAATTTGCAGATGATGGGGGGTCTTGGTCATATTTAGGAACAGATTCTAATAACCATGCTCATAGTATGCATTTTGGATGGTTTAATAACAATACTTCTGACACAGAGTTTAGAAGAACTACTATTCATGAATTTGGTCATGCGCTTGGTTTGATTCATGAACATCAAAATCCTGTTGCTGGAATTAACTGGGATAAAGAAGCTGTCTATGCGTATTATGCAGGACCACCTAATAACTGGAGTAGAGCACAGGTAGATAATAATCTATTCAGACGCTATGAAAAAAATATTTCTAATTATAGTGTATATGATCCAAAATCTATCATGCATTATCCTATTCCTGCAGAACACACCACAGATCGTGTTGCTGTAGGAAGCAATTCTCAATTATCTGCAACAGATAAATCTTTTATAGCTACTATTTATCCAGGTTCTAGTACTGGTGGTGGTAACTGTGATGGTGTATCTGAATATAATGGTAGTGTTTCTTATTCTGTTGGAGATAAGGTAACATATCAAGGTAATTTATATCAAAAAACAGCTAGTGGATGGAATAACCTTGGCGCATGTGATAGCACTCCTAATAACGATATTTGTAGTGGTGTAGCTGCATATAATGGTAATGCTTCTTATTCTGTTGGGGATAAGGTAACATTTCAAGGAAGCTTATATCAAAGAACAGCTAGTGGATGGAATAATCTTGGTGCATGTGGTAACTAAAAAACGGTAATCACGTATCAATTATTTGATACTCTAGATTAATAAATTATTTTTAAAGAAATGCTCCAGATAAACACTGGAGCATTTTTTGTAAATTCACTTTTATAGAACTTCTTTGTTTTATTTAAGTTGCAACTTCTCCAACAACTGCTCTATATTTTCTTTTGATTTTTTACTTACAAGATAACATTACTAACAATTGTAAGTATAGTATTCTTTGATAGCATAAAAAACAAGGGGGGTTTGAACATTTATTTCTCATAATAGTATAAAAACTAAACATCTCAAAAAATTCAGCTCTTAGTTCCTTAATTATTTATTGTCTTAACAACAATTTTTTTCTTCCTAATCACCAACCACTCTTTAAAAATAAATTTATCTATTTTGAACGGTGATGGTTTATCTCTTTTGAAAGTATAACTTTATTATTACCGTCCATAATTTTTAATCTATAATTTCCCTCTGGCAACTCTAATTCTATAGTGTTATCTTTTACAGAAAGGATTTTGTTTTTTATAGGGATGCTGTTATTTTTTAATTTTAAATATTCTTTTTCAAGAAAAACCGATACTAATACGTCTTCATTTTTATATGTTTTGAGTGTTTTTTCTTCAGAAGAAAATAAAAAAACTGTATTTTCTTTGTACACCTTTTTTAAATTTGGCTTGATTGTATTGATAAGGAAATAATCAACTCCTGAATTTATCAACTCCGATTGATTGAAATATTTTGATTCCAAAAGAATTGTATCGGCATTCGTATTTGCAATTATTTCGACTTGATCAATAGTAAGAGGGTTAATTCCTGATAATTCTTTAAAATATCCTGCCATCATTTTCTTTACAGGGTTATATTCGAGAATATGATCAATGCCAGCATACACGAATATTTTTGCATCGGGATCCTTATCAATTATTTTTATTAAATTCTCAGCTTGTGCTTTCTCACGATTATTAGATACATCATCATCATAACCAACTATATGATATCCTAACGCTAGAGCTTTTCTGATAAAAATCCCAAAATAAGGTTCTCTTGTATAATATCCTGTGCTCTTAGCAGGGATTCCCCTCTCATTAAGAATGCTATCTTGATCTTTATTTACCGCTTCGATAGCCAAATAATTAAAACCATTTTCTTTAAGTATAGGTAATAGACTATGTGCAAATATTCTATGATTAGGACTCCAATGGTTTTCATTCAGCATTACTACTTTTTTATGTTTTGATACATTTTTTATTTGTGGTAGAACTCCTTTTTTGTTAGGATGATTTGATATAGTAGCTAAAACATCCTCGGTAATTTTTTTAAGGTTTTGGGTTCTTTTGGAATCATATTTTTTAATTAGTTCTTGATACCTCTTATTGCTTGTATCATTAGACAAGATAGTTGTGTATAACTGAAAATTTAGCCATTGATTTCGTTGTTTTGTATTAATTGGCGCTTGATCTAACTTGTTTAACAGGTATAGAAAATTATTTTCATACCGATACGTATTAAATATATCAATAAGTTGAACTTGATCTTCAATATTAGAATTAAATTTAAATGATTTTATGATTTTATCTCCATCTCTCAACATCGTTAGGTTTGATTTATGAGATCCAATTGCACTTATATATAGTTTGATTTCTTTTCCTTTGGTACTTTTTTTGTAAATTACTTTCTGATTTTTAAAGTCATTAAGGAGTAGAGTATCTGTGGATTTTTTTATTTTTTTATTTTCCCGATATGTTATAATTACCTCATATTTGGGATCTTTTGCTCTTCCATAAAGGATTATATTTTTTTTTATTGAATGGTTCTTTTTAAGAAATTTTGTGTGAATTTCTTTTTCGCCTATTGTATAAAAATTAATATCCCCAAAAAACCGACCACTTATCTTTAAAAAATTATTATAGTATACAACTCCATTATGATAATTATGTTTTCGGTACATTTTTGATGAAGAACAACCTGAAGAAATACTAAATAGAACTATACTGCTGAAAAAGAATATCAATTTAAGCATTCCATTTTTTTGTTTTAGGGTCATATTTACAAGGTGTTAAGTGATAATACTGATTACTTTTTGAATCAAAAATTGGAATACGATTATCAGGACATGCATACCTAAATTCACAACTATTACAGATTTCTACTTGATCTTTTGTAACTTTCCACAATGAGGTGATATCTGAAGATGTAATTATTTCACATAGTATATCTCCCACGTTACATTTTTAAATATATTATTTTTTTCTTCAATTAAAATTAATTGTTTTGTCTCTAATTTATCGATTTGTTTTAATAGATTTTTTTTTAAATTCTTAAAAACTATCTATTTCAATACTTAAAAAAAAAATAATTAGAAAAAAATGAAACTAAACTTAGCGTAAAACGATTATATAAATTAGCAGAAATCCTAGAAACACCAGTAATTGATTTGCTAGATATTAAGGCTAAAAATATTTATAATCAACATATGCAAGACCAGTCTATTGATCATCAAGAAATAGAAAACCTCTATCAAGAGAGTAAAGAAAAAATGGAAAAGATCATTGCTTTATACGAAGCTCGATTACAGGATAAAGATGATCTAATTGCTCTTTTAACCAAAAAGTAATTTTAAAAAACTTTAATTCTACTTCCTACCAAAATCGGCAGGTATTTCTCCCCATGCTTTGGTTTCCCATTTTACAATGGTAGTAGTATAGGTGTTTTCTTTTAGCCATGTTATGGCTCGATCCACCAGCTCAAACATCGCTTTATTTTTTGGAGTTCTTTTTAGTTTTGTTCTACATGTTTTTTGTTTTACCCATCCTATTGCTATTTTAGAATCAGAATAAATAATGCGATCACTATTTTTCTTTTTGAGGTAGGCCAACCCATGAACTAATGCCAAAAATTCTCCTATATTATTTGTTCCTTGTTTAAAAGGCCCTTGATGAAAAAGTTGTTTTTGCGTTTGGGTATCTACGCCTCGATACTCCATCTTACCAGGATTACCACTAGAGGCTGCATCTACCGCAATAGAATACAGATTAGGTTCTCCTATTTTTGACAATTGTGCTGCAGTAAGTGTTTTTTTAGGTTTACTTTTTCCTTTATAATCATCATAATTCCCGTTGTATGCCTTTTTGGCAACATCAAAAGAATCAAAAGATTTATATTTTGCTCCTGCATACCCTGCTACTGCAGCCTTACAATCTTTCCAGCTTCTATAAATTCCTGACTTATGCCCTTCCCACACTACATAAAACTTCTCTTTCTTAGCCATTACTATTAATTGATTGTTATTAATTTTGGATGTAATATATCACAAACCATAGGGTCATTTTGTAGGAAATAGTAGTTTTTCTATAACAGCAGGAAAATACTTATACTCTAATTGATGTATTGCCTGAGCAACATCATCAGCAGAGTCTTCTTCAGACACAAGCGTTTTTGCTTGAAAAATGATCGCTCCTTCATCATAATGTTCATTTACATAATGAATAGTGATTCCGCTTTCTTTTTCTTTATTTCTTACTACAGCTTCATGTACATGGTGGCCATACATTCCTTTACCACCATATTTTGGCAATAGAGCTGGGTGCACATTTATAACTTTATCAGGAAAAGAATCTATGATCTTTTTCGGAAAAATCCATAAAAATCCAGCAAGGACAATTACATCTGGTTTGGCATCTTTTAAGACATTAAGTACTTCATTTGTGTCATAAAATGACGCTTTGTCAAAGTGTAAAGCCTTTACCCCCAGTGCATGAGCTCTTTTTAATACTTTGGCACGCAGGTTGTTAGAGAACACATGTGTAACCTCAGCAATTTTTTGCTCATGGAAATATTTTATGATATTTTCGGCATTGGTACCAGATCCGGAAGCAAAAATTATAATACGTTTCATAAAGATTGGAAAATTGTTAATTTAGAGAACACAAAAAAAATAATTATTATTCATTTTTAGGTAGCAAAAACGCAATACTTCGCTATATTTGATAAAATACAAGCACATTTTTATGGGATTGTGGGGTTTTAAAATAAAGTTTTTTATTTTTGCCACCTAATTTAAAAATTAAAATTAAACATTATGTCAGACATTGCATCAAGAGTAAAAGCGATAATCGTTGACAAATTAGGAGTAGACGAAAACGAAGTTGTAAATGAAGCTAGTTTCACAAACGACCTAGGCGCTGATTCGTTAGACACTGTAGAATTGATCATGGAATTCGAAAAAGAATTTGACATTCAGATTCCAGACGATCAAGCTGAGAACATTGCAACAGTAGGTCAAGCAATATCTTATATTGAAGACGCAAAGTAGTAATAACTTCACGACAAAATATGAATCTTAAGCGAGTTGTAGTCACAGGACTAGGTGCCTTAACACCTATCGGTAACAATATTGATGAATATTGGAATGGATTAGTAGATGGTAAGAGCGGTTGCGCTCCTATCACTTATTTTGATACCGAAAATTTCAAGACTAAATTTGCTTGCGAAGTCAAAAATTATTCTCCCACAGATTATTTTGATAGAAAAGAAGCACGCAAGCTTGATAAATTTGCCCAATATGCTATTGTATCTTCTGAAGAAGCTATAAAAGATGCGGCTATTGACCTTGAAAAGGTTGATAAATTTAGAGTTGGTGTGATCTGGGGAGCTGGTATTGGTGGAATAGAGACTTTTCAGGAAGAAGTAATTGGTTATGCCAATGGGAATGGAACACCACGTTTCAATCCTTTCTTTATCCCGAAAATGATTGCCGATATTGCTCCTGGACATATTTCTATAAGAAATGGTTTTATGGGACCTAACTATACCACAGTATCTGCTTGTGCTTCTTCTGCAAATGCAATGATTGATGCTCTAAACTATATTCGTTTAGGTCATTGTGATATCATTATTACAGGAGGAAGTGAAGCCGCAGTTACTATTGCTGGTATGGGAGGATTTAATGCGATGCACGCTTTGTCTACAAGAAATGAAAATCCAGAAACTGCCTCTAGGCCATTTGATGCAACCAGAGATGGTTTTGTACTTGGTGAAGGTAGTGGAGCACTCATTCTTGAAGAATATGAACATGCAAAAGCACGTGGTGCTAAAATTTATGCCGAAGTTGTTGGTGGTGGAATGTCTAGTGATGCATATCATATGACAGCTCCGCATCCCGACGGAATAGGCGTAGAGCGTGTAATGCTTAATTGTTTAAGAGACGCTGGGGTAAATCCAGAGCAGGTAGATACTATTAATACACATGGTACATCTACTCCATTAGGAGATGTAGCAGAATTAAAAGCAATTACCAAGGTTTTTGGAGACCATGCACCCAACATCAATATCAATTCAACAAAATCTATGACTGGACACTTACTTGGTGCCGCAGGGGCAATAGAGGCCATTGCTTCTATCCTTGCTATGCAAAAAAGTACGGTACCACCAACAATCAACCATACTACAGTGGATGAAAATATAGACCCTACATTGAATTTGACATTAAACAAAGCTCAAAAACGTGACATCACATACGCAATGAGTAATACTTTTGGTTTTGGAGGTCATAACGCTTGTGTGTTATTTAAAAAATTGAACGAATAATGAATATTATTCGAAACATACTAAATTCCCGCTCTGAAAAGAACGGGAATTTTTTTTCTAAAATCCAGAAAATCGTTGGTTTTAAGCCTCGTAGCATACGTCCATACGAAAAAGCATTTACACACAGATCCTTGAATCTAAAGGATAAAAAAGGAAATGCTGTTAATTTTGAAAGATTGGAGTTTCTGGGTGACGCTATGCTAAGTAGTGTTATTGCTGCGCATTTGTTTAAGGAAGTTCCTGAAGGAAACGAAGGGTATCTAACCAAGATGAGGGCAAAAGTAGTAAGCAGAAAACACCTAAATGAACTAGGAAAAGATCTTAACTTGATAGAATTGGTACGAACCAATATCCCTAAATCTCAATTTGGAATAAATATACACGGAAATCTTTTTGAAGCACTCATCGGTGCTATTTACTTAGATCGTGGCTTTGCATATTGCGAACGGTTTATTAAAGAAGCTGTAATCAATCCATATGTAGATATCGAAAGTCTAGAAGGGCAAATTATTAGCTACAAAAGTCTACTAATAGAATGGTGTCAAAAAGAAAAGAAGATATTCAACTACGAAGTCTATGAAGATACTGGTAAAGATGAAATGAAACATTTTGCCGTAAAATTAAGAATAGACGACAAAGTGGTTGCCAAGGCACGAGCAACTTCAAAAAAGAAAGCAGAAGAAAAAGCCTCAAAAAGAGCTTACTTCGCTTTTCAATCCAAAATAAACATGTAAGAAGTTACAAACTACTTCTATTTACTATAACAAAAGATTACTCTATATCTTTAAAAAACTCTTTTAAAGAAATATCGTGTATATCACAAATTTTCATAAGAGATTTTAGTGTACAGTTAGCACCTTTTTCTAAACGCCAATAGTTCTTTCTATCGACACCTTTATCATGGGCAAACGTTTCATAACTAGTATAACCAGCTTTAAACCTTAGTTGTCTAATACGCTCCCCAATGATTTTAATTCGGTCTTCAGTTTTATTTTCCATCACTAACAAAAATCATCATTATGTGTCTGAAAAATTACGGCACGAATACCCCAGAGATGTAGATTTTGCTTATAATCCCTCAAAAAACTCTTCTAAACTTATATTATGAAAATCACAAATATTAATTAGTGTGGCCATTGTAAAATTGGATCCCTTTTCCAATCGCCAATATTGCTTTCGATCAATTCCTTTTGCAATAGCAAATTTTTCATAACTTGTGTAATTCCCATCAATCCTTAATTTCTTAATACGTTTTCCAATTAATTGAATACGTTGTTGCAGTTTCTCCTGTTTTTTCATAAAAAAGCTGTACTTTATATACTTTCAAACAAAATTCAGTATTCACTTAACAAAATATTACGGCATATGATACGTGATTTTACGGTATATAATGCTCTTTTTGTTGAAAAAATCGTAACTTGCATACTATCAGATATAAATTATCCCCATGAGTATAAAAAAAGACGATATATACCATAGATTTACAAATGAAGTCTTAAATGCACTTCATTTGGAGTTCAAAAATTTCTTTTGTGATGTTGATAAAAAACGTCCTTATGAAGTTCTTATATATACATGGATAAATAAATTATATAAAAAAGGAAAAACTCGTGAAGAAGCAATAGAACATATACATAGAGCTAGACGTCTTTTTATTCTAAGAACGTATAATGCTCCTAAACCATAATTTGTTGAATTTATAGAACATCACTTTATATGCTTAATAAAAATTACAAAAACCTGAATGCCGAAGAAAAACAAATAGCCATTACACGATTGTCTGAACATATTCATGTTCCTCAAGATGTTCTCAGAGAAGTACTTTTAAAAATGAACCCAGCATTATCTATAATAGATGGTAAAGCTGTAATCCATAGAAATACATTAATGCGATTACGCAAAAGGATAATAGACCACACTAAATAACCACCACATCTATTATAGATAAAATTATCAGAATCATGGGTGATTCTATTCTATAAAATAAAGTAATAGAACACCCATGAAATTTGATGGTATTCTTGATAACTATACTTTCTATAACATAAAGTAAAAACCACTTCTATCAAAAAGATACTAACTCAATCGTTTTCGTTAAATAAGTTTATATTTAATTAAACCCGTTGGATGATTTTATTTGTATATTTCGCATTAATCTGAAATAAAAAGATCAAAAGTGGCTGTTCAGCGTTTAGTATTAGATGCCTTTGCCGATGATGATTATGAACTTATTGCCATTCATTGTTCATTAGCTTCATATAGGTTAGCTTTTTTATTGAATAAAAATCTGAAATTAAAACTTTTCAGAAAAAAAGAAGATATCATTTTTCGGTATGATGACTTTATTGCCAACTTTCCATTATATAGATATGATGATCAATTTCAATACAATACATATAGCCTTTTGGGAAATAAGTTTCAGACTCAAATAGAATCAAAAACAGATATTTCTGACGGATTGTTTACTACAATAGAGAATACGTTTACTACAAAATATTTAATTCCAGAATTAAAGAATGTAGATTATTTTCTAAAAATTGAAACAGAGACTTCAAATTTTTCAAGTAAATCCTTGTTAGCCGATATACTTTCTATTTCGCAAATTATAACTGCATATCCTGTAGAATATGCAACACTTAAATCAAAGAACAACTTAATATTCGAATAATGCCAAAACGTAAAAGAACTAAAATAGTCGCTACTCTGGGACCCGCAACCAGTAGTGAAGAGATCTTAAAAAAAATGCTGGAAGCTGGCGTAAATGTTTTTAGAATCAATTTTTCTCATGCAGATTATAATGACGTCAAAGAACGTGTAAAAATTATACGAAAACTAAGTAAGGAACATGGTTATAATGCAGCGATACTAGGTGACTTGCAAGGACCCAAATTACGAGTGGGTGTCATGAAAGGAGATATCATCGTAAATGATGGTGATACAATCAATTTTGTAACAGGTGAGCCTTTTGTAGGAACAGCTGAGCAAGTGTATATGAATTATGAGAGTTTTCCTAAGGATGTAAAAGCTGGAGAAAGAATATTGCTAGATGATGGTAAATTGATTTTTGAAGTTGTTTCTTCAAACAAAAAAGATACTGTTAAGACCAAGGTAATACAAGGAGGCCCTCTAAGGTCTAAAAAAGGGGTCAACCTACCTAATACAAGCATCTCCTTACCTGCACTAACAGAGAAAGATATAAAGGATGCTATTTTTGCATGTGAGCAAGGAGTGGATTGGATGGCATTATCATTTGTGCGTCATGCTCAGGATCTTATTGAATTGCAAGATTTGATTAAAGAGCATAGTGAATATAAAATTCCAATCATTGCCAAAATCGAAAAACCTGAGGGTGTTGAGAATATTGATAAAATTGTAGCGTATTGTGATGGATTGATGGTTGCAAGAGGGGATCTTGGGGTAGAAATTCCTGCTCAAGAGGTTCCTCTTATTCAGAAGAAATTAGTACTCAAAGCAAAAACTGCCAGAATACCTGTAATTATTGCTACCCAGATGATGGAGACCATGATAGATAGCTTAACACCTACACGTGCTGAAGTTAATGATGTAGCCAATTCTGTAATGGATGGTGCTGATGCTGTTATGTTATCTGGTGAAACTTCTGTTGGTAAATATCCAGTACAGGTAATAGAGACGATGTCTAATGTAATCAAAAGTGTTGAGAATTCTGATCTAATTACAGTACCACAAAATCCTCCTCATATAAGAACAAATAGATTTATCACTAAATCTATTTGCTATCATGCTGCACATATGGCTAATGATATTGATGCCAAAGCAATCTGTACATTGACTAATAGTGGGTATACTGCTTTTCAAATCTCTGCCTGGAGACCTGATGCTCATATCTTGGTTTTTACCAGCAATCATAGAATCTTATCACAACTTAGTTTGCTATGGGGTGTAAAAGCTTTTTTCTATGACAAATTTGTAAGTACTGATGAAACTGTAGAAGATGTTAATCAAATAGCATTGGATCGTAAATTTGTAGCAAAAGGGGATATGTTGATAAATCTCGCTGCAATGCCAATTACAGCAAAAGGAATGGTAAATACACTTAGAGTTTCTCAAGTGTAGATATAGCGTTAAATAAAGTATTCATAAAAGACCTCTTACTTAAAAAAGGGGTCTTTTTTTATAAGGTATTTTTTAAGAAAATACTCTCTAAATCTTCTATAGTAACAGGTTTTACTAAGTAATCTTTTACCAAATTAATACTTTTGGCTCTTTCTATATCTACGGGGTTAATCGATGAGCTTACCACATAGAGTGTAATCACTTTTCCTATTTTGTTTTTTATTTTGGTAAAATTATCCAGAAACTCCCATCCATCCATTACTGGCATATTCAAATCAAGAAATATAATCTCGGGAATAGTCTTGTTATCCAAATTAGTCAAAATAGCTTCAAAATGATTGAGTGCATCTTTTCCGTTTTGAAACACCATCAAGTTCTTACAAAGGCTTCTTGCCTCTACAATCTTTTTTACAAGATTTACATACATATTGTCATCATCAATAATACAAGCTAATCCTATTTTTTGACTCATGACTCTGGGGTTTTATTTATTTAAAATTCAATTATAAAAGTAGTTCCTTGATCAACTTCACTTTCTACACTAATACTACCTCCTAATGATTCTATCTGGTTTTTTGTTAAAAACAGCCCTATTCCAACCGCATCTTTGTTATAATGGAACGTTTTATACATCCCAAATATTTTATCTTTGAATAGCTTCATATCTATTCCTCTACCATTATCAGATACTTTTAGGTATTTATTTTTACCTATCTCATATGTTTTGATTTCTACAATAGGATCTCTATCTAAGTGTTTATATTTTATAGCGTTTGTTATCAAGTTTAGTAAAATACTTTCTAGATAGGCCGCTACATAATTAATTTCTTTTAGGTCTGTAAAATCTACCAAAATCTTTGTTTTGCTCATAGATATCATCTGCCCAATTCCATTGGTAACCAAATCAAGTGATTCCTGAAATTTTATTTTCTTTTTTACTTGATCCTTATTTGTGTGAATCGCTACGATCTCATTAAGGTGTTCAATCGTAGTATTCAGGCTATACGATATCTGTTTGATTTCTTTGATAAATCCAATTTTTTCTTCTGGGTTATCAATATCTTCTATCAATTGTACTAATAACGACAAATTACTAGTATGTGATCTAAGGTTATGGGATACGATATGAGCAAAATTGAATAATCTAGAGTTCTGTGATGCAATTATATCAATAGACTTCTGTAGTCTTACTTCTTTTTGCTTGATTTCATCTATATCTTGAAAAACCCCTCTAATTCCAATTATCTCTTTACTATCATTATATATTGGTTTTCCTATAGCTTTTACCCAAAACTCCCTTTTATTGGCTGTGACCATCTTGATCTCTGTATTAAAAGGTACTCCTGTCATTGCGCAATTAAAAAATAAGTCTGCCGCTTTTTGTATCGAATCCTCTGCATAATAATTGGCAGAATCCTTAAGCGAAGGGATATAATCATCTGGGTACTCCAAAATTCGTTTGGTCTCAAAATCCCAGTAACTTTTTTTTTCTTTAAAATCTACATACCAACTACCTGTAGAGGTCATTTGTGCAGTCTCTTTATAATAAAAATTATCTTTGGCTATGTCTTGTTCAGGTTCTAATTTTACTTCTATAAAAAAAACAAGACTTACTTCTGATTTTATATTAACTGGCAATTCATCATTGGTGGCACATCTAAAAAGTTTATAGCCTCCTTGTTTATCAAGGATTTTTATATGTTGTTTAAAGTTTACTGCATTCTGCCTATAGCTTATAAAATTATCTCTAAAAAGTGCTACATCATCTTGGTGCACTAAATGTTCCAGAAAATAATCAATTGTCGGTTGTAATTCCTCTTTTGAATATCCAAGACTATTACAAAATTTATCTGACCATATTTCTCTTTCTGGATTTATATGCAGCTCCCAATAACCTGCATTAGAATCTCGTATTACACTATTAAAAAGTTCATTCTGGAGCATTGAAAAGAATTATTATCTTAACAAGATAAGGATTTATTACTTATTTTCTTCTATTCTATCGAGCCTAATAGCTAATGCTTTGGTAGAAATTTGAACTTCTATAAAAGATAAGAAAAGAGAAACCATCAATAAAAGAAGACTGATTGCAAATACCATATTTGCCAGTGATATTTGCTCTATATATAACAAGAACATAGTAATTACACTGGTCAAAAAACTCATTATAGCTATTGCTTGCATATTACGTATTAGTCTGAGTCGTTTTCTTAAATTTTTGATTTGTAATACTATATTTTTTGATTGAGAAATCAAATATTCATTATGTAATTGCCTTATCAATGCGGCAATAGCTAAATATCTAGCATTGTACGCCAACATGGTTAATGATATTGCAGGAAACAATAATGCTGGAATCCCCATAGTAAGAGTCATATCTTTTTTCTTTTGGAACTACTAATGTAGATCAAAAAAATAGAGTAGCAAATAATAAACTATCGCATTATCAAAATGTATTATTGAGAAGTATTACAGATTTAATCCATTGCTTCTTTACAACTTATTAGCTGTTTTAATTCTGTGTCTAATCCATATTTTTTCCACAATGAAATGTCTTTTTTTAATGATAATGGGTTCTGATTTTTTTCTATATAACTCTTTATTGACTGTACTATCAGATCATTTGAATCACTAATTTTTAATATTGATTTTTTTCCTGGTATGCTATAATCTCCTTCATATTCATAACAAAAAACAAGTACCTTATCTCCTTGTGTAAGATCTTGATCATAAAAACAATCTGAAACAAAAAGAGATTGATTTTTATAGGTGTTATTTTTTACATCTCTTACTGTAAGTACCTCATCTATTTGTATTCCTCCTTTTTGAGAAACAACTATACTTGTTGAATCTTCAGCTGGGGTATTTATATATCGAACAGTTCCTAGAAATACAAAACTATATGTATCACCACAATTACCTATAAAAGGGCCAGATTGAGGCCACCAATAGGTGTATCCTACCTTAAAAACATCAGATATAGAAGAATCCGAATTTTCTAAAGTGTTTTTTGACTCTTGTGCATTGCTGATACTAGAAAAAATAAGACTGAAAATTATGACAATTCTTGTTACTACCTGATACATTTTTATAAAAATAAACTACCTCGAGATAAGCCCACGAAATATTCGTTTGAAACAAACCTTTAATTTCGAAGCTAGCTTCGAAGTATTAAAATCTCTCTTAATGTATAAAATTTAAACAACCATTGGTATTAAATATAATATTTTTTTCATTCTAAAATGGTTTATGTGGTTATATCTTGTCTGTATTGTTTTGGGGAGATCCCAGTCATTTTTTTGAATGTACTATAAAAGGTAGACTTTGAGTTAAATCCTGATTCTAGTGCAATCCCAATAATCGTGTAATTTGCAAAATGTGGGTTTCTTAATTTTAACTTTGCATCCTCTATCCTAAATCTATTTATATAGTCAGTAAAATTACGTTTACTTATTTTATTTACTAACTGTGATAAATAATTATTGCTGATATGTAATCGTTTTGCCATTGCATCCAGTCCCAGCGTTGAGTCTCTATATATTTTTGCTTCTTTCATTAAAAAGTCAAGCTCTTTATAATGAATATTATCACTTGTAATATGTATCTCTCTTTTTGCAAAAACATGTTGTATTTTTTTTGCCGTTAATTTTGCTATCAATCGAAATAAAAATATATAATCCTCATTAAAAAATTTGCTTTGGGAATGTTCTGAATCTATAACACCAATCACTTTATCATTCATAAAAATAGGAACCGATAACTTTGATTTATTATTAGTATTATAGATCGTATATCTATAGTCATAAGAAATCGCATCAATACATTGCAATTTTCCTGACTGTGCTACTTCACCAATGACACCTTCTCCCTTCATAATTTGTATTGGGGTCATGTTATTATTCTCCTTGTTTTTATTAGTATCAAATAGAGTTTTCTGAATCAAAAAAGTATTCTCCTGATCAAACATGTATATAACACCGTTTTCTAATTTGAGTTGTGAAATACAATTTTCTGTAATATCTCTTAATACCTCATCTAGTGTATTTTTTTGGAACAATGCAGATGCAAAGTAACTCAATACCCTTATCAAATCACCAGACTTATTCTGGTTATTGATAAAGCCTTCTTCTGAAAAGAAATAATCTAAATCAGAAATAGCACAACCTGAAACCGAAGGTTGTCTTAAATCCTTTTTATTCAATGTCTGTATTTGTTCTCTAGAATTGCTTTGAGCATCATCTATAGTAATCATTTCCTGCTTTTTTTTTAAAAAAGCAGATGAGTCTGTCATTATCTCATTATGTATATTGTTTTTGATACTCATGATGATCATGTTGATTCTACATCAAATATAGAACGACACTCTTCTAGGATACAAATACAATGTCTCGGAATTCAGAGAATTTCGAGACTTAAAAAACACACTAAACAAATGAATAACAACAAAATAACTCATATAATAAGATTAGAAAATAGTATCTTTATCTATAGCTATACATACGATTCTGATTAAACAAAAACTCTTGAACCCAAAAAAAACATATCCTTTTTTTACTTCTTTTTATATTAGATCATTCTTTATTCTTTTTTTATCTAGTATACTATCTTCTATTGGGCAAGAAAAAGATTTTGAGGTTCCTGATTCTTTAAAATTCATGAGCTATGATAGTATATATGCATCTTATCGTAAAACCTGGCGAGATACCATACAATCAAAAATCTACTTACGCAGCTGTTTAAAAAAAGCAATAACTGAGAATAATACTATAAAAATTGCGCAAACATATTGCATGTTATCGTACTATGCTGTAGAAGAATCAGAAAAAATAGCTTTATTAGATAGATCTATTGAGCTAAGTAAAGGTTCTGGAGATAAAATGTATCCAATTGTAGCTTATTCTTTTAAAGGGGGATATTATCTAAAAAAATGTAAGTATAGTCTAGCCTTAGACAGTTATCTTGCACTACTATCTGTAGCAGAAAAAGTACAAAATTCTGAGTTTATAACTGTTACCAAACACAATATTGCTTGTATTAAAACCGAAATCGGAAAACACCAAGAGGGCCTACCTCTTTTTAAAGAAAACTTTGCTCATATTATTGCCAATCATAGTACTGATACTACTCGATTCTTAAAATCTTCTATTGCATTGGCAGAGTCATATCGATATAATAAACTGCTAGATTCTGCATCGTTATATAATTCTAAAGCAATACAATTGTCTAAAAAACCAGGAGTTTATTATGATCGTTTTTATGGAAAAATTATAGTCAATGAAGGTATTAACCTCTTTTTTAAACATCAATACAAAACCGCATATGATAGCATTTCCAAAGGTCTTTTGATGTTGAACAAAAGTAGTATAGAGTATATAAAAACACATGTTTTGGGAGAGTTTTATTTAGGAAAAATCTACTTAAAACAACAGAATAAATTAGCTGCCAAGACACATTTTATCAAGGTTGATTCTATCCTACAAAAAGAGAAAATTACTCCAATAGAGATTCGAGAAGGGTATGAGTTTTTAATCAACTCTTTTAAGACATATGGTCAAAAAGAAAAGCAACTAGAATACATCAATAAATTACTCAAATTTGATAGTATTATAAATAAAGAAGCTTCTTTTGTCTCTTCTCGATTGTTTAAAGAGTTTGACACTCCTTTGTTGTTAAAGGAAAAAGAAGTACTTATCACTGAACTAACAGGAGATAATAAACATCTGAATCTGGTAGTAATTTTTCTTAGTATCATCTCAATTGTGATTCTCCTTTTCTTATATATCCAGTTTCAAAAAAAGAAGGTATATCAACAAAAATTTGAAAAACTCATCCACCAAAATACTCAAAATCAGAGTAAGACATCAAAAAATAATCCTTCTCACGATATTGGGGTTCCAGATGATACTGTAAAAGAGATATTGACTGGCCTTGCTTGGTTTGAGCAAAATCATCTGTATTTACACAAAAATATAAGTACTACTTCTCTAGCCAAAGACATAAAAACAAATACAAAGTATTTATCTAAAGTGATCAACCATCATAAAAACAAAAACTTTATCAATTATATTAATGAGCTCAGAATTGAATATGCTGTAAATGAGCTCAAAAAGAATAAGACTCTTAAAAATTATACGATACAAGGAATTGCTGAAGAAATGGGGTTTAATACTGCCGAATCTTTTTCTTCTGCCTTTAAAAAGAGTACTGGTATCAAAACTTCTTATTTTATCAAAAAACTACATTCTGAAATGGTTTAAGCTTTTTTTCAATTCACTATAAATACTTGATGATTTTATCGAAATTCCGTGAATTTCGAATAACAAAAACCACATAAGCAGCTGTTTTATTGATGTTTACATTATTTTTGTTCTGGGAATTAAATAAAAGTATTTGCACAAAAATCTTAAAAATTAAGTATCATGAAAAAAGTAAAGGGTAAAAAGTTAAGTCTTAACAAATTAAACATTACAAAGCTAGAAACCATAGCATCGATCAAAGGTGGTCATCGCAAGACAGATGACCCTGGTGATCTTTTTCATCACACCAGTGTAGCTTGCGAAACAAAAAACATAAACTGTACCAGTCCAACAATAATTGGATTAGGGTAAAAAAAAAGACCTTATGTTGTTTATAACGACATAAGGTCTTATCTAAATTAATTTATTGCATTATACTCAATGAGAAATCATCTTACTTAACATCAAAATTTATCTTCTCACTGTTTTTTCCACTGCTAATTACAATTTGATAGTTTCCCACAGGAAGGTAATACTTACCATCTTTCCTTTTAGACACTTCTTCGTCAGGGTATTCTTTTTCTAAAGCTTTTTTTCCTTTTTCTGTAATAGTAAGGTCATAGTTTACATAATTAAGCCCTTTATCCCCTTTTGTAGAAAACTCTTGAAGCACTTTTCCTTCTTCTGAAGTAATCTTTACTGAAACATCTGCTGTATTAGAAATATAATACTTAATTGTTGTCTCTGGTTTATTAGGTGTCATCCATTTACTCCAGGAAACACCCCATCGATCTGACCATTTTATTGCAGGCATCTCAAAAACATGTAGTGCTTTGCTCATCACCTTGTCATTAAGAGTTTGTAATGCTTCTATGTTGGCAGTATAGATACTTCTACCATGTGTTCCTAATAATAAATCTTTGGCTTCTGGTTGTATAACAATATCGTGAACTGCAACATCTGGCAACCCTTTAGAAAATACTTGCCAGACACCTCCTTTGTCAAAAGAAACATAGGCACCATTATCTGTTCCTAGGTATAATACATTTTCATTTTCTGGATCTTCTTTAATTACATTGATTGCTGCTATTGGTAAATTGTTTGCTATACTTTTCCAATGTTTTCCATAATCATCACTTACATATATATAAGGAGTAAAATCATCCCATCTATATCCATTTAGGGTAACATACACTCTTTCCTTTTTATGAGATGATGCAATTACTCGTGATACCCAAAGATCCTTAGGAAAAGAATCTGAAATTTTATTCCAGCTACCTCCAGAATTTTTGGTTACATATACTAAACCGTCATCACTTCCTGTATAAATCAATCCAAATTGAAAAGGAGATTCTGATATCGAGCTCAGTGTGCCAAAAGCTACATTTCCTTTTTTTCCACCAGTGGTCAAATCATTTGATATTGCTACCCAATCATCTCCTTGGTTCATAGATCGCATAAGCTTGTTACCCCCGACATATAAAATATCCTGATTATGAGAAGATAATAGGATTGGTGTTTGCCAATTGAATCGATAAGGGGATTCTCCTAATTCATGTTTAGGTTGAATATATGTTTGTGCATTTGTTGCTCTATCTATTCTAAAATAATTTCCAAACTGAAATCCTGTATAAACAATATTTGCATCTCTATTATCAATCTGTATTTGCATACCATCTCCTCCCATGATACTTTCCCACGGATAATGCCCTGTCTGATGCCATTCTTCATCTTCTTTTGCTGTATGTGCTCCTACCCAAACTCCATTGTCTTGTAAACCACCATATACGTTATATGGTTTTTCATAATCTATATTGATTGCATAGAACTGTCCTACACTTGGTTGATTTGCTTTTATCCAATGCTCTCCATCATCATAAGAAATATTTACCCCACCGTCATTACCATTTATCAAATGCATTGGATTTTTTGGATTGATCCACAAGGAATGGTGATCGGCATGAACATTTTTTCCATTGATATTCTTAAACGTTTTTCCTGCGTCTTTAGATTTCAGAATTGGTACCCCAGATATATAAATATGATCCTTATTGACAGGGTTTACTTGTATTTGTGCAAAATAATATCCATAACTATAGAATAGATCATCTATATAATCTGTATGGGTTTTTTGCCATGATTTTCCTCCGTCATCACTTCTATACACTTCTGCGCCTACTACTGGAGTATCAAACAACATTGAATTTGCGTTTTCAAGATATTTAGCAAGATCAATTGGTGCTACTGTACCACTGCGTACTAAATGTTTTACATTATCTGCTCTATATTTTTCTTGGAAACCATTGGTTTTTAAAAACGCATTTAGTTTTTTATTTTCTAATTTGAGAAAAGCCTCTGATGACATTGTTTTAAAATCCTCTTTGGTCAGTCCTGCTCCCTCTTTTTTTACAGTATTTTTCTCTCTCCTATATTGGTTATCATGTACAGCATATATTGTGTTTTTATCAAAAACTGCAAGACCAATACGTCCTACTCCTTCTCCTGTAGGAAAACCGCTTGCTTTTATAGAAATTTTATTCCAGGTAAGTCCAGCATCAGTACTTTTATAAATTCCTGATCCCAAACCATTCCCTCTAAAATTCCAGGCTTTTCTATCCTTATCCCAAGCAGAAGCATACATGATATTAAAATCATTTGGAGTAACTGCAAGATCAATAATCCCTGTTTGGTTATCAATAAATAATGTTTTTTGCCACGTCTTACCGCCATCTGTTGTTTTATATATTCCTCTTTCTTCATTAGAAGAGTATAAATGTCCTGTTGCTCCAACTACTACTTCGTTGGGATTATTTGGATTGATAATTATTCTACCTATATGATGAGTATCTGTTAATCCTACATTTTTCCATGTCTTACCACCATCATCAGATTTTAGAATTCCAACTCCAGCATAAGAAGATCTTGATGAGTTATTCTCTCCAGTTCCTACCCATATGATATTGTTTTTCCAATCTACAGCAATATCCCCAACATTAATAGTCTCTGCTGAATCCATCACTGGCTCAAAAGTAGTTCCGTTATTTATTGTATGCCATAATCCCCCAGAGGCATATCCTACATAAAACTCTGTAGTATTGTCAGGGTTTACAGCCACATCAACTACCCTACCACTCATCACTGTGGGGCCAATGTTTATAAAAGGCACATGTTGTACCAATGAAGTTTCTTTCATTTCTTTTTTATTCAACAACCCTTTTTGCACTTCGTCTGCATGTGTTGCTGGTTGTTGAGAATAAATTAAAGAAGAAAGAAAAAGAAAAAAAGATGCTATAAAAATTTTCATTTTGAATTAGTATTTAGTGCGCTCAAAGTAGATATTGTTACTACAAACTCAAAATTTTTAGAGATTGTTTAACAATCATCTATTCCTCAAAATATTGCGAATAAAATAATTTTATATTATTTCTTTCTTGGGTTTTTCATAGTTTTTTATTTAATTTATTGATTACTAACTAATTAAAACACAAAATCATGGAGGAGTATTTGCCATTAATTATTCAATTAATAAGCGGGGCTGTAGGAGGAAATGTTGCAGGCTCAATACTAAAAAATGTATCTTTTGGAAAACTAGGAAACTCAATTCTTGGAATATTGGGTGGCGGTATAGGAGGATATTTATTAAGCTACCTAGGAGTTGATACTTCTGGCGGAATGGATCTATCTGGTATATTGGGTAGTATAGCTGGCGGTGGTGTTGGTGGTGGTGTATTAATGGCTATAATTGGCTTAATAAAGAATGCAATCGCCAAATAGGGTATAGCTAGATTGATAAAAATAATCTACTTAAAAAAAGGAATTCATAAGATTGTGAATTCCTTTTTTTATTACGTAAATAATAATCCTATTTTTGAAAAAAAATCAATATTTCAAAATCCTCATCTCAACTAAGTACGTATGGGGTACGTAATTAAACAACATATAACACAATGAAATATCACCAAATAGATAGCAGTCTCTTTATAAAAAACCGTAAAAATTTTGTTGCACAAATGAAGCCCAATAGTATTGCGGTATTTAATAGCAATGATATATATCCTATTAGTGCAGATAGTACTATGCCGTTTGAGCAGCATAGAGATATTTTTTATCTAAGTGGTGTGGATCAAGAAGAAAGTGTATTACTTATTTTTCCTGATGCTCCCAATGAAAAACATCGTGAGATGCTATTTCTTAAAGAAACCAATGAGCATATTGCTATATGGGAAGGAGCAAAACTAGACAAAGAGCGTGCTTTTGCTGTTTCAGGAATCAAAACGGTATACTGGCTTCAAGATATGGAAAAAGTTTTCTTTGAAGTAATGACTCAGTGTGAGACTGTTTATGTAAATACCAATGAGCATTATAGATCAAATGTAGAGACAGAAACTCGTGAAGATCGTTTTACCAAGTGGTGGAAAGCAAAATATCCTGCACATACTGTAGCCAAAAGTAATCCTATTCTACAACGTTTACGTTCTGTAAAAGATACTGTAGAGCTTGATCTGATGCAAACAGCTTGCGATATTACTGAGAAAGGGTTTCGTAGACTTTTAGGGTTTGTAAAACCTGGTGTCTGGGAATACAATATCGAAGCAGAATTATTGCATGAGTTTATCAATAATAGATCCAAAGGTTTTGCTTATACTCCTATAATTGCTAGTGGTAATAATGCCAATGTGCTTCATTATATAGAAAATAACCAACAATGCAAGGACGGGGATTTAATCCTTATGGATGTGGCCGCAGAGTATGCTAATTACTCTAGTGACCTCTCTCGTACTATTCCTGTATCGGGTAGATATACCGATCGCCAGAGAGCTGTATATGATGCTGTACTTAGAGTAAAAAATGAAGCTACCAAATTATTAGTCCCTGGAACAATCTGGGCCGATTATCATGTAGAGGTTGGTAAACTTATGACCTCTGAACTACTAGGATTAGGACTGATTGACAAAGCTGATGTACAAAACGAAAATCCTGAATGGCCTGCTTATAAAAAATATTTTATGCATGGTACTTCTCATCATATTGGGCTAGATACTCATGATTACGGGATTCTTACAGAACCTATGAAGGCAAATATGGTGTTTACTGTAGAGCCTGGAATTTATATTCCTGATGAAGGATTTGGAATAAGATTAGAGGACGATGTGGTTATACAAGAAAAAGGTGCTCCTTTTAATTTAATGGAGAATATTCCTATTGAAGCTCAGGAAATAGAGGAACTGATGAATAAATAATAATTAGGTTTTAACAACATATAAGCCTCTTATGATATGATCATAAGAGGTTTTTTTATATACCGATAGAATATTTCCTTCTCTTTTTTCGTTGAATACTAAAAAAACTCCTTTTTTATAATATGCATAGAATGAAAATTATGGCGGGTCATCAACAAGCCATGCCTTATTTAGTTGTTGAAAAAGCTGAAGATTTTATAGATTTTATTCGAAAAATATTTCAGGCCCAAGAAATGCTACGTCGCTTAGATGCTAATCACCGAATACAGCATTCAGAAATTAAAATTGGGGATACTACTATTCTTCTTACCGAGGCATCACAACATTACCCAGCACATCCAGGATCTATGTATGTGTATGTAAAAGATACAGACCAAACCTATTATGAAGCAATAAATGCTGGAGCCAAATCTCTTATGGAACCTATGGAAGAAGATTACGGAGCCAGAGAAGCTGGTTTTCTAGACCCATATGGAAATACATGGTGGATTGCTACATTAAATTAGAGTAAGAGTTCTGTCCTTTTCTCTTTTCATAGTTTTACACTTAACACTTCAATATTCATTGCATTACCTTATTATTTTATGTACTGTGATTCGACTTCAAAAAAAAATGTTTTCCAGTGTTTTACAAAAACAAACTAGTTGAATACTAGTTTTTATTACCTATGAATTTGATGACATGATATCTACTTACAAGGGATATTATAGTTCTTCTTGTTATCACATACAGTTTTATAATTCTAAAAATAAATGAATAAACCCCTGAAAACAGGTATAAATAAATAGAAAAGAGGTATTAACTTTGATCTCGAATTATGTAGCATACAATTAATTATTGGTAACTGTTTTTGAGTGTTATCTTATGTTTTTGAATTTGTGATTTGCTTTAAGTCTCAATAAAAAATGATATGGATACTATAAATAAGTAATAATTATAACGTATGAAAAATACTATATATGATACCAATGTATATAGTTTATCTTTTAATTAGTTAGTTAGTTGTTTCGCCTTTGGTACTCTGATTATTAATTTTTACATCAACAAGTATGGTTTAATTGATAGGTTTTGAGCCATATAATCAAGATTAAGAAATTAAGGATGATTTTATGTAGAAAATCAGAGTTTATTTGCCAAAGGTTTGATGCAAAAAAGCACCTTATGTTTACCATAAGGTGCTTTTTATATTATATCTTCTCTTTTTATTAGAATCCGTAGTTGACACCAAGTCCAAATACTTCTCTGATCTGAAAAGCTCCAGTTGCATTGTCATCATAAATTGCTTGAAACGTAAAGTTTGTAGACAAATACTTATTGATTGTCATCACAATATTTGCAGTATAATCGATATCTACATTTTGAGGATCCTCTAGATAATTAGAGTATAGGTTCAAAATGTTTTCCATTGATACATTTTTCATGATATCAAATTTTGCATATCCGCTAAGCGCTGCACCAAATTCAAAACGAGAAGTTTCATTAGCTTCTACTCCAAAGTAACCACCAGCAGTATTAAACTCATCAATTTCAGCTTGCGTATTTCTTTCTGTAAAATCTCCATCTACAAAAATAAATCTTGCTGTTGCAGGGGCTATATTTACTTTTAGGTTGTCACTTTTTTTCCATAACATACCTGGTCCAAACTGTAGATATGCAGGAGAAAAGATATGTGTTCTTTCTGTTCTTATTTCTCTTGTACCTGTAACATTCCCAGTATTTTGGTCAATAATCTCTTCTTCACCAAATTCGTACCCTTTGTCAAACTGTGTTCTAAAATTTAGGAAGAAAGAGTAATACCATAGTGATTCTTTGATCTGTTTACCTACCAGAGAGTTAAACTCAAAACGGTCATTAGTTTTACGAGTAAACTCTTGGTCTTTAAGTTTTGTAAGACCATAATCCGCAAGGATTTTATTATCCCAAGTAATATCACCTTTGCGATAGTTCATATCATAAGATAGAGATAGGTTTCCTGCGATATTAGAGGTTCCTCCCCCAAGCCAATCGGCATTAAATGCAGATTGATTGAATAAGAAACTAATATTTCCCCCTCTTGTCCATCCTTCTTTTGGAGCTTCTTCTTTTGCTTCTTCTTGTGCAAATAGGATTGTAGAACCAAGTAGTAGCACTACTGTTAGCAATGTTTTTTTCATTTGATAGATAGTTTTAGGCGAATTAATTCGGCCATTTTTAAAAGTTAGATAATTTGTTAACTGATATCAACAACCAGTGTAATTTTTTACGTTGGCAAATATATTTTAAGAAACGTTTTTTATTCTAAAAGTGTGCTAAGAGGCTAGCATTTTTCGATAAAAGACAATATTAATAGACAAAACGAATTATTTTCTTTTGTATAGTGGAACAGAAGAGCAGGCCTCACCATACATAATACTTTTGGCCACGGGTTGTAGCTTTTGGATCAGGTCTATATATGCTCCTTGAGGAACGGGTTTGTTAGTACACCCTTTTATAATAATAAATTTATCCTGATACTCAGAAACATCAAGAACGCGTATGATTTCTGAGTATATCATAGTTTCTAAGTTATCTAGTGTACCTACAACTGTTTTTTTTGCAAAAGGAAATAATGAGCTGGTCAATAAAAGATATGCCCATCCTGGTATAATTGCATCTGTAGAGCAATATAAGGCTACATAAGTATCTTGATATTGATTCCAATCATGATCTGCTACATGTGCTCTAAAATCTTTTTCACGTAGCACCAACCCCTCAAAAAGCCAGTCTTTGATATCAAAGAGAATACGGTTTCCTTTTGGGTAATAATCTTCTAGATCAAAAGTTATCAGTTTCGTATTATTTGCAACTCTATTTACAATCTCATCAGCCATGATGTTATCTTTTTTTCTTTATACAGATATTATTTATATCCTATTTTTTCTGATAGGTTGATATTGCTCTTTGCAAAATTACCTGTACCAAATGCAATTTCTTTTCCATCCTCATTATACATAGTTGCTTCTGCTACAAAAAGGTTTCTGGATTTGGATTTTATTTTTCCTACAGATGAAATAATTCCTTTGTGAGCTGGTCTAATCAGATGAATATTAAACGAGGTCGTAAGTACAAAAGCATCCTTTATAATAGAATTCACCGCAAAAAAAGCGGCATCATCCAATAGTTTAAAATAGACAGAACCATGTATAGCTCCTAATGCGTGGAAATATTTTTCAGAAATTTCCATATTTATTTGTGCCAGACCTTCAGAAATTTTAATTGTTGTAGTATCATACAATGCAGTATTAATATTTGCTTGTAGATACATTTTTTCTAATTTGGTATAATGTTCTTGATTCATTTTTATGTTTAATAATACATACCAAAGACAATCTTGCGTAAGCCTATAAGATGGATTAAAGCATTCCTAATTCTAATTTTGCTTCTTCACTCATTAAATCTTGTGACCACGGTGGATCAAAGGTAAGTTCCATCTCTACATCATTTACTTCATCAAGAGATTTTACTTTTTCTCGTATTTCTTCTGGTAGTGACTCTGCTACAGGGCAGTTGGGAGAGGTAAGTGTCATCAGAATTTTTACATCATACTCCTCATTAACAAATACATCATATATCAACCCTAACTCATATATATCAACGGGAATTTCTGGATCATATATTGTTTTTAATACGCGTACAATTTTTTCTCCCAGATCATCTGTGTCTATAGCTTCTTCACTCATTTTTTTTATTTTAATTTTTCTTTTAGATAAACTATACTTACCAAAAAACAGATTTAATCTAATTGAGTTTGGTAGGCAATAGCATACATTTTTAATTGCTTAATCATACTTACTAAGCCATTTGCTCGAGTAGGCGATAAATGCTCTTTCAGGCCTATTTCATCTATAAAATCGGTATTTGCTTTAATAATATCAGCTGGATGCTGCTCAGAAAATACACGAATCAATATAGCAATAATCCCTTTGGTAATAATAGCATCACTGTCTGCCGTGAATTCTATTTTATTATCTTTCATATCGGCATGCACCCATACTTTACTCTGACAGCCTTTTATAATATTAGTGTCTATTTTATACTTTTCTTCAATAAGAGGTAATGATTTACCCAATTCAATCATATACTCATAGCGTTGCATCCAATCATCAAACATGCTAAACTCATCAACAATCTCTTCTTGAATTTCTTGTATTGTCATTGCTTACAAATTTTTAGCAAAAGTACGATAAGAATTGTTGCTATTCAATACTTTCTGATAATGATAGTATAGTATTAACTAATAGTTATATTTCTTGTTATGTTATATTAGCTCAACATCATTTGTGCTTTTTTTACAGCATTTACCAGTACATCGATTTCTTCTTTGGTATTATAAAATGAAAAGGAGGCTCGTATGGTTCCTGGAATTTTATAGAAATCCATAATAGGTTGTGCACAGTGATGTCCTGTTCTTACCGCAACTCCTAACTTATCTACAATTGTTCCTACATCATAAGGGTGAATGTTATCTAGATTAAAAGAAATTACTGAGGTCTTATTCTTGGAAGTACCGTAGATTCTCAATCCTTCGATTTCTAATAATTTTTGTGTGCCGTAGGCTAACAACTCCTCTTCATAGCTTGCAATAGCATCAAAGCCTATGGTATTCATATAATCTAGCGCTACTCCAAAAGCAATACCCCCACAAATATTAGGTGTACCCGCTTCAAACTTATGTGGCAATCCAGCATAGGTAGTTTTCTCAAAAGTTACCTGCTCTATCATCTCTCCTCCTCCTTGATACGGAGGGATTTTGTGTAGCCATTCTTCTTTTCCGTATAATACACCTACTCCTGTTGGGCCACATAACTTATGCGCAGAAGCTACATAAAAATCTACATCCAAAGCCTGAACATCAGGTTTGATATGCGGGCAAGCTTGTGCTCCATCTATTAATACCGCAGCACCTACACGGTGTGCTTTTTTGATAATTTCTTCGATGGGGTTTATTGTACCCAATGCATTAGAAATATGATTGGTAAATACAAGTTTTGTTTTATCAGAAAGCAATTGATCGTATACATCTATCAATAATTCCCCTTCTTTATTCATAGGGATTACCTTGAGTATGGCACCTGTTCGTTCACATAACATCTGCCAAGGAACTATATTAGAATGATGTTCTAGGGCCGAAACAATAATTTCGTCTCCTGCAGTAAGAAGATCGGTAAAACCAGTAGCAATTATATTGATACTATGTGTTGTACCCGCAGTAAGAATGATCTCATGAGTATGCTTTGCATTAAAGTGTTGTTGCACTTTTTTGCGGGCAACCTCATAGGCATCTGTTGCTTCTTGTGAGAGGGTGTGTACACCTCGATGAATATTTGCATTGTAATTACTATAATAATCTACAATTGCATCTATGACTATTTGTGGTGTTTGAGATGTGGCCGCATTATCAAAGTATACCAAAGGTTGTCCGTTTACCGTTCTTTTGAGAATAGGAAAATCTTCTCTGATTTTCAATACATCTAGCATATCAATTTCTTTTTGCAAAAGTAATAAGTATTTCTATGAGGATTGTTTATTTTTAAAACGATTTAATCCTTTTTCTTATGAATCGATTCAGAAAAAAACTCGGACTTTTATTTTTAGTATTAATCACAATCCTTTGTGTTGTTATTATTTTCAATTATCCAAAGCTCACAATATTGGCTGGATATTCTGCAAAAAATATGAATTCATCTGTTTTTATTGCATCGCGTGGTGTAAACTATACAGATCATAATGATAATAATTTCGCTCCCGTTCATTTGGCTGATGATACGGTAGATTATAAAAAGAAAACGGCTACGGCTACTGTTTTTGGACTCAAGAAAAGAAAAGCCATCTATAGAGAAGGGCTGGGTAGTCTTCTGATTGATGATAGTTTTGATGAGAATACTCCTGTATTGATCCCTAATAGAGTTAAAAAACCTTCTGGATTGTCATATCCTTATGGAGAACTAGATCAAAAAGACACTGTTTTTACAAATATTGATTATGATAAAGTAAATAAAACTGTCGCTTCAATTTTTGATCTCAAAGGAGAGGATGTACAAAAAACAAGGGCAGTTCTTGTTCTCTACAAAGACCAGATTATTGCAGAACGATATACAGATGGGATCGATAAAAATTCTAAATTATTGGGGTGGTCTATGACCAAAAGTATTTTTAGTACTGTGTATGGTGTATTACAAAAACAAGGAATTCTTACTGTTGCAGACAAAGCTCCTGTAAAAGAATGGCAAAATGATGCAAGAAAAGAAATAACAATCAATAACCTATTGCAAATGAATTGTGGGTTGGAGTGGGAAGAGGATTATGGTTCTATATGTGATGCTACAAAGATGTTATATATAGATGCTGATATGACAAAGGCTCAAATCAATAAAAAAGCAATTCATAAACCTAATGAATTTTGGTACTATTCATCTGGTGTTTCAAACTTATTGTCAGGCATTTTGCGTAGTAAGTTTGATACATATCAAGAGTATCTTGATTATCCATACCGTGAGTTTATTGATAAAATTGGTATGCATTCTATGCTTATAGAAACAGATATGGCTGGTAATTATGTAGGTTCCTCATATTCTTGGGCAACGGTAAGGGATTGGGCTAAATTTGGTGTACTATATCTACATAAGGGGAATTGGAATGGTGATCAGATTTTTGATAAAGAATGGGTTGACTATATTACAACACCAAGCCCTACCTCTGAGGGGGATTATGGAGGACATTTTTGGTTGAATGCAGGTAGTTTTTATCCCGACGCACCTAGAGATATGTTTTCTGCAAATGGATATCAGGGGCAACGGGTGTTTATTATTCCTTCAAAAGATTTGGTAATTGTACGCTTTGGATTAATAGGGGATAAAGGGGTTGATTTTAATACGTTTCTTAAAAACATGGTTAGTGCTGTAAAATAATGCATCTTGAAAACCAGAAGTCCTTAAAAATCACGAGTATTATCAAACCATTGCAATGCTTTTTCTTGTTTGATTTTTATAGGAGAAGTAGTAATAAGTTGTTCTATGCCCAACGCTACATCTTCTCTTTCTGAGGTTTCTATACCTGATAGAGCGTTAATTGATTTTATAAATACCACAATTGCAGTTTTTACTTCTTTTTCTGATGTTGCAGAGGATATTGATTGAACCGCAGTTTTGTATGATTTTATAGCAATTCTTTCGTTCTTTTTTATCCATCCTGAAAATGGCAAGCCATATGCTTCTGTAAACCAGAATGGTTTTCTTAATTTGGATATAGAAGCATATTTCATTTCTCGCTGTTTCGATAATTTTCTAAGATCCGTTCGTAGTAATTTACCTGAAGACTCTTCAATATTCCAACCAATAAATGATACTAATGATGGCCATTTGTTGAGTTCTGGAAAATCACTGATATTAGGACAATATCGTATTGCTAAAGATTCTAAACTTTTTAATTCTTCCAAGCTTTTTAAGTTAGTCAGGTTTCCTGACAATGCAAGGTGTGTAATGTTTTTGAACTGCAATAAGCTTTTACAATCGAATGGTTGTCCTAGCGGAGTTACTTTTACATCTACAGAAGTTACTGTTTCAAAGGCCTCAAAAATGGGTAATGTATATGATGTTTTTTTGATTCTTGAAGTGTCTGGGTAAAACCCCACTTGAGGAACTGAATTAAGGTTTGCTTTTTTACATTGAAATAAATCAAGGTTTCCTACCAGATTCAGATTATTTATATTTCCCAGATTGGTTACGGTTATGCTTTTTTGTAATTGAATTGTAAGCCTATTAATCTGTGCCTTCTCAAAATCTACTGAAACATTTGTAAGAGGAGTCCATTGAAAATCTTCTATTGAACGTTTTTCTGACCATTTTATAAATCCAAGATCATTACCCCAATAATAAAAAAATCTCGGCCAATGTGAGCCTGCTGGTGTGTTTAATTTATCAAATGCGTTCCAATTAATTGTCTTATTATGATCTACGAGCACATCATATAAATCTGGTGCCATTGTTGTGCTACCTATAGAAAAACTGCCCTGCCCTGCAGGAATGTATACACTGTGGCTATTCTCTCCTGTCAAAGATAGAATTAGGTTTTCTTCTCGGCTCATATTTTCACTGATATAATTAATAAAAAATGGGGTCTAAAAGATATAGTTTGCTACCTACCAAAATAGTCATAATAACGTTTGGCGTGTTGCTCATAACGTTTGATTAGTTCAATATTTTTATTTTCTAATGATGTTAGTTCTTTTCTTACATCTGTAGATACTGGTATATACCAATCGATTGCAACGTCAAAGAAATAACGCATTTTTCTGTTTTTAAAAGAATATCCGTGTCTGGCATAGATTAAATTTCGTAATATCTCTAATTCACCTTTATTGAGGTTCTCTACATCTTGATTTGTGAGTTCTTGAGAAGAAGCGTTTAATTTTGATATAATAGAAGGATCAATTGATTCAAACTCTCCATTTTCTTCATCTTGAGAATTGTGTAAGCTCAGGTTATAATCATATTCTTCGTCAAAATGTAAATTTAATCCTGCATTGTATTCAAATTCTTTTTTATCAAGATCATACTTTCTTTTGGGTACTGCCAATTGGTTATTATTGGCAATCCATACTCCTTTTATTTTATTTTTTTCTGGATAAAGGGTAAACTCAAAAACACCATCGTATTTATCATCTCCTGGTTCTGTAACTTTAGCAAAAAGTGTTGCTTTGTCAAAACTTCCTTTGAATGGTCTTGAATTACCTGCAACTACAGAGTGTCCATACAATGAATCATTTTGTATACGATCTACAGAGATATTAATTCTATTGTGATATGATCCCTTTTTTTTATGCACATCTTCATAACTAGAAGTAATAAAAGCACCTACATAGAAACCAAGTAAATTAGAATTAGAATCAGATACGGTCTCTTGTTTTTTTGATACATCATCAGGAGTTTCTGTTTCTGCCTTATTTATCTCTTCTTTATTTGGTAAAACCTCATGTTTTTTTTCTTCTTTTTTACAAGAAAAAATAGTGATAGCAATAATTAGTAGAATTATTTTTTTCATTTTTTTAGATACTTTATAATTATAATTTCAGCTACTATAAGGTTTAAAACCCATCCTAACCATGCAACAATTTGGTATACATCCATTGGTCTGGGCTGAAAAATTAGAACAATCAAATATTTCCATAACCGTAAAGTTATAGCAGATACTGTTAACGCAAAGCTTCTAATCATAAAAAATTGATGCTTTGTATAGTTTCTTTGTCGTAAAGCTCGTACTGCTTGTAAACTAAACCAGAACCACCCTATCGCTAATATACAAAATGCTAATTGTGACCAAAATCCACCATTGGCATAATATCCTAGTATTAATCCAGAGGGAGCTGCAAATAATAATACGGATACCAAATAGATCCACCCTATTACCTTGTGAACTTTTGAGAATTGTGTTCTTATTTTTTTTGAGAACTGTGTAAATCCAGCAAAGAGCGAAAAAACAGAAAAGGTTACATGAATATAAAATGCAATTTTATAATGAGTAAGGTGAGTGTATTGTTGCTTGATTCGTAAAAAAGCAACATCAAAATCTATGGGAAAGTACTGTATTGTAATTTGAAACATTAATATACAAAAGAATGCATATAGCAATAGAAGAATAAAATGATAAGCATTGTTTACTTTCTTCATAGGAACTAAAAAAACCTCTACAAATATATGAAGAGGTTTATATACTGTACTAGTTTTGATTGTTTTTATAAATCAAAACCTATATTAACACCGAGTTTATTGGCGATTAATTTATTAATTCTAGTCTTTAGTTGCGGGATTTTCACACTTTCTAATACATTATTTGCAAATGCATACATTAGTAATGCTCGCCCTTCTTTTTCTCCAATTCCTCTAGAGCGCATATAGAATAATGCATCGTCATCTAATTGCCCGATAGTACATCCATGAGAACATTTTACATCATCGGCAAAAATCTCTAATTGAGGCTTAGAGTTTATAGTTGCTTTATCACTTAACAAAATGTTATTGTTAGATTGAAAAGCATTTGTTTTTTGAGCTTCTTTGTTTACAATAATTTTACCATTAAAAACTCCAGTAGCTTTTTCATCAAAAATACCTTTGTAATCTTGGTGACTTTCACAATTTGGTTCTGCATGATGTACCAATGTATTGTGGTCTACATGTTGTTTTCCCTCAATGATAGTTACCCCATTAAGTATAGAATCGATCCCTTCTCCTTTTTGATAAAAGTTAAGGTTATTTCTGGTAATATTTCCTCCAAAAGCAAAAGTATGTACAGATGCTATACTTTGTGCGTGTTGCTCAATGTGTGTATTATCTATCAAAGAAGCATTTTGATTATCATTTTGAATTTTATAATAATCTACAATGGCTCTTTTATCTGCAAAAATTTCTGTAACCGAGTTAGTTAATACTGGGTTTTCTGTCAAACTCTGGTGACGCTCAATGATTTGTACATGAGAATTCTCTTCAACTACAATCAAGTTACGAGGTTGTAGCATTTGGGCAGATTCTTTTCCTGTAGAGAAATGTACTATTTGGATTGGCTTATCTGCCAACTTATTTTTTGAAATATAAATATAGGCTCCTTCTTTTGAGAAAGCTGTGTTTAATGATGCTAGACCATCACTGGGTGCTATTTTATTAAAATAGTTTTCAATTACTGGCTTATATTTTTCATCAGTCAAAGCAGATGACATCAAGCATACATCTATTTTATCATGCGTAGTTTCTGATAAATGAGAAGAATACATACCATCTATAAATACGATTTTGTAGGTGTCAAGGTCATGAAGAAAATATTTTCTTATGTCTTTGAATTCTAAGGTGTTTTCTTCTTTAGGAAAAATACTATAATCGTGTTTTAATACGCTATTTAAAGAAGTATATTTCCATGCTTCTTCTTTTTTTGTAGGAAACCCTTTTTCTTCAAAAGTTTTAATGGCCTGACTTCTAATATCATGTACTGTTGAATCTACATCTACTGTATTTTCAAAAGCTAAAAAAGAAGACATTAATTTATCTTTCAACTCCATATTTAATTCCATGTTTTGTTTCTTTTGAAACAGTTTTCAAGTATAAGAGATTACTTCTCTTCTGAACTCTTTATAATTTAAACAACCGATATCTTATAAGCCCAAAAACTGAGGATTATGCGTTTATTTCTTCTTTTATCCAATCGTATCCTTTTTCTTCTAGTTCTAGAGCTAGTTCTTTGGTACCAGATTTTACGATTTTACCATCGTATAGCACATGTACAAAATCAGGAACGATATAGTCAAGTAAACGTTGATAGTGAGTAATTACAACAATAGCATTATCTTCACTTTTCAATTTATTTACTCCATTAGCTACAATACGAAGTGCATCGATATCTAGTCCAGAATCTGTTTCATCAAGTATAGCTAATTTGGGTTCCATCATAGCCATTTGAAAGATTTCATTACGTTTTTTCTCTCCTCCAGAAAATCCTTGATTAAGTGATCTAGATAAAAATTTGCGATCAATTTCTAATAATTCAGATTTCTCACGAATTTTTTTAAGCATATCTTTTGCTGGCATTTCTTCTAGACCTTGTGCTTTTCTGGTCTCGTTGATAGCCGTTTTCATGAAATTAGTTACTGTTACTCCTGGGATTTCTACAGGATATTGAAAAGAAAGAAATACACCTTTGTGAGCACGTTCTTCTGCGGCAAGTTCTTCAATATCTTCTCCATCCAAAAGCATTTTTCCTTTGGTAACTTCATACTCTTCTTTACCCGCAACAATACTTGCTAGTGTACTTTTTCCAGCACCATTAGGTCCCATAATAGCGTGTATTTCTCCTGCTTTTACATTTAGGTTAAGACCTTTTAAAATTTCTTTACCTTCGACACTTGCGTGTAAATCTTTTATTTCTAACATGATATACTATGTTTATCTCTTACCTGAGATATTATTTAATTTTCCTTTTGCAAGCTTGCGCCTTTAGCATCTTCAGAAGACCTAATTTTGGTTGGTAATTCTGATGTTGGGGCACTTACTCCAATAATTTCTTTTATTTCTACTATTTCTTCCCAACCTTTTTCTGGGTTAGGTTTTACGATTCCTTTGATTACTACAGGAACCATATCGTATTCTTCTCTTTGTAGTGGTTCTATTTTTTTGGCCAATTCTAGAGTAGCATCATTAATTATTACTCCATAAATAAAATTATCTCCTTTTATCACTGCTGCATCATCAATGAGAATAAATTCTCCTCGTATTAAATCAGGTTCTTCATTAGAATTAGATTTACAAGAAAAAAGAATAAGGCTTAAGACGATTAAAATAAATGATTTTTTCATTGATGTGAGATATTTGATGGTTTCAAGATTAGCCCACAGAACCCTCCAGAGAAATCTCAAGAAGCTTTTGAGCTTCTACAGCAAACTCCATAGGTAATTTATTCAATACCTCTTTACTAAAACCATTAACAATCAAAGCAATTGCTTTTTCTGTATCGATTCCTCGTTGGTTACAGTAAAAGATCTGATCTTCACCTATTTTGCTTGTAGTTGCTTCATGTTCTATTTGAGCTGTTTTATTTTTAGTTTCTATATAAGGAAACGTATGTGCGCCACATTCATTGCCCATCAATAGAGAATCACATTGAGAAAAATTTCGCGCATTGGTTGCTTTACTACTTATATGCACCAATCCACGGTAACTATTTTGAGATTTTCCAGCAGAAATACCCTTAGAAATAATAGTACTTTTGGTGTTTTTACCTAAGTGTATCATTTTTGTACCCGTATCTGCTTGCTGAAAATTATTGGTTACAGCGATAGAATAAAATTCTCCGACAGAGTTATCTCCTTTTAGGATACAAGAAGGATATTTCCAAGTAACAGCTGATCCTGTTTCTACTTGTGTCCATGAGATTTTGGCGTTGGTTTCACACAACCCTCTTTTGGTTACAAAATTATAAACTCCTCCTTTACCTTCGGCATTACCAGGGAACCAATTTTGTACGGTAGAATATTTTATTTCTGCATCATCTAGTGCTACTAATTCAACAACGGCAGCATGTAATTGGTTTTCATCACGAGAAGGAGCTGTACATCCTTCTAGGTAACTTACATAACTTCCTTTATCAGCTATAACTAGTGTTCTTTCAAATTGTCCTGTTCCTGCCTGATTAATTCTAAAATAGGTAGATAGTTCCATTGGACAACGAACGCCTTTTGGAATATAACAGAATGAACCGTCACTAAATACAGCCGAGTTTAAGGCTGCATAAAAATTATCTTTTTGAGGAACTACAGATCCAATATATTTCTTAACCAATTCAGGATGTTCCTTAATTGCTTCAGAGATAGAACAAAATATAATTCCTTTTTCTGCTAGTGTTTCTTTGAAGGTAGTAGCAACAGATACAGAGTCCATTACAATATCTACAGCAACACCTGCCAGTTTCTTTTGTTCGTCTAGAGAAATCCCTAGTTTTTTAAAAGTTTCCAGTAGTTCGGGGTCAACCTCATCAATACTATTATATTTAGGTTTTTTATTGGGTGCTGAATAGTAAGAAATACTCTGAAAATCAGGTTTTTCATATGTAACATTCGCCCACTCTTTTTCCTCCATCTGTTCCCAAATACGAAATGCTTCGAGTCTCCACTCTGTCATCCATTCGGGCTCTTCTTTTTTCTTAGAAATTGCTCGAACTATATTTTCATTAAGACCAACGGGAAAAGTATCAGATTCTATGTCTGTGTAGAATCCGTACTCATATTCTTTGGTTTCTAATTCTTTTTTTAAATCGTCTTCAGTATATGCCATCTTCTTTGTCCTAAAAATAATTTTAGGCTCTTTTTTTATCAATTAAAGGGAAAAACTTTCTCCACAACCACAGGTTCTGCTTGCATTGGGATTGTTAAAAACAAAACCAGTACCGTTTAAACCACCTGAATATTCGAGAGTAGTACCGATCAAATAGAGGAAACTTTTTTTATCCACAATGATCTTTACATCGTTATCTTCAAATACTTTATCTTCTTCATGTTGTGCTTTATCAAACTTTAAGTCATATGATAAACCAGAACATCCCCCACTTTTTACTCCTACACGCACATAATCGGTAGTAGTATTATAGCCATCCTCTGTCATTAGTTGGATGATCTTATTTTTTGCTCCGTCTGATACCTTAATCATACTTTTATAAATAGATTAATTCTAATATTAAATGCAAATATACTACATAAGTAGTTTTTATACACAAAACCTAACATATATCTACTATATAATAGCATAGTTAAAAGTTATACTAGTCTTTAAATCGGGTTTTTAGAATTCAGAAAAACGATTATCATTTAAAAAATCGTCATCGGTAAGCGTTTTTAAAAAAGAGATGATATACTGTTTTTCTTGTGGAGTCATTGAGATTCCCAGAGTATCGTTTTGTTTTAATATGGGGTCTAAAGTTTCTGAGTTTTCGATCCCATTACTATAATGATCCAGAACATCGCTTAGGGTTTTTAATCTACCATCATGCATATATGGAAAAGTAAGTTCGATATTTCTAAGGCTAGGAACCTTGAATTTGTATATATCTTCTGCTAAGCCTGTAACCCGTTTTCTACCAATATCATTATAAAGTGAATCAATGGGTAAACCATTATTGCGATATGACTGATCTGTGAATAAGGTGCCTTTGTGACAGGAAGCGCATTTAGTTTTGAAAAGCTCAAAGCCTGCTTCTTCTTCTTTGGTAAATACAGATCCTTCATTTCTTTCTATTTTATCATATTTTGAATTTGCCGAAACCATCATAACCATAAATTGCGATAATGCCTTGAGCAGATTATCAGTATTTATTTTTTGATCTTCGAATGCTTCGGCAAACAATTTTACATATTCGGGTTGTTCTTCTAGTTTTTGAAGAATACTATTAAAAGTTTCATTCATTTCTACTGCTGCGGTAATGGGTATAATTGGTTGCAAATCAAGATGCATTGTGGCTCCATCCCAAGTAAACTCTTTCATAAATGCCATATTGTGCAATGGCTGTGCATTGCGAGTACCCAGCGCCCCGTTTACACCATGGCTTACTATATGAGTGTGATGGGTGAACGCAAAATCCTGAATATGACAAAAACCACAAGAGACAACACCATCTGAAGCTAATCTGCCATCATAAAATAGTTTTTTTCCTAACTCAAAACCCTTTTCTGTAGGAGGATTAAGTGCCATTTTATAAGTAGGTTTAGGAAAATTTGAAGGAACAGTAAACTCTAGATTTATATTCTCTATAGGAATATAATTATCCTTATCAGAACTACAAGAAGCTCCGATAAGTATAATAACTGAGTACAACAATAGTTTCAAAATATCAATTTAATTAGAGATACTAACTGCGTTAAACATATCACCAATATTTTCGGCAATTTTTGGAGAAAACTCAGGATCTACTTGAATACTGTTTTTTTGTTCTAAAGAGTGTGTATTGGGGCCATCAAATATTTTTTCAACATCAACATTAATAGCGATTTCTGGCGATTTTGATTCTTGTATAACCAACGTTTCTGGCAAATCCAATGTAATTTGTTTATAGTTATCTAAAGTTGTACCATGACTCCCTATATGAATTAAGAAATCGGTATTGGCTCCATCATTTGCAGTATATGATCCTTCAAATTTTAAAAAGATATACCCTGCAGACCAACTCCATAGCATTGCATTTTCTTCTGCGGTAGGTATAAAATTAGCCATTCCGTTGAGTGGATATTTTGACTGATCCACACCAATACCAAATCTAATTTTGGTATATTCTCCTGTTTTAATATCGGAAAGCTTTATTTTTTTACTGTCTAAAACTTCTTCGTTTACCAAAAAATAGCTTCGATCTACGGGATATGTAAATTCTTCTCCATTGGCCTGTATGAGTACAACATTACTTATAATATATTTTAGTTCTGATATATTATAGACTTCATTACTGCTATTGGTATATAAATCTGTTATTAACTCGATACCATTGGTTTTTATTGTGTTTTTAAAATCTAGCACTACCGTACCAAAAGTTTCTGTAGTTGTTTCATCATCATTTTTACATGAGGATATAATGATTAAAATTGTGAAGAGTATATAAGTTGTTTTTTTCATCGTGGTTTTATTTGTATTTAATTATGAGTACATCTTTTGATCCTTTATTGGCAGGGATATCAAAATCATTACTTTCAGAGCTACCAGCTACTACTATTTTTTTATCTGTTTTTTCTATACAACCTTCTCCAAATTCAGCTTGGCTACCGCCACTAGCATGTTTCCATTGTACTTCTCCTTTTTGATTTATGATTATAGTCCATACATCGCTTTGTCCATTATTTTTTGAAAGATCAAGGTCATTACTTCTGGAATTCCCAGTAATTATATAGCCTCCGCTTTTCCTTTTTGTAATAGCTCTACCTGTATCAAAGGCAGTACCGCCTAATGATTTTTCCCAAAGTAAATTACCATTACCATCTATTTGAATCAACCATAGATCAGCATTTCCGTTGGCGCTAGAGATATCACCATCAATACTTCTAGAGTCTCCAACGATTAGAAATTTTCCATCATTGGTTGCTGCAATAGCATACCCAACATCTATTTCTGATCCTCCGAATGATTTTTGCCATAATTTAGTTCCTTCTTTATTTACTTTTACTGCCCAGAAGTCATAACTCCCCTTGCTATTGGTTACATCAAAATCTATACTTTCTGAGGAGCCTATCATTAAGAAACCATCATCTTGAGTTTGTACTACATCATAGCTACGATCATTATTAGTACCTCCAAAAAAGCGACGCCATTCTTTTTCTCCTGATGCATTAAGTTTTATTCCCCAAAACTCTCCAACTCCATGTTTTGCGAGATTACCTTTATCATCATTTCCTTCTCCGTCACTGGCAGTTACATCAAGAAAACCAGTTATAAAATAACCACTATCTTTAGTTTGTACCAGAGAAAAAGCTCTATCAATTCCTGCAAATCCAAAACTTTTTTCCCATAGAATATTCCCAGAGGCATCTGTTTTTACAATCCAGTAATCTTGCAAACCAGCATTTATAGTAACATCTTCATCAGCACTTCTGCTATATCCCACTATTGCAAATCCTCCATCAGAGGTTTGTATGATTTTTTCTGCTCTCTCATCACCTGATCCCCCATAGGTTTTGCTCCAAGTAATTTGCCCTTCTTTGGTAAGTTTAAGAAGCCAATAGTCGCTATCTGTAGCTGTTTTATCAGTAATATCTCCATCTATACTCTGAGTATATCCCGCTATAGCATAGCCCCCATCAATAGTTTCTACTATTGATAGGGCACTATCTTCATTACTTCCTCCAAATGTTTGTATCCATTCTATTTCGCCCAGAAAACCTTCTGGAGGAGAAGGTACTGTATTACCCGCATCATCGCTACTACTACAAGCGACTAGGCAACATACTATAGCTATATAGATACTATGTCTACTTGATATAAGTTTATAGTAATTCATTTATGATAGGTTTATGAATATTATCTTTTTACAAAGCGTTTGCTAATTACACGATTGTTTTTGGTAGTTATCTGTAAAAAGTAAACTCCTGATAATAAGCTAGAAACATCAATATCATTTATAAGATTTCCTTTGCTTACCGTTTGTCCGATAAAATTTTTGATTTCAAAACTTGAATTGTTTTTATCGGTCATAGATACATTCATAGTGTCTCCATCTACAGGATTAGGATAAATAGAGATAACCGTGTTTTGGTTAGATACCAAAGAGGCATTTCTGGCTGCTCCTGTGGTAAGTGTAACATTATCTATTGCAATATCAGCTTGCCACGTAGTTCCTGTGATTCTATTAAATCTTAATTTTAGTGATTCTCCAATATATGCTGATAAATCTAGGCTAACGTTGTTCCATGTATTTCCCTGATTTTGATTCTGGCTCCATATACTTGTCCATGAAGTACCATCATTTATAGAGGCTTCTACTGCTATACTACCCATATTGCTTGCTCCATACATATGATATGCAAATGAGAATGTTGCAGTTGTAGTAGTACTTAGGTCAAAACAAGAAGAGGTGAGTATTGCCTGTTTATTAGGAAATCCTGATCCATCTCCTGAGGCTTCTACATATATATAATACGTTCCTTGATTTGCATTTGACGGGCCTGTGTTACGAGACGGGGTTCCATTTGCATCTATAGTCCAATCAATATTATCGGCTTGTGATTGTGTCCATTGACCCAGAGTGTTTTCAAAACTTTCATTATACGGAAAAGATGAAATACCTCCAACACAAACTCCACCCCCACCAGGTCCTCCTTCTAGAATAGTTACGGTATAGTCTTCAACCTCGCCATATTGAAATGATTCACATGGGGTTGGGACTGCATTATACTTCATAGAAACACGCATTCTGGTAGCGCCTGTTGTTGCACTCGAGGGTATAGTGAATGTTCCTGAAACAGGAGTGGTTCTGGTTGCATTCTGTGACCATACTTGTTCTCCTGAATCTGCAAAATCACCATCATTATTATAATCAATCCATACACTATACCCTTCACTATAGGTAGTTCCTGACCAAGTTGGGGTGATTGTAATAGTATGAGATTCTCCTTTTGCAAGGTTTGTAGCTATAGAGGTGTTGTCCTCATAACCACCAGTAGACGCTCCACTAGTATTGTTGATAGTTCCTATTGCAACATTACTTATATATTCATCTGTTACACTGTTACCATTTGAAGCACAATAGCTTATTTGTACATTAGTTGTTGTAAAATTGATACTATTGCTATAGTTTGAAGCTGTCCCGTCTTGACACTTACTTCTTACCTGAGCTTCATAAGATGTTGTTGGTGATAAACCCGTTATGTTATATGAGTTGGAGTTTGCCGCAACGGTGGTCCATGAGGTGGTAGCTGTTTGTCTATATCGTATATCATATGTTGCACTAGCTATTGCATTCCAATTGACAATAGCTGTGGTTGCTGTTATATTAGAAGAGGCTAAATTAGAAGGTGTGGTTGCTATACATGTTCCTCCACCACTTTTACGTACTAAGAAAAATCCTCCCTGAATATCACTTATTACAATGTTTCCACTACTAAAATAAGGATATACATTCCACACCCCATCTAGTGTTACACTATCGCTAGAGGTATAGGTGTCAAAAAAGCCAACTTCTGTCATTGTTTTAGAAGCAATATTAGAAATATCAATGACCCGTATTCCTGCTCGGTAATTAGCTAGGTAGAATAAATTTCCTTTTACATATCCGTTATGATCGGTTGAAGGGGTGGGACCAAAGTAATTAAAATGAAACTTAGGATTGTCTAAATCCTGAAAATCAAATATGATGGTTTTAGTATTAAAACCTACTCCTTGCTCATCTAGCTCATCACCAAGAATAAAATATCTTTTATCCTCTGTAAACCACCCTTGATGTGTATATTTTACATCAGAATACTTTATGGTAGATATAGTTACAGGATTTGATTTATTGGTAATGTCTGCTATTACGATTTCTATCTCGTTACTACCTATTAGAATTTCTTTTCCTGTGTAATCACTATCAGGTCCATTATAGGTTACTACCTGTGCATCATGTGTATAGGCACGTTGACCTCCTGATAAAAAACCACCTGCATCTTTTGGGTTTTTGGGGTCTTGGATATTAATAAATAGTGGTCCTCCTTTATATGTTCCTGATCTACTTGCTCCTACTACATATGCGTAACCAGAATCTTCATTGATTACAATATTATGGGCGCTTCCAAATCCTGTATATCTTGTATCTGCCGTAAATGTCTGAGGAGGGTTTGCTACATTACGCAACCTTGTAAGGTCAAAAACCTGCATTCCATGATTTCCTATAAAATCAGCAACTATAAAAGCATGATTTTTATATACTTTTACATCTCTCCAACTGCTTGATCCCACTGCTGAAGGGAGTTTACCTAAATAAACAGGACTGGTAGGGTTAGAAATATCGATAAATGCGGTTCCGTTATCCAATCCTATAATGGCATATTCGTTACCGTTTTGTGGGTCTGTCCATCCCCAGCTATCATTACCAGAAGAGGCATTCATAGTAGAGAGTGTAATGTGAGACATTAGGTCGTAATCGTTGCAAGGGTAAGAGCCTGCCAAACCGTTTTGACAAGGAGTCTGACCATAAGAGCATACTACTGCAGTTACCAGCAGTATAATGGTAGTTAATTTTTTCATTGAGTTTGTGTATTTTAAGAGTGAGTTTGTGTACAAAGATTTATATCATAGGCTAATAGTTTAATAATTAAATAGTTAAACAATTTATCAATTTTATTGATGGTTTTTTAGAGATATTGCATTAACTATTAATTATTTTGGTGTTTTTTAACTTTTTTAACAAAATATTTTAAATTATAATAAGTTTATTTTCAAATAAATAACATTATTGATAAAATATAAGCTGGTTTTTTTAAACACTATATAGATTCCTTATAAAGAATTTATGATCCTTTATTTTTCAGATTTTTTTTATGAATTGAAGCTAGATTGTTGATTACCTTTGCAACATGATTGAAGATAAAAATACATCGCGCACACAATTATCAGAATTGGGAGAGTTTGGACTTATTAATCATTTGACCAAAAATTTTGAGATCAAACAAAAAACAACTTGCCTTGGTATTGGTGACGATGCCGCGGTTTTGGATTTTGAAAATAAAAAGTGTGTTCTTACTACTGATTTATTAATTGAAGGAATACATTTTGATTTATCCTATGTGCCTTTAAAGCACTTGGGATATAAAGCTGTGGTAGTAAATTTATCTGATGTATATGCGATGAATGCTACGGCTACTCAAATTACTGTTTCTATCGCTGTCTCAAACCGTTTTCCAATAGAAGCACTAGAGGAATTGTATACTGGGATTGAAACAGCTGCCAAAATTTATAATATTGATGTTGTAGGAGGCGACACTACCTCATCAACTACAGGATTACTGATTAGTATTACAGCTGTTGGTCATGCCAATGAGGAAGATTTGACATATAGAAACGGTGCCAAAGAGAGTGACCTTTTGGTAGTAACAGGTGATTTGGGAGCTGCTTATCTAGGACTTCAAATACTTGAAAGAGAAAAAAAGGTATACGAGGTAAACCCTAATTCACAACCAGATCTTGATCAATATACATATCTTATAGAAAGGCAACTAAAGCCTGAAGCAAGAAAGGACATTCCTGAACTTTTGAAAGCATTAGAAGTCAAACCAACAAGTATGATCGATATAAGTGATGGATTATCTTCTGAGGTAATACATCTTTGTACTCAATCAAAAGTAGGAGTAAATCTATATGAAGAAAAAATTCCAATTGATCCTACAGTGATTTCTACTTGCGAAGAGTTTACACTAAATAGTACAACCGTTGCTCTAAATGGAGGTGAAGATTATGAATTACTATTTACTATCAAACAAGAAGATTACCCTAAAATAAAGGCAAATCCAAGTCTAACGGTTATTGGGCATATTACCGATGAAAAAAGCGGAATAGGATTGGTTACCAGAGCCAATGAAAAAATTGAAATAACAGCTCAGGGATGGAATCCTTTAAAAGAATAAATTATGATGCAGTCTGAAGCGGGGTATTTGGACCAGTCTTTGCAAGTTTTTTTGCATGCACAGAGGCCAAAGCATTATTAATTTCTTTGAGTTTGGGGGTCATCACTTCTAATCTACCTCTACTATTGGTCGTTGCTTGCTCACCACAATGAGAACACGTATATTCTTTGATATGATGGGTTACATTTTTAGAAATTAAATAGTTGTGACCAAATAAAGAACAGTAGATTTTTGAAAAGGAGAATGCGGAGTTAGGGGTATTTTTTTTCATTTTTTGCGGGGTTAATAACTCATAAATTGGGGTTATAGGTTCATTATCAATACAATAATACCAATTTTTTTTGAGAATTACCTTATTTTTGTAAGAAAATATGTCTTAAATGGTTGGTTTTTAATCAAAATTGCCTTACAATCATGTTTTTTAACCTTTAAAAATGTATTTTGTCTAGTGTTTCATGATGACCCCACTCTATTTTGTAGTAGCTCATTTATAATTTTTAGAGAGTGGCTAGAAACGTACGAAGTTCTCTAAGGTATTCTTCTTTATTTTCTAAGTAAGACATATGCCCCCCATCAAGACGAATAAGATCAGTTTTGTATAATTGAGCTTCTTTGACAACTAGGTCAATGGGCAGTATAGGATCCTTGATTCCTGCAACAATAATTTTAGAGCCTTCAAAATTTGCAAGGATAGAGGATCGATCTTTTCTAATCTTCATTCCTTCTAATCCAGATATGATTCCTTGTAATGAGATTTTTGATGCTTGATCTTTGATCTCTTTGATCTCCTGATCAAATTTTATTCTGTTTTTGGGGGCAAAGAGATTGGCAATCGCCATACTGGTATATGCATTGGGATTCTTTTTTACAATCTCTATAGCTCTAGTTCTGGTTTGTTGCCTTTGGGGGCTATCGGGTAGTGATGTAGAGTTGAGCAATACCAATCCAGAAGCTATATCAGTAAATAGATCAATACAGGCTAATGCCACATATCCTCCCATAGAATGACCAATAAAAGTTACATTGGTTACTGCCAGAGTATCCAGAACGGCTTTTACAGCCTGCGCCATATCCTCCATAGTATGAATATACCCCATAGATTCAGTATGACCATGACCCAATAAATCAATTGAAATGCAATGATAGGTGTCTGATAATGAATCTATAGTTTGTTCCCACATAATGGTGTTTTCTAAAAATCCATGCAAAAAAACTATGGGGGCTCCTTTTCCAAAAGTTTTATAATGTATCGCAATGTTTTTATGTGTTACTATCATTTGATTCGTTTTCAAGAGAACAAAGAAACTAGAAAATGAACTTTTTTTAAACGGAAATAGGTTCTTTTTTCTTTGCTCTCCTATTTGTAATACTACAATGATTATTTTGTATGAGTCTTAAGGTTTCGTTATTATTGTTTATTAAAGAGATATAAATATCTAACCATATGAGATTTAATAAAGAAACTTTTGTTGCTGGATTTGCCTTATTTTCTATGTTTTTTGGTGCTGGTAATCTCATGCTTCCCCCTCTTTTGGGGCTTAAAGCAGGAGATGCATGGTTTATGGTTATTCTAGGTTTTGTGATCTCTGCAGTGCTTATTCCTCTATTAGGGATTTTTGCCCATGCCCGATTACAAGGAACGATGCTAGACTTTGCAAAAAAAGTATCTCCTACATTTAGCCTTATATATTGTATTCTGGTCTATATGATCTCTATAGCATTGCCATCTCCAAGAACCGCATCTGTAACTCATGAAATGGCTATACAGCCTTTTTTTGGCACTAGTGCCTGGCTTACTAGTACTGTTTATTTTGCACTAGTACTACTTTTTGTACTTAATCGATCTAAAATCCTTAATCTACTAGGGAAGTTTCTTTCTCCTCTTATATTTATAGTTGTTCTTAGTATTATTTGTATAGGTATATTCTCTATTCAAAGCCCTGTAATAAACCCATCTGTTTTTGAGACACCTATTATAAATGGATTACTAGAAGGGTATCAAACTTTTGATGCCATTGGTGCTGTAGTAGTAGGGGGTGTAATTATAGTCTCTTTAAAAATTAAAGGAACTACCGATTTTAAGCAAAATCAAGGATTGATCATAAAATCTGGTATCATTGCAGGAATAGGGCTTTTTATCATCTACTCAGGAATGATTTATAACGGAGCTCTATTTAATAATCAATTTGATCCAAACATTACAAGAACTGACCTATTATCTGGCCTTAGCTTAAAAACATTGGGAGAAATTGGTAAAGTTTTTCTTAGCATTCTTGTGGGTCTAGCCTGTTTTACCACTGCAGTTGGTATTGTAACAGGTACAGCAGATTTTATCAAAGGTATTTGCAATGATTCTCATAATACATATGTTATTACGGCTGTTATTGGTTGTATTTTGGGGGTAATAATGGGACAATTTGATGTACATTATATTATTGATATAGCCATACCAGCACTTATGTTTATTTACCCTATTACAATTGTTTTGATTGTACTAAATGTTTTGCCAGATAGATTCACTTCTTCTATGGTATTTAAGACAGTGGTAATAGTAACTATTATATTTAGTATTCCCGATTTTTTAGCCTCAATAGGATTGGATACTATTGTAACACCTATTTTAGAAACTCTTCCTTTGGGTTTATACAGTTTGGCCTGGTTGTTGCCTTCATTGCTAGCACTTATAATCATGAATATCTTGTTATTTCTAAAATCCAGATAAAAAAAACAGATTTGGAAATCCAATAAATTCGGGGTAAATTCCCCTATTACGATATAGAATCATTCATTATATTCAACCATAACAACCACAAAACCAAACAAATAAACAAAAAAGATTTTTATGACAAAAACAATTACTCTTCTATTTACTGTATTACTTTTATGCTCTTGTACTAGCGATGATGAGTATATACCTATTGCATCAAATCTGGATAAGGAACTCAAATTGCTTCTTGTAGATATATCAAAAGAACAAGGTCTTGCTTATTTTATGTTGCCAGAAAGTGATGATTATACCAATATCCCTCAAGACCCATTAAATCCAATTACTAAAGAAAAAGTTGAACTAGGAAAGCTACTATTACACGAAACGGCATTGGGCAAAAACCCAAAGGTAGAGAGTATGAAGGAGACCTATTCTTGTGCTTCATGCCATCAAGCTACAGCGGGGTTTAGTTCTGGTGTAAGACAAGGTGTTGGAGAATGTGGTATTGGGTTTGGGTACAATGGTAGTGAGCGGGTCATCGATAATAATGTACCTGTAGATTCTGTAGATATACAACCTGTTCGCTCCCCTACACTGCTTAATGTTGCTTATCAAGATGTAATGCTGTGGAACGGACAATTTGGAGGAACGGGTACTAATGAGGGTACAGAAGCTAACTGGGATAAAATTCAAGAAAATTTTCTGGGATTACAAGGGGTAGAGGTTCAGGCCATAAAGGGACAAGGAGTACACCGGCTAAAGGTAGATAAAGACTTTGTTGATACCTTTGGGTACAAAGAGATGTTTGATCAAGCATTTGGTGATATCGAGGAGAGCATGCGGTATACTACCAAAAATGCAGGTCTTGCTATAGCAGCTTATGAGAGAACATTATTGGCCAATAAGTCTCCATGGCAAGAATGGCTAAAGGGAGATTATGACGCAATGGGTACGGTAGAAAAAAAAGGAGCTATTGCCTTTTTTGGAAAAGCAAAATGTTATGAATGTCATACTGGCCCTGCACTCAATGATACAGGTTTTTATGCCTTTGGGATGGGAGATTTTGATAACACAAAAAATGCTGTTGTATTGAGTGGAGTAAATTTTGAAAATGTAAAAAAAGGAAGAGGAGGGTTTACCAAAAATCCTAATGATGATTATAAGTTTAAAACTCCCACATTATACAACTTGATCGATGCTGGTTTTTATGGACACGGGGGTACTTTTACCTCTATAAAAGATGTCGTTGCGTATAAAAATAAAGGGGTTGCACAATCTACAGAAGTTACTATAGAAAATCTAGCGCCTCAATTTGGTACTCTAAACTTGACAGATCAAGAAATAGAAAATCTTACTGTTTTTATAGAAAATAGTTTACGAGATACCGATCTTACCCGATATGTACCCGAAACAATAAAATCAGGCTATTGTTTTCCTAATAATGATGAGCAATCACAAATGGATTTAGGATGTAAAACCAAAAAATGATAAAGTGAAAAATCTCGAATACTAACCTAAAAAAGATCAACTCTATTCAGGGAAGTACACTATCAAAAACCAAAAAGGCTTTACAAGATAAGACTCTGTAAAGCCTTTTTGGTTTCTAGCAATAACTCTTATAAAAGAATAGTAGTATTTTTATTCTAGATATAAAATAAGGATAGCTAGTAACTATATACTAACTAATGTTAAGGAGTATAGATGCTATATTTTATTGTTGTAAAAAATTTAAGCAAATTAATGGACAAAATAAATCTTGACACTTATAAACTATACTGTAAATATAATGGTCAAGCTCAATGGGAAGAAGATCGGACAGCAAAGCCCAAAGACGTACCTGAGAATATTGGAGGTGATTTTGAAATAATCGCTACCATTTCTAATAATCTATTTATGATTAAATCCAGACTTTACAGTTCTAAACTTACGGATGAAATGAAAAATGAAATTCTAGAATTGAAAGCAAAAATATCGGACGAAGTATACGGATATATTGAACGGAATGAAAATGTCTATCCAGAACCCGAAAAGAGTTTTTTTCAACGTCTTTTTAAATAGAACTTAAATCAAAATCACAAAATGACATTAAAAGAGACCGTTCTCTGGTTATCATCAAAATCAGTGGAAGATAAAGTAATATTTAATGAACTATTACTTTCTGATATGACTGTTATGAATAGAGCAATTTGGGATGATCCTGAATCAACGGATAAAACTAAGGTTGAGTGTTTAAAATGGTCTAATGAATTAGCCCACAGAATTTGGAATCTATTGTTTGAACTGAAACGTGGAGAGGATAATAATTCAGAAAAATCGTTAGCTGATAATATTAGTTTTTACGGAAAACAATCTGAAAAATTGGCTGGTCATTTAGGTGCAACAATTAACGGAACTATTAAAAGGTGGACTTGCAAGAAGCTAAAGACAGTTCTGAAATTGAAAATATCATTACAACTCACGATGACTCTATAAAGAAGTTTTCTTTATTACATCTCCTAGTAAAATATAGTTTTTAAGGTCTTATTTGGAAGTTAAAAAGCCTGTAAAAAGCAAAATATATAGATTCATAGAAAATAGAGGTAACCAACCTAATATGTCTAAAAAAACCTTTTTACCCTCAAAAATCTAGATAAAAACGATATTATCCTAGTGAAATAATTTTTACCTCTAAAAACTGGCATTAAATGGATTTTACCCCTATTTAGGTAAAATAAACTATATTTACCCCTGTAAAATGAATTTTACCCCAGTTAATAGAAAATAAATGAAAAAAATAGGATTTACTTGGCTTCAAGAAAAATTAAAAATCAAAGGCTTTCAATTAACTCACGAATCATATATAGGGTCAACTGATAAAATAGAAATAAGCTTAACAAATACAGTAGTACGGACTTTCAAATCAAAATATGATGTGAAAAATGACAATCCAATTTCTCATTTAGAATTTGCTTTAAAATATGATGATTTAAACCTAGCATTCATAAAGGAAGTTTTCTCTTCAGTTGAGCATCAAACAATAGCTGACTATGTAAAAGCAAATCCAAATCGAAAATATTCAAGAATAATAGGTTTTCTTTATGAATTCACTGGAGTTAAATCAATAGATGTTGACATAACTATTTCTAATTATGAAGACTTATTAGATTCATCTAAATATGTAACAGGAAGTATTACAAAAATATCTAAATGGAAAATAAATGACAACCTTCTCGGATCTAAAGAATACTGTCCAATAATTAGAAAGACAACAGAACTCAAAGATTTACTTGATTGGGATATTCAAGGTGAAATTGAAAATCTAAAGCATGAATATTCTCCAGAAATTTTTAAACGAGCAAGCTATTACCTATATAAGAAAGAATCAAAATCATCAAGTGAAATAGAGAAAGAAGAGCCATCACAAGACAGAATGGATAAATTCATTGTTTTACTAGAAGAAGCTGGCCAAAAATCTTTTGAAGAATCATTGTCAGAAGTAGAATTGGTACGTATGCAAAATATTATTGTTGATCCAAGGTATGTAGATGATGGCTTTAGAAATTTTCAAAACTATGTAGGTCAAACAATGAGGGACTATACACAAAAAGTACATTATGTATGTCCTCCACCACAATTTGTAAAGTCACTTATGAAAGGACTTATTGACCTAAACAAAAAGAACTCATCAACTGCAACAATTATAAAAGCCACAATGGTATCATTTGGTTATGTATATATTCATCCGTTTGAAGACGGTAACGGAAGAATTCACCGCTTTCTAATACATGATATTCTAGTACGTGATGGCATTGTACCAAATAGTACAATACTCCCTGTTTCAGCTCAAATACTCGCCCATATGGATGAATATGATGCTACTTTAGAATTACTTTCTAAGTTGATAGAACGAAAAGTAAAATATAACATTAACGATTCTGGTGAAATGTCAGTTAATAATGCATCGGATATAGAAGCATTGTTCAGATATCCAGATCTAACAAATCATACTGTATTTTTGGCAAGAGCCATACAATCAACAATTACAACAGATATTCCCGAAGAACTTCTTTTCCTTCAGTGCTATGATGAACTGAAGAGTAACATCCAGAGTATAGTAGATATGCCAGATAAAAAAGTTGATCGTATGATATTGTTCCTTCACCAAAATAAAGGAAAACTTGCAAGTAGAAAACGAAACCTTTACAAAGAGCTAAGTGATATTGAAATTGAGAAAATGGAACAAGCTTATGTTCTGGTATTTGAAAATAAAAATCTAAAATAGAATTAAAAGGCAAAGGCACAATCGAGTAGGAGGATGACGATTCAATAACTGCCACTACGCCTCACACACCACCTGCCACGCTAGTCTAATAACAGGCGATTCATCAAATCAAAGTTTGCCCCTTATTTAAATTGTCTATCATAGAAATATATCCTTTTTCTTTTAAGTCTGGATATGATAATGGTAGTACCCAGTATAGGATGCATATCAAGGAATAAGTGGACAAATCGTGTCAGCCATTACAGGTATCATTCTTGCTATTATTTTTCATCTCCGTAAAAACGATTTATGGTTTAACATCGCTGTTCATGGTTTTATTGACACCCCTGCTTTAATCTTCATTTATTACGGATGGTTATAACACTATAATACCAATCAAACTTATGTATGACAATGCTAATCGTTGCACAAACTCATAATTTTAAAGAAAAATGACTTTATGCAAGCCTCTCTAAGGAGCTTTCTTTATTATGCCATAATTTTACAGTAAACACCATATACATGATACCAAAGTTTCACAAACAACCAATACCAACTATATAGTATTTTATTAATTTTTATCAGGGTGCTCAACTCGTTGTATAAAAAATAATAGTAATTTAAGGCTTGTCAGAATCGTCATCTTCAGTTAGGTTCTTTTCAACTTTTTTCTCAAATTCTTTATAGAATAAATCAGCTTCATCCTTATATTGATAACTTTGATGATACAACATTAACGTGTTTATCGCAATAGAACCTTGTTGTATATAGTTATTATAATTTCTAAAGTAAATTGACAAAAAAAGTGTGTAAGCAGAGTATCTAGAATTATCTTCTTCAATCTTTCCAATATCATTAGAGGCTGAAAACACTAATGCATAATCTTGATTTAATTCATAATAGGCATCTATACAGGCTCTAAAAATTGCTCTTGTATGACCTGAACCAATATTTGAACGGATTTTATATTTAGTTTTGTCTGTTCCTTTATTGTGCTCATAAAATGAAATTACACAAATGTTGTTTGTATAAATTTCTAACTCAATAATTGTAGTAATGATATTTGTAAATTCAGGAATAAATCTATAAATTTTACGAATAATAAAACCATCATTTCCTTTAGGTTTTTCATTCATAAGGAATATTAATCCTTTTTTAGCCATATTCTAAAAATTAGAATAGTGTCCTAAAGTATTTTGTGAATCTACAATTGGAATTCTATTATACGAATCTAATGCGAAATCAGCAGTAGTATCTTGGTTGATAATTACATCTTTGTCACTTGGTTGGTTGGTTAAAAGTCCTTTTCTACTATTTTTCCAAGGCAAATCATTGTGAGTTAAATCAACTAAATCAGAACCACTTAAATGACCATAAGATTTCCAGACATCATTTAAATGATCGAAAACTAAATTATCTAAATCTAACTGAACTACTCTACTATCAGGAATAACTGAACTTCTTTTCATAAACTTAAAATTCGCCCAAACATCATAAACCACAGGACCATATATCCAAGCTTGAATTCTGTCATTAAATAACATTTTGTTATTCTTAACAAAAAACCAAAGCTGTGAATAATACAGTAATTTCTGTAATTTCAACGGACTAACACCTTTCTTTATAAAGAAAGAGGAAATGTCTAATGCTGTATAGTTTGTTTTCATTTTAGTTTTAAATAAGCGATTTACTCGCTTTTACAAATGTACAATATTAATTGAATATAAGACAATTCTCTGAAAATCAAAAACCATCCTCCAAAATTTTTTATGAGGGTTCCAAGCGATCTCGAGGTAATTAGCATTCTCTCAATAGTTCCTCAAAAAGGGTGGAGTTACTACATTTGTTTATACAGTAATCCTATCAATTCCATTAAGTTTTCTCGTTGTTGAATTCATAATAAAACATGTATCCATCACAGAATCTTCTTTACTTTCCTGTAACTCTAATATTATCAATATGATATCGTGTGGTCGCTCTTGGGTCTCCCCCAATATATCTGTACCCAATACGAATCTTACCTTCTAAACAAGAAAGGCTTATTGGTCCTGCAGATACAATAGGACTAAATGCATTGAGTGGTCCTCTGGGAATAGTTGCATCTAGTTTTACCCATGTAGTGGCAGATGGATTTTCTGTATAATTATTGGTTACAAAAACCTCTAAAATATTACCATTATCATATCCTGCTTGAAGATCAAAATTTAAAATCGCATCTGTATAGGTGCTTAAATCAATTTCTGGTGTAATCAACCATGCTTCATATAGACTTTCTTTTGATCTATATCCTGTAATTTGTATGTAGTGATTATCTCCAAAATTTCCTATTTTATAAGTTAGCTTACCCCCTGTTGTGTTCTTATTTATCCATCCTGAATCTTCTAAGTCTATAATTTTGAGATTTGTAAAATCTTCTTCAAATACAGTCAAACTTGCATCAGATACTGATAAGCATTCTAGAACTTCTGGATCACATCGCGATTCTGTATCAAACACTAAACCTGTTGGATCATTAAGTACTAAATTATATGCATTCCCTAAAAAGTTTTTTGTCAATACTCCTTCAAAACTTCCTTGGTTATTGGGTAACTTAAGCCCCTTAAAACTTGAGAAAGTACTAGTGCTTACTATAGTTGTATTATTAGAAGAACAGCTTTCTATAATACGCTCTCCACTATATTTATCATTATCCTCTGCAGCAAAAGTAAAAGCGTTATTTTCTAAAACCAGATTTTTTGTAAACTGTAGCGCATTTATTTTTACATATAGATTTAATAGTTTATCTGTAAAATCTTCAATTGCAATATCTAATGGAGTTATTGTTACAACTTCTGTAGATCGTATCACTATATCTTCTACATAAAAAGAAGGAATTGTACTAATAGAATTTCCTTCTGCAATACCCAAAGTAGGTACTCCATTTTCTATCCCTAAGGATACCCCTTCTAACTTGATATATATTTTTCTTCCAAGCTCATAGGTTGTGTATAATGGATTAATGTCTATTAGTACTTGTATACCTGCAGAGGGGTTATTACTTTTATCCTGAACTATTAGTTTTTTATAAAAATTACCTGCTTTATCGCTGGATACAATGTATCCTTCTATAAAATTATCCGTTTCTTCAAAAAACACCTTGGCATTCTCTCCATTTGATGCAATCTCTTGCCTCAAAATTCCTAGCACAGCATCTATAGAGATTATTGTGCCTTCAATTTTAGGAGTATCAATAGTGATTGAAGGGGTTTTAAATTCTTCTTCTGAGCAATTAAGGAACATTATTCCTATAAAAAAATAACTTAATCTTTTAGCGTACATATCTTTTTGTTTATTATTAAAATTTGTCTATTATTAAAATCTTAGATAAATGTTGAAATAGTATGATATACCTGGTCCATAGAAATACTTAGACCCATGAATAGGAGTATCACGTTGTGATTCGGCTAATGCAAGTCTGTAGTTAGCATTTCTGGATTGCTCAAAACCACCTGTTCTATATTCCTGATTAAGAATATTATTTACAGAAGCAAAAAAGCCTATATAATATTTTTTGACTTTCCACGACTTTCCACCTATTGCATTTACCAAGAAATAACCTTCGAATTGTTCTTGTCTTAGCAAATCTTTTGCAATATTCTCATCATAATCATTAAAAGGTAATCCATCAATATCTTGATAAAAGTTTGCTGTTCTTGCAAAAGGACTAATATTAATAAAGGTGTTAGAAAAATGATTTAAGGTTGCACCAAACCACCAAAAATTAGGGTCACGATATTCAAAACCTAGTTGCATTGCGTTTTGTGGTCCTCCTGCAATGCGATATCCTTTGAGCGACGATTTTCTAAAATCTTGTATTCCTTGAACATCGATAAATGCATCACTGGTACTTGTTAATGTTAAATTAGGATTACTATCAAAAACAAAATTTCCCATTGCTCCTGCTCCTTTTAGTTTTATTGTAGGTGTAATTTGATAGGATACCCCTAGCTCTGTTCCTATATAAATTTTATCGATATCGGTAAGTATTTCTTGAACAAAGCCAGTGTTTGATCCTGAAATAGCTTCTGTAAAGAAGAAAGAAATATCAGTATCATCCATAATTTTAGAATAATACCCTGTTATTCTAGCTCTTATTTTTGAAGAGCGTAAAATATAACTTATATCTATTGATTCATTTTTTTGCCTTTCCTGATCTTTTCCTATCAATTGTGCCACAGTAATATTATTCTGTCTTGCATTAGCAAAAGCATTTTGAATAACTGGTGCTTTATTAAAGTATGCACTGTGAAATTTAATATAATGATGCCCATTGATAGCATATGTTGCTCCTCCTTTTATTCCATAATTCATAAAATTTAAGACATCACTTTTTCCGTAAGAAGCATTCCCAGGAAAATATCCGTTTTCAAAAAGACCATTTCTTTGATATGATGTTTGAGAAACCATTCCTCCTAGAAAAAAATTTATTCTATCAAACTTAAATTGCCCCTGAACAAAACCATTGATTGTAGAGGCATTAATCTCATAGTTATAATCGTATGTATCTCCCTTCTTAACAATACGATCAGGATTTCGTAAATCACTTTGTGCCCTATCTACCAATTCGGTCTGAGAGAATCCTTTTGCAGATAATGCAAATACATCTATATCTAAAAAACTGGCACCTCCTAAAAGATCTGTTACCTCAGCAAAGTTTTGGCTTTTTAAATTTTGATAATTAATCGCCGTATTCAGAGTAAAACGAGGGTTTAATTGGCTATTCAGTAATAGGTTGCCACTTAATTGCGTGTCGTCTCTTCTATCTTCATATAAAATATAAGTTGCATTATTACCTTGTTGTTTATTTTGTTGATTCGTTTGTATCAAATTAGCCCAATTGAGTTGCCCATCATTCAATAATTTTTTCTGAGCTAAAAAAGCTTTTTGATATTCTAGAGATGTTGGAGTTGCTTCTTGTAAAAAAAAGCTTGGCATATTATTAGGGTGTACTGGATTGGTGGCTACACTTCTACCTTTGCCTGTATATGTTTGCTGTTTATTTCCTAGAAATACGATATCACTCCCTCCTGTATCAATTCTACTATTTGCTATTTTTCCAGTTTGAAAAGCTATATTGGTCTGTAATCTTGTATTCTTAGCAATATCCCAATAATGATTTAACATCAAGATTGGTTCTTCAATTTTTTTCTCTCTTGAATTTCTTTTTTCCCCATCCTGATATCCCCAATTAGGATTATAAGTATTTCCTTTAATACGATACGCTTCTTTAGTAATTGCTGTAGATTTCCCTCTACGGTTTGGAGTATAAAAACTAGTCATATTTATACTGTGTTTACTCCCTAGTTTTTTTTCAATAGCAATAAAAAAAGAGTTTGCATCATACCTTGTTCCTTCTATAAAACCTTCTTCCCCAAATCTTCTGGATAGAGATAATGAAAATGCCCATCCTTTTTTTGTAATTCCAGTATGATAAGTACCTATTACTCTTCCTTGATAACTGCGATTGGAGGTTGCATACGATAACCTACCTCCTTTTCTATACTTTGAGGCTCTCATAATTATATTAGAGGTTCCCAGTAGATCACCAAAAGTATAATCGTTTTCAGAGATTCCTATAGAAAACTCCTGATTACGCAATACATCATTCAAACCTCCCCAGTTACTCCATTGTGGTCTTCCTGTAGTAAGTTTATTCATTTGGATACCATTGATCATTACTTTTCCGTTTTCACTTTTTAGTCCTCTTGGACGAAAAAATGTTGTTCCAAAATCAAAAGCAGCGGCATTTAGAAATTCATCTCGTGTGGATTGAAGTAATCCAGCGACACCAAAAGAAATCGTGTTATCTACATTTAATTCATTATCAGAAAGACTAATGGTTCCTATCTGTTCTTGCTTATTATTAAAATCATATTGTAAGTCTATTTTTTTCAGATCAAGAATACCTCCTTCATTAATAACTACAGGAAAATATTTGGTTATATATCCTTCTTTTGATAGTATAAGTACTTGCTCTCCCAAAGGGAGCTGTTTATAGGTATTAAAATCAAACTCGCCCATCGCATTTGTATAGGTGGTGATATGCGTGTGTTTAAGATATAGTGTTGTTTTCTCTAGCTTTTCTTCTGTAATAGCATCTACAACTCTTCCTTTTATTATGGTCTGTTGAGCATAAATCCCAGAAAAACTGCAGAATAAAAAGAAAACTACATTTTTTGAATTAAAAAGATTATAAATCATACTAATTGATACTGTATTATGGGTTTGAGCAATTCAAATTTTGAATTTGCATTGTTAATAAAAAGCAAGTATAAAATATTTGAGTTTCATTTTTTGAAACTTTAAAAATTAATATTTGTAATTAAAAAATATTATGATTCTAAAAAACAAATACTTACTACCTATTTTTTTGTTCACCACGCTCCTCTTTTCGCAGAAAAGAAAGGAATATAAGGTTCATACAATAGCATTTTATAATCTTGAAAACCTTTTTGACCCAGAAGATGACCCTTTGACTTTTGATGATGATAGAACTCCAAAAGGAAAAGATCGTTGGACTTATGATTTGTATGCTCACAAAATAAAGAATATGGCTAGAGTCATTGCTAAAATAGGTACAGATGTATCTAATAATGCTCCTGCCATAATTGGTGTTGCAGAAATAGAGAACAGAAAAGTGCTTGAGAATCTTACTATTGATTCTAGCCTTGTTTCTAATAGATACGATATTGTACATTTTGATTCTCCTGATCGTAGAGGTATCGATGTTGCCTTATTATATCAGAAAGCTTTTTTTAAAGTAAAAAAAGCTCAAAAATATGAGCTCATTATTTATGATAAAACCACAAATAAACGTTTGTATACCAGAGATCAACTATTGGTAAGCGGTTATCTTGATGGTGATCTTATTCATGTTATTGTAAATCATTGGCCATCTAGACGAGGTGGAGAAACAAGAAGTCAATATAAAAGAGAAAAAGCTGCTGCACTTAATAAAAAAATTATGGACTCCTTGTTTACTGATGATCCATATGCAAAAATTATTACTATGGGCGATCTAAATGATACCCCAAATAGTCCTAGTATCAAAAAAATATTAGCAACAAAAAAACACATAAAAGATGTTGAAATCAAAGGCTTATATAATCCTATGGAGCAATTAGCAAAAAAAGGAATTGGCTCTCTTGCCTGGAGAGATCAATGGAGTTTATTTGATCAAATTATTATCTCTAAAGAGTTTTTAACCTCTGATTATTCTTCTTACCAATATTATAAAGCTGGTATATACAATCCCAGCTATCTAATTACCGCAACTGGTAGATACAAAGGATATCCGTATAGAAGTTATACCAATGGTAGCTATTCATATGGATACAGCGATCATTTTGCTGTATATATCTATCTTATCAAAGAAAAGAAATAAACAAAAAGGCATTAAAATACAATGTTTTAATGCCTTTTAAACAAATAAATAAAAACCAAGTAATCTATTGTTGGTATTATGAATACTTTGTTGGTATTAGAAATTATATTTTAGGGTGGTAAAAGCCTTTAGCAATATAGCGGCCTTTTGGTAGAATATTTATTAGATAATGTTGAATCTAGAGATTGTCTAATAGTAATTGCAATAATGCTTTGGGGATAAAAATAGGTAAGACCGTTTTGTGGTTGATCAAAACATATGTTATAGCCATGGTGATCTTTTTGAGAGATATCTGTAATATGACCTTCTAGATATAAGCCACTAGCTAGAGATACTCCTACAATAATATGAGACTTGTTTTGGTAGGCAAAGTTTACAGTTTCTGCTATAGATTTAGTTTTAAATTCTTTTAGATATGAGACTTCTAATGCAATATCAAGCCCTGATACTTGATGATTTTCTTGAAATACTGTGGTCGTTCTTTTTTCTTTGAGTGCCATACGTTTTTCTATAAAGTTTGTAGTTATCACCAAAACCTAAGTGCTTTTTGATACTTCAAAAGTATGATGATATAAGGTGTAATAGTTCCCCCTTTATAGTGAATTATTATACCCTGAAAAAGGGGGGATGAAATATGGGGTTCTACTCACTAAGTGAAGTTTTAATGCTCTAAAGATTGCTTAGAAACTAAAGGTTTGTGTCAAACAAATACTTTGTGGGTTTACCCCAGAGGAGTTTATCATTGCTTGGTCAGAAAAGAAAGAATATAAAAAGAGGTGCGTGTGCACCTCTTTTTTTGATCAATGATATGATTAATCCGGGAAAAAATGTATTGGTTATTTATGGATTAATCAACCTTATTAGATAATTTAGGTTTATAAGTATGCCCTAACTAGAAGGTACTTTGTAAATAATGTCGAGGTATGTTTATTTTGGATAAAAAATAATAATCTCCAAAAACAGTAACTTCAAGTATCAAAAATGGTATTACTTAATAATCTCAGCAGTAACATCAAGTCTAGCTGGCTCTAATAAGTCATCAATCTCTGCGTTATATTTTATTCTGGGATAAAACACGGCAGTTGTTTTATAAGTTGCTGCGGGGTAATCTCGAGCATTAATTGTAACACTTATATTAGCACTATCTCCTGGAGCTAAACCTCCACCACCAGGTACAGATCTATTAAATATAAATACTTTAGATGGTGTTACAGGATCTTGATTTTCTTGGGTATCTCCATTTCCATACTCTAGCAGGTGATTTCCTTGATTAGTCCATTGTGTAATAACATGCGTTACTGATGCTCCCTCTTGAATATCAGTGATGGTAAAAGAGGATACTTCTGTTTTGATTGGGTTGATTACATCTACAATGACAACAGTAGTTTTAAATTGATCATTGTCTTTATTTTTAACCTCAAGAGTAAATGTATTAGGGTATTTAAAATCTATACTCATGCCCTCTGCTGGGTATTCTTGAGTAGCATCTCCTGGTAATTGAGAGCTATTTTGGTAATAATATAATTTTGAACCATCATATGTAATTGTAGGTACTAAGTTTGAAAAATCTGTTCCTACAGGTACAAATAAATATATTTTATCTAATCCTGGGTCTTCTATAGTTTTAGAAATTTCAATATCATTTGGCAAACCTGGGTTTTTACTCTTTTCAAACTTAAAGCTTGTTATTTTTAATGTTTCGGGTACAATTACTGGTTCTCTTGTAATACTCACAGTATAATGCAGTAATTCTTCTTTATCACCTGTAGCATTATTTATGGTATATAGATTTGTTTTTCCGTCTACATATGATAATCTTGTATCGTTACCAGGTGCAATACTGAATTTACTCAAATTAAGCTCATCAGATGTTATTATTGCACTTATAGCATCTAAAGAAACTTCTGCGGCTACAGTGATATTAATTTGACCATGTTTTGTTTCTTTATTCTCTACAATCTCTGGATCAATGATCTCTGTTTTTATTGCTGTTATACCAAATAAAGGAAAAGCCGAGAGTTTTGCTTCTTGTAGATTAACTGGCTGCTCTGGTTGTAAAATACCAGAGTTGTCGTCATCAGAACCACAACTGATTATTAAGCTTAGGGAAAGGATAACACTTCCTAGACTTATTGATTTAAAAATGTTTTTCATTATTTTACTTTTCAACTGATTAATTGATCAAATGTATTGTAATGATTTATTTCTTTAAAATTAATATGGTGTGCTATCTTATTTATTTGGTGAATAAGCTATAATAAGGGGTGAGCTTATAAGCATTGTTTTTGAAAATAATTGAGATTATAATTCTTGAAAAACTTTTTTTTTAAACAGTTGGTCTTTTTTTAATATAAAACATTTAAATATGATAAAAATAAGAGTACCCTAAAAAATATTTTTTAGGGTACTACTTTTTTGACAATATTCTAGATAAAATCTAAAAAATGATTATTACCACACAAAGTGAGCAATAACATCCATTCTAGCTGGTTCTAATAGGTCATCAATCTCTGCGTTATCTTTTATTCTAGGATAAAACACAGCTGTTGTTTTATAAACTCCTTGAGGGTGGTCTAAGGGGAAATCAATTGCTGCCACTATATGGTCACTATCTCCTGGAGCTAATCCTCCTGAGGGCATAGTTGTATAAAAATCAAATAAATAATGTATTCCTACAGGGTCTTGGTTTTCTTGAGTATATTCTTTTCCATATTCCAACAAATGATTTCCTTGGTTAGTCCATTGTATAACATGGTCTGCTCTTAAAACTCCATCTGACAGGTAGACGTCAAAAAAGGTTTCCTCTATTTTGAGTGGGTTAATTACATCTACAATGACATTGATAGTTTTTGATTTGTCATTGTTTTTATTTTTAATTTCAAGAAGAATAGAATTAGGATACTTAAAATTCATACTAGTGTTTTCAGTATATATTTTTTCTACAGAAGATCGTAAAGGGCCTTCGTGGTAATGTAGCGTTGTACCAGTGTATGTAATTGTTGGAACCAAGTTTGTGAAGTCGGTACCTACAGGTACAAACAAATATATTTTATCGTTTGCTAAATTCTCTACAGTTCTGGCAATTTCGATATCATTTGGCAAATTTGGGTTTTTACTTTTTTCAAACTTAAAACTTGTTAGCTCTAATGTTTCTGGCACGATTACAGCTTCTTTTGTAATACTCACAGTATAATGCAGTAATTCTTCTTTGTCATCAGTAGCATTGTTTATGGTATATAGATTTGTTTTTCCGTCTACGTATGATAATTTTATGTCGTTACCAGGCGTAATGCTGAATTTACTTAAGTTAAGTTCCTTAGATGTTATCATTGCGCTTATTGCATCTAGAGAGGTTTCTGCGGCTACAGTGATATTAATTTCTCCGAACTTAGTTTCTTTATTCTCTACAATTTCTGGATCAATGATCTCTGTTTTTATTGCTGTTATACCAAATAAAGGAAAAGCTGAGAGTTTTGCTTCTTCTAGTACAACTTCTGCCACAGGTGGTGTGTCTGGCGTATCTGGGTTTGTAGGGTCTAAAATTGGGGCATCATCTATAGAGTCACAGCCAATCATAAGAAATATAGAAAGAACCGCACTTCCTATATTTAATAATTTAAAAATATTTATCATTGTTTACCTTTTCTTAAAATTAGTTTATCAACTAAAAATATGATACTAAGGTGCAGTTTCTAAATTAATATGGTGTACGGTATTATTTATTTGGTAAATGGATTAAAAAGAAGGGTAAGGCATACTTTAATTTATAGATTTTATGCGTTTATATTGAATTCAATTTTATAACAAGCTCCAGGATTAGATGCAATCTCAACAGAGCCTTTTATTTGCTTTGTCAATCCTTGTATAAGTTGCATACCCAGAGAATGGCTGTTTTCTATTTTGAAATCTTCAGGGAATCCAACTCCTGTATCTTTTATGGTAAGTGTGCATTTACTCTCGTTTTGAGAGGCTTCGATACTAATATGCCCTTTTGCACCTTCTTGAAAAGCGTATTTTATACTATTGACTATAATTTCATTTACAATTAATCCACAAGGAACCAAGTAATCCATATTAAGGTTAATATGATCTACAGCCGTATTTATTGTAATATTTTGTTCTGTAAGATCGTAACTGGTTTTGAAATATATTAATAGGTTCTCTAAATAGGTTTCCAAATTAATCATAGACAAATCACTAGACATATATAGTCTCTCGTGTATAATAGCCATTGCTTGGATTTTATCTTGTATTTCTTGTATGATTTCTATAGAACTTTTGTGGTCTCCAAATTTATGTTGAAGTCGTAACAGACTTGAAACAATTTGTAAATTGTTTTTTACCCTGTGATGTACCTCTTTTAATAATATCTCACGATCTTTAAGTGTTTGTGATATCTTCTTGTTTTTTTCTTCTAGAATTCCATTAGTCTTTTGTTTGTTTTTGTAACTATAAAAAAGCGTTGATGCTATTATGGTTAATCCAATTAACCCAATTAGTAATACAATTTGAGTCGTTTGTTGACTCTTGTTCTCCAATGTTTTTATTTTGTTTTCATTGGTTAATAATTGTACTTCTTTTTCTTTGCTTTCAATATCAAATTTTGCTTGAATTTCTTTTATCTGGTTATGTTTTTTTTCATTAAACAAAGAGTCTTTGACTTTATTAAATTTTAATAGATACTCATATCCTTTTTTATATTTTTTTTGTCTGCTATAATAGTCATGAAGAGATTCATATACTTTTGATAGTTGTGGTAGTGCTTTTGATTTTGTAGCTATTGCCAATGCTTCATCATAGTGTGATATTGCAGCTTTGGTATTCCCTATTTTTTCATAGATCTCAGCCAATCTAAGGTATTCAGGTGCATTACCGTATGTTTGACCAATTTTTTTTCTCAATTTTAGAGATTCTTTGGTATATGCCAATGCTTCTTCTAATTTGTTCTCTTGGATACTTATTGTAGATAGATTGCTCAATCCAGCCATAAGAGAGTTGTAATCATCTAATTTTTTTGCAATACCAATAGATTCTTGTATCGTTTTTTTTGCCTTTTCAAAATTATTCTGACGCATATACATTTCTCCCATATTGATCAATACAGCAGTTCTGTATTGTGGGTCATCAATTTCATGCGATAGTTTCAGTGCTTTATTATAATACAGAAGGCCATTTTTATCGTCTTTTAACCTACAGGAATACAATGAGCCTATATTATTCATTATACCCACAAGAAGATTATTTTCTTTTTCCTTTTTGTAGATCTCAGCAGTTTTTAAATAGAAATCTAGTGCTTTATCATATTCTCCTATCCGCACATGCACTAGCCCCATATTCTGATATGTCCTTGCAATGCCTAAATCGTAATCTAATCCTTTTGCAATCTCTATTGTTCTATTGTAATAGAATAATGCTTGTTCGTATTCTGATCGCCCATTACAAAGTTTACCTAGTATAAAATAAAAATAACCAACATCCTTAGAATTTTTGTCTTTTAATAGTTCTAGTCCTTTTAGTGCGTATTCGGTAGCTTTTTCGGGATCAGTATAACTTCGACTGAGTGCAAGTTTTTGATAGATTTCTATTTTTTCTTTTTTAGAAGCTGTTGTTAACTTTTGCGTCAAACTATCTGTTTGAGCAATTAATGAAATACTTAAAAAAAAGAGTAAAAGATAAGAGTATCTCTTCAAAAAAAAGAAGGGGGTATTCATGTTATAAAACATCTAGGCGTTCTAATAATAAATTTTTATAGGCTTTGCTAATTGGGATGGTGTTATCTCCAATACATATGAACCTATTTTCTATTTTATCAATTTTTTCTAAGGCAACGATATAGGATCTGTGAATTCTTAAGAATTTGTCTTGTGGTACTTTGTCATAAAATTCTTTGAGAAACATGTTTACAACTACTTTTTTGTTTTTAGTGATTACCTGTGTGTAGTTATCCATTGCTTCTGCCCATAGAATTTCATCAATCATAACTTTTGTAAGCTGTGATTTATCTTTTATAAATAATGAGTCAGACAGTTTGTTACTAGCAGATGAGTGTGGAGTACTATCTTTTTTTTCAAGTTGTTTTTGTAGAGCAATTTGTAGGGCAAAAGATAATTCTTTTATTTTAAAAGGTTTTAGTAGAAAGCCAAAAGGTTTAGATTGTAATGCTTCTGCAAATGTATGGTTATCTCCATAAGCAGTAAGAAAAACAACTGGAGTTTTATATTTATGATAGATTTCTTCTGCAGTATCAATGCCATTTTTTTTTCCAGAAATATTGACATCCATCACAATAATATCTGGTGTGGTCTCTGCAGTGTATTTCATCGCTTCCTCATAACTATCAGCAATACCGACTACCAAATAATCAATTTTTTCTAAGCTAATTTTAATATCTAAGGCTATCGAAAATTCATCTTCGACGATTAACACTTTTTTGTTTTTCATCATAAAAATTATCCCTCTTAACTGTTACTACAAAGCTATTTAAAATATACTTTAGAAATGCTATATATAGAAAACAATACTACTTAATAGCATTAATAAAAGCGTTTTTTTAGTGGGTTTATGTTGTTATGTTTTTGATTTACAGCAACTTTTTGTTATAAAATAAAAAGCGAAAAGATTCTGTATAAAAAAAGAGCAATCTTAATTTGATTGCTCTTTTTTATATTTTATAAATAATTAGCTTTTATAGGCTATTAAGGATGTCTTCAATCTCTTGTTTAGTATCGGCAGACTCATTTTCTTTTACTCGCCTTAAGACATCAAAAAACTTGTTTACTACTTTGTTAGCCATCATCAAGTCATCTAATTTAAGTTCTCTTCCTGTAGATGTAAGCAATTTATAGTTGTAGAATTCAATAGGAACAGATTTATCCAGTTCTTTTACTAAAGATGTAGTTCCATTATCTTTTACTATAGAAATCACATTACCATTGGCAATTACTTTGTCTGTAAGTTCACTAATATCTTTTGCAAGAGGGTATAATTCATCTTTATGAAGTATATGAAGTCCTTCCCAGTTTTGAGTTTGGGCTTGGGTAGATAATCCAGCACCTAGCATAAATAAAAGTAGAAATAATTTTTTCATAACGTTTGGGTTAAATAATAATGTATTAAAAAATTTATAGGTTAATCATATTTGGTTATTACAACGAGATAAAATTTATTTTATTGTTAAAATAACCTTAAAAACATCGAGTCAAAATACTCAATTTATTTGATAAAAACCAAAAAGCGTGCCATGAATTTTTGTAAAAATATACAACCTATAACAGCTTGATAAAAAGAAAGATACTCTATAAGTATTATTTCTAACATAAATTTTACTCAAAAAAAGGAATAAGATCAGAGGTTAATAATATAATACTCACTACCTCACAGTTAGATTAGTATAAAAACTTCTAAACCGTATGATTTTGCAAAATGAATATTGAAGGAAATCACGAGTGTTTTCTTATATAAGAGGTTATAAATTAGGTTTTTTAGAATATTATAGTATATTTAATATCCCCCTAAATCAATAAAATATACAGTTATGTTTATCATCTTCGGAACAAGAGGACTCAAACACACGGTGAGTGAAAGTCCTGTTTTATCAAATTCATGCCCAAATTGTAATAATGGAAATTTAGAAAATAAGTTATATCGCAGATGGTTTACCTTGTTTTTTATTCCAATAATTCCCTTGGATGTGGTAGATCGTTTTTATGAATGTGATAGTTGTAAAAGTGCCTATAATGAAGGTATAAAAACAGTATTACAACGCTCACAAGAAGAAATTAAAGAGAATCAGAAACATGCAAAACTAGTTTTTGCCAAAGCGCTAGTAGCATCAATGACACATATGTCTATTATTGATGGTGACTTTGCAAAAGAAGAGGAACGTGAAATTATGGATGCTATCGAAGGCTTTTCTGAAATAAAAGATGATTTAATGGTAATACATCAAGATGTAAAAGAAAATGGGAATCAGAATAATCAGGTGTTTAATTTTCTTAATGAGGCACGTAGTCAATTATCCTCAGAGGCATTGATCAATATTTTGGCACAGGCAGCTGTAGTGCTTCTGGCAGATGGTTCGATAGAGAAAGAAGAAGAAGATCTTATGAAAGAATACTTAATTGCTTGTGGATTACCAAAAGATATGTACCATACCTTAATCGATAAGCTAAAGAGAAAGGATATGACCAAAATAAAAAAAGAACAAATGAATTAATAGACACAGAAAGCGACATTGCTTTAGTGCTTTATCCTGTTTCGAATTATTTGCATAGCCGTACTTACTGGTTGGGAGGTTTCTGATCAAACGACTCCAGAGTTGATGCGGTATTTCTATAAAAACCTCAAATCAGGGATGAGTAAAGGCAAGGCATTACAACAAGCCAAATTAGAATATCTGGCAACTGCCAATATCAATAGAACAGCCCCTTTTGGGCAGGATTTTATTTGGTAGGAGATACAGCGCCTATTCCGTTTATAGACAATACTAGATTGTACTGGATTTTGGGAATAGCAGGATTGATTATTCTATCAACAGGACTTTTTTGGTATAGAAAGAAAACCAATACAATTGATCATTAGAATTGTGTTTTCAGAATAGGCATGATTAGAGAATATTGATAGTTAAAGTAAATTACTTACTTTTGCATAAGTTCTTTATGTAACCATACTCCATAGTTTTTGAATTTAAGTTTAATTTTTAAAAACTATATATGATGAATTGGAAAATTCAAAAACTATTGAATGGCGAGACGATTGTCTCCAAAGAACCAGGTAATTCTATGTTACCTTTATTAAAATCAAAACAACCTGTCGTTTTAGAACCTGTAAAATGGGAAGATTGCAAAGCAGGAGATATTGTTTTTTGTAAAGTAAGGGGTAACTGTTTTACACATTTGGTCAAAGGAAAAAATGTGAAAAGAGGATTACTAATCGGTAATAACCGAGGTCGCCTTAATGGCTGGACCAAAAATGTATATGGAAAAGTAATAGAAATATTACCAATGTCATAGAAGTAGCGCTAAAAGCGCTTTTTTTGTTTATATACATTTATGATTCTATGAGTTTTTTATAAAAAACTACAAAAACGAATGTTAGCCACAACAAATTCAGTTTTGTAGAAAATATACTACAAATACCAACTAAACTGACAGGATAAACTTTGGTTGTTAAACTCAATTTACTGATTATTCTTCTTATCAATATTATAAAGCTGGTATATACAATCCCAGCTATCTAATTACCGCAACTGGTAGATACAAAGGATATCCGTATAGAAGTTATACCAATGGTAGCTATT
>NZ_OMKE01000053.1 GCF_900299535.1 Aquimarina aquimarini | reverse complement strand
AGTCGGGAATGAGCTGTCCTCTCAGCGCAGGCTGAGAACCAAGGAGTACTCATTGCGTTGTGATAGATTCCAGTCTAGATTGTAATAAAAAAGTTAAAAAAAATATCGAACCATCAACCAACAGCCAATACTAATTTAATTAAATGAAAAAAAAATATCTCAGTTTCAAAAAGCGTGACTACTATGATGTATCATTGCCCTATAGTTATCTATGGGGGCTTAGAGAATTAAATCAAAAAAGAGTAGTATTTATGTAATGATGGGATAAAAAATGACCATAAATAATATGTCTCTAGCCCCCTGATAACACTATAGACAGGATTCTAAAATAAATTTTAGATATCCCTAAAAAATTATTTCAGGAGATAGACATACCAGTAAAAATTGTAGTATGGTAAAACCACAAAATTGTTATCAGTATGTAAAATAGTTGTTCAACCAATAGAATTAATGCCTATTTTTACGTTTCCATTTAATAGCACCCCAATCGTAACCAATACTTCGATGTCTATTAATTACATGATAACGTAAACATAATTGTACTACTTTTTTTTCAGAAAAAAAAGTAATCAAAATCGAGTGTGTAATTAAAATATAAATAGATATGGGTCTGCAAAGTGACTTTACCCTTTATATAGATGGCGATCAAATCCCATCGATAGTAGATTTCAAACTACAAGAGCAAGTAGGCAATCACGCCTCTTTTATGATCAAGATACGTACAGATGTACTAGAGCAATCATCAGAACGAGACCATGTTCTTGGAGATAGCAGACGGTATCTAGGTAGAGAACTCTTGATACAGCTAAACTCTATACATAATGAGCAAGAACATACTTTTGAGTTCAAGGGAATTATCGAAAAAATGAACCCCCAACTAGGGTTTCATGGTAGTGGTGATAATATTATGGAGTTTAGAGGTCACAGTACCTCTATTATTCTTGATGATGGCCCGCGGTATCGTTCTTTTACAGAGATGTCCCTTGCTACAATAGTACAAGAAGCCATTGGCACCTATGATCAATCAAAACTCACAGTTGCCATAGCACCAGAAAACGATGCAACCCTGCAATACTCGGTAATGTATGGGGAGACCCCATATGCATACCTCAAACGATTAGCCATCTCAAGAGGCGAATACCTCGTTTATAACAAAGACACCCTCTATTTTGGCAAACCCGATTTGGGCAATGAGGTATCCCTATCCTATGGTTTAGACTTAAAAAACTTTGTCATTGGGGTCACCCCAAAACAAGGCAACACAGCCTATCTGGGGTATAACTACCATACAGAAGAGCACCTCTCGTCTGCCACCAATGATGTAGCCACACAAGTACAAGGCGCAACAGCCTTTGCCAGTAATGTAGCCAATGATCTCTACCACCAGCAAGCACAAGCACTACACCCAGCCTATGAGCATACCGATTTGATGCACCGCATGGATGCACTGGTAGCCTTGCAAAAACAAGTAACAGAACAACAACAGGTCGTTATACAAGGTAGCAGTAACAATCTAGGAGTAGCACTAGGCAAAGTGATTACCATACAAAGCGATGCAGGCAATTATGGATCATATAGAGTAACACAAGTATTACATGGTATCTCTGGCATAGGTACCTACCAGAATCAGTTTGAGGCAGTACCTATGGATATAGATGTGTTCCCACTTACAGATATTACCATCTCTCGCAAGGCGCACTCACAGATGGCTACCATTGTAGACACAAATGACCCACAGCAAATGAGCCGCGTGCAGGTTAGGTACCCCTTTGATGATAGTACAGGAGTAAACAGCCCATGGATTCGTATGGCAACTCCCTATGCCGGCAATGGGTATGGATTACACGCCATTCCAGAAATAGGAACCCCTGTACTTATACAATATTATATGGGCAATATAGAACAACCCTATGTAGCCAATACCTTTTATACCGGGGTCAACAAGCATACAGCATGGCAAAGTGAGAACAATGAGTACAAAGGGATTGTCTCAAAATCTGGACATAAGATAGAATTAAAAGATACTCAGGATGGTGAGATGATCACCATTACCGATAAAAACAATAACATCATACAACTTGATACCGTAGGAAAAAGCATCCGCATCTCTGCCCCAGAGAATCTCATATTTACAGCCAAAAATATACAGATAACCGCAGAAGAAAACATAACCGTTGGAGCGCAACAAAATGTAGAGATAGCCGCAGAAAGTGATATAAACACCATAGCACAAGGCAATATCGCACTGCAATCTACAGGAGATACCACAGCTAGAAGTAGTGGGGCAATAGCCCTAGAAGCCACTTCTGATCTTACCGCCATAGGGCAAAACACTATACTAGAAGGTAGAACAGCAGCAGAGCTCAACGGTATGCAAACCAAGGTAAACGGTAGCGCACTTGCAGAAATAACATCAACCATTGTAAAAGTAAATTAGAGAATTATGCCAGGACCAGCAGCCACCATAGGAAGCATGCATACCTGCCCGATGTATTCGGGTACAACCCCACATGTAGGAGGCCCCATCACAGGGCCCGGAGTACCCACAGTTTTGATAGGCGGTAAACCCGCCTCTGTAATCGGTGATCTATGCACCTGTGCAGGCCCACCAGATACCGTAGTACAAGGATGTAGCAACGTATTGATAGGGGGTAAACCTGCAGCAACCATAGGTGATATGACAGCCCATGGGGGAGTAATCACCACAGGAGAAACCACCGTACTTATAGGTACAGGAACCTCTGCACCCACCGCTATTATGCCCATTGCAGAAATCCCTTTTCCTAGAATATCCATCGCCAATCGTTTACTAGGCAATACCAGAGAAGCACAAGCCAATCAACAGCAGTTGAGAGAAGAAGCAGAAGAAAGTGGATTTCTTTCGAATTTTGATTTTAGCCTATAAAAAAAGAACCTAGCATGAAGTTTGTATATCCTGTAAAAAAACAAAATTACGACGAAAACTATTTTAGTTTTCAGTATGGTAGTTTTCCTATCAGTACATTCAATGTATGGCACGGAGGGGTTCACTTGGAAGTAATAGAAGGAGAACTTCAACCCATAGCAGATGGTAGAATAATAGCTTATAATTTTCCTGAACAGTATAAAGAACCTTGTGTAGATGGAACTACTGTTCAATATTCTGATGGCTTTTTATTGCTACAACATGACTATCAAAGCCAGAATAACCAAAAGATACGCTACTACAGTCTCTACCATCATATTGCCAGTAAAAAACATATTAATGATACCGATCACTTATCTCCGCCCTCTTTTCTAGCAGAACAAAAAACAATTGTTACCGCAAAGAACTACCCTATGGGAGTACGTGGACGTTCTGCAACTATAGAAGAAGGAAAAACAAGAGGAAGAGAAATTGCAGTGATCCCACAACATTATATCGTTACTCGTAATGATGATACAAAATTAGCCGAATGGGCAGTCAATTATAATAAAGGCAAGAGTGAAGAATCAAAAAAGTACTACAGTTATACTTTTACTGATCCTATAACCAATACTTTTTATGAAGATATTCATATCTATTCTAGATGTTTAGAGAAAATAGAGGAAGGAAAATATAAAGTAAAGTCATATAATAAAGAAACCAATAGTGTCACCAGAAAAGGAAATAGAAATGTAAGTACCCCTCTTGTAAATCCCGATATAGAAGCGGGTATACTACTATATGAAAAAAAAGGAGCGCAATCAAAGTGTATTGGCTTGATCCCAAAAGATACTGAAGTAAAAGTAGTCGAAGGACAAAAAGATAATCAAGCATGGATACAACTAGAAGGGTATGAGGGCTATGTAAACAAAAATGAAATCAAACAACAAAACCAGTTCAAAGAAGATGTGAAATTTGATACCGTAGTAGCCTCTGATATCCCTGTCAAGGCAGGAGAGACCATTGGATATGTAGGTAAATTTGGTTTTGGGCAAAAGCCAACCCATGACACTACTCACTTTGAGATATTTACAGATCAGGATATAACTGATTTTTTGATCGATAAAAAAGAAGATGGTAAGGATTTAAAAAAACATTACAAAATCGCCGCAGGTGCAACACTAGAGCCCAATATGGCAACTGCAATGACAGTAAAAGCCAAAACCCCCATTACCATTACCAAAACAAAAGGTGACTATAGAAAAGTAAAAGTAATTGCAGTTGAGAGGTCTTTATTACGTTATTATTCTGTGCAAAACACAAAAGAAACAACCCATGTAACTTATAATGGGAGTACCTATGAAATCAATAAAGGTAAACTTGCAGAGGTAAATATCATTTTTAATCAAAACTTTACAATGGCTACCAAGTTTAAAAAAGTCTCTGGTAAAAAGGGGTATCCAAATGGTAAATCAGATGCCACAAGATTACTTAGATATACACCCGACCATCATGGCAAAGAGTTCTGGATTCATAAAAATAGGATCATTAATGCTTGTGATGTTTCAGAAAATGGGCAGTTGCGCACAGACATCAATGAAGTATATAAGGAAGAGCCTATAATCACAGATGGCAATCCTATTACAGTAGAAAAAGATACATCTACTGTAAAAAACCTAAAAAAACATACCGATAGCAATGGTGATTTATGGTATTATATACAATGTAAGTATATGATAGAGTACAAAACAGTCACCAAAAAAGGTTGGGTCAAAGAGTGTGATACGCACCTTAGTATACTCAATCCTTTTAATTGGAGAGATTTTGGTTTTAAACCCCTAGAGGCAGGTAGTGACTATGTTTTTGATATCGAAGGGTATAACGATAAAGAAGATACCTGTGATTTTATTCAGGAAATATGGGGAAACCTTGATACTACAGAGGATCAAGTCTTGGATTCTTTAGAGATAAAAAGAGCCTATAGAAATCCTAAAACCAGAGATCAAATCACAAAGCTTATTTGTAAACACAAAAGTGAATGGTCATACGATCCTGCTACTATCAAACAAGAAGCAGAACAATACTATCAGATTGGGATTAATCAAGAAAAAAGGGCAGACAAAAAACAACAACTTATAAATAAAAAAAACATTTTATTAGATGCACTACAAGAACGAGTAAATAATCTAATGTGGTGGGATAAAGTACAGAGTGCCAAATACGACCCACCACCTCCTCCGCTAGACCCAGAGGCAAAGAAAAAGCCAGAAAATAAACGATCTTTTGGTACAGATACCATAGATCAATCCTTATTTGAACCGCTATCCATACCAAAAAATACTGGTAAGACTAATGATTATTCCTTACCTTCGATACCAGAAATGAATGTTGATTTAGTAGCACATAGCAACACAGAAACTACTGTACCAGAGGTAGAAACCAAGGAGGAGCAAAAAGCACCAGAACGCACCTTGCCCTCTACTGATACTGTATGGCATTTTCACCCAGTAGCTTTTGTAAAACAAATGAGGATGATGTATGGAGGAGGAGATTGTCTTCAGTGTGAAGCAGAGTTTACCTACGAACAGATAAAAAGAATATTCCCTAATGCCGCAAAAAATGAAACTTTAGCTAAAGAGCTTATCGATGAACTAAACTTAGTTAGAGAGAAATATAAGATTAATACCTGTCAGAAAAAAGCACACCTGATCGCACAATTTGGTTCCGAAACTGGGTTTAATACATTGACAGAGAATTTAAAAGATTATTCTATTGATGGGTTAAAAAAATTCAGTTATTTCAAGAGAAATCCAAATGAAGCAAAATTATATGTTGGCAACACAAAAGAAATTGCAAAACGAGTTTATGGATTAAGGAATGTTGATAAAGAATCAGACATAATTACTTGTGTAGGGCTTTCGAAAAAAGAAAGAAAAACTAAAAAGTGTAATGATCTTGGTAATGAATCTATGGCTGATGGATATAATTATATCGGAAGAGGTTTAATTCAATTAACTGGAAAGTATAATTACGAAAATATTAATAGGGAGTTTAAGAAGGCTTTTCCAAATCAAGGAGACTTGATAGATAACCCTGAGTTATTAGAAAAACCTAAATATGCTGTTATGTCTGCAATGAGTTATTGGATTAATAACAAACTTGGAAACATTGCTAATTCAGGAGGAATAGAAAAAGTAGACGAGATAACTAAAATTATAAATAGACATACAAGTAGTAAATCTAAAAGAAGAGAGGCTTATGAAATGGCGAAAGTAGCATTTAAGCTATTTGAGTGTTCATTACTAAGAACAGAAGAAAACACTGAGGAAAAATGTACTTCTTGTGGTAAAAAACATGTTGATTTAACCCTTAATATTCCATTCAAATCTCAAGGTTCTGGAAATACAAATTGTGCAAAAACTTGTAAACTGATTGTTGAAAATATGGGGTTAGGCATTAAGTCTGAGGGAGCAGCAGGTGGAGAATACAAAAGAGAAGGTATAAACAAAAAACTGTATGTTGCGTTTTTCCAATTAGCACATGAAAATTCATCAAGAAATGGTTTTATATGGGATAAGCTTGAAGTAAAACAAGGTATGGATTATCTAAATTCCTCATTAGATAAGGGGTACCCTGTTACTGTAGGTGTAAATCATACGTTTAAAGGTAGAAAACATGGAATAATTAATGAAGATACTACAGATCATTATGTTTTAATTATTGGTCGTTATTGTGAAAATGGAAAAACATATTATCCGTATTATGATGTTGGTACGCAATGGGGTAATCTTAAATCTAATTATAAATTTGAGTTACAATCTGATAATTCTTTAGTCAATGAAAAAGCATATGGAACTGTGAGTGGTATTGCTGATAATAGAAAATTTACAGTTACACAAATAAGAAGAAATACAAAAAATGGAAAAGTCATATAGTTTACTAATAATTTTAATTATTAGTTTATGTTCATGTAAAAGAACAATACAGTCTCAAGAGTCTAATTTAATAAAGGTTAATCATAAGGATTTAGTTGGTCATACTTTTTTCTTTATAAATGAAGGAATAGGAGATGAGAAGTATGTGTTGGATAGATGTCAAGGAGTGAGTGTTGATAAACTGAGATTCAAAGAAAATGAAATACAAGAATACACGCCACTTGATTGGGCTTTTTATAAAATTATTAAAACTAAAAGTGAAAATGACATAATTAGTTATGAGCTTAAAACTCAAATTGATTCAGATCCTTTAAAAAAGGAAAGAATTAGTTATGATCCAGAGACAGGTTTACTAAAAAAAGAGTATAGTCCGAATAAATTCATGATTTATATTGATAGTTTGAAGCTGTTTAATAAAAATACACATATAAAGTATGTTAAAGAGTCCTGTGAAACAAAACTTAATCATACTGATAACTATGCAAATGAAAAATTATTAGGGTCAAATTCAGAAACTTATTTTTTGGAAGATTTTATCGAAAAGGATTTCTATGTATATGATAGTATATCCGGGCATTATGATAATGATAGTATAAAAGATAAAATATTAATTATAGATATAAGTGATGATGATAGTTTAGGAGGTAAAGCAAAAGAAGATTTTGTAGTCAAGGTACTAAAGGGCAGTTCAGAAAAAAACAAGTTTCAATTGTTATTTCAGTCAAATTCAATAATTCCGTGTAATTATTGTGATAAATGGTCTAATGATGCAGAATATTCCTTTTCTGATTTAAAACTAGAAAATGGCATTTTTAGCTTTGAGACAAATAATAATAGTAATAGTATTGGAATTAGGAATAAATTTATTTTTAAATATACTAATAGCAGAATGGTTTTGTTTAAAATAGATAAAGAAATAATTTATTATACTTCAAATGATAAAAAAGAGATTACTCAAATAAATAATCCTCCTAAAACAGTTTTAAAAGATTTTAATGTGTATCGTTATAATTCAAATGTAGAGGAGTAACCGCCTGCTACCGCTAAGCTGTGCTTAGTGGCGGTATGAGTAAGCAATACAATATATAAAAAACCTGACGCAGATGGTAATGGTTATGTTGGTTTAATTCAGTTTGGTAATAGTGCGATTAAAGACTTTGATAAAAATTATTTTATACATAAAGCTAAAATAAAAAAATCGCATTTAAAGAATATGACTGCCGAAGAACAGTTATGTTATGTAGAATATTATTTAGCTGAACATAAAGGTAAATTAAACACGCTTACTGATTTTTATTTAGCCGTATTATGGCCTAAAGCCGTAGGACAAGGAGGAAATGATAATTTTATTGTTTTTGATGATGATGCTATTGGAGACAAAAAGACATCATATTGGAGTAATGGGACTTTTCATAGTGAAGAAGGAGAATATAAAGCGAATAGTAAGGGAGTTGTATATGAGCAGAAAGGTAAAACAGGAGGTAAAACATATGTTTGGGAGATTCGAAAGAAGATAGAAGAAGTTTATAAAAAAGGGGAATCTTTTAAGAATACTATTAGTGATTGTACTTGTCATGAAAATTGTTCCTGTGATAAAAAATGCATTGATCTTACAGATAAAGTTGCTTGGATGTCGCAGTTTAATAAAAGTGAGCGTAAGAATGGAGTTATGAAAACGGATGGATGTTGGAGAACATCTCAAAAATTATTGATCAGTGCAGGGCTGGGTAAAATGTCTGGTTATAAAACAGGAATGATTGTAACCGCTTTGGAAGATGAAAATCACACTAAATTAACATTAACGGCTAAAGCAAAAGATGGGGTTAGTTATATTGATACTGAACTTGAAAAAGGAAACCCTGTGCTAGTAGGTTTAAATCATACTATCAATTATAAACATAATGGCAAAATAATTAATGCGGATTCTGATTATGATGATCCAGGAACCACAGACCATTATGTTGTAATAGTTGGAAGAGGTTGTGAGGAAGATAAAATATTTTACAGGTTTTATGAAGTAGGAACTAATTGGGTTCATCATGGTCAAAGTCATACAAATAAATTATTTTTAGATAAAAATGATCATTCTTTAAAAGGAATTCCTGCTCATAATAAAGGAAAAAGCTATACAGTTACTCAAGTTCGTAAAAATAAGTAAAGATGAAGCTACTACAAATAGTTTGTTTAACATTGCTTTTAAGCGCTTGCTCTAAAGCAAAACAAACGGATAATAAAAAACAACAAACTAGTGTTGTTACTTCTAGTAAACAGTTTAGTGAAATATCTGAAAATCAACAACATTTTACTAATGTTGAAGACTTTAAAAGGTTTATTCTAGGAAAAAAATGGGTTGATATAAAAAATGAAATCCCTTGTGATCCTCATGGTCAACATATTACTATTAAAGATGGATTTATTGATGAATATAACACAATTGAACCTTCAAAATATAAAGTAGATGTAATTAGGCTAATTGATTCAAAAACCCTAAGCATAAAAATTATAAGTAAATCAAATCGTGATGTTGTATTTAAAGTAAAAGTTATTGATAAAGAAAAACAATTAGTAAAATGGATATATAATTATAACGAATACGACGCTAAACCTTATGATATTGTTTGTAAAGATTGGGATAAAGCACCTGAAGAAAAAAAAACCTATTATTTAGATTTATATAAAGTTCATAATGCTGTTTTAGAGGTATCTAATGAATGGAAAGGTCTTTATTATTATGAATCTGAAGAGACGGGAGAAGAGTTTATTTTGGACACAAGAAATAATATACTTCAATTAGAAGGTTATCATTTTATCGATCAATTAAAAGCTGTTCAAGTAGGTGATACTTTAGGTTTGTTTCATCATAAAAATATTTCAGGTGCAAATTATGATGACACAAGGTCTTATGACTTTTTAAAGTTTTATAAGTCGTCAGAGGGTAAATTTTATTTTGAGGGTAAACTACCTTATTTACCAACTGGAGCTGTTGAGTTTGATAAAGTGAAATAAGAACTATTATAAATATGGGCTACCCGATAGCGCGGATTTAAGGTTGCAACCCGTAGAAGTAGTAGATACCAATGGGATCTATGTGCAAATTAAAGAAAGCTATAAAGAAGTAGAAGCCACAGTACCCAAAAAACTTTTAAAAAAATATCACCCTGTAGATGGTCCAGATTATTATACAATTGATTCCAGTAACTTAAACAAGATCAACACCTATTATAATAATAAATTACCTGATAGTAATGTGGAATTATATTGGGTATCGAGAGCAAAAGCAGATGGAACAGAAATTACAAAAGATCAGGAAAAAGCTTTAATCAAAAACGCCACCACAAAAAAACAAAACTATACCGCCTATAGGAAATTAAAGTATGTACCAAAGAATAATCCACAAACATACTGGGTAGCAGTAAAAGACCTTTTTCCTGTTACCAAAATGGTTACCAAAACCATTACCATCAAAAAACCGTTGAGTGTAGTACAGATAGCCACCTCTTTTATAGACTATTATACCAGGCCAGAATGTAGAGAAGAACCAGAAACCTACCAAATAGAATATCCCTGCTCAGAAACTAGCCCTGCAAAAAAAGGAGATCACACCACACTCAATACCAATATATGTACCGCTTATATTGCAGTACCTGATAATGAAACAGATATTGATGAAGAAGTATGCAAAAATGCCCTTATAGATATTCGTAAGACCAAAAAAATTGGCAAAGAGTGGATACAAGTATCCTGCTCCTATCCACTAGGCAATACCACGGTAACCAAAAAAGGATGGATAGAAAATAAAGATATAGAGCTGTTTAGTGCGTATAATTGGGATAAATTTGGATTTAAAGCCTTTGAGGCTGGCTCAGAATATATATATGATATCATAGGGTTGCGAGAAAATAAAGAAACAGAAAGTCCTTTTATCAAAAAACTATGGGATACCCTAGATGTTAATAATAATGAGATTATTGATTTATTTGAAATCGAATCCGCATACAGAATCTTAGAAGTTCAGCAAGCAATTGCCAAAATCGTTTGTAGGCATAAGAGCGAATGGGCATACGAACCCCAACAGATTATAGATGAGATTAGCGTGTTTTATGACTATCGGATTAGCAAACAAAAACCAAGTATACAAAATGCCCTAGAAGCCCTAAAAGAAGAAAAACTTGAAGGGATCAAAGCACAGTTAGAAAAACTAATGTTTTGGGATGAAGCCTCTGGATTGCCCTATACCGTACCGCCACCTCCGCCAGACCCAGAGGCAAAGAAAAAGCCAGAAAACAAACGATCTTTTGGTACAGATACCATAGATCAATCCTTATTTGAGCCACTATCCATACCAAAAAATACTGGTAAGACTAATGATTATTCCTTACCTTCGGTACCAGATATGGATACTGATCTACTACTACATACCAAAACCAACACTGCCACCCCTACCACTACAGGAACACCCCCTGTAGTAGAAGAAAAGAAAGCAGTACCACAAGAGGTAAAACCACCAGAGCGCACCTTTCCTTGTACAGATAATGTATGGCATTTTCATCCTATTGCTTTTGTTAAGCAAATGAGGCTTATGTTCCCGCAGTCAAAAGGCGACTGTCCAGAACTCATATGGGGAACAAAAGTATCTTGTGAATTTAGACAAAAAGTTGTTGAAATATCTAAACGATTAGAATGCGATCCAAATCATTTAATGGCGATTATGGCTCTTGAAACTGGTGGTAAATTCAACCCTTTTATTAAAAACAAGCAAGGTTATGTGGGTTTAATACAAATTGGAGATTTAGCGGCAGCGGATATCAATAGGAGAAAAAAGACTAAGATTACTACTAATCATTTACGATATATGGGAGCCGAATTTCAGCTTAAATATGTTGAATACCATTTAGACCCTAAAAAAGGACAATTAAAAACACTTGCAGATTTTTATTTAGCAGTTTTATGGCCTGATGCTGTAGGTCAAGGAGGAAATGATAACTATATTGTTTTTGATGATGACGCTACGGGTTATAAAAAAAGTGCCTATAGACAAAATAAGTCTTTTCTAAAAGAAGAAGGTGAGATAACTAAAGGAAAAGACGGTAAAAATATTTACGGTAAAGAAGGAGGAAAAACTTATGTTTGGGAAATCAGAGAAGAAATCGAAAGATGGTATAATGAAGGAAAGAAACATATAAATAAATGTAATGGCGATGATGATTGCAATCAAACAATTTATGATTTAAGATGGCTTGTAAACTTTCAATCCCAAGCAAAAGGATCAACGAATTGTGGAACAATCTGCAGGTATATAATTGAGCAGATTTCAGGCACGAGTTGTGAAGGAATAAGTCGAAAGGGATTAGCTTATTATCAATTAGCTTTAGAAAATAGTTCTAAAAATGGTTTAGACTTTTTTGATAAAAAGAGTAAAGAAGCTATAAAGTACCTTGATTTGGCTTTAGAAAATGATATGCCAATACGAGCAGGTGTAAATCATACATTCGGAGGTAATATTAATGAAAAGGAAAACCCTACAACTGATCACTATGTACTTATTGTTGGGAAAAAAGAAATTAAAGGAGAAATTTATTATCAGTATTGGGATGTAGGTACTTTTAGGGGGACTCAAGAGAAGTATAAATTCAAATTAGTTGATGGTTGTAAACTAGTTAATGAAGATGCAAATGCAGGAAAAGGTAAGGATGGTAGGAAATTCACAGTTACTCAGATTGCTAGAGCTACAAAAGCAGATAGATCAACAATAGTGAAATTTAATAGTAAGAATTAATATGAAATTAATATGAAATTAATATTTAAAATAAGATCGATTACTCTTTTTATACTTACTATTTTCTCTTTATTAAATTGCAGTGGTCAGGCTGATTTACATAAAAAAGATTATGAATTAGTTAATTTAACAAATTATCAAAATAAACTTGTTGTTTACGATCATTGTAACGCTAATGTGGAAACAATAACTATAAAAAAAGATTCATTATTAATAAATACTCATCAAGATGGGGTTTACCGAAAAAAGATCCTTAGCAGAATAAGGTTAAACAATAATGAATTTTTGATAACATATAATTTAACAGAAAATAATCCAGATACAGTTCATTTAAAGAAGAAGAACCAACTATGGGATATCGATGGAGGTTTATATACGGAAAAGAGATTAGTTGAAAATTACGAATATATTGAACAACCTTGTATTGAGTGTTTTTCTAAAGAGGAGTGCGATGGTTTTTTAAAAAAAGAAACTAATGAAATGACAACAAAACTTAACAGTAAAAAAGTTATTTCGAATACTGTTAAATACAAAAATACTAATGCAACCTTGGTTGTTGAAAATAAATGGAATGGGACTTATTATTTTAATGGAGGCGAATTTAATCTTGATTATATTGTATCTGTTTCTTCAGATGACATAAAATTAACAACACAAGCTCGTCAATATGGTTACACAGATCAATTAAAAGCAGTTGTAAATGGAGATACTTTGGGTTTATTTCACCATAAAAACATCTCAGGAATGAATTATGATGATTCTAGGTCTTATGATTTTTTAAAGTTTTATAAGTCGTCAGATGGTAAGTTTTATTTTGAGGGTAAATTGCCTTATTTGCCAGAAGGTGCTATCGAGTTTGAAAAAGTGAAATAAGACTCCGATAGCGCGGATTTGCAATCCGTGCGTCTGCTGCTCTACCAAGTTTGCAACTTTGTAGCGGTATTAGTAAGTGATATAGGTATAAGGTAACGCCATACATATAAAAAAGTAAAAAAGACAAAAGGGTTTAAACACGAGCAAAATCATGATAAATCTACTGATCATTTTGTAATTATAGTAGGTCGTGGTTATGAAAATGAAAAAAGATATTTTCTTTTTTATGAAGTAGGGACTAGCTTTCCTGATAAGGGGCAACATGACGATAACAAAATGTATGTCAATGAAGATTGGTCGATTACAGGAATACCACAACATGATTTGACAAAAAAATATACACTTACTCAAGTACGTGGAAATAAAACTAATGGCGACTTTAATTAACACTATGAAAATTACACTTAAAAGTATTGCTTTATTGTTATGGATAATAACGATAAGTTGTAAAAATAATGCTCAAGAAATATTAACCGAATTACCTAAGGAATTAGCAGATAAGACATGGATTAATATAGGAGACCCCGAAGAAGCACCCTATGATGAGATTTTAAAAAAATTGGAATACCCTTTACCTAATTTCTATATGAAAACAGGAAAAAATGAATTGCATATTATTTTAAATACTATAGAAACTGCTTTAATTCCTGTAAATTTTGATAAGGTAATAAAACAAAATAATAGCTACCGTATAGAATTTAAAAATCATGATGAAATTGAATATACAATTTTCAGATGGAAAAATAGAGATAAAGGAATAATCACTTTAGAAACAAAATATCTTCATTATGATGAAGGAAAAGAAGCTACATTAAAAAGAGACTACATAAACAAAGATTTTGTAACACAGGAAAATTTTCCAGAGCCTAAAAAACCTGAATTTATTATTGAAAACGAAATACTCGAAGATATTAGTAAATACTCACAGATAGATGAATTACCTATAAAAGGAAAGTTTATTTGTCATACAGGAAATCCAGGTTTATTATTATTAACATCTGAAAAAGTGAATTTATATAATAGTGAAGGGGTTATTACAAAAGTTCAGCCTTATGAAGCCCAAATTATTTTTGATCAATATAATGGATTAGATTGCTCTTTAAGAAAAATAAAAGGCTCATCTAATAAATATGCTTTATTTTTTGAACACGTTACAGATGCAACTAATAATTATGCAAAAGACTTACTTCATTACTCAAAAAAACGTCCAATAGCCGAGATCGAAATTATAGATAATAATACGGTCAAAAAGAAATGGATAGGGTTATATAATCGAAGAACTAAAAATATTGAAAATTATAGTAAGGCAGAATACTTAGATTGGAGAGACGATTGTAACGGTATTGTTAAACGAGTACATTAGAGAATATAAATAGCAACCCGATAGCCCCTGCTACCTCTAGTATGTACTATTGGTGTGTATGAGTAATAAAATATATACCCATTTTTATTACATAAAGGTTTCAAAGAGGTCTCTGCAGGGAATTATCAAAAAGGCGATATATCAGTTATCGAAAGTTTTACAAATAATCCTCACGGTCATATAGCCATGTGGAACGGCGAAAATTGGGTTTCTGATTTTGTTCAAAAAACTCTTTATCCAGGGAATGCCTACAGAAAAGCAAAGCCAAATTATAAAATATACAGATGGGAATAAATAGAATATTTAAATTTTTAATTGTATTTATCTTTATATCTTCTTTTTTATCATGTAAAGGAGGTACTAAAAACAATAAAGATGTCTTAATAGATAATACATCAGTACTTAATGTAGAAAAAAATGATAATTCTATTGATAATACCCAAGCAAGAATAGAGACTAAAGATTTTATTCTTGAATTTTATACAAAGTACATTAAGTATTTAGAAGACCCATTAAATGAAGAATCAATAGATTATGAATTTTATTTAACAAAAGATTTAATTAATGAAATTAACAAAGTTAAAGGGTATGACTACATAATAAATGCCCAAGATTCTACTGTAGAATGGTTGAAAACACTAAAAGTAGAGGATACCGATAAAAATAACGTTTATAGTGTATCTCGTGAGAAAGGTTATTATGATAGTGATGACAATATAATTTATGTTACTGTCATAGAGAAAGAAAAATTAAAAATATCAAAGATAAGCAGTTCTTTAAATGACCAATCTAAACCTTCAACTCTAGAGGTCAACGAACAAGATGATGAGTATAAATATTACTCTTTTGATTACGTAATAAACTCTGGAGATCGTATTAATGAGACAAGTTATATTATAGAATATTTAGAAGAAGAATATATTGTTTTTCAAATGATGGGTTATGAAGGCGAGTTTGATTATAAATGTAGACAAGTTAGAACAAACGAAGGTGTTTTGCTTTATTATATAGAGGCTGAGGACGATGATGAATATAAAGGCGATAAAAGTAAACCACTCGCTAGAATATATAAAAAAGGAGAAGACTTTTACGCTAAAAGTTCGCTTATAGATAATGGTAAGGAAGTTAAATTAAAAGAAGTAGAAAGTAGGTATTAACACTCCGATAGCGCGGATTTGCACCTTAAATCCGTGCGTCTGCTGCTCTACCAAGTTTGCAACTTTGTAGCGGTATGAGTAAGTGATAAAGATATAAGGTAACGCATACATATAAAAAAGTAAAAAAGACAAAAGGGTTTAAACACGAGCAAAACCAAGGGTTAAATGAGACAGAATCTCCACTGAAAGAAAAAATTAGTGAATACCATAATTTTTCTGCCGCTAAAGGCAAAAATCATAAAATATCATGGTGTGCTTCATTTGTAAGTTGGTGCTTTGCAAAAGCAGGATATAAAAATGTTAATTCAGGATCAAATTCATTTGCATTTGATTGGGCCCCAGAAGGAAATAAATTAGCAAAAGAGAAAAGTGATTCTTTTAGAACTCCAGATTCTAATCTAACAGGTTGGGCAGAAGGTGAAGAATGTGAGCCTTTTGTTGGAGCAGTAATTGTTTTAAATTATTCTCATTGTGCTGTTATTGTAGGTAAAAACAGCTCTTTAAACAAATATGTATATATAGGAGGTAATCAAGGTAACGGAACAATTACTGGTGCTCAACAGATAAAATATGGAACAGTAACTATAGGAAATGAATATGCAATAATGAAACCTATCAAATATACGCCAAAATCGTATGAACTTCCTGATTTAGACAAGAATGCAGATGGCAGTTATGCAACAACACATTAAACATACAACAAAATGAAGAAAACCTATCCTGTTTTGATAATCCTATTTATTATCTTCGGATGTAAAAACAAAAGCCCTCACAAAAACGAAATAACGGCTAACAAAGTGGAAAAAAACAATCAGTATTCGCATTGTTTTACACTAGAGGATATTAAAAAACTTAATAATCATTATAAAGAATTGGAGCAAATCTTAAAATCAGGTAATGATTATGATTTTAAAAGATCAATTGTTTCTTATACTGAACAAACAAAAAAACTAGTCAATAGGCTAAAAGAAAAAACATGTTCATTCCGGGTAATTGATGAAAAGCATAATTGTCCAGAAAGTATTAGTTTATTAATTGATTATAAAGAAGTATTCAAAACTGATGATGGAGATCATCTTGCAGAAGAAACCTATGAAATACTGTTGGCAAAAAAAACAAACAAGATTTTTTCTTATGACACTAAATAATTATGTATTATTCAAAAAATAGTATTAAATATCTATTTATCTGTTTTATTTTTTGTTCCAGTTGTGCACAACAAAGAAAACAGATAAATAAAGATTCAATTATTGATGTAACGATAAAGGATAATAAGATTTTTGTTTTTTTAAAAGATCAAAAAATAGTCAAATTTACATCTCCATTTTTTTTGGATGCTGAATTTGAATTAAACGTTGAAAAAAATAGTGTAATAAAAATTCATGAATATGATACAAATTATGGTAATTATATAGACCTTTTCTTCAATTATAGTTTTAGTGACTCTACTCTATACTTAAAAAAAATAGATGCTTTTTTTCCATTTAAACAAGACACCTTAGGTCGTAATAAATACTGTACAATGGATAATTTGAATTTAGATATTCGTACGATTGATAGTGAACAATTATTTGATGAGTTCAATACAGATAAATATTGCGAATTAAAAAAAGATAAATAGACCCGATAGGGCGGATTTAAGGTTGCAATCCGTGCGTCTGCTACTCTACCAAGTTTGCAACTTTGTAGCGGTATGAGTAAGTGATAAAGATATAAGGTAACGCCATACATATAAAAAAGTAAAAAAGACAAAAGGGTTTAAACACGAGCAAAATCATGATAAATCTACTGATCATTTTGTAATTATAGTAGGT
>NZ_OMKE01000017.1 GCF_900299535.1 Aquimarina aquimarini | reverse complement strand
CCTTTAGAGCACAATTTAGAGGAGTCAAAAATGTAGAATTCTTTCTCTTTAGATTAACTAGAATATTTGCATAAACACAACAATTAGTCTTGATCCATAATAACCCCTTGTAAAATTTTAGAAAGGGTCTGTGGAGAAAAATGGAACGATTTGGAGGAAAAATATAAATACTACTAATCGAATAAATAATATTATAACTCTTTAGAGTTCAGTGTTGACTGGTTTTATAGGTATTATTTGTTTCTGTACTTACGATAAGCTTCTGCTATACCTATTTCTTCCGAAACTGATAGAATTTCTAGCTTCTGAACTAAGGTCCATTTCTTGTATTTCATAGTATTATGAAATTTAAAAGAGCACTCCGAACTTATAGAGGCTAAACTATTGATCCATAATCGTATATATTTTGTGCAAGCTTTGTGCAAATAAAAAAGAGTTACAGTGTTTTGTTACTGTAACTCTTTGATTATCAAGTGACCTCGGCAGGATTCAAACCTGCAACCTCTTGAGCCGTAATCAAGTGCACTATTCAGTTATGCTACGAGGCCTTTTTGCGGGTGCAAATATAACAGTTTTTTATAATGGTCACAACATTTATATTGTTTTTTTGTAGATAAAAAGATGTATAATTTTTTTTTTAAAAGATGATACTTGAAAAAATGATTGAAATAGATTGATAATGCGATTGTTAAAATAAAAGGGAAGTGAAAAAGGAATTAGTTTATGGATTCTTTTTTTAGCGTCTTTTTTTTATTTTCAGTATTTTCGAACGATGAATATACAAGATTATATCAGAGATATCTCAGATTTTCCTAAACCAGGAGTTTTGTTTAAAGATATTACTCCACTATTGAGTAACCATAAAGCTTTGGTAGCGTGTGTGGATCAATTGGCTGATTTGAGTCCAAAAGGTATTAAGATTGATAAAGTGATAGGGGTAGAGGCTAGAGGATTTATAATGGGGAGTATGATTGCTGAACGATTAGAAGCTGGATTTGTACCCGTGAGAAAAAAAGGAAAATTACCATATTCTGTAGTATCAAAAAGTTATGACTTAGAATATGGAGAAGATATTTTAGAAATACATATTGATGCAATTAAAAAAGGAGAGAATGTCTTAATACATGATGATGTATTGGCTACTGGAGGTACTGCAAAAGCGGTTTGTGATTTGGTGACAGAATTAGGAGGAGTAGTTGTACAGTGTAATTTTATTATGGAATTAAGCTTTCTAAAAGGAAGAGGCAAGCTAGGGGTTCCTGTAGCAAGACTTTTGGAATATTAAAAAAAAGCCTTCATTTTTATGAAGGCTACTAAATAATATACTAGAATTATTTTCTATTTTTTTGTGGTTGCAATAATAGCTCCATCTTTTGCTTTGTCACCATAAATACTAATTGCAGTTGTAGGTTTTAAAAAATCTACTTCGGCTAGTTTATCTGATTTAGCAAGTTTATCTAAAGTATCAAAATCAGCTTCTTTACCATCAATAATAATAAGCTTATTTATATCAGGGTTATCCACAAAATTAAATTTTTGTGATCTTGAGTTATGAAAAGGAGTAGCATGCTGACCATTAAACGTAAAGTTCCCGTTTTCATCCTCATCAAAATCAAAGGATTTCATGATTTGATCTTTAAGTTTTTGAATATCCATATGATCATTAAAATTAAAAGCAAATCCATGACCTCTCATGATGCTATCCATATCCATTGCAGGGTTGTTGAATCCAGATTGCTTTTTAAAAACCATAATATCAGACATTCCTGAGTTTGTAATGTATAAACCACCATCTTTGTAGCCTAATTTTATTTCTGAAATTGGTGTATTAGAGGAAGATGAATATTGAGTTTTTGAATTTCCTTTTTTTAAAACAATACTTAAACCAATAATTTCCTTTTGTTTATTAAAATCTATTTTATTAATAATTAATTCAATATCATTTTCTAAAAAGAATCCTTTTATGTCCTCCAATTCTTTTTCTGTTGTGTTTTTCTTAATTATCGCTGTTACCTCATCAGTGTTTTTTTGAGTAACGGTTAAATAATCATTTTGATGTTTTGTAAATGATGTTAAGGAAAACATACCTAGTATGCCTATCCCAATAAAGACCCACTTTTTCATACTATAAATTTTGGTTGTTTTTATAAATACAATTGATTTTTTCTTAATTACGAAAAATAGACAGAGATGTTGCAAAAAAATATTTTTATCAGCCAAGAGCTCTTTTAGTAACATAAAGTCTCCAACCAAAAATAAGGAGTTGTAACTTAGAAGCTTTACTAAGATCTAAATGTCTTTTTGTAAAGCTAGGGAGTATTGCTTTATTGATTTTGGCGATAATCGAAAAGAATTGTCGTTGCATGATTCAAAAATACAAAAAATGAATCTCTTTTTTGTGAGGTCATTTTTTTTGGATGTAGATGATCTATCAGATTCTATTCAATAGTTCTCTCTTTTTATCTCTTGATATAGATAATGTTTTTCCGTCACTCATTACAATATACCCTCCATCATTGCTAAGTAGTTTAAGGTAATGAGTATTGATTAGGTTGGATTTATGTATTCTAAAAAAGTTGGAAGGAGTTAATTTTTCTTCAAAAAATTTAAGGTTTTTAGAAACCACCATTTGAGGTTGGTTATTTAAAATGATAGAAGTGTAATTACCCTCTGCAATACAATACATAATATCTTTAACTTTAATAACGTGAGAACCTCTGCTATCTGATAGTATAATTTGAGAGGATTCTCTTAATTGAAAAAAGTCTTTTAAGTTTTCTTCTATATTGTTTTCAGGTGTTTTTTCTTTTTCGATAAATTGAGAGGCCTTGGTTATAGCTTTTTTTAATTCTATTGGATCTATAGGTTTTAGCAGATAATCAATAGCATCATATTTATATCCTTTGATAGCATAATCCTCATGAGCTGTTGTAAAAATTATTTTAGAATTTATACGATCTAGGTTAGGGATTATATCAAAAACAGTACTGTTTCCTAATTGGATGTCAAGAAGTACAACATTAGGAGTTTGGTCTTTAAATAGTTTTTTTATAGATGTTTGATCCCAAGCCTCTCCAGTGATTTTTACATGAGGGCAATAGGTGTTTAATAATAATTTTAGGCTGTTACGAGCCATTTTTTCGTCATCAATGATAACGCATTTTAGTGGTGTACTCATGATAGTGATCTATAATTGGCAAATTAAGAATAACTCTTGTTCCTTTTGGTTTATTAGTATGGCCTAATAAGTCTGTAACCTCTAGTGAAGTTTCTTTATAACCTATTTTTTTAAGAAGCTTTATTCTTTCGGCAGTATTTTCAGAAGCGATAGACAGATGGTTTCTACTTTTTGCTTTTTTGTTTAGCGAAGCAGCTTTTTTTCTTCCAATACCATTATCTTCAATAATACATTGGATACAGTTATGTTTTTTTATGAAAGATAGTTTTAGTTCTTTTTTATTTTTAGTGCTTAACCCATGGGTAACCGCATTTTCCAGATGAGGTTGTATGATCATTGAAGGTATTTTTGGGTTCAGTCCAATTAGATTTTGATCAATGTCTATATGTAGCTTAAATTGATTGTCAAATCTTTTGTTTTCTAAAATGATGTATGTTTTTATAATTTCTAATTCTTCTTGAAAGCTTATGTATAAACTATCAGAGTTCGACAATACCTTACGAATCAATTGTGATAACTCTCTCATATGTTCACTAGCCTCAAATTTATCTTTTTGAAGAATAAAACTTTGTAGTGTATTAAATGAATTAAATAAGAAATGAGGATTCATTATTGATCGTAGTGATTTCAATCTGGTAATACTTACTTCTTCATTAAGTTGAGAAATTTTTAATCTACTTTTTTGATAAATAGTAAAAAAGACTAATGCACATAGTAAAGTAATGATACCAGAACTCAAGGCGATAATTTTACTATTGTAAACCTGTTTGTTGTTTTTTAAATTTTTAGTTTCCAGATTTGTAATCAATTTATTTTTTTCCTTGAGAATCTTATTGTACTCTGATCTGGCGATTTCTCTTTTTAGTTTATTTTCATTAAACTTTTGAAGATACTTTTCTTTTGCTTTTAAATAATAGACAGATTTTTTTAAATCTCCTTTGATCTCAAAGATTTCTGCCAGATCATTTAAACTCATAATAGTAGAAGGAGGGTGCTCGTTTTTGATTTTGCGTATTGATTTTTTGTAATATTCTATAGCCGTATCGTAATTTCCTAACTTATAATTTAACTCTCCCATTGTATTGAAAAAAAACGACACAAAAGATTCCTTTTTGTTATTAGAGATATTATCTAGATCAATATACTTATCAATAACCTCTGAAGCTTCCTTGAGTTTATTTTGTCTTATGTAGCCGTATGCTACATTATTAGCTGCAATCTCTAATGAATTAAAACGATCTGGATTTTTTTCTAGTATCTGAATAGCCTGATTAGAAAAGTAAGCCATAGAATCAGGGTTGGTCTTCTCAAAAGTAGTAGAGATGTTTAATAAAGAAATAGCTCTCATGTGATCTTTACCAGGTTGAATGTATGTAAAAGATCTTTTAAATTTTTTTCTAGCAATTTCGGGTTCTAATAATTCACTGAATAATGTACCTTGATTAAGTAAGATGGACCATTTTAACTTCCCTTTTGGGTATCCGTGAGATAATTCATCTGCTATATTATAATATTCTAAGGCTTTTAAAAACTGATCATTTTTTTGCATATGAAAAGCAAGCATAGAGTAAATTTCAATAATACAATTCGCCTTATTATTGTCTTTGCAATAGTTAAGTAAATTAAAGAACTCTTTAGTTTCTGTATTTTTTAATTGAGTATATGTATAATAACGTAATAAGGCTAGTTCACTTTTGATAATGCTATCAGTATTATTTAGTAACGTAGCTTTTTGTTGATTTCCGATAAGTTTAGCGAGTATCGAATCTTGTGTTGTTTTTTTTGAATATACATTTGTTATACTACTAGAACACATAGGAGTAGTAATTAAACAGAGTAGTGTTAAAAGTAGTGGAAAAGCTATTTTTTTAATTATCATATTGGTGCTATATGGGTCGTGAATGTACAAAAGAATTAAAATTTTGACTTATGTTTTGTGATTTTATTGGTTTTATGTGTTAAAAGTAACGGTTCATGTAAAAAAATAAGCAGTTGGTGTAATGTGTTTTAATTTTAATAAAGGATACAAATAAATTAGTACAACTTTAAACACAAATTCAATGAAAAATTTCAAATTCCTTACGGTATTATTTAATGCCGTAATTCTAACTGTTTTTATATCCTGTGAAAAAGAATCTTCTTTTGATACAACAGAAGAAGTATCTAATGAGGTTTCTAAAGAAGTATTAGCAAAAATAGAACAGTTACATTATAATTCAAATGGAGTACATAAACAAATAATTACAGATATAGATGGTACTCAAAAAGAAATGTATATTATAGAAGGTGATATCTCTATGTCATATGATCAGATTATGGGAACAGACCTTCATGGAGGAGTACAGAGTAAACAATATAGAACTAATAATTTGGTGAGTACTCCAAGAACATATCGTGTTGTAGGGTATAATGGTAATAATAATTTTGGACTTAGTGCTGTTGCTCAAAGAGGGTTACAATATGCAGTAGCAAATTATAATGCTATTAATATTGGTTTTCAGATAGAATTAGTTTTTTCTACAAATTTTACAGCAAATGATATTGTAGCCTATACGCAATTAAACTCTAATGAAATTCCTCAAGATGGAGTTAGAGGAGTGGCTGGATTTCCTAGAGCAGGAGAACCATTTAAGAGAGTAAAAATTAATGGAGGCGCAAATAGACATGGTGATGATCAATTACTAGAAGGATTATTTACTCATGAATTAGGACATTGTTTTGGACTAAGACATACAGATTGGAATACAAGACAATCTTGTGGTCAGAGTGGAGAGCCGGCTGCTCCCGAAGGAGCTATTTATATTCCTGGAACTCCAGGAGCCAGCCAGGATTCTTCCTCGATAATGAATGCATGTTTTCCTTATAATGAAGGTGAATTTGGACAATATGATATCGTTGCATTAGAATATCTATATTAAAATACACACAACTTAGTTTTATTTGCTACAATAGAGCTGTTTTTAAAATAGCATCCTGAAATATGGATGCTATTTTTTTTTGAAGAAAAGTATTGATATAATAGTATCTTCGCAAACAAAATTAAAATTTATGATTACTAGCATATTTTATGTTATTATTGGATTGATACTTCTTGTTGTAGGGGGAGAATTCTTGGTTAGATCGTCTGTCGCACTTTCTTTTCGACTTAAATTATCTCGTATGGTAATTGGGTTGACAGTAGTTTCTTTTGCAACTTCTGCACCAGAATTACTGGTAAGTATTCAGGCAGCATTAGACGGATTATCAGATATTTCTTTAGGTAATGTGATAGGGTCTAATATAGCTAATATAGGATTAGTGTTAGGAATCACAGCAATAATTGGCCCTCTGGCTATTGATAAAGATTTTTATAAGTTTAATTGGCCAGTGATGGTGTTATTGTCATTTGCCTTGTATTTGGTTTTAGAAAATGATGGAGTTTTGACTCGTATAGAAGGAATGATGTTGACGTTATCTTTGCTAGTATACCTTATTATATTAATAAGGAGAGCCAGAAAAGCATCTACTGTAGAAGTAGAAGAAGTTGATGATTCTTTAGAGAAAACATCTAATTTCAAAATTGTTATTTGGTTACTCATTGGTGGTAGCGCATTATATTTTGGATCAGAGTTATTGGTAAAAGGAGCAGAAACTATTGCTGTGAATATGGGAATTAGTGAAGGTGTTATAGCAGTTACCTTAATAGCAGTAGGAACAAGTGTTCCTGAATTAGCAGCATCTGTTATTGCAGCACTCAAACAAGAAAAAGCAATTTCTTTAGGAAACCTTATTGGGTCTAATATTTTTAATATAGCATCTGTGTTAGGAATAACCTCTTTAATTCAGCCAATTGCAGTAAAAGATGAGACATTAATGAATGTAAATATTTACTGGATGCTTGGTTTTGCAATGGTTCTTCTTCCGTTGGCATTTGTACCTAAGAGAATGGTGCTTGGTCGTACAAAAGGGATTTTAATCTTTGGCGCTTATTGTGTTTTTATAGCCTTGGTATTTTTGAAATAGAAGAATAAGTTTACTAAGTGAGTTCTTAATGTCTTGAAGCTTATCTTGAAATTAAAGGTCTGCTTTAAACGAATACTTTGTGCGTAGTTTATTTAAAGAAAAAGAAAAATAGAGATAAAAAAAGACACCTTTTTTGGAGTACTCCAAAAAAGGTGTCTTTTGCGTTTAATTTAGTTGGTAAATAGATGTTTTATGCTAATACTGCCGTTACATCTGCGGTTTTTACAGTAGTAACAATTCTTGCAGCGATCTTATAAGGATCTCCATTAGAAGCAGGACGACGATCTTCTAGCCAACCTTTCCATCCGTTCTCTACAGTAATGATAGGTATTCTTATAGAAGCCCCTCTATCAGATATTCCGTAAGAGAATTCATTTATAGATTGTGTTTCATGTAATCCAGTCAATCTTTGGTCATTAAATTCACCGTATACAGCTATATGCTCTTCGGTAACAGGTCTGAATGCTTCACAAATAGTTTCATATACTTCTTTAGAACCACAAGTTCTCAAAAGTTCATTAGAAAAATTAGCATGCATTCCAGAACCATTCCAGTCTCCTTTTATTGGTTTTGGATGATAATCAATGTAATATCCATAGTGCTCAGTTAAACGATCGAGTAAGTATCTAGCAATCCAGATTTCATCACCTGCCTTTTTTGCACCTTTGGCGAATAATTGAAATTCCCACTGGCCACTAGCTACTTCTTGATTGATACCTTCAAAATTAAGTCCAGCTGCAATACATAAGTCAGCATGTTCCTCAACAAACTCTCTTCCGTGTGTATTTCTTCCGCCAACAGAACAATAATACATACCTTGAGGACCTGGATAACCACCCACAGGAAACCCTAAAGGTAATTGAGTGTTTTTGTCCATGATAAAGTATTCCTGCTCAAAACCAAACCAAAAATCATTGTCATCATCATCAATGGTAGCTCTTGCATTAGAAGGGTGAGTAGTTCCATCAGCATTCAGAACTTCGGTCATAATAAGATAACCATTTTTTCTTACAGGATCAGGATAAATAGCAACAGGCTTTAGTAAGCAGTCAGAAGAACCACCTTTTGCTTGTCTTGTAGAACTCCCATCAAAAGACCACATTGGGCAATCTTCAAGCTTTCCACTAAAATTTTCTACAACTTTTGTCTTACTTCTCAGATTAGCAGTTGGTTCGTAACCATCTAACCAAATGTACTCTAATTTAGTCTTATTCATAATTAATGCTTTATAAATTGAACACTTACAAGCTTCAAAATTAGGTTATATTTACATTAGACCCAAAAAATAGGGGTGAGAAAGCTGAAAAATTACTTATTTTTGATAATACCCTGTTTTTTTTAAGGGTCTTTTGAATAATTGTTAATTTAAAAGATAAGAATTTTCATATCTATAATAGAAACTTCTTTTATCTTTGTATAAAAACTTAGTTAATTATGTCAACACTTAGATTTCAAGCTCTAAAAGAGACCTTACATCGTGAACCTGTTTTAGTTACAGAAGATGAACGACGGTCTGTGTTGTTTGGTGAAAATGTTTTTGATCAAACAACCATGCTTCAGTACCTAACAAGAGATGCTTATAATAGTGTGATGGATGCAATAGAACATGGTTCTAAGATTGATCGTAAGATTGCTGATCAAATTTCATCTGCAATGAAAGAGTGGGCCCTTTCTAAAGGAGTAACTCATTATACTCATTGGTTTCAGCCACTTACAGGAGCAACAGCAGAAAAGCATGATGCATTTTTTGAAACTATTGGTAATGGGCAAGCAATAGAAAAATTTGGAGGAGGTCAATTAGTTCAACAAGAACCAGATGCATCTTCTTTTCCTAATGGAGGTATTCGTAATACTTTTGAAGCTAGGGGGTATACCGCATGGGATCCTACTTCTCCTGCCTTTATTTATGGGACAACTCTTTCTATTCCTACCGTTTTTGTTGCATATACAGGAGAAGCACTAGATTATAAAACACCTTTATTGAGAGCTTTGCAAGCAGTTGATAATGCTGCTACAGCGGTAGCAAAGTATTTTGATAAAAATGTAAAAAAAGTAAATGCCTCTTTAGGATGGGAACAAGAGTATTTCTTGATTGATAGTGCATTGGCATACTCAAGACCTGATATTGTGATGACTGGGAGAACATTACTGGGGCATTCTCCTGCAAAAGGACAGCAACTAGATGATCATTATTTTGGAAGTATTCCTACCAGAGCCTTAGACTATATGAGAGACCTGGAAACAGAATGTATGTTACTTGGTATTCCTGTAAAAACACGTCATAATGAAGTAGCTCCTAATCAATTTGAGCTTGCTCCTATTTATGAAGAAACAAATTTAGCCGTTGACCATAATTCTTTACTTATGGATGTGATGGATAAAGTTGCTACTCGCCATAATTTAAAGGTTTTATTACATGAGAAACCTTTTGCAGGAGTAAATGGATCAGGGAAACATAATAACTGGTCGCTGGCAACCAATACAGGGGTTAATTTATTAGGGCCAGGAAAGACTCCTATGAGTAATCTGCAATTTTTAACATTTTTTATTAATACAATCAAAGCAATTAATGAAAATGAAGAATTAATGAGAGCAGGTATTGCGTCTGCTAGTAATGATCATCGTTTGGGTGCTAATGAAGCCCCTCCTGCAATTATGTCGGTGTTTATAGGAGAACAATTGACAGCAGTGCTGAAAGAATTAGAAGGAGTGACAGATGGTAAATTATCTCCACAAGAGAAAACAGATTTAAAATTAAATGTTGTAGGGAAAATACCAGAGATATTACTAGACAATACAGATCGTAATAGAACTTCTCCTTTTGCCTTTACAGGAAACAAATTTGAATTCAGAGCAGTAGGTTCAAAAGCAAACTGTGCAAACCCGATGACAATACTTAATACAATAGTTGCAAAACAACTAGTTGATTTTAAGATAGAAGTTGATGCATTAATTGATAAAAAAGGACTCAAAAAAGATGAAGCAATTTTTAATGTATTAAGAGAATATATCAAACAATCCAAAAATATTCTTTTTGAAGGAAATGGATATGGTGAAGAATGGGAAAAAGAAGCGAAAAAGAGAGGGTTAAGTAATAATAAAACCACTCCTGAAGCTTTAAAAGCAAAGATATCTAAAAAGAACGTGAAGCTTTTTGAAGAGATGGGAGTGATGAATAAGATAGAAGCAGAAGCTCGATATGAAATAGAAGTAGAAGAATATGTGATGAGAATTCAAATAGAAGGCCGAGTTCTTGGAGATATTGCAAGAAACCATGTAATTCCAACAGCAATACGTTATCAAAACATGCTGATAAATAATGTTTCTGGATTAAAAGAATTATATGGTAAAGATTTTAAAAAATATGCCAAGGAGCAAATGGAGATTATAGAAGAGATTTCTGGACATATCGGAAAAATCAATACAAAAGTTAATGAAATGACTGAGGCTAGAAAAAAAGCTAATAAACTTGAGGACCTAGAGAAAAAAGCTTCTAGTTATTGCGACAAAGTGAGGCCTTTGTTTGATGAAATTCGGTATAGCTGTGATAAGTTAGAACTATTGATTGATGATGAATTATGGCCATTGACCAAATATAGAGAGTTGTTATTTACTAGATAAAAGCGTAAGAATTAACTTACTAACTCTTTTTAGAAAATGATTTAACAAAAAGTTAACTATTTCTGAAGCCTTTAAAACCCATAGAAAAATGTTTTTCTATGGGTTTTTAGTATGTATTTCATCGAATAGTTGAAAAATTCATAATAATAGCTTAATATTTTGCTAAATTTGATAGTATCAAAATGGTCGTCATACTTTTGATACACCCCTTTTAATAAGTCCCAAAATATATTTTTACTTAAAGTAAGATAAAAGATTAGATGTTTTCTAGTCTTGGTTAACTCTTATGCTGTAATTTTTAAAGAATAACTCAATTTAATCACTTTAATATATATCACATATGAAAAAACTAGTTTTTGGCCTAGTAACTTTATTAAGTACTACGGCAATGGTCGCACAATCAAACAATAGTAATGTTAGTCAAACGGGAGATGATAATGGAGCAAATATTGTACAAATAGGGGATTCTAATAGTTCTTTAACGGTACAGGAAGGTATGGCAAATTCAGCTGAAGCTATTCAAGGAAGTAGTTTATTTAATTCTAATAATGGAATTGTAGAACAATCACAAACAGGAGACAAAAATTCGGCATTTGCACAACATGAAGAGTCGGGTAACCAAGTGTATCAAGTTCAGGTAGGTAATGGTAACTCTGCCAGTGCTACTCAGAATTTACAATATTTTGGAGGAGGTAATATCACAGAACAGCTTCAAGAAGGAGATAAGAATGAAGCTACTGTATCTCAAGAAGGAGAAACCAATGTTGCAAACCAAGCTCAGTATGGTAATGGTAATTCTGCATCAGCAGAACAGTTGGGAGTAGATAACTATAGCGAATTGGCGCAAGAAGGTAATCTTAATGCATCTACTATAATACAACAAGGTGATAATAATCTCTCTTCACAATCTCAAGTAGGAGATGCTAATATAGCAACTGCAGAGCAATGGGGTAACAATAATTCTTTGAGTCAAGATCAACAAGGAGGTGGGAATAATGCAAATTCAGTACAAGGGAGCAGTGTTTTTGATTCTAGAGGAGGAATAGTAGAACAGGTTCAAGTAGGTGATGAAAATGATGCCTTTGCAAATCATGAAGAAGATGATAATACAATCCTTCAAAGCCAAACAGGAGATGCAAACAGAGCGAATGCAACACAGAATTTAGGATCTTTTGGAGGGAATAATTTTGCTATACAAATACAAGAAGGTAGTGCAAATCTAGCAGAAGTATCTCAAAATGGTACAAGTAATATATCTGATCAAGCTCAATCAGGAGAACAAAATACTGCTTCAGGAGAGCAATCAGGAACAGATAATGTACTGGTTCAAGATCAATCAGGATTTGGTAATGTTGCAACTTCTGAGCAAGGAGGGTTTTCCTTTAAATCAAGAGGAGGATATGTAAACCAGTACCAGTCTGGTGATGATAATAATGCTTATGCTAGACATGAAGAAGACAAGAATACAATACAACAAGCGCAATTAGGAGATAGAAACAATGCCTCTGCTACTCAAAACATTTTGTTTTTTGGAGGAGAAAATACAGTTTCTCAAATCCAAATAGGAACAGGTAATGTTGCAGAAGCTACACAAGAAGGATATTCTGATTTAAATTTAGGTGGAGAGAGTAACTTAACAAGCCAAATTCAATTCGGAGATGAAAATACTGCAATCTCTTCTCAAAACGGAGTAGGGAATGTAAGTGATATATTACAGTTAGGAACTATGAACGTAGCAGAAGATACTCAATTTGGAACTGGGAATATGACAAATGTAACTCAATCAGGAGATATGAATGCTAGTGTAATTTTACAAACAGGAACTAATAATATGGCAGAAGTAGTTCAAAGCGGTTCTAAATAAAAAATAGATTTTATTTAATAAACTTAACGTCAGGATAAGAGTTGTACTCAATATTGAGTGTAACTCTTATCTTGATTTCTTAAAACTCTTAAAAATGAATAAAATCATTATTATACAGTTAGTGATGTTTTTTTCTTTTTCCTCCTTTTTTGCTATTCATGCACAAGAGGTAAAAGAAGAAGGACAACTTTTGACTACTAATCAAGATAAGTTTATTGCAATATCTCAAGTCAATGATGTATTGTCTCAAGTAAGTGATAGGAATGCATCATCAGTTACTATGAGGGATAACGCAATTTTTATTCAACAAATCGGAGCAAATAATAGAGTGTTTTCTAGTGTTGTTGCAGAATCTTCAAATATTAATATAATTCAAAAAGGAGATCACAATAAAATAGATATCAATGAGTCTGCTAGATCAATAGAAAAAGTAATTTCTCAAACAGGAACTAATAATTCTGTAATAGATTTTTCTTTTAATCCTAGTATAGCTACAAAACTAGAACTTCTTCAAGAAGGGAATGACCTTATTTTTGAACGATTTGGTAGTAATGAATTATCTAAAAATTTGAAGTTTAAAATGTCTGGTGATGCCAGAACGATAATAGTTAGAAGTTTTTAATTACCAAGGCATATTTAGTATGAAATTTAAATTAGTCATACTTGCACTATTTTTTTTCCAAATAGTAACTGCACAGTATACAAATACTGATGTAGTTGCCAAGATCAAAACGCAAACTATTGGAGATGTCATTGCCGTTGTAGCAACAGCTACAAATACCACAGAAGTTAATAAAAGTCTAAAATATACCGTTTCTGTTTTTAAGACAGATGTAGCTAATAATATATCCAAAAATAAACAAGAAGGAAGGTTTACATTAGAAGCCAATGAAGGAAAAGAACTCTCTAAAGGAGTGATAAATGTAGATGAGAAGAGTAAAATAGTAGTACTTTTATTAATCTATGAAGAAGATAAAATTATAGGTAAAGATAGGTTGGTCTTTAATGAAGGAGCAACTAGCCAATTACAAGAACGTTCAATAGAAGATGGTATAGAATTAAAAGGGATAGTTATAGAAGAAACAAAAACTAAACCTGGAAGAGACTTTTATGAATTCTTTTTCAATATGTATTCAAATAATCAAATAAACGGAAGTAAAGTCGTAGGGGTTTATGAAAAACTAAGCTTTGGGCGTAGTACAATTATTCAGGTAAAAATAGAAGATAATGTTATTCACGAATTTATAGGAAAACCAGATTTAGAATATTTAGAACACATGTCAAAAATTTCGATAAGAAAAGTATATAAATATTTCAAAGACTTAAAAAAACAGAAGAACGATATCTTTCAGTATTAAATTAATATATGAAATCAGTTATAATTACATTTTTTGTTATGTGCTCCATTACCAGTTTTTCTTTTGGGCAAAACTTGGTGTATAAGCCAGTCAACCCAGCTTTTGGAGGAGATACATTTAACTATCAATGGCTTCTTAGTTCTGCAGAAGCTCAGAATGAATTTACAGATGGCAGTGACTCATCTAGAGATCAAAGATCAGACATAGAGAGGTTTACGGAGAATTTAAATAGCCAGTTGTTAAATCAAATATCAAGGACTTTGTTTACCGAACAATTTGGAGAAGATGGACTCACAGAAGGAACCTTTAGTTTTGGAACACTATTCGTAGAAATTTTTCCATCAGGAGAAGGATTGGTAATTAATATTTTAGATACAAATACAGGAGATCAGTCCCAAGTAATAATTCCTAATTAATTTTTTAATGCATCATAAGTTTTATAGAATATTTACAGCAATATCTTGTGCAATTTTATTATCTGGATGTGGCGCCTATTTTAATCAACCTATTACTATAGAAAGCGCTAGAATTGGTGAAGATACAGAAGTAACAAAAACCTTAAGAGATTTCCCGCCACCTGTAGACCCCGTTGTAGTGGGAGTTTATAAATTCAGAGATCAGACAGGGCAGTACAAACCAACAGAAGCAGGAAGTACATTTAGTACAGCAGTCACTCAAGGAGCTACTACAATTTTGATCAAAGCATTAGAAGACTCTAAGTGGTTTGTACCTATAGAGAGAGAGAACTTGAGTAATTTACTTAATGAACGTAATATTATACGCTCTACCAGAAAAGAATACAGGAAGAACAAAAAAACAAATGAGCCAGAATTACCCCCCTTATTGTATGCTGGGATTATTCTAGAAGGAGGAATTGTTTCTTATGATTCTAATATTATTACAGGAGGATTGGGAGCAAGGTATTTTGGAGTAGGAGGTTCTACTCAATATAGACAAGATAGAATAACAATTTATTTAAGAGCTGTTTCAACCTCTAGTGGTAAAATATTGAAAACAGTATATGTCTCCAAAACTATATTGTCACAAGCTTTGGATGCAAATTTCTTTAGATATGTACGATTTAAAAGATTACTGGAGGCAGAAACAGGTTTTACAAAAAATGAACCTGCACAAATGGCCGTGTCAGAAGCAATAGAAAAAGCTGTAGAATCATTAATTGTAGAAGGAGTTGAAGATAGATTATGGGCTGTTAATGCAGAAACCAAAGAAATAGATGCACTAGTAGAAAAGTATAATGAAGAAAAAGAAGAAGCGCAAAATACAGCATTATATGATAGGTATTTTAAAGAAAGAAGATCCAAAGCATCTGTTTTTATAAAAGGCGGAACAGCATTGATGAGTGGTGATCTTAACAAACCAGAACACACCTATGCAGCAGAAATAGGAGCAAGATGGTATTTTAACCCATATCTAAATGTGAATGTAAGCGCGCATAAATTTGAACTCACCAATCAAAATTCATTCTCACAAGGATTCAATGCATTTGAGCTTAACACAGAATTGAGTTTGTTGCCATTTGAAAAACTATCGCCTTTTATGTATGGAGGAATTGGAGTAGTTAATAATGATGATTTTGATACTACTTTATTTAAGTTGCAATATGGAGCAGGAATAGAGTATTTGATATCAGATAAAGTAGGTGTTTCTGTAAATGCTGTACATAATCTAGTGCTTAGTGATGAACTAGATGGAGTCGTTCAAGGAAAAAGAGACGATCAATACTTTAATTTTTCATTAGGAGTTAATTGGTATTTTGGGAGCAGCAAGATGAAAACAGATAAAAAAAATAGACAACAAGAAAAAAAGGAAACTCAAGAGTTGTATAAGTTGAAGAAGAGGAATAGAAATGTAAGAAAAAATACAATCAAAAATAATCAATAGTTAACTCTATTTAGTGCAAGAAAACAATACAAAAAAACAGATGAAAGAATTAATCATAAAAATAATAGCTGTCTTTGTAATTTTAATTACCGTTTCATGTAGTGAAGACACTATTGATTTAGAAGGTTTGGGAGCTGTAAAAGGAAAAGTAGTAAAAGTAGGAACCAATGAACCTATAGAGAATGTGAAAATTTCAACAAACCCCTCTTCAAGTACAGTATTTACAGATAAAGATGGAGTATATCAATTAAATGACGTTCCCTCGGGAGAATACTCCTTATCTGCACAAAAAGAAGGCTTGTTAGCTATTTTTGAGGGGATTACTGTGATTGCTAATAGTGAATTAGAAGTTGTGTTAGAAATGGATATAGCAACAGCAACCAATCGTGCCCCTGCTGCAGCAATATTATCAACACCAATAGATAATGCTGTAGATCAACCAGTAGAAATAAAATTAGTTTGGAGTGGTAGTGATCCTGATGATGATGCACTGACTTATAAAATAAGTTTAAGAAATGAAGATAATACTATAGAAGAAGTATTTGAAAATATTACAGACACAACATATACTATTTCAGGATTATCATATAGTACAAAATACTTTTGGCAAGTAAGTACAGATGATGATATTAATGAACCAGTAAATAGTACAGTTTTTGCTTTTGAGACAGAGCCAGCACCCAATAATAGAATTATTTATACCAGATTAGTTGATGGTAATAGTGTGATTTATTCTGCAGATGAGAGTGGAGGTACAGAAATAGCACTTACTGCAATCTCAAAAAATAGCTTTAGACCCAGAAGAAATACAGCAAATGGTAAAATTGCATTTTTACAATCTGTTGGCTCGCAAATCCATTTGTTTGTGATGAATGAAGATGGTTCAGATGTAAAACAAGTAACCTCTACAGTTGGCGTCTCAGGGTTTAATCTTGAAGAGATAGATTTTTCTTGGGATGGCAATGGAGCAAAACTATTGTTTCCTAATCAAAATAAATTATATAGCATAAATATAGATGGAAGTGGCTTGAGCCTAATTTATCAAACTACAGGAGATCTGATAACAGAAGTTGATAAAAATGAAAGCACAGGAATTATTGTGTTAAAAACCAATAATTTAGATGGGTATGCAGTGCAGGTTTTTACTATTGATGAGGTAGGAACAGTACAAGATGTTGTGCTTACAGGTGTTTCTGGAGCTGTAGGAAGTATTAATTTATCTGTAGATGGAACCAAATTGCTGTATAGTCATGATATATCAGGATCAGAAAATGCAAACTATAGGCAATTAGATACCCATATGTTTATCTATGATTTTGGAACTACTACAAGTACAGATTTGTCTACAGATAAAACCGCAGGAACCAATGATTTAGATGCTAGATTTTCTCCCAATGAAGCTAGTGTGGTCTATGTAAATACCTCTAATGATGGTATTTCAGAAAGAATTATAGAAACAGTATCTATTCTAGATTTAGATGGACGAACCGTTCTGTTAACAAAAGCATCTATGCCAGATTGGGAGTGATAATCAAGAGATATATTATCCAAAGAGTGTAGTCTTGTTTTGTAATTTTTAGATGTAAAATTTAGAAGTATAATTCATACAACGTAATTCGCAATTCGTAATTAATTAAATTATCTTTGCGCTCTAATTTTCAATATCATGAGCGAAGAAGTAAGTAAACGCTATGCGCAACGTGGGGTTTCTGCATCAAAAGAAGATGTACATAGTGCTATTAAGAATATAGATAAAGGATTGTTTCCAAAGGCCTTTTGTAAAATTGTTCCTGATTACCTTACCAGTGATGAAGAATATTGTCTTATCATGCATGCAGACGGGGCTGGAACCAAATCCTCTTTGGCATATATGTACTGGAAAGAAACAGGTGATGTTTCTGTATGGAAAGGAATAGCACAAGATGCACTAATCATGAATATTGATGACCTTTTGTGTGTAGGAGCGACAGATAATATTATGCTTTCTTCTACCATAGGAAGAAACAAAAACCTAATTCCAGGAGAGGTAATTTCGGCAATTATAAATGGAACCGAAGAATTACTTACCGAGCTTAAAAATTTTGGAGTAGAGATTCATTCTACTGGAGGAGAAACTGCCGATGTTGGAGATTTAGTACGAACAATTATTGTAGATTCTACTGTAACTGCTCGTATGAAGCGTAAAGACGTTATTGATAATGCAAATATAAAACCAGGAGATGTTATTGTAGGATTAGCTTCTTTTGGTCAAGCTAGTTATGAAAAAGAATATAATGGAGGAATGGGAAGTAATGGGTTGACCTCTGCCCGTCACGATGTATTCAATAAAACCCTAGCAGAAAAATACCCAGAAAGCTTTGATCCATCAGTTCCTGCTGATCTGGTATATTCTGGGAAAACAAATATAACCGATGCTGTTACTGACTCTCCTATAGATGCGGGTAAACTAGTATTATCACCAACAAGAACCTATGCACCTATAATCAAAAAGATACTATCACAATACGATAGTAAATCGATACATGGAATGGTACACTGTAGTGGTGGTGCACAAACCAAGATTCTACATTTTATAGACAATCTACATATCGTAAAAGATAATTTATTTGATGTTCCGCCTTTATTTAAATTAATTCAGGAAAACTCTGGAACAGACTGGAAAGAAATGTACCAAGTATTCAATATGGGACACCGTATGGAGCTATACGTCTCTCCAGAAATAGCAGAAGATATAATCTCAATTTCTAAAAGCTTTAATGTAGATGCTCAGATAGTAGGTCGCGTAGAAGCTTCTGATAATAAAAAACTTACCATAAATAGTGAGTTTGGAGTGTTTGAATATTAATAAGATATATACTTTGTACAAATGAGAATTGCTAAGATTATTTTTTTTGGTAAGATATTGTGTTTCTTAATGTTTTGTAACTCTTATGCTCAAACCATAGATGAAAACAATTTTGAAGAGAGTATTAAAAACGAACTTACAAAGAAATACCTATTTGTTTCTACATTAGAAAATGGCTTTGCAAGAGTAGAAAACAAAAATCATAAAGAAGGTTTTGTTAATAAGGAAGGAGTCGAAGTTGTTCCTGTAATTTATGATGCTGTGCGACCATTTTCTCAAGGATTAGCGCAGGTAAAAAAGAATAATTTATGGGGTTTTGTAAATACAGAAGGAAAAGAGGTAATCTCGTTTAAATATGCTAGAACAGAGAAGTTTAAAGGGAATACAACTGTAGTACAAAACAAAAAGGGAATTTTTGTTATCGATAAACAAGGAAAGGTTAAGTATACCATCAAAGACCAGTTACCAAACTTCTTGACTGTGTTTGATGATGAATATATCTATTTTGAAAATGGCTTCTATGGAATAAAAGATTTTGAAGGCAAAATTATAGAACAACCTATATATGACAGATATTACATATCCAATAAAAATGTTCTTTTTTTAGAAAGACATCAGAAAAATTATATCTATAACATACGTATAAATAAGAGATCTACTGTAGCTTTTGATAAAGCAAAAACATGGAGAGATGATAATAAAATTTTTGTAGAAAATGCAGGAAAATCAGGAGTAGTTTCAGATACTTTTCAAATCATAGTACCGATAGAGTTTGATTATGTGAGAAACAATGATGATAATACGATTTTTGATGGACGAAAAGGTGAAAAATCTGTTTTTTTTGATGAAAATGGAAAGATAATTTCAGAATATACGCTTAGAGATACAATTTTTTTAGAAAATGGACTAATTCGAATTGTAACCATAGACGACTTTGAAGGAGTACTTTCAAAAACAGGAAAGTTGATCATACCTTTACAATATGAATTTATCTCATTGAATAATGATAGGATCATTGCAGAAAAAAAGAATAGAAAAGGGTATGATGTTTTTACTATTGAAGGAAAAAAAATTAAAACCTTTAATGCAAGTCATCTAAGTTTTCAACATGGGATTTATATGATAAGTCAAGGTTCAAAATGGACTGTTTTTAACACAGATTTTGGTTTGGTTTCCTCAGAAAAATTCGAAGAAGTTAAAATCTTTAATGAAAATCTTATAGGTGTTAAAAGCAAAACCACTTGGAAATTGATTAATGCCCAAGGAAAAACAATTAATACCACGTTATATGAAGACCTATTATTGCAAAATAAAATAGGACTTTTGGTTGCAAAAAAAGAAGGAAAATGGGGATTGTTGGATTATGAGGGTAAGAACATACAGCCCTTTATTTTTGATAAGGTAGAATATGGGAGTAAAAAACATGTTCCAGTAAAAAAAGATGGTAAATACTCCTTTATTAATTCTAAAGGAGAATTGCAAAGCGATTTTATTTTTGATCATGCACCTAGATTTGATAGGTATAAAGGTTGGTTAAGTAGCTTTAGTAGTGATCAAAAGTACGGAGTGGTAGATACACTTGCAAATATACTAATATCTAATAGTTATGATAAGACGGTAAAGGTCATTGAACCTAATGAATTTTATAAAGTAGAAAAAGAAGGATTACAAGGAATTGTAGGCCAAAAAGAAACAGAAATTATACCAACAATCTATAAAAAGGTATCTTATTTTAGAGATCAAGGAAAATACTTTTTCGTAGTAAAAAATAGAGAAGGTAAATATGGGATTTATAGTTCAGAAGGAACTCTAATCCTAAAACCAGAATATAGCCCAATTCACACCTACCAAAATGCATATCAGGGGATTATAGTGGTAAGAAAAGAGAGGAAAGAGTTTTTGTTTGATCTATATAAAGAAAAACTAATTGGAGGTCCCTATGATTATGTAGCAATGATCCCTGGTAAAAAAATATTTTCGATTAAAAATAATGGTAAATACACATTGTTTGATGCAGTACGTATAAAAGAGCTTTCTTCTTTTAAGTATGATTATATAGGAGAATTCTTATTTGACATAACTCCCGCGGTGAAGAATGGTAAAGGAGGTTTTATCGATGAAAATGGAAAAGAAGTAATCCCGTTTATTTATGATAAAGTATCTAAATTTTCCAGAGGAATTGCAAGTGTAAAAAAAGAAGGAAAGTATGGATACATCGATAAAGAAAATAATGTAGTAATCCCGATTATTTTTGATAGAATAAAGCATTATTCTTCAAAACATGACAATGGCAGCATTATTACAGTAATAAAAGAACAAAAATATGGACTATATGATGTGTCAGGAAAAGAAATAGTGGCTCCAAAATATCAGTTTATATCTAGATTTAATGAGGGGTATGCAACTTTTAAAGAAAATGATAAATACGGAGTACTCGACTTTACAGGCAAAGTAATATTGCCTCCTAAGTATTATGGCCTTAATAATTTTTATGAAGGACTAGCTGTATATGCGCAAAATGCTTATACCTATGGCTATATCAATAATAAAGGAGAAGAAGTGATCCCAGCCCAATTTAATTATGCAAGAGATTTTAAGAATGGTCAGGCAGAAGTAAAACTAAAAGGCGAAAAAGTAATGATCGATACCAAGGGGAAACCATTAAACGATGATGGAATAGAGATAGAAGAGGTAGAAGTAGAAGAAGAAACTATAGATTAGTAGTCTACTTTGTAATTTTAGAATATTTTTCTTTTAGCAACTTTAATTTAGGATCAATATACTTTTTACAAAAAGGTTTTTCTGGGTTATTAGAATAATAATTAAGAAGTTGGGACCTGGAAGATGTGAACTCTTGAAAAAGTACAGGTTGAGTGATTATTTGATCCTTAAAATCTTTTTGAAGCCCGTTAAGAATAGTTTTTATAAGATTGTGTTCAGATTCATTATGATAATACACAGCACTTCTGTATTTTTTTCTAAAACTATGATCAGATGTGCTATTGTGAGTATGTAGGTGTATGGCTATAAGATCATTGATAAGAATAATTTTAGGATCAAAATACACAAGAACAGCCTCAGAAAAATAATCATTTTCCTTATGGCCTCGTATGTATCCTTGTTTTACTTGTATGACTCCCTTTAATGAATCAAAAACAGCTTCAGTACACCAATGACATCCACCACCAAAACCTATTTTTTGCATATTCATAATCACCATATAGCATCATTTTAACGTATAGATTCGGTAAATATTCAACCAAATCTATACGAATATATAATCTATGCCATTAAATAATAACTGTTTCTGTACGAAAATTGTTTTAATGTTTTCATATTAATGGAAATAGAAGATATTTGAAAAAATAAATAAAAGACAAAAAATTATGAGAATAATAAAAGTCACCATTTTTTTTGCAATTACTGCTATCATCATTAGTTGTGGGTATACAAAAACCGAAGATGATAAGTTTCCTAATATGGCGGTGTTTCCAGAAAGTTCAAACCCTGAAATAACGATTAAGCCTCTCAAAATGAAAATGTATGATATGTATAGCTCTAATAACGCTACACTATTCGCTGCGGTTAATTTTTTTTATGATGATGGTGCTACAGGGCAATATATTATGGAGATGGATGATGAATTAAATAGGATTGATTCTATTCCTAGACATGGAGATTATTTTATCGCAAAAAATGGGAACTTTTATCTTGAAGATGAAAATAGAAATGTGGTTAAATATAATAACCTAAAATCTGAACCACAGAAAATACCCACTCATCCATTTCATGGTAAACTATATAAAGATAACCTAGAGAAGGAGCTTAAAGAAAAAGGAGCCTATGCATTAAATAAGTTTCCAGATAGTTTGCATTATGAGATAAGTCGTAAAATAGATTCTATAAGTTATCATAAAGCAGCAGACGAATTTAATAAACAGGTTTTAACAAATCTAGAGTGTGTTAGAGATATTGGAGGTAAGTATTTGCTAACATATCCTCAAAATGAATTTATAATAGAAGAAATACCTACTCCTCTTTGGGATGAGAATATTGGAAATAGGAAGAGGCCTTATGAGCTGCTTCATAAATTTGATCAATGTAGACAGAGAGATAGGTTTATAATAGGCGATGGCAAAGAGTTAATTATTAAAGATAAAGCTGTAACTGCAAATGGTAGTTCTGGGGGAAATCATTTCGTACCAGGAACGTTCTACCCCAAAGGATATCAATATTATGAATTTAGTGTAAATAATGAGACTACTCAATTCAAAATTTTTGCGGAATATGTGCTCGCTCAAAAAATAACTTCAAGAAACATCCCAAATACAAATACCTATTTACTTGATGTTAAGCATGAAAGGTATGATTATGATCGCTCGGTTACATATATTGTAAGGAAGGAATAATTATTTTTTAAGGTCTTCATTATAAAATAGGTATATCTCAATTGTAATTTTTGATTGACATTACAAAATACGAGAGAATTATATTGTGTTAAATATTTACACTTTATAACACCTTAGGAGAACACTACGGTCTTAAAATATTAGGGATATACAGTGTACAGAAAACGATAAATATAGAGGGAGCAGCATCCCCGCACGTTTTTCACCTTTCCTCGTAGTTATATTGCCTGTCCCCACAGTATTTATATTGTTCCCCGTGGTGAGACAGGTGTTTCCAGTACCTTTTTTATCGCTCCCCATACTACTTTGAGTCTTCCCTGCAAGGAGGAAACATATTAAGAGCGCGAGGAATTGGTTTTTATATACAAGGAAACAAAAAACTACTACAAGGAGTATTGTATCAAAGTGTTTCGTGCTAAAAAAAAGAATATAGGCTTGGTAGAGAGCTCAGGAAGATTTCAAAATAAGAAGGTGTTTGTTTTTGAAGATATATGTAAATTGCTCCAATATAATAAGACACAAACTCATGTCCGATATTACCAAATTTTATAGTCTTGCACATATATGTATCTCATTGATCGGAGGAATATTATTATTAGCAATATGGTATAATATTAGAAAGCGATTCAAACAATTTTTAGAAGAAGATGATTCACAAAAAAGGATAGATAAAGGCTTATTGTATCTAAGCATCTCTCTTTTTATTTGGGTGTTTTCTGGAACATGGATTTATCTGGGGCACCTTTTTGCTTTTGACACCATGATTATTTATGATATCGGGTATAGCTTTTTTTCAGTAATAAATACGCTGGTTTTACTATTGGCATTATTCTATTTTGATTTTGCACCTCGATTCTTGTATAAGAATAAAAAAAATACAATTATCCTCACTGTTTTGGTTATTGTAATCTCTATAATGACATTTGTTTTGATACAAAACTATAAGGATAGTCCTGTGATAAACGGAATTAGAATAAGTAGTGTACCTGATTTGATACTCTCTTGTTTTTTAACCTACCTGTTTATGGTATCTTTTTATAAAACATTTATGAATCGTGGATTGAAGCTAGTTGCTGTAATATCTGTACTAGCCTTTTTACTCATGTTAGTATCACAAACACCAGATGTTTTTGTGGTGATGAATGATGTGATGTATGGTAATTTGATAAAGATTATTGCCAAAACCACATTTATTTCGATATTCTTGGTGTTGGCAACCAGTTGGGTCATTCAGCTAGCCCTTACCCCTAGACCAAGTGAGATGACTATTAAATTTTTGGATTGGTCATTAGTGAAGATTACAATTCCTTCAAAAGAAATTTATGATAAAACCATAGACTTTGGTTCAAAAACTACCCAGTATAAAAACTTGCTTAAATTTGCAGTTAGACGTAAATGTGAGAAGGGAGAAGGACAGTACCTATTGGTGAGCTCGGGCGGAGAGATAAAGAGTCAAACATATCTGAGTCGTATTATAGAAAATATGAATACGATACTTCAATTACCATCAATATCACGACTAGAAAGAAAAGATTTATTCACCTTTATGGGGCAGGGAAAATACAGGCTCAGAGTTATTCCAGAAAATATTACCATAGACCCTATTCTATTAGAAGAATTCAATAAAACCTCGTAAAAACTGAGTTTGTAACTATTTGTAACTAGATGTGCGGGAGGCACAAGTTGGTATAAATAGGTATTTTTTAGTACTTCATTTTTAATTTTAAGTAAAGAATTGATGCTTTGTGTTTACTATAAATTTAAACACATTACATGAATTCAGATCAAGCTGTTACAAACCAACAGGAATTATTTGGACACCCAAAAGGATTACTATATTTATTTTTTGCAGAACTATGGGAGCGTTTTTCATTTTATGGGATGAAAGCACTTTTAGTACTCTATATGACCAAACATCTTTTGTATTCTGATGATAAATCATTTGGTGTAATGGCCGCCTATATGTCATTGGTTTATGTGACACCTATGATTGGAGGAATTATAGCCGATAAGTATATGGGGTATAGAAAATCTATTTTTCTAGGTGGGATTTTAATGGCAGCAGGACATTTTTTCCTTACCATTGAAACTCCTGTATTTTTTTATGGTTCCTTGGCATTAATAATTGTGGGAAATGGTTTTTTTAAACCTAATATCTCTACTATGGTTGGGTCATTGTATAGAGAAGGAGATAAAAGAAGAGATTCTGGATTTACAATTTTCTATTTGGGGATTAATCTAGGAGGAGCAATAGCTCCTTTGATGTGTGCATGGCTGGCAGAGTTATATGGATGGCATTATGGATTTTTGTTAGCTGGTATAGGAATGTTGGTAGGGTTGCTAGTATTTAAAAGAGGAACGCAATTACATGTTTTTGGTAATAAAGGATTGGTGCCAGATTTAAAAAGTTATCAAAAGAGAATATATGGGCTCAATAAGGGTGACTTGGTAAGTTTATCTGCATGGCTATCGGTTCCTGTGTTTGCATTGATAGTGCGGTTTAATGAATTTGAACACTATTTGGTATGGGTAGCCTCTTTGTTTTTGATAGGATATATAACTTACATTTTAACCCAAGTATCAATCAAGGAACGAAAAAGATTACTGGTTGCAGTATACTTTACCACACTGTATGCCTTATTTGCAGCTGTATTTGAGCAAGCAGGTAGTTCACTTACATTATTTGCAGATAGAAATGTAAATCTTATCGGGATCAATGCTGCCCAAACCAATAGTATAAACTCTATATGGATAGTTTTGCTGGCCGTTCCTTTTGCAGTGTTATGGACGTTTTTGAGTAAGAAAAAAGCAAATCCCAACTCAGCTGTTAAGTTTGGCTTGGGAATGTTATTTCTGGGATTAGGGTTTTTAGTTTTTGGGATGTCTGCAAACGAAGTAGATCAATATGCAAAAACCCCTATGTTTTATCTGGTTTTTGGGTATTTTATATTAACTATAGGAGAATTGTTTTTATCTCCCATCGGGCTTTCAAAAATCACAGAATTGTCACCAGTAAAATATGTTACGTTTATTATGGGGGTGTGGTTTTCTGCTAATTTCTATGGTCATTTCTTTGCTGGTAAAATAGCAAAACTTACAACCGTAAAAGAAGGAGAAGTTAGTACTTTTTCAGAAGGTGTTTTTGGAATTATAAGCGAGGCTATTACTGGGTTGTCAAATACAGTAGTAGAAGGAAGTAATGCAGAAGCTTTTCAGCAGTTATATTCTTATGTATCAGTATATGCTAATTTTGGAGTCATCACAATCTGGATAGGGATAATAGCAATACTAATTTCACCAATTATAAAAAAATTAATGGAAGGAGTACATTGATTTATCTCGCTTTATATACGATCTAATTCTGTTTTGGGAGGTGCAAGGGTATTGTGTTGCGAATATCAGAACCTTCAAGAGGTACACTTCTTGAAGGTTTGTTTTTAGTATAAGGATCAGTTTTTTTAGACTTGAAGATAGAGGACAAGGTTTTGACATACTTTTGGTACGGTATAATTGTAATTAATTGATATTTATTACTTTTGCGCGAATTTTAAACCCAAAAAATGAAAAAAATAATTGTAATGTTTCTTTTGTTAGGAACGATCATTTCTTGTTCTAGTGGAGATGATGCACAACCAAATGGAGGTTCTGGTAATGAATCAAGAAGCAGTGAAAAAGAAATCTTATCTGTTAAGTTTGTTGTTGAAGGAGAGGAGCATAAAGCGACATTAAGGAATGATTCAATTATTTATAAATTCCCTTCAGGTGCAGATATTACCAATCTTACTCCTGTGATAGAAATTTCTGAAAAAGCGACTATTAATCCAGCATCAGGAATTACATTAGACTTTACATATTCCCTTATTTTTGAAGTAACAGCAGAAGATAATACCAGTAAAGAGTATTATGCTGTGATTACCAAAGAAAATTCTGATACAAATATATATTATCATTCTTTTAATAATCTAGCGCCTGGAAGTTCCAGATATGATTTAATTAATAAAGTAAAAGAAGATCAAGATACGATCATTCATTATGTACCTTATGCAAGTCCGATAGAAGCCTTAGAAACAGTTATTGTTATTGATGATAAAGCAACTATTGTTCCTGCATCAGGAGAAACGTTGGATTTTACAAATCCAGTTAAACACATTGTAACAGCAGATGATGGTTCTAAACAAGAATATTTAGTTTTTGTAGAACTAGTACTGCCTCAATTAAGTTTGCCATCAGATATAGAGGATACGTTTAGTGGTAAAGAAAAAGGAGCTCTTGTTACCTTTAATGTAAATGAAATTAACCCTCATAAAGATAGTATCAAAGTTAATATCAAAAATGATGAACGCTCTTATGGATTGTTGGTTAATTCTATAGATGTTGATCAAAAGACGATAACTGTTCAACTTCCTGATGAATATATTAATGATTATTATAAAGTAGAAGTGTTTATAGAGCATGATAATTTTGATGTAAGTAGTAATTTTGTTTTAGATAAAGGAACTCCAAAATTCAGACAAGTAAACTCTGTATATGCATTAGGAGCAAGTAACCCAGTTAGAGAGTTATTGATACCAGATCAAATATTCTCGGTATCAGCTATCATTGATAAATCAAGATATGCTGACCATAATTTTTACCTCAGAAAAAATGGAGTAGAGTATCCATTAATAAGAAAAACGATGAGTAATAATTCAGATAGTTTTTCTTTGCAAATGCCAGATTTGATGACCGATATTGCAATTGCAGGTACAGGACATGAATTTGTAATTGAATTAGACGGAGTAAAGACAGTTTATGATTTTCTTAATAATGAAGGAAATTCAATTACAATAACAAAAGGAGAAGCACCTGTTGTAACAGGAATTAGAGAGAATGAATTATTTGTTAATAGTACATCGATAACATTGACAGGTCAGAATTTGTATTTTGATTATATTTCTTTTTCTAGAGTTCAAATAGAATTAATAAATGGAAGAGGAGATGTAGTTTTTAATACAACTACTTCTTATACAAATTATGTAAATACTACAGAAATGCGATTTGGTATTCATAGAAGTATCAAGCCAGGAACGTACCGCATACGCTATAAAGGAAATGTAGAAGCTTTTGGTTGGATAGATACAGGAGTAGATGTAACCGTTAAACTTCCTCCAAATCAGCATCCCACTTTGAATGTTTCAGAAGCAACACTATACAGTGATACTAGTGCAGTATTTCCAAGACAAGTTAGGGTTGCTTTTAATGAGAATATAGCAAGCTATACGATTAAAAAAATAGTTTTATTAGGGTCAAGTCCAGAACAGGAGATAGGAAGCTTTTTTACCTATCCAACCTCAGTTTTAACAGGAGAAATAAGTGGTTATTTTCAAGTTTTTAGTAATCGCACAGGGTATGTGCTCGTAGAAGATAATGGAGTAGAGTATGAAATATACTTTACACTAACAGTACAACGATAAAAGAATATAAATCATTAAATAAAAAGCCTTTTGGATATAATATCCAAAAGGCTTTTGTTTATTATAAAAAAAATGATTTGTGGTAAAGATATGAATGATAGATAATTAATGTTAGTATGGGTTTTGGGTAAAAAAGCGTACTTTTGTATCTTCTACAGATAGGAAATATTTACTATGATTGATAAATTAAATATTGTAAAGCAAAGATTTGACGAAGTGACTGATTTAATCATTCAACCAGATATCATTGCAGATCAAAAAAAATATATACAACTTAATAAAGAATATAAAGATCTTAAAGCACTGATGGATGTGCGTGATATTTATATAGAGCTTACCAATAATCTAAAAGAGGCAGAAGAGATTATTGCAGATGGTAGTGACGCTGAAATGGTAGAGATGGCAAAAATGCAGTTGGAAGAAGCCAAAGAAGAGTTGCCTAGTTTAGAAGAAAAAGTTCGATTCATGCTAGTGCCAAAGGATCCTGAAGATGCTAAAAACTGTGTGGTAGAAATTCGTGCAGGAACAGGAGGAGATGAAGCAAGTATTTTTGCAGGAGATTTATTCAGAATGTATACCAAATATTGTGAAGGCAGAGGATGGAGTACAAGTGTTGTTGATCTTAATGAAGGTACAAGTGGAGGATATAAAGAGATTATTTTTGAGGTCAATGGCGAAGATGTATATGGTATTTTAAAATTTGAAGCAGGTGTGCACCGAGTGCAACGTGTTCCTCAAACAGAAACCCAAGGGCGTGTGCATACCAGTGCAGCTACAGTAATGGTATTGCCAGAAGCCGAAGAATTTGATGTAGAACTAGATATGACAGAAGTAAGAATAGAAAGAACAACCTCTACAGGCCCAGGAGGACAATCTGTGAATACAACATATTCTGCCATTAAATTGCACCATGAACCAACAGGGATGATTGTAAGCTGCCAGGATCAAAAATCATCACATAAAAATCTTGAAAAAGCATTAAAAGTACTGCGCTCTCGATTATATGATATGGAACTAGAAAAGAAACAAGCAGCAGATTCTGAGAAACGTAAGAGTATGGTGTCTTCTGGAGATCGATCTGCAAAAATTAGAACATATAATTACCCGCAAGGTCGTGTAACAGATCACCGTATCGGTTTGACATTATATGATTTAGGTAATATTATTGATGGAGATATTCAGAAAATAATAGACGAACTTCAATTGGTGGCCAATACAGAGAAACTAAAAGAATCCAACGAAATATTTTAAATAAAAAATCCGATACAACGTATCGGATTTTTATTTTTACTACCTTTTTTTAAAACCAATTATTACTTCAATTACTGTTGAGTAAATACTGTAAGGTCTACTTTTTTATTCAGATATTTTATTCTTTGATCGTATTATAAAATAGATACCCGCAATGATAAATGGCACACTCAACCATTGTCCTGTAGATAAAGATTCACCAAGTGCGTCCTCAAACCCACCTTGACTTTTCTTAACAAATTCTACAAGAAATCTCACGGTCCATAATAAAATAAGGAATACTCCAAAAAGAAATCCTCTTTGATTTCTTTTATTAGTTTTCCAATAAATAAACCATAAAATAATAGCTACAAAAATATACCCGAATGCCTCATACAATTGAGCAGGGTGTCTATAGGGAACAGCATCTAACAAACCAGAAAATTTTGGATTCTCGACAATAGCCGCATATGCATTATTTACATGTTTTATTCCTGTTTCTTTTACTGCTTGAGATTTACTGATAGCTTCTCGAACAAATTTTACACCAAAAAGAGAATCTCCTGATTCTTCACCAATGATTTCAGAGTTAAAAAAATTACCAAGGCGAACAAATATTCCTCCAAAAGCTACAGGGATAACAATTCTATCTAATACCCATAATATATGTTTTTGGATTACATTTTTTGAGTAGTAATACATAGCAATAATAATTCCTATAGCAGCTCCATGACTTGCTAGTCCTTGAAATCCAATAAATTCAAACTCTGGCTTGAATCTAAACGGCAAAAGAATTTCTAACAAGTTGTTTTTATAATACCCCCAATCATAAAAGAAAACATGCCCTAAGCGAGCACCTAATAAAGTGGCGATAACTGCATAGATAAAGATAGAATCTAGCTTCTCCATAGAAATATTTTCTCGGATATAGATTTTTTTCATCAAATACCATCCTAGAGAAAAAGCAATAACAAACATTAGGCTATAGAAACGAATAACAAAAAAGCCAAGGTCGATTCCTTCAACTGGGTTCCATATAATTTTAGATAGTATCATGTATGAGTTTTATTTTTTTGAAAGTTAAATATAGGTATTTATACAACAAATTTGAATTGTTGTATAGGTAATCAAATAGCAAGCATATGTGTTATTAATAGTATAGCTATAAAACCACCTGTTGATTTATTTTTTTATAGATTCATTATCAATTTCGGGTACAGGATCATAACCACTCCCTCCCCACGGATGACAACTAAAAATACGTTTTATAGAAAGCCATCCTCCTTTTAATATTCCATGTTTCTGTAATGCTTCAATTGTATAATGAGAACATGTAGGTTGGTACCTGCATGTAGCAGGAGTCAAAGGAGAAATCAAATTCTGATATAACTTTACCAAGATGACAAAAGGGAATATCAGAATTTGTTTTATGTTTGCTTTTAAACCCAAAATAATTTAGTTTAATGAAAAACTTGTTCCATCTCTACCATCTTTAAGTTGGATCCCCATTTCTAATAATTGATCTCTAATTTTATCACTTGTAGCAAAATCTTTGTTCGCTCTTGCTTCTGCTCGTAAATTAATTAATAACTCAACAGTACCAGTAAGTTTATCGCTGATGTCAGAAGAGCTTTCGTTTATATTAACTAATCCAAGAACATCAAAAACAAAATTATGCATTGTTTGCTTTAGTAATTCGAGATCAGGAGCAGAGATTGTATTTTTTTGCTCTTTAATAGTATTGACAAACTTAACAGCATCAAACAATTTAGCAATCAAAATAGGGCTATTAAAATCATCATTCATTGCATCATAACATTCTTGTCTCCAAGATTGAATGTTAAATCCATTAGTATCTGTACTAATTGATAGATTATTTAAAGATTGTATAGCGTCTATTAGTCTGTAAAATCCTTTTTCTGACGCTTCTAATGCATCATTAGAGAAATCCAGAATACTTCTATAATGTGCCTGAAGCATAAAAAATCGTACAATTGTCGGGTCAAAAGGTTTGTCTAGAAAATCATTATTACCAGAGAATAACTCTCCTGGTGATATTGTATTACCCGTTGATTTAGACATTTTTTTACCATTAAGAGTAAGCATATTGGCATGCATCCAATAGTTTACAGGTTCATGTCCGCATGCAGCTTCTCCTTGTGCAATTTCACATTCATGATGAGGGAATTTTAGATCCATTCCTCCTCCATGAATATCAAAATGTTCCCCGAGATATTTGGTACTCATAACGGTACATTCTAAATGCCACCCTGGGAAACCATCACTCCACGGAGATGGCCACCTCATAATGTGTTGAGGTTCTGCTTTTTTCCAAAGGGCAAAATCTTGTGGGATTTTCTTATCACTTTGTGCAGATAGTTCTCGAGTATTTGCAATCATATCTTCGAGATTCCTACCACTTAATTTTCCGTAATGATAATCTTTATTGAATTTTTCTACATCAAAATATACAGAGCCATTAGCTTCATAAGCATAACCATTATCAATAATTGTTTTAATGGTTTCAATTTGTTCTACAATATGACCAGTTGCAGTAGGTTCAATACTAGGTGGAATAGTATTAAATTTTGACATTACATGATGAAAATCCAATGTATATCGTTGCACAATTTCCATAGGTTCTAATTGCTCCAATCGTGCTTTCTTTGCCACTTTGTCTTCACCTTCATCAGCATCATTTTCAAGATGCCCAGCATCAGTAATATTTCGTACATAGCGAACTTTGTATTCCAAATGTTTTAAGTACCTGAAAATTAAGTCAAAAGAAATAAAGGTACGGCAGTTTCCTAAATGAACATTACTATATACTGTTGGACCACATACATACATGCCAATATTACCTTCTGTAATAGGTATGAATGTTTCTTTTTGCCCTGAAATGGAGTTGTAAATCTTTAATTCTTGATTTGTATACAACGAAGTTGCTGCCATAATATAAATTGATGCTTATGAATTTTATTGAAAAAAATTAAAAAGTAGTGTCAAGCTTGATGTAATCCAAAAATTCTCTTTTTACAGATTCTTCTTTAAACTTACCACCAAATTCACTAGTAACAGTACTACTTTCTATGTCTCGTATTCCTCTTGAGTTTACACATAGATGCTTAGCATCCATTACACAGGCTACGTCTTTTGTACCAAGTACAGTTTGTAGATCTTGCACAATTTGCATTGTCAAACGTTCTTGTACCTGCGGGCGCTTTGCGTAATAATCTACGATACGGTTCATTTTTGATAATCCCACAACAGTACCATTAGAAATATAGGCTACATGAGCTCGACCAACAATAGGTAGTAAATGGTGTTCACAGGTTGAATATACAGTAATGTTTTTTTCTACCAACATTTCCCCATATTTATAATGGTTTTTGAATGTAGAAGCTTTTGGTTTTTTATCAGGGTGAAGCCCCGAAAAAATCTCATTTACAAACATTTTTGCAACACGTTGAGGGGTTCCACTAAGACTATCATCGCTTAGATCTAATCCTAAGGTTTCCATAATATGTTTTACATCTTCTTTAATCAAAGCAATTTTTTCTGCATCACTAAGTTTAAAGGCATCTTCTCTAAGAGGAGTAGTAGCGCTAGTAGCTATATGATTATCACCTAACGCTTCAATTGCTTCAAGGGCCTTATCTATTTTCACACTTCAAAATTTTATTATTTAATCAAAACTTTTATAAAGTATGATGAAGTTATATAATCTATAGGACATGTTCTAATAACTTCTTACTTTATTGTTTTTTGTAATTTAAATGGTAATTACATAGATACCATTCAGATTATAAGTCTGCAAAGATACAATTTTGTTGATTCACTCAGTAAAAGCTATGTTAAACAATTGCCTATATTAGGTTTATTATAGAAGTTATGTATATTTAAGTCCCAAATTGAACTATAACAAATAGAAAATAAAGTTTAAATGTTATGAGAATGGCAAAAATATTACCTAAAATTTTACTACTTTTTATATTTAAGAGTACTATTCTATCTGCTCAGGATTTTGATGTAGCATGTAGGATTGCTCGCCCTTTTTGTTCTGATGCTTCTCAGGAATTAACTTTTCCTAATACAATTGGTGATATGGATGGATTAGGTGAAATAGGATGTCTGAATACAACCCCAAATCCAGCTTGGTATTTTATTCGTATAGATCAACCAGGACGTTTGGTTTTTGATATCCAGCAATGGGTGGATGGTGATGAAGATAGTCGCTTGGATAGAGGAGAAAGACAATTAGATGTGGATTTTGTTGCTTGGGGGCCTTTTACTACTTCGTTTTTGAATTGTGATGTTTTATCCCAAGGATGTGATAATAATGGAGATGGTGATAATATACGCCCAGCAGAATGTGTGAACAATGTAGATGATCCATTATATTATATAGAAAATCAGGATAATACAAATATTATAGATTGTAGCTATGCTAGGACTCCAGATGATGATATTTTTATTGAGACATTAACTATACCTGAAGCTCAATCAGGTGAGTATTATATGATTTTAATTACCAATTTTGCTAATGAATCTGGTGTTATACAATTGCAACAAACAAATTTGGATGAACCAGGAGCAGGAACTACAGATTGTAGTATACTCGAGCCAGGTGTTGGTAGAGATATAGCTACTTGTGGTGATTTCCCTGTTACTATAGAAGGGCGATTTCCTGGGGACCCACCTAGTATTCCAGGTGCAGTATCTTTTAGATGGGCAAGAGCAGAGGTTGGAACAACTAATTTTGTTGATATTCCTGATCCTGAAGGTATGTTTCCTTTTCTGGAAGCCAATACAGAAGGAGTGTATAGATTAAGTGGTTTTGATACTACAGGTGCAGAAGTGCCTGAATCTCCCGATGATTTAGTGATTTTGGATGTGTCCTCGTCAGTGGTGTCGGTAGGATATTCTATTGCAGAAGAATCTTTTGCAGGAAGTTATACAATAACAGCGGTTGTAGAAGCAACTCCAGAAGTTGTAGCTGCAGGCTTTAATGATTTTGAATATAGGCTAGATAGAGATATAGGCAATGGCTTTATAGAATATAGACCTTTTCAATCCTCAGCAGTATTTACAGATGTTCCTCCTGGAGATTATTTTATTACCGCCCGGTATGCAAATTGCCCAGATAGCGAACAAAGAACAGACGTAATTATGATCTTGGGATATCCCAAATATTTTACACCAAATGGTGATGGTTTTCATGATACCTGGAGCCTTGTTAATATAGAAGGGCAACCTAATGCGTTGATCTATATTTTTGATAGGTACGGTAAGCTTCTTAAACAATTGAGAGCAGGAGGTCCAGGTTGGGATGGTACCTATAATGGAAAAAATATGCCTTCATCTGATTATTGGTTTAGAGTTGAGTTTAATGAGCCTAGAGATCCAAATATGCGAAGAAGAGTTTTTGCAGGTAATTTTTCGCTAATTCGTTAGCACTCTCTCTCTATTAATAAAAATATAAAAAAAACCTTTTAATCAATTAAAAGGTTTTTTTTATACAAAGGATTTATTAAATTTACTAGACCAATTATGGTCTTTTTTATCCCTTTTTTAATTGTTTTGATAATGAAATTTATATTTTACGAGTCAGAATTAAAAACAGGTGTCCACGAACTTCGTTTATTAGTATTTTTAATTGTTTTTTTAGGAGCATACCCTGCTATAGGTCAAGGTTCAGTTTGTTCTGATCCTATAGGAGATACTGGTGCAGATCCTTTCTGTAGTGTTGCAGGTATTGTTTTTCCTAATTGCAATAGTTTAAATTCTGATTGTACTGTAGAAGCAGAATCAGGTCCTGATTATGGTTGTTTAATATCGCAACCTTTTCCTGCTTGGTATTATTTGAGAATAAAAGACTCAGGAACAATGGAGTTTACTATTGTGCAAACACAAAATGAGGATGGAACAGGAACCCAGTTGGATGTAGACTTTATATGCTATGGTCCCTTTGATAACCCTGTTACACCCTGCGCTTCAGACCTCACGTTTAGTAATACAATAAGTTGTAGCTATAGTTCTTCTTATACTGAGTTTATGACAATACCCAATGCAGAAGCAGGTGAGTATTATTTAGTGCTGATAACGAATTTTTCGCAACTGCCAGGTTTTATTAATTTTCAGAAAACAGGAGGAACAGGAGTTACAGATTGCTCAATCTTGGAAGTGTTGTTAGGGCCAAATCAGACAGTTTGTGAAGGAGAAACGGTAGCGCTCAATGGTACGACTGATGGTGCTGTAAGTTATGAGTGGGCAATCTTTAATGAATCTACATCAGTGTATGATATGCTAATAGGGGAGACTACTCCTTTTTTGAATGTTACTACCTCTGGGAGGTATCAAATATCGGTAGAAGATACAGAAGGAGATGTGGTAACAGATGAGATTGAGATTACGTTTGTGGATAGGCCTTTGGTGAATGCAAGTGTTCCTGATCTTGTAGAATGTGCATCTTCTGTGATGAATCAAGATGTCTCGATTTTTGATTTAACAAAAAATAATATAAATATTCCAGAAACTCCCAATCTTGATTATAAGATTGTGTATTATGCCAATGAGGAGAATTATAATTCTGAAAAACCTATCCCAGAATCTGAGATTTCGGCTTTTAAGAATACAGATAACCCGCAAACGATATACGCTTCGATAGTGAATACGGCTTTAGATTGTGTATCTGATGTGCCTGCGCAATTTGATATATTGGTAACGCCTTTACCTTTTTTTATGGATAATGAATCTTTTATAGGTAAAAGGAGTGTATGTGTATTTCAAGATGGAACACCACAAAATGCGGTTGAACTGGGTGAGGATTTAGAAAAAATTGATGGGCAAAAATATATATATGATTGGACTCCTGATAATCTAGATATAGATGGGGATGGTAAGGAGGATGCTATTTTTGTAGTGACAGAGTTAACTGAAGAACAAAATTATACGGTGTCAATAACACGAGTAGGAGGGTCTGCTATGATTCCCACCTGTACCAATGCTATTAATCCAGAAACGGGCGAAAAGTATGAAATAACTTTAATTCCTACAGCGGCTCCGAATAAAGTGAATTATGAGGTGCGGGAAGAAGCTTTTTTTGATAGTTATACCATATCGGCAATTCCTGAGTTTTCTATAGGAGATGTTTCAGACTATGAGTATCAATTAAATGATGGAGAGTATCAAGATTCTCCAATTTTCACAAATTTAAGTTCAGGAGATTATATGATAACGATTCGTAATAAATTTGGATGTACCCCAGAGATTCGTTCTGAATTGATAGAATTGTTAGGATACCCTAAATATTTTACACCAAATGGTGATGGTTTTCATGATAGATGGAGTCTTGTAAATATTGAAGATCAATCCACAGCTCAAATCTATATATTTGATAGATATGGTAAATTACTTAAACAATTACGAGCAGGAGGATCAGGATGGGATGGTACTTATAATGGAAGAAATATGCCTTCGTCAGAGTACTGGTTTAGGGTTGAGTTTGATGACCCTACTAGTTTAGATACAAAAAGAAGGGTATTTTCAGGAAGTTTTTCTCTAATACGATAATAAAAAAAAATAAGCCTGGAAACAATAGTGTTATTTACAGGCTTATTTTTTTAAGATATCAGTACTTTAAAAATTCATTCCTAATGTAAATGTTAAGTTTTCTGTGTAGTTATCTACAGAGGTGAAATTGCTAAAACCAGAATTAGGGTAAAAATTTTCTGTATATTCTTGTTCTGAGTAATCATAGGCAATATCAAACTTGAATTTTCCGAAATCAAAACCTGTTCCTAGCGAAAACCCTGTTTTGTCTCCCATAACCAGTTCGTTTTTATATGGGCTCTCCTCAAAAACATATCCACCTCTTACACTCCAGTTGCCATGTCTCCATTCTGTACCAATTCTAACAGTAGAAGTGCCTTGTAGGTTACGATCTATTTCTCTGTTGGTATTGGTAAAGCTAATTCCTTCATCAGAACTTAATTTTGTGGTTGAGTAATCTTTATAGGCGTAATCCAAACTGATTAACCCTTGCTTACCAAATAAAAAAGCAATACTACCTGTTGCTTTTGCAGGAGTTCGTAATCGATATTCTGGAAAAATATTTATTACATCAGGATCTGTAAAATATGTTTCGTTTCTATCACGACTATAAGTTTCTAATTGTTGTATGGTTTCTTCTTCAATATAATATACTGTAGGAGATTCAAGAGAAGCACCAAGACGAATCATATTGGATATTTTGGCGATACCTCCGATTTGTGCAGAAAGACCAGCTCCTGTAGTAGATAGTTTATTAGTAAAAATTACTTCATTAATAATGCTTCCTGTATTATTATTTGCTTCATAAAACTCAGTAACTCTATCGTAGTTAATAAAATGAGTATTAAGGTTAACTCCTATATAAAAATCCTTATTAATTTGCATTCCTCCGTTTATAGTAAACTTTCCATTTAGTCCTGTACTTTCTGTAAAATATTCTTGATCAAAATTACCAGGTGCTATATTAGAAATATAAGAGGTGTTACTTGGGATTGAATCTCTTTCTTCAATAATAAAAGCTTCACGACCAAGAAAAGCTTGTTGTGCAGCATATCCTTCTTGTTCTCCTAGATAGTTGTAATGACCACTGATGCTTTCTCCAGCTCTTCTTGAAATCAGGCTTAAAGGAAATCCTTGTGCTTCTGTACGAAAGAAACTTTCTATAGAGGTGTTGCTTTGACCATTTGTAAATAATTTATTGGCATTATCTGTAGTCTGGCCATAGGTTAGTCCTAACGATATTTTGTTGATCCCAGAAGAATCATCGTTCTGATAATTGTTATATACAAAAACAGCTCCTATTTGGTTAAAATTTAAATTACTTGAGTTGCGATTATTAGATGTTCCGAGGTAATTAGTATCATTATTAATATTTCTGGAAGAAATTGTTACAGAACCAAAAGAATTTAAAAAAACAGCAGAACCAGCAGGATTTATTTGTAAGGCGGATAGATCTCCTCCAAGAGCTCCAAAGGCACCACTCATACCTCTGTATCTAGCAGTTCCTAGAATGTTTTGTTGAGAATACCTCAATGCATCATTAATATCTTGAGCATTCAAAAAAGACATAGATAATATACCTATGAATAAGAATAGCTTTTTCATTTACTTTTTAATTTTTAATTAGAGAATTTCTCAATAACTAGGTAAGATATTCAAGAGTTTTATTGACTATACGTTTAATTACATAAAGTGTTTAAAGAAAATTTTAGTTTCTTCCTCGACTTCTACCACCTCCACGGCTTCCACTACTTCTTGATCTACTGCCGCCTCCAGATCTAGAAGCACCACTACTACGAGATGAGCTACCTCTTGAGTATCCTGAGCTTCGACTTCTAGAAGAACTTCTTGATGAAGGAGAGTAACTTCTACTTCTTGTAGAAGAGCTACTTCTAGAACGCGTTGTAGGGCTTGAGTATCTAGAACTACTTCTGCTAGGAGAAGAAGAGCGAGAACGAGAATATGTGCCACTGTTTGATGAACGGTTGGAGTAGCTAGATGATGATCGAGTTCGTCGTGATGCATTTACTCTTCTACTATTATTATATCCTTGTCTACTTCTGTTGTAAGCAGATGACTTTCTTGATCTGTTATAATTTGAGTTATAAGCTCTACGACTTCTGGTAGAATATGCGTATGAATTTCTTGCTCTTCTGTTATAGGCAAAATATCTATTTCTTCCGCGATATGGATATCTATTATAGTAACCGTAATTACCAGCATAGTATGGTCTGAAAAAAGGTGGGCAATAAAACCCTCCATACCAATGTGGATTGTTCCATCCTATTCCCCAATTTCCCCAATAAGAACCATAATAACCGCCCCATCTAGGCCCATACCAGTTATTAAATCCCATTCCCCAATAAGGTTGTCCATACCATCCTCCAGCAAATCCTGTATTGATCACATTGATGCTTACTTCATCATGGTTGCTACCCCATGCAGGTTGCCCTGTTTCATAACCTAAGGCAGTAGCTGTGGTATCTGCTTCATCATATTCACCACTAGAATATGAATCGATATCGGTGAAAACGGCATCATCTTCAATAGCATTATCTATCTGCGAAGATTTTTCTGAAAAATAATTCGCATAATAACTCGTTTCTTGATTTGTAGCTCTGGGTTGAGATTCAGTGTTTTTTTGGCTTCTTGCTTCGTCATAAATGCCATCTCTATAAGATGTGTATTCATAAGAACCACAGGACGTCAACATAAGTGTAGAGGTAAGTAGTAAAAAACCTACAGCTCCTTTTTTCTGAAAATAATTTTTAAATCGCATATCTTCCTATTTTATTGTCGAACAATACAAATTTAGTTAGTTTTGCGCTAACTAAATTATATTTAACAAAGTCACAACATTTGTGCCAAATAGCAGTTTATGAGTAAGAATTTAACAAAGCGTAGTGAAGATTATTCAAAATGGTATAATGAATTGGTCGTAAAGGCTGATCTAGCCGAGAATTCGGCAGTAAGAGGATGTATGGTAATTAAGCCCTATGGATATGCTATTTGGGAAAAAATGCAGGCTGAATTGGATAAAAAATTTAAGGAAACGGGGCATCAAAATGCATATTTTCCATTATTTGTACCTAAAAGTTTGTTTGAAGCAGAAGAGAAAAATGCAGAAGGTTTTGCAAAAGAATGTGCTGTAGTAACTCATTATAGACTTAAAACTGATCCTGAAGATGCTTCTAAGTTGATTGTGGATCCAAATGCAAAACTAGAGGAAGAATTGATTGTAAGACCAACTTCTGAGGCTATTATCTGGAATACTTATAAAGGATGGGTGCAATCTTATAGAGATCTTCCTATTTTGGTAAATCAATGGGCAAATGTAGTGCGTTGGGAAATGCGTACAAGACTGTTTCTTCGTACTGCAGAGTTTTTATGGCAAGAAGGGCATACTGCACATGCAACAAGACAAGAAGCTATTGCAGAAACCGAGCAAATGAATAATATATATGCAGATTTTGTAGAAAGCTTCATGGCAATTCCTGTTATTAAAGGAAGAAAAACTGAAAGTGAGCGTTTTGCTGGTGCAGAAGATACGTATTGTATTGAAGCATTAATGCAGGACGGAAAAGCTTTGCAAGCGGGTACTTCACATTTCTTGGGACAGAATTTTGCAAAAGCTTTTGATGTTAAATTTACTACTAATGAAGGTAAGCAAGATTATGTATGGGCGACCTCTTGGGGGGTTTCTACTCGTTTGATGGGGGCTTTGATAATGACTCATAGTGATGATAATGGATTGGTGTTGCCTCCAAACTTGGCTCCAATACAGGTAGTAATTGTGCCAATATATAAAGGAGAGGAACAATTGAATCAAATTTCTGAAGTAGCCAATGGGTTAGTTGCTGATTTAAGATCTAAAGGTGTTTCTGTAAAGTTTGATAATAGAGATACGCATAGACCTGGAGCCAAATTTGCTCAATATGAATTACAAGGGGTGCCTTTGAGGATTGCTATAGGGCCTAAAGATTTAGAGAAAGGAACGGTAGAGTTAGCTCGTCGTGATACATTGACAAAACAGTTTGTTTCTAAGGATAAAGTGGTAGAGACGATAGAGTCATTATTAGTAGAGATTCAAAACAGCTTGCATCAAAAAGCAACACAGTTTAGAGATGAGCATATAACAAGAGTAGATACTTTTGATGAGTTTAAAGATGTTTTAGAGAAAAAAGGAGGATTTGTTTCTGCACATTGGGATGGAACCCCTGAGACAGAAGAAAAGATAAAAGAGTTGACTAAAGCGACGATTAGATGTATTCCTTTTGATGCAGAGGAAGAAAATGGAAAATGTATTTTTAGTGGTAACTTATCTAAAATCAGAGTGTTATTTGCAAAGGCGTATTAAGGGTGAAGAAAAAAATGAAATAACACTTGCGCCATTCAAAAATAGTTGTATTTTTGCATCCGCAATTAGGCAACATGGCCCGTTCGTCTATCGGCTAGGACGCCAGGTTTTCATCCTGGTAAGAGGGGTTCGATTCCCCTACGGGCTACAAATATTGAAATTAATTGTAAGTTTAAAGTGAAAGCTTTAAATTTGCAATCCTTGAAAAAGGAAAATGGCCCGTTCGTCTATCGGCTAGGACGCCAGGTTTTCATCCTGGTAAGAGGGGTTCGATTCCCCTACGGGCTACGAATTTTATAGTAAAAAATTTAATAGAAGAGAGATGGCAAATCATAAGTCAGCATTAAAGAGAATCAGAAGTAATGAGACAAAGCGTCTTAGAAACAGATATCAACATAAAACAACGCGTAATGCTATCAAGAAATTACGTGAAGCTGACAAAGAAGGGGCTACGGCTTTACTTCCTAGTGTAGTGTCTATGCTTGATAAGTTAGCAAAAAACAATATTATTCATAAGAATAAGGCAGCTAACCTAAAATCTCAGCTAACAAAATATGTAGCTGCTTTATAAGAAGTGCTACTTTATTTATATACGTCAAAGGCAGAAGTGTTATTTACTTCTGCCTTTGTCTGTTATTAAAAATCGTGTAATGCTTGCTTTGTTGTATGTGTTATGCTTTATTTTTTTCCTCTATCCAGCGAGCCATGAATTCAGTGCTTCTCATGGTGTGATGTTGTAAAAGGTTTCCAATGAAATTTTGTGTACGATGTTTGGGTAATTTTTGTTGTAGAGTTTTGATGCGATTTATAAAAAGGGAAGAGAAATTGCTCTTTTGGAATTTAGTGTTTATGATCTCTACTCCATTTTGCTGTGACTGTTGCCATAAATTTTTGTTGTTGAATATTTTTATAGCAGCTTTGGCAAAATTTTCAGGATCGTTTGTTATAAAGCCATTCCAGTCTGATTCTTCGTCGAGCATTCCTTCTGCACCAATAGATGTTGTTACGCTAGGAGTTCCATATAACATTGATTCAATAAGCTTTCCTTTGATCCCTGCTCCAAATTGAAGCGGAGCTAAGCAGACTCTAGATTTGGATATTACATCTTTGGAATTTTTTGCCCATCCTTTGATGAGAAACCCTTCTTTTGGATTGTGTAATTGAGTTGCTTTAGGGGGTGGGTATGCTCCGTAAATATGTAGTTCTGCTTCTGGTAATTCTTTTTTGATAAGTGGCCAAATAATTTCTTTGAGATATAGTATGCTATTCCAATTTGGAGCGTGACGAAAGTTGCCTATAGTGACAAAGTGGTTTCTATCTTCGTAGCAAGGCCATTTTTCTTGGGTTATTGAGGTGATTGGGTCAAAGAGGAGGGGTAGGTAGAATAGAAGGTTTTGATCTATCTTAAAAGTGTCTTTGAGTAGTTTTGTTTCAAAGTCTGATATAATTAATGATAGATCGCATCTGTAGATGCTAGCTATTTCTCTTTTGGAGTGATCACTATTTAAAAGGTCTTGTGTGTTGAATTCTTTTTTCTTTTTATGAGCCTCGTGTCTTGTTTTTCTTAATGAGTGTAGGTCTTCTGTGTTTAGTATTTTTAATACATTAGGAAGATGTTTTGTTACTCTCCACCCAAATTGTTCTTCTGTCATGAATCTATCAAATAGTACAGTGTTTGGTTGTAGCTCTTTGATGAAGGTATCAAAATTTGGGTTATTGATTTCTATGGCTGCTTGAGTTATGTTTAATTCATCAAGATTAGCCATGTGTTCGGTTTGGATTGCGGGGCTGGCAAAAGTGATCTTCCAATTTTGAGATAAAAATAACTTGATGAGTTGTAGCATTCTGCTTCCAGCAGCAGATGAATTAGGTTCGGGCCAAACAGCACCTATGATAAGAAGATGATTCATTGTTGGTGTAATCAAAAAAGCCCCAGTAAAACTGAGGCTATGTATATTGAGTAATCTTTATTATAGTTTTGAGAAAAGAGTTTCCATTTTCTCTTTTTCTTCTCTGGCTAATTCTTGATCTACCAAGATTCTACCACTGTGCTCATCTGTAATGATTTTTTTACGAGAAGCAATTTCCATTTGCACTTGCGGTGGAATGGTGAAGAATGATCCTCCTGATGCCCCACGCTCAATTGGTACTACTGCAAGACCATTTTTTACGTTGTTGCGTATTCTCTTGTATGCTTTGATTAAGCGATCTTCGATTTCTTTTTGGTAATCTTCAGATTTAGAAATTAACGCTTGCTCTTCTTTTTCTGTTTCAGCTAGAATCGCATCAAGTTCTCCTTTCTTGTGTCCAAGATGTTCATTACGTTCACCAAGTTTTGTTTTGGTTTGGTTAATGATTTCATTCTTTTGAACGATTTGAGCTTTGTGTTCTTTGATGTGCTTTTCTGCTAATTGAATTTCTAATTCTTGAAATTCCATTTCTTTGCTGAGAGAGTTGTACTCGCGATTATTACGAACATTTTTTTGCTGTTCTCCGTATTTCTTGATTAACGCTTTGGCTTCTTCGATCAGGTTTTTCTTATTCTTGATGCCTTCATCAATAACATCAAGGTCATTGTTTAGCTTATCTAATCTTTTGTTTAATCCGGCTACTTCATCTTCAAGATCTTCAACCTCTAATGGTAACTCTCCTCTTACGTTTCTGATCTCATCGACTCTAGAGTCAATTAATTGCAAGTCATATAAAGCTCTTAATTTTTGCTCAACAGTAACTTCTTTCTTTGCCATGTTTTATATGTATTGAATAGGATTGGTATTTTTATCCGATAAAATGATTGCAAAATTACTGATTTTTTTTCTAAGATAACTAACAATTAGGTTTTTTGTGTACTGTTCACTTTCATAATGACCAATATCTGCAAGAATTAAATTTCCTTCGGCTTCATAAAATTGATGGTATTTTAAATCTGAAGTAATAAATATATCAGCGCCAGCATATCTAGCATTATTAATTGCAAAACTACCGCTACCTCCTAATACTGCTACTTTTTTGATAGGTTTGCTTAATAGAGCAGAATGTCTCACACATCCTGTTTTGAATACTTTTTTTATATGATTTAAGAAATCAATTTCGTTTATTTCTTCATGAAGTTCACCGATCATTCCTATCCCAATATTTTGATTTTTATTTTCAAGAGTAGTGATTTCGTACGCAATTTCTTCATAAGAATGATTTTTGAAAAGTGCTGAAAGGATCTTTTTTTCGTTATGTCTTGAGTATGTGACTTGTATTTGAGTTTCTTTTTCGTGATGTATCTTTCCTATTTTGCCTATTGAGGGATTTGCATTTTCTAATGCCCTAAAGGTGCCTGTTCCTTCTGAGGAAAAGCTGCAGTTGTCATAATTACCTATACTTCCTGCTCCAGCTTCAAAAAGTTTATGTCGTAGTGTCTCTGCTTCATTAATAGGGGCATAGGTGACTAATTTTTTAATGTTTCCACTTTGAGGAATAAGAATTTTACGATTGATTAGTTCTAATTGCTCACACATCATATTGTTCACTCCATGTAAAGCATTGTCTAATGCGGTATGAATTGCAAAAATGGCAATGTCATTTTTGATGGCTTTCATTATCACGCGCTCTACATAATTGTTTCCATTGATTTTTTTAAGGCCTTTGAACACAATAGGATGAAAACTTACAATTAGGTTGCAGTTATTTTCTATGGCTTCATCTACTACACTTTCTAGTGTGTCTAGAGTTACAAGTACGCCTGTTAACTGTGTGTGTGAGTTTCCAACTAATAAACCTACATTGTCAAAATCTTCTGCGTACGCTGTTGGGGCTAGCGCCTCAAGATGTTGTATGACCTCTTTTATTTGCATTATAATTTGTCTTTTTCTGAATAAAAAAATGAATGTAAAAAAACTTTTGTCAATAATCAAAGTTTCGTTTTATACTTTTGCTTTGACAAAAAATAAAACTTGTGAATTTACTGAGGAAACTACTCTTGCCTTTTGTGCCATTTTATTATATAGTGACATGGTTGCGAAATTTATTGTATGATATGGGGATTAAGGAATCTACAGAATATAACTTTCCTTTGATAGCTGTGGGGAATCTAAGTGTAGGGGGTACTGGTAAATCTCCTATGGTAGAATATCTTATAATATTGCTGAAAGAACAGGTAATGTTGGCAACTCTAAGTAGAGGATACAAAAGAGAAACTAATGGATTTCAGCTGGTGACTCCTTTTTCTACAGCAAAAGAAGTTGGAGATGAACCACTTCAGTTCAAAAAAAAATTTAAAGAGATTACTGTTAGTGTTGATGCTGATAGGCGTTCAGGAATAGCAAAGTTAAGGTCTTTATCTCCTCAGCCTGAAGTAATCTTGTTGGATGATGCCTATCAACATAGAAAAATCAAGGCGGGATTCTATATTTTGCTTACTGCTTATTATGATCTTTATTGTGATGATATAACCTTGCCTACGGGAAATTTAAGAGAGCCTAGGAAAGGTGCTAATAGAGCAAACATTATTGTGGTGACAAAGTGCCCTAGTGATTTGTCTCAAGAAGAAAAAGAAAGGATTACTGGTAGGTTAAATATTCAATCACATCAGTATTTGTTTTTTACAACAATTAGTTATGGAGAAACTGTTCGGAATACTTCTAAGGCAATTTCTATCGATAATTTTAAAAACACTTATTTTACTCTAGTAACAGGAATTGCTAACCCAAAACCATTGGTTGATTATTATAAGTCTTTGGGGTTGAAATTTGATCATATTAGTTTTCCAGATCATCATAATTTTACGGATACAGAGTTGAAGGAGCTAAATAATCTGGAGTTGATTATCACTACAGAAAAAGATCATGTAAGATTAGCCTCTTATATTGCAGAGGAGAAATTATGGTATCAGCCTATTAAAGTGGAATTTGTAGAAGATGCAAGCTCTTTTGATACTAAAATACTAGAGTATATCCAGAAATAGTATCGTAATCATATTTTTTTTGTGTTGAAAATAGGGGAGTGAAGAGTGAAACTTAAAATAGCTATAATAAGGCGGCAATGTTCAGAAGTTATGCTGTAGTTTGTTTTTTTATGAGGGCTTTATGTAGTTTGGTGAAAAACTCTTCTGTTTTATATGGCTTGGGTATTATGTCATTGAATCCGTTTTCATAGAATTCATCAAGGTTATCGTCTAGTGTAACTGCTGTTAATGCAATGATAGGGATTTCTTTATTAAATTCTCTAATTTGTTTAGTAGCTTCAATTCCACTAATTCCTGGCATATGGATATCCATTAGGATAAGGTCAAAATTATTTTGTTTTGTTTTGCTTATTGCAATATCTCCATTATCTGCAACATCACATTTTATTTTATTTTTTTCAAGAATTTTTCTGGTAATTATTTGATTGATTTTATTGTCTTCTACAACCAAAACATGTTTGTCTACCATTACATTAAAGTCAATTTTTTTGGCTTCTTCTTCGTAGTTGGTAGTTTTGTCCTCAAAAATGTCAAATTTGAGTGTGAACAAAAACTTAGAGCCTTTTCCGAGTTCACTCTCTAATTTGATTTCACTATCCATGAGAGATAACAAATTTTTCACGATAGATAAACCTAATCCAGTACCTCCAAATTTTCTATTTATTTGAACAGAGCCTTGTGTGAAATTCTCAAAGATGCTAAGTTGTTTTTTTTCTGAAATTCCAACTCCATTATCTTCAATTTCAAAACTAAGTAATACTTTGTTTTCTGTTTTATTAATAGGTTTTACACGTATCCAAATGTCTCCGTTTTGTGTAAATTTTATAGAATTCCCGATAAGATTAATAAGGATTTGTGAAACTTTTAGAGGATCTCCTTTTAATTTAGAAGGGATGGATTCATCAAATTGATAATGTAATTTATTATTTCGGTCTTTTGCAGACTTGCTTAAAGCAATTAATACATCATTAATCCGTTTTTTTAGATTAAATGAGGTGTTTTCTAATTCTACTTTGTTAGCTTCTAGTTTGTTGAGGTCTAAGATGTTGTTGATTAGTGATAAGAGGTATTCTCCTGAGAATTTAAGAGAATTAAGGTGTTCTTTTTGATTTGGTGTTGGGCTTTCTTCAAGTAATAAATGGGTTAACCCTGTTACAGCATATAGAGGGGTTCTTAATTCATGGGTTATGGTAGAAAGAAACTGAACCTTTGCTTCACTGGCCCTTTCAGCATTTTCTTTTGCTAGTATGAGTTCGGTATTTTTGTTCTGTAACAATTCATTAGCTCTGGCTCTAAGGTTGTTGTTTTTGTATAAGGATAGAGTGAGTAAAGATAATATGGTTATCAAAGCTATACTGAGTATTGTAGTAAGGCGACCTAATTTTAGAGATTTTTGTTGTTGAATGTTTTCTTCTGTGAGTTCTTCAATAAGAACATTATTTTCGTTTAAGTTTAATTTAGCGCTTGCTTCTTGGGCTATAATTTCTTTATTGATATTAAATAAAGAGTCTTTGATTTTTTCGTGAGCTCTAAGGTTATCAAGAGAAGTAAGATAATTCTCTTTTTTCTCATAGATTCTACTGTAAAGTTCATAGCATTCTGATCGTATCTCAGCATACCCCATTTCTTTACCAATTTTCATCGCTAGATCGTTTGTTTCTTTTGCTTGATCTGTTTCATCAAGTAATAATTCTGCTCTGGCTTTATTGGTAAGTAGTTTGGCTTTGAAATAATTTTGTTTAAATGAATTTATTATTGGTAATCCATCGTTGAAATGCCGAATTGCTAACTCAGGTTGATTTTGAGCTAGAGCCAAAAGACCTAGGTTTAGTTGAATGGGGCCTTCCTGGTTTTTTATTTTATTTTTTTGGGTTAGGGCAAGGGCAGCTTCTAGAATTTTTAGTGCTGTTTTGTATTTTTTAAGCTTTGTAGCAACAGAGCCATAGATTGTATAAGAACAGGCTAGTGTAATTTCGTCTTTTTGATCATTCTGGATTGCAATTGCTTCAAGGATTTGTTGTTCGGCCTTTTTAATGTCTCCTAATTCCCTGTAGAGTTTAGCAAGAACCATATTGGTTTTAGCTATATAAGTTCTGTCTCTTTCTTGTAGCGCTAGTTCTTTTGCATTTATTATATTAGAAAGAGCAAGTTCTAATTTTGTTTGTTCTATTGAGCGGGAAGCATTTGATAAATAATTTTGAATAGAATCTTTTATTTGGTTGTTTTCAAGTTCTGAAGTTTGTGCAGGACTATGAAAATAACAAATAAGTAATAACGTAATTATAAAATATTTGATTTGGGTTGGCATTTTTCCTCTGAAATATCTCAACTAAGATAGTTATTTCTTGCAAATGTTGATAATTAAATCAATTATTCTGTTACTATATCCAATTTCGTTATCATACCATCCTATGATTTTTATCATCTTTCCTATAACAGAAGTCATAAGTGAATCAAATGTACAAGAGTATGGGTTTCCAAGAATATCAACAGATACGATTGGGTCTTCTGTATAAGATAGAATGCCTTTTAGGTTAGTTTCTGATGCTTTTTTGAATGCCGCATTAATTTCTTCGATAGAGGTTGGATTTTTTACATTGAAGGTGATATCTGTAAGCGATCCATTTGGTACAGGAACTCGTATACCACATCCCCCTATAACACTACTTAAATCAGGGAATATTTTTGTTAACGCTTTTGCGGCTCCTGTGGTGGTAGGAACTATAGATTGATTAGCAGCTCTAGCTCTTCTTAAATCTCTATGAGGTTGATCATGAAGGCTTTGATCGGTAGTGTAACTATGTATTGTGGTAATGTATGCTTGTTCAATTCCACAAAGATCATTTACCACCTTGATCATAGGAGCTGCATTGTTGGTGGTGCATGAAGCGTTTGAGATGATGGTTTCAGAACCGTCAATAATGTGATCATTTACCCCCATAACAATAGTTTTTATACTATCTTCAATTGGAGGAGCAGAGAGAATGACTTTTTTAGCTCCTGCGGTAAGATGTTTTTCTGCGTCTGATTTGGTTTTAAATTTCCCTGTTGCTTCTATAACAACATCAACATCGTATTTTTTCCAATTACAATTCTTAGGGTCTACTTCGTTTAGTAAAGGTATTAAGGTGTTGTTAACTATTATATGTCCTTCGGTGTGTGCTATTGTAGCAGAAGAAATACCGTGAATACTGTCGTATTTAAGAAGGTGGCTTAAGGTTTTTGAGTCAGAAAGATCATTGATAGCTACTACCTGTATATCTTTATGATTGATTAATAGCCTAAATAAATTACGGCCTATTCTTCCAAAACCATTAATTGCAACTCTAGTAGGTGTATTCATTAATTTTTTACAGCTTTTATAAGGTCTAAGTCAAGTGTTTTTGAGCTTTGTAAGAAGATCTTACTAAGGCACTACTTTCTACATGTCTGAATCCCATTTCAAGACCTATTTCTTCGTATTTTTTAAATTGATCTGGAGTAATGAATTGTTTTACTGGTAGGTGTTTTTTACTTGGTTGTAAGTATTGTCCTATTGTTACAACATCCAGATTTACTGATTTAAGATCTTTGAGTACTTGTATTACTTCTTCTTCCTTTTCTCCAAGGCCTAACATAATTCCACTTTTTGTACGTCTAATCCCATTATCTTTAAGATATTTTAGCACTTGTAGACTTTGTTCATATTTGGCTTGAATTCTAACTTCTCGTGTTAATCGTTTTACGGTTTCCATATTATGAGAAACTACTTCTGGCTTTACTGCGATTATCCTATCTATGTTTTTTGTTTTTAACTGGAAGTCGGGAATCAATGTTTCTAATGTCGTTTCAGGATTCATTCTTCGTATGGCCTGAATAGTTTCTGACCAAATTATAGATCCTCCATCAGCAAGATCATCACGGTCTACAGATGTGATAACAGCATGTTTGATGTTCATTAATTTTATAGATCTGGCAACTTTTTCTGGTTCTTCCCAATCTACAGTTTCTGGCCTCCCTGTTTTTACTCCACAAAAACCACAGGAGCGTGTACAGATATTTCCTAATATCATAAAGGTAGCAGTACCTTCACTCCAGCATTCTCCCATATTAGGACAACTTCCTGAGGTGCAAATAGTGTGTAGGTTATACTTATCTACCAGACCTCTGAGTTCAGTGTATTTTTTTCCGGTAGGAAGTTTAACACGTAACCATTTTGGTTTTCCCTTAGGAGGAGCTACGCTAATAACATCATTATTCATACAAGCAATGTTTTTAGCAAAAGTACAAAGAATGCTTAGATTAAAATGAAGTTTTGAATAAAGTTCATACTTCATTAGGAATAAATTTGAGGGGGGTAGTGATAAAAAACTAAGTTTTATAGTAGTATAGGGAATAGTAAGTAATATTATTACAATTATTCTTTTTTTATTGCAAAACCACCTTAAAACAGAGCTTTAACATCAGGTTAAAATTAAGTTAATGTAAAATTTTTTTTGATTTTGCCAGTTATCTTGTCTGATAAATGTTAAGTATCATGCATGAAGAGTTGGTAAGTCTAAAAAAAATACAAAACAATCGAAAACGTGTAGAGAAATGGTTAATTAATAATCAAAAGTATATTAATATTACAGCTTTAGAAAAAGAAATTTCTGCACCAAAAGGATTAATTCAGAAATTTGTAAAATATGATAAGAAGATTCATGATAAATGGATTGATCCTTTGTATGGTGTTATCAAACAATTTGCTTCTTTTAAATTAAGGTAATTAAACAGGAATAAATGCTTAGTTTGCATCGGTGATAATTTCTGATAATAGTTTTCTTGCACGTAATAATTTTACTTTTACGTTATTTATAGGTTCATCGAGGTGATGTGCAATTTCTTTATAACTCAATTCTTGAAAATAACGTAAATTAATTACTTTTTGGTAGTTAGGTTTTAATCTTTTGATATAAAGTAATAATTGAGCTAGGTTTTGCTCTGTAATCAATTTATCTTCGGGAGTGGGAGTGCGGTCTATGATTTTATATACTACATCATCTACTTGCGCAGTCGTTTTGGATTGGATTGATGCATTTTTTTTACGTAATAAATCAATATGGATATTCTTAGAAATTTGAATTAACCAAGTTTTGAAGTTATATTCTTCTTTGAATGTGTTGATTTTGTCAAATGCTCTAGAAAAACTTTGTATTGTTATATCCTCTGCTTCATATTCATCCTGAGTTCTTTTTAATTGAAAACTGTATACGTCATTCCAAAATGTATCTAGAAGATAATTAAAAGATATTTGTTTTCCTTCTTTAGCTTTTTTTATATGATCTTCTAGGAGGATTGATTTTTCTTTTCTCAATGATTTTTTTTTGAATGAAATACTACAAGTTTGATAAAAGATTAACTAGAATGTTCTTCATCATTACAAGACGAATATTGATCAGGAGTTTTACCACAAAGGGAGCATGATTCTCCTTCTTTGTTAAGAAATGGACTTTGACTTGCACAAGTGCCTGCGAATTTACCATCTTTTTTTGCCCATAATTTAATAGCAATACCAGCAAATGCCATTAGTAATAAACCAATTGTAAGTAATATAAGCTTCATAATTATTATAAAATCAAAATTATATGCAAAGATACAAAGAATGTGTATTTAACCCACTTTATGCGTTAGAAAATCTATTACATCTTGCAAGTTCTGCAAAAACAAAGGTTACGCTCCATTTTTAAATTTAACCGCATTGGTATTACGCTAAAATTAAGAAAACACCAATTTTTATTGTACTCTCAAGCTTCATAGCGAAGTTCTAGATTATATATCGGGTTTAAGAAGTGGGGGATCTCAAAAATAAGCGTAGTAGTTCAATTTTTTGTATAATGTTTATACTAGATGATATTAACTTCTGTTTCTAGAGATATATTAAATTTATCTTTGATTGTAGTTACTATTTTTTTTGATATTTCAAGAACTTCATTTCCTGTTGCATTGTTGTAATTTACTAAAACCAAGGCTTGTTTTTGATGCACTCCAGCATCTCCCCAACGTTTTCCTTTGAAACCAGATTGTTCTATTAGCCAGCCAGCGGGGATTTTGATATGATTTTTGTCTATTTTATAAAAAGGAATGTTAGGATGTGCTTGTTGAAGCTTTATAAAGTGATCAGAGTTTATTACTGGGTTTTTAAAAAAACTACCACTATTCCCTATTTCTGAAGGATTTGGGAGTTTGCTTTGTCGTATTTTGATAACAGCATCAGATACATCTTTGATTGTGGGTTGGGTGATTTTTTGATCAGCTAAAGCATTTTCTATCGCACCATAACTAGTGTTGAGTTGGTGTTCTTTTTTTGTCAGTTTAAATGTAACTTTAGTAATGATATACTCTCCTTTTGCTTCGTTTTTAAAAATAGAGTTACGATACCCAAACTTACAATCGTTGTTTAGAAAAATATGTTTTTTTCTTGTAGAAATATTAATTGCTTCACAGCTCACCATTGTGTCTTTGAGTTCTACTCCATACGCTCCAATATTTTGAATAGGAGCACTACCTACATAACCTGGGATTAATGATAAGTTTTCTAAACCTCCGTAATTGTTTTTGATACAATATTGAACAAAGTCATGCCAGTTTTCTCCTGCATTTGAAGATACCAATACGTGTGTGTCTGATGTTTCTGTAACTGTAATTCCTTTGATAGAAATATGTAATACGAGAGAATTTATGTTTTTTGTCAATAACATATTACTTCCTCCGCTGAGTATGAAAAGCGGTTTATTCTCGTTTTTGATAAGAGTGTCTTCGAGCTCATTTATAGAGGTGATCGTTGCAAATTCAGAAGCAAAAACTTCGATTCCAAAAGTATTGTATCTTTTTAGAGACTTATTGTACTCGATTTTCATTATTGATTATATTTTTCTAGTGCTTTTTTTAATATCTCGATTGCTTTTTTTAGATCTCTACGATTTAATACATACGCAATACGCACTTGTTTTTTTCCTTTATCAGGGCTTGAGTAAAATCCAGATGCAGGCGCTAGCATAACTGTTTGTTTGTCTAAATCAAACTGATCCAAAAGCCATTCTGAAAAATGATCTGCATCTTTGATCGGTAACTCGGCGATACAATAAAAAGCGCCTTTTGGAGTAGTTACTTTTACTCCAGGTATTTCGTTGAGTCCAGCAACTAGAGTGTCTCTTCTAGCTTTGTATTTTGCAACCGTTTCGGTGTAGTAGGAATCAGGAGTGTCTAGAGCTGCTTCGCTTGCTATTTGTGCTAGAGTAGGCGGACTCAAACGCGCTTGTGCAAATTTCATTGCAGTAGCAATTACACTCTTGTTTTTGCTTATCATGCACCCGATACGTGCTCCACACATACTGTACCTTTTGGAAACAGAATCTATAATAATAGCATGATTGTCTAGATTCTTTTCTTGCAAAATAGAATAATGCTCAGAATCATCATATACAAATTCACGATATACTTCATCAGAAATCAAAAAGAGATCATATTTGATTGCAAGTTTAGCCAATTGTTTTATTTCTTCTTTGCTATATAGGTATCCAGTTGGATTACCAGGATTACAAATTAGAATAGCTTTTGTTTTGTTAGTGATAAGTTTTTCAAATTCAGATATCAATGGTAATGCAAACCCATTTTCGATTTTGGAAACAACAGGAACTACTTTGATATTAGATTGAGTAGAGAAGCTATAATAGTTTGCGTAAAAAGGTTCTGGGACAATGATTTCGTCTCCAGGATCAGTGATACTACCCATAGTGAAAATTAAGGCCTCACTGCCTCCTGTAGTGATCAGAATATCATCAGAAGAGACAGAAATACTGTGTTTAGTATAATAGGTTGCTAATTTATTTCTTAAACTCTCAAACCCTGCAGAATGACTATAGGCTAGGATGTCTAAATCATGATTACGTATTGCATCCATCACTCCAACTGGAGTCTTGATGTCAGGTTGACCAATGTTAAGATGATAAATATGCTTACCTTCTTTTGCAGCTTTTTCTGCAAAAGGAACCAATTTTCGAATTGGTGATTCAGGCATAGCTTTTCCTTTTTTTGATACTATTGGCATTGAGTCTGATTTTGAAAAATAAAACGGCAGTAAATGTCTTAAAATAATTAAGAAATAGATGTATAGTTGCTATGATTTTTCAACTATTTTTCTATATTTATTGTAATGAAGGTTTTATCACAAGGTTTTTGCTATTTTCTTAAAAGTAAGATTACTATATTATTTCTATTATCTCATGTTATTCTTTTTGCCCAAAAAGACTTTGAATTACCTATTGGGAAAAAGAAGGATAAAGTTAGATTTGAATTAGCGAATAATCTTATTATTGTTCCTGTCGTTGTAAACGGTGTAGAGTTGTCGTTTATTTTGGATACAGGAGTAGGATCTACTATTATTTTTAGTGTAGATAATAAAAGTTCTATAGAGCTCAAAAATACATCCAAGATTTATCTTAGAGGATTAGGGGATAATGAGCCTGTAGAGGCTATAAAATCTATGAATAATGAAGTAACTATTGGTAAAGCAACAAGTGCAAATCACAAGATTTATTTAGTATTGGATGAATCAATCAACTTCTCTCCAAGAATGGGATTTCCAGTACATGGAATTATTGGATATGATTTTATTAAAGATTTTGTTTTAGATATTAATTATAGTAAAAAGATAATTAAGCTGTATAATCCTGAATCGTATCAATACAAAAAGTGCAAAAAATGCTATCAAACAGCGTTGGATTTTAGAGGAAAAAAGAAAAGACCTTTTGTTAAAGCAAAGTATGAGGCAGTAGAAGGCTTGATTGATGTAAACTTATTATTAGATTCAGGATCAGGTTCTTCTTTGTGGTTGTTTAAAAATAAAGAAAAAGGGATATATCCTTCAGAAAATTCTTTTAGAGATTTTTTGGGTAAAGGGTTTAGTGGTGAAATTTATGGAGAGAAAACTAAAATTAAAGGACTTCATATTGGTGCATTCAAAATGAAAGAAGTAACTACTTCGTTTCCTGATTCAATTTATATACAAGGTATCTCTTTGGATAATAGGCAAGGATCATTAGGAGGTAATGTTTTGAAGAGATTTAATATTATTTTGGATTATCCTCATAAAAAAATATCTTTTAAAAAGAATAGTTTTTTTGGAAAACCATTTAATTATAATATGAGTGGTCTTACGATACAACACTCTGGTTTTACTGCGGTAAAAGATTATAAAGAAAAGGACAGGGTATATTTAGGACTTAATAAGATCGTGAGTAAGAAAACATTTGAATTGTTGAATAATTTTGTGCTTCAACCTAAATATGAAATTATGGATGTAAGGCCAAATTCACCGGCAGAACTTGCAGGGTTAAAAAAAGGAGATGTTATTTTACAGGTAAATGGTAAGAGAGCATACCAATATAAACTTTCTGACCTTAATGATTTGTTTTATCTTGATGAAGGGAAGAAAATTAGAATGAAGATAGAACGATTAGGTATTATGATGAATTATCAGTTTTCTTTAAAAAAGGTACTTTGAATTAGCATATTTTTTTGAGAGTTATAAAAATATAAAAAGGGATACCATGATGGTATCCCTTTTTATATTTTGGAGTACTTGTTTTAGTTTTCTAAAACACTTTTATCAAGTACAGTACCTTTAATTTTTAAAGCTATTGTTGGACGATCAGGATCGTTCGATTTTACAGAAACAGTTTTTCTAATATGACCAACTCTTTTTGTGTCGTATTTTACTTCAATAACACCCAAATCTCCAGGTGCAATAGGACCTTCTGGTTTTTTAGGAATTGTACATCCGCAACTAGAATATACTTTAGAAATAACTAATGGTGCTTTACCAGTGTTAGTAAATTCAAATTTACGAATACCGTCACTACCTTTGGCAATTTCACCATAATCAATAACTTCGGTTTTAAATTCTATTTGTGCTTTATCCTGTGCATATAAGGTTGTGCCAAGAAAACCAATAAATAAAATTATCATTATTTTTTTCATAATGTAGGTTTTTGTTAAACGTAAAAGTACTTACTTTTTATTCAATTGCAAAATGGCAAATAAAAGTAAGAGGTTAAAACCAGGAATATGAGTTGAAAAATTTGAATATAATAAGCTATATCTAAACTGCTTGTTTTGTTGTAATAGTATTATCTATTTTTCGTATTTATATTTTTAAAAATTTTCATATTTCAGACTTCGTACTTCATACTTTAATAAGTACTTTTGCTTCTTTAAACTCAAAAATCAGACCAAAGTATGTCTTTAGCAGGAAAATACGATGCAAAATCAATAGAAGAAAAATGGTATGCCTACTGGATGGAAAACAATTATTTTCATTCTGAAGTTGATGATAGAGAAGCGTATACTATTGTAATTCCACCACCAAATGTTACTGGTGTTCTCCATATGGGACATATGCTTAATAACACAATTCAAGATGTGTTGATTCGTAGAGCTCGATTAAAAGGTTATAATGCCTGTTGGGTTCCAGGAACAGATCATGCATCTATTGCTACAGAAGCAAAGGTGGTTGCTAAACTCAAAGAGGATGGGATTGATAAAAATAATCTTACTAGAGAAGAATTTTTAGAGCATGCTTGGGAGTGGACTCATAAACATGGGGGGATTATTCTAGAGCAATTAAAAAAATTAGGAGCTTCTTGTGATTGGGAACGTACTGCCTTTACAATGGATGACAATTTGTCTGCGTCTGTGATTAAAGTTTTTGTAGATCTTTATAATAAAGGTTTGATTTATAGAGGGTATAGAATGGTTAACTGGGATCCAGAAGCCAAAACTACCTTGTCTGATGAAGAAGTGATTTATGAAGAAAAACAGGGTAATTTATATTATTTGCAATATAAAATAGAAGGTACAGATGATACACTTACTATTGCGACTACTCGTCCTGAGACTATTATGGGGGATACGGCTATATGTATCAACCCAAATGATGAACGATTTACTCATCTTAAAGGAAAAAAAGCGATTGTACCTATTGTTGATAGAGCGATACCAATAATCGAAGATGAGTATGTGGATATGGAGTTTGGTACTGGTTGCTTAAAAGTTACTCCAGCTCATGATCCTAATGATAAAGTTTTAGGCGATAAGCATAATCTTGAGGTAATAGATATTTTTAATGATGATGCTACTTTAAATTCTTTTGGAGGAAATTATAAAGGGAAAGATCGTTTTGTAGCAAGGAAAGAGATTGTAAAAGAGTTAGAGGCAATAGGGGTGTTAGAAAAAACAGAAACACACCTTAATAAAGTAGGAACTAGCGAGCGAACTAAAGCTGTGATTGAACCAAAATTGAGTGATCAATGGTTTTTAAAAATGAAGGATCTAGCTCAGCCTGCTTTGGATGCGGTTCTTGATAAAGAAGTGAATTTGGTTCCTGAAAAATTTGTAAGTACCTATCGTTATTGGATGGAGAATGTTCGGGATTGGAATATCTCTAGACAGTTATGGTGGGGGCATCAGATTCCTGCATATTTTTACGGTGATGGTAAAGAGGATTTTGTAGTTGCAGAAAATAAAGAGGATGCATTGGTATTGGCAAAAGAAAAAACAGGAAATTCAGCCTTAACTATTGCTGATTTAACTCAAGACCCCGATGCTTTAGATACTTGGTTTTCTTCTTGGTTATGGCCAATGAGTGTGTTTAATGGTATTTTGGAGCCAGATAATAAAGAAATTAATTATTATTATCCAACTAATGATTTGGTTACCGCACCAGAGATTTTGTTTTTCTGGGTAGCACGTATGATTATTGCTGGGTATGAGTATAAAAAAGAGAAGCCTTTTACAAATGTGTATCTTACAGGGATCGTTAGGGATAAACAAAGACGTAAAATGTCTAAGTCCTTAGGTAACTCCCCCGATCCACTAGACCTAATAGAGCAATATGGTGCAGATGGTATTCGGGTAGGGATGTTGTTGAGTTCTCCTGCGGGGAATGATTTGATGTTTGATGAAGATTTATGTAAGCAAGGAAGTTCTTTTGTAAATAAAATATGGAATGCTTTTAGATTGATTAAAGGATGGGAAATAGATACAACTATCGAACAGCCAGAATCTTCTTCTATTGCGATAAAGTGGTATGCTTCAAAATTTCAAAAAACTTTGTTGGAGTTAGAAGATAGTTATTCCAAATATAGAATAAGTGATGCTTTGATGATAACCTATAAGTTGATTTGGGATGATTTTTGTAGTTGGTTGTTAGAAATGATTAAGCCTGCGTATGGTAGCCCTATTGATGGTAAGACGTATGCAGAGGTTATTACGGTTTTAGAAGAAAATCTAAAAATTTTACATCCTTTTGTTCCTTTTATTTCAGAAGAAATATGGCAACAGATTGCTAATAGAACTACAGAGGAGGCGTTGATTATTGCCAGTTGGCCAAAAGCACAGCCAATTAATGAAGATTTGATTGTTGAGTTTGAAACCGCAGCTGATGTTGTTTCTGGAATTAGAACAATACGTAAAGAAAAAAATATATCATTTAAAGAGACTATTGAATTATCGGTATTCAATAGTGAGAATACTCCGACTACTTTTGATACTGTAATCAGTAAATTAGGGAATCTATCAGCATTGGATTATGTAGATGCCAAGGTAGATGGAGCTCTTTCTTTTAGAGTGAAATCTAATGAATATTTTATCCCAATTTCTGGAACAATAAATATAGAAGAAGAGATTAAAAAGCTTACAGATGAACTATCTTATACAGAAGGTTTTTTGAAGTCTGTACAGAAAAAATTACAAAATGAACGTTTTGTAAATAATGCACCAGATCAGGTTATTGCTAATGAGAGAAAGAAAGAAGCTGATGCAGAGGCTAAAATAGCTACGATAAAATCAAGTCTTGAAGGTTTAAATGGATAGAAATAGACAAGACATTAAGATATGTAGATTAAAAAAAAACTTTGACTGAATAGTCAAAGTTTTTTTTTAATCTGTAATATGTTTGTTGACCATGTCAATGTATTTTTCTTTGGCCTCTTTTGGTGTAAGATGTTTTGCTTGAAAAAATGCATTTAGCTTAAAGGCATTTCTAAGCTCGCTATTTCCTGATGGGGTGAATAGGCTTTCTGTGTGTGTGGCTCGCTTGTAGTAAGCATAGAAATAAAGCATGATGTCTGGAGGTAACTGTATTTTGGTATTGCAGGCACGCTCATATGCATTCTCAAAGGCGATATTTAATTCTTCTTCAGTCATGTTTAAGAAAACTCCTTTTTTCAGAATTTGTATTTGGGGAAATTCAAAAATGATTATAAGATTACTATTCTTAATTAATATAAAGTTTATTTAAAACTTTTTTGGAATTTATTGTTGTTATAAGGAAGCAATAACACTTTCTCCTCCTCTGACTTTTTGATCAAGGCTTACATCTACTTTGGTTCCTATAGGTAGATATACATCAACTCTAGATCCAAATTTAATAAATCCACTGTCAGAACCTTGAATTACTTTTTCTCCTTCTGTAGCATAGTTTACAATTCTCTTTGCTAATGCTCCAGCAATTTGACGATATAGAATTGTGATAGCATTATTTTTTACCACAACAGTTGTTCTTTCGTTTTCTTCAGAAGCTTTAGGGTGCCATGCAACAAGGTATTTTCCTGGATGATACTTGCTAAAGACTACTTCTCCTCCAATAGGGTGTCTGGTGACATGCACATTGATAGGTGACATAAAGATAGATACTTGTAGTCGTTTATCTTTAAAATGTTCTTTCTCGTATACTTCTTCAATAACTACAACTTTTCCATCTACTGGCGAAACTATTGTGCTTTCATCTATTTTTGTGACTCTTTTTGGGTTTCTGAAAAATTGTAAGATCAGAATTAAAAAGACTAGTGTTGTAGAAAATATAGCGATTTGCAATTCTTTGATTTGAATAGCAACATAAGCAGCTAAATTAATGCCTAGAAATAATACGAGTGTTATTGATATTATTTTATATCCTTCTTTATGAAACATGCTTCAGTATTTGTAAAAATGCGTATAAAAATGGGCTAGCAAATATAATACTATCTAATCGATCATATATGCCTCCGTGACCAGGCATTATAGTGCCACTATCTTTGACACCTGCTTGCCTTTTAAACTTAGATTGTATGAGATCTCCCAGTGTGCCAAAAATACTCATAATTATGCTTATAATCAACCAAACTGTAATAGATAATGTGTCAGAAAATATAGCGATAAGGTATCCAGCAATCAATGAGAATATAAAACCTCCAATAAAACCTTCTACCGTTTTTTTAGGAGATATTCGTTCTAATAATTTGTGTTTTCCAAAATTTTTACCAACTAAATATGCAAAGGTGTCATTCACCCAAGTTATCAAAAATGCCCCTGCTATAATAAATGGTTGGTATTCTCCAGAGTAATTAGGTAGGAGTGTAGAAAATATAATCGATGTGATCAAATAGAAGATAGTGGTCAGGTATTTTCTTTTTTCGAACATGGGTATAATTCGAATGGTGACCAGATCTTTTACCAAAAACAACTCAGTGATAATAGTAAGAGCTAATACAGGTAATATAAAGTAGTAATAAAGCTCATCTTGACATAGGTGTAATATAACCAAAAGGGCAATGAATATTACATAGAGTCTTTTGTTTTTAAGGTAAATTAATTTTTGGAACTCATAGATAGTGATTATTCCAAAAATAAAAAATACCCCAATAAAAGTATATTTATTGATAAATATTGAGAGTAGTAATATAGAGACATATAAAAGTCCCGATAAAGATCTTGTAAGCAGTTCTTTCATGTTATAGGTCTTCCAGAAGGAGCAAATATAAATTTTTTGAACTACTTCCGTAGCTTAAGAAATCTTTTTCTTTTTGTGGTTCAAAATCCTTGATGGTTGTAATGTTTGAGGGGATTGCGTTTCGGTTTTTGTTTTTGATTCCTTTGAGTCCTTCTCCGATATTCTTAACTAATTGACTTGTAGCTGCAAGGATTACAAAATTGTCAGGTAATTCGGTAAGTTTTTTCTCTCTAAGTTGGTTAGAAGAGATTAATATGGCGCCACTATCTGCGATTAAATATTCACAAGTAGCGAAAAAGAAAGAAGCAGAAAAGTTTTTTACAAAACTTAAATTAAAGCCAGAAAATTTATGCTCAAGGCTGTTATCAAAACAACATACTTCTTTTTCGTACCAGTCATTTTCCAAAAGAATTTTATCAAAAGAATCAGAAACTTCATTTTCGTTATCACAATAAAGAAACTTACCTCCATTTCTTTTGAAGTTTATCATAAAGCTTTCATCGATCGGTAGATCGATTTCAGGCATATATTTACTACGATCTTCTGTGTGACGTTCTTTAGCCTTTTGGTCTGATTTAGATTTTGAGGAAAAGATTCTTCTAAATAGACTCATTTTAGATTGAGATTGGGGGATTACGGTTTTACATTACCTCCAAAGATAAAAAAAATCTTAACCTAATATTCTCATTAGGCTAAGATTTTTCAATTTACTTGTAAAAACGGTAGTTTTTAAGAAGGTTCGTTTACGATTTCTTCTTCTTTTTTACCGAATGGACGTTCTCCGAATATTTTTTCTAGATTATCTTTGAAGATAACTTCTTTTTCTAAGAGTACTTCTGCAAGCTCCGTTAATTTATCTTTATGTTTCTCTAAAAGATCAATAGCTCTTTGATATTGCATCTCGATAATATTAGAGATTTCTTTATCAATTAATTCACTGGTTTGCTCGCTATAAGGTTTAGTGAAATTGTATTCACTTTGCCCTGATGAATCGTAATACGTTAAATTTCCTACTTTATCATTCAATCCATATACAGTTACCATTGCTCTTGCTTGTTTTGTAACTTTCTCAAGATCACTCAAAGCTCCAGTAGAAATTTCGTTAAAAATAACTTTTTCAGCAGCACGACCTCCTAATGCGGCACACATCTCATCTAGCATTTGGTTAGGTCTTACGATAAGCCTTTCTTCTGGTAGATACCATGCAGCTCCTAGAGATTGCCCTCTTGGTACAATGGTTACTTTTACTAGTGGTGCAGCATGTTCCAGCATCCAGCTTACAGTTGCATGACCAGCTTCATGAAAAGCGATAGCTCTCTTTTCTTCTGGGGTAATAATTTTATTCTTTTTCTCTAAACCACCAACAATCCTATCTACAGCATCAAGAAAATCTTGTTTACCTACAGCACTATTACCTTTTCTGGCAGCAATCAAGGCAGCTTCATTACAAACATTGGCAATATCAGCTCCAGAGAATCCAGGGGTTTGTTTAGCCATAAATTCTGTGTCTAGTTCATTTTCTACCTTTTTAAGGGGTTTTAAATGAACATCAAAAATTTCTTTACGTTCTCTAATGTCAGGTAAATCTACGTATATCTGACGGTCAAAACGACCTGCACGTAGTAATGCTTTATCTAATACATCAGCACGGTTAGTAGCAGCTATTACAATAACGTTGGTGTTGGTTCCAAAACCATCCATTTCTGTAAGTAATTGGTTTAGTGTATTTTCTCTTTCGTCATTAGACCCTGAGAAATTACTTTTACCACGAGCTCTACCAACTGCATCAATTTCATCAATAAAAATAATTGCAGGAGATTTTTCTTTAGCTTGTTTAAATAGATCTCTTACACGAGAGGCACCTACTCCCACAAACATTTCTACAAAATCTGATCCAGATAATGAGAAGAATGGTACTTTGGCCTCACCAGCAACAGCTTTTGCTAATAATGTTTTACCAGTTCCAGGAGGTCCAACAAGTAATGCTCCTTTTGGGATTTTACCTCCTAAAGAAGTATATTTTTCAGGATTTTTAAGAAAATCTACAATTTCTTGCACCTCTTCTTTAGCTCCTTCAAGACCCGCTACATTTTCAAAAGAAACTTTTACTTCTGTGTTTTGATCAAAGAGTTTTGCTTTAGATTTTCCTATATTGAATATTTGACCTCCAGCACCACCGCCAGAACCTCCACTCATTCTTCGCATGATAAATATCCATACTCCAATAATTAGAGCAAAAGGCAAAAGAGTAATAAAGATTTCTCCCCACACATTGCTTTCTGTGTCATAATTTACTTGCGTGCTTAAACCGTTTTTGCTTTTTATTGTAGCAATTTTATTTTCAAAATTTTGTAAATCACCAAATTCAAACTGATAATCAGGATCACTAGGACTTGCTGGTAACAGTGATTTGTTTTGTTTCTTTTGGTGTTTTTCTAATGATTTGGCTTCTGGAGTAAGAAAGACTTTTGCTTTACGGCGATTAATAATCACTACTTTTTCAACTTCTCCATTGCTCAGAAAATCCTGAAACTCAGAAGGAGAGGTAGTAGGGGCAGATCCTAATCCACTTCCTCCCATAAAATTTAGTACTAAAAAACCAACAATAATGATCGCATAAATCCAATAGGCGCTAAATTTTGGCTTTTTATTCGGTTCTGTTTTTTTATTTTCTTTGGCCATTTACGGTTTTCTTTTAATAATTTGTTTCAATAGCTGTAGTCTTTGCATCCCCCCAGAGTCCTTCTATATCGTAGAATTCTCTGATATGTTTTTGAAAAACATGTACAACGACGTGAACGTAATCAATTAGTACCCATTCTGCATTTTCGCTACCCTCTACATGCCAAGGCTTGTCTTTTAACTCTTTACTTACTGTTTTTTGGATAGAACTTACAATTGCATTTACTTGAGTATTAGAAGTTCCGTTACAGATTACAAAGTAACTACATACGGTGTTTTCGATATCTCTAAGATCTAAGATAGTGATATCATTTCCTTTTACTTCTTCAATACCTTTTAATATTTGGGTAATTAATTGATCGTTGCCGATTTCTTTTTTAGTCATGCATTTTTTTAATTTGCGTAAAGTTATTACTTTTTATGATTTTAATGTCTGTATTAGTCGGACATTTATAAAACTTTTACACCTTATACATGCATATAATCAAAGTTGATGCCATTGACTCCACAAATATTTTCCTAAGGGAATTAATTCGTAAAAAAAAACAAGTAGATCCGATTTGTGTTTTGGCAAGAGAACAACTTGCTGGAAAAGGACAAATGGGTACAGTCTGGCAAAGTAACCCAGGAGAAAACCTTACATGTAGTGTGTTTATACCAATTCAAGGAGTACCGCTAGTAGATCAGTTTTTTATTTCTATGGTTACATCTTTAGCTGTTTATGATACATTAAGAAGTATGATGATTACTAAATTATCTATAAAATGGCCTAACGACATTCTGTCAGATCGCCAGAAGTTATGTGGTATTTTGATAGAAAATGTGGTTAAGAATGGCAGTATGATTGGTGCTGTTATCGGTGTAGGGATTAATGTAAATCAAATAAACTTTGATAATCTTCCTCAAGCTGGCTCTTTAAAACAGATTTTAGGGTATAATCTAGAAGTAGAAGAAGTATTGAATTCATTACTACAAAGGTTACAAAAACGCTTTTTAGAATTAGTAGCTTCTAATTACCATAGTATTAAAAAGGAGTATGAAGAGGTCCTTTTTAGAAAAAATAAACCCTCTGCATTTATGAACGCAAAGGGAGAGTCTTTTGTTGGAATTATCAAATCTGTAACTAACGAAGGTAAATTACAGGTTTTAATTGAAGACGATATTATTTCAGATTTTGATCTAAAAGAGGTTAAGCTATTATATTAGTTATAGCTTACTTATATTTTCGCTTAGTGTGTTGATAAAATTCTGAATTGGGTTTTTGATCATCATTGACATCATCGTGTTGAATTTACCTTCAAAAGTAAGTTTTGTTGTACTTTTTCCTTCTTCGGTATCAGTAATATCAGCAGTTAATGTAAAAGGGAGTTTGTCGCTTGCAGCCCCTAATACTACCTGACTAGGGCTAGTATTGCTTTTTTGATCTAGGACTAATTCAGGCATTCCTTTTAGTTGAAAAAGGAACCTTGAATCATTTATTTTTTCAAATTTTTGTTTGCTTTCTGGCATAAGTTGTTCAAAATTCTCAACCTTGGTTAAAAAATCAAACACCTCTTTTGCTGTTTTGTTTACAATTACAGTAGGGCTTTCTAAGTTCATGATGTTGTTTAAGTTATTAGATGTTCCACTCGGCAGGATTTATTCTCCAGCTTTGTAATGTTTGTTCTTGTTCTTTTGTAATATAGTCTGTGTCTAGAGCTTGCTCCAAAAGGTTTTCATAATTGCTTAGAGTGTGCAAAGATAATGCCGCGTCTTTAAAATTTTGTACTGCTATATCAAAACCATAATTAAATATAGCTACCATTCCTTTTACATGCGCATTTACTTCTTTTAGGGCAGCTACAGCGTTGAGACTACTCTTCCCTGTACTTATTAGATCTTCTACGACAACTACATTTTTGCCAGTAGGAACAATACCTTCAATTTGATTCTTTCTGCCATGTTTCTTGGCTTCAGGACGTACATAGATAAATGGTAGGTCAAGTTGTTCAGCAACAAGCATTCCAATACCAATAGCACCAGTAGCTACTCCTGCAATTACATCAGGCTTACCATACTCTTTTTCTATAAAACTAGCAAGATGCTTACTTAGGTAGCTTCGTATCTCTGGATAAGAAAGTGTAATTCGATTATCACAATAAATAGGGGATTTCCATCCAGATGCCCAAGTAAAAGGTTCTTGCGGATTTAATTTAATTGCATTAATTTGCAGTAGTGTTTCAGCAGTTTTTTTTGCTGTATCTTTATCAAAAATCATAGTTGCAAATGTATAAAGTTTTTGTGAATAATACTCCTATTATTCTATCTACAAAAAAGTCTATAGAGGATTATCAAACGATTCCTATTAAAGAAGCAGATTTTTCTACAATTATAAGAGATATCTTGAATAAAGAAGCAATGCATGAAGAAGCAAGATATCATCTGTATCATAAGAAGGAAGATAGGTTGATAGAACATCTTTATACCAAACTTCCTGTGGTTGTAGCAGGTGGGGGCAAAGTGTATAATGCTCAAAAAGAAATCCTATTCATCAAACGTAACGGGAAATGGGATTTACCTAAAGGAAAGGTAGAGAAGAAAGAAGATACGGAGACAGCTGCAATACGTGAGGTAGAAGAAGAAACAGGAGTGATGGGGTTAGAGATTACCAAGTTTTTATACCGAAGTTTTCATGTTTTTAAAAGAAACGGGGAGTTTCGATTAAAAGTAACGTATTGGTTTGAAATGAAAACAGATTATGAAGGAGAATTAGTACCGCAAAAAGAAGAAGGGATTACAAAAGTAAAATGGAAAAACACTAAAAAAGCTAAGAAAGCTCTACAGGATTCTTATGCTAATATTAAATTATTGTTTTCGCATGATTATTTATCATAGCGTTATTTTATTAAATTTATAAAAATATACTTGTGTCCAAATAATAAGGAGATAAGCAATTTTATGAATTACTAACTAAAACAAACTAATATTATGGGTTTATTTTCATTTATTAAAGGAGCTGGAAAAAAAATATTTGGCAGTAAAGATGAAACAGTCAAAGAAGAAGTAGTTGTCACACCAAAAACTAAAACAGAATTATTAAAAGCAGAAATAGATCGTTTAGGCATACCTGTGTCAGGTCTTGATGTTTCTGTTTCAGAGATGGTAACGGTATCAGGGCAGACTGTCACCAATGCAGATAGAGAAAAAATCATTTTGGCAATGGGTAATATAGATTGTGTTGGATGTGTAGAGGATAATATTACGGTAACCAACCCAGAACCAGAAGCTACTTTTCATGTGGTGAAAAGTGGAGATACGCTTTCTAAAATTTCTAAAGAAGTATATGGGGATGCTATGAAGTACAATGTGATTTTTGAAGCGAATACTCCAATGCTAGAACATCCTGATAAGATTTATCCAGGACAGACCTTACGTATCCCTGTGTTGTAATACAAGAAATTATATACGATCAAAAAAACAGTTCACTTGATAAAGAAAAGAGGAGGTGAAGCCTCTCTTTTCTTTATCAAGAAACTCTATGAACTCTGGTGAAAATTGTGTTATCAATTTGATATGCTAAAAAAATGAAAGTTAAGATATTTGTTATTCTTTTAGTGACTCTTTTTTTTACAATTGCTTGTAATAGAAAAGAAGGTGAAGAAAAAGATGTGTTAAAGTATTATAACTCTTCTGGCACTTATATAGGCCCAAATCATTCACATTACAAACAATTTAAAGAATATGATTTTACTACAGAAGAGCAGTGGGATAGCCTGAACCACCTTACTCAGCATACCAAATCTGTAACTCGATATGCTGTTCATAAAGATTATAGAACATTTGGGTGGCATGTTTTCTCAAAAGGATCAGCATATAAGAGTTACGACTTTTCTTTGTTATGGGGGATTTCATATTTTTCGTACATGGTTAATGAGCAAACGGGAGGATACGATAATATTCATCAATGGAAAACGACCGCTTTGGTTGATAGTGCAAAGGTTAATAAATGCAAAGTGTTTCTTACTGTATCTAGTTTTGGGGAGAAAAAAAATGCCATCTTTTTAAAAAATCAAAAAGCTCAAAATACATTAGCAGATAGTTTAGCAATATTATTGGCGCTAAGAAAAGCAGATGGAATCAATATTGATTTTGAAGGTGTGTCGTCTAAATATAAAAAGGAGTTTAGTGATTTTGTAGTCAAGTTGTCAAATCATCTACATAAGGAAAACCCTAAGTATATGGTTTCATTAGCATTATATGCAGTAGATTATCATAATATATTTGATATAAAAGCTATTGATACTTCGATAGATTTTTATACCCTTATGGCGTATGATTATTATGGAGCATTTAGTAAACATGCAGGGCCAGTATCTCCGTTGAGAAGTAGTTCAATATGGGGGGAGCACAGTATAGAATCCTCGGTAGATTATTACCTTAAAGAAGGAATAAGCCCAAGTAAGCTTATTGTTGGATTGCCTTATTATGGAGATGCATGGATAACCGAAGGTACTTCTGTACCTAGTAAAGCCAAAAAATTTATTTCTCATGATATGTATAGTACAACTCAAGAATTGCTGGATACAAAAAAGTATAAAATAAGTTTTGATACTGTAAGCTCTACACGATATGGTATATATAAAGAAAAGGGAGTGATAAAACAACTTTGGTTTGATGATAGTTTGTCATTATCTTTAAAATATGATTGGATCAAAGAAAAAAAACTATCAGGAGTAGGTATATGGGCTTTAGGATATGATCATGGAGATACTGACCTATGGGAGCTCTTGGCGGATAAATTTGGACAGGAAAAGTAATTTATGACAAACGATTATTTTAGAATTCGATAGATGGGATATCTCATATGGGCTTTCTCATAGTTCTTAGATTGTTTATGTAACCAAGCAAGCTGAGCATACCAGTTATTGGCAAAAGCAGTGTCTTTTTTCTTATGCTCAAACCTAATTTGTAGTTCTGTGTTGTTTTTTAATAAATCAGTTGCTTTATCCTCCCAGACATAAGGAGAAAACCCTTCTTTTTGTTGTAAGATTGTATCAAAAAAGTTCCATGCAAAAAAAGAATCCGGAGCTTGGGGTTCTAGAGTTTCTATAAGATATCTAAATGCTTTTTGATCAGTATCAACTATAATATCTCCTTTTGTCAAAGAAACCTTTTCAGTATTTGAACTCACAGATACCTGATTATGCAAATAATGCCCCTCATAAGGTGTTTTTCTTGTTGTGTACTCTTTTATATGATATACCTCTGCAGTAATGATAGTATCCTTTTTTAGGACATCAAAAATCACTTTGTTTGCTTCTAATAATTGAATGACATTCCACCAACCTTGAGGAATAACATAGGATTTTGGGATAGTGACTTCTGTCGTAGGGATAAAATAATTTTTATAAACAACCCTTTTATTATAAGGTTTGTTTTGATCGTATTTCAAGCGTTTTGCTTTGGTTATCTTACTGTCTATAAATTCTCCTTCATACCCTTTGAAATCAAATTTTGTAACTTGTGTAGTGTCTACTTTCCAGTGTATAGGATATTTTTTATGTGTAGGTTGTTTAGCGAATTTTTCATTTCGCAGTAATCGTATTTTTTCACCATCTTTTTCTATAATATCAATCATTGATTTTATGATTTCATAGGTACCTTCAACTCTTTGTTTGTAGGGTTTTAACATATGAGTTTCAATCATCATCCCCAGTGTGTTCCATAATGTTGTGTATCCTGTAGAATATCTGGGAGAATCCATAAATTGAGTCCACCCTTTTTCAGGAGTAGTTCCCCATACATTTACATAAGGAGTGATATCCCATTCTTTTGCTTTGAGCAAAGTTTCTAGTTGTGGGTGCATTTCTTTATGTAAATAACTACCTAGTTCACCACCAAGTTTATTATGTTGTGTAAATAGATGAGTTAAGGTGTATTGGTAATCAGCGCCATTACTAACATGATTATCAATAAATACATCAGGTTGTACAAAATGAAAGATTTTAGCAAAGGATAGAGCATTCTTTGTGTCACTTTTTATAAAGTCACGATTTAAGTCATAATTGCGAGAATTACCTCTAAAACCGTATTCTTTTGGACCATTTTGATTAGTTCGTGTACCAGAATTTCTATTCAATGCCCCTCCTATATTGTATATAGGGATGGTAACCAGAACGGTAGCAGAGGGAGGTTTGATTTTACCTTGGGCGATATCTCTATATAATAACATAGTTGCATCAATACCATCACTCTCTCCAGGGTGAATTCCATTATTAATAAAAAGAATACGTTTAGATTTTCTTATCGTCTCAAAATCAAATATAGCCTCAGGGTTTAGGGTAACGATATGTAAAGGGTAGCCACTATCTGTTGTCCCTATTTCTTGAATATGGATAGTAGGGTATGTATCAGATAGTTGTTTGTAATAGGAGATTACCTCATTGTATGTAGGGGTTTCTGTACCTTTACTTGTTTCAAATAATGTGGTGAAGTCAATTTTTTGAGATTTTTCTGTATCAGAAGTATTACAGGAGATAATACTTAGAAAGCTGAAAAATAGAAGGACTTTTTGCATCAGAATAGTATATAAAAAAGTTAAATATACTAAAGTTTTCAAGTTTTAAAATTCTCTAGAATCATTTAGTACAATTTTGTGATATACGGCATAAGAAATTGATTTTACTTGCCAACCCATAAAATAACTGTACTTTTGCACCCTCAAATATCACAATTATGACTGAGTTTGTAAGAAAAATTATTCCGAATGCTAAAGATGATGTATTGGCTGGAATTACGGTGTCATTGGCTATGATACCAGAAGTAGTGGCTTTTGCCTTTGTAGCTCAGATAGACCCTTTGGTGGCATTATCAGGAGCCTTTATTATAGGATTGATAACAGCAATTTTTGGAGGTAGACCAGGACTAATATCTGGGGCAGCAGGTGCAGTAGCAGTTATTTTTGTACATATGATATCAGAAGGACATGCTAAAGGAATGGCTTTTGATGTTCCTGTAGAAAACATGGGGTATTATTATCTGTTAGGAACAGTAATACTAATGGGGATTATACAAGTAGGAGCTGGAGTATTAAAGTTAGGACGTTTTGTACGTTTGATACCACATTCTGTTATGATGGGATTTGTAAATGGTCTTGCTATTGTGATTTTTATCGCACAGGTAAAAATGTTTTCTCATAAAAAATTAGAAATAGGTATTGACGGAGTAAAAAAATATATAAATATACCTATGGAAGGGACTGAGTTGTATACCACAGTCGGTTTTGTTTTACTCACGATGGGGATCGTTTGGTTATTACCAAAAATAACAACCAAAATACCCGCTGCATTAACCGCAATATTAGTAACATCAACTGTTGTTATTTTGGGTAAATTCAAGGTGAGTACTGTTGGGTCTTATATTAGAGAAGGTGGGGGAGCTGGATTATCTGGTGAGTTCCCAACACCAAACATGGAATTTTGGCAGTATATGCCTTTTACGGTAGATACACTTACTTTTATTTTGCCATACGCTTTTTTGGCGGCCTCAGTGGGGTTAATTGAATCACTGATGACTATGAATTTGGTAGATGAACTTACAGAAACTAGAGGTAATGGTAATCGTGAATGTGTAGCTCAGGGAGCTGGAAATATTTTGAGTGGATTGTTTGGAGGTACAGGAGGATGTGGTATGATAGGACAAACTGTAATAAATATTAATGCAGGCGGTAGAGGGAGGTTATCTGGTGTAATGATGGCATTGACATTACTAACATTTTTATTGTTTGCAGATCAATATATAGAGCAAGTTCCTATTGCTGCATTGGTAGGAGTAATGGTTATGATGGTTATAGAAACATTTGCATGGTCTAGTTTTCGTATCCTTAGAAAAATACCTAAGGCAGATGCGGCTGTATTGATTATTGTTTCTGCAGTAACGGTTATTTATGATTTGGCAATTGCTGTTTTTGTAGGAGTTATAATTTCGGCATTGGTTTTTGCTTGGGAAAATGCAAAACGAATTCGTGCTCGTAAACACATAAAAGAAGACGGTACCAAGGTATATGAAATCTGGGGTCCATTGTTTTTTGGATCCATACAAGATTTTAATAACAAGTTTGATGTTAAAAATGACCCTGAATTTGTTGAAATTGATTTTATGGAATCCCGAGTATCTGATCATTCTGCATTAGAAGCAATATTTGCTTTGGTAGGAAAATATCAAGATGCTGGAAAAAAAATTAAGATAAAACACCTTAGCGATGAGTGTCAAGCATTAATGATCAAAGCCTCGCCAAAATTAGCTAGTGTAATAGAGCATGATATTGATGATCCAAGGTATCATGTGATGGCAAAAGCATTGAAATAAACATAATTGTATTTATATAAAAAGCTGGATTGCTATAGCAATCCAGCTTTTTAGTTTTTATAAGTTTTATTTTATCTTTTTAATTTGCTGGTGTAACCAATGCTTTACTGTCTACATAAATGTTTGCTCCTGTAAGTTTTTCAATTTCAAAAGCATGAGATGTAGTAGGCATACTAAACTGTTGAGAATAATTGTTTGGAGTATCAAATCTTGAAATTCCATAATTGAAATTTAACTCACACATTTCATAACCAGAATTGAGTTGATATTCTATTCTTAATTTAGATTCACTGATTGATGAAATATTTAAGTGTCCTACTTCCTGACTATTGGTAATATCACAACCATTAGGGTTGATAAGTATTTCTACATTAACTCCTGCTGTACCTCGATTATCTAGAAAAGTATAAGCAAAGAAAGTATTAAAAACATCATTCTCGCATAATCCACACTCTTCATGGTATCCGTATGCCTGAATACATGGATCCTGACATTGTTGTTTGCAATATTCAAAAGACCGCACCCAAGTTCCATAATGAATACAGCCGTAGTAATAATTGTATTGTTGAGTTCGTTCTTGATCATAAGCAAATGAAGTGTAAAAACATCTACTGTCCTTATTATATATTTTGGCATAAGCAACGATTTCAAAACAATCTAAATCTATAGAAGATAAAGGAATAATATATGTTGCTTCTTTTGTGCCCCCATAATAATAAGGAAATGCCTTATAGTTAAATTTTCGTAAATTAGGAAACCCATTAGAATAGAAAGGAATATTGTCTTTTGCACCAATATAGAGATATACCTTTTTCATAAGATTCCGTCTTTTTGCCTTAAAAGTCAAGTATAAGTTCTCTCCATCATTAGATACAGTAACATGTCCTACCTTTTGCTTACGAGATCCAACTAATAATGGCATTTTTGTAATGTTACCACAGGCAATAGAATCTACATCTGTTTGTGTGAGATCAGAAGGTTTAAGCAATGTATAATTATAATGTCTATAACTTTTTGCATTAACTTCAGTTGGTGTAGGAGCCTCTTCTTCCTGTAATACTTCTTCTTTTAAACCCTCTGTACCGTCATTTTTAATAAAATCAGGTTCAATAATAGTTTTTTCAGATTCAACAATAGCTTCATTTTCATCTTTACTACAAGATGTAAGAATTAATAAAAAAGCCATAAAAAAATACCTCAAAGTGTAGATTTTTTTCATAATAAGTGATTTTGATTAGTTTGTAAAAAATTAACATTTAATTTAGGTAAAGTTAACAAGAAATTATTGTTTGAAGTGCTGGAAATGACACAAAAATAAATGTATTTATTTGATTTGCAGTGTTATAGGATTATGCTTACAGTAGTGGTTGTAAGATTATGTTAAAATGCATAATAAAACTGTTAAAAGTAAGATTTGGAGGGAATTAGAGAGAAAGAAAATTCATACAGTTAAGTGAGTATATTTTATTTTTAGATAGTAAAATGGTAAAAAAATAAAATTATAATGGCTGGTTTTCTCAAAAAAGCGTCAGTTTTTAGGTTTTATTTTCTTTTTTTAGAAGGTACATATTCTCATTGAGAATTTGAGACTTATCCGTAATATGATGACCTAAGGCGTATATTTTTGACAATTCAAATTCATCTTTATGTTCCTCTAGAGAATACCCATCTATAGTGTGATAGTATTGATTAGGTATTGTTTGATGTCTAAATGTATCATTGGTATCGTTATGACTATCAAAATAATGTAATAATCGGTGGTATACGGCAGTATTTTCTACCTCAGGAAGATAAGACACACTTCCAACCATATCGTCAGACTCTTGTAATTCATTAAAAACATTAAATAGCTTATTTGTAGTAGAAGTGTCTAAAAAGAAAAAGACACCTTCAACAAGAATAAAAACAGGTTTTTTTTTGATCAGAGGTTGTAGTATTGTGATGATTTCTTTTGCTGTTTTTGTATTAAAATCAAGAGCAGTATAAGTAATTTCTCGATGCGGTAATTTACCTTCTGTGATCCAACGGTCAACATGTTCTTTTTTATAATCAACAATATCTTGTTTATCAATTTCTATAGTAGATACAGAGGTGTTCATCTGAAATTGGTACATACTAAAACCAGCTCCAAAATTGATAAATGTTCCACCATTGTGTTTGGTGAAAAATGAGTTCATTCGTTCGTAGAAAAAACGATTTCTCAGACTATGTAATATTGCCTCATCCTTAGAGATAGATGTTAGAATAGTAGGGATCAATAATTCTGTTTTGGAATTGTTCCATAATTTGGCATAGATATCCTTACTTATATCTTCATGATATGATCTGTATGTTGATACAATAAATGCAGTTTCATGAATTTGCATAGGCAAATGAATTTAGTATTTGTCTAAAATATCAAATTTAAAAGAGAAAATAAACTGTAAAATAAAAAGATAGATCAAGAGATACTAAAAGGTATGACATAAGAGTTTTTTAACCTCTGTTTATGAGTCTGTTATGAGACCGTTGTGAGTGTATTGATTATATTGTTATTATATATAACCTAACCACTTAAATTATGAAAAGAAATATGTATATCAGTTTATTGATGCTAGTATTGGTACTTTCTATAGCTTGTGATATTGGGGATGATACCATTGTATTAGAACAGATTAAAGATGTTACTATAGAAGTGTCAAAATGGAAAAATGATAGTAAAGGTGTGTATTCGTTAATACACGATGATTTTGGGATACCTAATGCCAATGGTATAGCAAATTATGCAGATAGTATTGCTACAGATCATGATATAAAATTTGGCTTTGCTATTATAACTAGTGAGGTAGATCAAACAGAATGGGGAATTGCTAATAAATTAATTGATAATGGGCATGAACCTATAAATCATACACATAATCATTATTGTGGGCTTGATGTGAGTTGGTGTCCTACAAAAATATGGGGAGTTGATGATTTTGATGTTGAAATAGATGTAAGCCATCAGCTTATTTTCGACAATACAGGGGTAACACCATTGTTTTTTGCTTTTCCCTTTGATTTATATACTACAGAAATGTTAACCTATCTGGCTGCCAAAAAATATTTAGGAGCTAGATCAGGAGCATATACTCAGGGAGTAAGTTCAGATTTTTTAAATGATACCAATACACCTTATTTTGGACTAAAATTTTATGCGCATGGCCCAAATACACCAATAGAAAACCTTAATAAAGTAGCTAATATGGCTGTGCAAGAAGGATTATGGGCAATCAGAGAAGTGCATGGTGTTGCAGATGGTTCTTGGGGTACAATATCTATCCCTGATTATACTAATCATATAGAGGTGTTACAAGAATTACAGAATCAAGGAGAATTATGGGTATCTCCTCCTTCAGAAGTTATTAAATACATAGAAACAAGTAAACATACTCGTTTTGATATATACCAGGAAGATACGGCACTATACCTTTCAGTCATCTATGATAAGAGTACCAATACAAATTCTGAGATAACATTTACAATAACATATCCCAAAGAAATAGAAATTGATAAAATTACTACGGTGACAGAAGAAGAGGTTTCTTTTTTAGAAAAAAAGAGTAATAAAGTGTTTGTGAATATTAATCCAGAAGAAATTAATAAACTTAAAATTCGATTCAAGAAATCTTGACTAGATAAGGAGTTTTTATATAAACACATCTTTTTTAAAAAAGATGTGTTTATATAAAAATCAGACTTAGTTTATGAAAATATATTGTTTTAATAATTTATTCACTAAGTGTGGTTTTAATACTCTGTGGCTGTTTCAAAATTAAAGAGTGTTTCAAACAAATACTTCTTGGACTTGCCTTGAGGTGGTTTATTTGCAAATCTTGTTTTTATGAGATAGCTACAAAGATATCTACCTCTGCATCACTAGGGTTTTGAGCCTCTTCACCATAAAGTTCAAAATCGGTAGTATAAGTTCTATCAAGATCGGTATCCCAGATAGAAACCCATTTATCATAGATTACCCCTTTGTTTATATCTCCTTTAGCTGTAAATCGCGTATATGTACTTTTTTCAACTTCTACACTTTTCATCCCTTCTGGGATAGCTGTTATATTTTTTACTTTGCATCCCAATATCATTGTGTATTCTTCAGTGTGATCACTTTTATAATCTGTGTATACAGCATAGATTGAGTCTTCTAGTTTATGGGGAATTTTATGTAGTATACCTTCAGAAAAAAAGGTGTCCCATAAAGCAGGAATATCTTTTGTGAATTGATTGTCTTTTTTGGTAGTACGTACAGAAATCCCGAGAACCCAAAAAGGCTCTAAATTTGTTTTAATCATGATGTTATAATAATGAATTAATAGTAAAGTAAAAGTAATATCGAAGAGTGACAAAGGTATGTCAGTAGAAAAACAGAATTACCGTGATTTATTAAAAAAAGCATAAAAAAATTAAGAAAAAGTAGCGTGTGGCTATTTTTTTGATTTTTTTTTTCAAAAGCTCTTTTTTAGTGTAAGCTTAGTAAAAACAACTGTTAGTTAGTTGTTTAGCGTAAATATGGACAAGGGGTATAAGGAGTGCATAACAATATATTTTATGATTTAGCAGTTTACAGATCATATTAACAATAACTTATATTATTATGAACAATTTATTAAGAAGTACTGCACTAGGAGTAACTACCCTTGCAGCGTGCTTGATGTTTAATTCGTGTGAGCAAGAAGCTTTTGAAGCCACACCATCTAACCAGGCAGAAACAGTAAAAGGCATGTCAACAGAAATGGCATATCCAAACCAAAAAGGAGAGATTGTTACCATTCAATTACATGGGCAATCTGTAGAGGTAGAGAAAATAGGTGATGATTATATTTTAGAAGGAGATATGATTGTATATCCAGATGATTCTCCTCAAGCCAAAAGTGTAGGGCGAACCTCTGGTAGGTGGCCAAATAACATTGTATATTATGAGATACAGAGTAGTCTGCCTAATCAAACTAGAGTAACTACAGCTATCGCACATTGGGAGGCAAATACGAGTCTTAAATTTGTAAGAAGAACAAATCAATCTGCGTATATTTATTTTCAAGTAGGTAGTGGTTGTTCATCTCAGGTAGGGCGTACTGGAAGAAGACAAACTATTAATCTTGCTGGTGGATGCTCTACAGGATCTACTATTCATGAGATTGGACATGCTGTTGGGTTATGGCATGAACAAAGTAGAAAAGACAGAGATCAGTATATAACGATCAATTTTCAGAATATAAGATCAGGAATGGAACATAATTTTCAGACCTATGTACAACGAGGTAGAGATGGAGATGAGTATACTCCAACATTAGATTTTGGATCTATTATGATGTATAGTTCAAGAGCATTTTCTACAAATGGTCAGCCAACAATTGTTAAAAAAGATGGGTCATCTTATACAACAAACAGAAGCGCGCTTTCTCAAGGAGATCTTACAGGTATTAGAGCAATGTATGGCGACGGTGGCGGCGGTGGTAATCAAGCACCTACTGTATCGATTACTTCACCTTCTAACGGAGCAACATTTGCACAAGGAGCTACAGTATCAATCAGAGCCTCTGCTTCAGATAGTGATGGTAGTGTGACCAAAGTAGAGTTTTATAGAGGGTCAACAAAACTTGGAGAGGATAGAAGTAGCCCATACTCATATAACTGGAATAATTCTACCTCTGGAACTCATAATCTAACTGCAGTAGCTACAGATAATAAAGGTAAATCAACAACATCATCTAGAGTAAGGATTACTGTAGAAGGTGGTACTGGTGGTGGTTGTAATGGTGTTGCAGCGTGGAAACCTTACCCTCAAATCTATAATAGAGGAGATAAGGCAGTATATCAAGGAACATTATACGAAGCTCAAACAGGGCCATTATGGGTAACTCCAGGTAGTGGAGAACACTGGTGGAAAACTATAGGTACCTGTAATTAATAAATAGGATACTATATTTTATAAATCTCTCATTTGATAGTGATATCAGGTGAGGGATTTATTTTAGTAATACGATATTATTTTCTAGGATCTTTTATTTTACACGAACTGTATCAGGAACAAGTCCAGAAACATCCCCTCCATTACGAATCACATCCCTTACAATAGAGGAAGATATATAGCTCTTACCAGAAGAGGTTAATAAAAATACGGTTTCAATTTCAGACATTTTTCTATTGGTATGGGCAATAGCTTTTTCAAACTCAAAATCTCCAGGGTTACGCAGACCACGTAATATAAACTGAGCATTTTGTTTTTTACAAAAATCAACAGTTAACCCCTGATAGGTCATCACTTTTATTTTTGGTTCGTTTATAAAAGCTTCCTCTATAAACTGTTTGCGTTGCTCAAGAGAAAACATATATTTCTTTTCAGCATTTACTCCTATAGCCAGAATGATTTCATCAAATAAGGTAAGTCCTCTTTCTATAATATCATAATGTCCTAATGTAATGGGATCAAATGATCCAGGAAAAACAGCTCTTCTCATCAATAAAATCGTTTATTCGTATTATACAAATATAAATGAATTTGCAAATTACTATTTTTATCACAATCTTTTCTAATACAGATAAGCAGTTTATTTTTTAATACAAGACTCAATACTATTAGAGAATAATTCTTTTAGACTAATTCCTGCTTTATTTGCTTGTTGAGGTAAGATACTAGCTTCACTAAGTCCAGGAGTAGTATTCATTTCTATAAAATGAGGTTCCCCATTATGAAAAATATACTCACTTCTAGAAAAACCTTTCATTTTTAATATTTGATATACTTGCAATGCAAGATCTTGCACCTTTTTGGTATCCTTATCAGATAGACGAGCAGGAGTAATTTCTTGTGATTGTCCAAGATATTTGGCATTATAATCAAAAAAATCATTTTCAGAAACAATTTCAGTGATAGGGAGAACAATATCTTTTCCTTGATACTGGATCACTCCAACAGAAACTTCGGTTCCGCTTAAAAAGGACTCTATAATAATTTCATCATCTTCCTGATATGCATTCTCAATAGCAGGAAGTAATTGATCCTCTGTATGTACTTTGGATACCCCATAACTACTACCAGCTTTATTAGCTTTTACAAAACAAGGTAATCCTACAGTATCTATAATAGCTTTAGAATCTATGGTATCTCCCTTGTTTAAAAAATAATTGGTAGCAGTAGGTATGCCATAAGGTTGTAACGTACTAATGCAGTCACGCTTGTTAAAAGTGAGTGCTGCTTGATAAAAATCACAAGTTGTTTGTGGGATATTTATCAAATCAAAGTAAGCTTGCAGTAGTCCATCTTCTCCAGGAGTACCATGCACCGTATTAAAAGCAGCATCAAAAATAATTTTGTTGCCTTCTAATGTTAAAGAAAAATCATTTTTATCAATACTATGTTTCTGATCAAGATCATCTACATAATACCAGTCATTTTTTGTGATATGAATGCGAAACGGGCTATACAAATCTTTGTCAAGGTATTTGTAGACTACATTTCCGCTTTGGATAGAAATTTCAAACTCACTAGAGTATCCCCCTACTAAAATGGCAATGTTTTTCTTCATAAAATGTATAACTTTTGAAAACAAAAATATCATTTATCTAATAAGAAAAGCGTAAAACTTTCCGTTTTTATATATTTGTCCAAATTTTATATGTGTTTATGAATTTCTTCAGAGGTCTTATCAAGTTTATTTGTAGTAAAATATTCTTAATACAATTAGTTATAGCAGTTGCAATGCTTGCAATTTTGGCATATGTAACACTACAATGGTTAGAGAGTACAACCAATCACCACCAACGTATTGTTGTACCTAGTCTAAGTAAAAAGAGTCTGGATGATATAGCTATAATGCTTGAAGAGAAAGAGTTGAAGTATGAAGTTCAGGATTCGGCTAGTTTTAATCCTGATTTTCCTAGATATTCAGTGATAGAACAAAACCCTAAAGCGGGTAGTGAGGTTAAGAAAAACCGAAAAATATATGTAACCTTAAACCCTTCTGGTTACCGCAAGATAGAAGTACCTAATATGGTACAAAAAACAAGAAGACAAGTAGAACCAAAATTGATCGCTCTTGGGTTCAAAATAGGAACCGTAACCTACAAGCCTAATATTGCCAAAGACATGGTATTAGAATTAAGGCATAAAGGCAAACGATTAAAATCTGGAACAAAATTAATGAAGACCTCTGTCATAGACCTTGTATTGGGTGATGGAGGGACATCAATAAACCTTTCTAACTGATTTTGGAAGAAAATATAGATACAGGAGATTTTGGGACTAATGAAGATGATCTTTATGAGCATCACCGTTTTGTAGCGGGAGCAGGTCAAGTACCTTTACGGGTGGATAAGTTTTTGATGAATTTTGTTGAGAATGCAACTCGTAACAAAATACAACAAGCCGCAAAAGATGGCAGTGTATTTGTAAATGACGTTGCTGTAAAATCTAACCATAAAGTCAAACCTCATGATATTGTGAGAGTTTTGTTTTCTCACCCACCTTATGAAAACTTGCTTACTCCAGAAAATATCCCTTTGGATATTGTATACGAAGATGATGCACTTTTGGTGGTAAATAAACCCGCAGGAATGGTGGTACATCCTGGTCATGGTAATTATTCTGGCACATTGATCAATGCTTTGATTTATCATTTTGATAATCTGCCCAATAATAGTAGTGATCGGCCTGGGTTGGTACATCGTATTGATAAGGATACTAGTGGCTTATTGGTGGTTGCAAAGACAGAAGAAGCGATGACTCATCTGGCGAAACAGTTTTTTGATAAGACCAGTCAACGAGAGTATGTAGCAATAGTATGGGGGAATCTAGAAGAAGATCAAGGTATTATTGAAGGCAATATTGGTCGTCACCCTAAGAATAGGTTACAGAATACTGTTTTTGAAGGAGAAGAAGCAGATAAAGGAAAACCTGCAGTAACGCATTATAAAGTTATAGAACGTCTAGGATATGTAACATTGGTCTCTTGTAGATTAGAGACAGGAAGAACGCATCAGATTAGAGTTCATATGAAGCATATTGGACATACCTTGTTTAATGACGAACGTTACGGAGGGGAAAAAATATTGAAAGGAACTACTTTTACAAAATATAAACAATTTGTAGAAAATTGTTTTAAAATTTTGCCAAGGCAAGCATTACATGCAAAAACACTTGGGTTTGAACACCCTGTTACTGGAAAACAAATGCATTTTGACACACCAATACCACAAGATATAGATCAATGTGTGGATCGATGGAGGAACTATGCAAAAAATCAGTTGAATAATTAATAGTATACTCTACCATTATTAAGTTCGATCGATTTGTAATGTATCTTTATAAGAAATAAGAGTGTTTTTACATCTCATCCTATGGATTTTTTGATCATTTATTTAACTTATTACGGCAGTAAAGAGAGGTTGAGATAAATCAACCCATATGCATTAACATCTTTACTATATGTAAATATCTACATGTATGTGACTTAGATACTTAATATCTTTATTATCATTGTATTTAGAGAACATTAAATAGTGTAGAATAAAAACTTTATTTTGAAATAAATAGGAAATACTGGACAAATAGTATTACCTTCGTGTTTTAATATTTTATAATGAACAAAGGAACAGTAAAATTTTTCAATGACTCCAAAGGATTTGGATTCATTACAGAAGAGGGATCAAATAAAGATCACTTCGTACACATTTCAGGGCTTATTGACGAGATTCGTGAAGGTGATGAGGTAGAATTTGATCTTAAAGAAGGTAAAAAAGGAATGAACGCGGTAAACGTGAAAGTATTATAATATACATTTTGACTTTTTTAAAAACACAAGCCTGTCTGATAGACAGGCTTTTTTTGTTCTTTAAAAAGTATTTTTTTATCATAGGCATTTTGTGAAATACTATAGAAACCTTTGTATAGACTTTATAATTTTATCTGCACGATTCATATCAAGTTGTTTTATATATTTATACGTTCTATCCAAGAGACGTTGTGCCTGCTCATTATTAGTATACTCTTTTCTTGCCAAATATAGGTCTAGAGCAACCTGCAGATCATCTGATGTATGAGGTACTCCTGTATATTGTTGTAAGAGTTGTAAATAGGTAAAACCAAACTCTTGCGTAGGCTCTATCATAGTGCCTTCACCAAAATCATTCCAAGTAATGATTTGTATAAAATCAGAACGTTCATGATGATTATAATTCAATGTTTCTATAAAAGTAGTACCGTTATTGAGGTCGATGGTCCAACTATCGGTGCCACCAGTCCATCCACCTTCATTATAAAAACTATTAAAACCAGGATACGCTGATCCAACAATAATTTGATCTGTTGTCTGATGAGTGTTATAGTAATGTTCATGAGCGAGTAAATGATCCTGATCTACCCATAAAAACTCTCCTGTAGCATTTACACCAACAGTGTTACTAGCAGCCCATAATGTCAAAAAATCAGGACGATTAGAGGTAGGTAAAATATCAAATACCTGATTCCAGGATGTTTCAGTTGTTATATGATGAGGACCAAAAACAAATAACATATTATTATTGTTATGTTTCATGTATTGTGGACTAGGGAAATACTTTTGATTAATGTATGTAAAGTCATCTTGTGCAGCTTCTATAATACTCGTAGTAGCCGACTGCTCTGCAACCTGAGCAGCAACTCTGTCTTCATACATAATAGAGAATTGAAGTCCTAGATCTTCTAGTGCGGTAATAAAAGTCTCAGTAGACTGTTTGATCAATCCATAATCATGTAGATCTTTACTACCATACCAATCAAAAATTACTCCATCTATTCCAGATAATTTCATCATTAAAAAATGATATTCATGCAAATCAGGATCATTAGATGAATAGGGGCCAATGAGTGGATAATAATGTGAAGCAATTTGTAGGTTACCATTTGATTTTGGAACATCAGGGTTTTGATTACTCATAGTCCAATGTTGCCCCCAATAGCCATCAAAGTCTTTACTTTGAAACCAAGGAAGGTAATGCACATACACTTTTTTGGGGTTCTCTTTGACGATATCCATACTAGAGATATCTGAGATATTCCCTTTTTTCTCTTGTTCTAAGAAGTCGAATTCTTCTTCTAATACTTTTAATAACTCAGCATCTGAGTATACGGTGTCCTGAACAGTTTCGGCGGCTGATCGTTCATCCGTTTGTGGTTCTGTAATCAACAAATCCTCTTCTTCCTCACAAGAATAAAAGAGAATGACTGTTGACAACAATAAAAAAATAATTTTGCTCGAAGTTCGTAACATATTACAAATTTTAAATTATACATTGAGGCAATAAGTAGCAATAAAATTGTGATTATAGACAATGAATTCACCAATAATAAATAATAAAAATCATAATTTTTGTGACGAAAGTCAGAAGGTTATCCCCTCGTTGTAATACGTTGTTAGTGTTAAAAATAGTTAAAATATAAATCAATAAAGAATAATTTTTTAGTTGTTATTAACATTTTAATTATGGGTATACCTTAAAAATGAATGGTATAACGTATCAAAATATATCATTGATAATTGGGATAGAGAGTGTTGATAAAGGTATTTCTTTTGTTTATTGTAATTATCTGTTATAGTGATACTTAATGTTTTTATTGTGTTGATAAAAATATTTTATATGACATTCAAAAGAACAGGGCTAATTCTATATGTAAAGAAATATGAGGAATGTATTACGTTTTATAATGAAATAATAGAGTTGGATATTTTGTTTAAAGATACAGAATTAACGTGTTTTGATCTTTATGGAACCTATCTTATGGTAGAAAAAGAAGACAGGAGAGAATATCTTCAGTTAAAAGAAAATTTTGATAAAAATTTTAGCTGTATCAGAATAAATGTAGAGAATGTAAAAGCCATGGCAGATAATCTTATAAGGAAAAATATCAAGGTTGATTATCAAGAACATTCATGGGGAACAGTAGCAAAATTTTTTGATCCCGAAGGGAATATGCTTGCATACAAAGATGAAGAAAGCTTTATGTCACAGATAGAAAAATATATAATAAGGTCAGAATAACTTTTATAAATACCCGAATAGAGAATAAATACAGGTACGGATTTTAATTCTCGATGTACAATCGTATTTTTGAACAACAAAAATAGCACTTGTAATGAAAATTGTAATATCTCCAGCAAAATCATTAGATTTTGAAACAGCTTTGCCAACAACACAGTATACGACACCAGTATTTCTTTCTGAAATAGAAAAGCTAAATACGGTACTCAGAAAAAAGACACCAAAAAACCTTTCTGAGCTAATGAGTATAAGTGATAAATTAGCACAATTAAACTGGCAACGTAATCAGGATTTTGAGTTACCTTTTACAATAGGTAATGCAAGACCGTCGGTTTATGCATTCAATGGAGATGTATATACAGGATTAGATGCTTATACTATTCCTGAAGATAAGTTAGATGTACTACAAGATAAGTTGAGAATATTATCTGGATTATATGGTATATTAAAACCATTAGACCTTATGCAACCATATCGTTTAGAGATGGGAACTAAGATAAAAGTAGGGCGAAAAAATAATTTGTACGAATTCTGGAAAAAGCAAATTACTCAACAACTTAATGATGAATTGCAAGAGAATGAACTATTTGTAAACTTGGCAAGCAATGAATATTTTAGTGCTATAGACACAAAATCATTAAAAGTACCTGTGATTGCTCCTCAATTTAAAGATTGGAAAGGAGATAAACTTAAAATAATCAGTTTCTATGCAAAGAAAGCCAGAGGTATGATGGTTCGTTATATACTTGATACAGGAGCAGAAACTATAGACGACTTAAAAGGTTTTAATTATGAAGGGTATGGATTTAGCGAAGAGTTTACTACAAAGCCTAATGAGCCTGTTTTTGTACGATAATTAATTTTATTTTTTTGAGGTTTAAGCATTAAGTAAGATCTACTTTCTTATACTACTTCTATTTTTTGTATAGCTAATTTTAGTATCTTCATACTACGTTTACAAACACAAATCATTAGATGCAAAAAAGTATTGATTTTTTAGATTGGATTGGTGAAAAAACAGGAACATTAGTTAGTTGGATAGCCGTTTTTTTGGCAGTGATGATTGGTCTGGATGTGATCGTTCGTTATATTTTTAAATTTACATATGTCTGGATGATAGAGGTAGAAATTTATCTCTTCGGAATGCTGTTTTTACTAGCCTCTGGATATACATTCAAATTTGAAAAACATGTACGAGTAGATGTTTTTTATACCAAATTATCAGACAAAGGCAAAGCTTGGGTCGACCTTTTTGGAGGTATTTTTTTATTAGTTCCTTGGTGTTATGTAGTCATCGTTTCATCATGGTATTATGGGCAGTTTTCTTTTATGATAGGCGAAAGTTCTCCTCAACCAGGAGGATTACCAGGATTATATGTCCTCAAATTTTGTATCACCCTTGGGTTTATCTTCCTGTTACTTCAAGGGATTTCACATATGTTGAAATCATTTCAAACCATTTTCAATAAAAAAGCGTAATGGAGTATCTGGCAATCGTACTATTTCTAATTATATTTATTTTGATTCTCAGAGGCTACCCTGTAGCTTTTACCTTAGGAGGAATCTCTGTGATTTTTGCTTTTGGAGTTTCTATTTTTGCACCAGAACAGTTCCAGATGTCTACATTTTATTTACTTCCTTCTCGAATCATGGGAGTTGTCAATAATTATGTATTGATGGCAGTTCCTCTATTTATTTTTATGGGAATTATGTTAGAAAAATCTGGCCTTGCACAAAGTTTATTAGAAACAATGGCTATGATGTTTGGTCGTGTACGTGGCGGATTGGCAATTTCGGTAGTATTGGTAGGAGCATTACTTGCAGCATCAACAGGAATTGTGGGAGCAACTGTAGTAACTATGGGATTAATAAGTTTGCCTACAATGCTCAAAAGAGGATATAAAACAGAACTTGCTACTGGAGTAATTGCATCTTCTGGGACTTTAGGACAAATTATTCCACCATCAATTGTACTGGTATTACTAGCAGATACCATTAATAGCTCTTCCAGAGGATCAGCATCTGTTGATGTTGGCGCATTATTCTCGGCAGCATTGTTACCAGGGGTATTACTAGTAGGGCTCTATATTATTTATATATTGATCACCTCTTTTATAAATAAAGAAGATGCACCTAGTATTCCTGCAGAAGAAATAGCAGCATTTAGAGGAAATGATTTTACGGTAAAAGTGCTCAAAGTATTATTTCTGCCAATATTATTAATTGTTTTGGTATTAGGTTCTATTTTTACAGGGATTGCTTCACCTACTGAAGCCTCTGCTATTGGAGCAATAGGAGCGACACTATTAACGATCACTCAAAAAAAGTTTTCTTTTAAAACATTAAAACAAGTAGCTCAAGAGACGACCAAGCTTACCTCAATGGTGTTCTTTATTCTTTTGGGGGCAACCACATTTACATTAGTATTCAGAACATTGGGGGGTGATACGTACTTACAAGAATTAATTATATCCTCAAACCTGAGTCCTCTTATGTTTTTGGTATTAGTGATGGTAGTCATTTTTATAGCAGGTTTTTTTATTGATTTTATTGAGATCATATTCATTATTATACCAGTAGTAACTCCTGTTTTTAATGCCTTTGATATGGATATGTTATGGGTTGGAATTTTGATAGCATTAAATCTGCAAACATCATTTTTGACTCCTCCGTTTGGTTTTGCATTATTTTACCTCAAAGGAGTTGCACCAGAGAGCGTAAAAACCAGTCAGATTTATAAAGGTATTATTCCTTTTATAATCATTCAACTAATCATTGTTGGAGTAGTAGTATTTTTTCCAGAGATTATTTTTATTTCAAAATAAAAAGAGAACAAGTTACTTAGTACAAAAGATAGAATTTATGAATATTCAAAAACATACCATGTTTACATACACTGTTTTATTAATAACAGTGTCGTTGTTTTTTTCTTGCCTTGGGGATCCTCCAGCTAGTATGAGTACAGCCACATATGATGTAGCCAAACCTGACAAGGTTTTTTATTGGAAAATGACTACCACTTGGCCACCAAATTTTCCTGTAGTAGGTGAAGTAGCAGAAAAATATGCTGAATGGGTAGATGAATTATCTAATGGACAAATAAAAATAAAAGTATATGGAGGAGGAGAGCTCGTTCCTCCATTAGAAGCTTTTGATGCAGTCTCGCAAGGTAGTATAGAAATGGGATGCGGAGCAGCGTATTATTGGGCAGGTAAAACCCCAGCAGCACAATTCTTTGCAGCAGTTCCGTTTGGAATGAATAGTCAGCAGATTACCTCGTGGTTGGAAACTGGAGGAGGATATGAGTTATGGAAAAAGACGTATGCCAAATTTAATCTTGTTCCATTTATGGGAGGAAATACAGGAGTGCAGATGGGGGGCTGGTTTAATCGTGAGATTAATTCTATAGAAGACTTTAAAGGGCTAAAAATGCGTTTACCAGGCATAGGAGGAAAGGTGCTAGAAAAAGCAGGAGGTGCAGCTGTACTTGTAGCAGGTAGCGAGGTGTATACAAGTTTAGAAAGAGGAGTGATCGATGCAACAGAATGGATTGGGCCTTACCACGATTATAAGATGGGGTTTCATAAAATAGCAAAGTATTACTATACACCTGGATGGCACGAAACAGGTTCGCAGTTAGAGTTTTTTGTCAATAAAAACCTATATGATGGTTTGCCAAGACATTTACAAGCAGTATTAGAGGCAGCATCAAAACGTGCGCAAGTATGGGTTTTGGCAGAGTTTGATAAACAAAATGGTATTTACCTAGATAAATTAATCAATGAAGAAAAGGTAGAACTTCGAGAGTTTTCAAAAGAAACTCTTGATGGTTTACGAGGTTATACAGAAGAAGCAATTCAAGAAATGATAGGAGATGATCCGCTGTCTAAAGAAGTGTATGAGAGTTATTCAAATTTTCAGAACAATATTTCTAAATGGTCAAAAGTAACAGAGAAAGCTTATTACAATAAAATACAGAAATGATAAAACCGTTTTTAGAAATTTTTCTAAAAACGGTTTTACTATTAATTATGACGAAATAGAATAGCTTTTTTTATAGAGTGAAATTTTCCTCTACGCTTAGGTCTATTGTTGTAGTGTTACCATCACTATCTGTTTGATTAGCAATCTTATCACAAGTACCATCACCATAGTCCAATGTAGTGGTTGCTGCATTTTCATTGGTCACAATAGTACCACTAACTACATATTCACATCCATTTTCAATTCGTAATGGAGCAGTAGTTTTAGAAGTATACACATCACCATTATTAAATTCAGCTTTAGTATCCAAATGAACTAGTGTGTGGTATTCAAAAGTTTCCTGATTCAAGATTACTTCTGTAGAAGTAACATCCTTACTAGTAACTTTAAGACCATCATCCCATGTAAATACATAGTCAGAGGTTGAAGTAAAATACTGATCACTCTCTAGATTAGCAGAGATAGTAGCAACAGAATTTCCACTAACAGTTATACCGTTAAAAGAAAAGTTCTCTAATGAATAATTCATATCGATTCGTACTCCTGTAGCTTCTTCTTTAATGCTAAAACTTATAATAATTTTACCAGATACAGTTTCTCCATCAGGTAAGCTACAATTAGTACCAAAATCTATAGTAACATTTCCTCCTGTACCAGCATCCATACCATCAATAGTAGTACAGTCAGTAGTTTTATTGATATAGCTACTCTTAGAAGCAGGAGTAGGTTGAGTGTTAAAAGCACCTTGTACTACTGCATTAATTTCACGATTAGCTGATTTTATGTCCTTATATTTTGTAGCAGTAATCACTCCATCAGGAGCTGTAGATGTATTATCATCGTCACTACTACAACTTAGCATAAAAGCGGTTGTTATAAGTACACTTGCAAAGGCAATAATTCGGTTTTTCATATTTAATGATTAAAAAAAAGGTTATATATTATTTACTCGGGGTTGTTAAGAGACAAAATTAGTCAATGGTACTAATGATGAATACTAATCCTTTGTTAATTTTCAATAAAAAAACGCTTCAGAGAAAATCTCTAAAACGCTTTTTTTAAACAAAGGAAAAGTTGTTATAATTCTATGGTTGTTTGATTACCATCGCTATCAGTTTGAGTAGCAATATTATCACAAGTTCCATCACCATAATCCAAGGTAACGGTAGCGGTATTTTCTGTAGTAACGATAACACCACTTACTGTATATTGACAAGCGCTCTCATTACGTATAGGAGTTGTAATTTCTGCAGCGTATCGATCACCATTAGAAAATTCTGTTACACTAGTACCTGTAGTTACTGTATAAAAAATCAAATCAGTGGGAGTATCTGGATTATTAGTTTCAAAAACTGATTCTGTAACAAAGTTAGTTGTGCTTGTAGCAGAAATTTCATTGCCCCAAGCAAATGAGAAATCTGAATTTGTTGTAAAGCGTGTAGCACCTGTAGTATCATTTTGAATAGAAAATATAGTCGTAGCATTACCACTTACTGTAATGTCATTGTAGATAACATTTTCAAGACTATAATTAATTTCTATTTTACTTTCAGTATCTAACTCCACAGCAAAACTCATACGAATCTTACCAGATATAATTTCTCCGTTAGATACTTCACAATTAGTACCAAAATCAATAACAACAACTTGATTTTGTTCTGCTATTTCTGAGGTAATTGTCATGCAATTTGACATTTTGTTAGCAGGGTTACCATGTAGTTTGATAGTAGATTCTGTGTTAAAAACATTTTCTACGATAGCATTTATTTTGGTATTAGCCGCTTCAATGTTTTTGTATTGTTTTGAAGTCGTAACTGGAGTAGAAGGAATAGATGTTTTGTCATCATCACTATTACAACTTGATAAAAATGCACTGGTAAATAGTAGTAGGCTGGCAAATACAATAATTCTATTTTTCATAATAAAAATATTTAATGGGTATTAAACAAATGGTTTATGATTTGGGAATATCTTTTAGCAATCATATTAGAGATTGTATTCCCTCTTGTATTTTATAATAACGAATAAAGCTTGATAATCTTATATAACTAGATATAAACTCTAATTTTTTGGAGATGAAGTATTCTCAAGTTAAGAATAATAATAACTTACCATTTTGATGAATAATAGTGTTTTAATTAACAGATTAATAGAATTAGTTAAGTATTAGTGAAAAAATGAATTATTTTGAAGTGGTTGTATTGCAATAAATTATCTGAATTAATATCTTCGGAGACGAGTGTTCAAAAAGTTTTAATTTATTTAATATTATATCATGCAAATCAAAAAAGTATTAGTGGCTAATAGGGGAGAAATCGCAATTCGTATTTTTAGAGCTTGTACAGAGATTGGTTTGCAAACGGTAGGAGTATATACCTATGAAGATCGATACTCCTTACACAGATACAAATCTGATGAAGCCTACCAGATTGGCGAAAATAACCAACCGTTAAAACCGTACCTCAATATAGAGGAGATTATCAAAGTTGCAAAAAACAATAATGTAGATGCCATTCATCCAGGATATGGGTTTCTATCAGAAAACGCGGATTTTGCACAGAAATGTTTAGAAAATGATATCATTTTTATTGGCCCTAAAGTGTCGGTATTACAATCGTTGGGAGATAAGATAACGGCCAAAAAAGTAGCAATAGAAAATGATATACCAATTATTCAAAGTAATAAAAAAGAACTTACAGACATTGCTATTGCTATAGAAGAAGCAAAGAGTATCGGGTATCCTGTAATGCTCAAAGCCGCCTCAGGAGGTGGAGGTCGTGGTATGCGAGTAATTAGAAATAAAGAAGAATTAGAAAAAGCGTATCCTGAGTCTCGTAGAGAAGCGCTAAATGCTTTTGGTGATGATACTGTGTTTCTAGAGAAATTTGTTGAAAACCCAAAACATATCGAAGTACAAATTGTAGCAGATCACCATGGTAATATGGTACATCTTTTTGAACGAGATTGCTCTGTACAAAGACGTTATCAAAAAGTGATTGAATATGCTCCTTCTTTTGGAGTATCAGAAAAGATTAAACAAGCTCTATATGAGTATGCATTAAAAATTTGTAAAGCGGTAGATTATAATAATATTGGTACTGTAGAATTTTTGGTAGATGAAGACGAGAGTATTTATTTTATAGAAGTAAATCCACGTGTGCAGGTAGAACATACGGTAACAGAGATTGTTACGGGGATAGATCTAATCAAGGCACAAGTATTTATTGCAGGAGGGTATAAACTATCAGATCGACAAATCAAAATAGAGAGTCAAGAAAATTTAAAAATAAATGGATTTGCATTACAGTGTAGAATCACAACAGAAGACCCTGAAAATGATTTTAAACCTGATTATGGTACAATCACTACCTATAGAAGTGCTTCTGGATTCGGGATACGATTAGACGCAGGAAGTGTATATCAAGGAGTAACTATTTCTCCGTTTTTTGATTCGATGCTGGTAAAAATCTCTGCTAATAGCAGAACGTTAGATGGAGCTTGTAGAAAAATGAGAAGAGCTCTTTCAGAGTTTAGAATACGAGGAGTAAAAACCAATATGCCATTTTTAGATAATATTCTTCAACACGAAACTTTTAGAAAAGGAGAGGCAACCGTTAATTTTATTCAAAACACAAAATCATTATTTACAATAAAAGAATCTCGTAATCGAGCTACCAAACTGGCGAATTTTCTTGGTAATGTTATTGTTAATGGGAATCCTGATGTAAAAAAAATAGATCCTGAAAAAACTTTTGTAACACCCGTTGTACCAAAATATGATGAAACGGCAAGTTATGTCAAAGGAACCAAAGATTTACTTACCGAATTAGGTCCAGAGAAATTTGCAACCTGGCTTAAGAATGAGAAGAAAGTACATTATACAGACACTACTATGAGAGATGCTCACCAAAGTCTGTTGGCAACAAGAATGCGTACATATGATATGCAAAAAGTAGCAGAAGGATTTGCAAAGAACCATCCTGAAATCTTTAGTATGGAAGTCTGGGGGGGAGCAACCTTTGATGTCTGCCTGCGTTTTCTTAAAGAAAACCCTTGGGAGCGACTTCGCACTCTACGCAAAGCAATGCCTAATCTATTACTACAAATGTTGATTCGTGGATCTAACGGGGTAGGGTATAAAGCGTATCCAGATAATTTGATAGGAAAATTTGTAGAACAATCTTGGGAGAATGGAGTCGATGTGTTTAGAATTTTTGATTCCTTAAACTGGATGAAATCTATTGCCCCTTGTATTGAGCATGTGCGTACAAAAACTCAAGGATTGGCAGAAGGATCATTATGTTATACAGGAGATATTCTAGATCCCAAAAGAACCAAATATACACTAGAATATTATATTCAATTGGCTAAAGATATAGAAAATGCAGGAGCGCATATTCTTGGAATTAAAGATATGGCAGGATTGCTAAAACCTTATGCCGCTTATGAGTTGGTTTCTGCATTAAAAACAGAAATAAATATCCCTATTCATTTGCATACACATGATACATCTTCTGTACAATCAGCAACATATCTCAAAGCCATAGAAGCTGGAGTAGATGTGGTAGATGTAGCAATTGGTGGATTATCAGGATTAACTGCTCAACCCAATTTTAATGCAGTACTAGAAATGATGAAATTTCATGAACGAGAGAACCCAATTAATATTTCAAAGTTGAATGAGTATTCTAATTATTGGGAGGCCGTGCGTGAGTATTATTATGTTTTTGAATCTGGATTAAAAGCTGGAACAGGAGAGGTGTATCAACATGAAATTCCAGGAGGACAATACTCTAATCTTAAACCACAAGCGCAAGGACTAGGATTAGCAGACCGTTTTCATGAAATTACCAAAATGTATGGTGAGGTAAATCAACTTTTTGGTGATATTGTAAAAGTAACCCCAAGTTCTAAAGTAGTAGGGGATATGGCACAATATCTGGTAAGTAATGACCTAACGATAGAGGATGTAAAAGAACGAGGAGAAACTATTTCATTTCCGCAATCTGTAGTTAGTTTATTTAAGGGAGAATTAGGACAACCAGTAGGAGAGTTTCCTAAAGGCTTACAAAAATCAATACTCAAAGATCAAAAACCTTTTACCAATAGGCCCAATGCGCATCTGGAACCTGTAGATTTTGAAACAGAATTTGAAGATTTTGTAAAAACATTCAGAAAAGGAATGGCAAGAGCATTAGATATTACAGATTTTCTTTCGTATAAGTTATATCCAAAAGTTTTTACAGGAGCATACAACCACCATCTACAATATGGTGATGTAACAAATATACCGACCAAAAACTTTTTCTACGGGATGACCCCAGGAGAAGAGATCATTATAGAATTGGATAAAGGAAAAACATTACTGATAGAATTGATATCTATAGGAGAACCTCATGAGGATGGTATGGTAACTATATTCTTTAAAGTAAATGGACAGACAAGAAATGTAGAAATACAAGACCACTCTATCAAAGTAGAGAAAGTAACACATGTCAAGGTAGATAAATCAGATTCAAAACAAATAGGAGCCCCCTTACAAGGGTCTTTGTCTTCTGTATTGGTAAAAACAGGACAAGAAGTAAAGAAAAACGAACCTCTATTTATAATTGAAGCTATGAAGATGGAAACCACCATTACAGCCAATGAAGATGCAGTTGTTAAGAAAATCGCTCTCAAATCTGGAACCATGGTCAATGCAGATGATTTGGTAGTATCCTTTAAATAGAATTAAAGTACAGAAACTAAAAAATGTACGCTCTCGATTCAAAAAAGATAGAGAGCGTACATTGATTTAACTATGTCTAAAATTTTAAATATTATCTAGGATCACCCAAATTAGGAAATAATATTCTATTAATTGATCTAACATTTTGTTGAGATATTCCACCCCAATTTTCATCTGCTTCCGTAACCCTATTTTTCATGAAATCAATGTTAGCACCACGAGGAACAGCATCTGCATGGTGAAGCCCAAGAGTATGGCCAAGTTCATGTGTCATGATATAATATCGTAAGTTTGGTGTAAGAACAGGATTTGTATTATTGTAATTAAGGTTGATAGTAACAAACTCCCCAGCTGGCCCGTTGGCAAAATCAGGGAAATCAGCTCCCGCAGGAGAATTATTAAGGAAAGGTCTTTCGGCTTTTGCATTTACAATAATATCAGCTTGTACCCTAGAAAATACCCTTCTCATTGTTATGGTATTTACACTATTCCATTCGCTAATAGCTCTAACTGTAGGGTTAACCCACTCCATAGGAACCCCCTGATCTATAAATACAGTAAGGTTACTGATTAGTTCTGGATTAGGGCGCCCAGCAAATGATGACCCTTTACTAAGATTTTCATCAGAAATATTTAAATACGTATCTCTAGTTTGTTTATGAACAGTTTCTTGTTGTTCAAAAGTTTCCGGTGCTTCTTTTTCGCAAGAAGTAAATAAGGTGGCAAAACCTAGTACAGCTAGTACCAATAATTTAGACAGACTTTTTAAAAATGTCTTTTTCATGTTTGTGTAAGTTTAAAGAGTTAGTAAAAATTATGAGTTAAAGTTTATTTTTAGAGAGAGATCAATAGTACATGCTCTTAGTTCCGGACCTAGGTTGCATACTATGTAGCTTTATAAAAAGCGATACAATCACAAAAACAAACTAAAACTATTTTAAGTTGTCAACTAAATTAAGATGAAAAAAAATGATGAGTTTTGGTTTTGTAGTAATTAACTCATAGTTAACGGTACACATGTTTTTTTTACGAAAATTAACCTTTTAATTTATTTAAAAAAATGATGAATTCTTCTATCTTTTAATTTGTTTTTTATAGGAATTATAACTAGTAGTATAAAAAAGTGATCAAAGAAATTTACAGAAATTATTAATAAACTTAAAATGTTAAAATTTTAAAACCATTTTTTGATATGTTATTAATTAAAAAAGATGTATTAACTTTTATAGAGTATAAAACCAGATCATAAAAAAATAAAAGTATTGATGAAACATAATATTAAAGCAACTTTTTTTATAATACTTCCGTTTTTCTGTTTATGTCAGGAGGATACTAATCAAGATAAGCTTACAAATGCAGTACGATCTCAATTAGACGATCTGAGAAAAGGGGATATTAAGGGATATATAGCATATTTTGATGTAAAAAACTTTGTGCATTTACATGGTGGTATAAATAAAGACGGCAAAGTAAACTTCAAAAAATACAAGAAAAGATTAAAAAAGATGGCAAGAAACTCTAAAAGCGCTTTGTATACGCATAAAGAAAGACCATTAGATTCTCTATATGATTTCAAGAGGATGCGATTATCAGATTACCATGAGATACTTCAAAAAAATGGTAAAATGGATATGTATGGATTTTCTCTAGAAAAAGGAGATTATTTGGTAATGGTGCCTCCCTATAAAAGAAATTCAGAAGGGTGGTGGGGAATATATAGACAAGTAAAAGAACGGTGGGTAGTGATAGCAGGAGATTTATAAGTATAAACAGTATAAAGTTGAGTAAAGTAAAACCTATATAGAATCAACTTGCTGTTTTTAAAAAAAGTAAGTAAAAAATGTTATAAAATAAATTTAATGCATCATACCGATATACTTTGTAGTTTGTAAAAACTTCCTATTTTTACAATACATTAACATTTTAAAGAATTGTTGAGAATTAGACCTATTTATATATCATTATTTATCCTATTTATACTAGGAGGATTATTTGGACTTATGTTTTTGAGTGAGCAAGGAAAAACTGAGAATGCTCAAACACAAGATGATGGATTTTATTATCAAGACGTATCACTCAAATATCCAACATATGCTACCTTTTTGGGATTAAAGAAAGATACTACTCTAACCCGCCAAGACGTTCTAGAAGTTACTCAGATTGTAACCCCTCTTGATATAGAAACTACAGACAATAAAAGCGATACCGTTGTTACAGATAAAATTACTCAATTACCTGATTTTTCTAAAATAGATACTACCCGACTTGTACGAATCAAATACCCTGAGAATTCCCCTGATTTTGCAAATGAGCTAAGAACAAAACTAGCATCAAGATCATGTAGAATTTTACATTATGGAGACTCTCAAATAGAAGGAGACCGTATCACTGGGTATTTACGCAATAGGCTACAGCTTATGTATGGTGGCGGGGGACCAGGTTTTTTACCTGTATTACCAGTCTATAACCAGATAAGTGCAATAATAACTCCCAGCGAGAATTGGCAACGATATGCTTACTTTGATCCTACTCAAAAAAAGTTTTCTCATAGAAAATATGGGGCATACCTCTCTGTTTCACGATTTACAGCATACCAAACAGAACAGCCAGATAGTACGGCTATGAGTGTATTGCCAGTAGTAAAAGCATCGGTAACCATAGGTAAATCTACAAAAGCGTATGCAAAATTTAGAAGGTTTACCAATATAGGATTGCATTACGGTAATTGTAATACTCCTATAAAAATAACGGTGTACAATGATGGAGTATTGATACAACAAGATAGCTTGATAACAGACGGAAAATATCATCAATATAAAATAAGAACAAGTACGACTCCTACCAATCTCAAAATAGAGGTGGAAGGTAAGATAAGTGCAGATTTTTATGGATTAACACTAGATGCCCCTTCTGGAGTGCAAATAGATAATATTGCTATGAGAGGTGCATCAGGAACTATATTTGCCAGTTCCAATGCAGGAACCTATAGCCGAATGGCAAGACAACTAAAACCCAAGATTGTTATTATGCAATACGGGGGTAATACGATGCCTTACCTCAAAGACTCTACAGATGTTGAGAAGTATGCAAAGAGAGTTGTGAATCAAGCAAATTGGATACGAAGACGTGCAAAAAATACCAGTTTTATATTTATTGGCCCTACAGATATGTGCCAACCCGTAAACGGAAAAATGGAAACCTATCCTCTGTTACCTTATTTAGATACTAAATTAATGGAAACCTGCCTAGAGAATAATGTTGCTTACTGGAGCATGTATAAGGCTATGGGAGGAAAAGGAGCAATGGCATTATGGGTAGATGAAAAACTCACCGCCAAAGATTATATGCATTTTACCTGGAAAGGAACCAAAATAATATCTGAACTATTTTTTACAGCCCTATACCTTGACCTCAAAGAACCTAAAACCAATGAAGAAACGTAGACAATTATTTTTTTTACTATGGCTACTGGTACTACCAGCCATAGCACAGACCTATACTATAGATACATTAAAGAATAAATATACTTTTATAAACTGGAAAGCCAATACAATCAAGATGGCAGAAAACTCTCCAGCTTTCAAAAAACTATATCAAAAACTAGATGCTATTGCCAATGGCAAAAAAGAGAATGTACACATTTTTCATATCGGTGGATCACACATTCAGGCAGATATCTATTCAAATCGATTACGATCATACCTGCAAATGATGAATCCAGAAGCAAAAGGACAACGTGGATTTATATACCCGTATAGTATTGCAAAAACCAATAACCCTGGTAATTACAGAGTAAAATATGATGGAGTATGGCGTGGGTATCGATGCTCGGTCAATAGAGATAGTATAGCTTGGGGATTATCAGGAGTCACTGCTGTTTTCAAGGATAGTGTTTCCAATATAAAAATAAAAGCCAACGGTAATAACTACCACGAAAAAATGTATGATTTTAATAAAATCAGAATTTTTTATGATAACTGGACCACAGATTATGAAATATCTTTTAAACAAGATAGCCTTGTCACTGCAGTAGCAGAAAACAAACAAGCACATTTTGTAGAATATACCTTTAATAAAACGGTTGAAGAGATCGAGTTTTGTGTGCGTAAAGTAAAAGGAGCACAGAATGCAGAATTCCTGATGATGGGGATAGAGCTTATGAATGATAATAGCGGGATACAATACACTTCTATAGGGGTAAACGGGGGGAGTTTTGGGTTCTATAAACGATGCCGATATTTTGAAGAGCAATTGATGCTCTATAAACCTGATTTATTTATTGTATCCATTGGTACCAATGATGCTTATCACCCAGATTTTGATCCAGCAAAGTATAAGGCATACTATACAGAGTTGATCAAAACAATTCAAAAAGCAAATCCTGATTGCGCTGTACTGCTTACCGTACCCAATGATTCCTATTATAAAAGAAAAATTCCTAATCCCAGAACCCGTATAGCTCAAAAAGTAATTTATGAAGTAGCAAAAGAACAAAAAATGGCGATTTGGGATTTTTATGAAATTATGGGAGGATTCAATTCCTCACAAAGTTGGTATACAAATAAATTAATGCCTCGAGACCGTATTCATTTTACGGTAGCGGGATATAGAATAAAAGCAGACCTACTACTACAAGCATTAGCACATTCCTGGGAAAAAGAAATGCAATTGGAGTATAACACTGTTTTGAGCCAGATTATTAAATGAATAGACTTATAGACATATTTTCTTTTTCAGAAGAATTCCCCTTAATTTTTACACAGGCAAACTTCTGGATATTTTTTGCAGTAGTATATTTTATCTATGCAATAGTATATAGTAATAAAAATTTGCGAAGCGCTTATCTTTTCGCAATCAGTTTACTTTTTTATTATAAAACCAGTGGATTTTTTATAGGTATCTTATTATTTAGTACCGTCAATGATTTCTTTTTGGGCAAAGCCATCTATAAAAGTAGATCGGTAATATTGCAAAAGATATTGGTAGCAATCAGTGTGATCATCAACCTGAGTACACTGTGCTATTTTAAATATGCCTATTTTTTTGCAGATTCATATAACTACCTGTTTCAAACAGACTATGAGGTTATAAACTATCTAGCACAATGGGCAAATACATGGGCAACAACAGATTATTTTACGGTAGATAAAATAATTCTTCCGGTAGGGATATCCTTTTATACCTTCCAGACGATTAGTTATAGTGTTGATATATACAGAAAACAGATCAAGCCCCTCAATTCGATTATTGATTTTGGATTTTTTGTAAGTTTCTTTCCTCAATTAGTAGCAGGGCCTATAGTGCGAGCATCAGATTTTGTGCCACAGATCAGAAAAAAAATAACCATAACCCAAGAAGAGTTTGGGAGAGCTACTTTTATGATTCTTAAAGGGCTGATCAAAAAAATGTTGTTTGCAGATTATATTGCGGCAAATTTTATGGATCGGGTATTTGATGTGCCCGAGATGTTCTCTGGTTTTACCAATATCATGGCAATGTTTGGATATTCGTTACAGATTTATGGCGATTTCTCTGGATATACTGATATTGCCATAGGGTTGGCAATGCTTATGGGGTACAAACTCCCCGTTAATTTCAACTCCCCATACAAGGCAATTCATTGTGGTGATTTCTGGAGGAGATGGCATATCTCATTATCAAGCTGGCTCAAAGATTACTTATATATTCCTATAGGAGGTAATCGTAGCGGAAGCATCTTCTCTTATGCCTTTGTATTACTATTTACTTTTTTGGGTGTCTTTGCCGTATCAGACTATTCTATTGCGTTGGTGGCAGCGGCTGTTGTAGGTGGTTTTTTGATTATGACACTCTTTTCATCAAAACTGGCATGGCATTTTAATAGAAACGTAAATATTATGATTACCATGCTTATCGGTGGGCTATGGCACGGAGCTTCATGGAAATTTGTGATCTGGGGCGGATTAAATGGTTTGGGGGTAGTAGCTTATAAATATTGGCGTAAAGTCAGCCCCTATGAAAGCTCTACAAAATGGTATGCATTGTTATGGAAAATCACTTTGACATTTCTTTTTATAACCTTTACCCGTATCTATTTTAGAGGAAATAGTATGGATCATATCAATCGTTTTTATCAACAAGTGATAACCAATATGGATTGGCAGAATGCCCTTGCCGTATTGTGGGAGTATCGTATTGTTTTTATAGTAATGGCATTGGGGTATATTACACACTGGTTGCCATATCGTACTAAGGACTGGGCAGAAAACGTATTTGTAAAAAGTAATATAGTAATCAAGGCGCTCGTAGCAATGGTAGTAGCAATACTATGCTATCAAACCTATGCGGCAGATTTTCAGCCATTTATTTATTTTCAGTTTTAGAAAAGAAATTGTCAAAAAGAACCTAAAAGTATCTTTGAAGCACCAAAAAGGTTATTATTTGAATCTAAAAATATCTTTGAAATACCAAAAATGATAAGCCTGTAAGGCAAATAGGTCACGGTATTATAATACGTGTTTTTTGCCTATATAAAACAGTGTTTTATCGAAAAACTACCTGATTTATTGGTCTTTATTACCAAGATAATTACATTGGTATTCAAAATTATACTATTTTTTGTTTTTTTTGAGTATCGTATTTTAAAAACAAAAAGTAAGGATGAGTTCTATAGTATCAATATCATTTTTTCCTACCCTGAATGTTTATTGGTCACACTTTTGGTAATAGCTTATATACTATTGTTTATAAAACAAAATATATATAGGGATATCAAAAACAAGTTCTATGTATAGTATTAACCAAAATTTTAACACCAAATGTCTTTTAAAGCCAAATTAGAAATCGATCACAAAACTTACACTATGTTGGATTGTAGTT
>NZ_OMKE01000020.1 GCF_900299535.1 Aquimarina aquimarini | reverse complement strand
TGTTAAATAAGCATCTTAAATTCAAGATTTAAGATACAAAAAAGGAGCGAAAACATTGTCGTTTTCACTCCTCGTATTTTAATCCTTTTAAAGGACTTTTTCAGTGCCCTCCAGAAATGTGACGTTTTTTTGTTTTTAAAAATAATAAGTTGGTGTAAAAAATGACCCTTCTATGCTTTTTAAATTGAAGATTGGCTCTTAAGGCAAGCATAAATGATATTATATAATACATAAAAAATATTTATGTATTATATAATAAATATAAATAAAAATATATCATTGATATGAATGATATTTGCTGTAGGAATATTCAAAATAATATAAAAAAATCGAATTAAAAGGTGAAATAAAAATGACAGGAATTCAAACAAAGAATAAGTGTTTTTTTAATAATAATTCTGTGATATTATAAAGCTAATAATAGCACTATTTCATAATAATGAGTTGTTATTTTTATTTCATTGAAGATGTTGTGTGGCTAATAATATAGGAACATTAAATAGTGAACGATATTAAATTGAATGTACAAACCTTATAGATTGTAAATTATAATTATATGACAATAACAGAAGCAATACATAAAGTAAAATTGGTAGATAGTATTTTTACTCCTTCTGAAGCTTCAGATTTGGTAAATGCCCTTATCAGAGAAAAAATAAATTTTCACAAGTTACATAGACTTTCTGTGCACGAAGGAGATTGTAGTAGTGATACTAGTTATGATGATGGTCGTATTGCTCAGTTATTAAAAGAAAAAGAAAATTTCGCACCTATTTTTAAAGAGGCTATGATAGCTGGAAAAGAAGTTAAAATAAGTGGCTCTTTAGAAATTACAATAATAAATTAACTTCTCCCTTTTTTTATGTACGTAATGGAGCTATACTTTTTGATTGGTTGAATAGTAATCCTTCGTAACTGTTTTTCATTTTGGGGGTTTTAATTTTTCATGTAACAATGATGATCAAACCCCCAAAATTCTTCAAAAATAAACTGTATTTGTAGATACACGATTTTAAGGTTAAAACGATAAAAAAATATACGGTTCTTTGTTTCTATGAATGTATTAACCGAAACTTTTCTTTTATAATTTCATCTTTTTTATCTTCAACATACTGTAAAAATGCTTTAGCTACTGGAGAAAATTGTTTGTTTTTTAACCAGATTAAATTCCATATAGATTTTAGAGGAAACCCTTTTACTGGGATAATTTGTAATCGCTTAGCTTCAAGGTCATTTCGAATGCCAATCAAAGGCATAATAGAATATCCTAAACCTGCAATCACAGCTTGCTTTACGGCTTCATTGGATGTAAGTTCCATTTTTTTTCTTACTGTAATATTGTTTTGCTCCAGGTATTTTTCCATTGTATGTCTCGTTCCTGATCCAGACTCTCTATAAATCAAAGGTAATTCTGAGAGGATGGATGTGTCATACATTTTTTTTTCAAATATCTCAGATGTATTTCCAACCAAATATAATTGGTTTTCCATTAGATTTGTTTTATGAATATGTAAATGTTTAGGTAATACAGAAACCAAGGAAAAATCAACAGAATTTTTCTCTAGGCTATTAATAACTATTTGTTTGTTGGTCACATCAAGAACCAAGTTTACTTCTTTATGTTGTTTCATAAAGTCAGACAAAAAATAGGGGATGATATATTTACCTGTTGATACTACAGAAATTTTTAGAACACCGGATAATTGACCTTGATACGCCATAGTTTTGTAACTTATTTGGTCGACTTCTTGTATGATTTTTTGAGCGGCTGTTGCAATTTCTTTTCCAAAATCAGTAATGTATAATTTTCTGCCGATTACTTCGGTAAGTGGTATTGGGAATTGATCTTGAAAATTTCTGAGCTGAATGGAAACAGCTGGTTGAGTTAGATGTAATTCTTCAGAAGCCTTGGTGATGCTTTCCTTTTTAACAATTTTTAAAAAAATTTGAAGTTGGTGTAAAGTATAATTCATAAACAAATATAGCGCTTATTGATTATATGTATAAACTATACTATATGGATGGAATCTGTTCGTTTTGATTCCTAGAAGTAAAATCATCAAGTTGAATGCACTTTAATTTTGAGGATAGTAGGGGGCATCTATAAATTTTTATAATGTTATATTATACTTTTTTAGAATCAATACAATAGAAATTATTAAATTCGAGGCAACCTGTATAAAAAGGTAAATCATTTGAATAAGAATATTATATACAATGAAAATAAGGTTAATAGTATTTTATCTCTATAGTGGGATGTGTTTTTGCCAGATAAGCGATACTATAAATAAAGCTTATGTTGCTGTGCAGAATTATGAGATTAATCCATCTACTATAAAAAAAGTAGTAAGACCCAAGATCTCTGACTATGTAGGGAGTTATCATTTTGGAGAATCAGAAGGGGAATCTGATTTAGAAATAATATATAGTAATGACAGGCTTTTTGCTCGTATAGAATATAGTGATTGGGAGAATGATACTTGGGTAGCAAAGTCTGTGAGGCAATCTATTGAATATTCTAATGGAGTGGTAAGTATTGATAAAGCTTTCTATGAATTGTATAAATGCACAGAAACCTCTTATTTAACGTTGAATCAAGGAGTAAAAGGATTAGGATCATCTTATGTTGAGGAAGAGGAAGGCAAGATATATCGTTATGTCCAATTTAACCCAAATACATCTATAATTGTTCCTAAAGGAAAATATCCCGAAGCAAGCTTTGTAAAATTGTCTGTTGATGATCTGGAACAGTATACGAAGTCTGACTTAAAAATTATCCGTAATGAAATATATGCCAGGAATGGATACGTTTTTAGAGAGGGCGGAACAATGAATAGATATTTCTTGAAGCAACAATGGTATAAAACCGTAGAAAAAAGAGAGGAAATTAATCTAAGCGAGATAGAGGAGTATAATGTAAATTTAATTCTAAAAATAGAATAAAATTAATAATGCAAAATATGAAGTATACTTCTCAAATATTCTTTTATTTATATAGTAGAGATCATTAGTTTTGGTAGCGCTATTATAAGTTAAAAAAAATAATTTACCACTCTTATTCATAATACAATGGCAATAAAGAAAGTTATAGAAGAACAACTCTATCAAACAGAAAAATCAAAGCAATTGTTTCCTAAGATTGATTTTGCAGACACTTTTTCTACTATTAATCATTGTAATACTATAGAAGAAATAACCAATTTAATTTTTAAGACAACCCCAAAATGGGTAGCATGGCTATTTGGTATTAGGAATAAGGTAGTTAAGTTTTTTGGGATAAACGAGAGTAAACCCGATGATTATAATGAGGATTTCAAGGTAGGAGGATATATTGGGTTTTTTAAAATTTTTTATCTCACAGATGATGAAATAATATTGGGAGCAGATGAATCTCATCTTAATTTTAGAGCGGTGATAAAAAACGATCATCTACAACAGTATAATGTCAAGGTAACTACCTTGGTAGAGTTTAACTCCCGCAAAGGCAAAATTTATATGGGAATCGTGAAACCATTCCATAGATTGGTGGTTAAGAGGATGGTAAGAAATGCATATGCTGTTTTGTGATTTTAAATGGAATACTGGTTTAATTTTGAAATAGTGATTAATGTGGGATAAATAAATTGATATAGGCATACAAATAAAAAAAATCATCAAACTCATAGTAACAGATCAGGCAAAAGAGCCATATACTATAAAGAGATCGTAAATGAGGGCAAAACCACAATCAAAAAAAATAAGAAAAGAAAACCTGCCATGGCAAAATGTAGCAGATAGTGAGTTAAATTCTTCAGAATGGTTTGGGGCAATCTTTAGGTATTTTTGGTATTTAGGAAAAAGAGAATTTAATTCATTTTATAACCAAGAAGAGCTTAAGAAAAATACAACAATTGGGTATCTGTTTAAAATCTCATTTGTTATTCTATGTATAGGGGTAGTTGTTTATTATACTGTGATTAAATTGTAAAAAAATATTTTGTATCACGGTATAAAGGGAGCCATGTGTGGTATATAACACCTTTCTTTGTATAGAAGAAAAGAAGATAATTATTATGAATATATTAGTGATTATAGTGTTTGCTCTCATGATGATATGGGGGATCATTTTTTTGAGATATCGTATGTCATATTCAAAATCTATTGTCTTTGAGTCAGAAGTTAAGTATGTGATGATTGAACTAGGGCAACAAGATTTTTATAGACATGCTTTTGAATCTTTAATGGGGAAAAAGAAAGTGTGGATCAAAGATGGTTTTATAGACATAGCGTACATATATGTTGATAGAAAAAATAATGATACTATATATCCAGAAAATCCATTCGAAATGAAACAAAAAAACTATACCATGCAATTACAATGTAAAATTAAGCCATTGGTTTTTGGGGGGTATAGTCCAGCTACTATTATTTCATGTCAGTCTATTAAAGGAGAGCCACTAATACGTAAATCTTAATATACATGCTGTATATGCGAACCAGTTTAATTCTTATAATAACAATATTCATAGTTTCATGTAAGGTAAGAAAGGAACGTGATTTAGAGGATACAGTGATTGAGCAGGAATCAAATTTGATAATAACAAACCAAGAAAAGGAAATAACGACTAAGAGTACCTGGGGGGAGAAGCAGAATTCATTAAAAAAAGTACTCCTTAATTCTAAACCAAACGAAGCCTTGAAATTGAGTATGCTTCAAGAGTTTTATATAAAAGGAGTTGTCGATGAGCGTAACGGAATGTATGAGTTTACTCTCAATTATGATTTGCATGATTTTGATTGCGGAGCTCCCGATTGTTATTTCACAAATATTACATTCAGAATTCCTGCAACAAACCCTGTGTCATTTCCTTCTGAGATTAACTTTAAACTGATAGAAGATGGATGTGTTGATAAGAAAATTTCAAAAACAGGAACTTTTGAACTTGTCGAGCAAACACCTGAATTTGTTAATTATTATTCAAAAAATGAGCAAAGTAATTTGTTGCTATTAGGAATAGACAAAAATAAGGAGTATACCTATTATTTTACAGAGGTAGATTCTGGTGCGACAAAAAAAATGTTGATAGATGAGCTGTTGGATAATTATAATCAAGAAGATTCTACAACTATTGCTCCATATCGAATTACTACTATGAGAACTAGAGAGTACGGGATGTTTTTAGAGGAAAAGAGTAAAGCCCATTAGACACAAGAAGTAGACTTTTATGGTCGCAAAACATTTAAATCGATGAAACAAGAACAACTAGATACTTATTATTTAAACAAAGAAGAACCTAATAAAAGTTGTTTACTTGCTTTGCGAGATATTATACTTGCACAAGATGACAATATTACTGAAACCCGAAAATATGGAATGCCTTGCTTTTGTTATAAACAAAAGATGTGTTGTTATTTATGGACAGATAAAAAAACGAATGAACCTTATGTTCTAATGGTAGAAGGAAAACATCTTGATCACCCAAAACTGGAAGCAGGAAACCGCTCCCGAATGAAAATTTTCAGAATCAATCCAAATGAAGATATTCCTATTGGTGAGATTTCTTTATTGCTAAAGATGGCTTTAGATTTGTATAGAAAAGGAATTATTAAAGTAAAATAGAGAAATGAAAGAAGTCATTTAAAACTAGTTTTAAATGACTTCTTTCATAATTAATAAGATTAAACCGTTACTACTAAGCAGTAGTTGTAGTAGGGATTTCAGCAACGTTCTTTTTGCTAAATCTAACCTTTATGCGGTTTACAATAAAGAATAGGCAAGGCACGATAATTAATGTAAGGAATGTTGCGATAATCAATCCATAAATTACTGCCCATGCTAGTGGCCCCCAGAAAATTACATTATCTCCTCCTAGGTATATCTTTGGATCAAAATTAGAGAATAATGAAAAGAAATCAATGTTAAAACCTATTGCTAGTGGTATTAACCCTAATACTGTGGTAATAGCAGTTAGTAATACAGGTCTCAAACGAGCCTTACCACCTTTGATAATGATTTTCATTACTTCATCATTAGGTAGTAGACTTTTCTCTGGGATATTGAGTTCTACTTTTTTACGATCTATAAGAAGTTGTGTGTAATCCAGTAAGACAACCCCATTATTTACAACAATTCCCGCTAAAGAAATAATACCCATCATCGTCATCATAATAACAAAAGATGCTCCAGTCACTAATATTCCTCCAAAAACACCAATAAAACTCAAGAAAATAGCAATCATAATGATAGTTGGTTTTGAAACAGAACTGAATTGGAAAATTAGAATCAACATAATAAGCCCTAATCCAGAGAAAAATGCGCCCATTAAAAATGCCATCTGTTTATTTTGTTCTTCTATCTGACCCGTGTAATCGATCTTAACCCCTCTAGGTAGTTTTATAAAATTACTCATTTCAGATTGTATCTGTGACACGATAGCTCCAGCATCTGAATATCCTGGCTGTAATCCAGAATAAACAGTAACCACTCTCTTTGCGTCCTTATGCTTGATAGCACTAAAAGAGGAAGTGTTTTTCTTAGAAGCAACAGTAGATACGGGGATCTCTTTTAGTTGACCTCTAGTGTTTCTAAATGTAATGTTTTGATCAAACAGCGCACTTGTATTATACCTGTTGTCTTTATTAAAACGAACATAGATATCATAATCTTCTCCGTCTTTTTTGTAGACTCCTGCTTTTTCTCCAAATATAGATCTACGTAGTTGATTTCCTACTTGACCAGCAGCGACTCCTAATCCACCTGCTTTTTCACGATCAACCACTACTTGCATAGCAGGTTTTCCTTTATTAACATCGATTTTTAGTTCCTCGATACCAGGAATATTCTTCTCATTAATAAAGTTACGCATTTTCTCTGCAATATTGATCAACTCGTCATAATCCGGTCCTTCTATTTCAATATTGATAGGGTATCCTACAGGTGGTCCTACAGGGTCTTTTTCTACAGAAATAGCAACACCTGGGTAGATTCCTTTTAGTGATTCTTGTACTTTTTGACGTAATACCTCAGAGTCTTTTCCTTTACGATACTTGTATTCTCTCATAGTAGCTGTAATTTTACCTTTATGAGGCATTTCAGCATTACTCCCTCCATCAGTTTGAGGGTTTCCTGCACCTGCTCCTACTTGAGAAACTGCAGACTCTACAAGGAAATTATGATTTGCTCCCTCTATATATTCAGTATCGTTGACTACAGCATAAACACGTTGTTCTATCTCTTTGGTTATTGTATTGGTTTTTTGAATATCAGTTCCTTGAGGATATTCGATGTATACAACAATCTGATTAGGTTTGTTATCAGGAAAAAATTCAATTTTGGTACGCTGACTACCTATAGAGGCTCCAAACATTGCGAATACAACAAATAGTAGAATAAAGGTTCCTATAACAAATCCATATGCTCTCCAACCTTTTAGCGCTGAAGTTAAGAAGCGTTGATATTGGTTCTCTAGCCATGCCAAAATTCTTGTTTGAAAGAAAATTGCTGCTTTTTTGAGCCCGTATTTATACCCCCAAAACATGATTGCAGTAAAAATCATAAGACTTCCAAGACCGCTTACTGCTCCTCCAAAAATTAATATGAAAAGACCAAGACCTCCTAGGATAATACTAAGTCGGATTAATTGTTTTACGGTCAGAGTTTTTTCGCCAATTTCCATAAACCTAGAAACTAGCATAGAGTTGATGAAAATGGCAACAAATAATGAGGATCCTAATACTACGGATAATGTGATTGGGAAATAGATCATGAATTGCCCCATAACTCCAGGCCACATACCCAAAGGAATAAATGCAGCTACGGTTGTAGCGGTAGAAATAATGATAGGATATGCAATTTCACCGATTCCTTTTTTTGCAGCTTCAATTCTAGACATACCTTCTTCCTCCATTAATCGGTATACGTTTTCAACTACTACAATGCCATTATCTACCAACATTCCTAACCCCATAATCAAGGCAAAGAGGATCATCGTATTCATGGTGTATCCTAGAGCTGATAAAATCATAAAAGACATAAACATTGACATTGGTATAGCAAACCCAACAAACAATGCATTTCTAAACCCTAAAAAGAACATCAAAACACCAACAACCAGAATAATACCAAAAATAATATTGTTTACCAGATCATTTACTTGGTTATTAGTCTTTTCTGACTGATCATTGGCTACAGTGATATCTAAATCTTGTGGAAAAATATCCTTTTGAGCGTCTTCAAGAATTTCTTTTATCTTTTCTACTGCCTCAATCATATTTTTTCCAGAACGTTTCATGACGTCTATCATAACTACACTATGACCAAACTCTCTGGCATAGGTGGTTTTATCTTCATCTTTAAAACTAATCTTAGCAATATCTCTTAGGTATACTACCCCATCTATATTTTTTACTACAAAATCATTTAGTTGAGAAGGGGTGTCAATTTCCCCCAAAATCCTGATGGTACGTCGCTGCCCACTAGTAATCATATTTCCAGCAGACATCGTCATATTACCATTACGAATGGTATTAATCACATCATCAAAGCTCACTTTGGCTGCCATCATCTTATAAATGTCTACAGCTACTTCAACTTCTTTTTCTTGAGCCCCTCTGATTTCTGCTTTTTTAATCTCAGGGAGATCTTCGATTTTATCTTCTAGATATTCGGCAAACTCTTTGAGTTTTTCAACAGGATAATCACCTGCTATATTGATGTTCATGATCGGTGTCTCTTCAGAAATACTTAAATCAAAAACATTAGGTTCTACTTTGGCTCCATTAAAAGTAGGCCAATCTTCATTTGCTTTTTCAGAATCTACTTCGTCTTTTACCTTTTGTTTGGCAGCAGGAACCGAGATTTCTTCATCAAACTCAATTGTCAAAATTCCATAATCTTCTTGAGAAGTAGAAAGAACTTCGACTACATTACTTATATTTTTTAATTTATCCTCAAGTGGATCAACAATAAGACGTTCAATATCTTCTGCTGTATTCCCAGGATAGGGGACACTGATATAAATTTTGGTTTCGTTGATCTCTGGAAAATTTTCTCTTGGCATAGAAAAATATGCAGAGAGTCCTAGTACCAAGAATATGCCGATCATTACATAGATCGTAGTTGGGTTGTCTATAGCCCAGGACGATAGCTTAAATTCTTTATCTACCTTTTTTTTGTTGACTTCCATAGGTGTACTAGTTTAAAATTTTAACTTCCTGACCATCTTTTACACTTCTAGCTCCTTCACTAATAATTGCATCACCACTAGAAATCCCTTCGATAACTTCGATAAGGTCTCCTTGTATTTTTCCTGTTTTTATGATCACTTTTTTGGCTTCAGCAATATTCTGATCATTCTTACTAGAGGTAACATAGGTGTATTGATCTCCTTCTGCGTTTTCAGAAATAATACTTTGTGGTATTAGTATTGCTTTCTCATTGGTGTAATCATTTATTTTTACTTTGGCAGTTAGGTTTGGTTTCACGGTTCCTCCTTCAGATGGAATACCTACTTCAACCATAAAAGAACGATTGTTTGGGTTGATGTAATTTCCTACTTGTCTAATTTTGGTACTGATTGTTTTTCCTAGTATAGGAAAAAACACTTCTACATTTTTACCAACGGTAACATTAGGGATGTAGCGTTCAGGGACTTCTGTTTCTATATACATATCATCTAGGTTAATGATGCGTATGATAGATGATTGTCCTGGGGACACAACAGTTCCTTGTTCTGTAATAATATCATCAATTACTCCCGAGAAAGGTGCATTGATAGTTGTTTTTGCTAATTGACGTTTAATTTGATTCACAGCATTTTGCTGTGCTTCAAAATTTGTTTTGGCTTCTAGGAATTGAATTTCTGAACCAATTTTTTGATCCCAAAGTCTTTTTTGGCGATCAAAAGTAGTTTTTGCTAATTGTGCCTGTACTTGGATTTGTGATAATTGCTGGCTCAATCCACCATCATCAATTCTAGCCAATAATTGACCTTTGGATACTTTTTGCCCTTTTTTGACATAAACGCGAGTAAGAATTCCTCCCATTTCAGGGTAAAGTACAATGTTCTTCTTGGTTTCTACATTACCCTGCAATTCCAGATAGTGATTGAATATTGTGTCTTTTGCAGTAATAGTAGTTACCAAAGGAACTTTTTTTACTGAGCCTAAAGAGGCTATCGCTTCATCCAATTGTTTTAACTGGTTGGTAATAGTTTGTTGTTCAGCCATTACCTCGGTTCTCTTAGTACGCAATGCCTGTAGATTACCTTCTTCTATAATTTTATCAATAGACTTCGAATTATTGTTTCCACATGAAATGATAAGAAGTGATATAGGTAAAATAATGAATATCTTTTTCATAATATGGTTAATTATTATTATTTGGTGTGTTTAAAATCGTCTCTAAATCAGCTTTTTTATTAATGATCGTTAGCATTGCATTAAGTACTTCATTTTGTGATGTATATAACTGTAATTGTGCTTGCCTTAATTCGAAACTACTGGCAAGACCTTCAGAATACTTAATTTGATTCTTCTTTTCGATACGTTCGGCAAGAGTTAGGTTTTGTTTTGCAGTGTCATAGCTTTCTATAGAGAATTTATAATCATTAATAGCATTATTGTATTGCAAATTAATCTGTTGTTGTGCTTTTAATAAATCTGTAATAGATTGTTCGCTAGCTATTTTTGCTTGTTGTGATTTGGCACTTCTTTTTAATGAGCTAAAAATTGGAATTTTTAAGCTTGCTCCCAAAATAGAAGATTGAAACCATCTAGTCTCACTATCAAGAAAAACAAAATCATTATTATAGGCCGCAGTTCCATAATTTACAAAGGCAGACAAAGAAGGGAGTGCTTTACTTCTTTCTAGTTTTAATTCTAATCGTCTTTGTTCGGTAAGAAGATGTGCTAGTCGATAATCGATATTGTTTTCTATATTAAATGGTTTTGTGATCACAGATTGATCCGTGTTTTTTATAGCAAGACTATTAAGGTCATCAGAGAGAACTATCTCTGAATTTACATCTACACCTATAGTCAGATTAAACATTTGCATAGCAGTTTTTTCTAAACGTTCTGCATTGTTAAGCTGATTGGTAATTTGTAGTAGAGTGATCTGAATTTGCTCTAAATCTTCTTCTTCGGCCATACCGTTTTCAAAGATTTTTTTGGTTTCATTGTAGTTTTTATCTAAAGTAGCTACATTGTTTCTCAGTATTTTTACACTTTCTTGAGCAATCAAAACGCTACCGTAGGCATTAATTACACCCTTACGAACTTCAAGTTGTGTTTTTTCTTCTACATCATTAGTGTATTGTAAAAAACTTTTTGCTGCTTCTAGACCTACTAGATATGACCCATCAAAAATAAGTTGTGTCAAGGTTGCAGTGGCAGATGCTTGTTGTTTGGTCCCAAAAACAACGGGAACAAAGGTGCCTGGTTCTCCACCAGTAATTTCTGCTGGTAATAATGATACGGGTTGTTTTAATTGGTTTTGATAATCAATAGAGGCATTAAGTTGTGGTAGACCATCTGCCGTTGTTTCCCATTTTTTCTTTAAAGCTTTTGCAACATCTCGTCTTGCATTGATAGATTGATAGCTATGTTCTAATGCGAATTCTATCGCCTCATCCAGTGTAAAGGAATATGAAGAATTTGCTGGTGGTTGCTGCTGGGCTAACACAGTGGTTGCATATAGCCAGCCTAGACAAATTAACCAAAGGTTGTTTCTCATACTTGGTTCTCTTTTATTAGATTGTTTAAAATTGTACGTCCTTTTTCTGTGGTGATACCTAGAATGTGATATTCTAAGTAATCATCCATAAGTTTTGTAACAGGAAACATTTGATCAGGAAACATTTCCTTGTCTTTGATGCCGTTAGTTCCTATAAAGTATATTCTTGATATAAATTCGACATCGATATTATCTCTAAAAACACCTTTTTCAATTCCTCTATTCAAATTATCGACAACAGATTTTTGCATCACATCAAATTGTTTTGACTTAAGTACTTTGTAAATCTTTGGATAATATTTTTGAAGTTGATATTGTGGTGCTGCCTTTTCGTTTTTTAAGTAATTCATCACAAAAGCCTTGATTGCATATAGTTCTTCTATAGGGTCAAAACCCTCTTCTATAATAGTGTCAATCCCATTACAAACAAGGTTGAAAAGTAGGTCAATAGTGGCTTCTACTAATTTTGTTTTGTTTTGAAAATGTGTGTATATTGTTTTTTTAGAAATCCCCATTTCTGAGGCAAGATCATCCATGGTAACACTCTTAAAACCTAGTGTCAAAAACATGTCAGTAGCTTTTTCTATTATTTTCTCCTTCATTGTTGGATGGACTTATTTTTGTCAAATGTACGTAACGGAAACTTTTAAAACAATAAAAGTTTCCTAAGTTTTGCATTTTTTTAACATTTTATATGATTCTTGTCATTTTTTATTGCTAAAAATATTTTTAAATAATGAGAGTTAAAACACGCTATTGTTTTTAAAAAGATTCAGTTATTTTAGCAAAAAAAATACTGTGCATACAATTTCTGATTATCAGCGTTTTTTTCTAGAGTATCTCTCTAAAAAAACGATTACCAAAGAGCCCAAAAATCTTTATGAGCCAATATCGTATATTCTTAACCTAGGAGGAAAACGGTTACGTCCAATTTTGGTATTGATGGCTTCTGAAATATTTAATGGGTCCTATGAAAAGGCATTGGATGCTGCTTTGGCAATAGAGGTTTTTCATAATTTTTCGTTAATACATGATGATATCATGGATGATGCTCCTTTGCGAAGAGGTAAAGAAACAGTGCATGAGAAATGGGATTTGAATACAGGGATACTTTCTGGTGATGCTATGTTGATTAATGCATATCAATTATTTGAAAGTTATGAAGGAGATACGTTTAGAGAATTAGCAAAGCTGTTTACAAAGACTGCAATAGAAGTGTGTGAAGGGCAGCAATATGATATTGATTTTGAAACGAGAGATGATGTGAGTATCGATGAGTATATTAAAATGATAGAATATAAAACTGCTGTTTTGGTAGGGGCTGCTATGAGAATGGGAGCTATAGTTGCCAATGCTTCAGAGAAGTGTAGTGCTTCTATCTATGACTTTGGACGATTGTTGGGGTTAGCATTTCAGCTTCAGGATGATTATCTGGATGCTTTTGGAGACCCAAATACTTTTGGTAAACAAGTAGGAGGGGATATTATAGAGAATAAAAAAACTATTCTATATTTGAAAGCACTGGAGTTTGCTAGTGAAGATGAGCGAAAACAATTAAAAGGATTGTTTTCTCTTACTCCAGAAGATCCAACTCAAAAAATACATACTGTAAAATATCTTTTTGAAACCACAGGAGCAAAAGATCAAACTAGATTAGAAATAGAGGAATATACAAATAAGGCATTTGCCGTTTTGGATAAACTATCTATTTCAGATGATAAAAAGGCAGTGCTAAAACTGTTTGGAGAACAATTAATGAATAGAAATGTCTGAAAAATATGATCTTACAGTTGTGAATCAATGGATAGATGAGATTTCAGAATCTGATCTGTATCCTAATTTTTTGATACAACTACAAAAAGATTTGGGTCGTGCAGGTATTGATTATTGTATTAAGAGTAAAGCGCCAAGGGATTTGTTTTCAGAAATAGCCCATGTGCTTCTAGATAAATTGCAAAATGCATTTAATGAATATTTAAATTTATTATATGCGGTAGATGTTTCTGAAGCCAAAGTAAGAGCTATTGATTCTGAAAACTCTGAAGATATTGCAGAACATGTTACTTACCTTATATTGCAAAGAGAATGGCAAAAAGTATGGTTTAGAAATAAACAATCAAAAAAATAAAGTAAAAAAAATGAAGCTATATACAAGTGTTTTTTTCTTTTTAATTGTTTCTTTAGTATATACTCAGGAGCTTTCCAAGAATACAACTATTTCTGAATATGAAACCCTTTTGAAAGCCATAATTGCAAAAGATACATTGATAACCAGAACAGTCAAACAATATGAATGTTCTGAGCAGTTTTCGGGAAGTATTGATTATTTCTATAAAAAAGAAAAATTGCAACTGATAAAACATGTGTATAAAGAAAATGCAGATATTACATTAGAGTATTATTATGTTCAAAATGATACATTAAAGTTACAAACCATATTTACAGAGATTACTCGTTTTAATACCTTGTTACAGGAGTCAGCTCAGAGAAAAGCATTTTCAGCAGAGAAGGTATTAGATGTTACAGAATATAGAACCTACATAAAAGATAATGTTATTGCCTCATGTTATACAAGGGGAGATATGCAAAAATTTTCAGAATGGGATCACGATGCGTTTAATGCATTAAGTTTTGAAAAGAGCAGTTGTAAAATACCTATAGATGAAATTAATTACAAATATAATTTACTCCGTAAGGCAGAGAAAAAACTTATAAACTATTATGGGCAAAAACCAAGATGTATTTTTCATCTTTGGTAAACAGAGACTATTATTTAGAAAAAGACCCTTACAAAAGGAGAATAAGCACTGCCATAAATACTTTTGTCATCATCATATAATACATCATACCTCAGGCCAAAACTTACAAATCCAGTTCTGTATCCTGCTCCAATAAATAGTGAAGGATACCAATAATTCTCAGTGATTTTTTGGTTTTGAATCTTAATTTCTCTGTTCACTCCCATTTCCTCAAACTCGGCAGAAATTTGTAATTGCGGCAAGGGGTTGAACATAGTTATAATACTACCTCCGTAATTGAAGCTTTTATTTTTTTGATCAAAGCGATCATTCTCAAAAGTACTGTACCCAAAACTCAGCCCTAATCCAGCACTAAACCATTCGTTGAATTCATACACTGCGGCGGGTGCAATAATGGCGTTGAATGTGTCATTGGTAAAGCCAATACCTATATTACCACCAAATCGCACATTAGACCAAAAATTCTCATCCTGCGAATATCCTTTATGCAAAGAACATAGAATGATAAAAACTAGTGTGATAATTCTTATATTTTGCTGAGTACGTACTTTCATTGTTAATTTTATAAAAAATTATAATATAAATATAAATAATTCGATACTTAATATACCGTAATTGTTGTATTTTTGTGACGTTTTATCATTAAAAAGATAATTGAGTACTTACATATGGATAAATATTCATTTTTGAATGCGGCTAATACCGCATTTTTTGCAGATTTGTATGATCAATACCTGCAAAACCCAGATAGTGTAGAACCTAGTTGGCGAGCATTTTTTCAAGGGTTTGACTTTGGAATAGAAAGTAGTAACGGATCAGAGGATACCGTGTATGTTGAACAGACTCCCGGAGGTAGCACTATTGAAGTTCCTCAAAATGTCCAAAAAGAATTTCAGGTAGTACGATTGATAGATGGCTACAGAACTCGTGGTCATTTGTTTACCAAAACTAATCCTGTACGAGAACGAAGAAAGTACAATCCAACCTTAGCGTTAGAAAATTTTGGATTAAGTCAAGCAGACCTTAATACTGTTTTTAATGCTGGAGAGATTATTGGGATAGGACCCAATACACTAAGTAATATAATTGTTCACCTAGAGCAAATATATTGTGACTCTATAGGTATCGAGTATATGTATATTCGTAATCCAGAAGAGCGAGAATGGATACAAGCACGTGTTAATTTTAACACTAATAGAACTAAGTTTTCTCCTGAGCAGAAAAAACATATTCTCAAGAAATTAAATCAAGCAGTATCATTCGAGAGTTTTTTGCATACCAAATATGTAGGACAAAAACGATTTTCTCTAGAAGGAGGAGAATCTTTGATTCCTGCACTAGATGCATTAGTAGAAAAAGCAGCTGATTTAGGAGTAAAAGAATTTGTAATGGGAATGGCTCACCGTGGCCGTTTGAGTACATTGACCAATATTTTTGGGAAAAGCCCTAAAGATATATTTAGTGAGTTTGATGGTAAAGATTATGAAGAAGCGGTATTTGATGGCGATGTAAAATATCATTTAGGGTGGACCTCTAAACGAGCATCAGATTCAGGAAAAGCTATTAATATGAATATTGCACCAAATCCATCACATTTGGAAACAGTAGGTGCAGTTGTAGAAGGAATAACAAGAGCAAAACAAGATGCCCATTATAAGAATGACATCTCACAAGTGTTGCCAATCGTAGTGCATGGTGATGCAGCGGTGGCAGGACAAGGATTGGTGTATGAGATTGTTCAGATGGCACAATTAGATGGGTATAAAACAGGAGGTACAATCCATATTGTAGTAAATAATCAAATAGGGTTTACAACTAATTACCTAGATGCACGATCATCTACCTATTGTACAGATATAGGTAAAGTAACCTTATCTCCAGTATTACATGTAAATGCAGATGATGCAGAAGCAGTAGTGCATGCTACCAATTTTGCATTAGAGTTTAGAATGAATTTTGGTAGAGATGTATTTATTGACTTATTGGGATATCGTAAATATGGCCATAACGAAGGAGATGAACCTCGTTTTACACAACCTAAATTATATAAAGCTATTGCCAAGCATAATAATCCAAGAGATATTTATGCAGAAAAATTGATTGCGGAAGGAATCATTGATGCAGGATTTGTTGGAAAGCTTGAAAAAGAATATAAAGCATCGCTAGAAGAAGAATTAGAAGACTCTCGTAAGCAAGAAAAAACCGTTATTACTCCCTTTATGCAAGATGAATGGGCTGGTTTTGAGAGAGTGCAAGAGGATGAAATGATGCAAGTAGTTACTACCTCGTATCCTAAAGATGCGTTGACAGAGATTGCAGAAGTAATTACAAAACTTCCGTCTGATAAAAAATTCCTTCGTAAAATAGAACGATTGATAGATCAAAGGCGTAAAATGTTTTTTGAGAAAGATCAACTTGATTGGGCGATGGGAGAACTATTAGCGTATGGTTCACTATTAAAAGAGGGATATGATGTAAGAATGAGTGGTCAGGATGTAGAGAGAGGAACTTTTTCTCATAGACATGCTGTAGTAAAAGTAGAGGATAGTGAAGAAGAGATAGAATTGTTGAACCACCTCAAAGGAGAACAAGGAGACTTTTATATCTATAATTCATTATTGTCAGAATATGGAGTTTTAGGTTTTGATTATGGATATGCAATGGCAAATCCAAAAACATTAACTATTTGGGAAGCACAGTTTGGAGATTTCAGTAATGGAGCGCAAATTATGATTGACCAATATATTTCTTCAGCAGAAGATAAATGGAAATTACAAAATGGTATTGTGATGTTACTACCTCATGGATATGAAGGTCAAGGAGCAGAACATTCTTCGGCTCGTATGGAGCGCTATTTGCAATTGTGTGCCAAAGATAATATGTTTGTTGCAGATGTAACTACACCAGCCAATATGTTCCATTTATTGAGAAGACAAATGAAAGCAACATACCGTAAGCCTTTGGTTGTATTTACGCCTAAGAGTTTGTTGCGTCATCCTAAAGCAGTTTCTTCTGTTGATGAATTTGTAAACGGTAGTTTTCAAACCGTATTAGATGATACCGATGTAAAAGCAAAAGATGTAAAATCATTAGTGTTTTGTACGGGTAAATTTTATTATGATTTATTAGAAGAAAGAGAAAAGCTGGATAGAAAAGATGTTGCATTGGTAAGAGTAGAGCAGTTGTTCCCGTTGCCAGTTGTAGAGATGGATAAATTGATTGCAAAATATAAAACAGATGATGTGGTATGGGCGCAAGAAGAACCTCGTAATATGGGGGCATTGGGTCATATATTGTTGAATTATGATAATGCAAAAACAGTAAGATTTGCAAGTAGAAGACCTTATGGTGCTCCAGCAGCAGGAAGTGCTACAAGATCAAAAAGAAGACACCAGCAAGTTATCGATTATGTGTTTGATAAAACAAAAGATAATCAAAACAGATAAAATTTAATAAATAATAATCATAGATTAAAGGTTTCCAAAGGAAATTTACAAAGGATAAATTCAGAATTATGGCTTTAGAAATGAAAGTCCCATCACCGGGAGAGTCTATTACAGAAGTAGAAATAGCTCAATGGCTTGTTGAAACTGGTGATTATGTCGAAAAAGATCAGGCAATTGCCGAAGTAGACAGTGATAAGGCAACACTTGAACTGCCAGCAGAAGCAAGTGGAGTAATTACACTTATGGCAGAAGAAGGTGATGCGGTAGCAGTAGGACAAGTAGTGTGTCTTATTGATACAGATGCTGCTAAACCAGAAGGTGATGCTTCATCAGCTCCCGCTGTAGAAGCACCAAAAGTAGAAGAGAAAAAGCAAGAAGTAGTAGCACCTGCCAAAACAGAAACGTATGCTACAGGAACAGCTTCTCCTGCAGCCAAAAAAGTATTGGCAGAAAAAGGAATAGATGCTTCTGAGGTAAAGGGTACAGGACGTGATGGTCGTGTTACAAAAGCTGACGCTGTAGATGCAAAACCATCTATGGGAACTCCTGGACTTGGAGCAAGAGGAGAAAGCCGTAAGAAATTATCAATGCTTCGTCGTAAGGTAGCAGAACGATTAGTTTCAGTTAAAAATGAAACAGCTATGCTTACTACTTTTAATGAGGTAGACATGCAACCTATTTTTGATCTTCGTAGTAAATACAAAGAAACATTCAAAAGTAAACATGGGGTAAGTTTAGGGTTCATGTCGTTCTTTACGCTAGCCTGTGTGCGAGCATTACAAATGTATCCTGCAGTAAACTCAATGATTGAAGGTAAAGAAATGATTTCTTATGATTTTCAGGATATCAGTATTGCCGTTTCTGGACCAAAAGGATTGATGGTACCAGTAATTAGAAATGCAGAGAATTTGAGTTTCAGAGGAGTAGAGTCTGAAGTGAAGAGATTGGCAATACGAGCAAGAGATGGTCAGATTACGGTAGATGAAATGACAGGAGGAACCTTTACTATAACAAATGGAGGTGTATTTGGTAGTATGTTATCTACACCAATTATCAATCCACCGCAAAGTGCTATTCTAGGAATGCATAATATCGTGGAACGCCCAATCGTAAGAGATGGACAAATTGTAGTAGCACCAATTATGTATGTGGCATTATCATATGACCATAGAATTATTGATGGTAAAGAATCTGTAGGATTTTTGGTAGCAGTAAAAGAAGCATTAGAAAACCCAGAAGAATTACTAATGAATAATAATGTAACCAAAGCATTAGAATTATAATACAATAAGATTTTTAATCTTCAAGTCCCATTAGTGTATTGCTAATGGGATTTTTTTGTTTGGTTAATTCTGTTTTCTATTCTAGTGTAGACAGGAATCCATATGAAATATCAATAGCAACGATCAAAATATTGAATGTAAAATTAATCTCCCTCTCAATTCTAATACCAGTTCTGATTTAAATTTATTCATAAGAAAAATGATGTATTTTTGACTTAGATGAAAAAGAAAATTCAAGCATAGCAGAGCTATGGTCGTGTTTTTTTTGAAATATTAGACAAAAAGGCACGGTTTTATTGAGTTAGTTTAAGTTGGAAATGGTATAACCTTTCAATACTATTGATACAACATTTTTACGATCTTTGTTGATTATATATGTGTCCTTATGATCAGTCTTAGATTACTACCTCTTAATACAATCGGATGTTTGCTGTGGTTTTGTGTTTTATATTGTCATATAGGATATGCCCAAACAGCAAAAGATACATTGGTAGCTTCTCAATATTTCTCAGAATCAGAAGTATGGTATGCTCAAAAAAAACCTGATAGTGCAATTGTTTATTATAATAAAGCATTATCAGAGTTTGCTAAAATAAATAATTTAAAGCGAGTGGCAGATTGTTATGCCGCTATAGCAAAAAGTCATAAGGAGGCCTATAATTTTGATATTGCCCTGCTGTATGCGCAAACATCTCTGGGGATACGTTTACAGCTGTTTAGTGAAAAAGATCCAGAGATTGCCACATCGTATACAGGTTTAGGACATATCTTGAAAGCCAAAGATCAATATCAAGATGCTATGAGCTATTACCAAAAAGCATTAGATATTCGATTACATGTATTTGGAGAGAATAACCATCATGTGGGGAATTCTTATCGCCATATTGGGACTATTCATCACGTATTGGCACAATATGATAAAGCATTGAGTTATTATACCAAAGCATTATATCTACAACAACAAACGTATAGCAAAACACACCCGAATATAGCAGAGACGTATATCGATTTTGGAACTACCTATTACCATTTAGGAAAAAATAATAAGGCGTTATCCTATTACCAAAAAGCTTTGAAGATAAATAGTGTAGCTTTTGGTGATCATAGCCCAGAAGTAGGGCTGTGCTATAATCATATAGGGAATATTCTTCTTCGATTAGATAAGTTTGAGAAAGCTATAGAGAGTCATAAAAAAGCAATATCTATTCTGTCTAAAACCTATCCACAAGGTCATCCTGATATGGCATTACTTTATGAAAGTATTGGTGTGGTTTATGGAGCTCTGGGGGAACATGATATAGCATTAAAGTATTTTAATAAAGGATTAAAAATAGTTGAAAATAAATTGTTTAGTAATAGTGTTGAACATGCTGAATTATATATTGAATTAGGTTTTATTTTTTTTAAAAATGGGAATTACAATAAATCTTTATCTTTTTTTAATAAAACTTTGAATATTGTTAAGAAAGTATTTCCGAAGAAACATCCTTTTATAGGAATAACTTACAATAATATGGGGTTGGTGTATGAATATGAGGGAAGGTATGATGAAGCTTTATTGTACTATACAGAAACTGTAACTAATTATTTAGAATCTTTAGGGAGAAAACATACTGCTTTAGCTCGTACTTATAATAATATGGCGAATGTATATAAAGCGATAAAATCATATGATTTAGCTTTGATATATTATCAAAAGGCTTTGGATGTACGAGTTAGTATTAGAGGGGGATATCATTCAGATACCTCCTATTCATATGTTGATATTGCTGATGTATATGTTGTGCAAAAAGAATATTCAACAGCATTAGGATATTATGAAAAAGCATTGCAAATTCAAAAAAAATTATTTGGAGAAGTTAATTACTATGTGGCAGATATTTATAATCGTATAGCTACTGTATATACAGGGCAAAAAGAATATGCGACAGCATTAGAGTACTTGCATAAAAGTATGGATATTCGATTGCAAACAGATGGGGCGCATCATCCCAGAACTGCCAAATCGTATAATCAGATAGCAAAGGTGTATTGTGAGAGTAAGGATTATGAAAAAGCAATCTCATATTACGATCAAGCTATTCTTGCCAATATTAAAGCGGAAGAGACTTTGGTAGCTAATCAATTTGATGTTCAGCAATATATAGACCTCAATGTGCTTTTGCGTAGTTTACAATATAAAGCCAAAGTATTACAAGAACAGTATATAAAAGATCAAGCTCCAAGTCATCTGGTAGAAAGCATAGCTTTATATCAAAAAGCAGACAATGTAATCCATGCCATTAGACAAGGGCTACATACACATGAAGATAAGCTGGCTTTTGCTACCCAAATTCAGGAGGTATATTCTGGGGCTATACAATCCAAACTATTGCAATATAAAAAAGACCAACAATCGCAATCATTACACGATGCTTTTTATTATGCAGAAAAGAGTAAAGCCAATACGCTACAAGGGTTATTGGCAGCATCTAACGCTAAAAAATTTGCAGGTTTACCAAAAACCATCCTAGAAGTAGAGCAGGGACTAAAAGCTGAACGTGCAGTATGTACCTCAGAATTGATGCAGCAACGATCAGAAACAGTACCAGACACAACAAAAATTGCGACTTATGAAAACCGATTGTTTGATATTGCGAGAAAACAAGATTCTCTTACTCGTGTTATTGAACAAAAATACCCTAAATATTATGAATTGAAACATAAGGATCATAGGATCACTGTAGCTGATATTCAAAAAAAGATGGATAAAAATATAACCTTGCTAGAGTATTTTTATACAGAAGATAGAACGTATGTGTTTGCGATAACCAAAAATGATCTGAATATCGCTTCTTTATCTACTCCCAATCTTATTCAGGATATCGAGCAATTGAGGGTAGCGATTACGACAAAAAATACTACTGGATTCAAGAGGTATGCACATCAATTATATAATCAGTTAATAGCTCCAGTGCAAGATTATATAAAAGGAGATCAACTTGTTGTTATCCCTGATGGCCCTTTATGGTATCTTAATTTTGAATTGTTGTGTATTCAAAATGATGCTTCAAATAATCCAAAAGAGTTGTCATATATGCTTAAAAAATACGCGATTTCTTATGCCAATTCTGTTAAGTTACTTATGATTCCTTTTGTTACAGATCAGGGTTTTCAACAAGAACAAGAATGTCTTGCGTTTTCTTTTTCTGATACCGATATAATAGACACAAATATGATAAGTCTTGCTACTTTGAGAGATAGTAAAGAGGATTTGCCAGGAACTCGCAAAGAAATCAAAGCAATTGCAGATATTATAGATGGTAAATATTATTTTGGATCACAAGCGATAGAACATAATTTTAAGAGAAACGCAGCAAATTATAGTATTCTTCATTTGGCATTGCACGGGGAAGTTGATAATGAGCATCCTGAAAAATCTAGACTGTTATTTACAAAAGAAAAAGACACTATAGAGGATAATTACTTATATGGTCATGAATTATTTGCAATGAATATTCCTGCAGAACTTACAGTATTAAGTGCTTGTAATACTGGTACAGGAAAAATAGCAAAAGGCGAAGGGATTATGAGCTTGGGTAATGCGTTTCAATATGCAGGAACCAAAAGTTTGGTATTAAGTAGTTGGGAAGTGTCAGACCGAACCACTCCTGAATTGATGAAATATTTTTATAGCTACCTAAAAAAAGGGATGAATAAATCCAAGGCTTTGCAACAAGCAAAGTTGCAATATCTGAATTCAGCACATATTAATAGAACTGCTCCTTTTTATTGGGGAGGGTTTTATTTGGTAGGAGATCACTCACCAATTGATTTTGATGCTAATTATACAGTATATTGGGTATTAGGAATAATGGCTGTTGGAATTCTATTTTTTGGGTTGATTTGGTATCAAAAAAAACATAATCGTTAGATTACTTCATGGTGATCAGTTAAACGTTTTCTCAGATAGCTGAACACCTGCTTTGTAGATGATCTCTTTTTTTACTTTTCCTGCCAGAGAATATATTTTCCATATTCCTGTTTTTTGGCCATTGTTATAATCTCCTTGTTTGTGCAGGTTTCCTGCTTTATTGTACTCTTTGTAGGTTCCTTCTTTAGCTCCATTTTTGTATTCCTGCTCCCAAAGTAATTGCTCATCATCATTATAAGCTGTGCTTTTTCCGTTTTTGTATCCATCGAGATACTGTATTTCGAAGGTTTTGTTTCCTTTTTTATTATAAAAAATATGTGTTCCTTCTTTTCTTGAATTTTTATAATGGCTAATCTCTTCAGTAATTCCGTTTTCATAATACTTTTTTTTGAGGATAATACTTCCGTTTTCGAATTCCTGAGTGATTATTTTCAGACCAGATGCTGTGTATTCTTCATGAATTCCATGAGGCTTATTGTCTTTATAGTTTTTTGTAGTGTGTAATGTGCCTGTAGGAAAAAATCTCTTTTCTGTATAATCTCGATGCGCCGTATATTTCTTACTCCATATTAATTTGTTATCCTCATTAGATATGGAAGTCCAGGTTCCTGTACGTTGATCGTTCTTATAATGTTCTGTTGAGGTAGAAGTGGTTTGGGTTTGAGGGTGGATAATGGTTTTTTTCCATTTCCCATGTTTCATTCCATCTTTATAGGTTTCTGTAGATCGCACTTTCCCTTTTTTAGTATAAGATTTCCAAGTACCTACTTTTTTTCCTTTGTCCCAATAAGATTCACTTTCTACTGTTTGATTTTGAAAATACGAAATTGCTTTTCCGTCAATTATTCCGTTTATAAATGTAGAAACTAGCTCTTTTTTACCCTCAGAAGAATATTCTGTCCAAGTGCCATTTGCTTTTCCTTGTTTGAATGTAACCTCAGAATAACCTCCATAAGATGATTCAGCAACTTTATATGTTCCATCAAGGAATTCACCTTTATAAGTTTGATATATGATTTCTGTACCATATCGTACTTGTTTGATCGCAGACCATGTAGTATAAGTTTGCGCAGAGCTTGTGGTAATGCATAAAATGGTGGCAAGTACTAAAAATAGATGTTTCATAGATGTTACTAAAATTGTTATACATCTTTCTAGATATTTTGATTTGTAGCAATGAAGTGATTTAAACTTTTTTCAATTCGCTATAAAAATGCTCTTTTTCACTCAATTTTTGTCTTTTTCTTACTTCGTAGCCCTGCTATGAAGTGTAAAAAACACTTCAATTGATCAAAAAATAACTATTTTTCGCCAGAATCAAAAAAGTTTAAATCACTTCAATATCTAGAAAGTAATAATTGTTCTTTATGTGTATGATGCGTATTTCAATAATAATAACAAAATAAAGTTGCTATAATACCATTTTTACATAAGGTATTATAGTTGTGTATCCTTTGTTCTTAAAATATGTCATTTCTGATATATCTCCAGTAACCAATACAAAATCGCCTCCCCATCCTCCGAGACTTTTTATACTTCCGGTGTAATCGGGAAACAAAGTTGATTTTATGGTAGGAGTTTTTATTATTTTGGATATGATCTCTTCATGAGCGTTGATTAAAGCCTTAAACTCTTCGAGTGTATCACAGTTTAAAATTTGGGAAGTGATATCGTTAATCAAATTTTCTGCCTTGTCAAAATCTTTAAGAGGTAGTGATTGATAATGTTTTATAGATGCCTTGCTATCTTGTTTTTGATTTAAGTAAACAAAGAATAAGTCATCTTTAAAAGAAGGAGTAAAATTAGCTGTTGTTATGATCGGTTTGCCTTCATTACGTCTGTATAGTATAGGAGAATCATTTTGTGCACAAGCAATATCATACCCACTGCCTCCAAAGCTTTTTTCTAATAAAGTAAACGCATCTACTTTTGCCCACTGTGCAATATTATTAATAAGAGTAGAAGAAGATCCAAGTCCCCATTGGCGGTTGAATTCTAGTTTGCTCTCAACAATATATCTTTTTTCTGTGGCAAGAAAATTAGGATTTAATTCTTTTGCTGTATTTAGGATATTGATCAGTGTATTGATGATGTCATGACCCTCAGAACTGGTAGTATCAGATAATTGAAAGGAAGTGTCTTTTAAGATGAGGTCGATCTCAAACCAGCAAAGATTGTTTTCATCCAGACTTTTCCATTTGATTTGATGGGTATCATTTTCTTCTTCTTCAATAGTTAGCCATTGTCCTTTTTGGGTGGGTATTGCCAATGCCTGTACTCCATCCAGTACCAGATATTCTGATGTGATCAATAACTTACCATGACTGTAAAAGGACTTTTTCATTTAGGATCTTAGTTTTTCAATTTGGGTTACCACTTGACTATGGGTTACCGCATTGGTTTCAAAATATTTTATAAGTAGTTTTTTTTCGCTTTCTGTAGCTTTGTATTGATTTAGGATATTCATAAGGTGCATTTTCATGTGTCCTTGTTGAATACCTGTAGTAATAAGAGAATTGATAGCTGCAAAGTTTTGCGCAATTCCTGCTACAGCAGTAATTTCCATTAATTTTTTTGCATTGGGTTTTTCTAGAAGTTGCAAAGCTAGTTTTACCAAAGGATGAAGAGAGGTTAGCCCTCCTACGGTTCCTAAAGCTAAAGGCAATTCTATAGAAAATGTAAAAATATCATCTTGTATTTTTGCATGAGTAAGACTGGTGTATTGTCCGTTTCTTGAAGCATACGCATGTGCTCCAGCCTCAATTGCTCTAAAATCATTTCCTGTAGCTAGTACAACGGCATCAATCCCATTCATAATCCCTTTGTTGTGAGTTACAGCACGATAAGGTTCAACCTCTGCAATACGTACAGCTCGTACAAATTTTTCAGCATATTGTTGTGAAGAAAGTAGGGGGGTACTAGGTAACTCTTTTATTGCACAAGAAACAGAAGCTTTTACCAAACACTGTGGTACATAATTAGAAAGAATACTCATAATGATTTCGATATTTTTCTCGAGATTAGAAAAACCAGAATATTCTTTAGCTTCAGTAATTAATGTTTTTGCAAACTGCTCTAAGCAAGAGTTTATAAAATTTGCGCCCATAGCATCTACCGTTTCAAAAGTACAATGCAATTGATAGTAGTTGTCTATTTCAGTAGTTTTGTTTTTAAGTTCAATATCAGTAATTCCTCCACCTCGTTTATTCATGTTTTCGGTTATTTCAGAAACAGCCGTAAACAATTTAGGTTTTAAAGAGGTGAAAAAATGTAATAATTGTTCAACATCCCCAGTATACATAAAATGTACCTGACCAACTTTTTGAGTAGAGATTACTTCCGCTTTAAATCCGCCACGTGTTTGCCAGAATTTAGCAGCTTTGCTTGCCGCAGCTACCACAGAGCTTTCTTCTATAGTCATAGGTAGCGTATAGCGTTTGTTATTGATTAAGAAATTTGGAGCTACAGAAAAGGGTAGATAATAGTTAGAAATAGTGTTTTCTGTAAATTCATCGTGTAATTGTTGGAGTTGGTTGTCAGAATTCCAGTAAGTTATAAGAGTGTCAATTGTATTTTGATCATTTTCAAAATGGTGTTCTGCCAACCATTTAATCTTATCATTTTTTGAGAGTTTGGAAAATCCAGAAACTACAGCCGCCATTATCTTTAATTATTATTTAGTGCCTTCAAATATACTATTCTGTTTTATCATATGCATGACCAAATTACTATTGAAACCTTTTGCATATATAATTATAAGATAGATTTTGATATAAAATATACGATACTTAATGGGATAAAATGATTTAATCAGGTGATTTTATGCAAACTCAATGAGGATTCAACAATACGGATATCACTTAAACCAACGATGGGGGAAATACATAAAATTAACGATATGTTAAAAAAAGCCTCTATGTGGCTGTTGTTTTATGGTATTTAACAGCAATTGTTGTATTTTTCACGGATTTTTTATTATTCTTGGCGTTAACAATTTTTAAAAATATAAGATGAAAATTACAAAATTGTTTTTTACAATAACATTTTTTATTACTCTAGCCATATCGGCACAAAATAAAGCTTTTACTCTCGAAGAAATTTGGAGAGGAGCTTTTAGAACAGAAGGATTACAATCATTACATTCTATGAAAAACGGAACCGAGTATTCGGTTATAGAGAGAGATGGAACTTCTGGAGCTACCAATATTGAAGTATATACATATAAAACTGGTGAGAAAGCTAGAACATTAGTAAGCACATCTCTTATAGATAATCTTGATTCGTTTCAAGGATATTCTTTTAGTAAGGATGAGAATAGAATTTTGCTTTCTAGTGGGCTAGAGCAAATATATCGTCACTCTTCAAAAGGAATTTATCATATTTATGATGTGCCCTCAAAAGGAATTTTTAAGGTAAGTGATAAAAAAATACAATCCCCTCTTTTATCGCCTGATGGTAAAAAGATAGCATATGTTTTAGATAACAATATATATATGCTCAATTTTGAAACTGGTCAAGAAGTTCAATTGACAGATGATGGTAAGAAAAATGAAATTATTAATGGGATTACTGATTGGGTGTATGAAGAAGAATTTGCTTTTGTAAGAGCTTTTGACTGGAGTGCAGATAGTAATAAAATTGCATTTTTGAGATTTGACGAAAAAGAAGTGCCAGAATTCTCTATGGATGTATATGGTAAAGATTTATACCAAAAACAACAAGTATTTAAGTACCCTAAAGCAGGTGAGAAAAATGCAAAAGTCTCTCTGTATCTTGCAGATATAAATGCAATGAGTTTAGATGAAATTAAACTGGGAGATTATAAAGATTTTTATATCCCACGAATCAAATGGACAGCAAATCCAGATATTTTGAGTGTACAAGTATTAAACAGACATCAAAATAATCTGGATTTAATTTTTGTAGATGCTAAGACCAAAGCACCAAAAGTTGTTCTTAATGAAAAAGATGAAGCATATATTGATATTACTGATAATCTTACATTCTTAGATGACAATAGTTTTATCTGGACAAGTGAAAAAGATGGGTATAACCATATCTATCATTATAAAGAATCTGGGGAGTTAATTAATCAGTTGACAAAAGGTACTTGGGAGGTAACTGATTATTACGGCTATGATAAAAAGAATAAAAACATCTATTATCAAAGTGTAGAAAACGGAAGTGTAAATAGAGATATCTATGCTGTAGCATTGAGTGGGAAAGATAAAAAGAGATTAAGTCAAAAAGAAGGAACGAATGATGCTGAGTTTAGTGCAGATTTCAGCTTTTACATCAATTATTTTTCTAATGCAACAACTCCTTATGAATATACTCTTAACGATGGTAAGACAGGAAAAGTTGTTCGTGAGATTAAAAACAATAAAAAATTAGTAGAGAAACTTGCAGCATATGATGTACGCCCAAAAGAGTTTTCTACAATAGAAGTCAATGGTGAAACATTGAATACTTGGATGATTAAACCCAAAGATTTTGATGCAACCAAGAAATATCCATTGTTGATGTATCAGTATTCTGGCCCAGGATCTCAATCGGTAAAAAATTCTTGGAGTAGTGCAAATGATTATTGGTATATGATGTTAGCACAACAAGGATATATTGTAGCTTGTGTAGACGGAAAAGGAACGGGATTGAAAGGGGCTAAGTTTAAAAAAGCTACTCAAAATGATTTAGGAAACCTAGAAGTACAAGATCAGATAGCGGCAGCAAAACATTTTGGTGGTTTACCATATGTTGATGCTTCCAGAATAGGAATTTGGGGATGGAGTTACGGAGGTTTTATGTCAAGCAATTGCTTGTTTAAAGCCCCTGACACATTCAAAATGGCAATTGCTGTTGCCCCTGTAACCAGCTGGAGATTTTATGATACTATCTATACCGAAAGATACCTGACTACCCCACAAGAAAACCCAAAGGGATATGATGATAATTCACCAATTAATTTTGTAAATGGATTAAAAGGAAAATTCTTACTAGTGCATGGTAGTGCAGATGATAATGTACATGTACAGAATACAATGCAATTGGTAGAAGCATTAGTACAGGCAAATAAAGATTTTGATTGGGCAGTTTATCCCGATAAAAATCATGGAATCTATGGTGGTAACACAAGGTTACATTTATACAATAAGATGACTAACTTCATAAAAAACAACTTATAATTAATTAAACATACATAATGGCAAATACAGTTAAAGCAGCTCACCAAAAAGAGCTTTTTGGGCATCCGGTGGGATTATATATATTATTTTTTACAGAAATGTGGGAACGCTTTTCATACTACGGGATGAGAGCAATTTTTGTTTTGTATCTAACCGCAAAAACGATGGATGAAAATGCTGGGTTAGGTTGGTCATCAGGAGAGGCTTTATCTTTATATGGTTGGTATACCATGCTTGTTTATGTGGCGTCTATTCCAGGAGGATGGATAGCAGATAAATTTTTAGGGCAAAAGAAATCTGTATTGGTAGGAGGAATCTTATTAGTTGCAGGACACAGTGTTTTAGCAATAGAACAAATGTGGGCATGGTACTCAGGGCTAGGTTTGATCATTGCTGGTGTAGGAATGTTAAAGCCAAATATATCTACGATGGTAGGAGGACTATATGAGCAAGGAGATATTCGTAGAGACAAAGGATTTACTATTTTTTATATAGGAATTAATCTAGGAGCATTTTTATCAAGTTTAATTGTAGGATATGTAGGAGAAGTACATGGATGGCATTATGGATTTGGTTTGGCAGGAATCGGAATGGCATTAGGGCTATTACAGTACCTAATTGGACAAAAATATTTAGCCAATGTTGGTAATTTCTTAGGAACTTCTGAGAAAAAAGAAGATAAAGAAGCAATGAATAAACCGCTTACAAAAATTGAAAAAGATAGAATAGTAGTACTTCTTATTTCATTTTTATTGGTAATTGTTTTTTGGGGAGCATTTGAGCAAGCTGGAGGATTGATGAATATATATGCCAAGGATAAAACAAATAGAATGTTATTAGGGTGGGAAGTTCCTGCTTCATGGTTTCAGTCATTGAATGCGATGTTTATTATTTTCTTAGGAACATTAGTCGCTGGATATTGGGCGAACAGAAAATTAAAAGGGAAGATATCAAGTTCTTTATTCAAGATGATTATAGGACTTATTATAATGGGAACTGGATTCTTTTTTATGACAGCCGCTTCTATGGAGTTTAATACAGAAGGATCTTCAGCAATGTATTGGCTGGTATTGGCATATTTATTTCATACAATAGGAGAGCTTTGTATATCTCCTGTAGCCTTATCTTTTATCACCAAGTTAGCTCCTGTGAAATATGGAGCATTAATGATGGGAGTATATTTTGCAATGACAGGTTTAGGAAATAAAGTAGCAGGGCTATTAGGAGAATCTGCAGAAAGCCTTGGAGAGTTTACCATCTTTACAGGAATAGCCGTTTTTTGTGTAGTCTTTGGGTTGCTGGTTATGGCTTTTAGAAAACAATTAGAGAAACTTACTCATGGTGTAGAAGACAAAGAAGGTACTATACATGAAGAAGCTGAAGGTTTTGAAATAGCTGATAACGCATAAAACAATAGTATGACAGTTCAAGACGACTCAAAAGTTTTTAGCTTACTAGGGCATAAGCCTTCTTTATTCATGGTTTTTTTTACAGAGATGTGGGAGCGCTTTTCGTATTACGGAATGCGTGCGCTATTTGTTCTGTTTTTGACCACTAAGATTGCAGATGGAGGATGGGCATGGAGTAATGAAGATGCATTAAAACTATATGGTTGGTATACGGGATTAGTATACCTTACTCCAATTGTAGGAGGGTTTATTGCAGATAAATTTATGGGATATCGTAAAGCAGTAGCATTAGGAGCATTATTAATGACTCTGGGGCATGCTTCTATGGCGATAGAAACCCCAATGTTTTTATATACAGGATTAGCTTTTTTGATATTAGGAAATGGTTTGTTTAAACCCAATTTGACATCTATAGTTAGTGGGTTGTATGCAAAAAATGAAGAGAAAAAAGATGGAGCATATACTATCTATTATATGGGAGTTAATGCAGGAGCGTTTTTAGGGATAATGCTTTGTGGATATATTGGAGAAAAAGTAAGTTGGAGTTTAGGATTTGGTCTGGCAGGAATATTTATGTTCCTAGGAATGCTTCAATTTTGGTTCGGTAAAGGGATATTAGAAAATGTAGGGCTAGCTCCTAAGGAAAAATATGACCTTGATGATATAGATGATGTGGTAGAAGATGCTGTTGAAGAGGTAGTAGAAGAAGTAAAAGTGAGTTCTGGAGTTCAAAGAGATCGATATATAGTAGTTGGGGTTTTAGCCTTTTTCACCATATTTTTTTGGGCTGCTTTTGAGCAAGCAGGAGGGTCAATGACTATCTTTGCAAATAAATATACCGATAGAATCCTTGAGGGTGGCGCTGCAAATATCTTTAAAATTGTAGATACAATAATAACATTAGTGCCATTACTGATTATCACATGGGTGTTGTGGAAGCTTTTTGCACAGACTTTCAAAAAAATATCATTATCCAATATCATTCTTGGAGGTAGCTTTGCTATTATTTGGGGAATTGTAATTTGGAAATTGAATAGAGAATTTAGCGCAGAAACTACAGAAGTACCTGCCTCATGGTTTGGGATTTTGAATTCACTATTTATCATCTCTTTTGCACCATTGTTTTCTAAATTATGGGAGAGTAAATACAATCCTTCTGCTGCGGTAAAATTTGGACTCGGACTGATATTACTAGGTTTTGGGTTTGGATTATTAGCATTTGGTGCTATCTCGATCCCACAAGGAGCTGAAACCGCAAAAGTGAGTATGATGTGGTTGATTTTTGCATATCTGTTCCACACAATAGGAGAATTGTTTTTATCACCTGTAGGGTTATCGTATGTAAGTAAACTTGTTCCTGCCAAACTCATTGGTTTGATGTTTGGAGTATGGTATTTGGCAATTTTTCTTGGTAACTGGTCTGCAGGTCAATTAGGAGGTATGATTGATAAAATCACATCAGAATATTCGCTTACTACCTTCTTTATGATATTTACAGTTGTTCCAGCAGCAGCAGGACTAATAATGATAGTGCTTAACCCTGTGTTGAAAAAACTAATGCACGGAGTGCGATAAATATTATGTAACTTTACTTGCTTTCCCAAAGGCAAAGTAATTTTTATTTAAGGAACAGTTTTTGTTTCCGACTAGTTATAAAAATGAGATTGACAAAATATATTACCAGTAAAAGTGTGTTTTGTCAATCTCATATTCAGAACACAATAAAAAGAGAACCTATGAAAAACCTACTTGTTCTATTTGTATTTCTAATGAGCTTTTTTGCTCAATCTCAAGAAATTAAATGGATGACTATGAATAATGCATTAGAGGCCCAAAAAAAAGAACCTAAAAAAATCTTTATGGATGTTTATACCGATTGGTGTGGGCCTTGTAAACTCTTAGATAAAAAAACATTTCACAATAAAGATGTCGTGTCTTTTGTAAATAAGAATTACTACCCAGTAAAATTTAATGCAGAAGGAACAGAAGAGGTAGAGTACAATGACTTTACCTATACAAACCCAAACCATAATCCAGATAGAAAAGGTAGAAATAGCCAACACTTTTTTGCAAATGCATTAAAAATTAGTGGCTATCCAAGTATGGTGTTTTTTGATGAGAAAGGAAGTCTAATAGCTCCAGTAGTAGGGTATAAGACTCCGCAGCAATTAGAGATCTACTTGAAAATGATCTATTCTAATGATTATAAAAAGTTAACCACCAAAGCTGCATGGCAAAAGTATGAAGAATCTTTTGTAAGTACTTTTGAAAATTGAAGCTAAACACGATAATAATATCATGTAAATCTTAAGCTGGTTATGTAACCAAATAAGGTTTTATGTGCGCTCTTATTTCTTAAATTATAAGGGTTTGAATAATGTGACTAATGTTTGTCTGATAGTTGCGTACACAATGAATTGAGAACTTGTTCGTTATATACATATATAAACCATAAACTTAATACCCAAATCTGATTTGAAAAGATAAGAAAATATAGCTCATATAGCCTGAGGTAATTAGGATATACCTACATCAAAATAATAATTACTTTATTGAGTTTTATTTGCTTTTTTTTTGAGTCCTACCTGCTTATGAGAAAGATAATAACCATAGCCACCCCGACTATGTTGTTACTTGTGTTACTTGTTTCTTATGTTTCCGCAAGACAGCAACCAAAAACATTTCAAAAACCACAATCTGCTCAAGTAGTAGCATCAGAAAGTTTTAATCCCCCTGATGAGGAGTATAAACAAAGATTAATTGATTCTATCAATACCTATTTTGCAAAAGCACTCCAAGAAAAATTAATTGTTGGAGCTGCAATCGGGATTGTGAAATGCGATTCTGTTGTTTACATAGGAGGATATGGTAAAAGAAATGTAGCTTTACAAGATGAGATTAATGAAAAAACTATTTTTAGAATAGGTTCTGTATCTAAGGGTTTTGCAGGAATATTGGCAGGAATACATGTAGAAGAAGGCTTGCTTGATTGGGATGATAAAGTAATAGAGTATGTTCCTGATTTTAGATTTTCTAGTTTAGGACAAACCAAAAAAATATCCTTGTCACATATCTTATCGCATACTACTGGACTACCATATCATAGTTATACGAATCTTGTAGAGGACGGGGTGCCCATAAAGACTATTGCAAATCAATTTAAGAAAGTTACTCCAATAGATAAACCAGGAAAAATATATAGCTATCAAAATGCTGTTTTTGCATTGAGTGGTACAATTATAGAAGAGGTTACTGGTAAACCTTTTAGACAAGTTATACGAGATAAGATTTTTGAACCATTACAAATGACTTCTGCTTCTGCAAGCTATGAAGCAATTAAAGGATCAGAAAATGTAGCAGAACCCCATCGTCGTCGTCATAAAAGATGGACTCCAATACAGATTAATAAGAAATATTATAATAATGCTATTGCCGCAGGAGGGATTAATGCAAGTGTCTCTGATATGGCAAAATGGATGAAGTTTTTATTGGGTAATAACCCTGAAGTTATGATGCCTGATACAATGGATTATGTGTTTAATCCAAAAATAGAAGTAACAGGTAGAAGACAATACTATCAAAAATGGCCAGGATATGCCGCCTCTTTTTATGGGCTAGGATGGAGGATTCATACCCTCACAGATAAAGAAATAGAAAAACCAAATATGGTTTTTCATCACGGTGGAAGTGTTAATGATTATAGAAGTGAAATTGCAATTTACCCTGAAGAAGATTTAGGTATTTGCGTGCTTTTTAATAGTCAAACTAGTCTTGCCAGAGATTGTATACCAGCACTATATAAGATGATAAAAGAAGTAAAACTTTCTATTAGAAAAGAGTATGTGAAAAAATCTGTAGTATCACTTTAGGATTTTGATACCCTTATTTTAATACAAAGGCTCCTTTTTTATCTGTACGATGAAAAGGGATTTTTTGTTTCTTACAGCTAATTTCCCATCGGTCTATATAGCTTTTATAGTTACTGCCATCTGCAATGATTTGTTTGGGTTTCAGAATTGATAAAACCCTATCCAGATGTATTTTTGGTGAACCAGATAATAAAAGGATGTCAGGAGAATAGAGTTGAGTGTTATAAGTACAAGAACTATCTATGATAATGATGTTTTGTTTTTTATATTGATACTTGTTTTTTAGTCGCACTGTACTATCAAGAGAGGCTTGCTTTTTTGTCAAATAATTGCCAAATAAAAAAGTTTGGTTTTTTTTAGATAAAGGAGTTTTACTATATACTCTGAGAGATTGGTTTTTTAAAAAACCAATGGTTGTATTACGATGAGTGTGATATATAATTAATTCTTCTATAGCTACTTTACTATGTTTTTCATAGATAAGAATACCAATAAATAAAAGAATTGGAGCAGTTAGCCAGATAAGCCTTTTTCTTAGATGTAATTTACTGGTTGCGATTGCAAAAACCAAGATAAGATAAAAAGAAAAGAGCATGCTTTTAGAGAAATAAATATTTCTAATTATAAAGTTTTCGTGTTGTGCGGTCCATGCTACAATGTAATTCATTGTACTAATGCAATCAGAAAATAAGTTTCTTATAAAATCAGGAAGAATATGTAAAGAAGCAAGAATGATAACAATAATCCCGATCCCAAGAATGCTTCCTAAGAAAGGAATAATGATAAGGTTAGAAACAAAAAACAAGATCGGAAAATGGTTGAAATAGTAGAGTGTTATTGGTAGTAAACCTATCTGAGCTGCTATTGTAACAGTGAATGTCTCCCATAGTTTTTTGAAGATATAAAATCTGGGAGCATAAAATTTGGCAATAAGTGGTTGTATCAAGATGATGGCAAGTACAGCCAGATAACTCAATTGAAAACCAATAGAAAATAATAATAACGGATTGAAACACAAAAGAACAAATGCTGAAATAAAGAGAGAACTTAAAGTGCTGGCTTTTGATCTCATATGTTTTCCTATTGATAAAAAAGAGAACATAGTAACTGCTCTAAGTACAGAAGGAGATAATCCAGCTATAATAGCAAAAGACCACAGCGATAATATAATTAGGATTAATTGAAGAGTTTTTCCAAATCTTTTATACCTATTAAGAGGAGAAGTTATACTGTTTAAAAATAACAAGATGATTCCTATATGTAGCCCAGATACAGCCAGAATGTGAATAGCTCCTGCATCTTTATATGCATCAAAGGTCTCTTTACTTAGATTTTGTTTCTGTCCTAGTATTAGTGCATTAATAATAGATAGTTGTTTATCAGTAAAAGAATAAGAACTCAAGGATAAATTGATGTTTTTTCTTATTTGATACGCTATCTGAGGTAGAGAAGATTTCTTTCTTTCGTTATGAATGAGTTGATGGTATTTTGCAGTAATTTGGTGATATATGTATTGTTTGCTTAAATGTTTTGCATAATCAAATTGAAGTGGATTCAGAGGCTTGGGAGTTTGTTCTATTTTGGTATAAATGGTATAGGTATCACCAATTTCTAAAGTAGGGGATATGCTATCTTTTGAAATTCGTAGTAGTAATAAACCATCTACCATCTCCTCTTCTAGATATCTAAGAGAAATAATATACTTGTTGTAATATGAAGAGGATTTTAGGTGTTCTTTAATGTGAAATCGTATTCCGATAGGATCTTTATGACTTATGTTGATATGGTTGATGTAATGATTTGGTTGATTTTTTGGATTATGAATTTTTACTAGCGTTATTCCAAAAATGATAAAGAAAAGAATCATTGAAAAGGTGAAAAAATGCCCTTTACTGAACATTTTTTTTGATTGTTGCCATGTGCCGCTTAGAATACATGTTGAAATGAAAAAAATAGGAAGAAGAGCATTAATAGCAATATCAACATAATAGTAACCAAGTAGAATTCCAACACCTGTTGAAATCGTTATGAAAATAAAAGGGATGTTAAGAAGCTTCATAAAACACTGTTGAAATTGAAATTCAGTTGTTTATGATGCAATGATATGAAATCACAGTTTCATTTTTTGAAATTATGATTTTTGTTTTCTAAAAAAAATAAAAATGTGTTGCGTTGATTTACAGTATTCGTCTCGCGCTAGCAAAACACTTGTTCCAATATTTTTCGTTTAGACTAGATACCGTCACTCCTTTAGATGTTGAGGCATGTATGAATTTAATAACCCCTTTGGTTTCTACTACTAAACCAACATGAGAGATAACGTTTTTTCTTTTATTGGTTTTGAAAAAAAGTAAATCTCCAACAGTAACTTTTTTTAGAGATACAGGCTTACCTTGAGTAGCCATAGTTTTTGAAGTTCTAGGTAGAACAACATTTTCCTTTTTGAATGATGTATAGACTAATCCAGAACAATCCATTCCTTTTTTTGTAGTACCTCCATACTTATATCTAGTACCATTAAAAGTTTTGGCATACTTTACGATACTTTTAATTTTTTTATTACCAGGAGTTTTATTGGTTTTATGAGCAGTTCTTGTATTGGTTTTATGGGTAGCTCTTGTTTTAGAAGATATAACAACTCTATTTTTAGAAGAACTTCCGCAGGAAATATGTAAAACAGCGACCAGAAGATATATAATTACTCTTTTCATTTGATTTGGGTTTATAACAAAGTACGTGTTTTTTGTAACATTTTCAAAAGTTTAAAAATTAATTATGAGATGTAAGATTAATAGTATTCTAGTAAAAATACTTTTGGTCTGAGGTAAAATATGACAAAATATTGTAGGTGTAATTTTACATAATTTGTTTAAAATTTAGGATTAGGGAGTGTTTTTTTTTGATATATTAATGCGTTGAAAATCAAACTCTTCAAAAATGAAATCCTGTGCGTGTCTATATGTCTTGTATTTACTGGTTAATTTGAGTGCAATACCTGTAAAAGCCCAGATTTCTGATAAAGAAATTAGTATAGACAGCGTAAGAAGTATCTTAAAAGAATCTTCAGAATCATTTTCTGCAAAAACAAAAGAAGGAGAAGAAAAAGGAACTTACCTATTAGAATATGCAGAGAATTTAGTAAAAGAAATAAATGACCCCTATATAAAACTTGAAGTTAATAAGGCAATAATAGATTTTTTTTTTCAAAGAAGAGATACTATAAAAGCAGAAGAGTATCTGGCAGAAAATTTTAAGATAATAAAAGAGTTAAATGATCAAAGAGAATTAGGTCTGTACTATGAGTCTATGGGCATATTTGAACTGGAGAAAGGAAATAAAAAAGAAGGACATCATGCTTTTCTTACTGCAGAAAAATTATTGCGCAAATATGGAAAGAAAGAAGATGTAATCGATATCAATTATAATTTGTGCTTATTGTATTTAAGGGAGAAAAAATGGAACTTGGTTATTGTGCATGCCTTGAGGTCTATAGATGCAGTAGTTAATACACAAGTTAAGAGGAATAGAAAAAGAAATCTAAACCTGTTTTTGGCAGAAGGCTATATAAATTTAGGTCAATTTGATAAAGCTCGAAGTTGCTTTGATATCATAGAGAAAGAAAAATCAACATATGCTACTGATCTTAATTTTAAAGGTAAATTATTTTATGCAAAAGGATTTTATTACGAAAAACAAAACAATTATAAAAAAGCCTCATTTCTCTATAGTCAGTCCTCAAAAAGTTTTTCTGAACATTATAATAAGAGATCAAGAGAAATAAGCACAACTCGTATTTTATCAAATAAATTAAATTTAAAAGAAGAAGAAAATAAAAGAATTAGGGTAGAGAATGAACTAAAAGAATCCCAAATAAAAACGAATAAATATATTATTCTACTCTCAAGCGTGCTTATTATTGGATTAATCGCATTGAGTGTAGCACAAAACAGAAAATCTAAATATAAATCAAAAGTAAATGCTTTATTGAGCTCTAGTAATAATAAGCTTAAAGAAGCAAATGAAAAAGTTGACAAAGCATTACGGGCAAAATCGGATTTTTTAGATTCAGTAACCCATGAGCTTTTTACACCTCTTACCACTATAAAAGGAATTGTCTTCTTATTACAAAAAGAAAAATTAACAATAAGTCAAAAAAAACAATTAAAACTGATCTCTATGTCTAGTGATCAGTTATTGAATTTACTTACCGATGTTATTCATCTAAACAATCTTGAAAAGGATAAGTTTGAATTGAAACATGAAGTTTTTGATTTAAAAACATTATTAGAAAACCTAATAGATTTTTCTGTAGTTATGAAGGGGAATAATAATGTAATTAATAAAAGGATAGATAATGATATCCCAGAAAACCTTATAGGAGATATGCTCAAGGTGTCTCAAGTATTTCTCAAAATATTGGAGAATGCATTAAAGTTTACCAAATATGGAGATATAGATATAAAAGTTGTGTTAGAATCAAAAACAGAAGATAAGGCCAAAATTAGGTTTTCTATAAGAGATACTGGTATAGGGATGACTAAAACACAAATAGATAAAGCATTTGAAAACTTTGATCAAGGCTCGGTAAAAGTAAATAGAAAATTTGGAGGGACTGGATTGGGGTTATCTATAGCAAAAAAAATACTAGAGTTGCATAATAGTAGTATCACTATAAAATCCAAACCAGGAAAAGGAACTAAAATTTCGTTTAAGATCGATTTTGATATTCCTGAAAAAAGTGCTGAGGAAAATAAGATATTTGCTGATAGTAGAGATGAATTGCAAAAAAATATAAATGTTCTGCTGGTAGAGGATAATAAAGTAAATCAGTTAATAACTAAAAAAATAATTTCGGATTATGGTTTTACATGTGATTCAGCTTATGATGGGAAAGAGGCTATTGATATGGTGAGAAGTAATAAATACTCTATGATATTAATGGATATTATGATGCCTAACATGGATGGTTTTGAAGCTACAAAACATATTAAAAAATATGACAAAAAAATACCAGTTGTTGCGTTGACAGCAATCTCAGAAAAGTTAAATAAAGATAAGTTTGATGAGGTAGGTATTGCAACTATTCTTCATAAGCCAGTAAATCCTGAATTATTATACAAAACAATTATGAGTTGTTCATGAATAATGGGTGAGAACCCCTTATTTTTCTTTTATAGCATTAATAATGGATTTGGCTGTTTTTTCATTAGCTCCCCTACCACCAAGGTTTTTTTCTAGATCATAGTAATCCAAAAACATAACAGCTCTTTTGTAATCATCGATAATGATAGAAAGTTCTTCTTTGAGTTTTTCAGAAGTAAAATCATTTTGAATTAATTCTTTTACAACTGGTTTGTCCATAATAAGATTTACCAGAGAAATATAATCCAGATTAATGATTCGTTTTGCAATTTGATAAGAAATATAGCTTCCTTTATAGCAAACTACCTGTGGTACTTTGAATAATGCGGTTTCTAAAGTAGCGGTCCCAGAAGTTACTAATGCCGCATTACTTAAACTTAATAAGTCATATGTTTTATTCATAATAAGATGAACTCCTTCTTTTTTGATAAAAGGAGTATAGAAAGAAGCATCTTGGCTAGGAGCACCAGCAATGACAAATTGGTAATCAGGAAAATCATCTACCACAGAAAGCATTACCTCAAGCATTTTTCGAATTTCTTGTTTTCTACTTCCTGGTAATATAGCTATAATAGGACGTTCATCTAATTTGTATTCAGCTTTAAAGGTCTCAGGCATGACCTGATTATGTTCTGAAATAGCATCGATCAATGGGTGGCCAACAAACTCAACATTATAATTGTGTTTTTTATAAAAATCTTTGACAAAAGGTAAGATCACATACATGTGGTCAATAGTAGATTTTATAGTCTTGATCCGCCCAGGCCTAGAAGCCCATACTTGCGGACTGATATAATAATGAGTATTAAATCCACATGGTTTTGCCCATTTTGCGATACGTAAATTAAATCCTGAATTATCTATAAAGATAAGTGCATCTGGCTGGTATTGCATAATATCTTTTTTACAATACCCTATTAGTTTTAATATCTTTAGAAGATTAGTTATTATTTCTAAAAAACCCATAAATGCCCGCTCTTTATAATGTACTACCAAAGAGCCACCAACTGCCTGCATAAGATCGCCACCCCAAAATCTAAATTCTGCCTGAGGGTCTTCTTTAAGAATGGATTTCATAAGATTGGAACCGTGTAAATCACCGGAAGCCTCTCCTGCAAGAAGGTAATATTTCATGTGTTATTTATTATAAGCTATTATTAATTATAACAGCGTTTTTTTCAAAATTAACTAGTCTAGGATGTCATATGTTATGCAAATTTACTAATTGCAATAAAAACAGCCGCAATAAGTGTAGCAAGAAGCACGCCACGAGCACGATATATGTTATTTTTTCTTAAAAAAAGAAAGAAAATAATCAAATTTGGGATGGCCCCTAGTACAATTAAGCTGCCTAAAGAATCATTTGCTATAGATGCTTTTACGGTTTCTGTAAATGAAAGACCTTGATTGCTAAGTGCAGAAAAAATAAATACACATACAATAAAACCAATACTATTACCAAGTAAAGCTATAACAAGACCAATACTAATTTCTTTTTTAATCATTTAATGACCAGTTGTTTAATTCTTGAATAAAGTGATGGGCAGTGAGATCAAATTGTGTAGGTACTATAGAGATATAACCATGATGTAGTGCCCACTCATCAGTATCTTCGCCTTTGTCTTCGTTTATGAATTCACCAGAAAGCCAATAATACTCTCTACCCATTGGGTTTGTTCTTTTGTCAAATTTTTCAACCCAATGCGCATTTGCCTGACGACAAATTCTTACTCCTTTTATTTCTTCTTTAGCTAGTTTGGGGATATTTACATTAAGAACAACACCTTTTGGTAATCCGTTTTTTAACACGTTTTCAACGATAGTTTTCACATGTTTTTTGCAAGGCTCGAAGTCTGCATCCATGCCGTAATCTAGCAATGAGAATCCAATAGCAGGAATTCCTTCAATACCAGCTTCAACAGCAGCACTCATAGTTCCAGAATAGATTACATTGATTGCAGAATTAGAACCATGGTTAATTCCACTCACACATAAATCTGGTTTTCTTTCTAGAATTTGTCGTGAAGCCATTTTTACACAATCTACAGGAGTACCAGAACAGCTATATTCTTTTTGGGGTTCACTTTTATCAATGGTCACAGGGTCACAATACAAGGTGCTATTAATTGTTATGGCATGTCCCATACCGCTTTGAGGACTATCAGGAGCAACTACGACCACATCACCTATTTCATTCATAACACTAATAAGAGCACGTATTCCTGGAGCAGTAATACCATCATCATTAGTAACTAAAATTAGTGGTTTTTTGTGTGCCATGACCTTGTTTTTTTTGCGAAGGTAAAAATACACTTTTTTAGATGAATAAAAGATATAGTAGATGTCAATATCAAATCAAACAATAGTCATAAAAAAACTAATTAATAACCGATAAGTAATAAATGTATACAAGAGATGTTTTGAATAAGCAAAAGTGGATTGAATAATATTAGTTCATTTAAGAAAATTTTAGTAATATTACCTGTTATTGGCACGATTTTTAATGTATTTTGCCTGTAGAATCCCTAAATTAAATGAGCGTATGAAAAAGAGTTTTTTGATTTTGATGCTTACCGTGATTGTTTCGGCGGCTTCTTGTAGTTTTACGACCAAGGTTGAAAATGATCCAGATAAAGATAAATTGTTAATAGATTTAATTAGCTATGTCTTAGGAAAAGGGCATTATGATGCAAAGAATATTAATGATGATTTTTCTAAAGAAGTTTTCTCTGATTATATAGACGCATTAGATCCTCTAAAGCGGTATTTTTATAAAAGTGATATCGACGAATTTAAGAGATATGAGAAGTTGGTAGATGATGAAATCAGAAATAAAGAAATCACCTTTTTTAATTTAACATACAATCGTCTGCAACAAAGAATGGCAGAGGCAAGAATCTTACATAAAGAAATTCTAGAAAAACCATTTAATTTCGAGAAAAACGAAAGTATCGATACAGATTATGAAAAGTTACCGTATGTAGCAAGTAAAATTGATATGAGAAATCGTTGGAGATTACAGCTTAAATTTAATGTGTTGTCCAGTTATTATGATAAAGTCGAAGAGCAAATAGATTCTGTAACCAAAAACAGTAATTATAAAAGAAAAACTTCGGTTGTTTTAGAGCAAGAAGCTCGTGAAATGACAGAAAAATCTTTAAAAGATTATTTTGAAATTGCAGATGATTTAGAAAGAAAAGATTGGTTTTCTATTTATATAAACTCTATAGTAGAAGAATTTGATCCTCATACCTATTATTTTGCACCTCAAGACAAAGACCGATTTGATATTGCAATGTCTGGAAAACTTGAAGGAATAGGAGCAAGGCTACAGAAAAAAAATAATAATGTAGAAGTAATAGAAGTTATTTCTGGTGGGCCAGCATGGAGAGGTAATGAAGTAGAAGTTGGTGATCTTATCTTAAAAGTAAAACAAGAAGATGAGAAAGAACCAGTAAGTATCGTAGGAATGCGCCTTGATGATGCTGTAAGCCTTATAAAAGGACCAAAAGGAACCAAAGTTACTCTAGTTGTAAAAAAAGTAGATGGAACTACTGAGTTTATAGAGATTACAAGAGATATTGTTGAGTTAGAAGAAACATATGCAAAATCATCTATTGTAAAAAAGAATGATAAAACATTTGGAATAGTGAATCTGCCAAAGTTTTATTTTAATATGCAAGATTATAACCAACGTAATGCTGCCAAAGATGTAAAACAAGAGATTATTCGTCTTAAAGAACAAAATATGGACGGATTGGTAATAGATCTTAGAGATAATGGAGGAGGTTCTTTGCAAACAGTAGTAGATATTGCTGGGTTGTTTATAGAAAAAGGACCTGTAGTACAAGTAAGAACAAAAGGAGAATCTCCAGAAGTCTTGAGCGATAAAGATAGAAGTATACTTTGGGATGGCCCATTAGTGATTTTGGTAAATGAATTATCAGCTTCGGCTTCAGAAATTTTAGCAGCAGCAATGCAAGATTATAAAAGAGCAATTATTATAGGAAGTAAACAAACCTATGGTAAGGGAACTGTGCAGAATGTAATGGATCTTAATAGATGGATGCGTAGTAATGATTTTGGAGATCTAGGAGCATTAAAACTTACTACACAGAAGTTTTATAGAGTGAATGGTGGTTCAACACAATTAGAAGGAGTAAAGAGTGATGTTGTTGTTCCTGATCGTTATAGTTATATTGATATAGGAGAAAAAGATCAGGAAAACCCATTGCCATGGGATAAAATTGCTGCAGCAGATTATAAAATTTGGAACGGTTATATTGATTTTGATCAGACAATCAATAATAGTAAAGAGCGAATGTTAAAAAATGATCAATTAAAATTGATCGAAGAAAATGCAAAGTGGGTAAGACAAAGAAGAGATGTTAATATGTACTCTTTGCAATATGATGAGTATAAATCGAATATAGCTGCCAATGAGAAACAGGTTGAACGATTTAAAGCAATAGGAGACTATAAAACTAATTTAACATTTCAGTCATTACCTTACGAAAAGAAAATGATGAAAGAGGATTCAATTTTAGAAAGAAAAAGAAACAGATGGCACGAAAGTCTTAGTAAAGATGTTTATGTTGAAGAAGCAATTAGTGTACTTGAAGATCTGAAAATCAATAACATTAGAAGGTCTAAAAACCCAGTTTCACTAAAGAATTAAGAGGTGTAATGCCAGAAATAAAATCAAACTCTCTGAGTAAATTAGCGCTCCAAAAATTCAAAAAGAATTTTTGGGGCGTTTTAAGTTTTAGTTTTATTGTTTTTTGTGCAATTATAGCTGTCTTTGCATATGTTTTAGCTCCTGATAACTCTCAGAATGCTAATCAAATGCACTTGTCTATCCACTCCAAATCTCCAGGGTTTAAGGTTCAGATGCTTACTATTCCCTCAAAAGAAGTAACAGATCAATCCTTTTTGAATACAACTTTTTTTGGTAAAAAAAACACAGATACAGAAATTCCAATAGAACGCTATGTTCTAAAAAGTGATGCGCTCAAAATTTACCCGTATAGTGAAGGAGAAGTGATAGAGCTATCAAAGGAAATTAACTTTGAAAAATTTCCAGCTGGTTTAACTTCTCAAGAAATAGTTTCAACCTATGTACAATCCAAAACTTTTATTCTAGGAACAGATAAGTATGGAAGAGACTTGTTGAGTAGAATGTTGATAGGGATCCGTATATCATTTGCTATAGGATTTGTGGCAGTGTTGATCTCTTTGATTCTAGGGATATCTTTGGGAGCAATTGCAGGCTATTTTGGAGGCAAGGTAGATGCGATCATTATGTGGTTGATAAATGTTACGTGGTCAATACCTACTTTGTTATTAGTTATTGCTATTACATTAGCCTTAGGGAAAGGATTTTGGCAAGTTTTTGTTGCAGTAGGGTTGACAATGTGGGTAGAAGTGGCTAGAGTGGTTAGAGGACAAGTTTTAAGTGTGAAGCAAATGCAGTATGTTACTGCTGCAAAAGCATTAGGATTTACTAACTCTAGAATTATTATAAAACATATACTCCCAAATAGTTTAGCGCCCGTAATTGTGATTTCTGCTGCAAACTTTGCTGGTGCAATTCTTATAGAAAGTGGGCTTAGCTTTTTAGGAATAGGAGCCCAACCACCTATGGCAAGTTGGGGGGCAATGATCAAAGATCATTATTCTTATATCATCCTTGGTAAAGCTTATCTTGCAGTTATACCTGGATTAGGTATTATGAGTTTAGTAATGGCATTTATGTTGATAGGTAATGCACTACGTGACGCATTAGATGTAAAAAGATAGTATAGTTTGATTACTTTTTTTCAAAAAGAAAAAACGAAATTAAATTAACATAAGGAGATTAAAACTCTAGAGTTTTAATCTCCTTATGTTAATGCTTAAAAACATGCGCAATATCCATTCTGATAAGATCCTCCACTATGAGGGCCTACACCACATTGCCATTGTGCAGTTCCACAGCACTCAGGATCACTACTAGGGTAGCATCTTATTAGGATAGGTCTACCTCCTCCAGAGATTGATTTCTGATCTTTTTTTTCGATTTTTTGAGTACCTTCTAAGCTTAAAATTTTACGTAACATAATGAATGAAAAATTAAAGTTAATAAATTATTTAATTACTTATATAGAACGATATTTTGTTTTGAAAAATGAAAACAGCATTCATTATAAAGTAAAGCGTATTTATTATAATTTTTACTAAGTCACTGTTTTTGTTTCTATTAAGATAACGCTATGAGCAAGGTTATCGTATGTGTTTTTATTAGTTATTGGTACTGTATCTGTAACTCTGGTCTTTGAAATAACTTAATTAATTGTTCCTTCAAAGCTAAAAAGGAGATGTTAATGCCCCAAACCAGGCACAGGATTAGAACCATCAGGACAAATACTATCACACGAGATGGCAATGATTTCAAGATAACCACCATTACCCATTACGATACACCCGCAGTGATCTGTTGAGGGAAACGGAAAAGTGCCTCCTTTAATACTGGATTGTTGATTCTTGTCGATTTCTTGAATATCTTTTAATTTCAAAATTTTTGTTAACATGTTATATCGGTTTTAAGGTATGATTATATGGTCACAGCATTATGAGATTCTTCAAGTTGATTGGTGTGATTTTCGATCATCATGCTCATAAAATGAAAGAATTCTTGGTAATTGTACTTTTTTGGATATAGTTTGGTATTGATAAGCGTAGCAGGTGTGTAATACAAATTGTTTTTATCTGCCCATTCAGACTGCTGCTTCAAGATGTCTACATATTCTTGAGTGTTTTGGGGAACAGCATGTTTTTTAAGCCATTTGCTATGCGTTCTGTCTGCAAACCAATTATTGTAAGCAAGAATAAATTTGTCAGCTCCTTGATTGCGATAGATATCAAAAAGAGTAAGGGCTATTTGGGTGGCTTTATCATTGACATCATTATGTTTAATATTGAGTCTAATAATTATCTGAATTTGATCTCCCATGGTTTTTAGAGTGCGTGTATACGCTTCAAATGCATCTTTACAGTATCCGCACATTGGATTGGTAAGGCTAATAATTTTGAAAGTAGCATTTGGATTACCCAAAACAATTTCATGAGGGATAGTCTTGTTGTCTTCTATTCTTTCTGAACTATTAAATAAATGATTGTAGATCTGCTCGTCTCTTTTGAAATGATTTAGCTTTAAGTTTTCTGCTTTAAATTTTTTGTTTTCTTTTATTTTCTCTTTTGCATATAAAAAGCCTAATGTAAATAACGAGGCTACAATAATAAAACTGGTAATTTCGAGAAGATCTAATTTGATAGGGATATTGAGTATTGCTATCACCACTAAGCCTATGGATACTGATCCCATAGCTAAACAAATCGCACACCATTTTTTTATAATAAACGCTTGAGAATACAATGAGTATGCAATAAAAGGAATACCAATTAGAGATGAGACCAATAATGTGCTGTTAAATCCATAAAACAATTGGTGTAATAATATTGAACCAAAAAAGGCCATTCCAGCATCTGCTAAAGAAAAATTAGGGAATAATTTTCCGCTATTATTATTTATAACTTCTCCGCAATTTGTATTACCTACCGATGTACAAAATTGATGTATTGTTTGTGATTGTATCCCTAAACTTTCTCGTATTGCAAAAAAGCTTAAAATAGTACCAGTAATTGACAAAGCAATAAAAACTAAATGATGTATAACCCATGGTCTATTGTAGAGTACAAAGAGTGTACTAATGCATAAACCAGCCAATATTAGATTCTGAAAAATAGATTTATCAGAAATAAGTTTTTGTTTTGTGTTATATTCAACTGCGATAACTTTAGGAACCCATATATCTTTGAACTCTTCTAGGGTAAGTTTGTTTTTCTTTAAACCTGTGTGTTTTAACTCTATATTGTTGCCTTTTTTGATTACAGTTACAATTTCTTCTTTGTTGTCTAATGTGATCAAGGTGATAAAACATTCTGGTAATTGATCTAATGCTTCACTAGGAACTTCTACAGCTATGTTATCTATATCAAAATAATCCAATGTATCAGTAATAGATTGAAAACTTGGATAATTTGGGTGTATTTGCAATTGTAGTTCCAGATCTTTTTTGTCGTAATTACCAATTCTGTTATTGATTAAAGTAGTTTCAACAATTTTTTCTATAGTAGTATTCATCTATGTCTGGTTAGAATTGTTATATGTTTAAGTATGGGTGTTTTTTAAAAATCTAACTAACACTGCGTAGTAAGTAACTGAATGGTTTTAATATTTGTAATACAGATGTTATTTTATAAAAAAAACACTTTGTCTAATGTAAAGATTTTATTGTCTAAAGCAACAAGGGTTTAGCTCAAAAAAAAGAAGGAAAAACCACATCGTATGATTGTTTAATGTAATATATGTAGAAATAATAAAGGTTATAGGGTTTTTGAAAACGATAGGAGTGCGCATTTTGTTATTTTTGTCTCGCCTAAAAAATAGCACATGAATAGAAAGTATATATACCCAATGTTGATTATCATTGTTACCGTTGGATTTTATTATTTTGAAGGATACCTAGATAATAATAGAACTATACCGAATGAAGAAAGCGAAAATGGTAATAAAGGTTTTTTCTATCTCCCTACATCTACTACAGGTTCAGTAATAATTCATAACAATTATTCATTATCATATTCTGAGAAGCATGAACAAGCAGAATGGGTGGCTTATGAATTAAAGAAAGAGCATATGTCCTCAAATAATTTTAAACGACCATTCTTTGAAGAAGATAGAAAAGTAAAAACATCCTCTGCTGATTGGCGTAATTATAAAAAATCAGGATACGATAGAGGGCATTTATGTCCTGCGGGAGATAGAAGATTTACATATAAAGCTTTTGAAGAAACTTTTCTTACTTCTAATATATCGCCAATGAATCATGAGTTTAATAGTGGTGTATGGAATGATCTGGAGAAAAAGGTAAGGTATTGGGCAAAAACATATAATGCAATCTATGTGGTTACGGGAGGAGTATTGGTAAATGATCTTTCTACGATAGGGTATGAGCATGTCTCTGTGCCAAGATATTTTTATAAAGTTGTTCTTGATAACTCTTCTGCAAACCCAAAAATGATAGGTTTTTTAATTCCTCATACTGATACACAAAAAAAACTACAAGAATTTGTAGTACCTGTGGATAAAATAGAAGAATTAACAGGGATTGATTTCTTTGATAAACTTGATGATAAAACTGAAAATAAGTTGGAATCATCAATAACCATCAAAAAATGGAAATTCTAAGAGTTAAACTACCATTCATTAACACGATTAGAATCCAGCTTAATAAAAATAAATAGTAAAATTGTAAAGCCCCATAATCCAGAGCCTCCGTAGCTAAAGAAAGGTAGCGGAATTCCAATAGTTGGCATAAGCCCCGTTACCATGCCTATATTAATAGCAAAATGAATAAATAAAATACCAATAACACTATAACCATACACTCTACTGAATTGAGACTTTTGTCTTTCTGCAAGATGAATAAGGCGGATTAATAAAAGAACAAACAGAATTATAATTAGAGTGGCTCCTAGAAAACCCCATTCCTCACCCACGGTACTAAAAATGTAATCAGTACTTTGTTCAGGTACAAATCCACCTTTGGTTTGCGTTCCTTCTTTCCATCCTTTACCAGTCCATCCACCACTACCGATAGCGATTTCACTTTGATTGGTGTTATATCCTATTCCTTTTGAATCGACTTCCTTGCCTAGAACGATATTAAATCGGTCACGATGCCTTTGCTCGAATACGTTATTAAAAATATAATTGACTGAGAAACAAAACCCTGTGATGACAATAAAAACAAGGATAAATCTTGAATATCTTATTTTTTGCCTTTCAGAAGATTTCTTTTTGCTTAATAAGCCAATAAAAAAACCAATGGCAATTATTAATAGCGATATGATAGTTAGGTTAATAATATGTGACAGTATACCTAGTTTAGTAACTATTGATTCTATGTTTAGAATGAAGTATAATACAATTAATATAGATATAGATAACCCAGTGGTTAAGTGTATTTTTGATTTTCTTTCTCTATGCGTATAGATTGATTTGGAGATTAAAAATCCAATTAAAAATAAAAGAGCTCCTATGACTACAAAAACAGGGCTATAGAGTAGTGTAAGGACAAATAATATGGCAGCAGCAGCTCCTACAATTAGATAAATAGCAGCGAGTCCTTCTCTGTAAAGAGGAAAGAAAAAAGCGGCATAGACCAATGCACTTCCAGGGTCGGGTTGAGGAATAATAATTATCGCTGGAATCGCAATGATTAAAAAAGCTCTTACCTGATGCCCCAAAAGGTTAATATTGGTCTGCATGTCGCTAAGAAATTTAGCAAGAGCTAATGCAGTACAGGCTTTAGCAAATTCTGATGGCTGTATACTAGCTGGCCCTAATTGATACCAAGAAGTCGCACCAGAGATGGTTTTTCCGAATACAAATAGACCTAATAAAGATAATAGTGATATTACATAGATTAGTCCAGCGAAACGTTCATAAAATTTAACCTCGACTGCTTGAGTAATAATAATAAGAACAATACTGAATAAGATCCAGTAGGCTTGCCTTACATACGCGTGAGAAAAATCGGTTAAAGAAAAAGCTTCGTTATCATAGGAGGAGGAATAGATATTTCCCCATCCAAAACCAACTAGGGCTATAAATAATAAGACTGTGATCCAATCTATTGCTGCTATACTGGATTTTGCCATTATTGATTAATTTTAAAAGGTTCGCCACTATATTGTTTTGCATATTCTTCTTCTAGACTATGAGTGAGAAGCCATTTTTCTAAATCTGTTCTGGAAATAGTGCCGTTAATATGTTTTTCTATCATTAAAGAGGCTATTTTACCTGCATAACGAGATCCCCAGTATCCATTTTCTATAAATACTGCAATGGCAATTTTTGGGTTGTCTTTAGGAGCAAATGCAATAAATACAGAGTGATCGGTGAGCTGTGTTCTTTTGCCATTGATTTTAGTAAAGTTTTCTGCTGTTCCTGTTTTTCCGCAAATTTCGATTCCTTCAACTTGTAAAGAGAGTGCGGTACCTTGGGTGTATACCTGATGCATTCCTTCTATAACAGGTTCAAAATGTTCTTTATCAATGGTTGTTACCTTTGGAGTAGTATAATTTTCATTTTCTATAGGTTTTCCATTAACATTCTTTATGATATGAGGTGTGTAATAAAATCCTCTGTTGGCAATTGCCGCAGTCATATTGGCAAGCTGGATAGGTGTTGCTATAACTTCACCTTGCCCAATAGAGTTTGATAATGTAGCAGTGGCATACCATTTATAGGTTGGATATTGGTATATTTTATTGTAATACTCAGAGGTAGGTACTTTTCCTCGTTTTCCCGTTGGTAAATCATACCCTAGGTAGTTTCCTAAGCCAAAACTTTGTACATGCTCTCTCCATGTATCAATTCCTTTTTGAGGCGTGTCGTATTTTTCAATAATTCGTCTATAAACAGTAGCAAAATAAGCATTACAGGAATTGGCTATTCCTGGAATCATACTTAGTGGACTTCTGTGTGAGTGACAGCCTAGTTTTCGGCCATTTTTTCCATAGTAATATCCCATCCTACAAGAAATACCTTCTTTTACATCAATGACATTTTCTTGTAGTCCAATTAATGCGTTTATTGTTTTGAATGGGGAGCCAGGGGGGTATTCACCTTTTAATCCTCTGTCATAAAGTGGCTTTCCGATAGTGTCATAAACTAGTTTAGTGAAATTAGGAGATCTTTTTCTTCCTACTAGTAATTCTGGTTTGTAGGTTGGTGCAGTCACCAAAGCTAAAATTTCTCCTGATGCTGGTTCAAGAACCACAATACCACCACGTTTATTCTCCATTAATTTTTGCCCATACGCCTGTAGTTTACTGTCTAAGGTCAGGGTAAGATCTTTTCCATTTACAGGTAAAGTGTCAAATTTACCATTTTTATAGGGGCCAATATCTCTATTAAACCTGTCTTTTTGAATACGTTTAACCCCTTTAATCCCTCTAAGCTCTTTTTCATACTGTTTTTCTACACCACCAATGCCAATAAGATCACCTGATAGATAATAAGGATCTTTTCTGATCAAAGCGTCATTTACCTCTCCAATATACCCTAAAACATTGGCAGCACCTGTAGTTTGATATTCTCTTAAGGAACGTTTCTGAATATAAAAACCGTCGAATTTCCGCATCTTTTCCTGTAGGTACGCATATTCATCCTTAGTTAATTGTGGGATTACGATAGAGGGAACTCTAGGAGAATAGACTCTGGCTTTTTTTAGTCTTTTTTTTAACTTTTCTTTTGTGATATTAAGAATAGAACAAAACTCTAACGTATCAAAAGGTTTCAATTCTCTGGGGATTACCATAACGTCATAAGAAGGTTGATTGGTAACCAGTAGCTTACCGTCTCTATCATAGATAGCTCCTCTCTGGGGGTAATCATATATTACTTTTATAGCATTGTCCTCTGATAATGAAGCATAAGACGTGTTGTAAATTTGTAGATAAAATAGTCTTGCAATAAATACAATACCAGTAGTAATAATAATTAGGTAGAGTAATAACTTTCTCATGAATTATTTCTTCTAAACAATGCCAAAACTAACATAGTGATTACGATAGTAAATAAACTAGATAATAACGTTTTTTTGATAATTAATAGTATGTGAGAAAAGTTAAAAATTTCTAGTGAGAAAAGTACAATATGATGTGTTAAAACCATTAAGATTACATAAGCAAAACGTTCTCCAAATCTAACATTGCTTAATTTTACAGTTTGAAACTCATAACTTAGTCCAAATACAGAACGCAATGCTATAGGTCGAAAAAAAGCAATAATGGTACAGGCGGCAGCATGCACCCCTCCAGAATCTCCAAACATATCAATAGTCAATCCTAGCATAAAACTTACTACCAAAAAAAGACTTCTATTGATATTGATAGGAGCAAGAAGAATAAAAATAATATAAATATAAGGGTTTAGATATCCTAAAAAATTAATGTGATTAAGTACCATAGTCTGAACCAAAATCAAAACAATGAACCGTGTGATATGTAGTAGTGTATCTTTATTCATGAATTAATCCTCTAGACTTTTGATTTCTTCAATATCTCTGCTCTTTATTGTATACACAAAACCAATATCACTCATGTCATTAAACAGTTTGATGTCTATCAAATAATAACTTTTATTTTGATTGAGTTTATAGCTTGCGATAGTTCCTATTCCTATGCCTCTAGGAAAAATAGTAGAACGCCCGTGAGTAATAATTGTGTCACCTTCTTTGAGAATAGCTTGTCTGGGGATGGTTTCTAATTGAACAATATTTGGGTCCTTGCCATTCCAAACTAGTGAGCCGTATTGATTTGATTTTTTAAGACCAGCATTGATTCTGGAATTACTATTGAGAATAGATATAACTCTACTGTAATTTTTTGATGTGTTTTCTACAATACCAATGATACCTTTGTCTGTGATTACTCCCATATCAGGGAAAATACTGTCGTTCTCTCCTTTATCAATAAGAATATAATTATCAATTTTACTGTAATCGTTTTTAATGACTCTAGCTTTGGTAAAGGTGTAGGGTTTGTCAAACGATAATGTATCTGTTTTTTTGATATCAGTAGGTTTTAATCCTAATAAAACACTCAACTGATTGCGTAGATTTTCATTTTCTGCTAATAAACGTTCGTTTTCTCCTTTTAAGCCGAAATAATCACTGGTAGAATTTTGCCACCCATATAAGCCTCCGCTAAAAAAATTGGTAGAACTTATAAACTTACTCTTGTGGTATGAATGAGATTGTATTGTAAATATCAATGATAAAAACAATAATAATAAGAATAGCAGAAAATGTTTATTCTTTATTAAAAAATTAATAATCTGCTGCATGATTTACAATATGATAACTTTCTTGGTTAAACCTTCTGTAATACATTGCTAGTTCATATTTAGCAAGTGTCAAAGCAGGATAACGTAAAATCAGAAATTTAGGTATATTTTAAGAATGTTTTTTTTCAAAAACATTATTTTATAAGCACACTTTTATATCTGTTTAAATTTTTGAGTGTGATTCCTGTTCCTCTTACTACTGCTCTCAACGGATCTTCTGCAATGTATACAGGTAGATCGGTTTTTTGTGATAAACGTTTATCTAGTCCGCGAAGCATTGATCCTCCACCAGCAAGATAGATTCCTGTGTTATAGATATCAGCTGCAAGTTCAGGAGGAGTTTGTGATAAGGTTTCCATTACTGCATCTTCAATTCGTAAAATTGATTTATCTAAAGCTTTTGCCATCTCTCTAAAAGAAATCTGCACTTGTTTTGGCTTTCCTGTAAGAAGATCACGTCCTTGAACATTCATTTCTTCTGGGGGTAATTCTAGATCTTCTGTTGCAGCACCAATTTGTATTTTTATTTTCTCTGCAGTACGTTCTCCAACATATAAGTTATGTTGTGTACGCATATAGTATATAATATCATTGGTAAAAACATCTCCTGCAATTTTTACAGATTTGTCACAAACAATTCCGCCTAAAGCAATAACCGCAATTTCGGTAGTACCTCCACCTATATCAACAATCATATTTCCTTTGGGTTGCATAATATCTACGCCTATTCCTATGGCTGCAGCCATGGGTTCATGAATAAGATATACTTCTTTTCCGTTTACGCGCTCGGCACTTTCTTTTACAGCACGCATTTCTACCTCTGTAATCCCAGAAGGAATACAAATAACCATACGTAATGCAGGAGCAAATAGTTTCTTTTTTAATGCTGGAATATCTTTGATAAACATGCTAATCATTTTTTCACTAGCATCAAAGTCAGCAATAACCCCATCTTTCAATGGCCTTATGGTTTTTATGTTTTCATGAGTTTTTCCTTGCATCATAGCAGCTTCTTTTCCTGCTGCAATAATTTTGCCAGTCATTATATCTCTGGCTACAATAGAGGGACTGTCCACAACTACTTTGTCATTGTGAATTACTAGCGTATTGGCGGTACCTAAATCTATTGCAATCTCTTCGGTAAAGAAGTCAAAAAATCCCATAAAAGTCGAAAAAAGGGGTTAAAATTCAGTAAATGTAATAAAATTAATGTTTAAAATGACGTGTTCCTGTCATAACCATTGCAATTCCGTTTTCATCACAGTAATCAATACTTAATTGATCCTTGATAGATCCTCCAGGTTGAATTACCGCTTTTATGCCTGCATTATCTGCTAATTCTACACAATCAGGAAAAGGAAAAAAAGCATCACTAGCCATTACTGCTCCATTAAGATCAAAATCAAAAGCTCGCGCTTTTTCTACAGATTGTTTTAATGCATCTACTCTTGATGTTTGTCCTGTTCCACTAGCTAGTAATTGTTTTTCTTTGGTAAACACAATCGTGTTTGATTTGGTATGTTTACATATTTTTGAAGCAAACAAAAGATCTTCTATCTGTGCTGCAGTAGGAGCAGTCTTTGTAACAGTATTTAGATCGTCTGTAGTATCGGTTTTAAGATCTTTATCTTGTACCAATGCCCCATTTAAGCATGATCTTATTTGTGTTTCTGGCAGATCAATTTCTTTTTGTACCAGAATGATTCTATTTTTCTTTCCTTTTAAAATTTCAATAGCTTCACTACTGAAAGAAGGAGCAATAACTACTTCACAAAATAATTTATGAATTTCTTCTGCTGTTGCTTTGTCAATTTCTGTATTACTAATCAAGATTCCTCCAAAAGCAGAAACTGGATCACCTGCTAATGCATCAACATAAGATTTGAGAACAGTTTCTCTTTGAGCCAAACCACAAGCATTATTATGCTTTAATATTGCAAATGTGGGAGCTTCTCCTTTGAATTCATACATAAGATTTACCGCAGCATCTACATCAAGGAGGTTGTTGTAAGACAGTTCTTTACCATGTAGTTTGTCAAACATAGCTTCAAAATCCCCAAAGAAAAATCCTTTTTGATGAGGGTTTTCTCCATAACGTAATGTTTTTCCTTTTGTCTCGCTTACTTTTAGAGAAGGAATTGTATGGTTACTATTAAAATAGTTAAAAATTGCAGTATCATAGTGAGAAGATACATTAAAAGCTTTTGCAGCAAAACGTTTTCTATCTTCGATTGTAATAGTACCATTACCTTCTGAGATGACAGATAAAAACTCAGCATAATCATCAACAGAAGCTACACAAGTAACGTCTGCAAAATTTTTGGCAGCTGCTCTAATCAATGAAATTCCTCCGATATCTATTTTTTCGATAATATCTTGTTCAGAAGCACCAGAAGCTACTGTTTTTTCAAAAGGATATAAGTCAACAATGACTATGTCAATTTGTGGAATCTCATATTGCTCAAGTTCTGCAACATCACTATCATTATTCTGACGGTTTAAAATTCCTCCAAAAACTTTAGGATGTAAGGTTTTAACTCTTCCTCCAAGAATTGAAGGATATGAAGTAACATCTTCTACTGGAATGACATTAATACCAAGATCTCTGATAAATTTTTCAGTTCCACCTGTAGAATAAATTGTAATTCCAAGTTCGTCTAATTTTTTTACGATCGGAGCTAATCCGTCTTTACTGAATACAGAAATTAATGCAGATTTAGCAGTTTTTGTGTTGCTCATGAGAAAATTTAGTTTGTAAAACGCAAAAGTAGCAATTTAGTAGTCAATTAGACAACCAATTATATGTAATTGTTTTTATTAAATTGTAACAAAAAGATAAGGAATACGTCCTATCTTTAAATAATCCAAAATTCAGTTCAAAAAACAAAGCATGCTCATCTATCTTAGAGTACTTAAAGAAAGTTTTAATTTTGCGGTTAATGCGCTTGTAAATAACAAGTTGCGTACATTTCTTTCTTTATTGGGAGTTACCATAGGTATTTTCTCAATAATTGGAGTTCTTGCGGCAGTAGATTCATTAAAACAAGAGATAAAAGGAAGTATCAGTTCATTAGATAATAGCACTATTTATGTGATGCGTTTTTCTTTTGGACCTACAGATATTCCACAATGGAAAAGAGAACAATTTCCTGATGTTACTTTTGAAGAATACCAATATATCAAAAGATCAATGCCTAATGTCAAAGCAACAAGTTTTATTCTGAATGTAGGTGAAGAAACGATTAAGTATGAGGATAATAGTGTAAGTAATGTGCAGGTTGCTCCTGTAACAAATGATTATTATGATATAGAAGAGCTACAGGTAGTCAATGGTAGATTTTATAATGAGCAGGAATCTGTTGCTGGAGCTCCTGTGATAGTTATTGGTGATCAGATTGCTAATAGTTTGTTTGGAGGGGTGGATCCTATTGGTAAAAAAGTGCGTTTATATGGTAGAAAACTTACTGTGATCGGAGTGCTGAAAAAAGAAGGAACTGGACTTTTTGGGGATAGTAAAGATACGGTGGTAATTCTTCCTGTTAATTTAGTAAGAAGAATGTATGGGGATAATAATAAATCAGTTTTTCCTGCCATTATCATCAAACCAGAATCAGATATTGATACTCCCGAGTTTGTGGCTTTGCTAAAACAGAAAATTAGAGCACATCGTGGTTTAAAACCAGATGAGGTAGATGATTTTTTTGTGAATCAATTACAAGGATTTACTGATTTTATTGATAATATAACCAGTACAATGTCTACTATAGGTGGTTTTATAGGTATGTTTTCTTTGTTGGTAGGAGGTTTTGGAATTGCAAATATTATGTTTGTAAGTGTAAAAGAACGAACCAACCTAATCGGGATACAAAAAGCTTTGGGGGCTAAAAAAAGGTTTATATTATTTCAGTTCCTGTTTGAGGCAATTATTTTGGCTGTTTTTGGTGGTTTGATAGGGCTTATACTAGTTTGGCTAATATCAATATCGGCATCACAATTTACAGGGGATTTTCAATTTATCCTTTCTGGATCGAATATGTTTTGGGGTATGTTTTCTTCTACTATAATTGGTTTGATTGCAGGAATTTTACCTGCTATATCAGCTTCTAGATTAGATCCTGTAGAGGCTATTAGAACAGGAATGTAATACTAAAACAACAAGATTTTTAATACATACGCACACTATTTGCAAATAGTGTGCGTATGTGTTGGATATTGTATGCTTAGTTTCTTGTCTAAGTATATATTACTTAATTTAACTTAAACTTTAAAATAATTTCATGAGTTCCGTTGGTGTATGTATTAACATCTGTGGTGGTATGCTCATAGGCATATCCAAAGGTTAGTACATTTTCAAGGAAACTTGTGGTCAGAAACATGGTTACGCTTTCGTCTAGCCTATAATTAGCTCCTAACTCTATTCGCTCTTTGTATAGTAATGAACTTGTAAGGTCTAATGAGAATGGAGCTCCTGTTACTACTTTTCCTAATACAGACGGGCGTAATTTGAAATCTGGACTAATATCAAAATCATATCCACCTCCCATAAAAAATTGCGTATCATCACTTGCAGATACAGGGTTTACTCCTTCTTTTTCGTACCTATCATTAGAAAGAAGGCTAGGAGCAGACACAGATATATAATACTTAGGAGCTTTAAGATAAAACCCTACTCCAACATTGGGATTAAAAGTACTTATGTTCTCTGCAAATAAAGGGTCATCTTCAATACCAACTTTATTGAGATCAATCTTTAAGAAAGATCCTCCGGCTTTTATTCCTGCATAGAGATCTAGCTCTTCTGCTAGCTTAAGTTTGTATGAGAAATCAGCATATAAATGCGTTTCATCTAGTACAAAAACTTTGTCGCTTACTACAGTTAGCCCAACTCCTATTTTGTCACTAACAGGAGTGTTTACATTAAAATTAAGAGTTTCAGGCCCTCCTTGAACTCCTGTCCATTGACTTCTAACCCCGAATACAGCTTCAAGATTTCCGCTAGTTCCTGCATAAGCAGGAGTAATAACATTCATATTGTATCGGTACATGCTAAAATGTGGGTCTTGCTGTGCATTACATATGAATGAAGTAGCAAGTGTGAAAAATATATATTGTAAATATTTCATTTTTATTTTTTTTATAGAAATAATAAGATTTTACCTTTTTATGGACTTGAAATCATTTAATAGTTAATATAGATCCAGCCATTAAAAGGAGGGATTTCTGGATTACCAGTTTCTATAACATAATAATAAGCTCCTGCTGGCAAAGTGTCGTTTCCAAATGTAGAACGACCATTAGACTCTCCGTTCCAATTGTTTTGATAGTCTACCGCTTCAAACACTTTTTTACCAGATCTGTTAAATACTTGAATCATATGATTCGCAAAATTCTCAATACCTTCTATCACCCAAGTGTCATTGATTCCGTCACCATTAGGAGAAAATCCTTTGTCAAATGTAAGTGTAGTCGTAGCAATAGGAGTTTCTGTTTCTATTACAAAGTTTGATGAATCTGTAGTACCTATTCCAGTGTTTCCAGCAACATCGGTTATTCCAATGTTATTTATTGTAATCACATTGGTAGCATCATCTAGTTCTGTATTTGGAGTATAGGTGGCAGTATATGTAATACCTCCATCTGTTGAGCTTACGTCAGATAGTGTTCCGTTTGGTATAGTAAGATCAGTATTATCAAAACCAGTAACTATTTCAGAAAATGTGAAAGTAACTGTTGCAGTTTGACCTGTTGATAGCATAGTTTCATCCATAACGATCGTTGCAGTAGGAGCATTTGTATCGATTGTGAAATTAGGAGAATCTGTTGTTCCTGTACCTGGATTACTAGTGGTATCTGTTATTCCCGTATTGTCAATAGTGATTACATTGGTTGCATCTTCTACACTAGTATTAGGAGTGTAGGTTGCAGTGTAGGTAATCCCACCATCTGTTGAGCTTACTGCAGATAGTGTTCCGTTTGGTGTTGTAGTAATATCAGTATTGGTAAATCCAGTTACGGCTTCAGAGAAAGTAAAGGTTACGATTACTGTCTCACCTGTGATAATATTAGTATCACTCATTGTTATCGTTGCGGTAGGAGCAACAGTGTCTACTAATACAGCTGTGGTGCTTCCTATGCTATTTAATGTGGTATTTAGGTCGTTGTTAATAGCATCTCTTAGCGTTCCGCCATTGGTATTTAATGTTTCTATTGCTATTCCATCGGTGTCCTGTTCTCCTGCTTGTACGGTATAACGAAATAATAATGCCGAAGTTCCACTTCCGCTTAAATAAACAGCTTGTCTGGTTGTGGTACCTATAGTAAGGCTTAATTGCGGAGTTCCACCAGTGGTATTTACTGTTACATTCTTATTGATGTTTATTACAAAATCTAAATTTTGCCCTGTTATGTAAGTTGCATTTGCGGGTACATTAACACTGATTATTATTGGAGGCGAAGTGTTATCTACTACAAAAGTATTATTGTTTGTTCCTGTTGGTGTTAAATTAGTCAATGCATTCCCTGAAGCATCTGCAATGTCTTGCCCACCTGCAAAGTCTAAAGTAACTGTTGCGTTTAACCCTGCTAAGTCTCCACCAGAAGTAGTTACTCTGTATACATTACCGCTTGGGTTTGTTACCGAAGTAATTGTAGCTGTTGTTCCGCTCACTGTAAAATCTGCTGTATTCACATTGCTTACC
>NZ_OMKE01000030.1 GCF_900299535.1 Aquimarina aquimarini | reverse complement strand
TCGTAAAGCAGCGGGATTCCCCAGACCTTTATATCCTAGTAGTATTGCTACCCCAGAGGCTACCAAAGAACAACAGGCAGAACGTAAACGTATAGGAGGATGGTAGCGCATCAAAGAGTTTTTTTGTGAAAACTCAATTCTGTTGTCCCTTCAAAATCTTCAATGATTTTAGCTGTTAAATTAGATTCAGTTAGTTGGGTCAAACTCATGTCCTTTATGACATAACCAGAATTTGTTATTTTAATTATTTTTTTCTCTTTGTCTATTTCAAATGTTCCATCAAATTTATTAATTACATTTCCTTTTAAATCTAATATCCTGTTTTGATACGTTCCGTCTTCTGAAAAAATAATTTCATGGATGTTGCTAGAGTCATATAAATCACTTGATTCATTTTCTACCCAAGTTCCTGTTAAATAATTTAGGCTTATTTCATTTGAGCAAGAAAAGGAGATGATAATAAGAGGTAGTACTAGTATTTTTTTAATTTTCATATTTGATTACTGTATGCTTATCTAAAAACGTTGTTTTTAGCAAATCTAAAGATAAAGTAATTTTGAATATCTAATTGTAGAAATATCGAATAGCGAACTCCCAATACTGAATTATAGAACCAAAAACCACCAACCATCAACTAAATTCTAAATATTACATCTACTGTGAATGGTAAGGTATGTTGATATAGATCATTTTTTTTGTTGGTTTTTTTTTGTTGCTTGCGATAAAAAAAGGATGATGTGTTTGTTTTATAGGATGAAAGGTTATTGTTGAAAAAAAGGCAGATGAAAATGATATTTTTTTGATTTTTTAACACATGATCTGACTAAGCATCAGTAAATTGCACTGGGAAATAACAATAAAACAACCGATTTGTGCTATGGGGATAGCATCGTCATATATTTTATAAAAGACATTGTTGGTCGTAATTTATTAAGCCAAAGTGTATTGAAGATCGATACAGTATTGGTTTTGTAAAAAGCGATGATGAGGTCGTAATAGTATCGATAAAAAAAATAATAGATGTTTTTGAGAAAAAACTACGGGGTTCTATTTTTTTTGTTTTTCTGGGGAGCATTGTTTTCTCAAGAAAGACAGTTGCAAAGAGCGAATACAGCTTTTGAAAAACATGCTTTTGCTGATGCAAAGAAATTGTATCTAAAAGCATTGAAAAAAGGGGGACAATCAAAAGAATTATATGAAAAACTAGGGGATTCATATTATTTGACAGGAGATTTAGAAACTGCAGCGCAGTGGTATTGGGTATTGCTATCAATGTATTCACATAAGGTACACCCAGTATATAGAGATAGATATGTTATGAGCCTCAAGGCTAGTACGTCTACAGATAAGATTGATGGCTTGTCATCAATGTTGTATACTAATACCACTACTAATAAGGAGGGGATAGATCCAGCACATGAGAATTTTGTGATCAAGAACCTGAAAATTAATTCAAAATATTCTGATTATGCTCCTGCCTTTCATGAAGGGGGGCTGGTATTTGCTTCTTCAAGAAATAAAAATAGCTTTTCTGAGGTATTGCATGGGTGGAATAATGATCCATTTTTGGATTTGTATGCCGTCAAGAAGAAACATGATACGCATAAGGTTCAGAAATTAAAGGGTAATATCAATACCAAATTTCATGAGTCTTCTGCAACGTTTAGTGTTGATAAAAAAACAATCTATTTTACACGTAATAACTACTCAAAAAGAAAACCTAAGAGGAGTAAAGATCAATTGGTTTTATTAAAAATCTATAAGGCTGATTATATAGATGGAAAATGGAGAAATATAAAGGAGCTACCTTTTAATAGTGACGAATACTCGATTGCACATCCTGCATTATCACCAGATGGTAAATACTTATACTTTGCTAGTGATATGAAAGGAAGTTATGGGCAATCAGATCTTTATGTAGTAACGATTGATGAACATGGTAATTTTGGAACTCCTAGAAATTTGGGAGATCAAATCAATACTCCAGGAAGAGAAACTTTTCCGTTTGTGAGCGATACAGGGAAATTGTTTTTTGCTAGTAATGGTCATGAGGGAAAAGGAGGATTGGATATTTTTATGGCAATGTTTAATACCGATGGTACTGTTGAGGTTCATAATCTGGGAGCACCTATTAATAGTCCTAAGGATGATTTTACTTTTATTATTAATGAGGAGAGCAAAATGGGATACTTTGCTAGTAATCGTAATGGGGGTAAAGGGAATGATGATATCTATATATTTAGACAAATAAATTCGTTTAAGGAGTTTCCTCGTGGTAAAAAGAAAACCAAAAAGAAACTAGAACGAGTGATTGATGTAAAGCCTAATAAAGATGGTACTACTTCATTATAAAATGTGAAACTGCAAAGTTTTAAATGTAAAATGAAAAAGGAGTTTGTGAATGTTGAACACTGAATACTGAATATAGAAATTAAAACCAAAAACTAAAGTATTTGCTGTCCTCTCAGCGTAGGCTGGGAACCATATACAAGAAGGGATGTAAAATCGCAAAATTCTAAATGTAAAAATAATTTTGAATAGCGAATTCCTAATAATGAATAACGAAGTTATACCATTTACACTTTGAATTTACCGCAATAAAATTCTCTTTTTCGCCTATGCTTCAGAATAAAAATTAACCGTAGCTATTGCTATGCTGATTTTTTCTTCTTTGCATAAACAAAAAATAGCTGATTTTCTTTTTACAGTAAATTCAAAGTATAACTGGTATTACAACCACAAAGCATTAACCAGCAACTAAACACTTATACGAGATTTTTATGTGTAAATCGTATTACTACTAAACTCTAAATGTAAAGTGTGAAAATGTTTCATAAATCCACTTGAGGAGATAACTTCTGGATACAATAAAAAAAATACCACTCTGATGAGTGGTATTTTTTATTAGATATGATTGTCTTTTCTTATCTATGTATAGTTTGTTTTCTATCAGGACCTACAGAAACGATGGTAATAGGTGTTTCTAATTCTTTTTCTAGAAACGCTATATATTCATTTAACTCTTTTGGGAGTTGTGCGGCATCTGTCATTCCTGTAAGGTCTTCAGACCATCCACTGATTTCTGTATATATAGGAGTTACATTTTCTGGTTCGATATTATAGGGTAGGTGTGTGATTTTTTTACCTTGATATTCGTATGCTGTACATACTTTTAAGGTTTTGAAACCACTTAATACATCTCCTTTCATCATCATAAGCTTTGTTACACCATTCACATGCACTGCATATTTTAGGGCAACAAGATCAAGCCAACCACATCTTCTAGGTCTTCCTGTGGTAGCTCCAAATTCGTTACCTACTTTGGCCATTGTTTCTCCGTCTTGATCAAATAATTCTGTTGGAAATGGCCCGCTACCTACTCGTGTAGTGTATGCTTTGAATATCCCGAAAACGTCTTTTATTTTGTTGGGTGCAATCCCTAATCCTGTACAAGCTCCAGCGGCAGTGGTATTAGAAGATGTTACAAATGGATATGTACCAAAGTCTATATCTAATAAAGATCCTTGCGCTCCTTCTGCCAATACTGTTTTACCTTCTTTTTGAGCTTGGTAAAGGTATTCTTCACTATCAATAAAGGTTAGTGTTTTTAAGACTTTTACAGCTTCAAAAAAGTCATTTTCTAATTCTTTTAGATTGTATTCTATTTTTGAATCATAGAAATCAATCATGGCTTCATGCTTATTTGCTAAGGCACGATAGCGATCTTTCCAGTCACTTAATTCTAGGTCACCTACTCTGATACCATTTCTACCAGTCTTATCCATATAAGTAGGACCAATCCCTTTTAAGGTAGATCCAATTTTTGCTTTTCCTTTTGATGCTTCTGATGCGGCATCAAGAATTCTATGCGTAGGAAGAATTAGGTGTGCTTTTCTTGAAATTAATAGTTTGGATTTGTAGTCTAGATTGAATTTACTAAGATTGTCTAACTCTTTTTTGAATATAACGGGGTCAATTACGACACCGTTTCCAACCAAATTAATAGCCTTGTCATGAAAAATACCACTAGGAATTGTATGTAATACATGTTTGATGCCATCAAATTCTAAGGTGTGACCTGCGTTGGGCCCTCCTTGAAATCGTGCAATGATGTCATAGTCTTTTGTAAGAACGTCTACAATTTTTCCTTTACCTTCATCTCCCCATTGGAGACCAAGTAATAAGTTTACTGCCATTATGAGTTGTCTTGATTAGTTGTTTTTTTCTTTGTTCCGTAGAAATATAGAGAATGGTTTGTAATATCTACATCAAAAATTTCTTCTATTGTTTTTTTTATAGATTGAATTCTAGGATCACAAAACTCCATCACTTCTCCTGTATCTGTCAATATGAGGTGGTCATGTTGTCGATCAAAATATGATTTTTCATATTGTGCCTGATTCTGCCCAAATTGATGTTTCCTTACTAGCTTACAGTCTAATAAAAGCTCTATGGTGTTATATAAAGTAGCACGGCTAACCCTATAATTTTTGTTTTTCATTTTGATATACAAGGATTCGATATCAAAATGCTCATCGCTTTCATAGATTTCTTGAAGTATAGCGTATCTTTCTGGTGTTTTTCTATGACCGTTTTCTTCTAGAAAACTAGTAAAAACATTTTTTACAATGTTCTGGTCGTTTTGTGTTGTGGCTTTAGTACTCATACATTTAAAAACGCAAAGTTACATTATTTTTTGTTAGTGAGACTCGGATTTTGAGAACGAATATGTATGTATTCTCAAAAAAAGTATCCTCGGCTCGTTTTCTTATAGATAATCAGATAAATGAATAAAATAATTCTATTGATTTGTCTTCTTTTTATATTGAAAAGGTACTCATATTATTCTCTTATTACTTTATCAATACCATTAATTTTTGTAAGATTTTTTATCACCGTCTTTAATGTGTTTTTGTTTTTTACTCCTACGGTTATTTTACCAGTAAAAACGCCATCATTGGTATCAAAATTCATATTATAGATGGCAAGACTCATATTGTTTGAGATGACTTGTGTTACCTCGTTGACGACTCCTATATTATCGATACCATTAAGTCTGATTACTGCTCTGAATTCTTCTTGGCTAGAGTCGATCCATTTGGCATTGATAATTCGATACGCATAATTGCTTTGTAGTTGTAATGAGTTTGGACAATTATTTTTGTGCACCTTTATGCCTTCGTTTACTGTAATGAATCCAAAAACATCATCTCCAGGTATTGGGTTACAGCAATTAGATAGTTTGTATTCTAGTTTTTCTGAGTCTTTACCAAAAACAAGAAGGTCGTATTTGGAGGTGATTTCTGGTTTGTTGAGATCTTTGAGGTTTCCTCTGCGAATTTTGTTTTTGATAAAATTCATAAAAACATTACTTCGCGTAGTGGCAAATTCTTTGATCTTTTGATTATCGATAGTTCCTATACCTACTCTGTAGTATAAGTCAAGACTTGTTTTGAGTTTAAAGTAGAGCACGAGTTCATTGACTACTTTTTCGTTTAGTGCAATTTTCTGAGAGCGAAGTTTACGTTTGAGTATTACTTTGCCATCTTCTGCAATTTGCTTTTTTTCATCGCGTAAGGCAGATTTTATTTTTGATCTGGATCTTGCTGTGGTGGCATAGTCAAGCCAGCTAGAGGAGGGTTTTGATTTGGTAGAGGTAATGATTTCTACCTGATCTCCACTTTTGAGTTCATGACTTAAGGGGACTAATTTACCATTTACACGTGCTCCTCTGGTTTTTAGACCGATTTCTGTGTGTACACTAAAACCAAAATCAAGGGCAGTTGCTCCTTTTGGGAGCGATTTTAAATCCCCTTCGGGAGTAAAGACAAATATTTCTTTGGCATATAGATTTAGCTTGAATTCTTCTACAAAATCAACAGCATTGCTTTCAGAATTTTCTAGTGCTTCTTGTAGCCTGTTTAGCCAACCATCTAATCCTTGGTCTTGTTTTTCTTCTGTATTCTTATATTTATAATGAGCGGCATATCCTTTTTCTGCAATTTCGTGCATACGCTCACTACGTATTTGTACTTCTACCCATCTGCTATCTGGCCCAATTACGGTTATATGCAAGGCTTCATACCCTGTGGATTTTGGTTGAGAAATCCAATCTCGCAAACGAATTGGGTTGGGTCTGTAATAATCGGTTACTACAGTATATATTTTCCAGGCAATGAATTTTTCATTTTCAAGGTCGGATTTATAGATGATTCGAATAGCAAATTTGTCGTATACTTCATCGAATGCAATATTTTGTTTGACCATTTTTCTACGAATAGAAAAAATAGATTTTGGACGTCCTTTTATATCATAGTTCAATCGTTCTCTATCAAGGCCTTCTCTAATCTGATCCGAAAACTTTTTAATGTATTCGTCTTGCTCTTCTTTACTTTCTTTGATTTTTTCCAGAATATCTTTATAGATTTCGGGTTCTGTATATTTTAACCCTAAATCTTCTAATTCTGTTTTGATATTATATAAACCAATACGGTGTGCTAATGGAGCATATATGTATAGGGTTTCTGATGCAATCTTTACTTGTTTATCTGGACGCATTGCATCCATTGTTTGCATATTGTGTAAACGATCTGCAATTTTAATGATGATTACTCGTACGTCATCATTAAGGGTGAGTAACATTTTTCTAAAATTCTCTGCTTGTAAAGAGATATCTCTATCTTTTTTTAAGGAAGAAATTTTGGTAAGACCATCTACAATGCGAGCTACCGTTTCTCCAAACATTTGCTCGATATCTACTAGTGTGTATTCTGTGTCTTCTACTACATCATGAAGTAATGCTGCGGCAATAGAGGTGGCATCTAGTCCGATCTCACTTGCTACAATTTTTGCTACTGCAATGGGGTGAAAAATATAGGCTTCGCCACTTTTACGACGTTGATCTTTGTGTGCATCAACGGCAACATCAAATGCTTGGCGTATTAGGGATTTGTCTTCTTTAGATAAATCTCTATAGCTAATGCGCAATAACTCTTTGTATTGCTTGGCAATTTCTTTGTTTTCCTTTTCTATAGCAGCTTCAGTCATATAACATAAAGTTTTTTTAAGAAAGCCCTATTTAAATAATGCATGTGATATATCCCCATTAACTAAAAAAGCAAATAAAACTATTTTATACCATTTCTCAAATCAAATTATCTTCTAATACTATTTATTTTTGCTAGATGCTTCAAAATAATATAAAACGATAGTAATTGTTCTCTCTAATTTTTTTGCCTTTAGTAATTAAATGTACAATTAAGAAATGTAATCACCAAGTACTCGAGCAATGTATTTACTTACTAAGTGAGATTTAAATCTATGAAAGCTTGCTTCTAAATTAAGGGTGAATACTTTGTGAGTTTTTTTTGAGGTATTTTATTGCCGTAGGTTTTTTATTCTTTGTAATAGGGTAGGGTGCGAGTAATGAATAAATACCATAGCGGGATGGGGTGTTAGGTTACTCAGATTGTTTTTAGAAAGTTTTTTTAAACTGCTGATTAGCGCTTCACTATTATAGGTGTCTTTTGCATAATCGTCTGCTTGATATTCAAAGGCTCTAGATACCATATTCATTATTAATCCAGTAATTTCTGAAATAGGACTGTATAAGATACCAAATGCGATAAGTCCTATATGAAATGATGGTGTTTGTACTCCTAATGCTTCTGATAGTGTTGAGTTTGTAATGAATAGTGAGAGTAACCATAGTGTTAAACCTGTAAGTAAGATCGATAAAAGTAAATTGACAACTACATGTTTCTTTTTGTAATGACCTACTTCATGGGCTAATACGGCAACGATTTCTTCATTGGTAAGATCTTTTATTAAGGTGTCATAAAGTGTAATTCGTTTTTCACTACCAAAACCAGAAAAGTATGCATTTGCTTTGGTACTTCTTTTGGAGCCATCGATGACAAAAATATCTTTTAGTTGAAAACCAACTTTCTTGGAGTACGCTTTGATAGTATCTCTAAGTTCTCCTGATTCTAGTGGAGTTTGTTTATTAAAAATAGGTACGATAAGTTTTGCATAAAACATATTCATTGCCATCGTAAATATTGATACTAATACCCATGCATATATCCAAAATGAGTCTCCTGTGAGCTGATAGAACCATATGATTACTGCTAAAAGCCCTCCGCCCACAATGACCATCATAATCAAACTTTTTATTTTATCTATAAAAAATGTCTTAACAGTAGTTTTATTAAAACCAAATTTCTCTTCAATCACAAAAATTTGATAATAAGTGGCTGGGGTAGAAAGAATATCACTACCAACCATTATTATTCCAAAAAAAATAAGCCCAATAATAATCGGATTATCAGAGAAACTTCTGGCTATAGAGTCTACTAGAGCAAAACCTTCTATAAAGAAAAATAGAATCATAATGATCAGAGAGAAGGTAGAAGAGACTAGCTTGAATTTATAATTCGTTTTTTTATATGCTATAGATTTTTGGTATTCTTCTTCAGGGTAAACATCTGTAAGTTCATCTGGGATTTTTTTACTGTAATGTCTGGCGTTTAAGAAATCTAATAAAGAATCTATTAGAAATACAATAACGATGATTGCTATCAATAAAAAAAAAAGAGAATTAGGGGTCATGGATTTAGAGCAATTAGTAATTTATTTTTTTGACATATGTAGGAACTGGTAAGGTAGTGATTTTTAATTGATTTTATAGCTTAAAACTATCTCTTTGTTCTTTACAGGAACCCTCGTTGTCGCTTTGCCTCAAATATAAGAATACCTGCGGCGACAGAAACATTCATTGAGTCTATAACGCCACTCATTGGTATTTTTATATTCTGAGAGGTGTTTTTTATAAAAAGATCACTTAACCCAGTAGCTTCTGTACCTACTACAATGGCTGTAGGCTTGGTGTAATCTTGAGTATGATAATCTACTGATGCTTGCAGTGCGGCACCATAGATATCAATTTGTTTATGGTGTAAAAACGCTATAATATCCTGTGAAGATCCAGTTGCAATAGTATTGGTGAATATACAGCCTACACTAGACCGTATAATATTGGGGTTGTATAGATCTGTTTTTGGATTTGCGATAAAAACAGCATCTAGTTGTGCAGCATCAGCAGTACGTAACAGTGCTCCTATGTTTCCTGGTTTTTCTGGGGCTTCAGCAATAAGGATTAAAGGGTTTTTGGTAGCTAAGGAAAACTTATTTATATCCATATCTTTAGAGATTGCTACGGCTAAAACTCCTTCAGTAGTTACTCTATATGCTAGTTTTTGATATATTTCTAAGGAAATTTCAAAGAGATCAATTTGATTTTTTGATATGCTTAGTAGTACAGAAACTTCTTCATGACTACAAATAGAATTGCAGTAATATAGTTGTGTTATTGTATAGTCTCCTTGTAGGGCTAAAGTAATCTCACGTTTTCCTTCTATAATAAAACGTTTTTCTCTTTTGCGAACTCGTGATTTTTCTTTGAGTTGGTGAAGAAATTTTATTTTATCATTTTGATGACTATGAATCTGATTTTGCATACTGGCAAAGATACTAATAGAGAGGAAAAGATATTTTCTTTTTTGAGGTATTTAAGAAGAGAAATCTTTGATATGTTGTTTAACTTCTATAATGATTTGAGAGTAGGTGTTATCTAGTTTGTTGAAATGTTCTGAAAGTGTAACGATTTCTGACATGTCTTTTGATAGATATTCGATTTTTTCTAAAAGCTCTGTTTCATTGTGCAGCCCTATAGTTCTATAACTAGATTTAAGCTTATGCGCAATTCCTTTTATAATATTTAATTCTTGATTGATCACTGCTTGTTTTAATTTTTGATAGTCTTGTGGTGTTTCATCAATAAAAATTTGAAGAACTTCTTGAATGACTTTGGGATCATTATCAAAAGTTTTTTTCAAAAAAGATAAATCACAAAATATATCTGTATTGAAGGCCTCTGGTGCCAATAGTTGTTTTTTTACTTGAAGACTCAGGAGTATTTCTTCTAGGGCTTTTTCGCTTAGAGGTTTGGTGAGGTAAAAATCCATTCCAGAGGCTGTAGCTCTTTTTTTTGATTCTGGAAATACATCTGCAGAGCATGCAATGATAGGAGTTTGTCTTGTTTTTGTGTTATCAGATTTACGTATGCGTTCTGCTGTTTCGGGACCATCCATAACAGGCATATGCATATCCATAAGGATCAGATCATACTCTGAATGTTCAATTTTTTCTAATGCTATTTTACCATTATCGGCAATATCTATAATCATGTTCCAATTAGAAAATAATTGCTTAATAAAGAACTGATTCATTTTGTTATCTTCTACAACAAGTACTTTCATTCCTGACAGGTTATTATGATTTTGAGTAGAGGAGAGGCTTTGCAAATTTGTATCTGTAGATCTGAAATTACTTTTTGCATACATGATAGAAAAATCAAAGGTTGATCCACTACCTGTTTCACTTTTCGCATTAAGTACTCCTCCTTGCAATTCTATAAGTTGTTTTGATATTGAAAGTCCAAGTCCTGTTCCTTCAATTTTATTTTTTCCTGGTTTGTGTATTTGGTAAAAGCTTTCGAAGATATTGTTGAGTTTATCTTCTGGTATACCTACTCCAGTATCTTTTACAGAAAAATTAATAGTAATATACTTACCATTTATTTCTTTTGCCTTTATTGTGATACTAACTTCTCCAGTTTGAGTAAATTTTATAGCATTACCCAATAGGTTAATTAGAATTTGATTGAGACGTAGTTGGTCTCCGACAATAAATTTAGGTACAGAAGAAAGGATGTTTGTGGTGTACTTTAATCCTTTTTCGTCAGCTTTTATTTTGAATCCTCTTGATATATTGTTAATTAAATCATGTAGATTAAAATCTGTTTTATGTAAGGTAAGCTTTCCTGCTTCTATTTTAGAAAAGTCAAGGATATCATTGATCAAAATTAAAAGATTCTCAGCAGAAAATTGAATTCCATCAAGATTTTTTCTGTCAATTTTTGGATTACTGAAGTTGCCTTTTTGTAAAATACCAGTAAGTCCAAGAATAACATTGAGAGGAGTTCTGATTTCATGACTCATATTTGATAGAAAAACCGATTTTGCTTTTGCAGATTTTTCGGCTAATACTTTGGCTTCTCTGATTTCATTGTCTATAATTTTTCTATCGGTTATATCTCTGAAAAAACCGTTAAACAGATAGTCATCTTTGGTTTCTATTGCAATGATAGTGAGTTCAATATATATTACTTCCCCATTTTTTTTGTTTACAGAGGTTTCTACTCGTTTATTAATTAACTCATCATGTCCATTTTTTATGTAATTGGTAAGACTTCTTTTAAGTTCTTGTCGTAATTTATAAGGAACCAAGGAATAGATGCTATGACCAATTGTTTCTTCTCTTTCTAGTTCTAGTATATTTTCTGCTTGCTTATTCCAGTTTAGTACAACTCCTTTGCTATTTACAAGGATGACACCATCCATTGCAGTTTCTAGCATGGTTGTTTTTAAGTGTTCACTATACTTTAATTCTTCTTCTACTTTTTTTCTTTCAATTATTTCTTTTGTGAGTCTCTCGTTTATCTCTTCTAGACTATATAGTTGCTTTTGCAACATTTTATGCATTTGTTGCTTGCTAGGAAAATTAATTAAGTCTTTGGCAAGAATCTCTTCAGGGATTACGTTTAATATAGCAGTAAATGAATCTAATAAATGATATGATTGAAAGTGTTTTTTGTAAATTATTAAATAGATATTAGTGATTGCATTTATACCAATACTATTTTTTATTTTTAGAAATATTTGGTTAGAAAAATCCAAAAGCTTTTTTCTTTCCTTTATGACATCTATTGTTGTAAAGTTATATGGTGTGTCTAGATAGTTTTTGATTTTTATGATAATAGGGTCATTGTGGTGTCCTATTAACTCTGATGATTTTTTAAGTACTTCTGATAAAAAAACTTTGCAAAGAATTAATTCTTGCTCTTTTATAGGGTCAAATATTAATTTGAAAGATTTGTATTGTAATAATGAGCTATATTTTTCAGTAACTTGATTTCTTAAAAAAAAAATATCAGATTGTTTAACTGTATTTTTTTCAGTGATATGTTCTTCTAAGCATAAATATAATTCAGGTAGTGATTTGACTTTTTTTGAATATGATAAGGTTTTAAAAGTTTTAATTTTAGCTTTTATAGCAGGAACATTATTTGGAGCATCTATTTCTTTCCAAAGAAAATCTATTAGACCAATTATTTGCTGTTCATCTGAATTCTCAGCGAAAGATTGTTTTTTGAGGGGTTTTATTTTTTTTAACCAATTAAGGATCATTCAGGGGTATGTTTTGACGGTCTTTTTTTATACTACAAAAGCCTAATTTTAATAAAACCCCAAGTGTAAAATAGTATGATGAAATTTGCGTGATATTTCAACAATAAACCAAATAAACAATGATTTATTGATCGTGCTATCTAGTTTTTTTAAATGTAATGAAAAAATACTAATAACAATGAATTTTTTACGATAAAATACTGTTTTTATCGTTAAAATACACAAAAAACAGGTTTTGCGCATAAAAAATCCCACTCGAAGGTGGGATTTTTTTATAAGTGAGATATATTGTTTTTAATAAAAGAGTTATTTTACTTTATCTACAATAGCTTTAAAAGCTTCTGGGCTATTCATTGCTAAATCTGCAAGAACCTTACGATTCAATTCGATATTATTAGCTTTTATTTTTCCCATAAATTGTGAATAAGACATACCATGTAAACGGGCACCTGCATTAATACGGGTAATCCATAAAGCACGGAAAGTTCTCTTTTTGTTTCTACGGTCTCTATACGAATATTGCATCGCTTTATCCACCGCATTTTTTGCTACTGTCCAAACGTTTTTACGACGTCCGAAATAACCTTTTGCTTGCTTAAGAACCTTTTTTCTTCTGGCTCTTTTCGCAACGGAATTTACTGATCTTGGCATAATTTTAAATTTTTAGTAGTAGGCGGTCAATAATCAACTCTTTGTATTTTCTACAAGTAGACTTACCTATGTAAATATACTTTGCTGAAAAAGCCTAACTCCTGGGTTTATATTAATGTAACCTGATTAAAAAAAATTACTTTAAACGTAATTGTTCTTTAATACTATTTTCATCGCTTTTGTGCACTAATGTTGAGTGCGTTAAAGCAAGCTTTCGCTTTTTAGATTTTTTTGTCAAGATATGACTCTTAAAAGCGTGCTTTCTTTTTATTTTACCAGTACCAGTAAGCTTAAAACGCTTTTTAGCACTAGATTTCGTTTTCATTTTAGGCATTGTATCCTTGTTTTTATAATCTCACTTATTATCGTACATCATTCCTTTTATTAAGGAAGAATTGTTTTATTTTTTTGGAGCGATAAACATAATCATTCGTTTACCTTCTAATTTAGGCATTTGTTCTACCTTACCATACTCTTCTAATTCTTGAGCTAGTCTAAGTAATAAGATTTGTCCTTTATCTTTATAAATAATAGAACGCCCTTTAAAGAATACATAAGCTTTTAGTTTAGCACCTTCAGATAAAAATTTGATAGCATGCTTTTTCTTAAATTCGTAGTCATGCTCATCTGTGTTAGGACCAAATCTAATTTCTTTGATGATAACCTTTGTAGCTTTCGATTTTAAGGCTTTGTCTCTTTTCTTTTGTTCATAAAGGAATTTTTTATAATCCATTATTTTACAAACAGGGGGAACTGCTTTAGGTGAGATTTCAACAAGATCAAGCTCTTGCTCTTCTGCGAGTTGTTGTGCCTTTTTTATTGGGTACACACCAACTTCTACATTGTCACCTACAAGACGAACTTCATCAACACGGATTTTGTGATTGATTCTGTGTGCATCTTCTTTGATTACTCTTAATGGCTTTTGAGACCTTCTTCTTCTTATTGCTATGACTTAAAAATTTAAATTAAACTTATTTTTTATTATCCGTTAAACGGCTTAAGGGTTTTATTAATCTCTTCTTTTACAAAATTAGAAAATTTTTCGATAGATATAGATCCTAAATCTTCTCCTCCATGTTTTCTAACAGAAATAGTATTATTATTTTCTTCTTGTTCCCCTATAATTATAATATAAGGAAATTTATTCATTTCTGCCTCACGAATTTTTTTACCAATGGTTTCATTTCTATGATCGGCAAGGGCGCGAATTTCGGCATTTTCTAACAAATTTAAAACTTTTTCCGAGTATTTTTCATATTTCTCACTGATAGAGAGTATAATAGCCTGCTCTGGCATAAGCCATAATGGGAAGTTACCGCCTGTATGTTCTAATAAAATAGCGATAAATCGTTCTAAACTTCCAAAAGGAGCTCGATGAATCATAATTGGTCTATGAAGTTCATTGTCGCTACCTTTATATGTAAGGTCAAAACGTTCGGGTAAGTTGTAATCTACCTGAATAGTTCCTAGTTGCCAGCTTCTTCCTAGAGCATCTTTTACCATAAAATCTAGTTTAGGACCATAGAAAGCAGCTTCTCCACTTTCTATTACATAATCTAGGCCTTTATCTTTTGCTGCATTTATAATAGCATTCTCCGCTTTTTCCCAGTTAGAAACATCTCCAATATATTTATCAGGATTGTTTAAATCTCTTAGAGATACCTGTGCTGTAAAGTTGTCAAACCCCAAAGACTTAAAAACATATAAAACAAGATCTATTACTTTTTTAAATTCTTCATCTAATTGATCAGGAGTACAGAAAATATGCGCATCATCTTGAGTAAAACCTCGCACACGAGTAAGACCATGAAGCTCTCCACTTTGTTCATATCTGTAAACGGTACCAAATTCTGCGTAGCGTATTGGTAAATCTCTGTATGACCATGGAGAACTATTGTATATCTCACAATGGTGAGGGCAATTCATTGGTTTTAATAAAAACTCTTCTCCTTCTGCAGGGGTGTTAATTGGTTGAAAACTATCCTCCCCATATTTTGCGTAGTGACCAGAAGTCTCATATAGTTCTTTTTGTCCAATATGCGGGGTAACTACCATTTCGTAACCAGCTTTCTTTTGTGCTTTTTTTAGAAATTGCTCTAAACGATCACGCAGTGCAGCTCCTTTAGGAAGCCAAAGAGGTAAGCCTTGACCTACTCGTTGAGAAAAAGTAAAAAGGCCAAGTTCTTTTCCTAATTTACGATGATCTCTTTTTTTAGCTTCTTCTAGTAGCTCTAAGTATTCTTTTAATTCTTTCTGTTTAGGAAAAGAGGTTCCGTATACACGAGTAAGTTGTTTGTTTTTTTCATCACCACGCCAATATGCTCCAGCAACACTCATGATTTTTACAGCCTTGATTAATCCTGTGTTTGGAATATGACCTCCGCGACATAAATCTGTAAAAGTATCATGATCACAAAATGTAATGGTACCATCTTCAAGATTCTCTATTAATTCAACCTTATATTCGTTACCTTCATTTTTATATTTGTCTAAAGCTTCTGCCTTAGAAACAGCTCTCATTTTAAACTCATGTTTACCTCGTGCGATTTCAATCATTTTATTTTCAATCGTCTTGAAATCTTTTTCAGAGATAGTTTGATCCCCTAAATCTACATCATAATAAAAACCATTATCAATAGCGGGACCAATAGATAGTTTTACACCTGGATATAATTCCTCTAATGCTTGAGCAAGAACATGAGATGTAGAATGCCTAAAAGCAGCTTTACCTTCATCATCTCTCCATGTAAACAATACAAGATTACCATCCGTGGTTAATTCGGTGGTGGTTTCGATAGTGGTCTCGTTGAATTTTGCAGAAATAACATTTCTAGCAAAACCTTCGCTAATATCTTTTGCTACATCGATAGCTGTAACATTGCTATTGTATTCTCTAACCGAACCATCTGGTAATGTAATCTTGATCATCTTTTTCTAATTAAAGGCGCAAAGATAATACGATAATAAAATCCATACAATATATAAGGCACATTTAATTGATTAATTATGTAGTTATATATATAGGACAAGACTTGGCGTTTTAAAAACATGTATTTATTTGTGTGTTTTCTTTTATCAGTAGTCGTTGTTAGTATGAAAAGAGGAGGAGGTTTTGTTTTTGTTTGAGGTATAACTATTTTATTATCATTGAGTTGTTAATTTATTATAAATAAACTGCAAATTTTATGTTATTAATTAGATAAAAGGTTGTAGGTTTGCACCCGCAAAACGGGGTATTGTTTTGTTAGTTCATTGAGATATATTTTTTGGTTTAACAAGGATTAAAAAACTTTTAAAATTACTAAAAAAAAGTCTTGTCAGAATAAAAAAAGGTTGTAGGTTTGCAACCGCAAAACGGAGCAGTGTTTTGGTTAGTTCATTGATAGGTATTTT
>NZ_OMKE01000022.1 GCF_900299535.1 Aquimarina aquimarini | reverse complement strand
GCACTATATCTGTGTTATAAAATTCAACAATAGCTAAGGCTATTCTTTAATTTTATGCCTTAATCTAACACAAAATAATTCAAACTCTTTATACAAAATTCTTATCCATAACTCGTATTATTTTGCCTTAGTCAGTGCCATTTTTACAGCAAGCCCAGTTAATACAGAAGCCATAAACCATTTTTGAACTCTTAACCAAATGGGATTTTTTGAAAACCAGCTTGCCATCTTAGCTGCAGATAGAACAATCAATAAGTTAATAGTAAAACTTATTACTACTTGTAAAATACCAAGTTGAAAACTTTGGCTTAAAATAGAGCCATATTCAGGTTTTATAAATTGTGGAAAAAAAGAAAGATAAAATACTGCCATTTTAGGATTTAGAACATTGGTCATTAACCCAATATTAAACAGTTTAAGAGGTTTATCTGATTTTAAATTTTGGTCTGCATCAAAAATCTTATTTTTTGATTTAACTGTATTATAGGCTAAATACAATAAATACCCCACCCCTAAGAATTTTACAACTATAAAAGCATAAGGAATAGCAAAAAATATAGCAGTAAGCCCAAAAGAAACCATTAATATGTGAAACAAAAACCCACACATTACTCCTAGAAGAGATATAATTCCCGCATTTTTTCCTTGCGATAATGATCTTGAAATCAAGTAAATCATATTGGGGCCAGGAGAAAGTACCATAATCATTGCTGCTAACCCGAATACTAATAAATCGTTAATTGGTATCATCGTTTATTTTGTTTTCAAATTTATTAAAAACTTCTTGTATTTATCTACAGATTCTGAAGAATGTTTTTCTGCAATATCAATAGCTTTTATAATTGTATTTTTAGCGTCTTCTATCTGGTTAACTGTTTCATAGGCAATTGCCAGGTCATAATAAGCTTCTGGTGTGTTTGGGGTGTATTCTACAATACGTTCAAAAATTTCTAATGCTTCTTTATTTTTTTCTTTTCTGAGTAATCTTTTTCCACTTCCTTTCAAACTACTTCCACTATTCCATCTATTTGTTTTCGGAAAAATTTGAAATCCATATTCTGTAGATAACTTTTTATAATATGCATCAATATTTGTTAAAGTATTAGTACTTTCTTTCTCAAATTCTCTAAAATCCAAATCCCATTTTTCTTGATCAAAAAATGTATTCATTGCCGATATAAAAGCAGGGATGACAACTCCATAATGCGTTTCCTCCTCGTATACTTCTGATTTTATTTTATAAACATCAGGTAGATCAGAAGGTATTCTATTATGCAATTCTACTAGATTTTCACCAATTTCTTCTGTATCTACCACATCAGACCTTGATGAACAAATGTATAAATGACCTCGTTGTTTTTTCTCTTGTTTAATACGTTCTATAACAGAATCAACAAAAGTAGAATTAGATGTATACCCCATACCTAAAATATCTCCCGCCGATATAGCTATATGTGCTTGAAACAAATCAGGCTCATTACAAAAGGCATGAAGTGGATATGTTGCGGTAACCGATGTTCCTATAACCATCTTATAATTTGCTATTCTATAATTTTCATTCAATATTTTGAATAACTCATTTTTTAAAAAACTTGTAAAATCATCTGGATTTCCATCAAAAGGCATTTGTTTCCAACTTTCTGGCCAAAAATTACTTCCATTGGTATATACTTTTGGAGCATAAAATTTATCAAATCCTTTAGGAAAACTAATTACAATACTCTCTGGCATTCTATCTACAGAACTCAAATGCTTGACAATACCTGTCATTTGATAAAAAAATTCATTTTCTAGAAGAAGAATAATGGGGTATTTATGTTTTTCACTAGTTTCATTATAAGATTCAGGTAAATAAACATTCACTTCAATATTTTGTTCAAGAATGTTAGATTCAAAATTAAATTGTTGAATATTGGCGATTGGTTTACTCTTAATTTCACTTAATAATTCTTGCGAAACTAATGTTTGTATGATGGTAAAAAATAAAATCAACCCAATAAAAATACTTTGTTTTATAATTTTTCTCATATGAATACTTATATCAAACACTAAATATGCTTGAACGAAGTACTTTAAAATTATTCTTATTTTCTGTTAAATTTATACTAATTTAGATATCTCTCATTTTTAAAAATCTCAAGGATGTATTTCAAGTTTCACATGTAACCAACTATTAATAAACCACTTGAAACAACACAATACCTCAAATGGTTTATTATGATTTTTTTCTACCAAAACTTAAATAACCTCATTTGGAAGATAATGAAGTTCTATACACATAAGATTCATCCTATTAATCAATAAGTTTTCTACAAGTGGCCGAACGTCATTATCACTTATTATTCTAAGTACCTTATCTTTATCTTCTAGATCAAAATTCCAGCAGCCATTTTTTATAATAGAATTTAAATGTTCTGTTAGCTGATGAGCGATATTCTTATTTTGAACAGATGTTTTATATAAAAAATATAATTTATCTCTACTTTTTGCCATGTTTTACTCACTAAGTGAGATTTTAATGTTTCAAAACTTGCTTCGAAGTTAAAGGTTCTTTTCAAACGAATACTTTCTAGGCTTGTCTTGAGGTAATTTATTTTATTTTTTTAATCTATGTCTAATCCCAAATGTTATATAGGGTTTTGAATTAGAATCAAAATCATAAATTGTATTGTCATCATTATCCCATAATTTATACTCATCATACACAGAGTATACACCTCGTGCTAGTATTCCCCAATTTTTATAAAACCAATAATTATATTCTATTCCAGCAGAAACTTTTGTTGATACTGCTGTTTTTATCTGCGTTGTTTTGTTATCTGTAGTATAAAAAGGTGTATTTATAGTAGCTGAAAAATCGTTTAGGTCTCCTAAAACCTTCAATGAATGTTTAGAATTGATATCATATTGTATATATGTATTGGGAATACCTGCAACAAATGATAATTTATCATTTATTTTTGCCATTACATTAACTACTGGATTTACAGTTGTTTTACCTGCCAATGTAAGGTAACCTACTCCCAAGGATACTGAAAAGAAGTTACTTGATTGTTCTTTTTTAAACATCTTTTCCATAAAAAGTATTCCATTTATATGTAGGTCATCTGCTTTAAGATTATTTTTGAGGTTAGATATAATATGTGGCATAGCCAAAGCGTTTATAGACCATTTTTCTGAAAGCCTATACCGTATCAAAACACTTAGATTTAGGTTATAAAATTCATCTATAGTATCATTAAATTGAGGGTTATCATAATTAAAATGATGGTAATCTGCTCCAACTGTGGTATAGAACGTAACTTTATGCGCTTTTACTGGGGGAAGCCCTAATCTAATATTACTAAACTGATATTTGTATGTATCATCTTCTGTAATCGAGGGAGTATAATTTAAATAGAACATATTTCTATTTATCGCAAATACCTCTCCGTTTACCTGACAATACATTTTGGAAAGAAAAAGTATACTAACCCATATCAAACTCTTTTTTATCATAATTTCATGTTTTTTTACTGAACACAAAATTAGAGTCAAAATAGGCTCTTAAAATTGCCAAATGGCAATAAGCTTTTATATTATTTCTTTTCTGATTCGACTCAAAGATGAAGGTGTAATCCCTAAAAACAAGGATAAATCTTTAAGAGGAACTCTTTGTATAAGGTCTGAACGTTTTAACAGAGCCAAATATCTTTCTTTTGCATTAAGGGATTGAAAATCATGAATTGCTCGTAATACACTCATAAAAGAATTTTCCCATATGAGCCTACCAAACTTTTCCCATATATGAAAACGATTATATAAGGTTTCCATTTTTTGATGTGTAATCGTATATACTACTGTATCTTCTATAGCTCTAATATAAGATGCTGTTCTTTGCCTTGATTTTATCTTTGAGATATCGGTTATAAATTCATTCTCAAAAGCAAAATATCTGGTTGATTGGATATCATCATCTACATCATAAATTATAAATCCACCTGAGTAGATAAAATAATAATCTGTTACTACCTGACCTCTTTTTAATGCAAATTTATCTTTTGATATCTCACGTTTTTCAAAACAAGAAAGAATAATAGCTAATTCTTCCTCTTGAATATCAACATAACTTTTAATATAATTAGATAGCTTATCGATCATTTTTTATATCTCTTTAAACATATTATCATTTTCTATTTAGCTTTTTGGTTTACAATAGACTTCATAACTCCTATCGCTATTTAGCAAATAAACAATGTTTTTCTTTATAGCTACTAATCCATTTGTAGAAATAAAATCAAAATTTTGATCTAGTGTTCCTCCATCTTCAAAAAGGATATTTTTTTTGTCATTATCTTCTAAAACTCCTATTGATTTATCTAGAAGAGTTAAAAAACTAGTACATTTAAATTTACTGTCTATTAGTTTTACACCATTTTTATAGTAGCTCCATGTGTTATTTTTCAACAATCCAAATACTGGATAGGTATAGTCAAATTCTGAATCTTCAGAGGTTTGCAGGTTGTTATAATCAAAACTTACTAATTCTTCTTTTTTGATATTGGTGACCCCTATTTTTTTGTTTTTAGAGGCTATTATAAATTTGTCTTCAACCACAAAAATCGAATCATAGACAGGCTTTATTATAATATCTTCATTTTTTTTGATCCCATATTTACTATTCTTTCCTTTAAATGCATATAATTCTGGTGGTGCTGGTTCTTCACACGATGTATATGAGCTTTGCTCTGCCCTATCAAGATTGAACACATTAGTATCGTCAAAAATAACTATGTATGATTCATGTGCATATGGTGCTAGTTTGAATGTGTTGTGTATTGGTGCTACTAAAAACTTACCATTTCTATCAATCACCCCATATTTTCCATTTTCTTTTACAATTGCACTTTTTTCAAAAAAAGGATATGCTTCTTCGAATCCTTTTAGAAATATTTTTGTGTTATCAGATGTATTTACATAATATATTTTTCCGTTTTCATACTTGGTTTTGATCTTCTTATTAGCATATGGTAATTGTGCAACCAGTACCTCAACCTTGAAACTTTTAAGTTCTTGAGCTTTTAAAAGGTTAAAGAGTAAAAGTGTTAATATTACTATTTTGAATTTTATCATTTTATATGATTTACAAAAGATCTTTAAATATTCTCTTTATTCTTTTTTTAATATTTTTTTCCCGATTCCCATTGCATATTTTCCTAAATCAGTAAGGTTTGTATTGCTTAAAATAACAACTGTAATTCGTTTGTTCAGAAAATATGTCCAAATCGAGTTTGCTCCCATGATACTCCCAAAACGTTCCATTACTTTTAAATCTTCCTTTCCTCTAATCCAAACTCCATATACACAGGTAAATCTGGCATCAAGTTGCTCGATTTATTACTACTTAAATAGGTGCTAGCAAGTTTATCTACTATATTTTCTGTATGTAATACACCTGTGTTCATCATTTTTATAGGTACTAATATTTTCTCATGTAACACCTCTTCATAAGTTTTATTACGAAGTTTTTCTATAATCTTACCCAAGACCATATATTCAAAATTATTATAACTCCATTTTTCTCCAGGTTCATTTACAAGAGAATCTTGTTCAAAAAGACGAAGTAAGTCATCTGATGCATTTGGTTTCTGAAGGTATCCTAACCCATATTTAAAAGCATTCTCTAAGCTCGAAATTGTATCGATTTGTCGCATTCCAGAAGTGTGATTCAAAAGTTGATGAATCGTTACTTTATCTCCTGCCTCTCCTTTATAATCTGGCAAATAAGTATTAATTGTTTCAGAAAGATCTAATTTTCCTTCATCATATAATTGAAGAATTAAAACTGATGTAAATGCTTTTGTTATTGAAGCAACTTTATAAACCGTTTCGTTTGTAATTGGCACATTAAATCTTCTATCTGCAATACCGAAGCTTTTATGACATAAAATGGTAGAATCTTTTTGTACCAAAACAGTACCATTAAACTGATTCTTTTTTGCATAAGATTCTATAAATGAATCTATTTCTTTTTCTTGACCTATAATTGAATAACCTATAAAAAAGGATAATAATAATAATAATAGTAACACACTTCTCATTTTACAAATCATTATAAGTTTTAATTTATCATTATTACACAAATAGAGTATTTACTTATGAGTAATTGTATCTCTATAAAAATGAAATTTGATTTCATCTTCAATACTTTCTTTTTCTTCTTGTATCTTAATAAAATCCATATCAAAATGCCCCTCAATCCATTCACCAGAAACGGTATTATATTTATAGTCTACAAAAATTACTATTTTACTTTTAGGTATATTTTTATATTTGTTATACTCTATAATTAAACTAGTTCGATTTCCTCTCTTATCATATCCATACTTATATATTTCATCTGTTTTATTAACTGTTTTTTCTATTAAACAATTATTATTATCATATTTATAACCTATACCATCATATAAAGATCCGTTCTCCCAGATTAGGTTTCCTTTTCTATCATATTCTTTTTCTTCAAACCAACCATCATTTATCCCATTCTGTTTCCTTATCGATTTATAAGAATCATTTTTAGAAAACTTGGTAAAAACTTCCCATTCTTTTAGTAAGAATTGGGTGTGTAAACTTGATAAATTATCAGTTTTTGTTTCAATCGTTTTTTTTTCTATTTTGGTATTTTTATCAGGATATGAATATGTATAACGGGCTTGATAAGAGGTAGAATCATTCAACTCACAATATTCATCTATCTTTGATAGTTTACCCTTTTTATAAGAATATGTTGTTACAGTAGGTTCTTTTGAATAGCTGTTTTCTTTTATTACAATAGAATCTCTTCCAGATTTTGCAGGAATACTTTTTTTGCTCCCTATTCTAGAATATATTAATCTACCTGTTTCTGAAAAAGTATAAATTGATTTATCATTCGTCACAATAAATCGCTTGTCTGCATCAACTTTACCTTTATACTTCTCAGATAAATAAGGTTTGCTTTTATTGAATTCTACATAAATTTCTAAAGGAGCTATTTTGTAAACATTTTCAATTTTATCTAGCTGAAGAATTTCATTTTTAAGTAAATAAAATGAATTATATGCTTGAGAGTAAATTGAAGTCCCTGATAACAGTATACTAAAAATCACAAATTTCTTCATATCAATAAACAAAACTTATTTTATTTTTTATCATTGGATACAACAAGAATCTTATTATTGGTAAGCAAAATATGTATATTCTACAGTATGATTTTTAAACAGCTACTCAGTTTAATTCTTTCATCAAATCTTCATAAGTATAGTATTCTTTTTCATTTGTATGATATAAAATATTTACTCGTAACGCTTTTAATCCTGTTACTCCCTGAAGATCATCTAGCTCTACTATTTCAATTTCTTCTTCTAAGAACTTTTTAGATTGTAAGAAATTAATGTATTTGATATATTCTGTTTCATCAGATCGTTGTGAGTATACAATAACCAATTTTCCTTTTTCTGTAATACGTCTATCAGTACCTTTTATTTTTGATTTATCTACTCTCTTTTTTACAACTTCATATCTTGCATTATAAGTTCCGTCTACATCAAATCTTTTTTCATCCATTCTAAACCTTACAGATAATGAAGAACTAAATACCAATACCATAGATGCTACATCTAGTGCTACTGGCAACTCTTTCTTCATCTGGTAGTAGGCATTCTCCATCTCACACATTACTTGCAATTGCCACAACCTTAGGTTATATAAATACACTTTATTAAAACTATCTTGCTTTGTTATAGATTCACCTATATACATATTATGTTCTACTCCATCAGACTTAAAACGCTCAAAATAATGTGGATACATACCTTGTGCTTCATCTTGCTTTTGGTCTAATAAAGCTGCCATCTTTTTATTGATTAGCATAACAGATTCATCATATGCCTTACGATGCTTATATACTGTTTGTATAACGGTATCTAGTGTTTCATTATATTCATTGATGAGTGAATCTAATTCAACATTTTTTTGTTGAAGATGCTTAAATAAAGGGGTTATTTCTTTTTTTATAAAATCTAGAATCTTTTGTTCACTATCTACTTGTAACTGTTCTGTGATAGAATCAATATAGCGACTCGTTCTGTATTTGAGTTGCTCATAAATTGGTAATGGATCTGATTCCATCAATTTATCAATGATTTTATAAATCCCTCTAAGTTGTAGTACTAAATCTTTTTGCACGGCATGATTACGTGCATCAGAAGAACCTTTTATATCAATCTGCCCATATAATGGGTATACATTTTCGAAAACAATTTCTCTAAATGAAACTGGGTTTTCATCTACCATAGCACGCATAAAACGTCTGGCTTCTTGTTTAAATTTCCAGTGTACACTTGGATGTATTGAGGTACATTCTTGTTGAATTATCAGTTCTAATTCATTTTCCGTTTTGGCTTTAGAACGCAACACAGAATCTACCAAATAAGGCATTACATCTTGTAACTTATTGGCATTTATACTATTTAATTCATGAATATTTGGCGAGACTATTTCTAAAATACCTAATAATTTACCGTCACTTTTTATAGGAGCTAGTATTGCGCTATTTATATTTTGTGCAATCAGATTTTTATACATCTGCTCATGCACTCCAAGCTTTTGATGCTTTTTTACATCAGAAATTGCAAAGTAGGTAGATTCTTCAAAAAGATAATGGTAGGTTCCTTTACACAATGCTGTATTACAACATTCAGAATATCTATCATGTAGAATATAGCTATCTATATTTTTAAAAGGAACTCTTTCTAATGCCCCAGTTTCATGATTATAATTTGAGAAACCAACTTTTATCTCATACAAATTAAATATGGCTCTAAAAATTTGCTGAAAACTTCCAACAAAATCACCTTGTGTTTTATCATATTTTATCAGACTTGTCTTAAAATCAGATAGTGATACATCTGCAGTAACATCAAACATATTAGCAAGAACAACTCCTTTAAAAATCCAACTATGAGGTGGGAATTTCTCTTTCCAAATATCAATATTATCAAAATTATCCAATAATTCTGCTACATCTTCTTTTGTTATATCTTTGGCTTTATCGGTTTTGATAACATCAATAAAATCTCCGTTATACATAATTCTATAATGCCTCATTATTCCCATAGCATCAGGAATATCATAGAAAAAAGGCCTCTTAAAATCAATGTTATAATTGTAGTAACTCCCTAAAATAATACTGCACCCCATAATATAATAATGATCCTCATTCATATTTTTGATTTGAGGTTCAAAACCTTCTCCTGCAGCTTCTATAATATTTTTATAACGCTGAGATGATTTGAGTACGCTATTATGAAACGGGATTGTAGCAATCTTAATTTCATTATTCTGTAATATTTGAGCAAAAGAATCCTCTAACACCAAGTGAATCTGTGGTATTAATTCCTGCACTCTCTTTTCTTCTCTTATTCCTTCTTCCAATTCTGGATATTCTTCTACGATTTTTAAAATCTGCGAAGCTCTATTTCTAAGAAGTTCATTATCGCTTTTCAGCAATTCCCTATATTGTTCAATAAACTTAGAAAAGCTAATCCATATGTCCATTGGAAAATCTTGCCCTAAAACCCTCATACCTTATTATTTATGGTAGTATATAAAAATAACACAAACCAAATTCTATCCCTAGTTTTTATTAACTAAGTTAATAAAAACTCTATCAAAAAACTACTTTTAATAAATACTAATAGAAAAAATGGGGAGCAAAAGTAAGTTAAAATTGTTTTTTACTCGCAATCTTAACTAAACATTCATATTTATTTAATACTTGATTAGACTAAAAAACCATGTGTTTGTTACAAAAAAACTTCACTATTTCACTATAAACATAAAAACCAATAAGATACACGTTGATAATTCTTCCTTTATACAACGTTAATTATTATAGTATTTATCTTGTATTTTTTATTTTTACGTCTAATAAATCCAAATACTATGAAAAGAATTGCATTGCTTGTTACAACTCTCTTGCTTGTAGCTTGTCAAAAAGATCAAAAAGGATATACTATTACTGCTGATGCATCAGGTTTTGAAAACGGAACCGCTGTATATGTTAATGCTATTAGTCAATCAAACAGACCAATAATCATTGACTCTACGGTTATACAAGAAGGAAAATTTCAAATTACACTTCCTGCCCCAGAAAGTAATGATTTCAATTACCTTACTTTCAAAAACTTACAAGGAAACGTGTTATTTCTAGCAGAAAACAACCCTATTGAGATGACAATCTTTAAAGATAGTATGCGTTCTTCTATTATTAAAGGGGGGGCAGAAAATCAACTATTTTTCACTTACCTGAGTGCGCTCAAAAAATATAATAAAGAAAAAACCGAGTTAGATACACAACTACATATTGCTTCAAAATTAGGAGAAACTGAAAAGACTTCAACAATTGCCGCCCAAAAACAAGAATTGATTGAGCAAGAAAAACAGTTCAGAAAAGATCTGGTAAATAAAAATGTTAACTCTCTGGTTTCTGTTATGGCAATAACAGATCTGTTAAAACTTAAAGCCTTATCGGCAGAAGAAGCAAGACAAAAATTTACCGCTATCAATGATACTATTAAATCATCTAGGTTAGGGAAAAATCTGAACCTGATTATCAATAATACGATGACTGCTTCAATGCAAAAGAAAACAGATATTGGTTATGAAGCTCAAGATTTTTCTGCTCCTACTCCTGATGGCAAGCTACTTTCTCTTAAAGAATCTATGGGTAAAATTACTATCATAGATTTTTGGGCTTCCTGGTGTAGACCTTGTAGAATGGAAAACCCTAATGTGGTAAAATTATACAAAAAATATCATGATAAAGGGCTTAATATCATAGGAGTATCATTGGATAAAAAACAACAAGCCTGGACCAAAGCTATTGTAGATGACAAATTAGACTGGTATCATGTTTCTAATTTACAATTCTGGCAAGAACCTATTGCAAAAGCATATGGAGTAAGATCTATTCCTGCAACTTTTATCCTTGATGAAAAAGGAAATATTATTGCTAAAAACTTAAGAGGTCCTGCATTAGAAAATAAAATATCAGAATTATTAGAGGAAAAATCTTTATAATCTTGATTTTGATATAAAAAAAGGTTGCTTTAGTAGCAACCTTTTTTATATCAATAGTAATCTTTCTTTACTTTACAACTTTCCTAATCGTTGTAGAACAAAAAGAATAAGAATAGGAATAGCTAATAATCCCGTCATCAATAGGTTTTCTTGAAACACCCAAGGAGCCAGAATCAAAGTAATTACATAGCCTCCTACTGCTCCACCAAAATGGGCATCATGTCCAATATTGCCTAACCTTTTTTTCATTCCAAAAATAGAAAACAACAAATACCCCATTCCAAATATGTATGCTGGTATAGGAATTGGAATAAACATCAAATAAAGACTCATGTCTGGTTGAAATAATATCCCTGAATATATTACCCCAGAAACTGCACCACTAGCTCCTACTGCGCTATAATGATACTCATCTTTATGAAAAAATAGAGAGAATAAATTACCAACAATTAAACTCCCAATATATACGATCAAAAACTTGACATTTCCCAGAAAACCAATAACAACAGGTGCAAAAAAATAAAGCGTAAGCATATTAAAAAATAAATGCGACGTATCTGCATGTAAAAACCCTGATGTCAACATTCTGACTTGCTCTCCTCTGCGTATTCCTCCAATATTAAATTTGAATTTTTCAAAAAACGAAAAGTCATTAAATCCCTTCAATGACATCAATACATTAGCTCCAATAATTACCATCAAAACTATATCAAGTCCCATCATATATGTATATATTTTTTTTCAAATATACTACATATTTCACCCTATAAAAACACAACCTGACAGCCTCTTCCTTCTATTAGCAAAAGTTTATGAAAAAAAAAGAACTAATAATTTTATATTTGTTGCCTTAATTTTATTTTGATGCAATTACTTGTATATCGCTTGGTGTACCCTATATTTTGGATTGTTTCTAAACTTCCTTGGAAACTACTTTATTTTTTATCTAACACAATTTATATCATTGTATATTATATCATTGGATATAGAAAAAAGGTGGTTACAAAAAACTTAATGCTTACTTTTCCTGAGAAATCTATTTCTGAAATTCACATTATTCGCAAAAAATTCTACAAACATATGTGTGATATGTTTATGGAAATGATAAAAAGCTTATCTATTTCTAAAGAAGAAATGACTAAAAGATTTACAATAATTGATCCTCATACTTTCAAGGAGGTACAATCCCTCAATAAAAGTATTATTGTATTAATGGGACATTATGCTAGCTACGAATGGGCTATTGCAGCGCAATTTGTTATGGATTTTCCTATTGTTGGGGTTTATAAAAAAATTAAGAATAAATATTTTGACCAACTGGCACACCGTATTCGAGGTCGATTTAATACCAGATTGGTAAGACACCAAAGTGTCATCAAAGAGATTACTAGAGATAAAGTACATGGCAAATTATGTGCTTATGGTTTATTATCTGACCAATCTCCTAAACTAAAAAACTCTTTGTATTGGACTGATTTTATGGGAATCAAAATTCCTGTTATTACTGGTGGAGAGGTATTAGCCAAAAGACTAGACCTACCAGTGATGTATCTACATGTTGAAAAAATAAGACGTGGTTATTATCAGGCAAAATTTATAAAGATAAGTGATGCCCCAAAAAACTGTGAAGAACATTATATAACAAAAAAATATCTTACCCTACTAGAGAATCAAATTAAAGAAAATCCTGAATTTTACCTCTGGACTCATAAACGTTGGAAACATATGGACGCAAAAATACCTAAAGGAGCTATTGTAGATTAAAAGAGGATACATCTCTATCTATAAAACATTTTTTACTTTTTATGCTTTAATAATAATTGGTTGGGGTATATTGCCAAAGCACCTATACTTTAGTAAACCAAACCCCAACCTATGCAATTTATAACCTACTTCTTAGTATATCCCATTTTATGGGTGATATCTAAGTTACCTTGGAAAATTTTTTATGCTTTTTCTAGTTGTATTTTTTTTATCCTATACTATATCATACGCTATCGTAGAAAAACAGTTACACAAAACCTTCAATTAGTTTTTACAGACAAAACTCCTTTAGAGATCAAAGAAATAAGAAAAGGTTTCTACCAACATATGTGTGATATGTTTCTTGAAATGATTAAGTCGATTTCTATTTCTGACAAAGAAATGAAAGAACGGTTCAAGGTTACTAATATGGATAAGTTGTATGAACTAGAAGCCAACGGAGAAAATATTATGGTCTTTATGGCTCATTATGCAAGTTATGAATGGTCAAATGTAGTAGATATTCAAACTGAATTTCAGGCTGTAGCTGTATACAAACAAATAGGAAACAAATATTTTGATCGATTAGTACATCGCATTCGAGGTCGTTTTGGTTCGCGATTAGTGAGTAGCAAAGAAGCTATGAAAACAATTAGTATGGAAAATCAATCTAAAAAAGGGTTACGCATGTATGCACTTATCTCTGATCAATCTCCAAAAATTTATAATGCCACTTTCTGGGCTGATTTTATGGGAATCAAGGTACCTGTTTTTTTAGGAGGAGAAGTATTATCAAAACGATTGGACCTAAATGTTTATTACTTAAAAGTAGAAAAAGTAAAACGAGGATATTATGAAGCTTCACTGGTTACTCTTACAGAAGATTCTAAGAATTGTGATGACTATTCTATTGTTCAAAGTTATTTGAGAGCACTAGAAAGTCAAATTTATAATAATCCTCAATATTATTTATGGTCGCACAAACGATGGAAGCATCGTAATGCCACCATTCCAGAAGGAGCTACAGTAGTTTAAAACTACTTTATATCTTTTATTCTTAAATAAACTTATCTTTAAACGTTTTTTAACTACTTATACATGCAATTAATAATATACTGTTTAGTTTACCCTATAATCTTACTAATTTCTAAATTACCTTGGCGATTATTTTATCTATTCTCTACTTGCATTTATGCATTGGTATATTATATTATCAGGTATAGAAGAAAAACTGTAATAGAAAATCTAACTTTAGTTTTTCCAGAAAAGTCTAAAAAAGAAATTCAACATATCAGTAAATCATTTTATAAACATATGTGTGATATGTTTTTAGAAATGACAAAATCACTTTCCATTTCAAGAGAAGAATTGATAAAGCGCTATAAAGTAGTAAACCTTGATGAATTTCATGAATTCGAAAAAAAGAATAAAAGTATTATCACACTCATGGGGCATTATGGTAGTTTTGAATGGTCTAATGCAGTTGACCTAGTATCCTTAAACCCTTGCGTAGGGATCTATAAACAAATAGAAAACAAATATTTTGATCGATTAGCACATCGTATCAGAGGTCGGTTTAACTCTAGGCTTATACCCAGTCATAAAGTAGCCAGACAAATTATTAAAGATAAACAAGAAGGTACCGTTTGTGGATACGGCATGATCTCTGATCAATCTCCAAAAATAGGTAATGCAAAATATTGGACTGATTTTATGGGGGTAAAAGTACCTATATTTTTAGGAGGGGAGTTTTTGGCACAACGCCTTGATGTTATTGTACTATACCTTCATGTCGAAAAAGTAAAAAGAGGGCATTATGAGGTAAGGTTTATACCTATTTCTGAAAATAGCAAAGAAGAAGAAAAATATTACATCATAAAGAAATATTTAGAATTACTCGAAAAACAAATACACCAAGAGCCCCAATATTATCTATGGACTCACAAACGTTGGAAACATAGAAATGCTCAAATACCAGAAGGTGCTATTGTAGACTAATGCCAAATTAATCATCAAGTTGGTATAAATGTTCTTTTGGTTAAAAGAACTAATAAATTAATAAAATGTCTAAAAAAGTAATTTCTTTATTTTTTATAGTTTGTATTTTTCTAGCCATTTTTTGGTTGCTATTTGCAAAACCGTTTGTTCATAAGTTCAAAAATGACACTAATCATAGCAAACAGCTTTCTTATTTTGAAAATATAGTGCATCCTATAAAAACAGAACAATTATATTATACTGATTTTTTTGGAAATTCTTCTGGAGCGGGTAATCATTGTGAACATCTCTTTTTAGAAATTAGAAGTTATACAGCTGGCAATGAAGAAATTATAAAAAAATATTTCAATAGCGAATACCCAAATATTAGATTAAATTTTATTACTTCAATAGAACAATGTTGCCAGACAGAAAACAAGTATCACGTATTTTGCGATTATATAGGCTTAATAACAAATGATCAACCATTTTTTACCATAAAAAACTGGAAAAATAAATTTCCCATCTATACTCTTGAGTATAGTGTTAATGGTAAACATATGGCTGATAAGCGATGTTATTAAATTCCTACGTTTTATAAAACAAACGTAAAGAAGAGAGGTTTTCGTCCCTCTCTTCTTTACTATATCATACAACAAATAATTCTGTATTTAAAAACATAAATAAGATGAGAATTACCCTTTTTTATAATTACTCTTCTTTAACACGACCTCTTTATTAGCTCATAATCCAGATGCATATTCCTATGCATTCAAAATTCCGATACTACTTGTATTTATCGTGGTTGCTCCTCTTACTTTATACTATAATATTAAAAAGAGACTTCGATTAACTCCACTAACTATTATAGCCAATTCTCTTATTGTAATCATTTTGTGTGCTGTACTCGGCATCCTTATAGGAATTCCCGATATCTATATTATTTTAAACAACACTCTTTGATATAAAATATATTTTCAATCTGAATTTACTTCTTATACCTGTTACTTCTGTTTAAAAGCTATATCCCAGCAATCTCTTTTAATGTAACAATAGTGTCCTCTGCTAATTTATCTGCTTTTTCTTGACTCAAAGCTTCTGTATAAATACGAATAATTGGTTCTGTATTACTTTTGCGTAAATGTGTCCAGCAATCTTCAAAATCAACCTTTACACCATCTACAGTAGAAACTTCTTCTGAAGCGTGTTTTTTATGAAAACCTTTTAAAATACTATCTACATTCAACTCAGGAGTTAACTGAATTTTGTTTTTACTCATAAAGTAAGAAGGATAACTATTACGTAACTCACTCACGCTACATTTTTTCTCAGCCAAATGGGTCAAAAATAATGCTACTCCAACCAATGAATCTCTTCCGTAGTGTGATTCTGGATAAATAATCCCTCCGTTACCTTCTCCTCCTATTATAGCCTTGTTAGCTTTCATCAGCTCAACTACATTCACCTCTCCTACTGCACTGGCTTCATATGTTCCATTATGTTTTTGGGTTACATCTCTAAGCGCTCTACTAGATGACAGATTAGAGACAGTACTACCAGGTGTTTTTCCTAATACAAAATCAGCACAGGCAACTAGCGTATATTCTTCTCCAAACATTTCTCCATCTTCACTCATAAATGCCAAACGATCTACATCTGGGTCTACTACTATTCCAAAATGTGCTTTTTCTTTAACCACCAATTTTGACAATTCAGTAAGATGTTCTTTTAGTGGCTCTGGATTATGAGGAAAATGCCCATTTGGTTCACAATATAGCTCTACGACCTCAACTCCCATTTTTTTAAGTAATCCAGGGATTGCAATTCCTCCAGTAGAGTTAACAGCATCTACTACAACTTTAAACCCTGATTTTCTTACCAGCTCGGCATCTACCAAAGGTAATTTTAATACCTCTTCTATATGTTTATCTATGTAAGTATCATTTACTGTAATACTTCCTAGGTCATCAACTTCTGCAAAAATATAGGCATCATTTTCTGCTATTTCAAGAATTTTTTCACCGTGTGCTGCATTCAAAAACTCTCCTTTGTTATTCAAAAGTTTTAGTGCATTCCACTGTTTTGGGTTATGACTGGCAGTCAAAATGATACCTCCATCAGCTTTTTCTAATGGTACTGCTATTTCTACTGTTGGTGTTGTAGAAAGCCCTACGTCTATTACATGAATTCCTAACCCTACCAAACTATTCATTACTAATTGCTGAATCATTGAACCAGAAATTCGAGCATCACGTCCTACTACTACTGTAGGATGCTCTACTTTGGTTTCGTTTTTTAACCAGCTTCCATAAGCAGAAGCAAACTTTACTGCATCTATTGGGGTAAGATTCTCTCCCACTGTTCCTCCAATAGTTCCCCTAATTCCTGAAATTGATTTGATTAATGTCATTTGTGTTGATTGATTTTTTCTATTTCAAACAAATGTACAAGATTATAATAAACAGCAATAGTTTAGTAGGTTAGAATTTTATAAACAACTATATAAATTGTTTCTTCTTACAAAGAATAATACCCAAAAGTATGTATCTGTAATTATCTACAAGCTAGTACAATTCATTTTGCACCTTTTCTATACAACCTCTATCTGCTAGAGTAATATAAAATGTTGTAAAATCATTACTAAAAGTAATATTGGTAGGCTTCTTACCTTGAAGCTTAATTTCTTTCAACAATGCTCCTTCTGGAGATAATATAACTACCGTTCCTTTATCATATCTACATACATACAGATTACCGTTACTATCACAACGCATTCCATCAAGACCAAAATCATCAAAAGAGTACAGTTCTTTTTTATTTGCTACTGTACCGTCTTCAAGAATATCATATTCCCATATTTTACGTTGTACAGACTCATTTACATATAACTTTTTACCATCAGGACTCACTTCTATTCCGTTAGTAGTTCCCATATCACTTTCTAATATTTCAAACCCTTTTTCTTTGGTTACTTTCCAGACATTTCCTGTTCCTTTTTTCCAGTTAGGATCACTAGCATAAATTATACCCGATGGAGAAATAGCAATATCATTAGGCTGATTTGCTTTTGGTTGATGCGCATATATCGCAACTTTTTTAGTACTCAAATTTACTTCAAGGACATTATGATTCGTATAATCGGCAACATACATTGTTTGTTCTTTTCCAAATCTGATTCCGTTTCCTATACTACCATTGGGGAGTTCTACAAACATTGATACTACTCCTTCTGGGGTCACCTTACCTATAGTTCCTTCTTTTTGATAGTTTACAGCATATATATTCCCTTTATTATCTGTAGCAGGTCCTTCTATTCCTGCAGTAAATGTATTAGGCTTTGTAAAATCTATACTATTAATTTCTTTACCACAAGAAATACATAAAATTACCAACATCAAAAAATAAAAACACCTAGTATACTTCATTATTTATTATTTAAACTTAAGAGTGAGTTTACTAAAATAATTTTTTTTTACTTAATATCTTTTCTTTTTTTACAAGTACTTCTATTTACCATATAAACAACGGTATTTAGTCGATATTGGTTTATAAAATTGTATTTTAACCCAATGAATTTTTTAGCACACATATATCTTTCTGGTGAAGATTCTCAACTCAAAATAGGTAATTTTATAGCTGATTCTGTAAAAGGAAAAAAGTATTTGGAGTACCCTACTCGTATGCAACAAGGTATACTACTACATCGCAAAATTGATTTTTATACGGATACACATTCTATTGTAAAAAAAAGTGTCTCTCGTTTATTTCCTAAATACAGACATTATAGTACTGTTATTGTAGATATTCTTTACGATCACTTTTTGGCGGCTAATTGGAGTGAATATTCCAATATTCCTTTAGACGAATATGTTACTGATTTTTATGATTTACTTCATAAAAATTATGAGCTTTTACCAAAACCAATTCAGCGTTTTCTGCCTTATATGGTTGAAGAAAATTGGTTATTAAGCTATGCTACTGTTCAAGGAATAGGTTCTGTATTATACAGAATGAATAAAAGAACTAAAAATAAATCTGGGATGAATCTTGCTATTATCGAATTGGAACAATATTATACTGATTTTGAGAACGAATTTCGCTCTTTTTTTGAGGAACTAGAACTCTATACCAAAAATGAAATACGGTTATTATGAAGATAAACTTTACCCTATACCTTCTCTCTTTTTCTTTTCTCGCTTTACTTTTCTCTTGTAAAAAAACAAGTATACCCATACAAAAAGAAGCTGTTATTGGTCTAATTTCTCAAAAAGCTATGGTAGTTTCTGCCAGAGAAGAGGCTTCAAAAATAGGTAGCGATATCATGAAAAAAGGTGGTAATGCTTTTGATGCTATGATCGCAACAGAAATGGCTCTTGCAGTTGCATATCCTTATGCTGGAAATCTAGGCGGTGGTGGTTTTATGGTATATCGTAGTGCAAATGGCACTATTGGTGCTTTGGATTATAGAGAGAAAGCCCCCTTGACTGCATCAAGAGATATGTATCTAGACGAGAATGGAGCTCCTATCCCAGAAAAAAGCCGACAAGGAGCTATGGCTATTGGCGTACCTGGAACAATCGCTGGAATTTTTGCAGTACACAAAAAATTTGGAACACTCCCTATAGAAGAAATTCTTTTGCCTGTTGTAGCATTAGCGAATCGAGGTTTTGTTGTCACCAAACAACAGCAACAACGCTTTGAAAAACATAAAAAACTAATCCTAGAGGTAAATCAAGACACTATTCTTTTTGCCAAAGGTTATAAAGAAGGTGATACTTTAAAAAACATACAACTTGCAAATACTATTCAGCGACTCATAAAAAATGGTAGATCTGAATTTTATACTGGAAAAACAGCAGAAAAACTAGTCGCTCGTATACAAGCAAAAGGTGGTATTATCACTTTAGAAGATTTGTCTAAATACGAGGCAAAATGGCGACAACCTATACGTTTTGATTACAAAGACCTTTCTATCATTTCTATGTCTCCTCCTTCTAGTGGAGGTATCTGCCTTGCTCAAATCATGAAAATGATAACACCATATGATCTCCATAAATATGGGCATAACACCCTCAAAACTATTCAGGTTATTACTGAAGCAGAACGAAGGGCTTATGCCGATCGTAGTTTTTATCTTGGTGATCCTGATTTTGTAAAGATCCCTATAGATACGCTTATCAGTGATGCGTATCTTTCTGATCGTATGCAAAGTTTTAGCTTTGATAAGGCTACCTCATCTTCTGATATCAATCATGGGAGTATCCCAGGGTATGAAAGTGATGAAACTACACATTATTCTATTGTTGATGAATTTGGTAATGCTATTTCTGTAACCACAACCCTTAATGGTGGTTATGGCTCAAAACTTTATGTTCCTGAGTTAGGTTTCTTTTTGAATAATGAAATGGATGATTTTAGCGCAAAACCTGGTACTCCTAATATGTTTGGGTTAACAGGATCTAAAGCCAATGCTATTGTTCCTCAAAAAAGAATGCTGAGTTCTATGACTCCTACAATTGTAGAAAAAGATGGTAAATTCTGGATGTCTGTTGGTACTCCAGGAGGTTCTACAATTATTACATCTGTTTTACAGACAATACTCAATGTAAAAGAATTTGATATGACTATGCAAGATGCAGTAAATGCACCACGTTTTCATCATCAATGGTTACCCGATGTAATAGTACTAGAACCCAATGCTTTTTCTACAAAACTTATAGATAGTTTACAGCAAAAGGGGTATCAAATCAATGAAAAGGATTCTAAAATTATTGGAAAAGTTGATGGTATTCTTGCGCTACCTGATGGTACTCTAGAAGGGGGTGCTGATCATAGAGGCGATGATACTGCTGTAGGGTTTTGATCGTGTTTATGATAGTTTTGATCTATCCTACTTATTCTTTCTATGTTCATCATGTATTTTAGATTCTTTTGATAGCATCTATTTTTTTGTATATTCAACAAACTGTAAACCAATATAAAGTATCGTTTACTCCAAGTTTTATTTATAATTTATATACTAATGAAATTTGAAATACAAAAAGCTGAACTAAAACATGCATCTGAATTACTACAACTTTATATAAAAGTAGCTGGAATTTCTGATGGAATAATTAGAAATAAGGAAGAAATTAATCAGGGATATGTAAATAATTTCTTAAAACACTCCATCGAGAATGGATTGATACTAATTGCGGTTATAAATGGGCATCTTGTTGGTGAAATTCATGCTTATACCCCTACCATCTATGCTTTTCAGCATATTCTTACAGATTTAACTATCATTGTTGATCCTGATCACCAAGGAAAAGGAATTGGACGATCTTTATTTGAAAGTTTCTTAAATATTGTAAAGACGAACCTAGATCATATCAAAAGAATAGAATTATATACAAGAGAGCATAACAAAAGGAATGTATCATTTTACAAAAGTCTTGGTTTTATAAATGAAGGAAGACAAAAAGATAAAATATACATTTCAGCATCAGAATTTGAAACCCCTTTGCATATGGCTTGGTTCAACCCTAATTATAACACTAAAGAATAATGAAACAATTTTTATATAACTATAGTATTTCAAAGTTAAAAATAGTAGTATTGAAATTAACTTTCTAATGAGATATCAAAAACGAATTATTGACAAATTACAGCAATAAAAAATGCGTAGCCAAAAGCTACGCATTTTTTGTATTTATAAAAGTAATCTATACTTATTTTACTTCTTCAAAATCTACATCTTCTACATCACTTCCTTCAGAACCTCCTCCATCAGAAGATTGACCTCCTGCAGCTGCATCAGGACCTGGTTGCCCACCTTGCTGTGCATTTTCTTGAGCTTTGTACATTTCTTCACTCGCTACTTTCCATGCTTCATTGATTTTATCTAGAGCAGGCTGTATTACTGTAGCATCCTGAGATTCATACGCTTTTTTCAATTCTTCTAAAGCTTCTTCGATAGGTTTTTTCTTATCATCTGATAATTTATCACCAAATTCTTTAAGTTGCTTTTCTGTCTGAAAAATCATTCCATCAGCTTCATTAAGCTTATCTGCAGTTTCTTTTGCTGCTTTATCAGCATCTGCATTTGCCTCAGCTTCTTTTTTCATTTTCTCGATCTCCTCGTCGGTCAAACCTGAAGAAGCTTCGATTCTGATATCTTGAGTTTTGTTGGTAGCCTTATCTGTAGCAGAAACTTTGATAATACCATTGGCATCGATATCAAAAGTAACTTCAATTTGAGGCACTCCTCTTTGTGCTGGTGGAATACCATCTAAATGGAAACGACCAATTGTCTTATTATGTGCTGCCATAGGACGATCTCCTTGCAATACATGAATCTCTACTGATGGCTGATTATCTGCGGCTGTAGAAAAAACTTGTGATTTTTTGGTAGGTATCGTTGTATTGGCTTCAATAAGCTTAGTCATTACATTGTTCATCGTCTCGATACCAAGAGAAAGCGGAGTTACATCTAATAACAATACATCTTTTACATCTCCTGTTAATACTCCTCCTTGAATCGCCGCTCCAACTGCAACAACCTCATCAGGATTTACACCTTTACTTGGTGATTTTCCAAAAAAGCTTTCTACTGCTTCCTGTACTGCTGGAATACGAGTAGATCCACCTACTAATATAATTTCGTCGATATCACTAGTTGAGATTCCTGCATTTTTTAATGCAGTACGACAAGGCTCTATTGTACGCTTTACCAAATCATCAATTAATTGATCAAATTTTGATTTAGTCAATGATCTTACCAAGTGTTTTGGTCCACTTGCAGTAGCTGTAACATATGGTAAGTTTATTTCTGTTTGTGCAGAAGATGACAACTCTATCTTTGCCTTTTCTGCTGCTTCTTTAAGACGTTGTAATGCCATCGGATCTTGTCTTAGATCCATATTTTCTTCTGCCTTAAATTCTTCTGCTAACCAATCAATGATTTTTTGATCTACATCATCTCCTCCAAGGTGAGTATCTCCATCTGTAGCTAATACCTCAAAGATACCATCTCCTAATTCAAGGATAGATACATCATGTGTACCTCCACCAAAATCAAAAACAACAATCTTTTGATCCGAACCTTTTTTATCAAGTCCATATGCCAATGCTGCTGCTGTAGGCTCATTAATAATTCGCTCTACTGTAAGTCCTGCAATCTCTCCTGCTTCTTTGGTAGCTTGACGCTGTGAATCATTAAAATATGCTGGTACAGTAATTACTGCTCTTGTTACATCTTGACCAAGGTAATCCTCTGCCGTCTTCTTCATTTTCTGAAGTGTCATTGCAGATAATTCTTGTGGTGTATATAGACGACCATCGATATCTACTCGTGGTGTATCATTGTCTCCTTTTACAACTTTATACGCTGCTCTTTCTGCTTCTTTTGAAGATTCAGAAAACTTATTTCCCATAAATCTCTTGATAGAAGAGATCGTCTTAGTTGGGTTGGTAACTGCCTGACGTTTTGCAGGGTCTCCTACTTTAATTTCTCCTCCTTCTACAAAAGCAATGACAGAAGGAGTAGTTCTTTTACCTTCGGCATTAGGGATTACTACAGGCTCATTACCTTCCATTACAGAAACACATGAGTTAGTTGTCCCTAAATCTATTCCTATTATTTTACTCATCTTTATACTAATTGTTATACTTTATGTTCATGATAATTTATTCCTGTTAAGTCAATGATTATGCCATTACCATCTATATGACAGGATGTCATTATAGGTATTTAACCCTTTTCTAGAAATAATTACAAGTAAAATAATAGAGTGTATTAACTATTCTTTAAAAAACAGGTTTCTTTGTTACCAAAAAACTATATTTACCCGCAAATTTTTATCAATAATTACATATTATGGAATGTATCAGTGTTTTTGATATGCTCAAAATAGGTGTAGGGCCTTCAAGCTCACACACATTAGGTCCTTGGCGTGCAGGAGGAAGATGGATCGAAGAATTAAAAGAAGCTACTATTTTTGAATCTGTAACTTCTATTACCGTTGATCTTTTTGGTTCTCTCTCATTAACAGGAAAAGGACATGCTACAGATATCGCAGTAATACTAGGGTTATGTGGATATGACCCCACCACTATCAATGTATCTACTATAGATTCTATTATTGATACGATTACAGCTTCTAAAGTGCTATTATTTAATAATGAACTACAGATAACTTTTGACCCTCAAACACATATTGTTTTTAATAAGAACTTTAAGGAATTTCATCCCAATGGTATGACTTTTCATGGTACACTAAAAAATGGAGAAGTCATTTCTTCTTCTTTTTATTCTATTGGTGGTGGTTTCGTAGTAAAAGAGGAGCGAAAAAGAAAAGAGAAAAAACTAGAAGAGTTTCATAAATTCCCTATGCCTATCCAAAAGGCGACTGATCTTTTGGCATATTGTAGTGCTAAGAACAAAAAAATATCTCAAATTGTATTAGAGAACGAGCTTTCTCTAAAAGATGCATCGCAGATAGATACAGGAATTGCACAAGTTTGGCAAGTAATGCTAGAATCTATGTATACTGGTTGTCATACAGAAGGTACTCTACCTGGTGGGTTAAATGTAAGACGTAGGGCATATGACACTCATAAAAAACTAATCGGTAATCAAACATACACATCTCCTCAAGAATGGATTGAAGCCATCCGTAATACAGAAGTAAAGTTTCGTCAAATACTTAAATGGGTATCTTGTTTTGCTTTGGCAGTAAATGAGGTAAATGCTTCATTAGGACGTGTAGTTACTGCTCCTACCAACGGAAGTGCAGGAGTTATTCCTGCGGTGATGATGTATTATATGGTTATAGAAAATCATGATGCCAATTTTGATGATGTAAAACAATTTATGCTGGTTGCTGGAGAAATCGGAAGTCTTTTCAAAAAAGGAGCTACTATTTCTGCCGCAATGGGAGGTTGCCAAGCAGAGATTGGTGTTTCTTCTGCAATGGCAGCAGGAGCATTAACAGAACTTATGGGAGGAACTCCAGAACAAGTACTAATGGCGAGTGAAATTGCTATGGAGCACCATCTGGGGTTAACATGTGACCCTATTGGAGGACTTGTACAAATTCCTTGTATAGAAAGAAATGCAATGGGGGCTATAAAAGCTATTAATGCTTGTGAAATGGCACTGGATACTGATGCTGCAAATGCCAAAGTACCTTTAGATAAAGTTATTGAAACAATGTGGGAAACAGCTCAGGATATGCATACAAAATATAAAGAGACCAGTGAAGGTGGCTTGGCTATAAAGGTGAGCTTAAGTGATTGCTAAGTTTTTATAGTAGTTTTTATGTTTTATACTAATCCTCAATTGAGATTACTTACACTTATTTTTATGTCTGGTATCTGTAATTGCTAGTATTCGCCAAGTAGTACCATCATTAAATAACTGAAACATATTAACTCCGCAGTGACTAAATGTATCATTAATATAAAACTCATACGGAGTCCAAGCATTTGCAATCGATGCGTCTGCCTCGATTTTGAAACCTAATAATCGTTCATCCCACTTTTGTTCTTTGGGTCTGTTATGAATTGTGGTCAATACTTTTGCTATATCAACTTGAATTGCCTTTACCTTCCCTTCTTTTGTTTTTACAATCGTTTGCAAAGCAATGTTTGCATCTATAGTCATTTTTATCTTGGCAGTATCCCCAGAATGAAAACCTTCAAAAAACCCTAAGATCGTATGCTTTACTTCTTTTTTATAACGACTGACATCTTCTGTAGCAACACTTTTTTGAGAAAAGACACTTCCCCAAAATAATAACATAACTATCAATGATACTTTATACATAATAATGATGGTTTTCTGAATTGAATATAAAAATAAGGTTTTAATTATTTTTAAAGTTTGTAATTTTTACACTATTCTTATAAAAGAGACATCAAAAAATCAAAACACTTATTACCATATTATAGGTAATTCATTACTTTTACAATCCAAAAATAATTTAAAATGTCCACAGCAAAAAAAGATTATAAGCGTGTTACTGTAAAATCTCTGATAGAGATGAAAGCTAATAAAGAAAAAATATCTATGCTAACGGCTTATGATTATACAATGGCCAAAATTGTAGACGGTGCAGGTGTAGATGTAATTCTTGTAGGTGACTCTGCATCCAACGTGATGGCGGGTCATGAAACTACACTACCTATTACATTGGATCAAATGATCTATCATGCATCTTCTGTTATCAGAGCAATTCATCGTGCATTGATTGTTGTTGATCTACCTTTTGGGAGTTATCAAAGTGACCCAAAAGAGGCGTTGCGTTCTGCAATCCGTATCATGAAAGAATCAGGTGGACATGCTGTAAAATTAGAAGGAGGAAAAGAAGTAAAAGAATCGATACGTCGAATTCTTAATGCAGGTATACCTGTTATGGGGCATCTTGGTCTTACTCCTCAATCTATATATAAATTCGGGACGTATACGGTACGTGCTAAAGAAGAAGAAGAAGCTAAGAAATTAAAGGAAGATGCACTCATGCTACAAAAATCAGGATGTTTTGCTATTGTATTAGAGAAAGTTCCTGCCAAATTAGCCAAAGAAGTTGCAGAAAGTCTTACGATACCAATTATTGGTATAGGAGCAGGAAATGGAGTTGATGGTCAAGTATTGGTTACTCATGATATGTTAGGAATGACACATGAATTTAACCCTCGTTTTTTAAGACGCTACCTCGATTTATATTCTGAAATGACAAATGCATTTAAACAATATGTTACAGATGTAAAGGCAGTAGATTTTCCAAATGATACCGAACAGTATTAATTTATGAGAGTTCTTAAAAAAATTTTACTATTTATTCTGGGAGGAAGTTCTATTCTGGGAGGAGCACAAACAAAAGAAAGAATTAAACTTAACCCAAAAACAAATTCAGCTTACTACTACAACTGGGAATTTTTAGTTACCAATAAGAATCATAAAAGTTCTAGCTCAAAAGATTTTACAGCTAATTTTTTGGGAACAGAATCTCTTACTTTTGAAAAGAATCTTAACAATACATTTAAGGTTACTGAACAAATTCTAGATTTGAGTTTAAAGTTTAATGAAAAGGTACAATTTTCATTGTCTCGAAATTATTACAAAGATTACCCAGACATAGTAGATGAAATAACAAAAAATATAAAATCTTTCAAACATTTTTTTCATATAGATAAAAAGGGAAAAGTCTATAATAGTTCATTTATTTTTCCAAATAATGATTCAAAAAAACCTATAAAAGAACTACAAAAAATCAAAGAGCTTTTAAAAAGTACTAATGCCAATCTAGACCTCTCTTATTTAGATAAAAAAATAAAGTTAGGGTCTTCTTGGATAGTGGATAAAAAATTAAAGTTACTTACCAATGATAGTCTTATTTTTAAAGCTACATATTACGTTAAGAATATTACTAAAGAAGAAGCGCTGCTTTATCACAAAGGCACGGCAATTGTTCCAAAAACAAATGATACTATTAAAACTCAAGGAACCACTACAATTGACCTCGCTACAGGATTACCACTGCGTATAAGAACATACACTATACTAAAAGACAATACAACTATTTCATCTAATGTAGAAAAGGTTGATACTAGTAACAGTGATAACACCAATTATGTCAAAAATGCTTATTATAATAGGATTTTGAGCAACGGATCAGAAATACAAAAAAAACATCACAATAAAGAAATGCCTTTTTCACAAGAATTTCTTACTTCTCCCTTTTCATGGTATAAGTGTAAAACACCTTTATTTTTAAAAAAAGATGACCTTATCCAATTAAACAAAGGGCTAAAAAAAACATATATTCTAGATGATAACATTCTAGATGACCTTATAGGAGAAAAAGATTTAACATTAATATCATACAGTTGTTTACCTTTTAAAGAACATATAGTTACCCTATCGTCAGACAGCCTAATTAATCTTAGTACTCAACATAAAATCCCTATACTAAACAAGGCTTACAAATCCAATTACCATGACGGGAATACATATTTTTCTAATGGTCGTTTTACTTATTTACGTGATGAAACATTAAGTTACAATGATAGTCTAAAACTTTTTTATAGCATACACTTTCCTGTAAGTATAAATAAAACAACGATTACCAAAAAGAATTTTTTGAAAAAAAATCTTTCTAATACATTACCTTTTAAAATTCTAAAATTTGATGATACTATTATCTCTATTAGAGGAAAGCACCGTTCACTAAGCTTTTATAATAGCCAAGATATAGAAATTCGACCTTCAGTATTAGGACGAAAAAGTAGTGATTTTCATAATGCAGAATATTTATCTGGCAAATCAATTGACAGCATCTCCAATATTGATCTTTTTCTCTACCAACAAACCGGTGAAAATGAAGGAAGTTATGTTTATCATTACTATTTTAAGGATAAAGTCAAAACATTAACCGTAGAATACATAGATCAATATCAAAAGATCTCTGATGAAAAAATTATATCTAGAAACCAAAAAGAAACTACCAAATATTCTAGGAATAATAATCTAAAATTTAAAACTGATGCCGAGGTATTTATCGACACTACTAGTGATTTTCATAGGTTTAGAAATAAACTACCTCCTTTTAGAAATAGTCTATTTGCTAAATTAAGTATAAATAATAAAATCTATGATGATGCCAATTTTGACATCTATCCTGATTATATTACTATAAATCAATATACTGACTATGACAGTAAATCAGAAAATGAGATAAAAATCATTTACCCAACAGAAGTAAATAAAATAGAAATACAAAACAATTCAGACTATTTACAGAAAGTTGATGCATCAACGTTTAAAATTCTATCATCATTATCTTCTAACAAGCACTTACAAAAAAAAGGCTTTTTTTGTGGTAAAGATCAATTTGATTTAGAGTTAGAATATGAGGTCAAAAAAGAGAATGAAGATTTTTTACTAAAATTTAAAGGTATTGCTACTAAAATTTCAATTCCGATATTCAAAAAATGGAAAGAAGTAAAGGTTTCAACTAATGAGAAAGGTGATAACAAACGATAATAACCTTCAGGTTCTTTATGAGGATAATCATATTATCATCGTAAATAAACGTTCAGGAGATATTGTACAAGGTGATAAAACTGGAGATACTCCTCTCAGCGAAATTGTAAAATCTTATATTGCTAAAAAGTACAATAAACCTGGTGCGGTTTATCTTGGTGTAGTACACAGACTAGATCGCCCTACAAGTGGCATTGTAGTTTTTGCCAGAACAAGTAAAGCACTACCCAGACTCAATGCATTATTTGCAAATAAAGAAGCACAAAAAACATATTGGGCGGTGGTAAAGAATCTTCCGCCTAAAGAAAATGATACACTTATACATTGGCTAAAACGTAATCCTAAACAAAATAAATCATATGCTAATAAAAATGAAGTGCCAGATAGCAAGAAAGCTATTTTAGATTATCAACTCATAAAAAAACTTACTAATTACAACTTACTTGAGGTTACTTTGCATACAGGTCGTCATCACCAGATACGTTCTCAATTATCTGCTATAGGCTGTATTATCAAAGGGGATCTCAAATATGGAGCTGATAGAAGTAATAAAGATGGTAGCATACATTTACATGCCAGAAAACTCACTTTTATTCACCCTGTAAAAAAAGAGCCATTATCTATCATTGCCCCTCCTCCATCAGATAGCATCTGGGATATTTGCTAATAAAACTTTATACACAACAAAAAATCATCAATCTATTTCAGGATGACACATATATAAAAAGACTGCCATTTCAGGCAGCCTTATTTATATAATCCTATAGAATAAATACTATTTCATAACTTTAATATCAACTTTTAATCTTTCTGAGTTGATAGCCGTCATTTTGATTGCTCCCTTTTTACCAGCAGCATTTTCAAAAAGAATTATTTTTTCCTTATAAGAAGAAATACTTACTGAGTCATTATCATCAACTACAGTAAGTTTTTTGAGTATACTATCATCTTTTATCTCATCAAACTGGGCTACTGTCATAGAGACACCTGTATGTTGTATTTTTGTTTTTGTTCCATTAGGAATAGTAGCGCCTTCTGCCGATGGGCTTATAAAAGCAATAAAATCCGTACCACTATCTCCTACTAAGTCAATAATTTTTGCTGCGTCTGCATCAATTTTAGACGCTCTATACATTGTACCAGTACTCGTTGCAAAAAAACGTGCAGAATCATCAAAAGTAAATTCAACATTAGCGTATGAAAGAATAGTAGTTTCTGTTTCACTACCAGTGTTAGGTGTTCCTGCATCATCATCTTTAGAACATGAAGTAAACAATACTGTGAGAAGAAATACGGTACTTAAAAATTTAATTTTCATAATAATAAATCTGTTTATATTTTAGTTTGTACCACAAAAGTAAACTACAGAAGTCCCGTTTTTTGAAACTACGCTTGTTTATTTCAAAAAAATAAGTCCTGTTTCTTAGACTACAGTATCGATTAGCGATAGGTACGTATACTCTCTATCACCACAGAAGTAAGGATCAACACCCCTCCAATTATCGTAGAGAATACTGGGATCTCCCCTAAGAAAATCATACCTATAATAATACCATATACGGGTTGTACACTACTTATAATACTAGCTGTTGTAATTGAAAACCGCTTAAAACTTGCTAAAAACAAGGTATGACCTATAGCTGTTGTAAGTAAAGCAAGGATCAAAGTAGGAAACCACTGTTCTTTTATACCAGAACTGTTCATTAAAAATAAGAATGGTAAAAGGCATATACTTATCACCACCAACTGATACCACATCAATACCGAGCCATCATAATTACCAACCTTGGTTTTCATAATAAGATTTCTCAATGAATAACATATCGCAGAGAGTATTCCCAACAACACTGCTTTTGTATATGAATTACTAAAATCTAGATCGGGAACAAGAAAATAGATTCCTATTAACACTAATAATGCTAATAATAAGTGTACTTTTTGAAACTTTGTTTTTAATAATATAGGTTCTAATAAAGCTGTTATAACGGGATATGTAAATATAGAAAGCATTCCTATTGCAACATTAGATAGTTTTAAGGCATAGAAATAAGTAATCCAGTGCAACCCCATTAATACTCCACTTAGAATAATTGTTGGGCGATCTTTACTACTGGTTCTAAACGAAACTCTTTTCCATTTACAGAAAATAAATAATAATACTCCAGCCATTAATGCTCTAAAACCTATAATTACAGGTACAGGCATATCAATATACCTTCCTAGTGCTCCTGAGGTAGCAATAAATAGCATTGCCAAATTGAGTTCTAGAAGGTTTCTTACATGTAGTTTTTTTTGCATAACAGCTTATCTATCTTTATAAATGATCAATTATCGTACTTGTGTCTTTGCTTTTTCTTTAATGATATCTGCAACAGGTCTTCCTTCGATATTACTTTCTAACCAAGATAGGATATCTAGGTATAAAAATGCCCTTTTTTCATAAGGGTGATTTTCATACTGTTTCAGCCTTTTGTGTAATTTCTTGAATTCATCCTTAATCTGATGAGGAAAAATATCCCCTAGATTTTTAAGGAATTTTATCATTTCTTTTTGTACTTCATGCAAATCATCCATTTTAATCAGAAATCGATATGTCTCTTTCAATTGGCTTTCCAGATGATAATCCATTCCTGACTCATAATGAGCAACCAAGCTTAACACTCTAGAAAAACACATCAGGTCTTCCCTCATCTTTAACGACTTATTATTAATAATCTTGCTCAAATATTCTATACACTTCTTATGATTAGCCATTCCAAAATAAAGACATCCTATTTTATAATAAAACACCATAATGTGATGATCATCTAATCTATTTTTGAACTCAGACATTCCTTTTAGAATTTCTTCTACCAGATACTCTCCTTCTGCAAAACTACCTTCCAAAAAGTGTACATTAAGCTTATTGTTATATATAAATTGAAAAGATAATACCTCTATATTATCATCGTTAGGAAACGACGAATTGGTAATCATTTTTTCAAACTCTTGCAAAGTAGATTTTAGTTGTGTCCTATCCTTTATCAGATATAAGGATTCTAATAAATAATGATTTCCTCTTAGAAAAAATACTGGATTTTGAATAACCATTTTAGGATGTTCATAAAAAAGGTCGAGCCATTTTTTTGAATATTTATAGCATGACAAAAAATCTTGAACAATAAAGCTATACCACAGATGTGCTTTATACAACCATAATTTCTCTCTAAACCCCAACATATTCCACTCATATTTGGGAAGTTTACTATAAAAATAATTAGTTACTTCATTATGCTCCTTATCATTTCTTACATACCCACTTTTTAGCATCAAACCATACAGTTGCAATGATAAATTAGAGAGTTTACTTGTCAATACATTCTTTATACTCAACACCTTGGCCTCAACTGTCAATTCATCTGCCCTATTATTGATACTTCTGGTTATATATTGTGTTTCAATAATTTTCTCTAATTCTACAACCTCATATGCAATATTATGTTCCTCATTTTCCTTTGCAAGAATTTTTGCTTTATCCAATATTTTCAAGCTTTGTTTGTACAAGCCCTTATGATATAATATAGATGCAAAATCCAATTGTTCTCGTATCTGTGAGCGTATATTTTGATGAAGTGGGCTTAATCGTAAACTAATCAGTATTTGTTTATACAAATGTGCTTTGAGATTAGAAAACTGTTGTTTCTTTACGATTCCTTTAGCGACAATAACATCTTCATCCATCGTATCACTTTTATCCAAATGATTAAACAGTGCCAAGAATTTAGAATCAGTATTTACTCCTAATCGCCCCACGTATACTTTAAATTGCCTCTTTTCTGATTTGGATAATGATTTAACCAAAACAAACAAAGGATCTTTTTGCTCATTAGTCATTGTAAGAAAATATCATATAATTAACTGATTAAAAGAAAGTTATGTTTTTATCGAAAGATTTTAGCATTGTAAAATCAATAATCAAACATCTATCTTTTGAATTCCCAAAATATAAATTCGTAATAGATTAATGAAACATCTTTTGAAAATATTTTAAAAAGATGGTGTTTTTAAAATATTAGTTAAAAGCAAAATTCACTGTATTTATATGAGTAATAATAAAGTTCAAATATTCGACACAACCTTAAGAGACGGAGAACAAGTCCCTGGATGTAAACTAAACACACAACAAAAATTAGTCATCGCAGAACAACTGGATCTTTTGGGTGTAGATATTATAGAAGCAGGATTTCCTGTATCTAGTCCTGGAGATTTTGCCTCGGTAAATGAGATTGCTAAAGTTGTCAAAAATGCAACTGTTTGTGGGCTTACCAGAGCTGTAGAAAATGATATCAAAGTTGCTGCAGAAGCATTAAAATATGCTAAGAAACCAAGAATCCATACAGGAATAGGTACTTCTGATTCTCATATTAAATATAAATTCAACACGACTAGAGATAAAGTTATAGAAAGAGGAATTGCTGCTGTAAAATATGCAAAATCTTTTGTAGAAGATGTAGAGTTTTATGCTGAAGATGCTGGGCGAACTGATAATGAGTTTTTGGCTCGTGTATGTGAAGCTATGATCAAAGCTGGAGCTACTGTACTTAATATTCCTGATACAACAGGATATTGCCTCCCAGAAGAATATGGTGCCAAAATAAAGTACCTTAAAGAAAATGTAACTGGAATTGATAATGTTATTATCTCTTGCCATTGTCATAATGATTTAGGGTTGGCAACAGCTAATTCTATTGCTGGAGCAATTAATGGAGCACGACAAATAGAATGTACTATTAATGGTATTGGTGAACGTGCGGGTAATACTGCCCTTGAAGAAGTGGTGATGATTATGAAGCAACATCCCTATTTGAATATAAATACAGATATTGATTCTAGATTACTATATGCTACCAGCCAAATGGTATCTGATCATATGGGTATGATGGTACAACCAAACAAAGCTATAGTAGGTGCAAATGCATTTGCTCATAGTTCTGGAATTCACCAAGATGGAGTTATCAAAAATCGTGAAACATATGAAATCATTGACCCTGCAGAGGTTGGTGTAACAGAATCTGCAATTGTACTTACCGCAAGAAGTGGTAGAGCAGCTTTGGCATATAGATCAAAAAAAGTTGGTTATGAATTAACTAAACTTCAATTAGATGATGTTTACTTAGAATTTCTGAAATTTGCAGATCGTAAAAAAGAAATTCTAGATGAAGATATTCATCAAATTATGAAAAACACTAATGTAGCAGCCGCGGTTGTTGCCTAATATAATATAGAAAAATACCTTACAAGACCTGTTAAACAGATATCTCAATATGAGTAATAAAAGTATGACAGGTCTAAATAGTTAATTAATGAAGAAAACCTTATTTGATAAAGTTTGGGATGCGCATGTCGTCAAAGAGATACAGAACGGCCCACAGATATTATATATCGATAAGCACCTGATACATGAAGTTACCAGCCCGCAAGCTTTTGGGGAATTAGAACAGCGTGAAATCCCTGTTTTCAGACCTAATCAAATTGTAGCTACAGCAGATCACAATACTCCTACAGAAAATCAACACCTACCTGTAAGAGATGATTTATCCAGAAACCAACTAGAACAGCTTACCAAAAACTGTAAAAAAAATGAGATCACCCTTTATGGTCTAGGTCATAAATATAATGGTATTGTTCACGTAATGGCTCCAGAATTAGGGATTACTCAACCTGGAATGACGATGGTTTGTGGTGATAGCCACACCTCTACTCATGGTGCATTTGGTACCATTGCATTTGGTATAGGAACTAGCCAAGTAGCACAAGTATTTGCCAGTCAATGTCTATTACTTCAAAAACCAAAAAGTCTTAGAGTAAGCGTCAATGGACAGTTAAAGCCTGGTGTTTTGCCAAAAGATGTTATTCTTTATGTTATCGCAAAACTAGGAACGAATGCTGGCACTGGATATTTCTGTGAATATGCAGGAAATGTATTCTCAGACATGTCTATGGAAGGTCGTATGACGGTTTGTAATATGAGTATTGAAATGGGAGCTCGTGGAGGAATGATTGCTCCTGACGAAACTACATTTGAATATGTAAAAGGAAGAGAATTTGCCCCTAAAGGAGCAGAATTTGATAAAAAAGTAGCTTACTGGAAAACACTACCTACAGATGAGGGTGCTGTCTTTGACAAAGAATATCATTTTGATGCCGAAGACATTGAACCAATGATCACTTATGGTACTAATCCAGGAATGGGAATAAAAATCTCTGAGAATATACCCGTAGAGGATAATGCTTCTTTTGAAAAATCATTAGCCTATATGAATTTTGAAAAAGGACAGTCTCTTGTAAATCAAAAAATAAACTACGTATTTATTGGTAGTTGTACAAATAGTAGAATCGAAGATTTTAGAATTGCTGCAGATTATATCAAAGGCAAGAAAAAAGCCACCAATGTAACTGCATGGTTTGTCCCTGGGTCACAACAAGTAGCTCAGCAAATTGTTAAAGAAGGATTAAAAGAAGTTTTTGAAGAAGCTGGGTTTAAATTACGCCAACCTGGTTGTTCTGCCTGTCTTGCTATGAATGATGATAAAATACCTGAAGGAGAATATTGTGTCTCTACATCCAATAGAAATTTTGAAGGTAGACAAGGACAAGGTGCAAGAACAATTCTAGCAAGCCCATTAGTTGCCGCAGCAACAGCAATAGAAGGAAAAATTATTGATATCACAAAACAATTAAATTAATTATGGATAAGTTTACCAAATTAACATCTTCTGCCATACCTTTATCCATAGAGAATGTAGATACAGATCAGATTATTCCTGCTCGTTTCTTGAAAGCAACTAGCCGTGATGGTTTTGGAGAAAACCTATTTAGAGACTGGCGATTTCATAAAGATGGAACCGTAAATAATGATTTTATTCTCAATAATTCTAAGTACAGTGGTACAATATTGATTGCAGGAGATAATTTTGGGTGTGGATCTAGTAGAGAACATGCTGCATGGGCAATCAATGATTTTGGCTTTAAAGTAGTTGTATCAAGTTTTTTTGCTGATATTTTTAAAGGAAATGCTCTTAATAATGGGGTATTACCCATACAAGTAACTCCTGAATATCTAAAGGAATTATTTACTGAAATCGAAAATGATGCCAATGCAAAATTTGAAGTAGACCTTGATGCGCAAACAATAACAATTCTATCTACTAAATCCTCTGCTACATTCGAGATTAATGCGTACAAAAAAACCTGTTTGACAAATGGGTATGATGATATTGATTTTTTAATCAGTAATAAAAAAGAAATTGAAGAATTTGAAAATGCCAAAATATAACTAATACAATAATGTCTCACTGAGCTTGTTTACATAATCATGAAGCAAGATAAAGATGTACTCCTTATCAAAAAGCTTAAATAATACTCAGTATGACCAAAAAATAAATATATGAAACTAGATATCGCAGTATTGTCAGGAGATGGAATTGGTCCCGAAGTCACCGCACAAGCCATCAAAGCACTAGAAGCCATTGCACATGCATTTGATCACTCTTTTATCTTTAAAGAAGGATTAGTAGGTGCGATTGCTATTGATAAAACAGGAAACCCACTACCTGATGAAACATTAGAGCTTTGTGTGAATACAGATGCTGTTTTGTTTGGTGCCATTGGCGCTCCAAAATACGACAATGATCCTTCTGCCCCTGTTCGTCCAGAGCAAGGATTATTAAAACTAAGAAAAGAATTAGGCTTATATGCCAACATAAGACCTGTAAAAGCATATCCAACCTTAATTGATAAATCTCCGCTAAAACGAGAGATTATAGAAGGTACTGATATTTCTATATATCGTGAATTGACAGGAGGTATCTATTTTGGAAAAAAAGAATTAAGTGCAGACGGTACAGTAGCTTCTGATCTTTGTGAATATTCTAAACCAGAAATCGAGCGTATTACACATCTAGCTTTTAAAACTGCTCAAAAACGAAGAAAAAAAGTCACACTAGTTGATAAAGCCAATGTATTAGAATCCTCTCGTTTATGGAGAAAAGTAGTAACAGAAATTGCCAAAGAATACAGTGATGTAACATTGGATTTCTTATTTGTAGACAATGCCGCAATGCAAATGATCCTAAACCCTAGTCAATTTGATGTAATCCTTACAGAAAATATGTTTGGTGATATTATTTCTGATGAAGCAAGTGTTATTGGTGGCTCTATTGGTCTATTGGCTTCTGCTTCTGTTGGAGATACATGTTGCATGTTTGAACCTATTCATGGATCTTTTCCGCAAGCAACAGGAAAAGGAATCGCTAATCCTATTGCTGCTATATTATCTGCAGCTATGCTACTTGAGCATTTTGACTTATTAGGAGAAGCTCATGCAATAAGAGATGCCGTAGAAAAAGCGTTAGAGCTTAATATTACCACTCCAGATCTTAATACTGATAATCCACTTACAACAGAAAAAGTAGGTGACTTTATCGCAGATTATATATTGAATCCTGAAGATTCTAATCTTAATTTTGAAAATATACATGTAGGACAGTCTACAATAATATAATTTTTCAATCACAATTTATTTTTAAGCAATCAACGCCTATGGGCGTTGATTGCTTTTTTTATGCCTTCTCTTTATATTCTTGTAACTTTGAAACAACCTACTCTTCTTGAATATGGAAAAACAGTGTATCTAAACAAAGAAGATTTTATCTGTTTTTTGTACTTTACAACTCTATAAAGTAAAACAGTAATATCAATTTGATGGTTAATTTGATATAACCATTCAATGCATACAAATTATGAATTGTAAAATTTTATTTCTTTTTATCTCACTCGCAATCAATTACACTACAATTGCACAAGGGGTTACCTGTTCTGCAAAAGACAAAGAGATCTTTATCTCCAGAATAGCAAATCTTAAAAAGGAATATACTCCAAAATCTACTTTTGGAGAAACCATTGTAGCAGTAGGAAAAACTTTTTTAGGCACCCCCTATGTTGCCAAAACTCTTGAGATTGGCCCCAAAGAATCTCTTGTTGTTAATTTACAAGGATTAGATTGCACCACCTATGTAGAAAATATTTTGGTCTTAAGCCTGATGCTTAAAAACAACAAGGATGATTTTGATACGTATACAGCATATCTTGAGAAAATCAGGTATAGAGATGGAAAACTAGACGGTTACACTTCTCGATTACATTATTTCTCTGAGTGGATTACCAATAATGAGAAAAAAAATATTATTAAAAATGTTACTGGAGACATGGGAGGTATCGAGCATCAAAAACAAATAAATTTTATGAGTACACATCGTGCACTCTACCCTTTTCTTAAAGATGATCAGAATTACAAAGGCATACAACAATCAGAAATAAATATCGATCAATCCACTATATGTTATTTACCACAAGATCAAATCGCTCAACATGAAGCTTCTATAGAATCTGGAGATATTATTGCGCTTACCACTTCTATCAAAGGGTTGGATATTACACATACAGGGATTGCAACTAGAGAAAAAGATGGGCATATTCATCTATTACACGCTTCTTCAAGAGGTCAAGTAGAGGTTTCAAAACTACCTCTCGTTGAATATCTAAAGAAAATAAAAAATAACACTGGTATTATTATCAATAGACCGCTTTAATTATAAAATGATAAACTTATCCTTAAATTTTGTAATACTTGTCTCAAATCGTTAATTTAGAGAGCTAAAGAAGAAAAAAATGCTACTTCCAAGAACCAACATTGAGCGAGAGTTATCTACATTGCGGAATAAAGAGTTTGATTCATCTACCTGGAGAAAACAAGTTTTTAATGTTTTTAGGCAAGAGACAACACATGAACAGCAAATTCTTCAAAATATAGAAACTTCTTCTCAAGTAACTCACAATATTTTTGATTTTGATCAATTAGAAACCAATAAAATATATCATCTGGATCAGATAAAAAAAATATGTGTTAATTATAGGTTACGGTTTTTAGATTCTAAATATTTTAAAGGCAAGCTTCCTCCATCTGCAATTTCTGCTATCAAAAACCTCGAAAAAAAACATGAGACAGCGTTAGAAGGGTTTAAAATAGTTGCTCCATCAAAATTATTTAAGCTAGAAAATGCTGATGACCCATTATTATTTGCTCCTATGGGAAATGATTATTTCTACCTTGTACATAAATGGGGTAATGATCTTAACCCTTTACGTAAATATCTTATGTGGTTCTTTAAGAGTTTTGAGAATTTACTGATTCTTACCTTTTTGATAAGCCTAACTCTTACTCTTATGGTTCCTAATGGTATGTTTAGTAAACATAATAACTCTCAAGAGACCATTATGATTCTATTTTTTATGTTTAAATCTGTAGCTGCTGTAATTTTATTTTATGGTTTTGCAATGGGAAAAAACTTTAACTCTGCTATATGGAATAGCAAATATTTTAATGCTTAACAATCTATACTACTATGTTTCCTGAAAGTGAATATGAACGAGTTTATACTGGTAGTTTAATTAATGTACAGTTCTTACAGTCTTTATTACAAGACCACCATATTAATTCTATTACCAGAGATGATATGAAATCAGGAATGATCGCTGGTTTTGGTGGCGGATTACCTAATCATATTCAACTTTTTGTAAAAAAGGTGGATAAAGAAAATGCTACTTCTATCATTAAAAATAATATACCTTAAAAATTATGGAAAACGATAACAAACCGTCTAGAAAAAAATGGGATTTAATGATAGGTATTGCCCTTATTTTACTTGGTAGTTTTCGAATCTATAATAGATTGCAAGAGCAAACAGAATGGGATTTTAGATCTATGCTTACCTTATTATTTATTGGATATGGTGGCTTTCTAATCTATAGGTATTTTCAAAACTAATCAAAAAAATAACCCTAATTATAATACTATCATAAATAGCAATAGAGGCTATCTAAAAGACAACCCCTATTAAATTAATCACCACTATTTAAATAAATCTTTATCTTCTAGAATTGTTCAATTTCTTTTACTACTTCTTTTGTTGTATACACATGACTAGCAATCATTCTATAATTAATAACAGCAGCTTCATAAGAATTCATATCTGGTAATATTGCTCCTGCGGTTGCATCTTTTACTACAGCAACCTTGAACCCTGATTCTACAAGATCACGCATGTGTGATTCTGTACATAAGTTGGCAGACATTCCTGCCAAAATCACATTATCAAATCCATGTTTTCTCAATTGCAATGCCAAATCATTAGATTCTGGCCCATATACTTTATGAGGGTTGGTCACAATTACATTATCCTGATTAATATATTTCTTATATCTTTTTAACCAGTCTGCTCCAGAGCCTTCAAACCCATCTGTTTTTAAGGTATGCGTTCTATCAAACATATTAATCTTATGCATCAAAGCTTCTAGTGCACCTTCAATCTTCCAATCGTGGTCATGTTTGTAATAATAGTGTGGAGATATAAAAACGGTAATCCCTTTTTTCTTTGCTACTTTAAATAGCTTTTCAAGATTCTCTACAGTATTATTTGCTGTTACACTTTCTCCAACCACTCCCCATGCAACTCCATCAGGACTTAAGAAATCATTTTGAGGGTCTGTTATTACAATAGCTGTTCTAGAATCTACCGTAAACCCAGGGTCTGGTAATTGACCATATGTATTTATGGTTACTATCAATACGACAAATGTTATTATTATTTTTTTCATAGTTCATTAAGTTTATGAATTAATATTAATACAAAGGTCGGGTGGATTGCCTTGTATTTATTAGGCAACTATTCCTTCTGATTTGGCAATTTTTCTTATCACCTAACTACTTTTAACAACTGATTTTGTTTTTTATACTGTGAGGGCGAAATACCTTCTTTCTTTTTAAAAAATCTGCTAAAAGAATGGATATCATCGTATCCTAATTCATAAGCGATTTCTTTAACAGGTTTTTCTGTGTAATGCAATAGCCTTCTAGCTTCAAGAATTATTCGCTCTTGTATATATTGCAGTGGTGTTTTTGAATTAAATTTGGAGAAAACATTGGATAGTGTTTTTGGTGATTTATGTAATAAGTCAGCATATTCTGCAACACTATGTTTATTTCTAAAATGTTGCTCTACCAAAAAATTATATTGTCGTATGATATCAACTTCTTGATTTTCTACAGGGTAGTTCTTTTGTAATTTATATAACCTGGCACAGAGTATCAAGTAACGTTTTAGCATTATTTGCAACATATCTATCTGTAACTGATCATTGGATTGAATTTCTATAATAAACATTTCCCATAGCGTATTAAACTTACCAATATCTTCATCAGGAATTGCCACTATAGGAAGCTGTGCTGCACCAAAAAACAATATACCCTTGCAACCAACCTCGCTATCATGATCTAGTACACAATAAAATGGTCTATTAAATCTTAAAATTCTAATCTCTCCTATCTCAATCGGAACTACAGTATGAAACTCTGTTAGGAAAACAATATCGTTTTTATGAAATACTAGTTCTTGCCCGTCTATAAGTATGCGGGTATTATCAGATTGAAACCACAAGATGGTCAGACTACTCTCTACACTTTCTTTTAATACATTACAACTTTTCTTGTCTATTGTATTGAGGTAGATAAATTCCTGAGTACGCCCAATAAATTTCATAATTTTTGCTCTTCTGGCCTAGGCTTGCCATAGCTCATAAAAAAGTTAATCCAAATATTTCTAGATAGCCTTAAAATTAAAGGCAATGCAAAAATCATAACCACTACAATTATCCCATAGGTAATGATTAGGTTTAAATTAAAAACAAGGTATGATAATACAAAAGCTGCTGTTGCAAATGCGATCCCAACAGGATAACTTACATACATTGCACCATAAAAAAACGAAGGTTCTATCTTATACTTTGTATTGCAGTGACTGCAACGTTCCTTCATCATTAATGTATTGGATAATTTATAAGGGTTACGTTCTACATACATACTTTCTTTATGACAAACGGGGCAACTACCACTTATAATACTATATATTCTTGTACCTTTTAAAAACTTCATATTCTGTTGTATTAAACCTTATATATTTAAGGTTGTATATATTACACCTCATTTTAAATCTCAGAATAATCGACTTACTGTAAGCTAAATAAAAAAAATAATGGAGAGCCTATTTTTTTATTTATAAACTTACAGTAAAATCAATACTTTTAATGATATCATTACAGCAAAATTAAGAATACATAATAATTATACACTCATACTATTATCTCCATTTTTTGTACTTTTGAGACATATTTTCATTCTATGAAAAACATACCTATTTTAAATATAACGCAATTTGAAAAAGAAGAATCATTAACTGATTTTTATAGCAATGATTTTAGTAATCATATAGAAAGGAACAAAAAAATTGTACATAAAGCTCATAAACATGATTTCTATTTATGTGTTTTGTTTTCTGAAGGCTCGGGTACTCATGAAATAGATTTTGATGTCTATAATATCCAACCAGGAAGTGTGTTTTTTTTAAAACCAGGACAAACACATTCATGGCAATTTGATCAACCTCCTAAAGGATATATATTTTTTCATACTCCTGATTTTTATGAGTTTTATTTTTTAAACAAAAAATTAACTCAATTTCCTTTTTATTACTCTCTAAAAAACCCTCCATACCTCACATTATCAGCTCACGAATTGTTACATATAGAAACTCGTTTCAAAGAAATAAATACTGAGTATTATCAAAATCTAAGTTATAAAAAACAAAAACTAGCTAGCTTAATAAATCTTACATATATTGATTTGACTCGCCTTTATGCTTCTTTTGAGTCTCAAAAATCAATTCTATCTCCCTCTTATTTACAAACATTACAAACATTAGAAAGCATTATTGAAGATTTTTATAAAACAGAAAAATCAGCAAAATTTTATGCTCAGAAATTAAATATTTCTTCTAAACATCTGAATAGAATTGCTAAAGCAACTTTAAACAAAACAACTACTGAGATAATCATTGAGCGTATTCTACTAGAAGCCAAACGACTGATAGTACATTCTAAAAATTCTTTGACCAACATTGCCGAAATTTTAGGATATGATGATTATGCTTATTTCTCTAAGCTTTTTAAATCAAAAACGAAAATTACACCGCTAGAGTTTAGAAAAAAATATCAATAATCTAAATTATACAACAAATACTTGCAAGCTTTTATAGACTGGGCCTTAGGTGTCATCAAATCAAATTATCTATTTTCTAATCATTATTTTTATTCATCTACTGTATTGATTCAAGTGATAAATGATTAAGTTTGAAGAATAAAATCTTAAAAATTAAGCAAACTATAGTATTGTTTAATTTGGATAAATTATAAGATGTGGGAAGAAAACCTATACTCAAAGACAGAAAAAACAAAAATAAAAAAGTAGAAAAATGGGCTCTTGCTATACTCCCTAAATTAAAACATAAAGATTTAGGAGAACTAACAATGGATGACCTTGCATCACTACTAAAGAAAAGTAAGTCTACTATCTACCAATACTTTACTACAAAAGAAGAGTTTTTTGAATATATCACTCAAGTACGAATAAATCAATTATATTCTTATAAAAACGAAATCACTGAGGGTATTTTAGATTTTGATTATCGTTGTGAAACTTTGGGTCGTATTCTTATTGAAGGGTCAAAAGATGTTTCTTCTTTTTTTTTAAGACAATTACGAAAACACTACCCATCTTCATGGGAACTCATTGATGCTTTTTTTTCTGATTTGCTCGAAGATTTACAACAACTCTATGATCTGGGAATAACAAACAAAATATTCAAACCAGTCTCCTCTGAATTCCTTATTAAACTCGATCGATACTTTATAATGCAATTAATAATGGATAAAAATTTCTTTAACCAACCCGAAGAAACCTTGCAATCTGCTGTTAGAGATTATATGTTTCTAAAATTTGAAGGGATAAAAAATAAAAACACTATAGATTTATAGTATTTTCATCTTTTACCTTAATAAATACATTTTATATAAGCTTCTGTTTCGGTATAAAAAATTTAAACACACTACATATACAAAAGCTTTTTTGCAATACCTCTTTTTTCTATTTATACAAAAATTTATATAAAGTATAAACCCACATCATATAATAAGAAATCATATATCAAAATCCTACTACATAATGTGGGATTAACAAAATACAGGGGGACCATTCTATTTAATAATAACCCTAGTAGTATTTGCAATACCGCCATCTCCAAGAATCTTAACCAAATACATTCCTGAATTAAGGTTATCTAAAGAAAGTGTTTTTTGTGAGCTATCTAATGCTCCCATTTCTTTGGAGTATACAAGCCTACCACTCAAACCATATATTTGCACCACACTATTTTTTATTGTTGTAGCAGACGATATCTGTACTTTTCCATCAGAAACTGTTGGATAAACTACTAGTCCTTCTGCAACAATCGGAGTTACAATCTCTTCTATTTCTTCTTCCTCTACCAGAAGTTGTTCTTGTGGATTAATAGAACGGATTGCCCATCCAAAAGAATTAAATAATGGATCTGATATCAACCTGAAACGTATTGCAACTACATCTCCTTCTTGAAAAGAGTCTAATAAATTAATGGTTTGTTTTTTAAATAACTGATCATTTATTGATGGTGAAGGGCCAGAATTAAAAGCATCTGTCCACTCAGGGAACCTCTGTGCATCATATATATCTAATTGTATCCAATCTTTTAGATTTTTTGAAGCTTCAATAGTTACATAATCATAGTATTGTCCTGGAGTAGGGTCAAACTCTGTAATTGCAACATCTTCATAAACAAAACTTCCATTCGCAGCTGTTACAATGATTGGATGTTTTAAAACTGTACTATATTCTGAGTTATCCAAATATGGATGGTCTGAATTATTGAGCACTGCTTGACTAACAGTTGCATTAATAGAATCTATTACAAATTCTCCTCCAAAAGTATATACATCTGATGCTTCAAATGTTTCGATTGTCACAATATCTTCTGGTTCTTTATAATCAATAATATCAAATGATACAGATGTTATAACAGAAGATTCATCAGCATTGTCTATTGCTTGCATACCTAATGTATGCCTACCTTCTGCCAAGTTTTCTACACTATATGCAAATGTAGTTCCTTGCTCAATATTATCAGTTATCTCTGCTATTTCTTCATTATCGATATATACAATTATCTTTTGAATATCTTCATTTTCCTGAACATAGGTAATTGCTGCATTTTGATTTTCTACAGATTCCTGAGATACACTAGCAATGGTAGGAGGTGCATAATAAGTAGGAGGCTCATACCCTTCTAATTCATCTAGAGTAGCAGTCCACACTCCTCTACCATGTGTTGCCATAACCACTTCGTTATTCACTATTTTCATTTGCCAAACAGAAAAAGCTGGTAAACCTCCTAATAATGACCAATGCGCTCCTCCATCAAGTGTTTGGAATACTCCTATATCTGTACCTACCCAAATTCGGTTTTCATCAAAGGGCATTTCTACAAGACAATGAATAGCAACATCAGGAAACCCTCTATTTTCTCCTGTAGAAAATCCAGAAATATCTTCCCATGTTTGTCCTAAATCCTCGGTTTTTAAAATCTTGGCAGCTCCTTGCACAGAAAATAATGCATACGCTCTATTCTCATTGACACTTGAAGTTTCTAGTCCAGAAATACGATAATTATGATCTATTCCTTCTCTTGGATCTGTAAATACTGCGGTTGGCTCGTACGAAATTCCATTATCAACAGATACATGCATTACATATGCTCCTGATTCTGACATGGCATTTCCTGCCCATACAACATCTGGGTTGGCTGTAGATACAGAAACATCTAAAGAACTAGAGCTTCCTAGAGAAAAATTATTTGGAATTGCCGTAAGCTCCCATGATTCAGCAAAATTAGTAGTTCTCCATACTCCACTTGTAGAAGGACTGAAGAGTACATTTGGATTGTTATTTGAGTTTGTAATCTTAGAATAAAAAGGCGATCCCGCCCCAGATTCACCATGTCCAGCAAAGAAACCTTGCCCGTTTACATATCTTACAAAATTATTAAATTGAGAGCCTCCTATAAACTTATTAGGGTCTTCATAATTCCATAACACTTCAAAGCCATCTCCACCTATAATAAACTGATATTGAGTCGCATCGTTTGCTCCGCTTCCTGTTGTTGATATCCACGTACCATTATCCTGTGCTCCTGCCATATAATCTTCTACCCCATTACGCTTATCTGCTCCATAAAATTGTGTACAATTAAGTCCTACTGCAGAGGTAGACCAATCATTTTCAGTTGTCCCTGGATCATATAGGTAATCTGTATGATAAACCCCTCCGTCATTGGTAAGAATTAATTTAAACTTTTTTTCTTTTCCTTTCTTTACCCATGTTAACCCTTGTTGATCGACATGTACATAATCATTTAATTCACCATTATAACCAGCCGCAATAGGTTCAAAGGTATAGTTTACAGGACCATCTTTACTTTTACCTCCTCTTTTACCTATTTGCACTTTATGCATCACAACACCTCCTGCATAAAAAACGTTTTCATTAAAAGGGTGCGCCATGATAATATTATCATACCAACCTTGTCCTGTAATCAGGTTTCCTGTTGCTGGCTCTCCTTCATATCCAATTAGTCTGAATGTTTCTCCAGCATCACTGGTAAGGTAAAAATCAGTATTCACCGCAGTAGTTGCATTACCTTGACCAGTATATACTGATACAAAAACTCTATTAGGGTTTGCAGGAGAAACATCTAATTCAAATCGTTCGTGATTTTGGTTATAATCATCTTTATTTAATACAAGATTCCATGTTAATCCTCCATCAATACTTTTTATAACTCCTACACTATTTACTCCCCCATATAATGTAGCAAAATTTGTAGGGTCAAAATTAAGGTCTTGTACATTTCCTCCATCATAGGTATGCTCCCATGTAGTACCACCATCTGTAGTAACATAAATACCATTACTGCTTGCTACTACCAAATTATTTTCATTTTCAGGGTTTAAAGCTAGCCTACCTACTCCTCCAAAAGTTTTGGTATTATTTAGATATTCCCAACTACGTCCACCATTGGTAGTTTTAAGCACTCCTATGCCTCCAATTCCATCTAGGTTATTAAATGGTTCTCCTGTTCCTACATATAATGTTTGAGGAGCACTAGGACTAACTGCTACTGTAGATGTAGAGAGGCTTGGCACTTTATAATCTGTAAGGTTCTCCCATGTTACCCCTGCATCTTTGGTTACCCAAAGTCCTCCACCAACAGTACCTGCATACCATTTATCATTATCATCGGGTGCTACCACAATTCCTCGTATTCTACCAGGTACATTGACAGGTCCTCTTTCTTTCCATCTTATAATACTAGCATTCTTAGCTGTATTTCTATTTTTCATCGCTTTTTGATACTCTGTCATCAAAAAGCCATCTTTATACGTAGATTTTTCAGTTCCAATAGGTTTCAAAAGATCTGCCATATATTCAGCAATAATCTCTATTCCTTTCTTCTTGGTGTGATCTTTTTTTGCCTTACGCTGTTTTAGAGTTTTTATTTCTTTTACTACTGCTATTTGTTGTTCATGCTTCTTATCGCAAGCTGTATAGACTATCAATAGAAGAGCAAGAACAAATAATTTTCTTAGATTAAATTTGTGTGTCATAAGAGTTAGTTTTTAAGATTAATTATTGTTATTTGTTGTTGAGTATTTGAAAGAAGAATATCATCAAGGTTTTCTGAAGTTGGTTTTTGTTCCATTCCTATATATGGAACAAGTTTTATTGAAGTATTATCATGCCACGCCACATTACTCCCTCTATAATTACCTTTTTTTATGATCTTTTTGGTTACGGTATTATATACAGCATATGTAAACTGTATTGCTGGATCACCTAGTTTGGATACTTTTACAACTCGAAGCTCCATTGTCCTATCTCTATTTAAACTCGAAATGGTACTATTCTGGTTCATATTTGATACAGGCTTAATAAATGCTTCTTTTTCTGAAACCTTATTTTCTGCGGTTTTACACTGAGCAAAAGAAAGTACCGTTAAGCTGAAAAAAAACATAGAGGTAATTCTTTTGGATAACAGCAATGTTATTTTACAAATCACGTTTGAAAATTTTAACAATTACTCGCTCAATAGCGATTACAAATGCTTATTCTGGGGAGAGATTTTTTGACTATAGATATAATTAATACCGAATAACTGGATATTATCATTATAATCACAACTAAAGTAGTTTATATTTTTTTAAAAATCAACAACTTACCAATTGTTTTAATAAAATAAATATTTCATATATTTATTTTTGATCAAATCACTCTACTTCATTTTACCCTATTTTCCAGTTGGAATAGTATTATACGAGTTATGGATAAGAATTTCGTATAAAGAGTTTGAATTATTTTGTGTTAGATTAAGGCATAAAATTAAAGAATAGCCTTAGCTATTGTTGAATTT
>NZ_OMKE01000051.1 GCF_900299535.1 Aquimarina aquimarini | reverse complement strand
AATTTTACGAGACTGTCAGCGCCCCCTTCATCAAACCGTGCTTGAAGTTTTCCCTCACACGGCTTACCGATAGAATTCTTCATTGAGCTTTCGCATGGGTTTTAAGACGTGCATACTTTTCTATGTCTAGTAAGCCATAAAAGCGAACTAAATTTTCATAGGGTCGCTGGCGTAGCTTCCGATGTGCCTTTCTGCCTTTACTTTTCATCCATTTAAATAGTTTATAGTCCAAATGCTTCTTGATGATTTTTATGGTTTCCCAAATATGAGTCACTTTACTTATCGAAAAATAATTAAGCCAACCTATTAATAACTCGTTGACTTTCCATACTATCCATTCGATTCTCCAATGTCTGCGCTTTGACAAGAGTTCTCGCAACTGCGTAAACAACTTGGAGCGTGATTTCATACTAGGACGTACATTGGTATAGTTCTTTGTATTCCATCCAAATTTGGATTTTATATTCCTGAACTCAAACCCTAAAAAGAAGAGACTACTTTTGCAACTGTGCAATAGTTTGGTCTTCTCTTTATTTAGTGTTAATCCCATGTTTCCCATTATCCTGTCAATGTACTGTAGTATTTCTTTACTAAAATACCACTTACCCATTAACAGAAAATCATCTGCATAACGTACCATACGGATGTTTGCTTTTGCAAACTTTCCGTTTGGATGATTTACAATTTCATCAAACGCATGGAGATAGATGTTTGATAGTAATGGTGATATAACCCCACCTTGCGGACTTCCTGCTGTACTTGCTAATAGCTTTCCATTGGGCAACCGCACTGGAGCTGTAAGCCATTGATGTATCAAACTTAGGATTCCTTTATCTACCAACCTTTTCTTTAGTAAGACAAATAATTTATTGTGAGGAATCGTATCAAAGTATTTTGATAAATCCGCATCATAGACAAATTGGTGTCTATCATAAATGTTTTGTTTTACTTGTTTTATCGCTTGTTTTGCGCCTCGTTTTGGGCGAAATCCGTAAGAAGTATTACAAAATTCTGATTCCCATAGAGGTTCGATTAACAGCTTGACAGCCATCTGTACAACACGATCTCGAATTGTTGGTATGCCTAGTTTCCTAAAGTCTCCTTTCTTTTCTTTCGGGATCAGTACTTGCTTGACTGCTTTACTCTTGTAGATCCATTGGACTAAATCCTGTTGAATATGTTCTAAAAAGGTTTTTAAGCCTTGCTTTTCGATATCTTCAAAACTCTGCCCATCTACGCCTACTCCCTTAGAATAGTTGCTCTTGACTCTTCTGTAAGCTTCTATTATCGTTATATCTTCACACAATTTTCCGTAAAGACTAAACGCCTTGAAGTTTTTGTCTTGCTTGGCTCTAATGTATAGCTTCCTTTGAAAAACACGAATCCTTTCTTCACATTGTGAAGGACTTGCTAATAGATGGTCATCAATACTCGTCGTTCTGTTTTTCATATAAGCTTTTCTAAAGTAGAGCTCCTTTCCTAGGTAGAGTTTTGTTGTCTCTAACATTATTGGTACTATGAGCTCCTCCGATTTCTCTAATAACTAATTGTAACTTCGTAATACTTATATACAATCATTTACAATTGCCAATTGCTGTTATTGGAGACCTCCCACGTTTGGCACACATCCATCTATAATCACGCCATCCCTATGACTCCGGTAGTTTATTACAATTCAAGCAACTGTTAATCCTTGTAATATGGCAGGGTTCGAGACCGTCAAAACTCTCCCCAAATCTACTGATACACATATCGAAGCTACTACGGGTTCACGCTTGCGCATTACGGCTTGATTATTTGATAAAATGGAGCTTCAGCGAGTCCCTCACGAAACTTACTGTCCATGTATCTTCAGAGTGAACAGGTAATTGCTCTGGTAGGATTTACACCTACTGGATGTATGCCACTTCGTGGCACACTAACGGTTAGTAT
>NZ_OMKE01000054.1 GCF_900299535.1 Aquimarina aquimarini | reverse complement strand
GATAGATGGAATTTCTATTTCTTCTTTCTGAATGTAACTCCAAACATCTAATTCTGTCCAGTTACTTATAGGGAATACCCGTACATTTTGCCCTAAATCAATCTTACCATTAAGGTGATCAAATAATTCTGGACGCTGATTCTTCTCATCCCATTGACCAAAATCATCTCGTACTGAAAAAATACGCTCCTTGGCTCTTGCTTTTTCTTCATCTCTCCTAGCTCCTCCTATCGCAGCATCGAATTTAAATTCTTCTAAGGCATCCAACAGTGTAGTGGTTTGCAAACTATTACGACTCGCATACTTACCCTTTTCCTCTATAACTTTACCTTGGTCGATAGAGTCCTGAACATTACGAACTATAAGCTCTACTCCTAATTCTTTTGCTAATCGATCTCTAAATTCTATAGTCTCTGGAAAATTATGACCCGTATCAATGTGTAATAATGGAAACGGTATTTTTGCAGGGTAAAATGCTTTCTGTGCTAATCGAACTAAAGTGATTGAATCTTTTCCTCCCGAAAATAGCAATACTGGCTTCTCAAACTGAGACGCTACTTCTCTAAAGATATAAATCGCTTCGCTTTCTAAAGGGTTTACATTAAGAACAGAGGTTCCTGTCAGGTTTCCTGCAGTTCCTTCTAATTGTTCTATTTTCTTTTCTAATATATCCATGCTTCGTTTTCGTAATTAATCAGTTGGTATGCAATCCACACTCTCTATTCTCTAGTACTTTGGTAGGATCAAAATATTTAAACTCGTTTGGTAACTTATTTTCTTCTAGATATGTATCTAGCTCTTCGTCATTGTAATAATAAAAAGGACTCACTTTCAATATTCCATCTTTTCCTCTACTTAAAATATCCAATGAATCTCTTAATGCCGTTTGCCCTTTTCTAAGATTGGTAAACCATACATCTGGCTTAAATTCTGCCATTGCTCTTTTAAAAGGTTCTAGCTTTACCTGCTCTGTAAAAACCGCATGCTTTGGATCATCAATATCAGGAATCCCTAATACCACATCTCTATGAGCTGTAGTCTGCTTTGGGACATACAATTTAATATTCAAATCTAACAAACCGATTACTTCTTCTGCATGACGGTATGTATTTGAAGTATTATATCCTGAATCACACCATATAACAGGAATATCTGACAATGCTTTTGAGCATGCATGTAGAATTGATGCTTCATAAGGTCTGAAATTCGTTGTTACTACTGGAGTGTTTGCATTAGACATTGCCCATTGTACAACTTCTAAAGGCGTTTTCTCCCTCAAAGACACATTTAGATCTTTAATTTCTTTTTCTGTTAAACTCATAGTATACTATGCTTCTTTTATTTTATAGCAATTATTTTCCCCATTTGATGCGATTCCAAACTCTCTCATGAAAGAAATATAATATCATCTTTGTAACAAAATCAATAGATGCTATCGACGTAGCAAGTGCCAACTCACCAGTCAATAAATAAGATACTATCAACGTATCCAATGTTCCAACTACTCTCCAACTTACAGCTTTTACTATACTACGTATCGGCTTTTCTGAAGACTTATCATCTTGATATGTTGTTTTCTGTGTAGCTACTTTATCTAATATCATTTGATCTACAATCATTTTTTTAAATTCTATTACCCTATCGGGTTAGTAGATTATTAAACAAATGTATATATAATATTTTAGTTATAGTACAAAAACAAAGGAAGTTCTTACAAAAAGAAACAAGAATTATGATATTTTTAATAAAAACCCTAGTAAGTTAGTAGATTATTAAACAGATTTTAGAATCTCTTACTATTTTATCAATAGATTTTTACTGCCAAACATACAAAAAGACACTTATAATCAAAATATTAGAGCAACACACTACTCTCATTTTATTGATTTACGACTAATACTATTTACACTTTGAATTTACCACAATAAAAAGGTTTCATTCAACGATGTACAAAACAAACACTAGGGAGATAACAGAAATAAATATCCAGATAGAAACAGCTAGCAATAACGGCTTCATACCAACGTCTTTCAGTGATCGAATTGTAATACCCGAACCTATCAAAAATAATGTTAGCGTTAATGCTATTTTAGCAACTCTCACTATATACGGAGAAAAAGGTTGTACCACAGGAACATAAGTATTCATAATAATAGCACCTATAAATAGTAGTATAAAATACGGGAATTTGATTTTTCCTGCATTTCCTTTAGAAAAAAACACAAACGCCAAAGAGACTGGTAAAATCCACAATGCCCTAGCTAATTTTATTGTGGTAGCTATTTCTAAAGCCTGACTTCCATACACATCTGCTGCTCCGACCACAGAACTTGTATCGTGTATTGAGATAGCACACCATACTCCAAATTGATTTTGAGTAAGATCAAACAAATACCCAATACTAGGAAATACAAATAAAGCTATAGAGTTAAGCAAAAAAACTACACCTATAGCTACAGATATTTGTTTTGGACTTGCTTTGATAATTGGAGAAATCGCAGCAATAGCACTACCACCACATATTGCTGTTCCAGAAGAAATCAACTGTGTTATTTTTTTATCTATACAAAATAATTTACCCAAGAATAACCCAAAACTAAGTGTTATTGCTATAGAAAATACCGTAAAAAGAAATCCATCTTTACCCGCCTCTAATGCACTATGAGCACTCATCCCAAAGCCAAGTCCAATGACAGCTATTTTCAAAAGCCATTTCACTACTTTATGACTTTTATTTGCGAATGGATTATTTATTACTTGAGCTATAACTAGACCTATAGCCAAAGCCAATGAAGGAGATACAAAAGATGTACAGCAAATTAAAGCTACACAAATAAATATAATTTTTGAAGTTGAAAAAGACATTTGAAATGATTCGTGGTTTTAAGAGCATTTAAAATTCAATCAGGTCATTTATAAAAAACATTTAAACACCTAACTCTAATGAATTTATCATACAGGAATTAATCAAAAGGAAAGAGAAAACTAAAACAAACATGCTTTTGACATACAAGTGGCCTGCCATCTTTGGAAATTATTCGCGTAACCAAAGACAGCCTAAAACCACTTAATACATCAATTACATTTTGATTTGACTAGAACCAAATCTTTATTCTATAAATCCTACTCCAGAGGTATTATTGGTTTGAGAATCTATTAATATAAATGATCCAGAAGCTTTATTCTTACTATAAGAATCTATAGCCAATGGTTTGCTTAACTGTATCTGCACTTTTCCTATCTCATTAAGGCTTAATGTGTTTTTTGAGATATCTTCTCCAGAAAAATCTGTTGCAATACTTCCTTCAATATGATCTACTTTAGACAATACACATGCTCTTCCGCTTTGCACATAGTAACTGGAGCCTGTTGTAAGGTTATCACTATCCATCCAACATACGGTAGCTGTCAATTGTTTTTCTACTCTTGGCTTTTCTGATGATTTTACAATCATGTCTCCTCTACTTACATTGACATCATCTTCTAGTGTAATTGTACAAGAGCTTCCTCTACCCCCAGTATCAAATGTTTTATCAAAAAAATAAATCTCTTTCACCTTAGAAGCTGTTAAAGAAGGTAAGATAGTTACCTCATCTCCTACCGAAAGGTCTCCCCCGTACAGTTTACCTGCGTATCCCCTAAAATCATGAAACTCATCTTTCTTTGGACGAATTACTGTCTGAACAGGAAAACGCACTTGTGCTTTCTCATATACATCTTGAGCGTCTAATTCTTCTAAATGCTCTAACAAAGTCTGACCTGTATACCACGGTGTGTTTTCTGACGTATCTACCACATTATCTCCTTGCAATGCACTCACTGGAATAAAGGTTATGTTCTGCTCTTTATAATCACTCTTACCAATCAATGTCTCAAAATCTGACTTGATAGCCTCATATTTCTCTTGTGAGAAATCTACTAAATCCATCTTATTTACTGCAACTATAACATCTTTTACTCTAAGCAAGTTATTGATGAAAAAGTGACGATATGTTTGCTCGATCACTCCTTTACGAGCGTCTACCAAAATAATTGAAGCTTGAGAGGTAGATGCCCCTGTTACCATATTACGGGTATACTCTATATGACCTGGAGTATCGGCAATGATATAACTCTTTGTTTTGGTTGAAAAATAAATATGAGCTACATCAATGGTAATACCTTGTTCTCGCTCGGCAACTAAGCCATCGGTAGCCAAAGAAAAATCTAAATAATCAAATCCATTGGCTTTACTTCTGGTCTCTATTGCTTCTAATTTATCGGTAGTCAATGACTTGGTATCATACAATAAACGACCTATCAAGGTACTTTTACCATCATCTACACTTCCTGCTGTTGCTATTTTTAATACGTCCATAGCTATTATTGGTTTCTCCTTTAAAAAAAAAGGAGTGTTTTTTTTTATTATTAATTATTTATTTGAATCTATATAACAACAAAACTTTTCTAGAAATACCCTTGTTGTTTACGTTTCTCCATTGCTGCTTCTGATCGTTTATCATCAATACGTGCTCCGCGCTCTGAAATGGTAGATTCTCTAATCTCTGCAACTACTTTATCAATGGTAATAGCATCTGATAATACTGCTGCTGTACAAGACATATCGCCTACCGTACGGAAACGAACCATGCGCTCTTCTACCAACTCATCTTCTTCTCTATACACAACGTCATCTTCTGCTGACCAAATCATACCATCTCTAATAAAGATCTTACGCTTATGTGCAAAATAGATAGATGGAATTTCTATTTCTTCTTTCTGAATGTAACTCCAAACATCTAATTCTGTCCAGTTACTTATAGGGAATACCCGTACATTTTGCCCTAAATCAATCT
>NZ_OMKE01000055.1 GCF_900299535.1 Aquimarina aquimarini | reverse complement strand
TTAACCTGAGTTCGATCTAAGAATTTAGCAAAACATCGCTAATTGTGTAGTTTTTTGTGTTTCAAATTTGATAGCAGGTTTCTTTTCTTGAAAAGAATAAGCAATAAGGCTAGCCACAAGATTAGTAATAAAATTACCAAAACTTCTGTGTCTGGAATGTTCAGCTTGAGCAATATTTTTTAGTTGATCATTTATGGTTTCTATAACAGATCTTTTTCTTAGTAATATTTTATCTCTCATTGTCATTAATACATTTTTCATATTGTTTTTAATACTAGTAACTAAGTGTAATCCTTGATCAAATAATATTGAAGTTAATTCTTTAGAGATATATCCTTTATCAGCATATAAACTTCCAAATATCTTCTTCAAAAAGTTATCTTTTTTCAGAGGTGTTCTGTCATCTACATTAGCCTGAGTAATAATAAAATCAAGGAGTTCTCCTTTATCATTAATTATAATATGGAGCTTGAAACCATAGAACCAACCCATTGTTGATTTACCGATGGTAGCGATATCCTTGAACACCTTATTGTTACTAATTCTCTTATTTTTACAAGCTTTAATAGGAGTGGAATCTATAAAAGAAATACCCGTACACTCTCCCAAACAACACGTTTTTAAATATAAGGTCAAAGGCACTAAATTAGATTGCATTAATTCTACAAAACGATTGTAAGAAACAGTATTAGGAAATTCACTTTGTAGCTGTTGCTGCACGTATAAAATATAGAAATGTTTGAAGGTTCTTATACCACTTAAGTGAAACAATACAGTAATGGTTACTATCTCACTTGTAGCCATTCTAAATTTTCGATTTCTGGTCTTTTTGCCTGTAGTAACTTGTCTTTTTCGCATAGCAGGCTCATAAACAGCACAAAAATCATCAATAGAACAAAATATTTCAGTAATTTTATCTTTAAAAATCATAAGCAGAATTTAATTTAAATATTTGAATGTTAGATACTTAAATATAATTATTTTCTGCTTTTTCTACAAGTAAAAAAAACTATTCCTTACGTCGAACTCAGGTTATTACTCATCAATAAAAC
>NZ_OMKE01000056.1 GCF_900299535.1 Aquimarina aquimarini | reverse complement strand
TAGATGGAATTTCTATTTCTTCTTTCTGAATGTAACTCCAAACATCTAATTCTGTCCAGTTACTTATAGGGAATACCCGTACATTTTGCCCTAAATCAATTTTACCATTAAGGTGATCAAATAATTCTGGCCGTTGATTCTTCTCATCCCATTGACCAAAATCATCTCGTACTGAAAAAATACGCTCTTTGGCTCTTGCTTTTTCCTCATCTCTTCTAGCTCCTCCTATCGCAGCATCGAATTTAAATTCTTCTAAGGCATCCAACAATGTCGTAGTTTGTAAACTATTACGACTTGCATACTTACCTTTTTCCTCTATAACTTTACCTTGATCGATAGAATCCTGAACATTACGAACAATAAGCTCTACTCCTAATTCTTTTGCTAATCGATCTCTAAATTCTATAGTCTCTGGAAAATTATGACCTGTATCAATGTGTAATAATGGAAATGGTATTTTTGCAGGGTAAAATGCTTTCTGTGCTAATCGAACTAAAGTGATTGAATCTTTTCCTCCCGAAAATAGCAATACTGGCTTCTCAAACTGAGACGCTACTTCTCTAAAGATATAAATCGCTTCGCTTTCTAAATGACCTACTTCTAATTTTTCTAAACAAGAAGACATATTGATACTTATGGGAGATTTACTTCCTAGTACTTCCATTTTAAATATTTTTTAATGATTTTTAATACAATTATGATGTGCTATGGGTGAATTCAACTAGCCAATATGCAATCCACACTCTCTATTTTCTAATACCTTTGTAGGATCAAAATACGTGAATTCATTAGGCAACTGATGCTCTTCTAAGTACACATCCAGTCTTTCATCTGTATAATGATAAAAGGGACTCACCTTTAACACCCCGTCCTTACTAAAACTTAGAATATCTAGAGAATCTCTAAGTGAGGTTTGCCCTTTTCTAAGATTGGTAAACCATACATCTGGCTTAAATTCTGCCATTGCTCTTTTAAAAGGTTCTAGTTTTACCTGCTCTGTAAAGACCGCATGTTTAGGATCATCAATATCAGGAATCCCTAATACCACATCTCTATGAGCTGTAGTTTGTTTTGGGACAAATAATTGAATATTTAATTTCAGCAAATCTATCATCGCTTCTGCATGGCGATATGTATTTGAAGTATTATACCCTGAATCACACCATATAACAGGAATATTAGGTAATGCCTTGGAGCACACATGTAGAATTGATGCTTCATAAGGCCTGAAGTTGGTTGTTACTACTGGTGTTTTTGCATTAGACATTGCCCACAATGCAATATCCAATGGTGTTTTTTTCTTAAGCTCGTCATTGAGACTCACTACATTTTCTTTTATAAAATCCATTCTTTTTCAAATTCAATTTTTTTTATTTTTTTTAAATGATCATCCCATGTTCGCGCATTAACTGGGATTTCTTTATAAACATCATAACATTACTGACAGATGATTGTTTTTACATCAAATCATCGTGCCCACTTAATAGAATTCCAAATTCTTTCATGAAAAAAATACAGAATCATTTTAGTTATAAAGTCAATCGATGCGATTGAAGTAGCGACAGCAATCTTATTTGTTAATACATAAGAAACTATCAACGTATCAACTGTCCCTACCACTCTCCAACTTATCGCTTTTGCAATACTACGTATAGGTTTTTCAGAACCCCTATCATCCTCATACGTTGTCTTTTTTGAAGCTAATTTATACAATACCATTGGTCATACTTTTATAAAATTTAAATAAACATTATTAATTAATTGTTACTCTATAGAATACTGATTATCACGTGTAATATGAGTTTAAAGGTATATAAATTATAATCCCACAAATCTCTAGTTAAAGAATTTTATGAAATAACTAACAATAACCAGCAATTAGCTAAAAATTAACATAAAAAACTAAACATAACACTTGTTAAAAAGATAGTTAATTAAGAATTCAATAACGTTTTTAACAAAAAATTGAATATTTTTCCATCAAATCAACTTTCATTACTAGATAGCGTAGTTTTTCTCAAAAAAATCAAATTATGGCTGCTCATCAATACAACGATAACAAAACAGTAATTCGCTTTTTTCAAATCAATTTTAAATTAAAAAAAACCCATCTCCCTGTTTAATTAAAATAGATATTATGAACTCAAAAACATATTATCATCACCCAAAAACACCATATGTATTTGGAAGAATATTTTGTAAAAAAAAATGAACTCTCACTAAATCATGGGCATAAAAAAAACAGCTAGAAGTTAAAAATAACTTCTAGCTGTTTTTTTTATTAATTACTATACTATAGTACTACTATATTTTTGCTAATGCTTGCTCTATATCCTTAATAACATCATCAACATGCTCTAACCCTACAGAACATCTTACCATTCCGTTTGTTATACCAACAACCTGTTTATCTTCATCTGCCAACTTACTATGTGTGGTTGAGGCTGGGTGTGTTACTATCGTTCTCGTATCTCCCAGATTAGCTGACAACGAGCACACTTCTAAACTATCAAAAAATGTTTTTCCTCCCTGCACCCCTCCTTTTACTTCAAAAGCAACAATATTACCCCCTTGCTTCATTTGCTTTTTTGCGACTTCATATTGTGGATGTGACTTTAAAAATGGGTATTTCACCCAATTTACTTTAGGATGTGTTTCTAAAAAGGTAGCTAACTTCAATGCATTTTCACAATGACGATCTACTCGAACCGCTAATGTTTCTAAACTTTTTGACAATATCCAGGCATTAAATGGTGATAATGATGGGCCCGTATTCCTAGAAAACAAATAAATTTCCCGTATCAATGCTGCTTTGCCTACAGTCACTCCTCCCAAAACTCTACCTTGCCCATCAATTAATTTGGTTGCAGAATGAATAACCAGATCTGCTCCAAATTTTATTGGGTTTTGCAGATACGGTGTTGCAAAACAATTATCAATAATCAAAAGTAAGTTATGCTTTTTTGCAATCTTCCCCAAAGCTTCAAGGTCTAACACATCTACCCCAGGATTTGTTGGAGATTCTGCATAAATAATTTTTGTATTGGGTTGAATTAAGCTTTCTACTTTTTCTACTTCATCTACTCTAAAATAACTAGTTTCGATATTCCATTTCGGAAAATACTTTGTAAACAAAGTATGTGTTGATCCAAATACGGATCTAGCAGAAACAATATGGTCTCCCGCATCTAATAATGCAGCAAATGTTGAGAACACTGCAGCCATACCTGTTGCAAATGCATACCCATCTTCTGCTCCTTCTAATTTACACATCTTATCTACAAATTCGGTTGTATTAGGGTTACTAAAGCGACTATAGAGATTACGTTCTTTTTCTTCTGCAAAGGCAGCTCTCATTTCTTCAGAATCCTCAAAGACAAACCCTGATGTCAAATACATCGGTACTGAATGTTCTAAAAACTGTGTTTTATCTGCTTGGATTCTTACAGCTTGTGTTTCAAAATTCGAACTGTCGAGACTCATATTTCTTTATTATTAACAACTACTTTATACTCTATTGTAGCAGTAGGTTCTAATGTTTTTGATACAGAGCAATACTTCTCAAACGACAATTGTGCTGCTCTTTTTGCTTTTGCAGGAACAATATCCCCTTCAAGATAAACTGTAACTACAATACTCTTAAATGGTTTTGCTCCATCAATCTCTTCACGACTACCATCTACCTCTGCTCTATAATCAGTAATTTCTTGCCGTTGTTTTTTGAGTATTGAGATCACATCAATTGCACTACAGCCAGCTACCCCCATTAACACATACTCCATTGGACTTGGTGCCAAATCATGACCTCCCACTTTGGCGGTACTATCGATATGAGTTATGTGCCCTCTTTCATTTTTTAATTCAAAATGATAATCATTGTCTATTCTTTTGAGTTCTATTTTCATTCGTTTATATTTTTTATAGATGGTTTACCTGATCCTTATACTATCCTTTTTCTGCTAATCGTAGCACATCTCCAAATACACCTCTTGCTGTTACTGCTGCTCCTGCACCAGCTCCTTGTATTACTATTGGTTGATCACCATAAGACTCGGTATAAATTTCAAATATAGAGTCGGATCCTTTTACTTGTCCTAACGCACTACTTTGAGGTACTGAAACCAATTTCACATCAAGATTCCCTTTTTCTTGAGATAAATCTCCCCAAAGATCACCTATATATCGCAACACATGATCTGCTTCTTGGTCTTCTTTTATTTTTTGAAACACCTCATCTAATTCTGATAATTTTTCTAAAAACTCTTTTGCTTCACCTGCTCTCAATTGTTCAGGGATTAAGTTATGGATTACAACATCTTCAAATTCATTACTCAAATCTAATTCTCTAGCGAGAATCAACAATTTTCTTCCCACATCATTCCCACATAAATCTTCACGAGGATCAGGCTCAGTAAACCCTTTATCAATTGCTTCTTGCAAAACCTGACTAAAGGGCCTATCCTCTATAGAGAAAGTATTAAACAAATAACTTAATGATCCTGAGAAAACACCTTTGATTCTAGTTATATTTTCTCCTGATAAATGTAATAATTTGATCGTATCGATCAAAGGTAATCCTGCTCCAACATTTGTCTCATACAAATATTGTTTTTGATTTTCTTCTAAACTTATTCTTAACTTTTTATAAAAATCAAAACTTAATGTATTAGCTACTTTATTCGATGACACCAAATCAAAACCATGCGCTACCAAACGCACATAGCTATCTGTAAAACCTTGACTTGCGGTATTATCTATTGCTATTAAATTCTCTAAGTGATGCTCATCTGCGTATTGTATAATATCATCAACTGTATAAGAAACTCCTTTTTCTACAATATCACTTTCCCATTGCTCACTCACTCCATTTTTATTCAAAAGTGCTTTTCTGGAATTGGCGACAGCAAAGATATTAAGATTGATCTTTTTTCGTTTTTCAATTTGCTCTGCAGATTTCAAAATCTGATCTACCAAAGTCCCTCCTACTAACCCATGACCAAAAATGGCAATATTTATTTTTTTAGAAATTTCAAAAATCTCACCATGAATAACATTCAAAGCTCGATGCAATTGTTTTTTTTGCACTACCAAACTTACATTTTTACCCGTGACTGTATTATTAAACAGTAATGGAATAACCTGATTCTTAATAAGTGCATTATACGGTTTATGAAAATTACTCAAATCTTGCCCGATAATAGATATCACAGAAACTTCTTTTTCTATTGTTATACCACTAACGTCTCGCTTATAAAAATCTGATTCAAATTCCTGCTCCAGTATCGTTTTTGCTTCTTTTGCCTTATCTGCTTCTACAACAAAACCAATTCCTCTTTCTGATGAACCTTGAGAAATAATACTAACATTGATATTTTTATGTGCTAATGCTTTAAATATTCGAGCATCTACTCCTACTTTACCCAACAGTCCTCTTCCTTCAAGATTTATCAAAGCTACATTCTCTAAGACAGAAAGCGATTTGATCCCCTTCTCATTGACCTCAGAAGTAATAAGTGTTCCTTCATTTTTATGATCAAACGTATTCAAGATTCTAAGAGGTATATTCTTTTCTATCAAAGGAATAATTGTTTTTGCATGCAAAATATTAGCTCCAAAATAAGCTAATTCATTCGCCTCTGTAAACGACAGCTTCTCTATCTTTTTTGCATTAGGAACCAAATCAGGATTAGCTGTATAAATCCCATTTACATGAGTAAAATTTTGCAACTCTTCTGCGTCTAGGTAATTTGCTAGTAATGAAGCGGTATAATTACTTCCGTTTCTTCCTAAGGTTGTTGTCTCATTCTTGGTATTGGAAGCTATGAAACCAGTAACTATATTTACTGTAGTTCCATTATACTTCTCAAAATGACTCACCACATTCTCTTTAGAAAGCTTATCCAAAGGCAACGCATCTCCAAATTGACCATCTGTAACAATCAAAGATCTACTATCTGCAAAATGAGCATTAATATTTTTTTCTTTAAGGATATGTGTTATCAATTTAGCAGAAATAACTTCACCCTGTGACAACACTTGATCTTTTATTCTCTTACTATAGTCTCCTAAAAGAGAAACCCCTTCAAAAAGCTTATCTAATGTATCAAACTCTTGAGAAAAATCTATCCCCAAAAAATCAGCTGTTTGATATTCCTTAAATGCGTCTAGTTGTTCTTGATAGCTTTCATTATTAACTGCTTTTTCAAGAATCTCTTCGAGTTCATCTGTAGTACTTCCTCTAGCAGAAAGCACCACAGCGATTCTTTCTCCTTTCTTAACTTTTTCTTCTATTATATCTATCACGGCACGAATTCCTTTTCCGTTTGCCAATGATCTTCCTCCAAATTTTAAAATTTTCATCTTTTTTCTTTCTTTAAAACACCTCTTTCAACAAGGCACTTAATTGTTTAAATTCTATCAAAAATGCATCATGACCATGAACAGAATTTACAATACTGTGTGTCACATTTTGTTTTATTCGTCTTAGTTTTTCAAACGTAATTTTATCTTCATTTGCTGTAAAAAACATATCAGAATCTACACTTATGATATGAATGTTTGACTGTATTGTTTTTGCTACTTCTTCAAAACTTCCTCTTCCTTTTGTAATATCAATATTAGCTAAGATATAATTCACTTCTTTGTAAGCAGAAAGTGCAAATCTGCCATTTAATTTTTCACCATGATGTAATAGCCAACTTTCTACATTGTACATATCTTTTTCTTCATTATAACTACGCTCAAATTTACTTCTAAATGATTCTGGTGATCTATACATCAACATAGCATGTAGCCTTGCATCATAAACAGGATTTTGAGAATTCAATAATATCTGTTCTTGCACCAAACAATTGGCTTTCAACCAGTCTGTTGATTTCCAATCGGTTGCTACTGGTATCAAGTGAGTAATCAAAGTAGGGTTCAAGGATGCTAATTCCCAAGCAATCCCCCCTCCTACAGATCCTCCTATTACTGCATACAACTGATCAATTTCTAACACCTTTAACCCTTGAGAAAATATAGAAGCTATATCTCTTGCATTAAATCTCTTATACTCTTCTATTAGATTCTCTTGTTTTCCGTCATATCCATTTCCTGGGATGTTAAATGACAAAACAGTATACTTATTGGTATCAATACATTTGCCTTGCCCTATCAAACCACTCCACCAACCATCCTCTCCACATACTGTAGAGTTTCCTGTAAGGGCGTGATTTACCAATACTATTGGGGCTTGATACAGTGGTACTCCAAACAATTCATATGTCAAAGGAATTTCACTAATACACTCTCCTTTTATTGTAGTAAAATTTAAGATATCTAGTTTCTGAAGCATTATTTATAGTTTCTTTTTAAGATTATTCAAAGACAGTATTGTTTTATCTGGCCTTTCTTGTTACAAACAAGAAGGCGTTTTCGCTTATTAAATCCCGACTTTCACTTTAGAAAAAGCTGTTTTCAAATCTTCTTTTAGATCTTCTATATCTTCTAACCCTACAGATAACCTTATTAAGTCTTGTGTAACTCCTGTTGATTTTTGCTGTTCAGGATCTAATTGTTGATGCGTTGTACTTGCAGGATGAATGATCAATGATTTTGAGTCTCCTATATTTGCTAATAATGAAAATATTTTTGTTTCATCTGCAATTGTTTTGGCTGATTCAAAACCCCCTTTTATTCCAAACGTAATAATCCCACTTTGCCCTTTTGGCAAATATTTCTGTGCCAATGTATAATAAGCATCATCTTCTAGTCCAGGATATTTCACCCAACTCACTTCATCTTGTTTTTTTAACCATTGCGCAAGTTCTAGTGCATTTTTACTATGTTTCTGCACTCTAATTTCTAATGTTTCTAAACCTTGTAAAATCTGAAATGCATTAAATGGACTTAATGCAGCCCCATAATCTCGCAATCCTTCTATTCTTACTTTTGCAATAAAAGCCGCAGCTCCTAATGCTTCATGATATACCAACCCATGATACCCAGGAGAAGGTTCTGTAAACTCAGCAAATTTTCCACTAGACCAATCAAAAGTTCCTGCGTCTATAATTGCTCCTCCAAGTGATGTTCCATTACCACCTATATATTTTGTAAGTGAATGAATTACAATATTGGCACCATACTCAATAGGAGTTAGCAATGCAGGGGTAGCAACTGTATTATCAACAATAAAAGGGATCTTAGATGTTTTTGCTATAGATGAGATAGCTTTCAAATCCAGAACATCCAATTTAGGATTCCCCAAAGATTCAACAAAAATTGCACGTGTATTTTCTTGTATAGCTTCTTTAAAACTTTCAGGGTTTGAAGGATCGACAAATGTTGTCGTAATTCCAAATCTTGGTAGTGTTACATTCAACAGATTATAAGTCCCCCCATACAAACTACTTGAAGCTACAATATGGTCACCTGTTTTTAATAGAGTAAGCAAGGCTGTATTTATTGCTGCTGTTCCTGATGAGGTTACTACCGCACCTATACCACCTTCTAATGCAGCGAGACGTCGCTCTAAAATATCATTTGTAGGATTATTTAGTCTAGTATAAATAAATCCTGGCTCAGACAAATTAAACAAATTAGCGGCATGATCAGAATTATTAAAAACATAGGATGTTGTCTGATATATAGGTACTGCTCTGGTTCCTCCGTTGGCAGATACGTCATGGCCTGCATGCAAAGCTTCTGTTGCAAATTTTTGGGTACTCATAATTTTCTATTTTAAATTTTTAAAATAAATTCAAATACATCGAACACTTCTCTGCGTTGTGTTTGTTTTAAAGAAAATTAATAAGAAAGGAAAGCGACAATTACAAAAAGAATAATTGTATCGAGTTATCTTCTCTCGAATAATCGAGATAGAATTTAGCACCTTCTTTAAATATAAAGGGTTGCTAAGGTTTCACAGGGTCTATTCCCTCCACCTTTCTTAATAACTTACTAATATGTATAAGAAACTTCGGGGCAAATCTAGTAATTATTTTTTAATACAAAGATCTTTCTTCCAAAAATTATTTTGTGAAAAACAAAATCACCTCTCTTTTTTCAAATAATTAATGATACGTTAAATACTTTTTAATATTGTCATTTTTTTTACCTTTGCCAAAACATTTTAGGGAAAGATTTGACTGATTGCAACCCAAAATGCTATGCCTTACCAGTTTATAACACACACCGTAAGCATATCATTATAAAAATGCTAAAGCAGCTCGATTTAATAACATTTTGTCGAAAGCTTCTCATCGCAATCGCGTCTAAGCATTCTCTTATAAAACAACAACAAATGGCATATTTATTTACTTCAGAAAGTGTATCTGAAGGACACCCAGATAAAGTAGCGGATCAAATCAGTGACGCACTATTAGATAATTTTTTAGCTTTTGATAAAGATTCCAAAGTTGCATGTGAAACTTTGGTAACTACTGGTCAAGTAGTTCTCGCAGGAGAAGTAAAATCAAAAACATATCTCGATGTACAACATATCGCAAGAGAAGTGATAAATACCATTGGATATACCAAAGGAGCATATCAATTCAGTGGTGATTCTTGTGGTGTAATTTCTCTTATTCACGAGCAATCACAAGATATAAATCAAGGTGTAGATAGAGAATCCAAAGAAGAACAAGGAGCTGGTGATCAAGGAATGATGTTTGGATATGCTACTAAAGAAACAGAGAATTACATGCCATTGGCACTTGATATTTCTCATAAAATACTAATTGAACTAGCAAAATTAAGACGTGAAGGAAAAGAAATCCCTTATTTACGGCCTGATTCAAAAAGCCAAGTAACAATCGAATACAGTGATGACAACATACCGCAACGAATTGTTGCTATCGTTGTATCTACACAGCATGATGATTTTGATAATGATGATGAAATTATGTTGAATAAAATAAAAAATGACATTATTTCTATATTGATCCCTAGAGTAATTGCACAGTTACCAGAATATGTTCAGCAATTATTTAATGATCAAATCACATACCACATTAACCCTACTGGTAAATTTGTAATAGGTGGTCCTCATGGTGATACTGGTCTTACAGGAAGAAAGATTATTGTTGATACTTATGGTGGCAAAGGAGCTCATGGAGGAGGTGCTTTCTCTGGTAAAGACCCTAGTAAAGTAGATAGGTCTGCCGCATATGCTTCTAGACATATTGCCAAAAACCTTGTAGCTGCTGGTGTAGCAAACGAAGTATTGGTACAAGTATCATATGCAATTGGTGTAGTTGAACCTACTTCTATTTTTGTTGATACTTATGGCACAAGTACTCTAGGGTTAACTGATGGAGAAATTGCTGAAAAAGTAGCTCAAATTTTTGATATGCGCCCTGCTGCTATCGAAAAACGACTCAAACTACGCAATCCAATTTATCAAGAAACTGCAGCATATGGCCATATGGGTAAAGAGTCAAAGACAATTACCAAAGTTTTTGAAAGCCCATATTCTGGTAAAATCGAAAAAGAAGTTGAGCTTTTTACTTGGGAAAAATTAGACTATGTAGATGAGGTTAAAAAAACCTTTAAATTATAAAGATTCATTTCATCTGATTTAATTAGTTTTTTATCGAATTTATGAAAGGTACATTGAAAAAATGCGGTTTTTCCGTAGGAAAAACCCAAGTATTATCAGTACATTTATCCCATTCCTTATAGCAAGGAAAACAACATATCTATATTAATGGGAAAATAGTTTTGATATGTCTTTTTACAATTTTAATGTATAATGATTCGTTATAATAATGCATCAAAATTCTGGGAAATGAAATTAAAACTCACAATACTTATCGCTTTTTGTTTAATCTGCGGTATGTCTTTTGGTCAAGACTTTGAATACGACCTAACTTCTGTAAAAACTATTGACAATCAAATCATTGAAGAACAATATAGTACAGAAACAATGTCATCTGCAGATCGACTGCTAGTTGTACAAACTCCTATCAAAAAGAAAGGTAAAGAGTTTTACAGCAAAAAAGAGTGGCAAAAAATCAAAAAGCAACTCAAAAAAAATAAGAAAAGAGCTTCTAAGCAGAATATACATGCCTACAAAAAAATGGACACTATATACTTAGACATTCCAAATCACAGGAATGACCGCACAAAAGAATCTCGCTTATCAGCATGGTAAGTATTTTCTTATAAAAAATGATAAAGAGACATTCTGTTGGTTATAATTACAACAATTTTATTGTTGCATTTTTAAATAGTAATCAACAGAATGTTTTCCTGATCCATATAATAAAAAAAATAAGCACAGCATTAGAACTACACTAGCAATAGTAAGGTTTGCAATATTCATTTCTCCAAAAAAATTAATAAGTACAGCTCCTATTAACAATGGAAGCTGAGCTGCTACAGACCACCTCGTTAATAACCCAAAAGAAATAAGTATTCCCCCGATTAAATGTGCAGGAGCAACATAATGCATAATAATAACAGAACCAGCAAGACTCTGAACAGGTTTGATTAAATCCACAAGAATCTGGCTATTACTTATAAAATCTATTCCTTTTATAAATAAAAAGACTCCTAAAGCGATTCGTAATAAATCTAAAGGGTAATACGTATGCGCATTAGCCCATTTGTTTAATGATTTTATTGTTGACATGACAAAACAAGTATTAATTAGACAAGTATAATATACTGATTTTCAAATTAATACCGTACTGCAGAAGAAAAAAAATTCATCGCTTTACAAACCGTATACTTCTATACCTACGAACCACTCCATCAATAAATAACAGGCAACTTTCTGGCAATACCTTCTTAAACATCTTATTTACTTTACCCCACAAACGATATATTAATATCATTAGCTCTTTCTCATGCTTATAATACTGCAAAACCAATACACAAACCCCAATCACAAATAATATAGCGCCCACAAAAGCCTGCATTGGTGTTAGACTACGATAAAAGAAACTATTAAGCCCTAACCCAAACCAACTACCGTATAATACAAAAAAATGAATTATATAAATAGGCAAGGTTTTTCCTCCTATCATACTGATCACCTTATTACCAAAATATTTTCTTATCATAATAAATATAGAAAAAAGCACACATACGTTCCCCAATCTTATAAATAAGAAATTATTATAAGCCACGGATTTAAAAACAACTATACCTGTAACATCATATAACAACATCAATATAGACGAAGAACTAAAAACCAATACCACTCCAATACTTAAAAGAATCAATATTGCGTATGAATAAAACCTTTTATATTCTTTAAACTTTAAAAAGAGACTGGCTACAAAGCTCCCAAAACACACATATCCAAACCATGGAAATAAAGTAAAAACAGAACCATTTCTATCTGTGAAATAATTAGCTATTGTTTTTGGGAAAAAATCTAATGAATAACTACCATATATAGGCTGAAGAAGAAATACCATAACACCTATACATAAAATTATATTCTGAAATAATATCTGATTCTTATTATAAAAAACTAAATATACTGCGATCAATAATAACAACGAAGCGCCAATACACTGTAAAACATCTATATAAAAGAAAGAAGGGTTTATTGTACCATTTATAACATCATAAAAACTTAATCGCAATAAATAGCCATAAAAAATAACCTTAACTCCTCGTTTTATTCCTTTGACTACTCTAGGATTATCAATCCCTACTTTTTCTTGTTTTAGCAACAAATAGGTAAATATAAAACCTGTTATTGTAAAAAAAGTTGGAGCCGTCATTCCTCTAAAATACTCCCAAAAAGTATAGCCAAAACTATTTTGATCACGATATACATTCCCCAAAAGGCAATGCACAAAATGCCCCTGAAGCATCATTAAAATTGCAAATGCTCGTATTGCATCCAAAAAATGCAACCGATTCGCAGGTGTACTCATTATTGTGGTCTTTGGTTAGGTCGTCTTTAAAACGAATTTACTATCTATATATTGCTTAAATGTGTATCACTTCTCTCTTTAATCCATTACCCACAAAGTCTTTCTTCATTTGTAAATCAAATAATTACAAGATAAAATCACACTACACAAACAAGAGCACAACATTAAAAAACAATTTAAACTTATCCAAAGTTTAAAAAGAAAATGTCTTCACAAGTTATCATTTGTGAAGACATTTAATCTTTTACGATATTTTTATAAGATTTATCTATATATACTTAAAATCTATAAGAAATATTTGCCAATAAAGCTCTTGGAGCTTGAGGATTTATAGTTGTCCACCCTTTATAATATTCTTTATTAAAAGCATTATTAAGTTTTAAGCTTATTCTATATTTTTTAGCCTGATAAAAAACAGAAGCATTAGCAATAGTATAACTTGGTAAAACAAACTCACCTGTAGAGACATAATTTATAGCAAAACGCTCACTTGCACCATTAAATCCTAAACCAAGACCAAATCCACTGAGGGTTCCTTCTTGAAATTCATAATTCGCCCAAAAATTGTAAAGTGTTTCTGGCCCAGCACCAAGTGGTCTTCTATTTAAAATTTCATCATTATCAGACTTTGTAGTTTCACTATCATTATTACTATAACCAGCTCTTATATTTAATCCTTTAATCGGATTTGCATTAATTTCAATCTCAACACCCTTGCTCACCCTTTCTCCTCCTTGAATTTTATTGAATGGTGATGATGGATCTGTAATTACTTGATCTGTGACTTTAATATCATAATAACTTATTGTCGCATTTAATCTATTATTAAACAGATTTGCTTTTACACCAAATTCTAATTGATTTGCCTGCTCAGGGGTAAATGTTTTTAATGTTTGTGGTCCTTCTTCAGGGTCACCCACTAATTGTGGTTTTACATTAGTAAACCCATTTTGATAATTTGCAAAAACTGATAATTTATCTTTAATAGGTTGGTACAGTAATCCAAATTTTGGAGATAATGTAGTTTGATCATAATCATCTTCTAGATCGGCTAAATCTCCTTCATTATCAAACACATCCAATCGCAGACCCACCATTGCAGAAAGATTACTGGTTATATTCACTACATCAGAAGCATATAAACTATAAATATGGTATTTGGTTTTTATATTACTAATTCCTGTTGATGCCAAAGCAGCATCAACTCCAGAAGCTGAAAGCGGAAACACATCTGTTTCTATCTCTGTTGTAGACGGGTGATCTCCACTAACTCCTCCTTGAGGAGTTACATTGCCATAAAATGCGTATCCAGTGCTATTGTCTATTTCTGTTGCATTAAAATAGTCTAAACCAATAACCACCCTATTCCTTAATGAAGCAATCTTAAAATCACCTATAAAATTTTGTTGAATATCTGTAGTTTGAGTATTTGAGTTTTGCTTATTGATAAAACGAGAAAAAGTATCGTTACCCAAAGTAAGACGATCAAATAGATAAGAATAGTATCCTTTTGTAGAAGTTGCACTTTTTGAAAGCAAGGTTTGTGATTTCCAAGCATCCGATAACTTATAGTCCATTTCTACCCTATAATTTTGATTAGGGTTTTTTAACGTCAAATCATTACTCGTAAAAGATAATTTAGGATTATACCCTAATTCATCCAAATTTCTTGATTCTGTTGATGCACGTCTATTTAAGAACAAAAAGGTAGGATTGGTTTGTTCTGCTTGTGTAATTTCTGCATAAAAAGAAAAAGAAAGCCTATTATTTACTTTATAGGATAATGATGGTGCTACAAAAAATGATTTTCTAAAACCTGCATCTTGAAAACTTTGCTCTGTTGTATATGCTGTATTTAATCTGAAATATAGATTGTCATCTTTACTCAATGCTGTATTAAAATCTCCGATTATTTGGTTAAATCCATATGTTCCAGAAGTATAAGAAAGCTCTCCACCTGCACCTACATATGGTTTTTTTGTAACCACATTGATAAGTCCTCCATAAGAACTTACTGCATTCCCAAACAAGGTAGCTGACGGTCCTTTTAAAACCTCAATACGCTCTATATTTGCAGGATTTATTGTTCCGTTTGTTAATCCAGGTAATCCATTTACCAATTGTGGTTGAACAGAAAAGCCTCTTAATGAATAATATCCTGCTCCATCACCTCCACGACCAGTTGACTCCCATAACTTATCAACACCAACTGCATTTTTTAATGCGTCATCAAAATTAGTAACTACCTGAGATTTTAAAAGGTCATTTGTTACCGTACTATACACTTGTGAATTTTCAATATCCTTTAAAGGAAGTTTAGAAACATAAGCGGTATTTTTTCTTGAAAATTTATTGATTCTTTTTCCTTCAATAACTACTTCTCCAAGAATTTCATTTCCTTCATATAAAATTATTTTTCCTAAATCTAAGTTTTGATTATCTGAAATTGAGATTGATACCTCACGATTTTTGAAACCTAAATACGATATAGATAGTATATAATCTCCGCTTTCGACAGAATTGATTTCAAAAATTCCATTTTCATTAGACTGTGTTCCTATACTTGTATTTTTTATAGAAACGTTTACTCCTATAAGCGGAGTTTGTGTATTATCAGTAATGATACCATTTATGATACCATTCTGAGAAAATGCTAAACTACTTAGCATCAATAATAAGATTGACAATTGATATTTCATTATATTTATTTAATCTTAATTTAAACAATAAATTTCAAACAAAAATATCTAGTTGTCATGGACTGCACAAGTTATTTATAACAAATCTAAATAGAACTCTTTAAAACTTCTAATTACAAAGAATTCATTAGACGCTATACCCTTAAAATGAAGTGATTTATATTTACTGCACATCTATTATTGTTCAAAACATGTACTCTACCCCCTACTACTTAACGGGGATAATTGATTATAAGAATTATTAGTGTTTATATCCAAAAAAAATAATTTCCAAATATCTTTTTTTCTTCTCTAATATCCAATTTGGTATCTTTATTGATGCTCTTTGATAAACCAAAAACTATATTTTATGAAAACTGATACATATACCAAATTTGTAATAAGCATTATTGCTATTTGCCTTGTTATTATAGTAATACGAGATACTGATATTATCCCCAAGGCACACGCAAATAGTACCTCAACAACAAATTATGGAATCATACCAATTAATGATGATGGTTCTATTACAGTAAAATTGAGTAATTCTGATGAAATTGATGTAAATCTTAAAAATATCGATACTTATGATAAACTCAAAGTAGACCTCTCTACTATCAGTACTGATCAAGAGTTAAATATTAATATAGACGAGGTAGGAGGAAGTTATGTATCGAGTGGAGGGCCTATAAAAGTAAAACTTCAAAATTAGCCCTTTCAAAATAAAAAAATTATTTTAAAAGGGCTTTTAGTTTAAATTGAGGCTAATTCAATTCTTAAAATGGATAAAACTTATAGTCCAATAGTTTTATCTGTTATTGTGTTCAGCGCTTTGGCTACCGTTGCCAAAACCTCTTTGTTTCCTGTAATATCATATCGAACTTTTAAAAACTCAGGATCATTATATGACACATGCACAACTCCTTCATCATTTTGCCACACCAAAATCTTTTGAGGTAAATCCAGCCCTATTATTTGAGCGTTTTGCATCAGAGGAGTTCCCAATTTAGGATTTCCAAATAAGATTATTCGCGTTGGATTTAGTTTTAAATCTACTTTTCCAGCGTTAACCTGATGATCTAGCTGAGCAATGATTTTCAAGTTGGGATTATTGGTAATAATCTCTACCAATGTATTATATGTATCTTCAAAACTTTTTGAACTTATTTTTGTTATTACACCCTGTGCTTTAGTAATTTCCATATCCTGTTTCAAATTTATTTGTTTCTCTTTAGACGCGCCGTTCTGGTTTTGATTACAAGACATTAGACATATTATAAAAACAAACCCTACAATTTTACATATATTCATTCTCATTTTTTTTTAAATTACATAGTGTATGTCGTAATCATCTAAACAATAATTACACTCACTTCTTCTGTAACACATTAAAACCTTACATCAAATATCAAAAAAGCAATACATCTTTAATTTATATTACGAGATTAATATTAAAAGCTACATTAAAAATCATTACATATATACTCTCTGCATCAATCTGGCAAAATTTAAGCTATCATTATAAAATTCTTTATCCATCCTTTTTTATGTTACTCAGAAAATCTAGTATATTTACCCTCGAACTGTGATATACATTTTTTTACACAAACACCTTAGGAAAAACAATCAACTATGCACATAGCGATAGCTGGAAATATTGGAGCAGGAAAAACAACATTAACTCGATTACTTGCTAAACACTATAAATGGGAAGCTCATTTTGAAGACGTATTAGAAAACCCTTACTTAGAAGATTTCTATAACAAAATGGAGCGTTGGTCTTTTAATCTTCAGATTTATTTTCTCAATAGTCGTTTTAGGCAAATACTTGATATTCGCGAAAGCGGAAAAGATATAATACAAGATAGAACCATTTATGAAGATGCTTATATCTTTGCTCCAAACCTTCATGCGATGGGCCTTATGACCAATCGAGATTTTGAGAACTACAGATCTCTCTTTGATCTTATGGAAAATGTAGTAGAAGGCCCTGATTTATTAATTTACCTTAGAAGTAGCATTCCTAATCTTGTTAATCAAATTCATAAACGTGGTCGTGATTATGAAAATACCATAAGCATAGACTATCTAAGTAGACTTAATGAGCGTTATGAAGCGTGGGCTCATGATTATGATAAAGGAAATCTTCTGATTGTTGATGTAGACAATATTAATTTTCTGGACAACCCAGAGGACCTTGGAAATATAATAAACCGTATTGATGCCGAACTAAATGGGCTTTTCTAATCTTTGAATTTCTTATGGATTTTAATGCACTCTTTCTGTTTCTTCAAGATTTACAAAATAATAATCACAAAGAATGGATGGATGCCAATAGAAAACGATATCAAACCATCCGCAACTCTTTTATACAATGGCTAGATGAATTAGATTCAAAATTCGCTGCAATTGACCCTAACTATTACCCTACCTCGGGTAGAAAAGGAATCAATCGTATCAACAACAATTTACTTTTTCATCCAAACAGACCAGTATACAAAGATCATTTTGCCGCTGGATTAGATCAACGTACTAAACAAGGAGATTTTTATATTCAAATAGGAATTAATGAATCTGAGCTTGCTGGTGGATATTGGAAACCTGATCAAAAAATGCTCAGTAGCATTCGTGAAGCTATTGATTATAATGGTGAAGAATTGGTGAAAATATTGAACAAAAAAAGCTTCAAACAAACTTTTGGAGAAATGTATACTGGCAAAGACACTCTAAAAAAGGCGCCAAAAGGATATACTGCTGATCATAAACATATAGATTTACTACGACATAGAACATTTGCGGTAATTCACCCATTGACTAAAAAAGATATACTTAAAGCTGATTTTACAGACAGAATAATCACAGTTTATAAAGAAATGCTACCTTTTAGAAGATATTTTAATGAGGCAGTGACTGTATAGAATACTTGATTACAAACTCATAGTAAGCTTGTAAGAAATAGAATATACGAATTCTATAAAACAATAAAACGAAATACAAACAGATGAAAAAAGTCATCCTTATTACCCTTTTATGTAGTAGTATTTTTTCTTGCGGAAAAAAAGAAAAAACTAAAGATAATAACGAAGTAGTAAAACAGGAAGAAGACTTTTTACAAGATGAGGAAAATATCATTCCTAACGACCCTGCTATTTTTGAAGCAATCGTATCTTCAAAAAATGAAATTTCTGTATGGAATCATCCATCTATCGATTCTCTAAAAATAGGAACTTTGGTTCCAAAAGAAAAAGTACAGGTAACATTACAAACAGGGAAATTTGAAAAAATTCCCCTCGATACTATTCAGAATACGTATGGACAATGGTTAAAAATTAACTATGCGTTACCCAATTCTATATCTAATATATCTGGATATATTTTTGACAGCTTTGTTAATTATGACCAAAAAGAGAAACAAACAAATGCTCAGGCCTATGTTTCTATAAAAAACGAATGGGAATTTCTAGATGCACTGTCTTCTAACAAAGTAATTTTGATAGAAACAGATACATTAAATTTTGATCACTACTATAAAGAATTTTCTGGGTCAGAAGATTTTAATAAAGACGCAGCAATAGGACATTATACTTTTTCTGAGTCTGGAAGTCTACAACTTCATGACTACAAAAACCTAACTTTAAGAAGTGTCGGAAAACAAGTACTATTTATTGCAAAAAAAATACATAAAAACTTATTCTCTTGTACAAATTGTACAAACTTTACTGTTGATGGGTTTAATTTTCAACATAAAAAAGGTAATAAAAATAGTCAACAGGGATTTATCCTTACTCTGCAAGAATGTAAAAACACTACCTTTATGAATACTGAGTTTGATGGGTCTGGTGCTTTAGGGGCATTGGTAACAAATTCTAATAATATTAAATTCTATAAAAGTAAATTTTATAATACTTCTGGTGATGTCATCACAATACACAACTCCAATGGTGTTATGGTTGAAAACAGTATGCTATATGAAAATGATCATGGTACATTAGTCAAACTACAGCAAGAAAACATTCTTGAAGAACAAAACACACTACAACCTATTCAATTTCACAATAGTGCTTTCCTTCATAATAACGCTACCGCTATTTTAGGAATCAAAAAACCAAAAGGCACTCCTATTAATTCTGTTTTAAAATTTTCTGACTGCAAAATCCAAAACAACACGCTTCTTTCTTTTATCAATTTTGAGAAGCCAAACAATAACTTGGGGATTTCTTTTCAAAATTGTGAAATCATCAATAATGATGGAGCAGATCAAGACTTTATTTTTATCTCCAGATCAGGCAACTCTGATATCATATCATTTATCAATACCAATATCAAAAACAACAAGGATAATTTTGAAATAGATCTTTCTAAAATTACTTTAAAAAACACTAGTATAAATGACAATTTATACCAAAATGAAGACACTCCTAATGGTAATGAGCAATAAATAATTGTTTTATTAAAAAAGCGAATAGATAATTAATCATTTATCTTAGTATTGAGATAGTCAACAATTAATGAGGTAGCTCCTGTATTACTGTTGATAAAATGCCCAGCTATCATCCCCGTTTTCTCTCTGAATTTTTTATCTGCAACAAGCTTATTCATAGTTTGAGTATATTCATCTGCATTTGCAACTGAAAATAACCCTGCTAATTTTTGAAGTTGCTTTGCTTCTCTAAACTTTTCAAAATTCTTACCAATTATAATAGGAACCCCAAAAGTAGCGGGCTCTAAAATATTATGTAACCCTCCTGTTCCCATAGCTCCACCAACATATGCTATATCACTATAACTATAGACTCTAGACAAATACCCTATAGTGTTCATTATAAACACATCATAATTTTTGAGGGTAACACCATTTTTTTCAGAATATAAAACTGTTTTTCTTTTGATCTGCTGTTTCAGTGCATTAATACCCGTATCTTTTATTTCATGAGGAGCAATAATAAAACAAACACCCTCAGAAGTTGTATTCATATAATCCAAAAACACCTTTTCGTCTTCAGGCCATGAGCTCCCTAGCACTACACAAAGCCTCCCATCAATAAATTCAGAAATAAAATCTACGTGATTATCCATCTCAATTTGATGCGACACACGGTCAAAACGCGTATCCCCACTCAAAGTCACATTAGAAAAATGTTGTTCATTTAATAATCTTTCAGATATTTTATCCTGAACAAAGAAATGGTCTACAGTTTTTAGTGCACTCCTCATAAAACCGCCATACCACTTAAAAAAAGCTTGATTTTCTCTAAAGGCTGCTGATATGAATATTGCAGGAATATTATTTTCTTTTAATGTTTTGAGATAATTAGGCCAAAATTCATACTTTACAAATACTGCCAGCTCAGGATTTATCAATTGTATAAAACGTCTTGCATTTGCTTTGGTATCTATAGGCAAGTATACTATAACATCAGCCAATGTACTTTTCTTTTTTATCTCATAACCAGAAGGAGAAAAAAAAGTTACCACCAATTTATGATTGGGATATTTTTTCTTTAATGCCTCCATAACTGGTACTCCTTGTTCATATTCTCCTAAAGATGCACAATGAAACCAGATGACTTTATCTTGTGCGGGAAAATGTTTGTTTAAGGTTTCAAAAACTATTTTCCTTCCGTTTACAAATAATTTGAGCTTAGGGCTCAATAATCCAATCACAGGAAGTATCCTATTAAATAGTGCAATAAAGATGTTATATAAAAAGCTCAAAAAGAATAATTTTTATGAACTGCTAAAATACATTTCTTTTATCTAAAATTACATTGGCTATAGTAGCAATATTTTGTATTTTCGTGAGGTTACAATAAAACATTTATGAAGAAGATACAAATGGTTGACCTCAAGGGTCAATATGAACAAATTAAAGAGCGCATAGATGCATCTATTCTTGATGTAATACAATCCACAGCATTCATTAATGGTCCTGAGGTACATAGTTTTCAAAAAGAATTAGAAGAATATTTGAGTGTAAAACATGTGATCCCTTGTGCAAATGGTACAGATGCTTTGCAAATTGCAATGATGGGACTTGGATTGCAACCTGGGGATGAAGTAATTACCGCTGATTTTACATTTGCTGCAACAGTAGAGGTAATTGCTCTTTTACAACTCACCCCAGTATTGGTAGATGTAGACCCTACTTCTTTTAATATTGATCCAGAAGCTATTAGAAAAGCTATTACTCCAAAAACAAAGGCAATAGTACCTGTTCACTTATTTGGACAACCTGCCAATATGGATGTAATCATGGATATTGCCAATGAGCATAACTTATTTGTGATAGAAGATAATGCACAAGGGATAGGGGCTAATTATCATTTTAAAAATGGTACAGTCACCAAAACTGGTGCTATAGGTCACGTTGCTTCAACTTCATTCTTCCCTTCAAAAAACTTAGGATGTTATGGAGATGGTGGAGCAATCTTTACCAACGACGATGATCTTGCACATATTATACGAGGAGTAGTTAATCACGGTATGTACAAAAGATATCATCATGATGTTGTTGGAGTAAACTCTAGATTAGACTCTATACAAGCAACAGTCTTGAGAGCTAAGCTTCCTAATCTCGATACATACAACAATGCTCGTAGAGAAGCGGCAAAGAAATACAATGCAGCTCTTGCTGGACAAGAAAATATTATTACACCAGAAATTATTGGTACAGATGACACCCATGTATTTCATCAATATACATTAAGAATAAAGAATATTGACAGAGATGCACTTGCAAAACATCTTAATGATAATAATATTCCTTGTGGAGTATACTACCCTATACCACTACACAGTCAAAAGGCGTATCAAGATACACGATATAATGAATCTGATTTTCCTATAACAAATCAATTGGTAAAAGAAGTAATCTCACTACCAATGCATACTGAGTTAGATAACGAACAAATCAATTACATCACTCAAACTGTTATTGATTTTGTTTCTAAATCTGTAGTGATTTAAAAAAATAAAAGTTATTACTTTATAAAAATCGAGAATTATATAAGGAATATTCCTTATATAATTCTCGATTTTGCGTGAAACAAAATAAGTAACGTATCTTTAGTTATATCAAAACCTAACCTAATACTAAACAAACCTATTTTCCTTTATCATGGATTCTTTTTGCATTTGTTATAACCTTGTTAATCATAATCTTGCTCAACTTCCCCCCGTACCAGAAGCATATATCGTACCTGTTACAGAAGAACGCCTTGGTTATGTAGAAAAACAGGCCACTCCTCAAACTTTGGAAAGCTATAAAATACCATTCAGAGAGACTCCACATGAGGAGTTATTAGATATCTGTTCTAGCCTTAAAATAAACACACTAGAACAACAATTCTCTCCTGCAAAGAGAAGGAAAAAACCAAAACTATCTGAATTATTACAGGATTCAAAAATAAAAGAAGTCATCCTCAATTATGTGAGTAAAAAACTAGCTACTTTCTACTCTATTATTATTAAAAATCAATATCAAATATGTTATAACGCACAAAGAAAAGACCCTTTTCAAAATCATAGATTAGATATTGGTGATACTGTGCTTGGGCCTATTTTGGAATTCACCAAGACAGAAGAAGGTATTGAATATGCTTTTTCTTTAAAAAACAAAAGTACTCCTATAATACCTAAAGATCATAATATCCAAATATTACTCAATGCACCTTCTTGGATTATTGTAAATAAATGCATCTATCAAATAGAAAGTCTGAATGCCAATAAATTAAAACCTTTTTTTGATAAAGAAAAAATTACTATTGCACAAAAACATGTTAAGATATACTTAGAAAAAGTAATTATTCCTATAATCAAAAATGTAGATGTTATTACTCATGGTTTTGATATTACAACTTATCAAGAAATAACATCTTATAGTTTAGAAGTTATTCAAGATTTTATTCAAGGAATTTATGTAGCCAAAATTACTTTTGATTATGATACTGTCTCTTTTGATTACAATAGTGCAAAAAAAATAAGCTCTGATGTATCTTTTGAAAATGATGAAATACAGATTATTCAAACCAAAAGAAATCCTGAAGCAGAGCAAGAAATTATTGACTTACTACTTACCAAAGGCTTAAAAACAAATAGCACCTTATTATTTGAAACAAGTGCTTCTAATGATCCTTTTGAAATTCTAGAATGGCTAACGACCTATAAAACTCAACTAGAAAAAGATGGTTTTACCATTGATCTCCCTTTGATAGAAGACAAAATAATCTGTACCGCTCCACATACTATTGAGATCGGCAGTAAGCAAGAAAATGATTGGTTTGATGTTAAAGGAGTGGTCACTATTGGTACTCAAGAAATCCCTTTTTCAAAGTTTATAAATTACATCAGAAAAAATGACCGTTTTTTTCCTATAAATGAAGATCAGGTTTTTATCATTCCTCTAGAATGGATGACACGATATAAAAAACTTGCAGATTTTGGACAATCAAAAGATCAAAGTATACGCATCAACAAAAGTAATTATACGTTACTCAAAGACATTGTTTCGCCTGATGAAATCAATATTGATGATACTACAGAACAGGAATACGTCCCTTCATCAAAATTACAAGCAACCTTACGCCCTTATCAAACAGAAGGGGTGCAATGGTTGGTAAATCATTATAGCAATCAATTAGGGGCATGTTTGGCAGATGACATGGGATTAGGAAAAACACTACAAACCATTGCAATGCTGGTATTTGCCAAAGAAAAAATGATTCCTGAAAACAATAAGGTTCAAAGTGTTAGATTGGATCTTTTTAATGATCCTCTAGAACTCAAAACATATCTCAAAGCCCTAATTGTGTTACCCTCTTCTCTGGTATTCAACTGGGCACAGGAAATTTTAAAATTTGCACCACATCTTAATATTGTAAAATATATAGGACCTGATCGTAATAAGATTACTCCTTATCTAGAAACTTATGATATCATCCTTACTACATATACAACAGTATCAAAAGACATAACTGCTTTACAAAAAGTAGATTTTACTTATTTGATTACAGATGAGAGTCAACAGATAAAAAACAAAGAGTCCAAAATTTTTCAGGCAATCAACACCATTCAAACTGCCCATAAAATTTCATTAAGTGGTACCCCAATAGAAAATTCTTTATCTGATCTCTGGTCACAAATGGAGTTTATTAATCCAGGAATGCTTGGCAGTTATTCTTTTTTTAAAGATCGTTTCAAAATTCCTATAGAAAAAAATCAGGATCAAGAATGTATCGATGAATTAAAAACGCTTATTGATCCTTTTATACTAAGAAGAACCAAAGAACAAGTCGCCAAAGATCTTCCAGAATTATCAGAACAAACAGTCTATACAGAGATGTTACCTGATCAGGAAAAACAATATGAATCTCAAAAATCTGCTGCCAGAAATCTATTACTGGGAATAGATACGATCGCTACAAACAAAATACATGTTCTCAACACCTTAACCAAACTACGGCAAATTGTTAATCATCCTAAACTTATAGATCAAACTACAGAAGAAGAATCTGGTAAGTTTCAAGATGTCACTCACTACTTGTCTACGCTGGCAAGTGCAAATAAAAAAGTGCTTATATTCAGTTCTTTTGTCTCTCACCTTGACTTATATCAAAAATGGTGTACAGAAAAGAACATATCATTTGTAACCCTCACAGGGCAAACAAAAAGTAGTGACCGAGAAGCTATTGTTAATCAGTTTCAGGAAAATGATGATCTCTCTTTTTTCTTTATTTCATTAAAAGCAGGTGGTGTAGGGTTAAATCTTACCAAGGCTTCTTATGTAGTATTATTAGACCCATGGTGGAACCCTTTTATTGAGAAACAAGCCATTGCCAGGTCACATCGTATAGGGCAAACTAATAAAGTCATGGTGACTAGATTTATTACCAAAAATACTATTGAAGAGAAAATAATACGATTGCAAGAAAAGAAAAAAGGATTATCTGATGAGATTATAGATATAAATGCAATGCCACAGTATATAGAACAACACCTTACTGAGCTGTTAAAATAATTCATTTATATTCTACTAATTTTGTATAGAAAAAGCCCTTGCATTTGCAGGGCTTTTTCTATTACCTTTCTCTGTATTTTCTACAAAAAAACAATGCTATAAGAAATGGTTAAGCCACAAACTATTTACTGTTCTTGAAAAAAAATCAATTTCTCTTCTTATATCCTTATTTTTTTTTTAACTTACTATTAATCTGCTACTCAATACACTCCCCCCTTTTTTAATTACATACATAATATATTTTTCATTATTCATACCCAATAATTATGAAAAAAGAGTTACCAGAAGTAGTCAAAAAGACAGAAACAGATAATTTTTATATCATTGGTATAGGCTGTTCTGCCGGAGGATTAAATGCTTTACAAGATTTTTTTAATTCATGTCCCACCGATACAGGATGTGCATTTATTGTAATACAACATTTATCACCCGATTACAAAAGTCAAATGCCAGAATTATTATCTCGGTATACCGAAATGACTGTTTGTGAAACTATAGAAGAAAATAATATTGAACCAGATCACGTATATTTAATTCCTGGAGATAAAAACATTATTATACAGGATAAAAAACTATGGCTTATCTCTCGTTCTAAACGCAATCAGGTAAATTTCTCTATAGATATTTTCTTTAATTCACTTGCTATTGAGCAAAAAGAAAAATCTATAGGTATTATCCTTTCAGGAACAGGATCTGATGGCACCAAAGGTGCAATGGCTATCAAAAAATCAGGAGGAACTTTATTTATACAAAGCCCAGAAGATTCTCATTTTGACGGAATGCCAATAAGTGCGATTTCTAATGGTATTGGTGATTTTGTGTTATCTGCAAAAGAAATACCTATCAAATTAGTTTCTCATATAGACAATATGCAATCTCAACAATTTGCTACATCTATAGACAATCTTGATAAAAAATCTATAAATGAGGTTTTAGAAATCCTCAACAATACGATAGCATATGACTTTTTCTCTTATAAAAAACCAACATTATCCAGATGCATATCAAAACGGATAAAATCAACCAAAAGCGCATCTATAGAAGACTATATAGAGTACCTAAAAAATAATCAAGAAGAACAACATACACTTGTTAGTAAATTTTTGATTGGTGTAACTTCATTTTTTAGAGATTATAGTGCTTATGATGTGATAGAAAAAGAAGTCATCCCTGATCTAATAGAGAAAAAAAACAAAAATTCAGATCGTATTAAAATATGGGTAATCGGTTGCTCTACAGGAGAAGAAGCCTATTCTCTGGCAATATTGCTTGAAGAATATCTTACTCTTAAAAAATACAACAACCTAGAATATAAAATTTTTGCCACAGATATCCATCAAAAATCAATAGACATTGCTTCACAGGGGATTTATACTACAACTAATTCTGATATCTCCCAAGAAAGACTTGGCAAATACTTTCTAGAAAAAGATGGATATTATCATATATCTCCTTATATCAGGCAAAAAATTATATTCTCTAAGCATGATGTATTAAAAGATCCCCCATTCAATAAAGTTGATCTTATTTCTTGTCGAAATATGTTAATCTATATGGAAAATACTCTTCAAAGACGCGTATTAGCCACCATTCATCATGTACTAAATCAAGATGGATATCTCTTTTTAGGAAGTTCAGAGAGTTTAGGATTATTAGATAACGTTTTTAATGTCATAAATTCTAAATGGAAAATTTATCAAAAAACTATTGGAGACATTGACAAAACATTAAAAATCAAAACCAAAGATAAATGGCAAGTAAAGCGAAATAACTTAGATAGTTATAAGAACAAATATCTCAAACAATCATTTGAAGAAAAAATAGATAAATCAATCAACCAAACATTAATGAATGAGTTGGGTGCAGTAAGCATCTGTATTGATAAAAACTTTGAGATCATTCATTCTTATGGAAAAGTAAATACGTATCTCCGTTTTCCTGAAGAAGGGTTTTCTAATAATCTATTGAAGATGTTGCCTGATGAATTTAAGATCCCTTTAATGACCAGTATCAGAAAACTATCAAGAAAAGTTGATCCTCTTACTATCAAGACACAAATAAAACATGCAATCGATAAAAACATAATCAAGATTATAAATATTGCAATACGTTCTATAAAAACCAGGTCTAATGATTATGAAGTTTTTTTAATCACATTTATAGAAAAAGTAGAGCGCCAAATTACAAAAGAAGAAAAAGATGATGCAATACTTAGTACTGAGACACAAAAAAATGATATTGAAGAACTAGAACAAACTTTAAACGATACTAGATATGATCTACAAGCAATCATCAAAGAGTTAGAAAGTTCTAATGAAGAAATGCAGATGACCAATGAAGAGTTGCTTGCAACCAATGAAGAATTACAAAGCACCAATGAGGAATTACAATCTGTAAATGAAGAACTTCATACTGTAAACGGTGAGTTACAGGAAAAAAACACCTTGCTCATTGAGCTAAATTCTGATATGGAGAATCTGGTAAAAAATATTAATATCGGAACTATATTTCTAGACAAAGAATTCAAGATTAGAAAATTTACTCCTTCTATCAATGAGCATTTTCAATTACGTATAGAAGATATTGGTAGACCTATTAATCATTTTTCGGGCACATTAGGCGGAGAGAATCTAGCTGAATATGCCAAAAATGTCATAAAAACACGAAAACCCTTCAAGAAAGAAGTTCAAAACCCAATAGGAACATGGTTTATGATGGAAATATTTCCTTACAAACACCATAAAGATGTTATAAAAGGAGTAGTCGTTAACTTTATCAATATTCATACTATAAAGGCAGTATACTCTGATAAAGAAAAATTAAACGATTTTTTAAGCCATGTAATGAACGCCAATCCAGCAATTATATACATATATGACATTCAAAAAAACAAATATGTATATAGTAATAGCCAAATCCTCAAAGAGGCTGGGTACTCTGCATCTGATATTAAAAAAATGGGACTAACATTCTTAAAAAAGATTGTGCACCCTGATGATTATCCGCGAGTTATTACCCATTATGAAAAACTTAAAACAATCGAAAAAGATGACGTTTTTCAGATAGAATACCGTGTTGCTCACAAAAATAAAAAAACATACATATGGGTTTTATGTACAGATAAATTAAATGAAAAAAGTAGTTCTGGAAAAGTTAAAAATATACTTGGGGTCATGAACATCATTACCAAAACCAAGGATATGGAATTACAGTTAAAAGAGAGTCAGGAGCGATATCGTCTAGCAATCTTGGGGTCTGGGGCTGGCCTTTGGGAATGGAGTGATATAAAAACCGATAATGCCTGGTGGTCAAAAGAGTTCCAAAAGCTTTTAGAAAATTATCCAAAAAACAAGCTTTCTACCTTTACATCACTCATCAATATGATACATCCTGATCAATTACAGACCTTTAAAAAACGAATAGACAATCATATCAAAAAAGGTGAAAACTTTGAGCAAGAACTTCAAATAAAAACAAACAAAAACGGATACCGATGGTTTTTGATGAGTGCCCAATCACAATTGGATTCTCAAAAAAATACACAAAAAATAGTAGGTACACTTATGGATATCAATGCCCGAAAAGAGGCAGAGAAAAAAATGAGTGAACTTAATACAGAGCTAGAACGTTTTGCCTACTTGGCAAGCCATGACCTCAAAGAACCTCTACGTACAATTTCTAGTTTTACAGGTCTTTTTAGAGAAGAATACCAGCATACTTTTGATGATAATGCGCGACAATACCTCGAATTTATAGAAAATGCATCAGGACGTATGATCACACTCACCAATGATCTATTAGCATATTCTCAACTGGATAATAAATCTTTGAATTTTCAACCTGTAGATTTAAACATTCTTTTATCTGAAATACTAGAAGATCTAAGGCAACATATAGAAGAGAAAAATGCTATCATCAATTACGATAAATTACCAATCATAACTTGTGATATGATCCAGATACGTCAATTGTTTCAGAATTTGATTTCTAACAGTTTAAAATATCAAAATAACGAGCAACCTAAAATTGACATTACATTTGATAACAAACGAACCTATTATTTATTTTCTATTAAAGATAATGGAATCGGTATTGCCCCCAAGTATCACCAACAGATTTTTGAGGTATTCAAAAGACTTCATACTCAAAATGACTATGCTGGAACTGGTATTGGCTTGGCAAATTGCAAAAGAATTATTGATAATCATAACGGAAACATCTGGGTAAAATCTTCACTTGGAGAAGGGGCTACTTTTTATTTCACCATCTTTAAGCCTAATAAATCATGAAAAAAATTAACTGTATTCTATTAGTAGACGATAGCCCCTCTACCAATTTTTTCAACAAAAAGATGATTCAAATTGCTGATATAGCAAATGAAGTACATGAAGCCTATAATGGGATTGAGGCTCTTGATTATTTACATAAGCGTGGGAAATTCGAAGAAAATAAACTTCAAGACAAATTTCCTAAGCCTAATATAATTTTTCTCGACATCAATATGCCTCTTATGGATGGGTTTGAGTTTCTAGAACATTATTCTGGAATCCCAAAAGAAAAACGTGCCGAGATGATTATCGTATTTCTTACTACTTCTAACTGGAGCAAGGATAAAACAAAAGCATTTGACACAAGTATGATATATGATTACATTGAGAAACCCTTAGAAAAAACTAAATTGATCACGATAGCAGAATACTATAATTCTAAACTATAAAATATTTTTTGCACTTCGTAATATTGTTATGAAGTGCAAAAAACATTTAAATAGAGTCATATGCCAAATCAATAGCTATAGCTATCTATTAGCCCATTGAATACGATAGCTTTTTTCTAAAACCTGATAATTTATCAACCATACGCCATACATGTTCCTCATTAATATTACTATTAGGCTTGCTGCAATTCCTCATGTAATCCATAAGAACATTTTCCATATTGATTTGAATTAACGATGATTTTGTCAATTGTTGCATATGCCATGTAGGAAACTTTCTTTCTTTTATATCGGTACTTATCTGAACATTTAACACCTCATGTCTAGCATCATTTTTTATGTTATTGATAAGTCTATTTATAGCACCCTTCTCTCCTTCTATATATTGTAAAAAGTATTTTTTTTCAAAATATAAATACCCAGTTATTTCATGTTCTTCATTACAATTTGATGCAAATTCTGCTAATTGATGTAGTGTCACTGGGGTAAAATCTTCGATTGCTTTACTAACATATACAATTCCTTTCATTATTTTTTTATTTTAAGTTGGTTAAACAAGTTTACCTAAAGTTAGTTGTTTTATTTTCAAATACATAGAAAAACAAACTAAGAATAATTAAAAAACAATAATGCGTATACATTTTAATATAGACAGAAATGAAGTTCTGTTTTTTTTATTAAATAAATAAACTATATCGTGGTAAACTTATGAAGTATTCGATTGAAACGAATCTTTACTATTCGAAGTATTAAAATCGCACTTAGTGAATGAATTCTTTTATAAAAGGAGAAACAGGAGTTTTTTTTTAGTTTAACTAAAGTTTGTGTTTGATATATCTATTTGATCACTCCTGTTTCCTTTGCTGTAAAGATAAAAAATATGTTCTCTAGTACCATACAGAAATACCTCAATTAAATAGTCTTTTTCCTGTAATGTAAATGATCTATATTTTATTGTTTTTGCATTGATCATTCCAAAATAGAAAGTGGCACAATACAACAATGGTATAGCTAAACCTTAAATAAATAAGAACTATCCCTTCTTTTTTCTATTAAAAATAATCACGCCTACAATAACAATAGCACCTCCCAAAATTATATAACCATTCGGGAATTCTCTGATCCATCCTATTGCAATAAGTACTGATATAACTGGAATCAAGTATAAAAAACTAGTCGCATACTGTACTTTCATTTTTGAAAGCACGTAGGTCCAGACAAGGTATCCAATTGCTCCAGGGAATACCCCAAGATACAACAGAGACATATTAGACTCAAAACTAGCTTTTAAAAGCATATTCATATTACCAATCAAAAATGGCAGCATAGTAAATGTACCTAACCATATGGACCAACATATTAAACTAAAAGAAGAATATTTTTCTAGTAATGGTTTTTGAAGTATAAAGAATATACTTTGAGAGAATGCTGCTATAACAACAAATAAAACACCTTTATTAAACACTACATCAACATGCTCTCCAAATGTGATAATCACAATACCTGTAAAACTAATCATCATACCCATAACCCTTTTGGTGTTTATTTTTTCTTTTAGAAAAATTATGGATAAAATGAATGTTATCATAGGTACGGTATTGATAATAAAACTAGTTGCTCCTGCACTTACCGTTTGTTCCCCATAATTAAGTGTTACATTATATATCGCAATCCCAATAAAACCAATCATAAAAAATCGAAATAAATCTCTCTTTTGAGGGAATTGAACTTTAATAAATACTGCTATTACTAATAATACTATAGAAGCTATAATATATCTATATACAGATAAAGCATATGGAGAATAATCGATCAAAGCAACCTTAATCGCAATAAAAGATGATGCCCATAATAATAAAGTAATGACCAAACATAAATAAATAAAAAATCGCTGTCTCATATCAGAAATATATAAGAAACAAACGTATTACCTCTTTTCAAAAATACACCTCTGCAGATGATGAATTAATCTAATTTTCTGATGAAATATTTTCAGTAATAGAAATTTATTTTTACCATAACTTTGTCTATATGGAAATCAAATACTTCAGGCTCATAAAGACTATTGTTGATCAAGGTAACATTGTCAACTCGTCAAAAAAACTATTTTTAACCCAATCTGCGTTAAGTCATCAACTCAAAGGCCTAGAAGAATTACTTGGTTTTAAAGTTTTTTATAGAACCCGAGGGAATTGGAAACTAACAGAGCAAGGTATTGAGTTTTATAATTTATCATCAAAGGTTCTAAAAACAATTGATGAAGGATTTATAGATATTCAAAAAATAGCATCTGGATCCAAAGGGCATATTAGGATTACTCCCGAGTGTTTTTCTTTCTACCAAGGGATTCCAGGTTTTATTCAAAAAATGGGAATTTTATATCCCGAAATAAAAATAGACCTTATTGTAGAAGCTACCTCAACACCAATTCCTAGATTACATACTAATGAAATAGACATTGCCATTGTAACCAAACGACCATTTGACGATTCGCTAAAAAGTATTCCCATTTTTGACGATGAAATATTTGCTATAATGCATAAAGAAAATAAATGTAGTGCGTATCCATATATCGAACCTACTCACTTTTTAGAAAACCACCTAATCATACATTCATATCCTTTGGAAACTGTTTCGGTATATACCCATTATTTAAAACCAAATAATATCATTCCTAAAAAAATATCAGCCATTCCTCTCACAGAAGTTGCTCTTGAAATGGTTTGTGCAAATATGGGAATTATGACAATGCCAAAATGGGCATTAAAATCTTTTAAGTTATCAGAAGAAATCACTCTTAAAAAAATTGGAAATCAAGGATTAAAACGCACGCATTATTTAGTAATACGTAAAACAGATGAGTCTAAGAAATATATTAATGATTTCATTTCTAATTTCAAAGAAAACTCAATCACATCCTAATAAGTAATATTTAAAAATTACAGTCAAAAAATGATTAAATCTTACATTTTATACACAACAACTTCTTTTCTACCATTGCATATCTTAAAATAAATTATAATCCTCTCCCCTTTTACAGCAATTTATTTTAAATTGTCTCTTCCATTTTTAATAGACTCAGGCTTAACAAAATTAACTCTCGCACAATGAAATACACATATACACTACTTTTTTTACTTATCAGTACTACAATTTTTGCTCAAGACACGTATTTACAATGCGGCAAACTTATTGACACCAAAAAAGGAAAGGTTCTTACCCAAAAAACAATCGTAGTTTCAAGAAACAAAATCGTAAAAATAGAAAACGGTTATACTACAGGTAAAAAAGAAGATATAGTAATAGATCTCAAGAACAAAACAATATTACCTGGATTAATTGACATGCACGTGCATCTTGAGATGGAAACTAACCCTAAAGCATATTTACAAAAATACACTGATAGCGAAGCAGATATTGCTTTCAAATCAGTTAACTATGCAAACAAAACACTCATGGCTGGTTTTACCACCGTAAGAGATCTCGGTGGGAGTGGTGTAAATATTTCATTAAAAAAAGCTATCAGCCAAGGTAAAATTAAAGGCCCTAGAATATTTACTGCTGGCAAAGCACTCGCTACAACTGGAGGCCATGCAGATCCAACCAACGGAAATAAAAGGTCATTAATTGGAGACCCTGGTCCAAAAGACGGAGTAGTAAATAGTATAGAAGATGCAAAAAAAGCAGTTAGACAACGCTATAAAAATGGGGCTGATCTTATCAAAATCACCGCAACAGGAGGAGTATTAAGTGTAGCAAAAAGTAGCTCTAATCCACAATTTACTATAGAAGAAATCAAAGCTATCTGCCAAACTGCCAAAGATTATGGATTTCATGTTGCAGCCCATGCACATGGAGATGAGGGAATGCAACGTGCAATCTTAGGAGGTGTAAAAACAATAGAACACGGCACATTGATGAGTAATAAAACAATGGATTTGATGAAGCAATATGACGCCTATTTAGTTCCTACTATTACCGCAGGAAAAGAAGTATCTCAAAAAGCTAAAATTGATGGATATTATCCAGAAATTATTGTTCCAAAAGCATTAGAAATAGGTCCAAAAATTCAAAATACTTTCAAGCAAGCATATGATCACGGGGTGGGAATCGCTTTTGGAACTGATGCTGGAGTATATAAACATGGACAGAATGGAAAAGAATTTGGTTTTATGGTCGAAGCAGGAATGCCAGCTATGGCTGTCCTACAAAGCGCTACCACTACCAATGCAGAAATCCTTAACATGAATGATCAGATTGGACAAATATCTCCTGGTTTTTTGGCTGATATCGTTGCTGTAAATGATGACCCAACACAAAAGATTGATACAATGGAAAATATAGTTTTTGTAATGAAAGATGGAAAAATCTATAAGCAATAGGAAAAATCGAATTAGTATACCTTTACAAAAAATACTGGTAACATATATAATAAACTACCTCGAGGTAAATCCACGAAGTGTTTGTTTGAAAACGAACCTTTAGTTCCAAAGCAAGCTTTAAGTATTAAAATATCACTTAGTGAGTAAAAGTGTTATCAATACACACAAATTGAAAAAAAATAGAATCTTAAAATGTGTATAAAAACAAAAAATAACCAATCAAGGTATTCAGGGGAATACAAACACCTGTTTAAGGCCTAATATAAGTCTATTTTATTTCATTATTTTACATCAAATAACAACTATTTATTTGTCTAGTATATAATAAAAAAATCACTCTCTAGTAGTACTAATCAACAAGACTTTATTGATGATAAAAAAAATAACACTTATAACAGCCGTCTCCTTAATTTTTAATCTAGCAACTTGTCAAACAACAGAAGAAAAAGAAAATCAACTAGAAGCTGAATTAAAGCTAGAAATTACTGACACCAAAAATTCTATCAAAACGACCTCTCTTATATATGATGAGATTCCCAAAAGCTTAAATTTTAGAGGAACAGTCGTAGAATCTTTGAAATGGAAAGATGCATTGGGAGAAAATATTTTGATCTTTACCCTAAGTGGTTCTTTTGACTGGAAAGAATACTACAAATCAGGATCCCAAAAATACGATATCCAAGATAAATCAGAGCTATATGTATACTTGTTTCAAAAACGTTCTAATCAAAATCAATTTCAGATGAAATGGAGAATGTATGATTACACCAAGTGTTTTGGTGTTGACATGTACACTGGTTTCATAAAAAAAGCAGCAACAATTACAGATTTAGATAAAGATGGGATTTCTGAAGTCTCTATCCCATACGTGTTGATATGTAGAGGAGGAATGGATCCTGGAACGATGAAAATAATAATGTATGAAGATGATACCAAATATGCTTTGAGAGGAGAAACAGCTATTTGCAAACAAAAAGAAGTAATGTATGGTGGGACATATAAAGCAAGTGAATCTTTAAAAACAAATCGTATTTTTAATGAATATTTAGAAAAAAGATGGGAGATGCACAAATGTGAGAAGCTAAATTAATATACTACTTATTTTATAAATTTGAAAAGCGACTACAACAATTATATAATGAGTACTAAAAATTAGGGTTAATCACACTAAAATAAACAGTGCTCTCTAGTATTAATTCATAAAAAAACGATCACACAAATCGATACAGTATAATATGAACAACCTACTTCAATTAAGTGATATTATTGCAGCCAAAAAACGTATAGGTACATTGGTAAATGACACTCCAATTATTGGATCTTCTTTATTAAACAAATGGTTAGGCCATGAGATTTATTTTAAAGCAGAAGGGCTTCAAAAAATTGGGGCTTTCAAAGCACGCGGAGCGTGTAATACAATCGCATGGCTTATAGAAAACAACCAAAAACCTAAACATATTGTTGCAAACAGTTCAGGAAATCATGCACAAGCAGTAGCATGGGCTGCAAAAATGTTTGGAATACCCACTACTATTTATATGCCTTCATACTCCTCAAAAATAAAAATACAAGCAACCTCTTCATATGGAGCCAAAGTGATTCTTTGTGAATCTCGCATTATAGCAGATCAACAAGTACAGCAGTCAGCAAAAGAAGAAGGCACCTATTGGATTCCTCCATTCAATCATGAACAAGTTATTTCTGGACAAGGAACAGTAGCATATGATGCGCTACAAGAAATTGGTAAAGTAGATGCTGTATTTGCTCCTTGTGGAGGGGGTGGTCTGTTATCTGGTTCATATGTTGCCACCAAAGGAATATCTCCTACTACACAAGTTATCGGAGCAGAACCTCTTAACGCCAATGATGCGGCTAATTCTATCAGAACAAATATTATACAACGATTGAAAACGGTACCAAATACACTCGCAGATGGGGCTATGACATTATCTGTAGGAAGAATAACCTTTGAATATCTAAAAAAACTCGATGAGTTTTATGAAATCAAAGAGACAGATATGATTTATTGGACACAATGGTTAACTCACCTATTAAAATTAAGAATAGAACCTACAAGTGCTCTATCTATGGAAGCCGCAAAGCAATGGATGAAAAAACAATCCAGTAAGAAAAAAATACTAATCATCCTATCTGGAAGCAATATCGATCAACCTACAAATTTAAAAATTTGGGAAAATGATTTCCTATCCGAGATACCAAGTCTGCTATAAAATAAACTACCTCGGTAAGTCCACGAAGTATTCGTTTAAAACAAACTTTTAATTTCGAAGCAAGCTTCAGAACTTTAAAATCTCACTTAGTGAGCAAAATGATTCTAAATAAACAATGAAACAAAAAACATTTCTATCAATTTTAGTTATAATAATAGTACAATCAATACATGCGCAATCTTTAAAAAATATCTTATGGAATAGTGTTAATCCTTGTTATTCTGAATTGACGTACGATTTAGAAGAAAATGAAAAAATAATGGATGGAGAAGTCATTGATGACTCCAAAAATGGATATCTTAAGGTATCAGGAACTTTTCCTACCTGCGGCTGTAATTGCACCAGTACCGCAGGAGCATATAAACAAAAGAATGCAACATATACTGTATTGACTACAGAAGAATGGGGTTGCTCTTGGAAGAAAAAACTATCTTCTAACAAACCATTACAGCAAATTTTACCAAAAGAATTGATGATCAAATCTTTTATTCCTAGTTATGATTTTAAAAAATACAATCAAAAATATGCTATTTTCTATTTACAGATTGATATCCCCAAGATAGGTACAGATACAAATGCTTCGTTACAACTTATACCCTATGGTGTAAATTATGAAGCTAATAATATACTTACTTACTCTTATACAGAAAATGATAAAACCTCAGATAATAGTATTGTAATACAACAAATCGCAAATACTATAGAAGACAAACAAACATTACAATATATCTTGAATAAACAATATGAAAAAATTACTGACAAAGACAAAATTTTGATTACTAATACGATTAATCAGGACAACGACTTTTTAAAATCGGTTACTTATCTAAATAAACTCATAACTCAAGCACATACTATTTATACCATATATCAATTAGTAAAATATGACACTATCACCCTTGGTTGGGATAGAAACAAAAGCAAGTTCTATATCAAAGAAAAGGTAGCACGTTCTTCAACCATTAGTTTTAATGAGTTTATTTTGACAAAACTAACATGGTGGCAAGCTCTATGTTAACAATTTATAAAAAGTAAGATATTAGATATGAGTCGCAAAAGAAAAATACTTTTATTAATCATCTTTTTGATTTCTGGATCGGTTATTATGTCTAATTATTCTATTGAAAAATTCTCAAAAGGAAAAACTTCTTATCATATTGACAAAGTCAAAAAACATAAAGTAGGACTTGTTTTGGGTACTTCAAAAACACTTAAAAATGGTAGAAGGAATTTATATTTTCAATATAGAATAAAGGCAGCAGTAGCACTATTCAAAGCAAAAAAAATACAATATATACTTGTAAGTGGAGATCACGGAACAAAAACCTACAATGAGCCCGCTGATTTTAAAGAAGAGTTAATAAAAAACGGCATTCCCAAAAATAAGATTTATCTAGATTACGCAGGATTTAGAACATTAGATTCTGTAATTAGAGCAAAAGAAGTTTTTGGACAAACAAGGATTGTTATTATCTCTCAAGAATTTCATAATAAAAGAGCTATTTATCTTGCAGAAAAAAATGGAATTCAAGCTTTTGGGTTTAATGCTAAAAGTGTAAATGGAAGAAACGGAATCAGAACTAACCTAAGAGAATACTTTGCCAGAACCAAAGTCTTTTTAGATATTATATTTGGTGTACAACCAAAATACCTCGGAAAAAAAATAGAAATTATCTAATACCATTTCCAACTTAAATTTACTCAATAAAACTGCGCCTTTTTGTCTAATATTTCAAAATAAAACACGACCGTAGCCCTGCTATGCTTGAATTTTCTTTTTTATCTAAGTCAAAAATCCATCATTTTTCTTATGAGTAAATTTAAATCAGAACTGGTATAACAGCAAATTAATTGTATTTCTTACTTGAACTTACCTTGTAAAATTACATCTTATCAATTAGTGTTTTTATTATAAAAAAATCTCCTATACTTTATAAAATATAGGAGATTAGATATTATATATAACAGCGATTTATATGGAAGCAGAAATGGTTTCCATAGATCGATCTACTTTTTTCACCAATCCAGATAATACTTTACCTGGACCAACTTCTGTAAACGATGTTGCTCCATCCTTGATCATATTTTGTATACTTTGAGTCCATTTTACAGGAGCTGTAAGTTGCGCTATAAGATTCTCCTTGATCGCAGAAGGGTCTGTAACTGCATTGGTTGTTACATTTTGATATACTGCACATTTAGGTATATTGAATGTCGTTCCTTCTATTGCAGCAGCTAACTCCTCACGGGCAGGCTCCATCAATGGAGAATGAAATGCTCCTCCTACAGGTAACACCAATGCTCTTCTAGCTCCTTTCTCTTTCATCAACTCACATGCTTTATTAATCGCCTCTATTTCTCCTGAGATGACCAACTGTCCTGGGCAGTTGTAATTTGCCGCAACTACAACTCCATCTATTGCCTCGCAACCTTGTTCTACTATCTCATCTTCAAGTCCTAAAACAGCAGCCATTGTAGATGGTTTTAATTCACATGCTTTTTGCATTGCTATAGCTCGCTTAGACACCAAACGCAAAGCGTCTTCAAAATTCAGTGTCTTATTAGCTACCAAGGCAGAAAATTCTCCTAAAGAATGCCCTGCAACCATATCTGGTGCAAAACTATCACCTAATACTTTACTCAGAATTACTGAGTGCAAAAAGATTGCTGGTTGAGTTACTTTAGTTTGTTTTAGTTCATCTGCTGTACCTTCAAACATGATTTTGGTAATCTCAAAGCCCAAAATATCATTAGCTTTATGAAAAAGCTCTTTTGCTATTTCTGAATTTTCGTATAAATCAAGGCCCATTCCTGAAAATTGAGCTCCTTGACCGGGAAATACATATGCGTTCATATGATACTGTGTATTTAAAATTTTGGCAAAAATAAGGATTATATTTACAATGTAACTTGTAATCAGTTTCGTTTTGACATATATAGCAATAACCATACCTCTCAGAAAACAATAATATTACACTTTAGATATATGACTTTACAATTGTTTTTACTTGATTGTAATAGGAATCTCCAAAAAGATTAAGATGAACCAATAGGTAATACAACTGCCACAGTGATAATCGATTTTCCCATCCATCTATAAACGGAAAAATTTCATCATACACATCAAACAATTGAGAATCAAAACCACCAAAAAGATGCATCATAGCAATATCCATTTCTCTAGGCGCATAAGATACTGCAGGATCAATAAGGCAAGGAGTTCCTTTCTTATCAATCATAAAATTGCCACTCCACAAATCACCATGAATTAAACTTGGTTGCTCTTTTGGGATTTCATCTTCAATATTTTTATAAAAAGCATTTAATTCTGAAAACACGTATCCTTTTTGTTCTGCTAATTCAAACTGAGGTTGTAATCGTTGTGTTGTATAAAATTTATATGGAGAATCACATAACTGATTTTTCTGAAATAGACTTCCTATATAATTATCATTTTCAAACCCAAAACAAGATTGTTTCTGTTGATGTAAAAGTGCCAATTTCTCTCCAAATGTTTTCCAAAAATTGTCATTCTTATTCCCAGACTCTATATACGTCAACATTAAAAAAGCTATTTCTTCAAAATTATCACAATGAATAATTTTTGGTATAGTAAACGTACTTAATTGTTCTAAAAAGTACAATCCTTTTGCTTCTTTCTTAAACATATCAGGGTATCTAGAAGCACTATTGAGCTTTACAACAACTTTTTGATTACTTGTTTGTAATACATACACTTCATTGATATCTCCTCCATATAATTGAGTAGAAGATATTATTTTTTCAGAAATCAACTCTTCAAAATAAGAGAGTAATCTTGAGGAATACATTATTTCCTTTTATACGTAAGATATGTAAAGGGATGTTTATGTTTTTCATCAATATCATGAAATTCTTCTTTTTCCAGTTTCCAGGTTTTGGTATCAATTTCAGGAAAAAAGGCATCTGCATCAAAAGATTCATGTATCCTTGTTAGCTCAATACAATCAGTATATTCTAATCCCAAAGAATAAATTTCTCCTCCGCCTATTATAAAAGGCTGTTCATCTGCTTTGGCTATGTCTAACGCATCCTTGATCGTATGTACAACTATGGTTCCTTCTGCCTGATATGTTTTATCACGAGTAATTACTACATGTACTCTATTGGGTAATAATTTGGGAAAAGATTCAAAAGTTTTACGTCCCATAATAATATGGTGCCCTGTAGTCATCTTTTTGAAACGTTTAAAATCATCTGGCAAATGCCAAACCAAATCATTGTCTTTACCTAAAGCATTGTTTTCTCCTGCTGCTGCAATCATAGTTACCATACGTTTCGATTTAATTGGTTCGGTAGCAACTCTAGTCGTTTTCTCTTTAATAAATTCTTCCTTCTTTTTTAGTAATTCTTCTTTAGGGTACATCAAATCCACATCTTTCTGAAGCAATGCTATTTCTTTTTTCTGTTTGATAATCAATTGTTCCATTTGTCTATCTACCCAGGCTTGTCCCATAAACTTACTAAACAACCATACATTACAGAAGTGCAATACAAATAGAAAAGCCCAACATAAGATAGCAATGATATACCAATTTGACCCAAAGAATGTAATCTCTTTTCCGTAGCCAAATACAATATTAAGAATTGCAAAAAAAACAGCGCCTACTATAAAAAGTATAAAATGCTGAAATAACCTTTTCTTTTGAATAATTCGTTTACGTGCATGCTCATAAAGCTCACGTTGCTGTGGATCAATTTGTGGTGTTTCTTTCTTTTTTGAAAACATATTAATGCTAACTTAGTATCGGCAAGTAAAGATATAGCTTTTACTAAAAATCACTAAAATTACTTATGAAGAATTTAAGAAAAGAATTTCCTGTTTTATCACATCATACCTATCTCAATACTGCCTATTCTGGATTACTACACACTTCTCTTTTAGATTTTAGAAAAAGACATGACTTAGATTTCTATAATAAAGGCGGCGTATTTAGAGAAAGACAACAAGACGACTTGAGTAATGTGCGCAAAACAATTTCTTCTTTCTTTGGTAATTCTGATACTGATGTTATTTTAATCCCTAATTTTTCTCTAGGTTTAAAAATTCTCTTAGACGGCCTTGACAAAAACAAAAAAGTACTTTTACTTGATGGTGATTACCCTTCTATCAATACCGCAGTTATAGGCAAAGGTTTTGAGGTTTGCTATGCTAGCATAAATGCAACCTTGGAACAAAATATAGAGAAAGCTGTAAAAAAACACCTTCCTGATGTTTTTATATGTAGTATCGTACAATATATCAGTGGCATTGCGATAGATCTAGATTTTATAAAGACATTAAAAACTAAATATCCTGATATGCTTATCATTGCAGATGGCACTCAATTTTGTGGCACTAAAGTTTTTGATTTTAAGAATTCTGGAATTGATATCCTTGGAGGTAGTGGTTACAAATGGCTATTGAGTGGTTATGGTAATGGTTTTTTTCTTTTTAATCACGGAATACTAGATCAGATCACCCCTTTATCCTATATCAATATGGCTGCAAAAGCAGACCAAAACCCTTCATACACAACTTTACAAGCTAGGTTTGAATGCGGTCATCTAGATACATTGAACTTTCGGAGTTTACAACATTCTTTGGATTTCATTTCTATAATAGGAGTTGCAACTATTGAAAACCATCTCTATGAATTATGTGAATATGCAACAAAAGAACTGACCAAACTACATCTATTGGATAGTACTGTAATAAAACGACCAAAACACAGTTCTATTTTAAATCTAAAAGGTGATCACCAATTACATCAGTATCTCAAAGAGCATAATATTACTACTTCTCTAAGAGGACAAGGTATCCGAATTAGTTTTCATTTTTATAATACCATTGATGATATAGAAAAATTACTTACTGCCCTACATCGTTATTGTTAATAATTCACCTTCAAACACTCATTAAAATACTGAAAATCTGACACTTCTATCTTTTTGTTTTTAATCTTTTTATAGTAACTTAGTTTCTAAGTTATTAACCAAAATTTTAAATAACACACACAATTATGGCAATTACTAAACAATACTTAAAATCTAAACCAGTCTGTAAAGTTACTTTTATTGTTCCAGCAAAAAAAGCTAATAAAGTGAGTGTAGCAGGCGAATTCAACGAATGGAATACTGAAGCTACGGTTCTTAAAAAGTTAAAAAATGGAAACTTTAAAGGAACTATAGACCTTCCCAAAGACAATAAATTCGAATTCAAATATGTAGTAGATGGTGAATGGACTAATGAAATAGAAGCTGATGGTTATCAATGGAATGAATTTGCTTCTGCAGATAATAGCTTACTTGTATTATAAGTACTTTTATCAAACAATAATCAGCTTAATTATTTATTCTCTTCTGGTTTTTTGAATGGTTTTGACATGTTTTTTTGTGAAAAATAACTCTGTAAACCGAGAAAGGTAATTCTTGGGTTAAATTTGCGTATAATTACCTCAAAACCATTCAAATCCAGAGTTTTTTTTATTAAATCACAGGATTTCAAAAAAATATAGTACCTATATAACCTTATCCAACAGCAGAGATATACCTCTCTTCTTCTCTTTACTTATTTTTCTTACTGAATACACTTAAACTTATTGCGGTCAAAACATAAACAACTGTCTATCATGCGATTATTTTTTAATCTAATATGTTAGATACATCAATAAAGTATCGTTTTTTATATTCTAAATTTGATAAATATTACACACAAAACACACTCAACTCATAAATGAATACTAAACATTTATGTTATTTATAACAATAGTGATGTATTGTCTTTCAATACATCACTATTAACCAATGAACCGTAATGCTTACAACTAAGGCTTATAAAAAGATTGATTTAAAAAATATTATTGGCAATACTCCTCTTGCTAAAATCATTTTTTTATTTAAAGGAAAAAAAAGAATCGTATACGCAAAGCTCGAAAATTTTAATATGACAGGTAGCATAAAAGATCGTGTTGCTTTACATATTATCAATAAGTCTTATGAGAACGGTGATTTACATCCTTATGATGAAATTGTTGAGGCAACGAGTGGAAACATGGGGATTTCTTTTGCTGCCATAGGAGCTGTATACAATCATCCTGTAACTATATATATGCCTAATTGGATGAGTAACGAACGAAAGCGGCTAATCAAAAGTTTTGGTGCATCTATTTTTCTAGTATCTCCAGAAGAGGGTGGTTTTCTTGGCAGTATTGAGTTTACAAAAAGACATCAACTCTCTAAGAAAAATGTTTTCTTACCCCGCCAGTTTGACAACTTTTACAATGTAGAAAGTCATTATATGACTACTGGACCAGAGATATACGATCAAATGAAAAATTTAGGGCTTACCATAGATGCATTTATAGCTGGTGTAGGCACTGGTGGAACAATAATGGGGGCTGGGGGCTTTTTGAAAGAAAAGTACAGTACTATAAAAATTCACCCTTTAGAACCTGCTAATTCTCCTACATTATCTACTGGTTACAAAATAGGAAAGCATCGTATACAAGGGATATCAGATGAATTTATTCCTTCTATTATCAAACTCGAAAAATTAGATTCGATTATTCAAGTTGATGATGGAGATGCAATTATAATCGCACAAAAACTATCAAACGAAATTGGTCTAGGAGTAGGTATCTCATCTGGCGCTAATTTTCTAGGTGCAATCATTGCTCAAGAAAAATTAGGGGTTGATGCCAATGTAGTAACTGTTTTCTCTGATTGTAATAAAAAATACCTAAGTACTGATCTATGCTGCACAGAGACAAAAAAAGATGATTTTATGTCATCAGATATACAATTAATAGGATTTGAAATTATTAGATAAAAATTACTTACTCCAATTATTTAAAACTTTACACAAATGAAAAAAATCAGTTTATTACTAGCCTTAGGGTTTATTATCGCACTAATAAGTTCGTGCGAAAAAGAATCCATACAAAAAGAAGAAAATTCACTTACTTCTGAAAAATCGTATTATTATAATCAAGAATATTTTCTGGTTGCCAATAGAGGCTCTTCTACAGTAAGCGTTTTTAATGGTAAAACCACCGATCTCATAACAGAAATAACTTTACCCGATGCAGGTGCACAACCTACTTATTTAGCTCATAGCAAAAGAAATAATGCAGTATATGTAGGTGATTTTGCGAATAAGAAAATCGTTTATTACGATGCAAATACTTTTAAAATGAAAGGGGAAATAGCTATCCAAGAGGGTGCTTTTCATATGTGGATCAATGAGCGCGCCAACCAATTATGGGTAAACAATATAGTTTCTAAAACAACTTCTGTAATCGACTTGAGATCTAATTCTCTTATTGATAACTTATCATTACCTACCAATGAGATTCCTGAATTAACTGAAAATGCTGTACAGCATGATGTTACTATTTCTCCAAGCGGATATGCTGCTTATGTCACCATATTAGATGGTCCTGATAAAAGCTATGTTGTAATGTATAACACCAGCACTCTAGAATACCTTAAACATGAAACTGTAGGAGGTGATGCACACATATTACCTGTAGGTTACAATTTATATGTTCCTGCACAAAATGATAACAAATTAACTGTATTCAACAGATTTAATTTGAACAAAAAGCAAGAAATCTCATACAATTCTACGCATGGAATTATTGCTAGTTACAGGCATGTATTTACTACAGGAATTGCAAATAAAAAAATAGGCGTAATCAATCGATATACTAATGAAGTTATCTCAGAAATCGACACTGATTATAACATCCCTCATAATCTAGCCGTAAATAAAAAAGGTACTATACTATTCTTAGCACATTCAGGAGCATCAGCAACAAAAGTTGTTTTCTATTCTGTGAATAACAATGGTTCTTTACAAAAAAAATCAGAATATGATTCTGGATTAAATCCATTTGGAGTACTATACTATTAATCACACTCTCAACATTAGTACTTACTCAAACTCCTAATCTATTTTTTTAATGATTAGGAGTTGTTTTATATATACTAAATGGGCATTTTAAACTCTCTTACACATAAAGTCGCTCATGAGTGAGTTGCATTTTTTTAGCCTTCTACAACCTCAACTCCTTTCCAGAAAGCTACATATCCTTTTATTTGTTTTGCTAGATCACTAGTCTCAGGATAATACCATGCTGCATCCACATTTTCTTTTCCATCCACCTGTATGGTATAATATGATGCCATTCCTTTCCAAGGGCAATTAGTATGTGTATCAGTAGTTGTAAAAAATTCTTTTTTAATTGTTTCAGGAGGAAAATAATGATTATTCTCTATAACTTTGGTATCATTACTTTCTGCAATTACCTGTCCGTTCCAAATTGCTTTCATAATTTTATTTTTTCATTAAGTATTAGGCTTTGGTAATCAAATAATCTTTGTAATAATTATTTTGATCAGAAAAAGATTTTACAATTTTCAAACCAGATTCTTTTGTCAACCATTTTACGATAGTATCATCGTATTTCTGAGATATCTCTGTATGAATACTCTCCCAGGCTTCAAAATGAACTTGCATTGATAGGTTATCAATATCTACAGTTTGCTTTTCTTTGCTTACCAAATAACTTTTAGCAGTTCCACTTTCGGGGTCATACGTCTCCCAATGCATAAATGTATCTATATCAAAATTTGCATTGAGTTCTTTATTAATTCGAGTTAGAATATTCTTATTAAAAGCTGCTGTTATTCCTGTTTTGTCGTTATAAGCATCCAAAACTTTCTGAGGGTGTTTCTTTTGATCAAATCCCATAAAAAGAAAATCACCAGAATGCATTACATTACACAGTTTTTTTAAAAACTGAATTGCTCTTGAGTGCAGTAAATTACCAATATTAGATCCCAATACCATAATTACTTTTTTGCGATTACTCATATGTTGTAGTCTATCTAAAACTTCAAAATATTCTCCTCGTTGTCCTTGTACAACAACTTCTGGCATTTCTTTTTTTAAGTTTTTCACCAGTCCGTCTATTGCATTTTGACTAATATCAATAGGGGTATAAGTAAAGTCAAAATGATTGTCTAGCAATTCATGCAACAACACTTTTGTTTTTTTACCATCTCCTGCCCCTAATTCAATCAGATCAAAACCTTCTTGGTTTTCATCAAATCTTTGAATAATATCAGATTTATGAGTTTTAAAAATTTCATACTCTGCTCTGGTGAGATAATATTCTGGTAATGCCATTATCTTCTGAAAAAGTTCATCTCCTATTTCATCATAGAAAAATTTAGAAGATAAATATTTAGGAAAAGCACTCAATCCTTCGCACACTTCTTTTTCAAAAGTAGAAGTTAAAACTTTTTGATTTTTACAATTCATGTAAACTAGATAGGTTATAGGTTTTTTGCCAATCTTACTCCTGTAAATTGCCATCTAAGATTAGGATGAAAAAAATTACGATATGTTGGTCTTATATGGTGTTGTGGTGTAGCAACGGATCCTCCTCTGAGAACTTTTTGATTCACCATAAATTTTCCGTTATACTCCCCCAATGCTCCAGGAGCTTTTTTGTAGTTAGGATAAGGAAGGTAAGCACTTTCTGTCCACTCCCACCTTACTCCCCAATTAAAGAAAGATTGGGCCACTTCCCACTCAAATTCTGTAGGTAAACGCTCTCCTCTCCACTCTGCAAAAGCAAAAGCTTCATAATATGAGATATGAGTTACTGGTGCATTATAGTTAACCTCTTTAAGTCCTTGTAAGGTATATTGATGATATTGCCCATCGATAGTATGCCAGTATAAAGGAGTTTTAATTTGGTATTGTTGTACCCAATCCCAAGCTTCGGCATGCCAAAGCAAGGTGTTTTTATATCCTCCATCTTCTATAAACTCCAAGTATTCTTTATTTGATATCAATCTGTTACTAATAGCATATTCTCTAAGAAAGACCTTATGCCTACCTAGTTCATTATCATAACAAAACTCATCACCGTCATATCCAATCTTATAAATCCCTTCTTCTACCAAACTATACCCAGAAACTTTATCTAGCTCAGGGTTTTCTGTAAATGTATCATTGTATTTGGGCAATAAAGGATTATTTCCTAAAATGAATTTTATATCTGTAAGTAATAATTCTTGGTGTTGTTTTTCATGATGAATCCCTATTTCTATCAATTCTCTGATTTTAGGGTCATCATTTTCTTCTAAAAAATTTTGAAGATGAGATGTGACATAATCTCTATATTCATAAACTTCACTAACTGTTGGTCGAGAAAGATTCCCTCGATTTGTACGTATGACTCGTTTCCCTACACTTTCATAATAGCTATTAAAAACATAATCATACTCGGGATGAAAACGCTCATATTCGATACTATATTTTGACAATATAAATTCTTCAAAAAACCAGGTCGTATGACCGAGATGCCATTTTGGTGGAGAGACATCTACAATAGGTTGCACAACATAATCTTCAACCTGTAACGGAGCGCAAATTTCTTCGGTATCTGAACGTGTTTCTAAAAAAGAGGTAAGTAAATTATCAGTAATTATCATAAAAAAGAGTATATACGGCTTACGCATACACTCAAATTTACTGATTTTTATTATTCTTTATCTTTGAACAAGGTTAATCCAATGTTAAAATTAGAAATACAGTATTATTTTATTGTGGTTTTCTAAATGTAATCGGAACGACATATGCAACAGCAATTGGCTTATTCCCCCATTTACCTGGTTGCATTTTTGGAATAGCTCTAATGATCCTGATAGCTTCTCTTTGTAAATATCTATGTGCTCCTGTAACTTCGATCACTTCTACTTTCCCTTTTTTATTGACTATAAACTCTATAGTTACTGTACCGCTTAACCCTTCATTTAATGCAACATCTGGATATTCAAAATTTTGAATGATGTGATTTCTTAGTTTTTGGTCAAAACACTCTACGGGGGTTTGTCTAGATCGATCACACTTTGGCCACATAGGGGTAATACCTTTTTCATTCGCATTTTCTTGCGATAGAATTATCCCATCTTGAGAAAAGGAAAGTGTTGAAATTAAAATTGTTAATAAAAGTAATGTTCTCTTCATAGTAGTTCATTTAAAATTTGGGTTTAAACTGCAACCTTTCCTTTTATATGAGGATGCGGATCGTAGTCTACTAACTTGAAATCATCAAAAACGAAGCCAAAAATATTTTTCACCTCAGGATTAAGAATTATTTTAGGTAACTTCTTAGGAGTTCTAGATAGCTGAAGCTCTAGTTGTTCTATATGATTATTGTATATATGAACGTCTCCAAAGGTATGTATAAACTCGCCTGCTTCATAGCCACAAACCTGTGCCACCATCATTGTAAACAATGCATAAGAAGCTATATTAAAAGGCACCCCTAAAAAAACATCTGCACTACGTTGATATAATTGACAAGACAACTTACCATCAGCGACATAAAACTGAAAAAATGCATGACAAGGGGGTAATGCTGCCTTACCATTTGCTACATTTTCAGAAAAAGACTTTGATGTGTCTGGCATTACACTCGGGTTCCAAGCAGAAACCAACATACGTCTGCTATCAGGATTATTTTTGAGTGTATCTATTATATCTTTAATTTGATCAATTTCATCGTTATTCCAGTTACGCCATTGGTGACCATATACAGGCCCCAAATCACCTTTATCATCTGCCCATTCATTCCAGATACGAACACCATTCTCTTGTAAATAGTCTATGTTTGTATCTCCTTTCAGAAACCATAATAATTCATGAACTATTGATTTCAGATGTAACTTTTTTGTTGTAACCATAGGGAAACCTTCACTAAGGTCAAAACGCATTTGGTATCCAAAAACACTTTTTGTACCTGTCCCAGTTCGATCTTCTTTTGCATTTCCATTTTCAATTACATGATGCACAAGATCCAAATATTGCTTCATTTTCTCTCTTTCAATTTTTATATTAACCTATATGTTTCCCAAATATACAAAAAATTGCATACGGGGTACTCTTTAATTTATTGATTAAAGGTTAGTTGTAAAATAGTTTTTAACAACAACGATATCGCAAGTAATTATCCTATGATCATTCCTGCAATTGTAGCAGATAAAAGAGAAGCAATAGTCCCTCCTATTAATGCCCTCATACCAAATTCTGACAGGGTTTTTCTTTGACCTGGAGCCAAAGAACCAATACCTCCTATTTGTATACCTATAGATGCAAAGTTTGCAAATCCACATAACATATACGTAGCCATAATTACAGATTTATTATATGTAAAATGCAATTCGTTGGCTGTATTTTTCAAATCTGCTAATTGAATATACCCTACAAATTCACTAGCTGCTAGCTTAATCCCCAACAACTGTCCCATTAACATCATATCTTCTTTAGCAACACCAATTAACCACATTAAAGGAGCAAATACAGTTCCAAGAATAGCTTCTAATGAGAATTTTTTGTACGGAGTATTAGCCGATAAAAAAAGATCTAAACCACTAACCTCTCCTAATTTACCTAATCCGTAATTGATCATTGCTATAAAGGCTATAAACACCAAAAGCATTGCTCCAACATTTGCAGCCAACTTAAGCCCTTCTGTAGTTCCATTAGCAATAGCGTCAAGAATATTTGACCCAATCTTATCTGTTGATACTTTTACATCTATATCAATTGGCTCTTCTTGTGGGTACAACAATTTTGAAATCACAATCGCTCCTGGCGCCGCCATCACAGATGCTGCCAATAAATGTTTTGCAAATTCTAATCTTAATACCGAATCTTCTCCTCCCAGAAAACCTATATAAGCAGCCAAAACTCCTCCAGCTACAGTTGCCATCCCTCCTATCATCACCAATAAGATTTCAGACCTTGTCATTCGTTCTAAATAAGCTTTGATCATTAAGGGTGCTTCTGTTTGGCCTAAAAATATATTACCAGCAACACTCAAGCTTTCTGCTCCAGAAATTCCCATCAATTTGGTCAACACCCAAGCCATTCCTTTTACTACAACCTGTATAACCCCCAAGTAGAACAATACCGAAGTCAATGCCGAAAAGAATATAATAGTAGGCAACACCTGAAATAGAAAAATAAAGCCAAAGCTGTCTACATTCATCATATCCCCCAATAGAAACTCACTTCCAGCTCTTGTAAAGTCAAGTATAAGAACAAATATTTTACCAACAAATTCGAATGTTTTTTGTACAAAACTTACTTTCAACACTCCAAAAGCCAATATTAATTGGGCTCCCAGACCGATTCCTACTGTTTTCCAATTAATTGCTTTTCTATTTGCACTTAGTAAATAGGCAATTATCAATAGTACAATCATTCCCAAAACACCTCTCCACAAACTATTGAATGAAAATCCTTGATTAGGAATAAGTTCTTTTACTTCTTTGACAGGAGGGGTTTGAATAGGCTGCTTCTCTGAAATAAAAGAAAAAACAGTTCCTTTTTTTGAAATTACCAAAGTAGAATCAGTGAATTTGGTAATTTTATATCGTATCATAGAATCCTGAGCCTTTTCTGCAAAGAGCAGGATAACATTATTCTGCTGAAGGTAATCTCCGTTTAACTTCTGTAAATCACCACTAAACGAATACGAAAACTGACCTTGATCTAATTCGAGATAATCCCCTTGTTTGACCCTAAAATTTTCTTCTGAGATTCCTTTAACATTTTCTAAAATCCATTTTTTCTCTATGGATTGTGCAGATAAAAAGGTAAAAGCAAAAAGTGAAAATAGAAAAGTAAGTACTACTTTTTTCATAAAAACTGAAATCATTTAAAAACACATTGAACCCCTACTAAACACCACACTTATATGAATTATCCTCTTTTGGAAATCTCATCTCGAATTCTAGCTGCCAATTCATAATCTTCATTAGAAACAGCTTGATCCAACATTCTATTAAGTTCTTCTGGAGATAAATCCTGATAACTGGTTTCTTTGCTTGAAACCTCAACATCATCAGACACTAACTCATCTACCAACAAACTTTCTGTATCAGTTTCATCATCTTTTTTAGGATTCACTTTAAGATATATCCCTGCTTGATCCAAGATGTTTTTATAAGTAAAGATAGGAGCTTGAAAGCGTAATGCTAATGCAATTGCATCACTTGTTCTAGCATCTATAATTTCTTCTATTTTGTCTCGTTCGCAAATAACACTGGAATAAAACACACCATCTACCAGTTTATGGATAATCACCTGTTTTACTACAATATCAAAACGATCTGCAAAATTTTTAAAAAGGTCATGGGTAAGCGGTCTGGGTGGCTTTATTTCTTTTTCTAAAGCAATTGCTATAGACTGTGCCTCAAAAGCACCTATTACAATAGGTAACTTTCTTTCTCCATCTACCTCACTCAAAATAAGGGCATATGCTCCATTTTGGGTCTGACTGTATGATATTCCTTTTATGTTCAGTCGAACTAAACTCATAGTGTTCTAAATAAAAAAAAGGCTGTTTGAACATGTGGACTTTTACATAAGTTCAAACAGCCCCTAATTTGGGCACAATTTATGAAAATTATGCGTTATTCGACTTAAATTCTTTTAATTTTTCAATAAGTTTTGGCACTACCTCAAAAGCATCGCCCACTATTCCATAGTCTGCGGCTTTAAAGAAAGGTGCTTCAGGATCATTATTAATTACCACTTTTACTTTACTAGCATTAATACCTGCCAAATGCTGGATTGCACCTGATACTCCGATTGCTATATATAGATTAGATGCCACTGGTTTTCCCGTTTGCCCTACGTGTTCTGCATGTGGTCTCCACCCTAAATCACTTACAGGTTTCGAACATGCCGTTGCTGCACCTAGCACTTCTGCAAGGTCCTCTACCATACCCCAATTTTCAGGGCCTTTTAATCCACGACCACCAGATACTACGATTTCTGCATCAGCAATAGAAACTTTATCTGTAGCTCTATCTATATTTGTTATCTCTATTCCAAAATCACTATCAGAAAGAGATGGTTCAAATGCTTCTGATGCTCCTGCTGCTGCATTTTCTTTAATTCCAAATGCATTATTAGAAAGCCCTACTACCTTTACATCTGTAGTTATTTCTGTAATATTAAATGCTTTATTAGAGAAAGCTGTTCTTTTTACTTTAAAAGGTGAACTCTCTTCTGGTAGTGCCACTACATTGGGTGCATATCCCGCATTAAGATGCACTGACAACAAAGGTGCTAAAAACTTACTATCTGCACTAGAACTTACGATAACCACTTTAGCTTGTTCTTTCTCTACTGCTTGTTTTATAACATCTGCATATGCTTTTGCATTAAAAGTGGACAATTTATCATTCTTAACTTCTAATACCTTATCTACTCCATACGCCCCTAATTCACTACTACTACCTCCATTAATACTTACAGCGGTTACTGTTGTACCCAGCATTGCAGCAACTTCTTTTGCATAAGATGCTACTTCCAAGGCTGCTTTTTTAAATTTTTCGCCTTCGCTTTCTGTATATACTAAAACTGACATAAAATTTTGTTTTAATGATTCCTTTATGTTTTTAAGGAATTCTTTGATTATTTTTTTTACTAGTTTAAGAAGATTCTGAAACTGATTCAGAATGATTTAGTTTTCACTAAATTACCTTAGCTTCATTATGCAATAGCTCAACTAACTGATCGATGTTATCAGGAGCCACTAATGTAACCTCTCCTTTTGGAGCTGGTTTTTGAAACTGAACGGCTTTTGTTTCCTGACCTGCTTCTACAGGATCTACTACTGTAAGTGGTTTTTTACGAGCCATCATAATCCCTCTCATATTAGGAATACGCAAATCGCTCTCCTCTACCAATCCTTTTTGCCCTCCTATAATCAAAGGCAACTTGGCAGTAGAAGTTTCTTTACCTCCATCTATTTCTCTTGTTACTGTTGCAGTATCACCATCTACTTCTAGACCGATACATGTATTTACAAAATTAGCGCCAGTAAGCCCTGCGATCATACCAGGAACCATACCACCGTTATAATCGATAGATTCTCTACCAGCAATTACAAGATCATATCCTCCATCCTGTACAACTTTTGTTAATTGTCTAGCTACATAAAAACCATCTGTAGCTTCTGTATTTACTCTTATAGCATTATCAGCACCAATTGCAAGAGCTTTTCGCAAGGTAGGCTCTGTCTCTGCTCCTCCTACATTTACAACATCTACAGATGCTCCTTGCTTTTCTTTAAACCACATTGCTCGTGTCAATCCAAATTCGTCGTTTGGATTAATTACAAATTGAACACCATTGGTGTCAAATTTGGTCTCACCATCCGTAAAATTAATTTTGGAAGTCGTGTCTGGCACGTGGCTAATACAAACTAATATCTTCATTTTATATATGTATTTTTTGAGAATTTAATAATAAAAGCGAATGTACAAATAAAAAGTCTAATTTACTATGCGTGCATAGTAAATTTTTTAGGCATTCATCCCTTATCAAAGGGTTTTAATTCCTACTTTTGCCTTCGTTATTATACAAAATATTTTTTTATCAGTAAAACCATAATGATAAAAATAATAATGTAATACATAACTAATTATTGTCTGATATAATAACCTAAATGATTAGTTATACCAACTAAAAAAAATAATAAAAATAAAAACATGAAGACCATACAATTCAGAGAAGCAATTTGCGAGGCTATGAGCGAAGAAATGCGACGAGACGAATCTATTTATCTAATGGGAGAAGAAGTCGCAGAATATAACGGAGCATATAAAGCGAGTAAAGGCATGTTGGATGAATTTGGCCCAGATAGGGTTTTAGACACTCCAATTTCTGAATTAGGATTTGCAGGTATAGGTGTTGGTAGTGCTATGAATGGTAATCGCCCTATCATTGAGTTCATGACTTTTAATTTTTCTCTGGTTGGTATTGATCAGATTATCAATAATGCAGCAAAAATGCGTCAAATGAGTGGGGGACAATTTAATATCCCTATCGTATTCAGAGGCCCAACAGCTTCTGCAGGACAACTAGGAGCGACACACTCACAAGCTTTTGAAAACTGGTTTGCTAATACTCCTGGACTAAAAGTAGTAGTTCCTTCTAATCCAAAAGACGCCAAAGGTCTTTTAAAATCTGCGATTAGAGATAATGATCCTGTTATTTTTATGGAAAGTGAACAAATGTACGGTGACAAAGGAGAAGTTCCTGAAGGTGAGTTTACCATCCCTCTTGGAGTAGCAGATATTAAGCGAGAAGGTACTGATGTTACCATTGTTTCTTTTGGAAAAATTATAAAAGAAGCTTATAAAGCTGCAGATGAACTTGCTAAAGAAAATATTTCTTGTGAAATCATTGACCTGAGAACAGTTCGTCCTCTAGATTTGGAAGCTATTTTCACCTCTGTTAAAAAAACAAACCGTCTAATTATTCTTGAAGAAGCTTGGCCTTTGGCTAATATTGCCTCTGAAATCACATATCAGGTTCAATCAACTATTTTTGATCATTTGGATGCTCCTATATTAAAAATAAATACCGCAGATACACCAACTCCTTATTCTCCAGGGCTATTAGAAGAATGGCTACCTAATAGTAAGGATGTTGTAAAAGCTGTTAAAAAAGTGATGTATAAATAAAATGATTCTTTTTATTTTACGTTTCATCAATTTTTGGAATATGAATCATATAAATGGTCCAAAATTTGATGTGACCCACTAATTATCACAAGTATTAATTTTAATAGCTTTAGATGAGACATTTGATTTTAGGAATACTTTTTACCATATTTAGCTGTGTTTCCATACATTCTCAGACTAAGATTGGAGGTCAAGTATTTGACAGCAATAAACAATCTGTTCCTTTTGCAAATATTATTTTTGCAAATTCTACAGTTGGAACAATCACTGATGAAAATGGTAGGTTTTATTTGGAGTCTGATGACAATCACTCTAATGTAAAAGTCTCATTTATTGGTTTTAAAACCAAAACGATAAAATTAGATAAACGGGTTACCTATAAGATGGAAATCATCTTGGAAGAGGAAGCAGCCGCATTGGATGAAGTCGTTATTTATAAAGGTAAAACTTCTAAAAAGAATAATCCAGCTATTGACATCCTAAGAAAAATATGGGACCACCGTAGAGAAAATGGTGTAAAAAAGTTCAAACAATATACTTATGATAAGTACGAAAAATTAGAATTTGACTTAAATACTATAGACAGCACACTGATCAATAGTAGAATCTTTAATGGTATGGAGTTTATTTTTGATGATGTAGACACATCAAGAATAACTGGAAAAACATACTTACCTATTTTTCTTAATGAAGCGCTCTCAAAAGTATATGGAGACAATCAAATCAATGAATACAAAGAAGTACTTACAGGAAATAAAAATGCTGGATTCAGTGACAATCAAACACTAATAGCATTTGTCAAAGATTTGTATTCAGATTATGACATATATGACAATTACCTTAAATTTTTTGATAAAAGTTTTACCAGTCCACTATCAAGAACTGGAGTAGGTGTATACAATTATGTTCTTTCTGATAGTGCTTATATTGATAATAAATGGTGTTATAACATTATTTATTACCCCAGAAGAAAGAACGAGCTAACATTCAAAGGTGATTTTTGGGTAAATGATTCTACCTGGGCTATCAAAGAAATAAATCTTGAAGTTACCAAAAGTGCAAACATAAACTGGGTAAAAGATCTTTATATTGAACAAGAATTTGATGTACTGAATGACTCTATTTTTTTAATAACCAAAGATTATTTTCAATCTGATTTTTCTTTTAGCAAAAAAGAAAAATCCCGAGGGGTCTACGGTAAAAGAACGACATTATACGATAATTATAAATTTGACATAAAAAAAGGAAAAAAATTCTACCAAAGTCAAGTAGACCCTTATGATCAAGACATTTATAACAGAAAAGATTCTTTTTGGTCTAATGCCAGAATGGAAAAACTAAATAAAGATGAGCAAAAAGTATACAAGCTTCTTGACACACTAAAAACAGTAAAAGCTTTTAAAAGACTCTATAACGTTGGAACCATCCTAGCAACAGGGTACATAGAGGCCAACGGCTTCGATTTTGGCCCATTATTTTCTACCATTGGCTATAATGATATCGAAGGATGGAGACTACGGGCAGGAGGGCGAACTTATTTTACCGCTAATGATAGATGGAGAATAGAAGGGTATGGTGCTTATGGATTTAAAGATCAAAAATTTAAATATGGAGTATCTGGTAAATACTTGGTAGATAGAAAATCTAGGCTACTTATCTCAGCAGGAAATCGTAGAGATGTAGAACAACTTGGCGCTAGCTTAACTAATACAAATGATGTAGAAGGAAGAAGTTTAGCCTCCTCATCTATTATTGCTACGGGAGACAACACTAGACTCACCTCTATCAACCTTACTGCTTTCTCTATGCAGTTTGAACCCAGAAAAAACTTTACGGTTGGAGTCACGGGATCATATAGAAATTTAAAACCCGCAGATAGGTCACTATTTAGCTTAGACTATATCAATCCCGAAACAAATGTATTAGAGACCGAAATCCAACAGACCGAGATTGCTACTTCTCTTGCTTATTTCCCTGGTAGAAAAACAACAGGGTACGGAGTAGATAGAGTTATTGTAAATTCTGGAGATTTTGCCACTTTATTTCTTAATTATAGCGTAGGACTACAGGGGATTATAGAAAGTGATTTTGATTATCAAAAAATTCAACTCTTATATCAACAGCCTTGGAATATTGGAGGTTTTGGAAGACTAAACAGTACTCTTGAATTAGGAAAAACTTATGGTGATGTCCCTCTTGGTTTACTAAGTGTTATACCAGGAAATCAGACATACTTATCTATATACAATACTTTTCCTTTACTTAATTTTTATGAGTTTGTTACTGACACCTATGCGACCTTGCATCTAGAACACAATTTTAACGGAAGAATATTTTCTAGAATCCCATTATTAAGAAAACTAAATCTTAGAGAGCTTGTTGGTGTACGTGGAGCTTGGGGAGAATTATCTAATGACAACATCTTACTTAGTGCTCCATCTAACGAAACTCTAATGGCTCCTAGCGATGAAGTATATTGGGAATATAGCCTTGGTGTAGGTAATATTTTCAAAATTTTCAGAATAGATTTTCATTTTAGAGGAAATTATTTTGATAATCCAGATGCTCGTAAGTTTGGAGTTACTGGATCTTTTGGTTTCTATTTTTAAGAAAAATTGAAGGTAAATAGGCTATTCACAGAGTAAAATAAACGAAATCACACTGTTGTTTTATATGTTTTTTTATTCCATACTACCCTGACAGTGTGCTAGTTTACCTCAAACAGCCTTTGTATGATGTAATAATTTATAATTATAAATTTTAACTCCCCTCAGTAATACTTATCTTTGGCGCCGATAAAAAAAGAGAATTAAATTATGAGCGCAGCTACCAAAGAAAGCTTTGATGTACTAATAGAAATACCAAAGGGAAGTAGAAATAAGTATGAATACGATTTTGATATAAAAAAAATCAGATACGATCGCATGATCTTCTCTTCTATGATGTATCCTGCGGATTATGGTTTTATACCAGAAACTCTTGCTCTAGACGGAGACCCTCTTGATGTATTGGTATTGGTTACAGAGCCTACATTTCCAGGGTGTGTTGTTGAAGTAAAACCTATTGGAGTTTTTCATATGGCTGACGAAAAAGGACCAGATGAAAAAATCATTTGTGTACCTGTTTCTGATCCAATAGCCAATAGAATTTCAGATCTTAAAGAATTAAACCCTCACTTAATAAAAGAAATAGAACATTTTTTCCAAGTATATAAAGACTTAGAAAAGAAAAAAGTTGATGTAGGTGGATGGGGCGATATGAATGAAGCTAAAGATATTATAAAATCTTGTGTTAAACGTTTTGAAGATATAGCAGACAAGCCTGAAGGGCTCTTTAGCATCTCTTAAGCAAATACACTTGGTATTCTTTCTAAAAGAATAAAATTGCCGATATAAGCATGTCTTTTATACAGACACTTATATCGGCAATTTAGTTGATATTCAATTTACCTCATACTCTTTTGGAAACTCTCTTTCGTAGTCCTTTAGTTGAGATACACTTATATCTTTAGTAATTTTATAACTTCTATTATTGGTATAAGGAATAGCAATAGGATATCCTTTTTTTATATTCACATTTTTTAGATTTTCATCTACATATTCATACAGGTTAAACACCCAATAGCTATGCCCTTTTATATATTCAAGGTTCATCGTTACGATCTCATAATTACCATCATTATCAATATCTCTCTCCTCCCTATGTTTTTTGAATGTCATATCATCAAAAGATATCTTGTGAAATCCCCCTTCTTTATTTTGAAATAAATACAACACCTTTACTAGCATCCCCATTACTCCATTTCCTGTTCCTTGTTGTATTAACTTCACATCTTTATACCCATCACCATTTATATCTGATATCAGAACTTTGGTATCCATCATTGTTAACCGAGAAAAAGATCCAGATTCTTTAATTTCTTGAATTTCTTTCTTATTGCGAAAAATACGGATCATCCCAAAATCAACATCACCATCAAACCAGGTTAGTTGTATCGTTAGATCATCTTTATTACCATAAAAATCATCGATAGTCTGTGTACAATCATATTTATTTTGATTGTTTTCTCTATCATATACTACCCAATCACCATATTCCTCATAATAAGGAGCTGGATGCTTCTCAAAAGCATATTGCGCATTAATAGAATTTATTATAAAAAAGAATTGAAACACTCCTATAAAAAACGGTTTCTCTAAATAAAAATTCATCTCTATACTTATTTTATTGCTCTTCTTTTCTAGCATAAAGTTATTCAAAAAAAAGAGGCTATCTAAAAAAAGACAGCCTCTCTATAAATCATCATATTACCTACTAAAAACGCACTCCACCCAAGTTTTCTAACACAATCACATCAACTGTACCTGATATAGTCATATCATTACCTGTTATATTATTAGCGCCTGCAACAGTCATAGTAAAGGTACATCTTAAGTTATTAGTTGTCTCATCAAAACTATAATCTGTTATAGTAGCATTTGACACCCCCATGTTAGACTGATCAAATGTACTATTTATATTAAAATACTTTAAATCATCAGAAATCACAGAATAATCATCAAAACGAACATTAAACTCAAAGTTTTGAGTTGGCAATCCTACATCATTCACAGATAAAGAAAGTCTAACAGAACTATCCTCATGAGAATCAGGAGAATTCACAAATCTAGTTACAGAAAATCCCATATTAGGGTCATTGTAAAACACATCATTATTTCCAGCATCGTTATGTATGAATTTTAATTCATCTGTATGTGTAAAAGCAACATTATCTGATCTGGTTCCTGCAATATCCAATGTTATTTTACCATACTTTGTCAATTCATCAAAACCTACTCCATTCTCTCCATCAGTACCATTCTCCCCATTTGTACCATCTGTACCGTTTGAACCATTCACTCCATCTACCCCATTAATACCATTTGCTCCATCTATTCCATTTTCTCCATCTTCACCCTCGCAGCTTATAAGAAAAACACCTAAACAGCCTATTAAAAGAGCTTTACTTACAATTTTAAAATAATTTTTTTTCATAATTTCACTATTAATTTAGATTTACAATCATAGATATTTGAGAATCTATTTCTCAACAATAATCAGACTACACATGTTATTTAATTTTCTCTTTTTAAAAAACAACACAAAATAGTACAGCCCTTTTATCTTATCTACCCTCTGACTGCCGCAAAACTATATAAAGAAACCTTCCATTCTCACCCTGAAAACAGTGCTTTTATTATATTATTTTTTGGGATTATTTTTTGTTTACTATGCAATTCACTCATCCTTTTGTATTTAGCCTATTTTTACTACTTTTAGTAACTAATTAACTTAAAATATATTTATGGAATCAAATATGATCTTTGTGCCAATTTCATTGGCAATCCTGGGGCTACTTTTTATGTTTGTCAAAATGGCTTGGGTAAAAAAACAAGCCCCTGGGAATGATAAAATGCAAGAAATTTCTAAAAGTATTAAAGAAGGGGCATTAGCATTTCTTGCTGCAGAATATAAATTATTAGTAATCTTTGTAATTATTGCCTCGATAGCATTGTTTGGTATCTCTATAATTGTAGATACTACTAGTTGGATGATTGTTCCAGCATTTGTATTCGGAGCAATATTTTCTGCCCTTGCAGGTAACATAGGTATGCGTATTGCTACTGAGGCCAATGCAAGAACTGCAGAAGCAGCAAAAACTAGCCTCCCACAAGCATTAAAAGTATCTTTTGGCGGAGGAACCGTTATGGGACTAGGAGTTGCAGGACTTGCTGTATTAGGTCTTAGCTTATTCTTTCTGTTTTTTACTGGCCAATTCATTACTGGAAGTGAGAATTTTTATAAAGAAATGACGATAGTACTAGAGGCACTTGCTGGATTCTCTCTAGGAGCAGAATCTATCGCCCTATTTGCTCGTGTTGGAGGTGGTATTTATACTAAAGCTGCTGATGTAGGTGCTGACCTTGTAGGAAAAGTAGAAGCTGGCATACCAGAAGATGACCCTCGTAATCCTGCAACTATTGCAGATAATGTGGGAGACAATGTAGGAGATGTTGCTGGTATGGGAGCAGATTTATTTGGTTCATATGTTGCCACTGTACTTGCCGCAATGGTATTAGGGAACTATTTGATTAGAGATATGTCTCAAACCACTCAATTTACAGATGCTTTTGGTAATATGGGCCCTATACTATTACCTATAGTAATTGCTGGAGTTGGTATTTTAGCATCTATTCTAGGGACATTTTTGGTAGGTATCAAAAGCAATGATGCCAAAGAATCCCAAGTACAAAAAGCTTTAGATTTAGGGAATTGGATTGCAATTATTCTAACGGTAATTGCCAGTTATTTCTTGATTCAATATATGCTTCCTGAAACCATGCAAATGAACTTCTTTGGAGAAGGAACTAAAGAAATCTCATCAATGAATGTGTTTTATGCAACTCTTATCGGATTGGCAGTAGGCGCATTGATATCTGTAGTAACCGCCTACTACACTAGCTTAGGCAAAAAACCAGTACTTGATATTGTACAAAATAGTTCTACTGGAGCGGCAACCAATATCATTGCTGGATTAGCAGTAGGTATGAAATCGACATTTTTATCAGTTATATTATTTGCCGCTGCCATCTATGGGTCTTATGAGCTCGCTGGTTTTTATGGTGTTGCTCTTGCAGCTTCTGCAATGATGGCAACAACAGCCATGCAATTAGCTATTGATGCCTTTGGACCAATTGCAGATAATGCTGGAGGTATTGCAGAGATGAGTGAATTAGATGATCATGTGCGTGAACGTACAGACATTTTAGATTCTGTAGGTAACACAACTGCCGCGGTTGGTAAAGGTTTTGCTATTGCTTCTGCTGCATTAACAGCATTAGCATTGTTTGCAGCATATGTTACTTTTACTGGAATTGACGGAATTAATATTTTTAAGGCTGATGTACTCGCAATGTTATTTGTTGGAGGTATGATTCCTGTAGTATTTTCTGCATTAGCTATGAAATCAGTAGGAAAAGCAGCTATGGAAATGGTGCAAGAAGTAAGACGCCAGTTTAAAGAAATACCTGGAATTATGGAAGGTACAGCCACTCCAGAATATGCTAAATGTGTAGACATTTCTACAAAAGCTGCATTGAAGGAAATGATCTTACCTGGATTGATTACAATCATTACTCCTATTATCATTGGACTATTATTTGATGCAGAACCTCTTGGAGGCTATATGGCTGGTGTATGTGTATCTGGTGTTATGTGGGCTATTTTTCAGAATAATGCAGGTGGCGCATGGGATAATGCAAAAAAATCATTTGAAGCTGGTGTTGAAATTGATGGTGAAATGACATACAAAGGTTCTGATGCACATAAAGCGGCTGTAACAGGAGATACTGTTGGTGACCCATTTAAAGATACATCTGGTCCATCAATGAATATTCTTATCAAACTTACTTGCTTGGTAGGTCTAGTAATTGCACCTATCTTAGGAGAACATGATTCTGAAACTGCCGTTGCTACAAACGAAACAGAAACACAAACAGAACATATTATTTCTATACAAAACGAAGAGGTAACAACAAAATTGGAAAACAAAATAGTAACCCTAGAAGACAAAAACACAAACCCCATTGTTAAAGAAACAAAAAACAAAATATCTCTACAATAAAAAATAAATCAATCCATAAACAACCTCACTCCTATAGTGAGGTTGTTTATTTTGATGTTATGTGTAACTTGCAATAAAAAAGTAAAATGACAAATAATTTTGTTATTGAACATTGTAATAAAGAAAATTGTAATAAAATTGGTTCTGGTATAAGCAAATACAACCTAAATAAAACCCATGCTATGTCTGATCTATAGACTCTACTAGAATATGTTGTCAAAGATAAAAACAATGAAGAAGTCGCAGGAATACATACTGGCATAAGGTATTGGAATGGTCTTGAAATTAAAATATTATGAGTAAAAGAAAAATATCGAAATAATAAAATCGGAACTCAACTACTTAACCATATTAAAAAAGGAGCTATCGTCAAAGAAATAACAATAACTATGACAGACACTTATAATTTTCAAATCAACGGTTTTTATATAAAAAACATAAATGCTTCTATTTTTTTAAAAGATTAACTCATTCAAACGACTAATATATCATCTAAATAAAAAAACAGTTTATTATACTCTATAAAAATCCTTTTTTTCATGTTTAAGAAGAAAGCTTTACGTATTAACACATATCTTGGTTATGGTACAGATACTCTCTTTCGTGCTACAGGAAGAGCTCTTGAAGATGAAAATATCAATTTTGGTAAGAATCAAAACATTTTCAAAACGTTACGAAATATATATAGGCAGTTTGAGAGTGATGAGATTAGAAATACATCTATAGAGTTAAAACTACCAGATGATCAGATTATTGACACAAAAACAGATCAAGAAGGCTACTACCACATACAACTTAACAACACAACACTTTCTAAATATAAAGACAACCAAGGCTGGATCACATATAGTGTTTCTTATAAGAAAGAACTTCAAAAAAAAATAAATAATAAAAACAACTTCACTAGCCAGATGCTTATTCCTTCTGACAAAGCAGATTTTGGAATTATAAGTGATATCGATGATACTATCATACATACAGGTGTAGCATCTGTATTTAAATGGAGAGTAATTGCAAATACATTTTTTAAAAACTTTGATAAAAGAACTGCTATAGAAGGTACTGCCAAATTTTATAACAAACTACATTCTGGCAAAAATTCGGGCACAGCCAACCCTTTTTTTTATGTAAGCAACAGTCCTTGGAATTTGTATGATTATCTAAATGAATTTCTAAAAACAAATAATTTCCCCAAAGGCCCCGTACTACTAAGGGATTTTAGAACTCCTTTTGATAAAACACCTAAACCAAAAACACCTCATAAACAATCAGAAATCATAAATCTTCTAGAGATGTATCCTTATCTTAATTTTATTTTAATTGGAGATAGCGGAGAAAAAGATGCAGACATCTATACCAAAATTGCAGAGCTCTACCCTACTCGTATTTTGGCTATTTACTTAAGAAATGTAAAACATCGTCGAAAAGAAAAGCGAATCAAAAAAATAATACACTCTTTTACTACTTCCCCTATTCTTCTTGTTCAAACATCTGAGCAAGCTATTGAGCATGCTAAAAACTCAGGTTTAATTGATTAATTTTTTAATCCCCTAACTTCTGAAGTTAATGCTAGCATAGCTTCCTGTAACTGTTTCATACTTGCTATATCAGAATTAGCATCAATATTAAAGCTGATTTTGCTATTTATTTCCCATAGCTCTACAATTTGATGCGCTTGAATGGTGTATGGTAAGTATTCTGAGTTCAAAGAAACCAATGTGATCACAGAAACATCTTCATTCTTTTTAATTTTCTTTACCACAACACTATCTTCTAGAACAACAACACATATTGTATTATTACTTACTTCTGCTAGATTATTTACAGCTTTGCCTATCACCCACTCTTTTGGTTCAAGCAATGGCAACATGCTATCCCCTTCTACCTGAAAACCACGATATGTAGCATTCCTATATTCGGGTAAGGGGATATCAAAAGCTGGTAACTGCTGATACCAATCCAAATCTTGCACATTATGAGGATATCCTGCAGCGGCTTTTACATTTACCAAAACTATATTTTCGTTATTATCAGAATCAATAGTAACTACTTTAGGTGATACATCACCCAAATGTAGTTGTATATTCTTTTGGGTGCTTTCTCCAAATAGCCACAAGGGATTTACACTAAATTCCTGTAGCAATCTGGCAACAACTTTTCCTGAAATTTTGGTTTTACCCCTCTCTATATCGGCTGTAGAGTTTTTAATTTGCAATACTTTTGCAAAATCAGATTGGGTATAGTGGTTCTCTTCGCGAATTTGTTTAAAACGCTTTATGGTTTGGTCGGTTGAAATATCCATAAAATCAAATTTTAATTTATTATCATATATATGGGGGTTAGGATTTGGGATGATTGGATAACAAAGATACAAGATTTTGGAATATTTCCAATTTTAACATGATTTGATTTTTATTTATATGGAAAAATTCCATAAATTTGGAAAAATTACAACTAAAGCAATCATTATGTCTTCACAAAGTATTCCATTATATCAAAAGGTATCAGAGAAAATTATCAGACATTCATTAGATAATTCAATTACAGCTGTTAGTCAACTTAGTATCAAACTTCATGAAAAAGGGTTTCATTTTCTCAAAAATCAAACTATATCAAATTATAACTTTGACTTTTACTGTCCTTCATATAAGGTTGCGATTGAGATTGATAGCTATGCACATGAATTTTCTGACATCTATAATCTAGATGCTCCTAAAAAGTTGATCATTTCTTCTTTAGGAATTACAGTACTCAGATATACCGATTATCAAATATTAACTGATATGGATGAAATTATAAGAACTCTAAAAAATCATATAAAGTTTCATTCAAAGCACACCTATATTGTATAACACACTTTATCTACTTATAAAAGGTATTGATTAAACTTGCTCCTTTTTATAGAATACGTGAATATTAAAAATTGACCTTTTTACATCATTGATATATTCATTTTATCAACCATAACCCTATATCTATTATAGTTCAATATATAAAAACAAGAAAACAAGTAATAATTATTATCAAATAGCTTAGAAAACCAAATCCTTCAAACACCTTGTTTATAAATGAGTTAAGATTTTATTCTTGCATAATAAATAGTAAAATAGAAATAGTGTGTATTTTTTACCCATCTTAAATTTCGGATAGATGAAATAAAGTCTTAAATTTGGCGTTAAGTAACCAAAATTAACTATATCTATTTTATTATGAAAAAATTTTTTTTAGGAGCTATAGCTCTAATGTTTTTATCGGTAATCTCTTGTAAAGACACTGCAGACAAAGCTAAAGACGCTGCTGATACTGCTGGAGAAGCTGTAGAAGAAACTGCAGAAAAAGTAGAAGCTGCTGTTGAAGAAACTGCAGAAAAAGTAGAAGCTGCTGTTGAAGGCGTGCCTAGCTTTAGCGATCCTGCTGTTCAAGAATATGTTAATTCATACGAAGAGTACGTAGCAGAGTATAAGAAAATAGTAGAAAGTAAAGATATGACTGCTTTTGCTGGACTTAGCCAAAAAGGACAAGATCTTGCTACAAAAGCTCAGGAAGTTTCTGGAAAATTAACTGGTGATGACGCTCAAAAATGGGCTGACTACATGACTGCAAAGTCTAAAGAAATGACAGAACTTGCTAAAGCAATGACACAACAATAGTATTTTAAAATATAAAATACGTCTGTTATGACATAAAAACCATCTGTAAAACAGATGGTTTTTTTTTATTCCATCCATTCTACTTTACTATCAATAGCATCTCGCTTAGAAACCTCTTCTCCACTTTTATCATAATTACCTAAGTAGAAAAAGCCTAAACATCGTTCTCCTTCTTCAAAATCAAAGAAGTCACCCATATACTCTATTAGTTTAGGACTACTCCAATAGCATCCTATTTCATGTGCAGAACAGGTAAGCCACATATTTTGCACTGCCATTGCAGTAGCTGCTACTTCCTCCCATTCAGGAATACGTTCTTTTGGGTCTCGTTGCATACAAATAGCAATTATAACACTAGATGATTTACAATTATTAAGAATCTTTTCATACTTAAAAGGAGAAAAATCATCATCAGAAGTGATATCAGTATATGTATTAGATAAAAATGTTCCTAATCTATTTTTTGCTTCTCCTTGCATAACTTTAAAACGCCAAGGCTGTGTCAATCTATGGGTCGGAGCCCAATTTGCATTCTCTAGTATTTTTTTTATAATCGTTTTAGAAACTGGTTTTCCATTATATTGTCTAGGAAAAATAGAGCGTCTGTTTCTTATTATTTGATCAATATCCATGTAATTCTTTATTTTTTGTAAAGATATTCTTATTCCATAGACTAAAAATCTACATATTCATTAATTAATATAATATTGTGAATCCTAAGATTCGATTACAACAACCAGAGCAACTTGATAACCTCTCTTTATCTGGATCATCATTACAGAACACTTTGAGTAGTCTCAAGTTTATCAATACTTTTTTTGGGAATCACAGACAATTAAGCAACTCTATTGTATCATACTGCAAATCAAAACCTGCCCTAAAAACATTTAATATTGTAGATATTGGTTGTGGTGGTGGTGATTGTATTGCATATATCTCTAAAGAATTAAAAACAATCATACAAAACAACGGAATCAGAAAATATAAGGTCTTTAAAAAACCTTTTTTTCGCATGATAGCACAAATAACTTTTACACAATGAGAAAACTACTTACCAACCACCTATCTGTTCTAAAAACTACTCCCAAAACAATGATTCTACTCTATAGTATTATTTATTTTGCATGGGGTTTAGGTATGAATCGTTTTGGAATAGAAATGGAAATTGCACGATTTACATACTGGTGGCAAGTAATTAGTTGTTACATCTTATACATGGTGCCTATTTCTATTCTATTAAAAAACTATTCTTTTTTTGAGCAATACTCATATGGGCTAGTTGCTATGGGAATATTAGAATTCTTAGGTTATTGACTACAAACATCATATGCCTACCCTAATAATATACTAGATGATATATTCAACCCACAAAATTTTAGTCTAGGGATGGCTCTGTTCTTTGCGTTGTATTTTCCCGCAGGAAACTGGCTAGTGCAAAAAACACATGACTTGATTTTTTCAAAAAAAGAAACTACTTCGTGAGCCTGTCTACAAAGTAGTTATTTAAAATAAATATTTAATGCTCCGAAGCAAGCTTCGGAGCATTAAAATCTCACTTAGTGAGTAAATTTTTTATTTTTTTGGCACTAGAACAAACTGTTTTTTACCTTGTTTTTTAACCCTGTATTTACTATCGATTTCACCTGCTCCTTCAAGATCTAAGGTATCTGAAACATAATCAATCCAATCCTTTCTATCTACAATGACATTATCTAGTATTACATCAGTTAAATTAGCATTCTCTAACTTAGTTCCCCATAACACGGCTTCAGAAAGATCAGCTCCCGTAAGATCAGCTCCAAATAAATTTGCATTTGTAAGATCTGCACTTAGCAATTCTGCATGTTTAAGATCTGTATTATTCAATCGTGCTCTTTTTAAATTAGCATCAGACAAATTAATCTTACTCATTTTTGTTTCTCGTAAATCACTACGTTCCAGATTGGCAGCAGGCATTTGAGCATTTGTTAGATCAGAATGATCCAATCGGGCATATTTAAGGTTTACACCTCGTCCCAGATTTACCTTTCTAAGGTTTGTATATTTAAAATCAGCAGAATTCAAAATATCTTGAGAGGACTCAGGTCCCAAATCACTTTTCAAAAGACTAAATAATAGTTGTCCTCGCTCTGGACTGATAGGATCCTTTATTAATTCTCCTGTATCATTATCGATATATCGATAAGGCTTCATTGCCATACATAAACTAATAACTCTAGCTTCTAGAGTCTTACTTATATTACGCCCTCCAGAGCCTTTATATTTTAATTCCTCATTTAAATCTCCAAGTACATCACTCATTACAAATACTAATGACGATCTACGATCTGCCTCAACCAAACTATTTTGGTTGGTAATCAATTTATTTTGATTTATTAATAACTTGGTTTGAACAATTAATACCAAAGAAGGGATAATAGCAAACAAAAATGCAAATAATCCAACTCTGGTAATACGCCAAATCACACTAGAAGATACATCAGAAACCGAATCTACAGAAACTGTTTTATATTCTTTATACTCATTAATAGCGGTGCTAATACTCTTCTTTAATCTAGCTCCAAAAACTGGAGTACTTGATTTTTTTAAAAGCCACCATCTGAATTTTCTTTTCTTCTGCTTTCCTTTATTTATTTTATCCAGTTTATCCTGAAGTAATTTATTCTCTTTTTTTAGCCTTTCAATATAATCTTGTTCATTCACTACGCTATAAATTTGGGTATTACAGCGCATAAGATATAAAAGTTATTACTACTATAAAAAAAGTAAGCCTTCTTACTTATACAAAAAGGTTAACATAACAATGTATAAAACTGGTAATCTGTGAGTTCTATTTAAGATAGGTAGAAATATCTTCTGCTATATCTTCTACAATAGAAATTTCTTCCTGCTCATCAATCAAATGAATCGTTTTGATCAAAAGCTGTACATATCCAGATACATAAGCTTTCTTTTGACTATCACTTACATATTGTTTTCCTTCTACTACTATAAATGTGACCAAATTACGTATGATCAATTTTACCTCAGAAATATCTAACTCCTTTTTCATTTCTTCATGATTTATTATTTTTAAAAGACCAGATTTATTTCAATAGAGATTCAAATAAAATCTGTTGCAACAAACATGAGTTGAAAACCAGTTATTTATATTTTTCTTACATTTTAAAATTTCATTACATACTGTAAAAACCACATAAACAGGTGCCACTGCAAACAAGCATATTCTTTTGATTAAGAAACATTCTTTAATTTTTTACTAAAAAACATATCCACAACTCACTAAAAAACAGTCATTAAAACTAAAATATCTAATTCTGAAAAAATAAAACGACACTTCATTAAACAATTAATCTTCGATTAAAAGCAAGTTTTCTCGTTTTGTAGAATATCACAAAAAAGTTTATCTTTTCATGGCTTAAAAAAAGATTACATTTGAAGAACCAACTTATTTCCACCCTAAACAAGATCACAAATGATTCTGAATAGATATCACCCTTCTTACATAAGAGACATCGTGTTATTTACTAGTGTAATTATATGTATTGGTTGCAACAAAAAACAGCCCCCTAAAGAAACACAAAATCCAACTCTTACAACCTCTATTCAGGTTATAGAAAACATTCCTGAAGGAGTATCTATTCCAACGGGAATGGTATGGATTCCTGGTGGAAGTTTTACCCAAGGAGCAGTAAAAAATGACACCTTACTAATGCATCACGAAACTCCTGCTCATGAGGTACTCATCGATGGCTTTTTTATGGACACCACAGAAGTGACAAATACTCAATTTCAAAAATTTATAGAGGCCACTCATTATGTAACAGTAGCAGAGCGAGCAGTCGTATGGGAAGAAATAAAGAAACAACTCCCCCCTAATTCTCCAAAGCCTGAGGACTCTTTATTACAACCTGGATCGTTAATTTTTAAAAAAACTAACAAAAGTGTTCCTAACCTTTATGACTATTCGCAATGGTGGATATGGAAAATTGGCGCAAACTGGAAACGTCCTTCTGGCCCTAAAAGCTCTATACAAGGAAAACAAAATTTCCCTGTGGTTCATATAGCTTATGAAGATGCTATTGCTTATTGTCGTTGGGCAGGAAGAAGACTCCCCACCGAGGCTGAGTGGGAATATGCATCAAGAGGAAAAAATAAGAATACTATTTTTTTCTGGGGAGATAATTTAAAAAATTTAACCAAATATGCCAATACTTGGGAAGGGGAATTTCCTACACAAAACACAACCAAAGATGGGTACGAAAATAAAGCCCCTGTTGGTTCTTACCCTTCTAATTCTTATGGATTGTATGATATGGCAGGTAATGTTTGGGAATGGACTCAAGATTGGTATAACACTACTTACTATAAGAAATTAAAACAACAAGGAATAACTCATAACCCCAAAGGAGCATCAAAACCATACAATCCCAATAACCCTACTGTGCAAGAAAAAGTAATCAAAGGTGGGTCTTTTTTATGTAGCGATTCATACTGTGCAAGTTATCGCAATAGTGCCAGAATGGCTACTAGTATTGACTCTTCATTAGAACATTTAGGTTTCAGAACAGTCGTAAGTTTGGATATGATTCGTGAGACAAAAAAATAACCTTCAGAAAAGACAATTCTTTATCTTCTTTTATTGTAGCGCTTTTATTAATTCCAGTGCTTCTTGATGCTTATAAGCGGTTGTGTCTCCTGCTAATATTTGCAAGTTCTCTTTTGCTTTGCTCTCTTGGTTCATTTTTAGATATGTCAATGCTAAATACCAGTATGCTTTGGTAGCATCAAGCGTATTACTTTCTTTTAATTGCTCAAAACTTTCTATCGCTAATTTATGTTGCTCTAATTCTAAATAAGCAACCCCTACATATACTACTATCTGGGGATTAATATCTTCTGAAGATTCTAATTGATGTTTTTTAAATATTTTGACAGCTTCCTGATAGTTTTGTTGTTTAAACATTTTTTCTCCTTTGGTCAAATCAGTATTATTACCTCTTGAGGTTAATGAGGGTAATTCTTCCCAGTTTTTATGTTTCATATACAAATTATTATGATCCATAGTAGTCCCAAACTTAGATGTTATATATATACCCAAAATTAGAACAGCGGCTATAGAGATTGCATACCTTAAAAAGTACTGCTTTCTTCGATTCGATTTTTCTTTGTCAAAATATACTTTTTCTGCATTCGCTATACTCTTTTTAATCGATTTGCCTTTGTCACTTTTAAGAAATGTTTCATGTTGCAATACTTTAGGGTGTTGTATCGCAGAAGAGGTTACTTCCCAATCAGTTTCATCGTATATAGTATTCATTTCTATATAAAGCTCGAGCTCCTTTTTTACTTCTGAATCATCTGCTACTTTTTTTTCAAAAATCTTTCTTTGATCAAGAGTCATTTCACCATTAAGATATGCTTCGATTTCTTTTTCTAAATAACTCATAACTCTTTTAATTCTTTATATCTAACATCTGAACGAATAGCTTCTTTTAGTTTTGATTTACATTTAAAGACTCGCTGTCGCACTGTATTTTCTGTTGCATATCCCAGTTCATCTGCAATTTTTGAATATGGTAATTTATTAAAAAACAGTTTTAACACTTTTCTACAATTCTCAGAAATCTGATTTATTTTTTCCTGAAAAAGCACCCACTTTTCTTGCTCATAGGCTGCCAAAGCAATTTCTCGTTCTTCATGTATAAGATCAATTACCTTATCATTTGTTACCCTTGTTCTAGATTGTTTTACCTCACGCCTCCATACATTCTTACAGGTTGTAAAAAAATACCCTTCAAAACTAGTGGTAATTGAGAACTCTTTCTGTTGTGCACGAGTAGACAATAACAATAATGCTTTTTGCATCACATCTTTTGCATCATCCTCTGCACCATCATGACTGCAAACATATCTAAGTACTTTTGGGTAAATTCTTTTATAAATCTCAACAATTCCAGATGAATCTCCTTCTATAAGACTTTTTAGTAAATAATTATCATACTCTTTATTGGTCATGTAATTGTATTGATAAACTAATTAGATATTAGTAAGTACTACATACACAAACTTAGGTATAATTTACAGATTTACATGGGGGAAAAACCCTGATTTTTACATCAAGAAACAATCCTTTTCTATAGTATTATCACACAAATGCTTACCCAAAAACGGTCAACTCCTTAGAGATGAATCTACCTATTGAGCATTGGTATTAGTTCAGCTAGGTATCAATTTAGAATAGAATTGATGTAATCAGTAATTTTAAAAAATACAATTGTTTTTGGGTAACATTTTATCTTTTTTACACTCCCTTATTTAGAACATGCATATTACTATATGCAAAATAATTGGAAACAAAAATCAATTTATTGTATTACACTTAAAAACTAAAATCATGAAAAAAAGTTTTTTTTTAATTTCAACACTATGTCTATTAGCATTCTGGGGATGTGCTACAGATGAAGAAGTAATCACAGAGAACACCTCAATTTCTCAAGTACAGACAACAAAAAGCACTGCTCCAGAAATCATTCCTTCTGAAAGAATTTCTAATCAGGTCGTCATTCATTTCAAAAATAAAAATATCCCAGAAGAAGAAAAGCAGGTAGTGCGATCTAAATATGAAGATAGATTTAATTTTTCTATACAAAACATTGAGACTTGTGATTGCGATAATGATGGTTTAGAACTATGGACAGTGCAAGCTGTTAATGCAAAAGGAGCAATAGAAGAATTAGTAAAAAGTTTATCAAACAATCAAGAAGGTGAAAGTGATATGGATGGTAATTATCAGTTTTCATTTCAAATATTGAATGATGCTATATATGCTGGTGGTCATTCTAGCTCCTTAGAACAAAAAACAGTGATTAGTAATTCTAAAGATGCTGTAAACATTGCCATTCTAGATACTGGTATTGATTATGATTATTTCCCTGAAAGATTTTTATATAGAAGTTCCTCACCAAATGGGTGTACTAATGAAATATCAGGTTGGGATTTTATAAATAACGATCATGATCCTAGAGATGATAATACTCATGGTACATTTGTAACCAAGATAATAACAGATATATTAGATCAAAATAACACTCCGTATCAAATTCTACCAGTAAAAGCATTTGATCAACACGGCAAGGGTACTTTCTGGTCTGTAATTTGCGGAATGAACTACATTGCTAAAAAACCTGGTAGATTTATAGTAAATACCAGTTTTGGGTATTACGGATTTCCTAATCAAAATATTCTAAAAAACATTATTGAAAATGTCAAAGATAGAATGTTATTTATCTCTTCTGCAGGTAATGAGGGTATTGACACAGATCTATTCGGTAATGAGCATTTTCCTTCTAGTTTTGATTCTTATAATCTACTAACCGTTGGTGGATATATACAACCAGATGGCGTAGCTACCAATATTGATGCCCATGGGTATATTCACGGTTTATCAAAAGCTCCAGATTCTAATTATGGATTCTCGAGTATTGATGTACTCGCACCTTTCTCTGGATATCGTATGAAATTAGTCTCACCAAATAGTATTATCAAAATATTGACACAAGGTACTTCTTTTGGTAGTGCTCTTACATCAGCAAGAACAGCTGGATTATTTTTCAAAAACAAAACACTGTCTCCAGTTCTTCTTAAAAAAGCAACCATAGAAACTGGATACAGGTCAAGGGGGCTTTTTGGGATCATTAAAAATCAAACTATTATTGTAAAGAATATGATAAATTCTGGAGGACAAACACCTGTACCTACTCCTCTACCGCAATCATAAAGTAATTCATATAAGAATTTAGTTATCCTAAAAGAGCTGGCAATAGATTTATATTTTCATATTTTTAGTCCATGAATTATAAATCTATTGTTGGTTTTCTTTTATTTTGGATACTTCCTCTCACCAGTATTGCCCAATACCAAAAAGAACTATCTCTTCTTATCAATGCTGATCTAGAACATATTGCTAAACAAAAACAATTAGATCATTTTTTTGAAGATAACGTTCAAAAAATGTCTCCTCAAGAACTCGCTGACTGTTATCACGATTATGCCTATCAATGGTGTTATAAACAACAATGGAAAAAAAGAAACAAAAAGTTTTTTTTGGATACAGCCATTACTATTTTTCAGAAATCTGCTACTATAAAAAGAAGTGACTCTCTCTTAAAAAATTACTCCTTAAAACGTACTTTATACAACCTGGGAGTCATCTATTCTAACAAAGGAGATTTCTTTGATGCTATAAAAGCATTTTCAGAAATAATAGAGATTAAAGAAATTGACAAAAAAACAATTAACGCATATCGTGGACTTGCAAAAACTTATACAAGAATTGGAGATTTTCATAAAGCATTACATTGTTTTGATCGCTTGATTACATTATCTCAAAAAAAGCCAATACACAAAAAACAACTTATACAAGGGTATGTAAGACAAGCAGAAACATATGCTTTGATGGGCTACAAGGAACATGCTTTGCAAATCTATTATAATATCGACAAAGCAGATTCTTTAATCAATCAATGGGATTTCAAAAACCAAAGTTTTAACAATGATATCAATCAAATTCGAGGGAATACATTGCTAACAACAGGAAAAGATAAAGAATCACTTACTTTTTTTAATAAAGTTCTCAAAGGGTTACAAATCAATGATTCTATACGATTAGCAGAAGTCTATAATAGTATTGGTATCGCACAATTACACCTTTCTAACCATAAGGAAGCTAACTTAAATCTACAAAAAGCACTATCCTACAATCCTAATTTTACTCCTGCCTATGAAAACATGGGAGATCTATATTGTAGAAACAATGAGTTTCGCAAAGGATTATTGGCCTATCAGAAAGCAATTTCTTTTTGCGTTTCTACCACATTACAACTACAATATGATAGTTTGATGAATCAAGAAGATCTGGATCTGGCGATACATAAATATGATTTGTTACACCATCTTATCCAAAAAGCAAATGCCTGGATTCAATACTATCATTATGACAAAAATAAAGAACACCTCATACAGGCATTGAGAACTTTTTCTATTGCTGACAGGTTGGTTGATATTATTCGTTTTGAAAGCTCTGAATATAAATCTAAGTTATACTGGCGAGAACAAGGAGCATCTTTATATATAAAAGCAGTAGAAACTTGCTATTTGCTCAACAAGCCTGAAAAAGCATATTATTTTATGGAAAAAAATAAAGCGCTATTACTATTGGAGGATATTACAAATGAGCAAGCCAAAGAATACGCTAAACTTCCTGATCATATTTCTAAACGAGAATTTGCTCTAAAACAAGCGATACACCTTTCTGAAAACGAATTAAATAACACTCAAAAACCGTCTAAAAACACCTTGCTTTTTTTGAAAAACAAAATTTACAAGAACAAACACATTTATGAAAAATTTATAGACTCATTGACACAAACATTCCCTGAATACTCATCAAATAAACAAAAGATTGAAGTACTCCCATACGAACTATTCAAAAAAAAATACATTTCTAACAAAGAGGTTGTACTACATTATATTCTTAATGATCGTCAAGGATTCGGGATACTAACTACCGTAGGTGGCCCCACTTTTTTTAAGATTCATGATGTAACCACTTTACAGGAGGATATTACTACCCTACGCAAGCAATGTTCTCATTGGTTTTCTGATCAAGCCCAGCTCTCTAATTTCCAAAAAAAATCACATCACATTTTTAAGAAGCTAATTCCTGATATCATATATTCTCAAGTTCAACAAAAAAATCTAACCATACTACCAGATTATACGCTACAACAAATTTCTTTTGAAACCTTGACCACCTCTCCAAAAGCACATAGCTATTTGATAAAAGATACAGAAATCAGATACACTTATTCTATGTCTTATCTAGATCGTACCAAGCAAATAAAAAGGACTCCTGAATTCAATTTCATGGGTGTGGCCCCAGTAACATTTAATTCTTCTAAATTAAATGACTTGTCGCTTAGTAAAAAAGAAATTACAGAAATATCATCTATGCTCTCTGGTAATATGTTACTAGAGAAGTATGCTACAAAAGCTAACTTCTTAGATACAATTCATCAGTATAAAATTATTCATCTTTCTACACATGCTGATGCAAATCACAGAACCACACCATGGATTGCATTTAGGGACACAAAGATGTTTCTAAATGAGATTTATGCAACTCATAATCAAGCAGACATGATTGTGTTAAGTGCTTGTAAAACCTCATCAGGGGTACTTAAAAAAGGAGAAGGTGTTATGAGTTTGGCAAGAGGTTTCTTTTACTCTGGAGCAAAAAGTGTTGTTTCTTCATTATGGGCTGCCAATGATAAGTCCAACCAAGAATTAATGATTGATTTTTATAAAGGATTGGATCAAGGTATGACAAAATCAACTGCTCTGCGTAATGCCAAATTAAAATATATTCAGACACACAAAGGTAGTGAGTTATCTCCTTTCTACTGGGGTGCTTTGGTGCTTATTGGTGATCACAAGCAGATTTCCCTATCTCTACCAAACACGACAATACTATATGTAGCTATCATCATCATGATAATAATAGTACTTAGTATTTTTTATATACGAATGCGAAAGAAAGCATCATCATAAATCACCTTGTGGTAAACTCACCAAAAGTATTCGTTTAAAACAAACCTTTAGTTTTGAAGTATTAAAATTTCACTTGGTGAGTACAGTGCTACACTTCTTTTTTTAAAGAATACTCTTTCTTTAAATTACTTGGTAAGTACCCAAATTTTCTTTTGAAAGCGGCTGTAAAGTGCTGTGGATTTTTGTACCCAACAGCATAAGAAATTTCTGCAATGGTCAACTCTTCTTCAATAAGCATTTTTTTTGCTTTTTCCATTCTTATATTCGTCAGGTATGAAAATATAGGTTCTTTAAAAACAAGTTTAAAATTGGTTTTCAGCTTATGTTGATTAATCCCTGATAATTTTGAAAGCTCTACTATTGTGGGTGGATTCTGGATATTTTTTTGTATCAGTTCCTCTGCTTTCAATATCTGCTCATATTCCTCTTTTTTTAATCGAACACTTTTTGTCTTTTTCCTTTTATTTTTTATCTGTGTAAATAAGTAACTAAAGATTTCTATGATTTTAGATTCCAAATACACTTGTTTAATTTCTTTTTCATAAGAGCAATTTATGATATCATTGATAATAAGCAGTAAATGAGAAGGTATTGGTTGGCTCTCAGGAAACATCACAAATGGTATTTTTTGTTGTAATGCCACTCCAAAATCGGTACTTACTTCACCAAATGTATCTTTAAAAATTTTCTTTATATATTCTTCTGTAAAAACAATTTCTAATGATTTTCTCACCTTAGAAGTATACTCTAATGTTCCTTTTACTTCGGGTAAATAAAAAAAGTTATAGTGCCCGTCTTCAATAATAATAGGAATACTTCTTTTATTTTTGGGTTTATATTCACTACTACCTTGTAATTCAAAATGAATTTTCAAAAACGGGAAATCATGCTCAACTTCCATATTGAGAGGAGGTACAATCGTTACATTAACAATATCAATATTAATACCATCTAATAAGATTTCACAATTTTCTCCTTTTAATTCATCAATATTTATGTTTGTTTTTTTTTCTTCAATGGCTTTAGTACGTAGCCCTTTCCTCTGCTTTATTATCAGCTTTTTACCTGGATAATTCTCAAATTCGAACGTTGATTCCATTACTCATTTGTTCTTAATTCGTTATAAATACTTCTTTTCCCGTTAGTGATTATTCCCCAAATCAAGTAATTTTGTTATATTTATTAAGTCTAAATTATTTTTGCAAAAGTACAATAAAAAGCCTCAGATCGTCTAAAAACTCGGTTATTCTTTTTGTCTAACCTATATGATATATATTCATTTTAGATGCTTTTTCTTCTCTAGATTATCTTTTCAATCTTATTTTACAAAACACTCCTAGATGCATAAATAACAACACCTTATTAACTAGTAACTAACGCATGTCATCTTGTTATTCTTTATTGTTTATGATATAGATAAACAAATACCATTTACAAACACTATAAATACTTTCTAACTCATAAATTAGCTGTAAAAATTCAATTTACAGTACATTCTTATAAAATTCTATTATTCAATTCGACTTTTACCCCCTCCTAAACGCTATAGATTATACAACATTACCCATACAAACATGTAACATTCTTTGCATTGTTAAATAAAACCATTTTTTCCTAAACACTTTTAAATAATTAAAAACCAACACACTAATCACTCTCCATCTATTACTTGCATGTATTTATGTACATCACGTATACTTTTTGTAGTGGCATATTATAAGTTGTTTACTATAGGCATAAAGTACTTTTGAAATAACAAATTTTAGTATAAACCAATTTAAAAACAATTTTAAAACAAAAACACATGAAAAATCTATTAAAAATTAGTTATGTCTTATGCTTTTTATTCTTTTTAAACTCTTGTGAAAAAGAAGAAGATAACATCGTCGATCCTCAATTAAACGAATCTATCTCAGAAGAAGTAGCACAAGAATCTGATACGATCAACTATGTCTACGGTCCTGTTACAAAAGTAAAGGATGATATTGTCAAAAAACATAATACACCTCAAACTATCGAAGGAAAGTGGAAGAAAGTAACTAGAGACCACTTACGGAAATTATCTCAAAATGCAGACATCAATTATTTACACCATGATGACATGTTAAATAGATTTACTTGGGCAATCAACAAAGGAAGTACCCGCCCTAAAAGTGTATCTGTAAATGACCACAAAATTGGACCTGGCGTCAATCCTTGTAATACATATGGGTGGCATACGGAAATGAGACCAAAAGGAAAAGTAACAGCCATAGACAATTCATCTCCTACAACCGATTTTCAGCCAGTAAAAAATGCAAATGCAAGAAAAGATCAAAACAGATCTGGAAAAGCCAAATATATGAATTTACCAGGTGAATGGCGTATAGAAACCTATAACGAATCAAGTTGGAGTATAACTGGATCAATTAATACCGAAATAGGGGCAGAAGTAGAGCTTCCTTTCTTTAAGTCATCGATAAAAGTTAATGTTGGGTTAGCTAGAACTGATGGTCAAAAGGAATATACAAAAATAACTGAAATTGTTAAAAATCCAGACCCAATACTAGTTCCTCCAGGATATTATGGTAACTGGGAGCTTGTAGAAAGTCATAAAAATTATAAGTCAACATGGAAAATTCCTATGGAGTTTAAGGGGTATGTAGGAGCTGATTACGGCAAAAAACATGATGGCCATTATTTTTGGGCTGTTTCTGCTAATAAATTCTTCTATGAGTATACACAGCGTGATAGACATTACATTCTAAATATGGATGAGGAATATGGAAAAGTGCTGATGGTTCGAGCATGGGTTTCTAAGTATTAGATACTATCTCATAAAATGTAGTAAAGGGTTAGATAAAGACATCTAACCCTTTTTATGGTTTTAACAATTATTGGTTTTTGATTTCTTCTAGATCTTTTAAACCCTTGCATTAAAGCTCAAGAATATAATTTACCAAACTCTGCTCTCTAGATAAACACAGTTTTTTTCTTAATCTATATCGTTTAATTTCTACACTTCTTACAGAGATATTGAGTAATGGGGCAATTTCTTTAGACGATAAATTAAGCCGTAAATAGGTACAAAACCTTAAATCATTGGGGGTCAAATCTGCATGTTTGGCTTTTAATTTATTTAGGAAATCTCTATCGGTATTATTAAATGCTTCCTCAAAATGTTTCCAGTCGTCTTTATGGTTCAAATTTTTATCAATGATTTTTTCAACATTTACAAGTTCTTTTTTTCTGGTTTCAGATTTTTGAAGCTCTTTTTTGATTTTATTAAGGATTTCATTTTTCTTAACAACATGCATTGTAGATGAGGCAAGTTCACGATTTTTACTTTCTATATCCTGAGATAATTTCTCATTAGTAAGCCTCATGATTTCTCGTTCCTTTTCTAATTCTTTGAGCGCAAGCTGTTTTTTATTCTCCTCTATCATTTTTTGGTTCTGCAAAGTGTAGTATCGTTTATACATCTTATGAATTAAAAATAACACAAGACATATGGATAAAAAGTAACTCCACATTGCTAGTGTAGATAAATACCAAGGGCTGTTTATTCTAAATGAATACTCAGCAATATTTTCACTCAGTTTATTCCCTATTTTAGCTCTAACCATAAATGTATACTCCCCATAAGGCAAGTTTTCAAAAACAACCTGAGAATCTGGTTTCCAACTACTCCAATTCTCATAAAACCCATTGAGTTTATATTGATAATTAGAGCGTAAACACACATCATACTCTGGGATAGCATAAGAAAAAGAAATTGTATTTAGATCAGCATCAAAAACAGCTTTTGTAGCTAGCAATGATATATCCTCGAACTCTGTATTCTTATTTTTTACAGATACCTTATCCAAGATTATAGTATTCTCTTCAAATTTTATTTGAGACAGATCCAATATCATATACCCGCTAGTGGTTCCAGATAGATAAACGCCTTCCTTGATTTGGGTGATATTCTCAAAACCAAACATTTCTTTTCTTAAAGACCTTGAAATAGGTATTTCTGTAATTTTTAGTTCGTCTGAAAACTGGCTTGATGAGATATACCCAATATTATCTTGAGAAAAAACCCACAATCCTCCTGTATTATCTTTTATAAGTTTTCCTGTGTGATATTTTTCATCACCAGAAATCTGACTTATAATACTTTCTTTTACAAAGCGCTTTGATTGTTTATCATATACAAAAACACCTCCCTCATGTGCATATAACATATATTCTTTGTATGTAACAATGTTTGAGTTTTTCCCCTTAGGTATTGAAGGTTCTTTGGTATGATCCAATATTTTATTGAATTCCTTATTCATTTCAACTTTGAACAAACCTTTATATTCATGGTTTATCCATATTTCTTGACCTTCTATTTCTATATACCTTGCTGAGTAATCAATACCTTCAATCTTATGTTTAAAATCCCATTTCCCATCCTTTTTTTCAAATAAGCATAATCCAGTATATGTTCCTTGTAATAACCAGTTTGGATGTTCTGGAATCGTTTTAAAAATCCAGCCTCCATTCACTGTAGAAATCGTCTTAGACGTATTGTTATGAATAAGAAAGGTACCCGAATCATGACCACAAAAAAGAGTATTATCATATTCAAAAAGACTCCAAACCTGCCCTTTTGTTCCTTCAATACACCTAAACGGGTCGTTGGTATTCATTTTTTTATAAAACAATCCTTGATTCGTACCCAGATACAGTAAATCTTCAAAAACTATTGAAGCATATACAGTCCCTATATTCCCTTCATAATCATTAAAAAACCTGATAGGAGATTTTATATTTATACAATTAATTCCGTTATCCAACCCTAACCAAATATTAGTATCAACATCTTCAAACAATGACAAGACTGTATTATTATGTAACCCTTGATGTTGGTTAATTTGATGTATAATCTCTCCTTTTGGTGACAGATACATAATTCCTTTGGATATGGTACCCAAAGCAAAACTTTTATCTCTTAACTGTATCCCACTATATACTTTGGCGGTTCTTATAATCTCATCTGCAGGAATCTCCCACTTGCGAACACCCTCATCATTTGACCATGTATAAAATCCAGTGCCTTTTGTAAGCATAAGAACTCCATCAGAAATCTGAAAAATATTAATCACTTGATCATTGTTGGCAATAGGAAAATCTGTAAGCAGTACGGGCTCGCCTTTTTTAATTTTTAAGATGCCTCTTGTAGTATCTTGATAGTAAATCTCGCCACCAACAGTAAACATACCTTGAATCCCATTTTTAGATTTTATTATATCTATTTCTTCGGTATCGGTATTGTATATATAAATTCTATCTAGCGATCTAAACAGTACTCGATTTTCATGATTTACAATACCCCAAAATTGTTCATCTTCTAGTAAATTATCTTTGATCTCATCACTCAATGAGTTGTATTCTAGTTTTCCGAAATCGTTCTTTATCCAGTATCCAAAATTCATATAAAAACCTGTATAGATACGATCACTAACCGCTCTTACAGATCGCATTACTGTTTCATTTGGTGTTGGATATAATACCCATGTCGCCCCATTAAATTCTAATAAGCCCTTATTATTTGCTACATAGATGTATTTATTATTAGATTGAGAAATAGACCAATTTTGAGTTTCTCCACCATAATTTTCTGGCACATATGTTTCTATAGGAGGTAACTCTTGTGAGGATAGTAGTATGGGAAACAAAAAAAGTAACAATAAAAATCTTTTTTCTCGAGAAATCAAAGTATCGTTGACAAACATGAGTAGGTGTTATAAGTATGGATATAATGGAATCCTCTATAACAGTATGCTTTAAAGAAGTGATCATTTCATTAAACATGCTATTGTTGTATAATATACTGAGATATAATTTACTAATCGTACGTATTATAATTACATCAAATAAGCAGACATTATATAAACAAAGTGATCGTAAATTCCATTGGGTTACAAAGTTATGTTACATAACTTTTAACTTTTTATATTATTGTAATATCCCCCATAATTTCAGGGTTAATTTCCCTCATTTTCTTAAGTAGAAATATGAAGATTCGTTCACAAAAACCTAACACTTTTATTTACAACCACTTAAACCACACCTCTCTTCCACTCTATTCTAAACTATTATTTTATCTCGTTCTTTTGAATACAAAACCAACCTCTGTGTCAATCTGTATATTCTATCTATTATCAAAAAAAATAATCAGTTGTTCATACAATCAAGTGTATAAAGAAATTATACATGGTTTATTCTAATAGAAATAAAGCAATACACCACAAAAAACACTACAACATTACCTCTACAAAAAGGTATATGACTCTACTTTTCTCATTTATTTTAAGACTCACAAACTCTTTAAAGTTGTACTATAAAGGAGGTTAATGAATAAAAAAAAGAAAGCATCCTATTGTATACTTTTTGTTGCAACCTATTGCACTACATCTACACAATGCTTTTCTAAATTTACTATGGTCAGAAAGAGGAATATTAATAAATAAGAACAATAACTATTTAATCTTAAGAAACATTATTTATGACACAAATCTCTGAGGTATTCACAAAGAAAAGAATAGCCTTGACACCTCGTATTCTTATCTAATTCAACTACATCAATAGCCGTTTTACTCAACCTATAATCGATGAATAAATACCTATTGAGTACCTGTGAACAAACCAGAGAATTATTTCCATAAACTAACTTAATAACACAAATCAAATGAAAACAATTAAAACCGCATTTTTTATACTTTTTTTGATACTAATAAGCCCATCAGCTATCTCTCAAAACTGGAATTTAGTCTGGCAGGATGAATTTACAAACGGAATTAGCCATGATTGGGTTTTTGAAACTGGAAATAACTCGGGCTGGGGAAATAAGGAATTACAATATTATCGGCAAGAAAATGCCAATGTAGAAAATGGTAAGCTGGTTATCACAGCAAAAAGAGAAGATTTTGGTGGACAACAGTATACTTCTGCAAGAATGAAAACTCAGGGAAGAAAAAAGTTTAAGTATGGTAAAATAGAAGCCAGAATAGCCATGCCTACAGGTCAAGGATTGTGGCCAGCTTTCTGGATGCTAAGTAGTAATATTACTACGCTGGGGTGGCCTGCTTGTGGAGAAATAGATATTATGGAGCATGTAAATAGTGATCCAGAAATTCATGGCACCATACATTGGAAGGACGGTCAAGGAAATTATGCGTCACACACTGGTCACACAGCAGTCACTCCAAACAACTATCACATCTACTCTGTTGAATGGGATAAAAACAGTATAAAATGGTTTGTTGATGGACACCAATATAATGAAGTTGATATAAGTAATGGTATTAATGGAACCAGCGAGTTTCATGACGAGTACTTTGTATTGTTCAATTTGGCAGTTGGCGGTAAATGGCCAGGTTTTGTAGTTGATAACAACAAATTACCTGCTCGCATGTATGTAGATTATGTGCGCGTATATCAAGATAACACAGATAACCTTCCTACTCGTATAGAAGCCGAAAATTATACTGCTATGAAAGGAGTTCAGGTAGAAAATACTGCTGATCATGGAGGAGGACAAAATGTAGGATGGATTGATACGGATGATTGGATGTCCTATCACAATATTTCTATTCCTGTTTCTGGATATTATACAGTGCAATATCGTGTTGCCAGCATGTATGGCGGCAACCTCTCTCTTGATATCAATGCAGGAGCCTCAAAGCTAGGTGAAATAACTATTCCTGCAACTGGAGGATGGCAAAATTGGGAAACAATTTCTCATACCGTTTATATAAATGCAGGAACCCATAATTTTGGAATATTTGCTTCTAAGGGTGGATGGAACCTCAACTGGTTTTCTATAAAAGCACAAACTTCTAAAACCAATGACACAAAAAATAGTTTGACAAATACCAATACTTTTCTAGAAGAACTCTCTATTTACCCAAATCCATTCACAAATTCAATTCAATTCAATACAAATTTGAAAAACACAAAAGTAATTATCCTCAATGCTTTAGGTCATAAAATGATGACTCCAAAAATAAATCAGGCCGAAAATACGATGGATCTTTCTCACCTTCCTAAAGGGCTATACCTCCTCACTATTGAAAAAGACGGAATTAAAATAACAAAACGTATCGTCAAACAATAATAAGTATTGGTTACTTGACACCTTTTATTACAACAACTTATAAAGGAGATTCTTTATGATTCGTCAATCATTTGAAACTGTATAAAAAAAGTTATCTCCTTTTTTTAAATCTATTTAATCTTTTAAAATCAAATACCAATGAAAACTAAACGTAAAAATAAGTTTACCAATATATTCTTTATTGGTTTATTACTGCTTTTGTGCTCTATAACACAGGCACAAACATTGCCTTATGAAATTGCTAATAACTCTAAATATCCCGACAACGAGGTTTTTATAGCCATTGTAGGTATTACAGATGGCCATGTATGGGTAGACCCTGTAACCAGTCAAGTACATCCCATGGACCTTTCTAACAATACGGTGCAAGGACCTGTTATTGGTGGTAATCTAGGTCCTGGACAAGATGGTAAATATGCCAACTGCTTTCGTAGATTAAGTGATATCCCTAATAAAACGATCCAGATTCCTAAAATAGCAGGTTGCCGGATCATGATCTCTTTTAAAAGTCAGTTATATCTTTACTTTTTTGGCCACTCGGGAAGTCCTAGCGGGTATTCTGCTCCAAATCTAACGAATCCAACAGATCCTAATCAGGGAATTAAACATGAGCTGATTGAATTAACACTCAACAATCATGGTTTATGGTCTAATACTTCAAGGGTTGATTCTTACCAATATCCTATGGGTCTAGAAGTTTGGGGTGATAACTTTTATAAAAAAGTAGGAGAATTAAAGAAGCACAATGAGATTATCGCTCAATGGCAAACAACAGCTCCTAATGAGTTTAAAAACTTGTTAAACCCATCAGAAGGAGCTATTCATTTCCCTACCAAAGTAGAAGGATTCCCGAAAAGTTTTATGGATGGCTACATCAATGATATCTGGTTTAAATACTCAAATGAAGAACTTGCATTTACATCAGATGCAGGTATCTGGAGAGGAAGAGTACAAAACGGAAATCGATTTGTATTTCGTCGTGATAGTGACGGCCAGATTGCCACCATCTCAGGAAAACCAACTACGCTAGAAGCTATGGAAGGAAGTGGTGTTATGGCATCAGGAGCACGATGGGATTTGGTAGTACAAGCACAAATGGTTGCAGCAATTACACGACATGCCGTTGATTTGAATGTATCATCAGGAGTACTACAAAATTTTGGAGATACATCTAAGTATTATCAAACATGGCCTTATAACTGGTATTCTAAATTCTTTCATCAACCAGAGATTAGTTTTGAAAGTCAAACTTATACTTTTGCCTATGATGATGTTTATAATCAATCTGCCACTATTCATACGCCACATCCAAGAAAAGCAAAAATCACTATTGGTGGTCTTGATAGTCGTCCGCAAGGATTTAGTACCCTAATTGAAGCAGAAGATTATGTAAATTCTTATCAAGTTAAAAAAGAACAATGTTCTGAAGGTGGACAAAATGTAGGATATCTTACCAATGGGTCATGGATGATCTGGGATATTGATATCCCATCAAACGATTCTTATAAAGTAGAATACAGAGTAGCTAGCCCTACAAATGGTGGAGTTATTCAACTAGAAAAAGCTGGAGGACAAAATATCTACGGAACAATAAGTGTACCCAATACAGGTGGGTGGCAAAACTGGCAAACCATATCTCATACTACTAATCTAACGGCGGGAACACAACAGATAGCTATTTATGTTCCTACAGCAGGTTACAATGTAAATTGGCTAAAAATTAGTAGTACTAACAGGTCTTTAGAAACTATTAAAAACCGTAGCAAAAATAACAAACAGCAACTTGTGGTGTACCCAAATCCTTTTGATAATCAAATTAAGTTAGAGTATAGCGGTAAAGATGCACAAATCACTATTTTTAATAATTTAGGACATAAAGTAGCATCTTATAATGCGCTACCAAATACACCTATTGATCTATCTAACCTTGCCAAAGGTTTGTACTTTGCTAAAGTAGATATTGACGGTCGTATCATAACAAAACAACTGATTAAAAAATAGTTTGATTTCGTATCAACCTATCTAGAACAAAACATTGAATAAAAATAGGGCTGTCTTTTTAGACAGCCCTATTTATTTTATCTCTATCGAGGCAATAGGTTTAAAAATTAGTTTCGATAATTAATTTATTCCTACTTGCTGTGGCAAAATCCATTAAAATTGCCCCATAGCGACCAGCTCTATTATGATTAAAATAATTTGTTATTTTAGGGTTGATATTGTTGGATACTTTAGGAATACTAGGGATGCCAAGCCAGTTTGATTGATATCCACTGGTAAAATTAATGTACATCGTTCTGCGGTTTCCATTTTTGGCATCAGATAACAAGCTTGTTATCTTATTCCATTTTGTACCATTACTTGATATCTTGTATCTATCTTGTATTCTTAAAACTTCTTTGCCATTGTTTATGGTAAAAGTGGTATTATCTTTCCATTTGGTAACGTCAATACCTTTGGGTTTATTTCTTGCATGAAACCTTCTTAGCAATACAATTTTTCCTCTTACAGTATTTAATGTGGGAATATGCTCACCCAAATACCATTTACTAGCATTCTTATTAATGTAAGAATCTAAAGTAGCTTCAAATGAGCGATTATTATTACTAGGATCGTGCTCTTCTTTTACAGACATGATAATGGTCTCTGTAGGATTTCTATTTAAAAAATCATAGCAATAATTTACTACATCAGTAAAATTAAGCTTTTGATATACTGCTCCATGATGTATAGCAAAGTTATTATTTATGTGCCTACATCTGATATCCAAAAACCGAGTCCCACTGCGTAGTTGTTCTCCGATAGTTAAATCTTGACATTTTGCTGTACCAGAAAAAAATGAAGAGTCGTATCTTGCTCCAGAGTCATGTGTACCTGGAATACTCAATGCAGAAAGATTTGTGTTTCCATTAATCACTCTCATCCAACTTGACAAAGAATAATTAGGGCTATTTTTTTTGACATCGCTTGTTTCTAGTGAGGGATTAGAAATAATAGATTCTAAACCATCGTCCTTTTCGCAGGATTGAAAAAGTAAGGCTGTTGCTATTACTAAAACAGCCTTCGTAATAAAATTGGTTTTCATATGTATTAATTTAAATTGGTTTCATTTTTTAATTAGTAGTATAAAGACACGATAGGGTTGAATGTTTTCTAATATCCTGTTATCTATCTATGTTATTAAACCCAAAAAGGGTTGCATATATGTATTTTTATACTAACTCAAAAAACACTTACAACCCTATTGGTTAATTCCACAAAAACTAAATCATTATTTCACCTCTATCGTACCACCATAAATTTTTCAACAATAGAAGATTTATTTTCTGTAACCTTAAAAAAATAAATCCCTTCTGGTAAATGAGTAAGGTCTAATCGCAAATCACTAGAATTACTATTGGTAATATGTTTAGGTTTTCCAATCGCTCTCCCCATTAGGTCTATCACTTGTAATGTAATGCTGGAATTTTCTTTAATTTTATAATCAATGGTCAAATAATCATTTACAGGATTAGGGTAAAAACTTAAACCAGATAACGTTTGCTCTATACCAGATCTACTCATTACCGTCGTGTTTTTCTTAAACTTCACCCAATTAAAATTAAAAGATCCTCCGTACAGGTTAAGTCGTAACGTTTGTTTGCTTCCAGAATTAGTAATAGCTACATTAGGAATGGTTACATCTCTCCATGATTGCCACCCATTTGTATTTGGAACAATAACAGACCCTAAATTGGTTGTTCCTAACTTAACATCTATAGATTTAGTAGAATTAACTGGACTAGCGACTCTACATGTAATATCATAGTTTCCTGTTTCTATATTCGCAATCGTATACTCAAGCCATTCACCATCTTTGACCCATCCTACATTGGTTCCTTTTCCTATATCTGTTGTATTTTGCACATCTACCCCTTCGTTAAGTCTTCCTTGGTTACCATTATTAGAAATATCTGTATCATGATATGCAAAACCTTCTCCACCAATATCATAATCTTCTGCCTGTATAATACCTGGTATTGAATGCACTTTGTGGGCTGTATTTTTTTCAAATTTCACCCAATTAAAATTAAAAGACCCTCCATTAAGATTGAGTCGTAACACCTGATTAATCGTAATATCAGTAATCCTAACATTGGTAATGGTTACATCTCTCCATGATTGCCATCCATTTGTATTTGGTACAGCAACAGTACCCAAATTGGTTGCTCCTAATTTGGCTTCTATAGATTTAGCAGTAGTAGCAGTACTAGCAACTCTAAATGTAATATCATAAGTACCTTTTTCTATATTGGCAATCGTATATTCTAGCCACTCACCATCTCTAATCCACCCTACATTGGCACCGTTTCCTTCATCGGTCGTATTTTGCATATCTACTCCCTCAGTAAGTCTTCCCTGATTACCTCTATTGGCACTATCAGTATCATGATATGCTATATCTTCTCCCCCATTATCATACTCTTCTACTTGTATAATTCCTGGTATTGAATGCTCTTTGTATGCGGTTTGCTGATTTGTAAGTTCTTCTATTTTGAAATCCAATATGCCAGAACCCCAAGATCCAAAACGAACGGTATTGATAGAAGGGATATAATCTACATCCATTGCATTAAAAAAACCAATACCTTCTGCAATAGAAAACCATTTTTCTTTTTCTACTACAAATACATATGGACCTATATCTGTACCTGCAAAAACGTATTTTCCATCTGGGGTAACTACCATACCTCCAGTTTGTGCATCTTCTCCATACGGAAAATCCCCTGTAACATCGATCCAATTATTTCCTCCATCTTTGGATAAGATAGATCCTACATCATTGGTACTAGGAGCACAAAACAATATCCAGTTATTTGTAGGGATAACCACACCATCTCCCATATCTCCACGACCACGACCTCCTCTGGTTTTTTTGTAAGGAGTTGCAATTGCAACTCCAAAAGTGTCTCCTCTATTTTTTGAAATATGAACCTTCCCATCCTGAAGCATAAAGAGTTCATCTGGGTTTTCCCAACCCTGAGCAAGAGCAGCTATTTGATTAGTTCCTTTGGTAATTGAATGACCAATCAACTTATTTCCATTTACGGTAGCTCTATTTAATTGCTTTGTTAGCATCCATATTCTTTGATCTGGCTGATCATGATCTATATGCATTTGAATCCATGACATATCAGTTCTTTTGGGAAACTCAACAGAGGGGCTTGAATTAAACTGTCCCCTAATTTCTCCGATAGATTGAAAATCTCCATTATCTCCATACACTTTTACTGGCCCCCATACTTTTGCACCATGAGGATACCATTTCCATACATTTTTTCCATCATAACTCTCCATAGGCGGCCCATCCCCTCCAATGCTTTGATAAAAATCCAATACATCTCCTGTAGTTCCAGGAATGATATTCCCACTACCTTGATCTTGTGTACTATAATTGATATGATTAGGATCATTAGCTCCTGTGAATAAATTTTTTCTGTAAATTAAAGGTGTAATCGTATTGAGGGTAGTAATATTAATAAAATGGGCATTTGCGTATCCAGAATTATCAAAAGCTACTCCAGGAGCTGGATAATCTGTCCATTCTTTATAAGAAACAAAAATTCCACCATCAGAACAGCGAAGAGAAAGAAGATCTCCACTACTGTTGTAAAAGAAATAAAACGATTGAAAATCAGGATGATAATTGAATCGGATACGGTTATAATAATCTTGTGTAGATAAATGATTTCCGTTTTGATATCTCCCCCAACCTGTAATATTAGCAGATGTAGATTCAAGTCCATTGGTTGATACCGCTGGGCACACATAGCCTCCAATCACAATATTTGCGTTTTCTGGATTTGCGGCAAAAAACCTACCTGAACTCATTGCTGTTTCGTCTTTATAAGCTCTGCCTTTAGGATATTTCTCACTCCAACTTTTTCCTCCATTGATAGATGCCCAGTATTTTTTATTTTCGGTTACGTACAATTTTCTAGAATCTCCACCAATACTAAATCTAGTACTACCATGGTTTGATGTATACGATCCGTTTTTGACAAATGTTGTTTTACTTGCATTTAAGGTGTAGAAAGAACCACTTCTTGCCAGGTATAATTGGTCAGCATTTGGTTGATTAGAATACCTTGGGGTATACAAAAAAGAGTTTTTAGAATCATTGAAGCTTTGTAGAGAAGTAAAACTAACTCCAAAATCGTTTGAAACATAGACAGATTTGTTATTGGTAACATAGATAGTATGCTTGTCTTGCCTATTGATCGCTGAACTTGTATTTGATTCGGGGAGTCCTTCTGATTTTTCCCAAGAATTCCCTTCATCATCAGAATAATATAAAGGCCCATTTTCTACATGAGCTATTAATCTGGTGGTTCCATTTACTTTAAAAGCAAACAAGTTTTGATATCTATTTGGCCAATTAGCAGTCAATAATTTAAAATCATCCCCTCCCTTACCCTTTTTTGGATTGTACACTGTTCCTTTATAAATGTAAGATTTTGAATTGTACTCCTTTGGATAGTGGTTATAGGTTACACCATAAACAATATCTGTACCGTCCAACATTTCTGCAAATACAAATGCTCCTGGCATATTTTTAGGGCCTCTTACGGTCCATTTTCCTTGTAAGTTTCCATCTGCATAAGTAGTATTAGAACCACTTTTACTTTTAATAAAAGATTTGGATGTTACAGTAAGTTTTTTAAGAATTTTTTGATGACGTGCCGCTTGTTCAGGGGTCCATATAGCATGCTTATCTGGGTTATGTTCTTCTTTTTCTTCTTTCTCTTTGAATTGTACAACAGGATAATTCGTTATTTCTTTCTTTTTTGTAGTACATGACCACTGTAATAGTAATAGTACAACTATAATCAGTGATGAAATTAATTTTTTCATTAATAAGAGTTTTTTTTGAACTTAAGTTTATAATTCTAAATTGAATATTTATGTGTGGATTATGAATAGGGCTAACAAACATGACATACATACATCAGTAATGTATGATACATGCTTTTTTTAGAATTCATGAGTTTTAATTGAGTACTTATTCTTTAAAAAAATTATTGTTCAAAAATAACCCAAAGCTCTTTTGAATATCATAGTACTTACCACTACAAAAAGTATACATGGGGTAATAAGACATGCGTAAACATGAATAAAAAAGATTATAAAACCCTCTTATTCAAAACAAAAACAGCATTATCAAGGATTCAAAATGAATTAATAAATGTCTCTGATAATAATAAGACACCATATAGATGTATAGGTAATGTTGTGGTAAAAATACTTTTTTACAAGTCGATTTCTGATCAAGATCAAAAATCATATATGAATTAAGAATAGAATCTTTACAAAAACTCAATAATCGAGAATTAGTAACTTATTTCACCAAAAATACGTTCCGATGGGTCAAAAAGACGCTCCGTTTAATAAAAAACACAAAGTTTTTAACCTCCAGAGTTAAAAATTCAGCTTTATGGGTTGAAATTTTAACTCAAAGACCTAAAAATTCGACCAGCAAAGCTAAACACTTCGTCAAAAAGACGCATCAGAAGGTGTTTTGAGCTAAATAGAGCATCTAATAGCCTCACTGATGGGGTAGATATTGTTAAAACTTTGATGATTACTACTATAATTTTATCAACGCTTATGATTTAGATACCCTTTATACCAAATAGTTTTCTTAAGATTACTAAGACGAATATTTAATGCTTTTGTCATAAAAATACTAATACGTATGTTTTATAGAAGACAGACAACCTAGGGGTTTGCTCATAAAGTATTCGTGTGGAACATGCATTTAAATTCCAAGCAAGCCTCGGAGTATTAAAATTTCACTTAGTAAATAACCAAAAAAAAATAGGTTGGTCAAAAAATGATTTTTTGACCAACCTATTTACTGATTTAGCATATACACTTTATAGTATCTAATCGATTATATTTTAGAAACTATACGCTTGCTTTTTTTGTTTTTATAATCTTTAATAACAGTATCCAAAAACGTAAATAAAAGCGTATTCATAAGATCAAAATCATTTTCCTTCCTTAAGGTCTCAATAGAATCAACATATTTTCTTGAGTTGAGTACTGCAAGCTCTTCAGTAGAATTTTCAATTAATCCTTCGATACAACTTTCATTAAACTCCATATGGCATTGTAATCCATAGACCAAGTCTGCATATTCGATAATCTGCCTAGGGCATCCTTCACTATAAGCCAAAACCTTGGCTTCTGGAGTTAATCCAGCCATATCACCATGCCAATGACCTACAACCGCATTGTCAGGAAAATGAACAAGTTTTGGATGTATATGCCCCTCTCTGGTTTTCATTATCGGAAAATAACCAATTTCTGGTTCTGGACTTTTTTCTACAGGAGCACCTAATGCTTGCCCAATCATCTGCGCACCAAGGCAAACACCAATAACCATTTTTTGATGATCTATAAAGTTTTTAATCAGTGCCATTTCTGCTTTAGCATCAAAATAAGAACATTCTTCTTTGGTTGTATTGGGGCTTTGTGGACCTCCCATTACAATTAACCCATCTAGATGATTGATCGTCGTTGGTAGTTCTTCATTTAGATATACTCTAGAAAAAGAAACGTCATATCCTTTGTTTGAAATCCAATCCTTTATTGCACCAAGGCCTTCAAATTTTTCATGAATAACAATATGTAATTTGATCATAGTAATAAGTTTAAATTATGTTATAGAAAATTCATGCTCAAATGTTGATTGCATCAGGTCTGACACATATTTTAGAATATATGATTTTTCTTTATTTTTTTCTGAAGCCGCGTTATATATATCCCAAAATTCGTTTTCAAATTTATCACTAATCACCCCATCAGAGAAAATGATATTTGATATACTTCCTATCTTAGGCATTGACTTTTTACGAAAATTTGTTCTAAGTATAATAGTAGGGTGTTTGATTTCATAAGATAATTCAATCACCTCTTCAGTTAAGCATAAATTATAATTAGAATATCTAGAGATAGCCAACAGATTAGACAACTGCTCCATCACTTCATCTATAGTCAACTCCATATCAAAATATTTTGGATTCATTAAATATTCCTTTAAAGAATCTATAGCTATAATATGGTATCTGTTATAATTATTTATGTGACTTTTCCAAGTTTTTATTTCTTCCTCTCGCAAGGATACAACTTTTTTGATTTCTGCATCAGAATAGCCTTTTTCTGTATAAAATCGAATAATTGTAGACATTGGCAATGTAATCGTTGGCAAATATGATTCAGCCGTTAGTATGTCACCCTTATAGTTTTTTAAAACATGATTTATCTCTTCCTGCTCTTTGGTTAATTCATCGTTGACCTGTAAACTAACCAAATTATTAACCTTTTTTTGTATATAAGGAGTCCACTCATATGCATCAGTTTCTCCTAACTGTGCAAAGAAAGGTTTACTGTTTTCTATAACTATAGAAGTTAACCAATGTATATTAATTGGTAAAACGTTCTCTTTTTTTGAAGCCTCTATGAACTCTTCTTCTTTACTCTGATCATAAGAGAGATAGAAAATAAACTCTGCTCCTTGCTGTGTTAGATACTCAATCCTTTTTTCTAAATCAAGATTTTGATCTTTTGCAGACTGACATATAATTCCCACTTGAGTTTTTATTGGTTTAACAAGTGCAAAAATAGCCGTATTATGATCTAATAAGGATAAATTTCTTAGCAAAATTCTACTGTTTATTCTAGAGATCATTTTCATCCAATGATGAAATGTTTCTATGACTTCTTTAGCATCTTTTTCTAGTAATAAATCTATATTAGAGCCATCGGATTCTGGTGTAGATATAAATGCTACTATTAAATCCTTAAGATTTTTTGTGGTGTCGGTTTTCATATGTTTTAAGAGTATTTATTTTTAGGTTAAAAAAATCCAAAATAGAATCACACAATCAAAAATAACTGTACACTCAAATTTGTTTAAATTTTGATTATGTGATAAAAAATGATTGTTTGTGAAGAACAATATTACACAGGAACTTTTAACAACTGATGATTACTAAAAGCATTTTCAATTTCTTTGATCTCAAACAATTTACTTTTCTTAAGCATGTTTTTAGTAGGAAAACTAGATTTTCTAACTCCTTCTATTATTTCTTCAGAGCTTAAAAGGTCATCTAAAATCTCTTCAGACTCTTCTTCAGAAAAAAACTGTAGTAATACTTGTTTTAATACGTGAGCATCTGGGTTTAAAAAACCTAGCATCATCTTAGGGAGTTGTTCTCCTATTGTAATCTGCAATTCTCTAGGCATTTTTGGCCATAAAATCTCAAAAAAGTGCTTAAAATAAGCATGATGTTTCCCTTCATCTGTAGCGTGATCAAGAGCAAACTCTCTGATTCCTTTTTGAACATTTTCATCATTAGGCAAACCAGTTAATGTTCCAGTAATTAATGTTTCTGAAATGATAACAAAAAAGACTTTTATCATTTTTTCAAGCTCCTTGGGTTGATTAAGAATAATCGCATCGAGCTCTTTTAGAAACATAGGTTCTAATCTAAGGGATTTAATGTTTGTGTAATCCTCTATTTTTGAAATAAGTGAAAACGCCATTTCTGCATGTGCCCCTTCATCTACATAAATTTTTAATGCATCATCTTTCATTTCCTTGGATAACCAAGGTAAAAAAGAAGGCATTCTAATTAAATTACAAACTTCGTTTACTGGCCCCAATTCTAGCCAAACTGTAAACTCTAAGTAATTATAAAGCTCTAATACTAGTAAAGAATCAATTTTTTCCTTAGGCAAACTAGCAACTTTTGGGTGTTTTAGTAGAAGAGAAAGTTCTCTAGAATAGAAATCTAGACCTTCTTCAAAATCTTGAAGAGTAGGATGAGTGTTTAAATGAACAATAGCAGTGTCTTGCCATTGTTTGAACCTAGAGATATACTCTTTTGTTGGTCGTGACATAATTTTAAAGGTTTTAAGATGTTATTGATATATAAAATGTGTCTTGATAAGACCTTTGGTTACAGATATTATCAATCAACATGAAAATAAAATTTTAACAAGAAAACAATAGTTACTTAATACAAAAGCAAACCACATGTTTTTTTGATACAAACGAAATTATTATAGCATGAGCTTTATTTAACATATTTTAAATCATTTCTTTACAGATGTCATTTAATTACATTAAAAAAGTCAAGACAATTAATAATTTTATTTTAGGTTTAAAAAAATTGAATGAGAATGGAATTGATATCAAATCCCTGTGGGTATGATAAAACAAATATTTATATCATCATAACAGGTTCTAGATTCAATTTGTCTCCTGAAGGAGTTTCTCTGGTATGAATTCCTGCCAAGTGATCTTTTGTTATAGAGAAACCTAAAACAACAGATGACTTGAGTCTTTCTCTATCAGTATGACAAAGTCTTACATCATACCCTTGCTCATGAGTGAGAATATCAAAATAGACATCTCTTAGCGGTATTTCTAAGGCATAAAATATATCTGAAACTTCTTTTGATAGCTCAAACTGAGATTCCTCTTGAGAAGTGTTTTTTTCAGAATAATTAATCCCATCTCTAGAACAAGATTGCATAGAAAAAGTAGAACGGTTAAATGCACTAAATTTTAAATAATTCATAATTATATGATATTATATGATTATCAGTCCAATAGTGTAAATCTAGCTAATTAAAATAACTGTAAAACACAATAAGTTGTTAAATAAGTATCCAAATATCAAAAAAAAATACAAAACATTAGTATTCTTTCAATGATTCCTGTATTTCGTTATTGTTTCCTGCGCCTCACCTTATTTATTTATTAAAGTAGTATCTATTATAAACAAAAAATCCTGATAAACAATTGTTTATCAGGATTTGTACTGAATACAGGGCTAATATTGAACTCTTTACATGAAGATTGCAACCTAATATTACAATAATCAACTGTATTACAAAATGCCTGTTTTCTATGAAAAATTATAGGAAATTGACATTTCTTTTTTATCAATCATTCATCAAATATTATTTATTGTGAAAATTAATTTCAACTTTTAAACTCCAATTAATCCTTTACCCTCATTTTAAACAAAATTTAACCTATTAACATTAAATTATGATATTATTTATTTTATTAACTTTTTTTATGACTAAACCTATCTAAAATTGTATAATTTTAATCATCTTAAAACCACAAAACTTACCCACATGAATTATTTACAAAACATTCAATCTTCGGATTTAATTCAAATAGTAAAACCAATTACTCAAAAAAAACCTTTTAATCACTTAAAATGGTGAATTCATTATTAAGGTATTCAGAAATGGATTCTTAGGATTTTCGTATATTTTTTTCGGCTCTTGCAAATACAATAATATTTCTGTTGTATTATACTGAATTATTCTAGTCTTAGAATAAAAAATCTAATTAGGCTTAAGTTTTTATAAAGTATATAAGAAGTTAATTAAACTCCATAAAAAAACTAATCGTTTTTCTATGTTTTATACAACTTCTACTTTATCAACATTTAAATTTAAGATATAATTATATGAATTCTATTCTTATCACAATAATCAACTTTATAGTCAGCGCACTATACCTGATTCATATTATTAATTCTAATTTGTAAAAATTGTTTTTAATAAAATAGTGATTTGAGGCTACCCTCTTTTTCAGTTTAAAAGCTCAAAACTATAAACGAACATATCCGAAAGACTTATATCGATTTCACCAATACACAACGGGTTAATAACACATAATTTCAGAAGACTCAAAAGGTCAAATTTTACACTTTAAGCATCTCGTTTTTAAGTATAAGGTTTGTGTGCCATATACATATGTTATGCCTAAAAATTAACATTTTCAAATGAAACATAAATGAAACTTCAAAATATTGAAACCTTAGCAGAAGCATCTTTTCAACAAGCGCAATTATATAATGACAAGACTGCATTTATTTTTAATAAAAAGAAATTGAGTTATCGCAAATTGAATGAATTTTCAAATCAGGTTGCAAATGCTTTGATCAATGAAAATATCAAGCCCAATTCTAGAATCACCTTTTTAGGTAAAGACAGTTTATATAGTTATGAAATTTTATTCGGTTCAGTTAAGGCCAAAACAGTCTTTACCCCAATAAATTGGCGGCTTACTTATGACGAAATTTTATTTATTATTACCAACGGAGAAAGTGAAATTATCTTTGTCGAGCATGAATTCCTTCCTATAATAGAAAAACTTAATGAAGAACTAGTAAACACTTTAAAGATCATTGTGATTAATAATCAAGATAGTAAATATACCGACTATTTGGATTGGAGATCAGATCAATCAATACTGAAACCTGATGCTGTATATGATACAAATGATATTGTTGTTCAGATTTATACAAGTGGAACAACAGGCAGACCAAAAGGCGTACAAATTGGGAATTACACCTTTTTTCAGTTGTTAAATGGAATGCGCGACAGGGGAGATTTATGGGTAGATTTAAATTCCGAAGATAAATTATTACTGTCTCTTCCTATTTTTCATATCGGAGGAATGTGGTGGACATTGCAAGGGTTTCTTAGTGGCAGTACAGGAATACTTATTGATGCTTTTATTGCATGGAAAGTTTTGGAATTAATAGAACAGCACAAAATTACTAAAGTAGGAATGGTGCCCTCTATGATTCAATTTTCTTTATTAGAACCTTCAATAAAAAAAATAGATGTATCATCCGTTAATAGTTTTCTATATGGCGGATCTCCTATATCGCCCGACTTATTAAAGCAAGCAATGAAAATATTTAAATGTGATTTTTTTCAGATGTATGGCATGACCGAAACTGGAAATATGGCTGTTTGTTTAAGGCCAAAAGATCATCAAAAAAAATCAGATCAAATACTTAAATCAGCAGGAAAACCTCTCCCAGGAGTAGAAATACAAATAGTAGATGTAGAAGGAAATATAGTAACACCTAGTAGTATTGGTGAGATTTGGATTAAATCTCCTTCAAATATGGTAGGATATTGGAAAAACGAGCAAGCTAATGATGAAGTTTTAGTCGATGGATGGATTCGTTCAGGTGATGCTGGTTATCTAGATGAAGACGGATATCTTTTTATTTGTGATCGAATAAAAGATATGATCATATATGCTGGTGAAAATATTTATCCAGCAGAAATTGAAAATATTTTAAGCCTACACAAATGTATCAAAGAAGTAGCGGTAATAGGTATCCCTGACGAAAAATGGGGAGAAATCGTAAAAGCATTTGTAGTAACCAAAGAAGATTCTTCCTTAATTAACAAAACTATTTTAGTCAATTTTTTAAAAGGGAAAATTGCAGATTTTAAAATACCCAAATCCTTTTCATTTATTGATGCCTTACCTAGAAATTCAAGCGGCAAAATATTAAAAACAGAATTAAAAAAACCTTTCTGGAAAAACCAAGAAAGACTAGTAAACTAAAACTTTTAAAACCATTATAATGAAAACCCAACAAATGATTAACATCAAAGATGCAGAAAAAGATCAAATAGGAGCTGTCATCACAAATTTAGATGTCGTACAATTAGAACCTGAAAGCGAAGAAATAGGCGAAATCCTAAGTGCTATCTATCGCAATAAACTAATTGTTATTAAAGGTCAAAACCTAGACCCTAAGCAGTATGTAGATTTCACAAAAAAACTAGGTACTCCGCAGATTTATTTACAAGAAAATTATCATCACCCCAATTTTCCTGAGATTTTTGTTTCTTCTAATGTAAATAAACCTGGTGAAAAAGTAGGAGTAGCTGGAACTGGCCATTACTGGCATACTGATTGTCAATTTCAAGAACAACCTTTATCCTTTACTGCAATTACTCCTGTAATAATTCCAGAAACAGTTAGGTCTACTTCTTATATAGATATGAATAAGGTTTATAAAAACTTACCTGAAGACTTAAAAACACTTATTGAGAATAAAATCTTAATTCATGGAGGTAATAACAGGTATAAAGTAACACCAGATGATATAGACAAATCTATACAGCAATTAATCGAATATCAAAATAAAACGGCACCCCCTGTAAAACACCCAGCAATTATTGAGCACCCTGTTACGGGAGATAAAATATTATATGCAAGTAGTGGATTTACGATGAAGGTAGAAGGGATGAATCATGAAGAAAGTGAACAAACAATAAAGAGGTTATTTGATTTTATCGAGAAAGAAGAACATATTCACACACATCATTGGGACAAAGGTGATTTGATTATTTGGGATAATAGGTATTTACTCCACAAATCCTCAGCATTACCTGTAGGTGAGAAAAGTAAAAGCTATAGAATCGGTATCTATGACAAATACCCTTTTTATAAAGGAATCTCTAAAAACTCATAAGAAATGAACACAAAAAACATGTATCCAGACATAGAGAACTCACTCCTTAAGGTAGAAGACCATTATATAAAAAAAATTTTAACCCCCTATCACGACCATTGTCATTACTTAAAAAACTTAGATGTACATATTAATGAGCATAATGGGGTTAAAGAATTAGTAGGAAAAGGTAATTTTGGTATTGCCAGTTCCTGTTATATAGATGATACTGGTCATTTTAATGCCGTAGAGTTTAACATCTGTTTTAATCAATTAGCATATACTTTTTTTGGCTATTGTATATTAAAAAATCTGATTCCTGAGCTCAATATGTATAAAGGAGAGATATTTTTCCAGAACCAACTTTCACATCTCCTTATAGCCAAGATATCATCATCTTATAAAACCGAAATTAATGCAAAAAAATTTAAGGGTGAGATCGGTATCAAAAGTTTATCTAAAAGATCTACAGGTACTTTTGTAAATACCTACTGTAATTTCGAAGATGGCATAAATGGAAAATCTACAGGAGAAATACTTGTAGTGCTTTTAAATCCTTAATTATTTATAGTAGTTCTTATATCATTTTAAACAAACTCTCTTTTTTATAACAATTAAAATTTTCTAATGATGACAATTTTAATGAAATATTAGTTTGTAAGAAGTTGTTTAAAATAAGCCAAAACTACTGTAATCTAAAAATTTAAAATATGGCAATTAACATAATAGAAACCTTGCTACAAAACACACCTAGCAAAAGACAAAATATTTTAAGCGATTACATTCGAAAACTTTTAACCGAATTTCTTGAACTGGATCCATCCCATGTAATAACAAAAGATCAAAGTTTTATCGAATTAGGAACAGATTCTGCACAAGCTATAGAATTTAAACTAAAACTTGAACAAGAATTAGATTGTTCTCTAAAAACAACAGTACTTTTTGATTATCCAAGGCTAGACACATTAGTAGATTTTTTACTTAGTGAATTAAAAATAGCACCAGAACATCAAATAGATAAGTCTTTAAATCAAAAAAATAACTCAGAGAATACTAAAGATGAAATTGCTATAATAGGCATGGCGTGCAGAATGCCTGGAGGCATCATGAATCCAATGGATTTTTGGCAACTACTCATCAATAATGAAAATGCAATTGAAGAAGTTCCTAAATCGAGATTTGATATAGATCAATTCTATTCTGACAAAAAAGAATCTGGTAAAGTTTCAAGTCGCTATGGAGGTTTTATAAAAAACATCAAAGAATTTGACCCTCAGTTTTTTGGAATTTCAGCTAAAGAAGCTTCAGAAATGGATCCACAGCAAAGAGTCTTAATGGAAGTAGCATGGGAGGCCATCGAAAACTCTGGTCAGTCTGCCAATAATCTAAGAGGAAACAATATAGGTGTCTTTGTAGGAATTCGTAACACCGAATATTACCCTCCAGAAAAAGATAGAGATCCAAAAAACATTACCTTTTTTAGCGGAATGGGCACTCAACTTAGTGCCGCTTCAGGAAGATTATCTTATTTTCTAGGGCTAACAGGACCAAGTCTATCTATTGATACAGCTTGTTCTGCATCAATGACAGCCCTTCATTATGCCTGTGAAAGCATCCGTAACAATGAATCAGACGGAGCACTTGTTGGTGGTGTTAATATAATAATTTCTGGAGAAAATAATGTAGCAGCAAGTCAAGGAAATATGCTGTCTTCTGATGGTTTTTGCAAAACATTTTCTTCAAAAGCTGATGGATATGTAAGATCTGAAGGGTGTGCCGTATTCTACTTAAAACCTTTAAAAAAGGCCCAATTAGATGGTGACCCAATCCTTAGTGTAATATGTGCTACAGGAATAAATCAAGATGGAGCAAGTGGAGGTCTAACAGTACCATATGGCCCTGCTCAAGAAAATTTGATTCGTAAAACTTTAGACAAAGCGAATTTGAACCCTGAGGATATTGATTACGTAGAAGCACATGGGACAGGAACTCCACTAGGAGACCCTATAGAAGTTCAAGCTCTAAACAACACAATTGGAATTGGTCATAACAATAAAAATCCATTAAAAATAGGCTCGGTTAAAACAAATATAGGGCATACAGAGCCTGTAGCAGGATTAGCAGGGCTAATGAAAACCGTATTATCCATGCAACATGAGATGATACCTTCTAACTTACATGCAGACCCACCTAATCCCTACATTGATTGGGATGACATGCCTCTAAAAGTAGTTACAAAAAACACACCATGGTATCGAAATGAAAAATCTCGATATGCTGGAATTAGCTCCTTTGGATTTACAGGAACCAACACCCATGCTATTATTAAAGAAGCCCCAGTAATAAAACTATTAGACACTCCTTCTGAGGATAAAAATTATTTTTTTACTTGTTCTGCAAAAACTAAAAAAGCATTAGAGACTCAAGTAAAAAATCATGTAAATTATTTAAAAGAGGTAACAGAAAAAGAGATTGCTGATGTTTGCTACACCTCGCTTACTGGACGTAATCATTTTCAATATAGAATATCAGTAATAGAGAACTCTAAAGAAGATATCATTAATAGTTTACAAACGAGTTTCAAAAAAGAATCAAATGCTTTTTTTAGTAAAATAAGCTTAGAAAAATCAAAAATAGCATTTATTATTCCTGATTTACTTAATTTTAACCTAGAAGCAGTACGCTTCCTTTTCAACGAACATCCTGTGTTCAGAAAAATAATAAAGGATTGCGATCGAGTAACAGATAATAACTACAAACTATTAGAATCTTTTACTACAAAAAATGATCAAAACACTTCATTAGATGAACAAGATAACTCAATTTTATATTTCACAGCTTTATATGCCTATGCCAAAAGTTGGATATATTGGGGGATTACACCTGATCTTTTACTTTGTAGTAATCATAGTTCTAGTCAGATTCTAGCAGCATGTATATCAGGTGTATTTGATTACAAGAGTGCCATACAATTACTAGAAAAAAAACACTCCTTTATAAATAAAGCCGATACTGAAAAGGAAGTTACACAGATTATCGAGCAAATAGAGTTTTCAAATCCAGATATAACTTTAGCAACCGACACATCGGGATTTATTGACTCTGACGACATTACTTCTATTATTTATTGGAAAAACCAACTGATATCTAGCAATTTAAAAACCAATAAAAACTTAGACCTAACAGCAATAATTGAAAAACATGATCTCTTCTTATGCATTGGTAGGCCCCAAAAAATTAGCAATACAATCAGTGCTTTAAAAGAAAAAATCATATTAGATAACCACTTTAATCAAGGGGAGTATAAAAATCAATTTCTAAAATGTATTCAAAGCCTATATCATTTTGGAGTAGAGGTTAATTGGATAAACTTTATAGAAGGGCAAAACTATAAAAAAGTTGTCCTGCCTAATTATCCTTTTCAAAGGAAATACTATTGGCTAAATCATATAGAAGAAAACTCAAATTCATATATGATACCTAAAAACATATACAAACATGAACACCCGTTATTAGGTAATAAAATAGAATTAGCTTTAAGCCTTGATCAAACAATTAGGTATAATGGAGTTTTAAATACGCAATACCCTAGTTTTATTAAAGATCATAAAGTATATGACAAGATATTATTTCCAGGAGCTGGTTATATAGAAATGGCATTTGCAGGAGCTATATCAGTAGCAAACAGAAAAAGTATAAAGCATATTACATTGTCTGAAATTTCTTTTAAACAATCTTTAGAGTTAATCGAAGGAAAAAACACAACTATACAAACTTCTTTTTCTCCATTAATGTCTAGCTCTAATTCTCGTTATGAGTTTAATATCCATAGTGTTTCTGAAAATTTAGAGAAAGAAAAAAACGAAAGCAATACTCAGTGGACTTATCATGCAAATGGTATTTTAAAATTAGAGAATACTCCTGACATCATAGACACTATTGATGATCTTGACAGCATAAAGGATAGATGTCATACTACTATAGATGGAAAAGAACATTACAAGAGAACAAGTTTGACAGGTTTACATTATGGTGCTTCTTTTCAAGGTGTTTCTAAAATGTGGTATAATGAAAATGAAGCTTTGACTCAAGTTAAATTACCAAATCAGTCTAGCACTAACTCATCAGAATATCATTTTCATCCAGCATTACTAGATTCTTGCTTCCAAAGTCTTTCTGCACTCTTGGCGCCAGAAAAAATCGTAGAGGCATTACTGCCAATAAGCATACAGTCTATAACCATATTTGATGTTCCTACTACAGAATTATGGTGTTATATAAATACCCCTAAAAAGATTGGGGACACCTATTATCAAGCTGATTTTCATATCGTCAATAGTAATGGTAAAAACATTGCTTTTATAAACGGCCTTAAGTTGATCCGTCTAAAAAATAATGAGATAAATGGAACTAAAGAAACAAAAGAGCATGCAGAAGAAGAAAGTGCTATTAATGACACTATAACCCATTCTGTATCTTGGATTCAACAACCAGAGATAAAAAGACATTTATCATACAAAGAGCGGATGGTAAAAGACCCTACAAGCTGGCTCATTCTTTGTGATAAACAAGGAATTGGAGATCAGCTTACATCCTTATTAGAAGAGAAGCAAGAAAGAGCAATCCAATTACACATAGAAGACTTTGATTTTGAAGATATAGAAAATTGGAAAGATTTTCTATCTGATGAGTTTGATGAAAGTTTTCCTAAATTAAAAGGAGTAATAAACCTATGGGGGATAGAACAATCCTTTGAGCAAGAAGGGTTACATAGTTCTCTTTTATTAATACAATCCCTAGAAGAGTTATTGAATACGTTTTCAAAAAAAACTACAGAGAAACCACGTTTGTGGTGGATAACCAAAGGTGGGCAAGCAATTATAAATGATACAGAAAAGATAAACCCAAAAGAATCTACATTATGGGGGTTTAGGGCAAGTTTAGCATATGAATTAGGAAAATATACTCCATCTTGTATTGATCTTGATTCCTCTGAAAATCTTAACAAAAAACAAGCACAACAACTTTTTGATGAAATATGGAATCCAGGACCTGAAGATCAGGTAGCATTTAGAAATGGAAATCGATATGTAGCAAGGTTATCAGAATATCAATTGAAAGATAAAAACCAAAATACATCTCCCTTACAACTCAGAATAAAAGAGTATGGAACATTAGAAAATCTAGAACAAGTTTCGCAAAATAAGAAAGCTCCTGGTGTTGATGAGGTACAAATTGCAGTTACAGCAAGTGCCCTTAATTTTAAAGATGTCTTACATACTTTAGGGTTACTGCAAGAACACAGTGAACAACAAGGAATTATTAGTTCTAAAGATCAACCTTTAGGTTTTGAATGTTCTGGAATTGTAACTGCCGTTGGCAAGAATGTTAAAAGCACTAAAATAGGAGATAAAGTAATAGCAACTTCTCCTAACGGATGTATGAAAAGTTTTGTAACAGTATCACCTGCATATATTGTACCAAAACCAGCAAATCTTAGTATGATAGAAGCTTCTGCAATACCTACTGTTTTTATGACCGCATTATATGGTTTAGAGGAGTTGGCCAAAATCAAAAAAGGTGATAAAGTTTTAATACATGCTTGTGCAGGTGGTGTCGGTCAGGCTGCTTTACAAATAGCACAAAATGCAGGTGCAATAGTATTTGCTACAGCAAGTAAGTCAAAATGGGATTTCCTTAAATCAAAAGGAGTAGAATACATCATGGACTCTAGAAGTCTAGATTATGCTAATGAGATTAATAAGATAACTAACAATAAGGGAGTTGATATTGTATTAAATAGCTTAAAAGACGAATATATTTCTAAAAACCTAGAAGTTTTAGCTAAAAATGGAAGGTATGTAGAAATAGGAAAAATAGGTATCTGGACTAAAGAAAAAATGAAAAACACACGTCCTGATATTGATTATTTTGTATTTGACCTTGGTGATGACATAAGAAATAATCAAGTATTATATAAAAAACTCCTTCTCAAAATCACTGATAGATTTACCCAAGAAAAACTGCAAACAATCCCTATAACTTCTTTTGATATAACAGAAGCCAAAACAGCATTTCAATATCTAGCACAAGCAAAAAATATTGGAAAAGTTGTTCTCTCCTTACCAGAAATCAAAGAAAAAACCTCCTCCCCTTTAGTAGGAGACAAGAATTATTTAATCACCGGAGGTTTAGGAAGTCTAGGTCTTAAAGTTGCCGAAAAAATGGCAGATTTAGGAGCAAAACATATTTCACTTGTAGGTAGAAACCACCCTAGTAGTGAGGCAAAAGAAAAAATTGAAATATTAGAGAAAAAGCACAAGGTCAATGTGCAAGTCATTCAATCTGATATTTCAATAGAAAAAGAAACTATTAAATTATTTAAAACTCTAAATAAAAATAAAATATCCTTAGCAGGCATTATTCATGCTGCGGGCACACTACAAGATGGAGTATTATTGCAACAAGACTGGAATAGTTTTGAGAGTGTGATGTCATCAAAAATGAAAGGTACATGGAATTTACATACCTGTAGTGATAAGATTGATCTTGACTTTTTTATCTGCTTTTCTTCTATGACGTCTGTTTTAGGAGGATTAGGGCAAACTAATTATGCTGCCGCAAATGCATTCATGGATACTTTTGCAAGATACCGTCGAGATCTGGGGCTTCCATGTTTAAGCATTAACTGGGGACCATGGGCCGAAGGAGGAATGGCTTCTAATATGAATAAACAGGATCAACAGCGTATCAAAGATATGGGAGTTGAATACCTGTCTGACAATCAAGCTCTAAATACCTTTTCAAAACTACTAGCAAATCCTTCAAGTCATCATATAGGGGTTTGGAACATGAATTGGGAAAATTATTTCAAAAACCAGCAAAGAATAAATGTGCCAAAATTTTTGGAAAATTTTAAAGATGTAGCAGAAAAATCAAATGACCAAAATTTTTCAATACTAAACCTATTGAAAGAAAAGCCTGTAGAAGAAAGAAAACCTTTCTTTTTAACATATATGCAAAAAGAAATAGCTCAACTAATGGGGATTGATTCTATTGACGAAATTGACCCAGAACAACCCTTATTTGATCTTGGTGTCGACTCTTTGGTTACAATAGATTTAAGTAATCGATTACAAAAAAGCATTAATCAGGAGTTTAATGCCAGCATAATCTTTGAACAACCAACACTTGAAGCACTTACAGACTATATTCTAAATGATTTATTAGGGTTAGGAGAGGAAAAAGAAAATATAGTTGAACCTATAAAAGAAATCCTTGAAACAAATACTCCAGAATTTTCAGAAGAAGAGTTAGCTCAAGAGTTATCTAAACTTGTAGAATAAAAATTAAGTAAATAGTATCATTAAAACTTATTAACAAAACAGGCTTTATTCTAAATCTTAATAGAATCTATCTAAAACTAGTGATCGATTCTATTAAGACAAAATAAAGATTGAGATATCATATCTATTAAGATTTAGAATAAAGCCATAAAATACCAATAAAATGAACCGGGAACTAGAAATTTCAATATTAAAAAGGATTATAGAAAATGTAAATTCAAGGAAAGTTTCTGATACTGGAAATCAGAGTGAATACTCTAAAATTTCTGTAGAAGCATATACAAGCCGTGAAAAATTTATAAAAGAAAAAAACACACTATTTAAGGAATTTCCATTAATGGTCGGGTTTTCTTCAGAAATAGCAAACCATGGTGATTATATCGCTCACGATTTAACCACCACCCCAATTATTGTAATCCGAAATAAAGATATGTCTTTAAAAGCTTATATTAATGCTTGTCGACATAGAGGAGCACGAATGTTGGATGAAGTACAAGGCAATTGCAAAGGTAATCTTAAATGCCCTTTTCATGGATGGAGTTATTCCCCAAAGAATGGTGATTTAAGAGGTTTACCCAACCCTGAAGGTTTTCCTTGTATTAACAAAAAAGATTTTGGACTAATATCATTACCTGTAGAAGAATGTTTTGGAATGATCTATGTAATTCCTACACCTGGCAAAGAATTGGATTTAAAATCTCATTTAGGAGAGATTTATGACAATTTGATGAGTTATGGGTATGATGAAAATAAAGTACTTTATAAGTCCAAAATACATCATAGAGATATGAACTGGAAATTTAGTATTGAAGCTAATTCCGAAAATTATCATTTTCCATATCTACATAAAGAATCTTCAGCTGATAACTTTCTAAGTTTTGGATCTGTATTTGATTATTTAAAACCTCACGCAAGATTAATAGCTCCACAGGAGAAAATTCTGAAAGAATACGATAAAGATGAAAAAGATTGGGAATTACAAAACAACGTAACTATCATTTATTTTATTTTTCCCAATACATTTTATTTAACAGGAACTGGTTTTGGACATGTATTAAGTGTCTATCCAAAAGACGAGAAACATTGTACTTTTATCTCAGGCACATTAGTTGATGATTTACCACACACAGAGAAAAACAAAATGTTCTGGGAACAGCAATACAATTACTATTGGGGCGCTCTTTATGAGGATATGGAAATTGGAGAGTCTATCCAAACTACTATCGAATCAGAAGCTAATACTCATTTTGTATATGGGACTTACGAAGACTTATTATATAAATTTCACAAAACGGTAGAAGAAGTAATTAATGGTGAGTATTCTTTAGAAGATGTAAAAAACAATATCCATGAATCACTAACTGTATAATAATGAGTACAGGAAACTATAGAGAATTACTTGAAAAAGCAGTCCATTCTATAAAAGATGGTAAAAATAGAATCCGAGAACTAGAAAACGAAAAATATGAGCCCATTGCTATTGTAGGTACCAGTTGCAGATTACCTGGAAAAATAGTTGATTTAGATAGTTTACATACAATCCTAAAAAACAAAACAGATACAATATCTGATATCCCCTCAAATAGATGGGATATAGACAGATATTATTCTTCACAACCAGAACAAGGTAAAATATATGCTAAGCAAGCTGGTATCATTGATAATGTAGATAAGTTTGATGCAGAATTTTTTAAAATATCACCAGAAGAGGCAAAAATGATGGATCCGCAATATAGGGTTTTATTAGAAATGTCATGGGAAGCTCTTGAAAATTCAAATATCCTACCAAAAACATTACACAACTATCTTACTGGTGTTTTTGTAGGAATTTCATCTGTAGACTACCTAAGTCAAATATGTAGAAAGGTAGACGAGAAAGCATATAATAGCTATACCTCTATTGGTAATAGCAATAGCACAGCTGCTGGAAGAATATCTTCTTATCTGGGGTTAAAAGGGCCTTGTATGATATTTGACACTGCATGTTCCTCATCATTAACGGCACTGCATCAGGCTTGTGAGAGCCTTCGTAGAAAAGAATGCGATCTGGCACTAACTGGAGGTGTTAATTTATTATTGTCACCTGTAAGTATGTTAGCATTTTCTCAAACTGGTGTACTATCCTCAGATAACAGATGTTATACTTTTGATAATACCGCAAATGGATACGTAAGATCCGAAGGAGGAGGAATGATTGTCCTAAAAAGGCTATCAACTGCTATAAAAGAAGGAGATACTATTCTTGCACAAATTATTGGTTCTTCAATAAATCATAACGGATCTGGAGGAGGGTTAACAGTACCTAATGGAGCATCTCAAAAAGAGCTGATTCAGCAGGCATTAAAAAATGCCAAGATAACACCCGATCAAATTGACTATATAGAAGCTCATGGAACGGGCACTTTATTTGGAGACCTTATAGAAATGAAAGCATTACATGAAGTTTTCTCTGAGAGCAAAACAAAAGAACACCCCATGTTTGTCGGAGCAATCAAAACTAATATCGGTCATCTAGAAGCTGCTTCTGGAATAGCTGGGATTTTAAAAATAATTTCACAGCTCAAAAATGAACAGCTATATCCTCATTTACATTTTAACACACCCAATAGTCATATTAAATGGAAAGATATGGCTATTGAAATACCTGTAAAAAAGATACCATGGAAACCTTCTGATAGTAAAAGAAGAATTGGAGGAGTAAGTTCATTTGGGATTAGTGGGAGTAATGCTCATGTAATTATAGAGGAATTTATGAACACATCCGAGAAAACCATTACTACAAATATTCTAAAGAAATATCCAATCATAATTGTTGTCTCTGCAAAAACCAAAGAAAGCCTTACTACATACATTCAATTGTTAGTAAACTATCTTAATTCAAATAATACCAATGAATCCATTCTTATTAGAATGGCATACACCTTACAAACAGCAAGAACTCCTATGAAAGAAAGGGTCGCTTTTATCGTAAGTAATGTAGAACAATTAAAAACAAAGTTTAACCAGTACCTTAAAAAAGAAGATATTACAGAAGGTTTTTTTTTAGGAAAAGTAACAAAAGTAAATAATTTTCCCACAAGACCGACATTAAAAGAAAAAAATATTCATGAGCTGGCGCAACTATGGGTAAAAGGCACTAATATTGATTGGAGTTTATTATATGAAAATGATAATTACCCTTCTAAGATAAGTTTGCCAACTTATCCATTTAATCGTACTCGATATTGGGTTCCTAAATCAAAAAAAACAATCTCAAATAGTTCTAATAATTTACATCCACTACTTCATAGTAATGAATCAAGTTTAAAAGGGCAGAAATACAAGAGTACATATACAGGCAAGGAAACATTTCTTTTTACCCATATAAATAATGAAAAAAAAATATTTCCTGAGGTAGCCCACATAGAGTTAGCTCGTGCAGCAGGGCAGTATAGTACTGAATCTACTGTTACACAACTACAGGATATCACATGGTTTGACCCGATACAGATAAATGGTAAGCCCGAATATATACATACAAGCCTTGACCTTATCGATAAAAAATTAAGGTTCGAGATTTATAGTGAGAATGGAGAAGAAAAAAAGATCCATAGTCAAGGAAAAATAGGCACTAAAAAACTGAAGCCTTTACCTAATCACAATCTAAAATCTCTTCAAAAGAGGTGCCTTAAATATATAAGTAAAGAACACTGCTATACTCAATTTGAAGCCAAAGGATTGAATTATGATGTGAGATTTCAGGGAATAGAAGAGCTTTGGCACAATGACAAAGAGGCTCTTTCCAAAATTAAACTACCTCAAAAAGGAGATTATGTTTTACAACCAGAAATACTAGAGAACGCTCTGCAAACATGCCTAATACTAAATTTAAATAAAGAAACTCCTTTGGACATAACTTTGCCATTTGCTATTCAAGAATTAAATATATACGAGGATATTCCTGAAATTTTATGGTGTTATGTTAGAGAAAATATTAATAATAAACCATCAATAGATGAAGTCAATTATGATATTGATCTTTTAAATAATACGGGAGAAGCATTAGTTAGTTTTAGAAATTTAAGAAAAAAGGAGGCTTGTTACAAAGAGTACTCAGAAAGTAATATTGATGATTTAATTAAGGAACTAACCAGTGGTTATTCTTTTACATCCTTAGATAATTTTATTGAAGAAATTTCAAATAAAAAATTAGAAACACTAATCTCGATTTTCAAAAACACTTAATTAGAGTTTATACAAAAACTATGGAAAACATAACAACAATGACAATTGAGAAAAAAAGAAAACTTCTTAAGTCACTTCTTTTACATGAACTCAAAAAAGTCAACTTATCTGAAAATAAAGAAGATGAAACTTCAGAACCCACAAACACATATTCTATCCAAAAAATTAGCGATACATTAGCTCAAAGACTTTCAGAATTATTAAAAATACCCAAAAACGAAATTGCATATAATGAAGATTTGAAAATATATGGATTGGATTCTATGGGGATGTTGGGGGTTTTAGAAAAAATGAAAAATGAGTTTCCTATAGAAATTGAAGTTTCAGAAATAGTAACCTTAAAAACTATTGAAGAAATATCCCAATTCATTATAAGTAACCTAAAAATAAATAATGATGAAGTAAAAAATGATTCTAACAAAGAATCCAATACAACAACTATTTCATCTAATAATAACATAAGTAAGAAAGAAGAATTTTTATCATTTCATTCTTTTGAAAATGTTACTGATCGAGAAGACATTGAGATAGAATCATTTAATAATTTCGCAAAACAATCCTACCCAGAACCTGTTACTCGTAGCTGTGCAACAGGCCCCGTTATTGTATCAAAAGATGGAACCGAAGTTATAAATTTCAATAATTATGACTATTTAGGTTATGCTTCTCACCCAGAGGTAATAAATTCTTCAAAGCTAGCACTAGATAAATATGGTTTAGGCGCAACAGCCTCTCCTTTGGTAGGTGGTAGATTAGGGGTCCACAATGAGTTAGAAAACGAATTACATGCTTTTTTTAACAAAAAAGACTCAGGAATCTCCTTATTCGCAACTGGATACAATGCTGTGTTTGGCTCAATAAGTGCTTATATGGGAAAAGGAGATCATATTGTAATGGATGCTTATAGCCATGCCTGCATAGTAGATGGAGCTGCAAATTCTAAAGCTTCATTACATTATTATATGCATAATGACATAGAAGATCTAGAAAGAATCTTACAGAAGTTGGATAATGGCGAAAATCGAATTTTGGTTTGTACAGAAGGAGTTTTTAGTGCAGATGGAGATTATGGAAACATTAAAGAAATAGTACAAGTATCAAAAAAGCATGGTGCCAAGATTCTGGTAGATGAAGCTCATTCATTTTTATTAACAGGAGATCAAGGTCGTGGAGTTTGTTTTAGCCAAGGAGTATTAGAAGAAGTAGATATGATAGTAGGCACTTTTAGCAAAACCTTTTCTGGAATAGGAGGCTTTTTATTAGCAAAAAAATCTATTTCAGAATATATTAATGTATATGCTAGAAACCGAATGTTTTCATGTGCCCTGCCTCCTAGCATTACAGCAGGAATGTTAAAAGCTTTTCAATTAGCGATTAGTAAAGATGGAGATGAAAGAAGAAAAAAATTAATGACTAATGCAACAATACTAAAATCATTGTGCGAAAATAAATTAAAATTAGCTCCAACAAAAACTTGGATCGTTCCTGTCATTTTTGGAGATGAAATTGAAATTTTTAAGATTGCAGACTATTTAAAAGAAAATGGAATTCAAGCACCAATATTGTGTTATCCCGCAGCTCCCAGAGGATTTGCAAGAATTCGACATTTTGTTACGTCTGAGCACACACCAGAACAATTACAAAAAACAGCCAAGGTACTTATTGAAGCTGGAAAAAAATTTGGTTATATCTCTTGATATATTAATTACATAGTTCACTAACAACAATACGATTGCTATACCATTAAAAACATAAGTCATAATTTGCTTTAGTAAAAAATTCAGAAGTCAAGAAACAGTTCTTATAAATATCTAATTATTTAATTTCTTAAATAAAAAATCATGACCTACAAAAAACAACACGCTATCGTTTTAGGAGGTAGCTTAGGAGGGCTAATGACTGCTCGCGTACTCAGTGATTACTATAAAAAAGTAACTATAGTTGAAAAAAACAAAGTAACCTTTTTACCAGAAACCAGAAAAGGACAATCTCATACAAAACATTTGCATTACTTACAATATGTGGCTTTAAGTACAATGCTCAGGTACTACCCAAATTTAGAAGAACAACTTCTTGACCATGGCGCAATTAAAATAGATTGGGGAGATAGTCTTAATTATTATTCAAACGGTGGATATAAGAAAAAGTTCACAAAAGGAATTGATGTAATAACAATGAGCCGTCCTTTATTAGAGCATTTAATTAGAGAAAACACACTTGCAATTTCTAATATTGAATTGAGAGATCAGTCTTTATCAAAAGAGTTATTGATATCAGAAGATAAAAAAAGAGTTACTGGAGTTCTCATTAAGCAAAAAGATACAGATGAGTCTTCTTCAATACAAGCAGATTTGGTAGTAGATACTACAGGAAGAGGCTCTAGTATGCCAAAATGGTTAAAAGAAATAGGATATGATGCTCCAAAAGAGAGTAAAGTAAAAATCAATCTAATCTATAGTACAAGAATTTATGATAGAGATCCCAAAGACCCAAGAGGTAATGATAGAATCTTTTATAAACCAACACCTCCTAAAGAAAAACTAGGGGCTGGTTTAATGCCTGTAGAAGGAAATAGATGGATGCTTACACAAGGAGGATGTCATGGAAGCATCCCTTCAACAGAGCATAAAGATATTTTAGAGTTCTTAAAAGGCTTACCTTGTTCAGATATTTATGATATTATTAGCAAATCTGAACCATTAGGAGAAGCTGTATCCTACAAATTCAAAGAAAGTTTATGGAGGCATTATGAGAAATTAAATAAATTCCCTGTAGGGTTATTAGTTCTTGGAGACGCTATTTTTAGTTTCAACCCTATTTATGCTCAAGGAATGACCTCTGCTTCTCTTCAAGTAGCAGAATTAGATAAATTATTAAAAAACAACACCTCTGATAATACGCTAGCGAGTCAATATTTTAAAGAAATTAAGAAAATAGGAAATAGATGTTGGAGTTCTTCTACTGGAGAGGATTTTCGCTATCCAGAGACCACAGGAAAAAGACCTCTTTTAATAAATTTGACCAATACATATCTAAATCATGTAATAAAAGTATCTAATAAAGATAGAATCGTATCTGAAGCATTCCTTAGTGTAGCTATGATGTTAAAACCTCCTATAAGTCTTTTTAATCCACGTATTTTATGGAGATTGATCAAGTTTATATAAACTTGATCAATCTCCATAAACATTTCTATCTAGAAATTAAACAAATATTCAACTTATATTATAATAAAATCAGTAACCTAAAGTAATATTAAGGTGGTGTAAAAAAACTATTTTAAATACTTTACACAACCTCACAAATTGTAGCCTTGAATTAATAAGACTAAAGGTATCTATAATTTACTTAAAATCTTTTTATCAATATAAAATGTTCCAAAAGGAATGAAACAAGCCAAAATAATCTTCCAAGTTGTTGTTCTAAATTTCCAATTTTGCTCAACCCCAACACTCAAAGTATTGATTACAAAAAGTATAAACAACGTTCCATGTATTGGTCCTAAAGCCTTTGTTATACTTGGATTTTGAAAGTAATATTTTATTGGGACAGCAATAAAAACAAGAGCTAAAAGTGAAATCCCTTCTAAAAATCCAATAATGCGAAGTCGCCCAATTTTTGTTTTAAATAAATTATCCATAATTATCTGATATAAGGTCTATTAGCAAGAGGTGAAAATGGCCAAGGAATTGCAATAAAAATGATAACTAATGCAATTATAAACCAAATCAACATTGTTTTAAATTTTTCTTTATTACTGATTTTTCTCTTTACTAAAGATGAGCCAATGGTCAACAAAACAATCGCAAACAACATTAGAACCATATGGATTAGAGCAAAAAACATTGCATCAAGATTCTGTATAGCTTCATTAAAATTTTTCCAAAAATATATTATGACTGGGCTTTGTGTATAAAGTATAATTCCGACTAGAAGCTGTATGTGAGCAATAGTTGCAGTCCAATGACGAACAAGGTTGTCATGCCTAGAAAAGGTATAATTGTAAAAATAACCTCTATAAGCTCTATAAATAGAATAAATTAGGCTTATTACAACTAGCCAACGAAGTATTGAATGGTAAAACGTTAATCCTTGGTACATCAATATTTTATTAAATCAATAGTACAAAGATAACAGAACATACTGATTAGTATGTTTTATTTAAATAATTATTTTAAATTATTTAAATAAAATTTGAACTCCTTTAAATAAGAATGATAGCATTTTGAATTATTGTAAACTTTACCAAAATTTCTTATACCCCAATAACCAGATATAATGTAATAAGCTACTTGTTCTGAATTCACATCGGTACGCACATTACCATTTTCACGTTCTTTTGAAATACTATTCTCAATAGTAATTTGTAATTCTGATACAACCTCATTCAACGTTTTAGAAAATTCAAAATTCCAAGGTGTCATTTCTTGTATCAAATTACCTAACGGACAACCATATTCAAGTTTTAAAAAAGAGTTTTCTAATAATAATGATTTTATTATTTCATAAATTCCTGCAATTGGTTTATGAGCATTTTGTAAAGGAATTATAAAATCATTTCGCATTATTGGTTTGACAACCTCATTAACTACCGCAATTCCCATTTCGTCTTTTGTTTTAAAATGGTAGTAAAAAGCTCCTTTTGTAACTTTTGTTGTAGCTATAATTTCATCAACGCTTGTGGCCTGATAACCTTTTCTATAGATAAGATCAAATGCTTTCTCAAGAATAATATACCGAGTATTTGATGCTTTTGTCATAAAAATCCTAATTAATATGTTTTTGCGAAGTAATCAAAAAAAACAGAAAAAGTTCCTGTCTTACAAAAAATGTAGAACTACAAGCTATGCAAAACAAAAAAATTCAAAAAATGAATAAGGTTTATCTTACCTGAACTTATTGAATATCTCTTTTCCAAAAACCAAGAGGTTAAAAACTATGATAATCTGAAACTCTTATAAAATCTTTTATGGCTCTCCCATTTCTGGATTACTTTTTACAAGTTTAGCTTTTAAATATAATTAATAACTTTAATCTTACAATCACAAATACTTAGTATACAAAATAAGGTTGAAAGCGGAAAACTATAATTGATAGAAAACACCTGATCTGTTTTACCTATGTTTTACCCTTAAATTTTAGATGAAGTGTTCAGAAACAAACTTAATTCCAAAAAAAAAGACAACCTCTTAATAATAAAAGGTTGTCTAAGTACTGAAGACGGGACTTGAACCCGTACGGCCTAATGGCCATTGGATTTTAAGTCCAACGTGTCTACCAATTCCACCACTTCAGCTTGGTATATTTTTATCTCAGAGCGAAAGACGGGATTTGAACCCGCGACCCTCACCTTGGCAAGGTGATGCTCTACCCCTGAGCTACTTTCGCAGTATGTTATGAACGTTGTAATGCGCTATTGCGGATGCAAATTTAAAACAATTATAGAAATACCAAAGTCTTTTTTGAAAAAAGAATAAAAAAAATTACACCTGAGATGCTTTCTTCCTGGTTAACATACGTTTAATCTCATTTAATTTCATCAATGCTTCTACTGGAGTAAGAGTATCAATATCAATATCTAGAATTTCTTCTTTAATTTCTTCGAGAAGAGGATCATCTAAATTGAAAAAGCTTAACTGTAATTCGTCTTCCTCCTGTAATCCTTTGATTTTATCTGTAAGCTCTTCACTACTGTGTGATTTTTCTAGCTTTTTAAGCATCTTATTTGCTCTATGCAATACTTGCTGAGGCATCCCCGCCATTTTTGCTACATGAATTCCAAAACTATGTTCACTACCTCCAGGAATCAATTTTCTCAAAAACAATACTGTATCTTTTAACTCTTTGATAGATACATTATAATTCTTAATCCTACCAAAGGTCTCACACATTTCGTTTAATTCGTGATAATGGGTAGCAAATAAGGTTTTAGGACGTGAAGGGTGCTCATGTAAAAATTCACTAATCGCCCAAGCAATAGAAATACCATCATAGGTACTGGTTCCTCGTCCTATTTCATCCAGTAGCACAAGACTACGGTCTGATATATTATTCAAGATATTAGCCGTTTCATTCATTTCTACCATAAATGTAGACTCCCCCATAGAAATATTATCACTTGCTCCTACTCTGGTAAATATTTTATCTACAACACCTATTTTGGCTTCTTCTGCTGGAACAAAACATCCCATTTGTGCCAATAATACGATCAACGCAGTCTGTCTTAATATAGCAGATTTACCACTCATATTAGGCCCCGTAATCATTATTATTTGCTGGGTATCTCGATCCAGCAATACATCATTGGCTATATACTGCTCTCCTGGGGGCAATTGTTTTTCGATTACTGGGTGACGGCCATTCTTAATCTTTAACTCATACGTCTCATCAATCAGAGGTCGCACGTATTGGTTTTCTGTTGCAAGTTGAGCAAAAGAACATAAACAATCCAGTTGCCCTACCAAAGTGGCATTGAGCTGTACAGGTTTGATATATTCATGCATCCAAACAACAAGATCTGCAAAAAGTTGTTGCTCTAACGCCAAAATCTTTTCTTCTGCCCCAAGAATCTTGGCTTCATACTCTTTGAGTTCTTCTGTAATATATCGCTCTGCACTTACCAATGTTTGTTTGCGTATCCAAGTATCAGGTACTTTATCTTTATGCGTATTCCTTACTTCTATATAATACCCAAACACGTTATTCGAAGCTATTTTTAGAGAAGTAATCCCAGTAGCCTCAGTTTCTCGTTCCAACATCTTATCCAGGTAATCCTTTCCTGAAAAAGCAATAGATCGCAACTCATCAAGTTCATCAAGGTATCCATCTGCAATTGTATTTCCTTTTAATACATTTACAGGAGCTTCCTCATTAAGTGTTTCTTTGATTTTGTTACGCAATAACTCACAATCATTAAGAGTTTCACCTATTACTCGCAATGCTTCATTAGTACTATTTGTTGCTTGCGCTTTTATAGGCACAATAGCTTCGAGAGAATTTTTGAGCTGAATGACTTCTCTAGGATTTACTTTACCTGTAGCTACTTTTGAAATCAGTCGCTCGATATCTCCTATCTGCTTTATCTGATGCTGAATTTTCTGATGTAATATGGCATCATCCAAAAAGAACTGTACTACCTCATGACGTTGCTGGATTGCAGCAATGTTTTTTAATGGTAAAGCCAACCAACGTTTTAATGTACGCCCTCCCATAGGAGAAATCGTCTTATCAATAACATCCAGTAGCGTTACCGCTTTTGCAGCATTGGCATGATACAATTCGAGATTGCGAATTGTAAACCGATCCATCCAAATATATTGATCTTCTGCGATACGCTGAATTGCAGTAATGTGTTGTAATTTATGATGTTGGGTTTCTCCTAAATAATGAAGAATTACTCCCGCCGCAATAACACCTTCTTGTAAATGATCTACTCCAAAACCTTTTAATGTTTTGGTTCCAAAATGAGTGTTTACAGTCTCATCTGCATAATCAGTTTTAAACACCCAATCTTCTATAAAAAAGGTATGGAAATCAGTACCAAAATCTTCTACAAAATTTTTCTTTTTTGGTTTAGAAATTAAAACTTCACTAGGATTAAAATTCTGAAGTAACTTATCCATATGGGCTACATCACCTTGTGCTGTAAGAAATTCACCTGTAGAAACATCAAGAAATGCTACGCCCAATCCTTTTTTACCATAATGCAAAGCACATAAAAAATTATTGGTTTTGCTTTGTAATACCTCATCATTAAGGGCAACTCCAGGAGTTACTAATTCTGTTACCCCTCGTTTTACAATAGTTTTTGTTTGCTTAGGGTCTTCTAGTTGATCACAGATAGCAACCCGCTCTCCTGCCTTTACCAATTTTGGCAAGTATGTATTAAGAGAGTGATGAGGAAAACCTGCTAGTGCTGTTTCTTGCTCACTACCATTTCCTCTTTTGGTCAGAACAATATTTAAAATAGCAGCAGACTTAATCGCATCTTTTCCAAACGTTTCATAAAAATCACCTACTCTAAATAACAATAGCGCATCAGGATACTTTGCCTTTATGCTATTGTATTGTTTCATTAATGGAGTTACCTTTTTTCCGTCTTTTGCTGCCAATGAAGTATAATTTTGTGAATCCTGCTAAAGTAGCTATTCTACTATCTTTTTTGAAATATCAGTAATAGGAGTTATTCAATTTTATTCACAATTTTGTTTTAGAATAATTAGTCCCTACAAGTTCTTATCACTCTGTGCAAGAAAATCAAGTAATCTTAGAATTAATAACTGACAATAAAATGATACATTTGAGCAAAATTTGAGCCTTTATCGGATTTAATACTATTTTATATCTCTTTTTGATAACATCAAAACATTGAATCAAAAAGAAACCTAGTCAACCTCAATGAACAGAAAACTCAAAAATAGCGAGCTGGATCGCAAAACGGTAGAAGAATTCAAGGCTTCAAAAAAGACTCCTTTGATTATTATTCTTGACAATATTCGAAGTCTTAATAATATTGGATCTGTGTTCAGGACTGCAGATGCATTTTTGATAGAAAAAATATATCTCTGTGGTATTACTGCTACCCCTCCTCATAAAGACATTCAAAAAACTGCATTGGGAGCTACAGACACTGTAGATTGGGAGCATAAAAGCGACACCTTGGCATTGATACAAAACCTACAAGCTCAGCATGTAAAGATTCTTTCTATTGAACAAGCTGAAAATGCAGTTATGCTCAATGAATTTACTACTGAACCTAATCAAAAATATGCTATCGTTTTTGGCAACGAAGTAAAGGGTGTACAACAACAAGTTGTATCAGAAAGCGATACCGTTCTAGAAATCCCTCAATACGGCACCAAACATTCACTTAATATTTCTGTAAGTGCTGGCCTTGTTGTTTGGGATTTATATAATAAACTCTAATAATTCAAGTTTACATATCCTTTGTAAACTTCATTCATTTTTTTGGCTTAGAGTTAAAACTATGCTTGTTCTGGAGTATCTATAGTGTATAACGTTTTAGGTTTATACATTCTGGAAAATATTTTTTTGAAAACCTTAGGGCGATCAACAACCATGACAAACAAAGGGATTAAAGCATGTGGCAATCGTATAAACACCTCCCATGTCCACTGGCTAAAAGTATCGCCTAAAAAGTCAACATAAAAATGCCCTGTCAAACGCGCTATTGCAGTAAGGCCTCCCCAAACAAATGCATACACCAATGCAACGTATGATATTCTGGGAATAAAAATTGCTATTGCTATTACAAAATCAAGGACTCCTGCTATTTTCAGCAATAAATGAGCACTTGGTTCATTAATTGACAAAGTATTTAATGTCATATCAATAAAACTTCCTGGCCTTGGATAGTATCCTATAGCATACAAACCATGACAACTAAATGTAAGTGCAATGGCTATAAGTGCTATAAATCGTATTTTTTTTAACGATATAGTACTAAATAGTAACATATAAAGTAATACAGGACACATGAATTGAATAGTATACTCAAAAAACTGCCCAACGTGAAAAAACTTTTCCTTACAGTACAAAAATGCCAATATAAAAAGTGCAATACTACCGCCGAGCAAAAAGAATTTACCCAATCTTTTCATATTCGGTTTTATCCATAATGTAGCAATAGCGCATAGTAAATAGAAAACACCTATCATTTTTATAAATAAAGAGATCCCGTTGCCAACGGATAGGCTGGTCACATAATGATGCCAGGTTATCCCAAATGTGGATTCAACAACCCCTTTCAGCATTGCTTCATCCCAAAAGAAAGCTCTATATGGTGCATCCCACACAATATGTTGGTAGGCCCTTCCTAAAAAAACAAGAAAAGCAGAAAGGCGTAATATTATAATAAGATTAGGTCTAGAAATCGATGTTTGTGTCATGGTATCTATATATAAGTTGGTAGGCTAAAAATAAGAAAAAAATAGTACTCACAATATCACAACCAACTACAAACTAACGGGATAAAACAAAAAAAATAGCTAAATATTGTTGTATCAATTCAAAAATCAATGATTACAAACTCACTATTATTGAAAATTAAGAGACATCTTTTTTTATTGAGAAATTTCTTTGAGAACAGCTATATAATCAGATCGATTAGCTACAAAGTCTAATTCAGAAACGTCTACTACCCTTACATTAAATTCTGGTTGAGATTTTATAAATTGCAAGTAGCCTTTATTTATTTTATCTAGATATTCTGGTGGAATTTTTTGTTCATATTCTCTTCCTCTCTTTTTGATGTTTTCTAATAATCGCTCTGTATTTTGATACAAATACACATACAACCCTGGTTTAGTCAGGTTTTTATACATCAGATCAAATACTTTTTTATACAACGCAAATTCTTCTTCCTGCAAGGTCACTTTTGCAAAAATCAAAGATTTAAACACATCATAATCACTTACTACAAAATCCTTAAACAAATCATATTGCGCAATATCATCCTGTAATCGCTGATAGCGATCTGCCAAAAAAGACATCTCTAGAGGAAAAGCATACCGCTCCATATCTTCATAGAACTTTGGCAAAAAAGGATTATCCGCAAAACGCTCCAAAATAAGTTTTGCGTTAAATTCTTTGGCTATAAGTTGTGCTAAACTTGTTTTACCAGCTCCAATATTACCTTCTATAGTGAGGTATTGAAAATGAGACAAATTATATCGATCCTTAGGATTTATAACTACATCAAGTAATCTGCTTACTTTTGAGTTATCTGAGGTATTCTCTAACAGCTCTTTTACTGTTTTTTTTAATCTAGGATGCACAACATCTCCTGCAATTTCTGCCAATGGCTCCAATACAAACTTCCTATCCTGCATAGCGGGATGCGGGACTATCAATTCTTTTGTTGAGATATTACCTCCTGATGAAAAAATAATATCCAGATCAATTGTTCTTGCCTCATACCCTTTTCCTTCAGTTCTCTTTCTTCCCAAAATATCTTCTATCTCTAATAAGATAGGCAACACTTCTTCTGTAGAAAGAAAAGTTTGAACAGCTATACAAGAGTTATAGAAATCTTCACTACTGAATCCCCAAGCTGGTGTTTGATACACTCCCGATACAGATACCACATCCCCTATTCTTTTATATATTTCATCAATAGCATTTTGAATAAAATCTAGGCGATTGCCCATATTGCTTCCTAGCGAAATATGTAATAGGTGAAATGTTTTCAAGAATTAGAATTATATAGTTTGGTAATATACGAATACCACTATTTATATAGTGTAGCGCAAAAATAACTAAAGAAATAGATAATCATAAAAATAAAATCCTTCATTTATCCTATTATCTTCTTTTCAATTTTAATTTTATGTTTTCAAAAAAACATCTAATGAAGTTTTTCAAAACTAAGTTTCTTTTCTTAGCACCTGTAATCATTTGTTCCTTGGCACCTTAAGGGGATTAACTCATTACTCTCCTTTTTAGAACACTCCCTTCTGATGGGAATTTTGATGACTAATTAGTCTATCTCTTTTTAACTATTACACACTAAACAAGTCTACATTATAGCTTCTTATTATATTTGTACAAAGGACTATTAATAATCATTTGATTTTGTATAAAACCTCACTCAGCTTAAAAGACAAGAAAGTAGCATATCAAATATATTTGATTTTGGGTGCGCTTTTTATCTCCTCTCTTGTAGTATCTAATCTTATTTTTCAAAAATTCTTTTATTGGGATTTTTTAGGAATGTATACTTTTGAGATCTCTGTAGGAATACTCCCTTATCCAATTACTTTTTTGATCACCGATATTATTAGTGAAATTTTTGGCAAGAAAAAAGCCAATCAGATTGTTACCGCAGGTATTTTTGCATCATTCTTTTCTCTACTTATCGTATTTATAGCATCAGCAGTCCCTGCAACAGCATGGTCTCCTATCAACGATACCATATTCAATCAGGTATTTGGCGCAACAGTGGTAGCTGTATTGGCCTCAATGATGGCTTATCTTTTTGCGCAATATATCGATATCCAGATTTTTCATTTCTGGAAACGGATTACCAAAGGAAGACACCTATGGTTGAGAAATAATTTTTCTACATTTTCTTCTCAATTTATAGACACCTTCACCGTACTTCTTTTATTATGCTTTGCAGGAGTAATAGATTGGGAACGCTTTGGAATTTTATTACTGAATGGTTTTTTATTTAAAGTGCTCGTTGCCGCATTAGACACCCCTATTTTATATCTCTGCGTATATGCAATAAGAAGACGATTTAGGCTAAAACAAGGAGATGAATTAGCGCTCGAAATTTAAAATCTAACAAATAGTTAACTTAAAAAAAGTAACATCGTATCTTTGTAAATCGTTATTTTGTCACGATTTATATAAAATTAAGTACCTTTTTATCACAAATTTATAGCTACACAGATCTGTGCAACAAACAACAATAATTCAACACCCATGAAAAAAGTCCTCAAAGTTCTTGGCATTCTTTTATTACTACTCATTATCGCTCTTATAGCCATTCCTTTTGTATTCAAAGACACCATTCAGGATAAAGTACGCTATTTGGTAAATGAGCACGTAAACGCAAAGGTAGATTTTGCAAATCTAGATATCAGTCTGATAAGGAGTTTTCCGCATGCATCTATAGTAATCGATGAATTCTCTATCATAAACTATGCGCCTTTTGAAGGGGATACGCTGGCATATTCAAAAAAGATTGCTCTGGATATGTCTGTCAATGAATTATTCAAAGGAGCTTCTGAACCTATCAGTGTTCAAAAAATAAAGATAGACGAAGCCAATATTGCTATCAAAACTGATGCAAAAGGAAATTCTAATGTAGATATTGCTAAAAAATCAGAAGAAACCTCTGACCCTGAACCAGAAGAAGAAAGTAGTGCATTTACTTTTGATCTGGATCATTACGAAATTAATGATAGTAAAATTTTATTCAAAGATGATGTTAGCAAAACCATGCTGGCAATGACAGGTCTTAATCACAGTGGTGATGGCTCTGTATCTGGAGATAAAATCATTTTGGACACACATACACATACAGAAGCCTCTTTTAGTTTAGACAGTACAAAATATTTAAACAAGAATAAACTACAACTGGATGCCCTACTAGAATTAGATCTCAAAAACCAACGATACTCCTTTAAAGAGAACAAAGCATTAATTAATCGATTACCACTAGAGTTTGCTGGATATGTACAATTGTCTGAAAAATTCACAGATATAGACCTCAGTTTTAAAACTCCTTCTTCTGATTTCAAAAATTTTCTTGCGGTGATTCCTGAAGCTTATGTTAAAAATCTAGACGGAATACAAACGAGTGGAGATTTTTCTATTAATGGGAAAATCAAAGGAAAGTCTGATGATACGTATATCCCAAAAATGGATATCAAAATTGCATCAAACAATGCATCATTCAAATATCCCGATTTGCCAAAAGGGGTGCAACAGATCAATATTGATACTCAAATCATGAATGAGACTGGACTGGTAGATGATACGTATATCAAAATAGGCAACCTTACCTTTAAGATAGACCAAGATTCTTTTGCTGCCAAGGGAAGTTTACGAAATCTTACCAAAAATATGATTGTGGATATGATGCTAAAAGGAACATTGAATTTAGCCAATCTGAATCAAGCATATCCTTTGCAACTAGAGGAAAAACTAAACGGGATTGTAAAGGCTGATATACAAACGCATTTTGATATGCAGTCCTTAGAGAAAGAACAATACCAAAACATAAAAAGCTCAGGAACGGCCAGTATATCAAAATTTACATACGCTTCTCCTGATACGCCTAATGAAATAAAGATTGAAACTGCCAATGTGAGTTTTAATCCCCAAACTATATCATTAGACAATATACAGGCTACTACAGGTAGGTCTGATCTTGCTGCAAAAGGAACCATCGATAATTTGATGGGTTTTCTCTTTGCGAAACAAGACTTGAAAGGAAATTTTGATGTAAATTCTAATGTGTTTGCTGTAGATGACTTTATGGTTAGCGAGCAAGAAACTACCGAAGAAGTTGCTAGTTCTAAAAGCACTGTAGAAGATGAAACGATGAGAATTCCTTCTTTCTTGGATGCTACACTAAACTTTGCTACCAAAAAAGTATACTACGATAATCTAGAACTACAGAATACCAAAGGAACCGTAAAAATAAAAGATGAAACTGCCTATCTAGAAAATGTAACTTCTACTATTTTTGATGGTGGAATGGCTTTGAATGGTAACGTTTCTACCAAAGCCAAAGTACCAACTTTTGATATGGCACTAGATTTGAGTAAGATTGATATCGTAAAATCATTCAACAACCTAGAGTTAATAAAAGGACTTGCTCCTATTGCAAGAGCACTTACAGGTAGCCTTACTACCAAAATAAACCTAAACGGTAGTCTAAATGAGAGTCTTATTCCTATTTTGAGCTCCCTAAAAGGTAAAGCACTTGCAGAAATACTTAATGCGCAAGTATCTACTACCAAAACTCCTTTTTTATCTAATTTGGATAATCAACTTAATTTTATAGAAATAGACCAACTTAATCTAAAAGATATCAAAACAAATTTAAGTTTTGATGATGGAAAAATTAATGTAAAGCCTTTTGAGTTTGATGTAAAAGGAATAAAAATTACAACTGGAGGAAGTCATAGTTTTGAGCAAAAAATGGATTACAATATCAAGCTAGATGTCCCCGCCAAATATTTGGGTAGTGAAGTTGGTAGTCTGATATCTCAACTCAATGATAAAGAAGCCAATGCCATGACAGTGGGTATCCCAATAGGCTTAACGGGTAATTTTAAAAACCCAAAAATCAATATGAATACAGGTCAGGCGGTAAAACAACTGAGTCAACAAATCCTTGACAGAAAAAAAGAAAAAGTAAAAGGCGAACTTATTGGCAAAGGTCAAGAAGCATTGACAGGTTTATTAGGAGGTTCTAAAAAGAAAACCGATTCTACAAAATCCAATTCAACCAATACAGAAGAAACCCTAAAGAATACAGCTAAGAACATTTTGGGTGGTTTTCTTGGAAAGAAAAAGAAAAAAGACACTACCAAAACAAAAAATTAAATACTAGATATTAGTTACAAAGAAAGAGGTTGCTTTTTTAAGACAACCTCTTTTTGTTTTTTACAGGTGTGATGTAGTAGTGAGAAGTTAGAATTGAGTAGTGAGAAACTCCGATATTCGGTGTTCCTTTTTCATTCCAGTGTAGACTGGAATCCAACAGCATACAATAAACACTCCTTGGTTCCCAGTCTGCGTTGGGAGGGTAGAATATGTGGTGGTTGTTTGTTGATAGTTTGTGAACTTGATATTTTTCACTTTTACATTTTACATTTATAATTTTGCGGTTTTACATTTAATAAATCAGTAGTGAGAATTGAGTAATAAGTATTGAGAAAACTTCAATATTCGATATTCCTTTTTCACAATTCTCATTTCTCAACTGTTTATGTGTCAATTTTGAGTCAACATGTCTCAAATTTGGGAGGTCTATATAATGTGATGGACCGATTTTACCTTCCGTTGGGTCTATTTGATGAAAATTTAGACTCAGGAGTCCCAATTTTGGGTCTATATAGTCTAACGATGGGTGTCTATAGTCCAAAATTGGGTGGCTCTTCTCTAATTTTGAGACCTCAATGTCCAATTTTGGGCCTCTTGAGTCTAACGGAACGTCTTTTTGGTCCATTAGAGCATGTTTTTTACCCAATCGCTATTTCAGGAGAAGACAGTATTCGATATTCAAAAACTCTTTTTCACTTTATGATTTTACATTTATAATTTTGTGGTTTTATATTTTATACTTCTTTCGATACCAAAACCATGTTGATATTAGGATTAATACCAGCACTGCAAGTACCCAATACCATACAGTCCTCTGCTCAAAATGCATAGGTGTAGTATCTCCTACCAGATAGAATCCTGCCCAATAAAAAGGAGCTGTTCTATTGATGTTGGCAGTTGCCAGATATTGCAACTTAGCTTGCTGTAGTGCCTTGCCTTTATTCATTCCTGATTTGAGATAGGTGTAAAAATATTTCATCAATTCAGGGGT
>NZ_OMKE01000059.1 GCF_900299535.1 Aquimarina aquimarini | reverse complement strand
ACAATAAGCCCACAGAGTGATCAGGCAAATGATTTTACAAACCCTGTTACTTATACAGTTACTGCACAAGATGGTAGCACACAGCAATATCAGGCAACAGTAGAGTACTCAGATTACCCTGTTTTATTAGAAATAATAAAACAAAATAATCTATTAATTTGGGATGTAAATGATCGTAGTATGGAATCTTGGATAGGAATTAGCCTTAATAGTACAGGAAGGGTTATCAGGATACTTGTAGGAAGTAAAATATACACGATTCCTGCGGTAATAGAAAATCTAACTGAATTGACTAATTTAACTTTGTATAGAGGGCGATTAACCAGTATACCTGAACAAATTGGAAACCTGACAAAGCTAACAACTCTAAATTTTCGTGCAAATGAAATTACCAGTATACCTACACAAATTGGGAATCTTACTAAATTAACAACTCTCGATTTGGGAGCAAACCGATTGACCAGTATACCTACGCAAATAGAAAACCTAACCCAGTTAACCACACTTCATTTAGGAAAAAACCAATTCACCAGTATTCCTACACAAATAAGTAAATTGACAAAACTAACCACACTTAGCTTGAATTTTAACACACTAACTAGCATTCCTGTAGAGCTAGGAAATCTAACTGAATTAACAAAATTCTATTTAAATTCAAATACATTAACTAGTATTCCTGCACAAATAGGAAACTTAACTAAACTAACATCCCTTATCCTTTCTGAAAACCCTAACTTAAATACGATCCCCAAAAAAGTTTGTGATCTTACGACTACTCATGGTACCCAAATCACAAAAGATGATGGTGTTACCTGTATATAAAATGTACTGATAACAAAATAAACAATCCCCTTTGCCAATTAGTATTCAAACATTGGCAAAGGGGATTGTTTTATCTTATTAGAAATTCAAAACAAATACAACTCTTTATGTAACAATTCATTCTTGTTATAGTCTTCTTTTTATCTGTATAAAGCAACCTTTATACATTATTTTTTGTCTTATAGAATAAGAGATCTTATCTTTTTGTTTTGAAAACAAAAAATAAAATGATTTCAAAGTTAAAAATGATATCCTAAATCTAATACTGCTTTTTACAAGATAAATTCAAGTAAGAAATAGTATAAAAAATATCAAATCATGAACTATCACTTGGTACTAGTAACATTATTTTTATATACAGGTTTCACTGTAACGGCACAGAGTATTTCTTCTAAAATAGTTGATAAAAAAACAAACGAACCCATTCCTTATGCTACTATACAGTTATCAGAAAATGAAGGAATTATTACTAATGAAGAAGGTAGATTTAGTCTAAACCTAGAAGCCACTCCTACAAAAACTGATTCTATCTACATCTCATCTATGGGATATGAAAAAGTAGGTGTTGCCATTCATACTATTACTGATAGTATTATTTATATCTCTCCTAAAGCAATAGAACTAAAAGGTGTTTTTGTTACCAACAAAAATCTGACAATCGATGAGATCATAGATAACGTCAAGGAACGAATCCCTGAGAATTATAATTTTGGACTGTCTCAAAAACGCTTGTTTTATAGAGAATCAGAATACAATACCGTAAAAAAGTTTAATGTAAAATTCAAAAAATCAACCATCAAAGAGCTTAACAAAAAGCTTATTGATAGTACCATTGCTGTGCTACCCAAAAAAGCTGCTTTTTATACCGAAATCTTATGTGATCTGTACGGAAATACAGAAAAATCAAAATTACAGATCATCAAAGCCGCAGAGCTGTACAATAAAAATAAAAGGGTGTCTATGGAAGCCGCTGCTGAGCAGATGGAAGCGATATTCAAAAAAAATGTAAAACCAGATTCCTACCTCAAAATAAAATCGGGATGGTTTGGTACCAAAGTACAGGTAGATTCTATCCTAGAACATACCGATGATGCCGCTGCCGTAAAAGATGAGATGGATAACCAAAAGAAAAAACGCAATAAAAACGAATTCCTGAAATATAGAAAATCAGGATTAGAAACCTTGTTCTCTAGTCTATTCTATAACGAAGATGTACTCTCTAATTTTTTGAACAAATCGGGGCGGTATAATTTTGAACTCGTTGATTATACCTACTTTGATGATACTAGTGTGTATGTTATTAATTTCTCTCCTAAAAGAAAAGAAGATTTCAAAGGGACATTATATGTGAATACCGAAGATTTTGCTGTGGTAAGAGCAGAGTATAAAAATGTAAGGCTCCTCAAAAATTTTGGATTATTAGGAGTCAAGTTTCAAGACAACCTGTATGATAATAAATTGATTTTCAGCAAAGGGAAAAACAATAAATACGATCTTAAATATCTTGAAATGAAAAGAGGAAATCTCTTTGGGTTTGATCGCCCGCTTAAAGTAATTGAAAAGAATAAACATGTAAAAGGCAGACGTAAACAGAATGAACTATCACTGGATCTTGATGTTGTTATGAACAATCTGACTAAGTTTGAGATTGTAGTTTTTGATTCTAAACCTATATCAGAAGCCACGTATAAAAGTAGTACCGAAAATAAAAATATTAAACCCCAGTATTTATCGAGATACAATCCTGATTTCTGGAATGGTTATAATATTATTGAACCTAATTTTGCAATTCGCCAATTTACAGCAACACCCGAGGAAGATCTGGGAACTACCCCCGAGTAATACTGTGTATCTAAGGCTTTTTACTGCATCTTACCATCGAGTAGATTAATAACTCGTGAGCCGTATGTCATATTTTTTTCAGAATGAGTCACTTGCAAGATGGTAACTCCTTCTTTGTTAAGTTGCGTAAAGACCTCCATGATTTCTTCTCCTTGTTTAGAATTAAGGTTTCCGGTAGGTTCATCAGCAAGAATAAGTTTTGGACTAGCGATAAGGGCTCTGGCAATACCAACAAGTTGTTGTTGCCCACCACTCAACTGAGACGGAAAAAGGTCTTTTTTTCCTACTATATTAAACCGATCTAACATATCAGCAACCAATGATTTGCGCTCAGAAGAACTAACTTTTTTATACAATAATGGCATCTCTAGATTTTCTTTTACTGTCAATTCATCCACTAGGTGATAGGCCTGAAAAACAAACCCAATATGTTGTTTAAAAAGATTGGCGCGATGCTTCTCTTTAAGATTATGTACCTTCTCATCGAGAAAAGTATATTCTCCTTGATCAAAATCATCCAGCATCCCAATAATATTGAGCAATGTTGATTTACCTGATCCAGAAGGCCCCATGATCGAAATAAAATCTCCCTCATTGACCCAAAAATTAATATCCTTGAGCAAGAAAACACGTTGCCCTCCTGATTGTACCCATTTTGATATATTTTTTAATTGTAATAACATAATGTCTGTCTTTTTGTTTAACTCCTTTCTTATACCATTTACACTTTGAATTTACCGCAATAAAATTCTCTTTTTCGCCTATGCTTCAGAATAAAAATTAACCGTAGCTATGCTGATTTTTTCTTCTTTGCATAAACAAAAAATAGCTGGTTTTCTTTTACAGTAAATTCAAAGTATAACTGGTATTAATCCCTATTTATTCGTCCTTGAGCACATCAATAGGGTTTCCACTGGCTGCTGCAAAGCTTTGCCAACTCACAGTAAGCAATGTTATTACCAAAGTAATGATCCCTGCCAATACAAATATCCACCAGCTAATTGTGGTCTGCAATGCAAAATTTTGTAACCATAAATCCATAGCATACCATGCTATAGGTATTGCAATTATAAATGCAATACCAACCCATTTGATAAAATCAATATTTAGTAGTTTTAATATCTTAACTATTGAGGCTCCGTTTACTTTTCTTATTCCTATTTCTTTTTTGCGTTGAATACAGGTATAAGATGTCAATCCAAATAATCCAAGTGAAGCAATACATATGGCTAGCAGTGTAAAAACTCTAAATGCGGCATTAAACTGTTTATCTTCTTTATATTGAGCATCAAATTTTTGATCTAAAAACGTATAATCAAAAGTACGATTCGGGAATATTTGATTCCATTTATCTTCAACCCGAGCAATGGCATCATTATATCCCAGATTTGATACCACCGCCTTATCAAATTTTACTAATAAATTATTACTACTATTTCTATAAGTAATGATTATCGGTAAAATTTTCTTTTTTAATCCAAAGTGATGATAATCTTCTATTACTCCAGAAATTACCCAATCAATACCCAAAAAATTGACCGTTTTATCAATGGCTTCTTCTGGTTCCTGGATTCCGATTGCACGCATACAACTCTCATTGATAATAATAGTATTTCCTTCTCCTTTTGGGTTCTTTGTAAAATTAGTTCCCGCAAGAAAGGGAATCTCTAATGCAGACAAATATGTGTGATCTACACTGTAGTTATAAAAATTTTTCTTGTTATCGAGTGTTCCGTTGGGGTATTGTATCCCTATAAACGAATTCAGATTATCAAAGCCACTGCCAGGATAGGCCTGAACTCTTGATGTTGCTTCTACAAACGGAAATTGAACGAGTTCTTTTTCTAAGGTTTTATATTTACTTCTAATCAAAGAATCAGGCATCTCACTTAAAAATTCTCCATGAAATGAGACCACCCTATTCAACGCTGCTCCAATAGGTTGTTCCTGCATATACTTAATCTGCTTTGTCACTACAATGGTTCCTATAAGCAAAACAATAGTGGCTAAAAATTGCATGATAATCAACCCCTTTCTAATATTAAGCCCATTGGCAGAAGCTCGTACTTTACCTTTTAATGCTTTTGATGGCGAATAACTGCTTATCATAAAAGCAGGATATAACCCAACGAGTAGTACTCCTATAAACACATATCCTATAATAGGTAATAGTTGCATAATAAGCGATTGATTCAATTCTAGTTCTTTGCCCGTAAAGGCATTGTACATAGGGAGTATTGCTATGGTAAAAATTACAGCAATTATAATTGCAGTGCTATTCAAAACAATTGATTCTGTCAAAGATTGTAATATAAGCTGTACTCGTTGTGCTCCCGCTACCTTGCGAACCCCTACTTCTTTGGCACGCTCCAAAGATTTGGTAGTAGACAAATTGATATAGTTAAGCCAGGATAATAACAGAATTATAAAAGCAATTGCTGTTAAAAATTTTATTCTGCTAATACTTCCATTCGTTTCTGCCTCATAAGGTTTATTAGAATGTAGGTGAATGGCTTCTATGGGTTCTATACTATATCTTTCATCTTCGTCTTCTTCAAAATCACTGGCAACCACCTTATTTTTGAGTAAAGCTTTATTTGCCTGATTATCTGATTTTAAATAGGAAAAAAAGTTACAATGACTCCAGTTTAACTTTTTTTCCTCATCAGAAGCAAACCAAGTATTATAGGTAGAAAAAGAGATCAGGAATTTGGTTTTCATATGAGTATTCTCTGGAATATCTTTTAAAATCCCTGTTACTGTCAATGTCACTTTTTCTCCTTTATGAAAAGCTATCAGCGTTTTTTTTATTGGATCTTCTGATCCAAATATTTTTTGTGCAAATGATTCTGTAAGCACAATCGTATTAGGTTCTTTTAATACCTCTTTTGTATTTCCTTTGGATAGTGGGTACTTAAACACTTCAAAATATGATGCATCTGCCATAGAACCTTTGGTCTCCTCTATAACATGATCTTGATACTTAAATGCTATTTTATCAAATCGATACAACCGCACTTGCTCTACTACTTCTGGAAACTCTCTTTTTAAAGTAGGGCCAATACGATTTGGGGTTTGTGCATCTGATTCTTCATACGTATCCCCTTCTTTACTCTCCATAAAAATACGGTACACATTTTCTGATCCCGCAAATCGATCATAACTGCGTTCATAATTTACATAGGTCATAATGAGAATAAAAGAGGCAACGCCTATGGCTAATCCCAGTATATTGATAAATGAATATAATTTATTCTTAAGAAGGTATCTGACTGCTATTTTTAGATATAGTGTATACATAACTTATTCGTTGATTAATTATTCTGTTCTCAGGCTTTTTACTGGATTGGCCATTGCCGCTTTAATGCTCTGATAGCTTATGGTAAGTATTGAAATCGCGATTACTATAAAAGCTACCAGAGCAAACATAGGCCAACTCAATTCTGTATGGTAAGAAAAGCCTTCTAACCATCTATTCATTGCATACCAACCTATTGGTAATGCTATAACTATAGCAATCCCCACAAGTTTTAAAAAATCTATGGTGAGTTTATAAGTAACTTGTGAGACACTTGCCCCCATAACTTTTCTCACTCCTATTTCTCTGGTACGTTTTTCTGCATTAAAAGTTGCTAAACCAAATAACCCAAAGCATGCGATCAATAAAGAAAGACTGGTGAAGGTGATAAAAATATCACCCAGCTGTTGTTCTGATTGATACAGGTTATTAAACGAATCATCCATAAAATAGTAATCAAATGGCTGCCCAGAGGCTACCTTATTCCAGATCTGTTCTATTTTATCTATCGTATCTGCATACTGGTCAGTATCTAATTTTACAACAAGCATACTTGCTCTAGATTCTAAGCGAAGTCCTAGTGCTTCTACATCGTCTCTAAGGGATTGAAAATGGAAATCTTTGATCACTCCTATCACCGTATAAATAGTTTCATTACTCCCATCATCTAAAGCTAACTTTTTACCTATTGCCTCAGCAGGGGTTAATCCTAAGATAGTACCAGAGGTCTCATTGATAATTATTGCCGTAGAATCTGTTTTGAACTGCCTGTCAAAATCACGCCCTGCAATAATTTCTAAATCTAGTGTAGAAACATAATCATGATCTACAGCCCAACTTTGCATTTGTATAGTGTTTTCTTGTGCTGCAACACCATCTAAATAATAAGCATGATCCCTGCGATTAGAAGGGGTAGGTAAAAAACTAGTCAATGTAGTATGTTTTACCTGAGTTAATTGTTGTACTTCTTGCTTGAATGATTGTAATTGATCTCCCGCTGTATAGACATCATTAATAAGTAAGGTTTGTTCTTTGGCAAAACCTACATCTTTATTTTTTATAAATTGTAATTGCTGATATATGACGAGTGTACTGAGTATTAAGATCACAGAAATTGCGAATTGAAAGACTACGAGTATATTTCTTATACGACTCGCATCTATACTGTTTCCTTTGCCACCTTTAAGCACCAGTGCTGGTTTGAATTTTGACATATAAAAAGCAGGATAACTCCCAGATAAAATACCTAACACCAATACTGCCAACACCAGAATCAGCCAAAATATAGGATTGTCAAATGGTATCGTAATCATTTTACCTGAGAGTTGATTAAAATAAGGCATTGCTATTGTAGCTATAGTTATTGCTAGTAATAATGCTATACCAGATTGTACTCCCGACTCTGTAAGAAATTGTTTTATTAAATCCCATTTATTTGATCCTAATGTTTTTCTAACACCCACTTCTTTTGCTCTTCTTAGAGATTGTGCAGTAGATAGATTCATAAAATTCACTATAGCAAGTAGTATAAGAAACAGTGCTATACAGGAGAGAATATAAATGTTTTGAATGTCATTATTGAGATTCATCTCTGCAACTCGATTAGATGACAAATGAATATCGGTCAAGTTAGTTGTAGTATATCTCAGATAATTCCCTTCACTCTTAAAACGTTCTTCTGTAATATCAGGGCTTATATTTTTCTGTACGAATGGAACTACATATCTACTGAATATAGATTGTAATTTTTCTTCAAAGTTTTTGATATTCTCACCTGGTATTAATTTTACAAATGTGTAGAAGTTATTATTTGTCCATGACAAACTTTTGGAATCTTCTAAACCTGACATTGCCATAAATACAGTATAATCCCTCAAAAATGAGTTTTGCGGAAAATCATCTATTATACCCGTTACTGTATAGGTATCTCTATTTTCTACTACTAGGTTTTTGCCTAATGCACTATCTGATCCAAAATATTTTTGCGCTCCTGATTTGGTTAATACAAGTGTATTGGGTTCTTGTAATGCAGTTTTTACATCTCCTTCTATTAGGTGTATACCAAACATATCAAAAAAACTAGGGTCCACAAATGTATTACCCGTAGATTTTATGTTTTTCTTGGTATCTGTTTTATGAATCATCATACTCCCCGATCTTCTAAAACGTGTTGCTTGTTCCACCTGTGGATAATCATTAACCAATGCAGAAGCCATAGCAGGAGGAGCTGTAGCAAATTCTCTGGCTTGGGAACCATATTTGAGGTCTACATTTACCTTATAAATACGATCTGCATCTGCAAACATTTTATCGTAACTAAATTCATCATAGATATACAGACAAATCAATAAGCTCCCCATCATACCAATAGCTAACCCAAAAATATTTAAAAAGGTTAAAAAAGGTTGATTCCTGAAATTCCTTATGGCGATTTTTATATAATTCTTAAACATAACTGTTGTTTTTTGAGGTAATGAAAGTTTTTGTACTAGCTCTATAAATGATAAGTCTGCATTTATTCTGTTCGCAAACTTTGAGTTGGATTTGCTGTTGCCACCCTATATACCAATATGCTTACTGTAAGTACCGTGATCAATATGGTAATACAACCTGCAAGGGCAAAAACCCACCAATTGATAGAAATTCTATATGCAAATCCTTGTAACCAATTTTCTAGGTAAAACCAAGATATAGGAACTGCTATCACCAGTGCGATAAGTACTAATTGCACAAAATCTTTGGTAAGCATATGAATAACTGTTCCTACACTTGCTCCCAATACCTTTCTTATTCCTATTTCTCTTTTTTTCTGTTCTGCCATAAAAGAGACCAAACCAAATAATCCCATACAGCTAATCAAAATTGCCAAACCTGTAAACACCATAGATACTTGTCCTATTCTTTTTTCTTCTATAAATAATTTCTCTACTTCTTTATCTATAAAATTATATACAAAGGGGGTATCAGGGTGTATTGATTTCCACGCATATTCCATATTGGATAACAATGTTTTATAATCGCTGGTAGCTACCTTAATAAGCATCCAATCTGGTTGATCTTCATAAAAAAGCATGATGGGAGCAATTGTTTCTTTGAGAGAAGCAAAGTGATAATCGGCGACCACCCCTACAATTTCGTATTCAGAAACCTGACCTTCATATGTTTGCACCAATATAGAGGATACTGCTTTGTCAATATCAATTCCAAAAGCATCTAGCGTTGCTTTGTTCACAACAACCTGACTACTATCACTAGGGTGTACATGTCTTCCTGTAAGTAAAGGAGTGCCTGTAGTTTTAAAATAATTTTGACTTATCCCATTGTATTTTACCGATTTCTGATGTTCTGGGTTTTCTCCTGGAAGGTGCAATCCTACATCTCCTATTATAAATTCTGAGGGATAATGATTACTACCTGCAACATCAGAAATACCTGAGACAGTAGCTAATTGAGATTGTAATGCTTTGAATTTTTTGGTGGCTTCATCTGTTCCTAAACGTATCGCAATAAGGTTTTCTTTTTCAAACCCCATATTCTTGGTTTGTGAATAGGCTACTTGCTTATTTATTATTATTACTGCAACAATCAAAGTAATAGAAATTATAAACTGAAATACAACTAATGCTTTACGAAAATTACCACTACCAGAAGATATATTCATGGTTCCTTTGAGAACTTTTATTGGTTTTATTGAAGACAAAACCAATGCTGGATACACTCCTGCCAATAATCCACTAACAATACTTAACCCCAGGATAGGTACTAAAATCTTGATATCAAATAATGCAGAACTAGCGATATCTCCTCCTGTAAATTTATTTACAAAAGGCAAAGCTACAGATGCCAAAGGAATACTTATTATCAACGCTAATAAAGACAGTACTACCGATTCTCCTAAAAATTGAAACACCAACGACCTTTTATTGGCTCCAACCGTTTTACGTACTCCTATTTCTTTTGCTCGCTTATTTGCCCGTGCTGTACTGAGGTTAATAAAATTAATACATGCTACTGCCTGAATAAACAACGCCAAAATAAGTAATATATATAGGTACTCAATACTGGAAACCGCATCAATCTGGCTAGAAATTCCTTTTGAATACAAATGAATGTCTTTTACTTTTTGCAAATACAATTCTTTATCAAAACCTACAGCTGCAAAATTTTGTGCTCCTCTACTCTGCAAAAAAGCAGGTAATTTCTTTTCTACATCTTTTTTATCAGCTCCAGAAAGTAATTTCACATAACTATGAGCAAAGTTTTGAGTAGCAAAATTTTGCTCATTGCTTACAAATTCACCCAATCCAGGTGAATTCATACTTAATATATAATTGGGTCGTAGATGAGATTTGATTGATGTATCATCAAATACACCCGTAACTGTTACGTTTAATTGATCCTCGCCATTACCTAAAACAAGGTTTTTGGCTAATGCACTTTTGGCTCCAAATAATTTTTGAGCTAATGATGAAGACAATACTATTGTATTAGGATTTGCCAAAGCCCTTTCTGGGGTACCTTCTATAAAAGAATACGTAAATAATTTAAAAAAAGTAGTGTCTGCCAAATACCCATGAGATTCATAATAGCTGTCTGTACTCCCCTGAACTTTTAACAAAGCATCATTACTTTCTCCAAAATATACAATACGACATGCCTCTACCACCTCTGGAAAATCTTCTTTCATCGCAAAAGCAATAGGAGGTGAACTTGTTGCAGAATTAGAATCAGTACCCGAATTACCATTTCCTTTTATTACAGTTCTTACTCTATAAAGAGATGCAGCATCTTTATGATGTGTATCATACCCTAATTGAGCAAATACATATACCAATATACATAGGCAACAAACAGTACCTACTGTAAGCCCTAGTAGATTAATACTTGTCTGCAATTTATTTTTAAGAAGACTACGTATGGCGATTTTTATATAATTCTTAAACATAACTATTGTTTTTTGAAATCATGATTTGATTGATGAATGACCTTGATTGATGATGATTGTATCGAATTATGCTTTGACTTCAAAGGGTTTGTTTTGACTCTCGGTTACGATTTGCCCATCAAACAAATTAATAACTCTATGTGCATAGTGCGAATCTCTATCAGAGTGTGTTACCATAACGATGGTGGTTCCTTCCTGATTAAGTTCTGTGAGCAGATTCATCACTTCTATTCCATTTTTTGAATCCAGATTTCCTGTAGGTTCATCGGCTAGAATTAGTTTGGCATTGGTAACAACAGCTCTGGCAATTGCCACACGCTGTTGTTGCCCTCCTGATAATTGTTGCGGAAAATGTTTTTCGCGATGGGCTATTTTCATTCGCTCCAATACTTGTCTCACTCTTTGTGTTCTCTCATTTTTTTTCATATTGAGATATATCAAAGGAAGCTCTACGTTTTCAAAAACCGTTAATTCATCAATCAGGTTAAAACTCTGAAATATAAATCCAAGATTTCCTTTTCTTATTTTGGTACGCTGGTTTTCTTTTTGACTCCCTACTTCTAGATCATTAAAGTAGTAACTACCTTCTGTTGGGCTATCCAACATTCCTATTATATTGAGCAGAGTAGATTTCCCACAGCCAGAAGGCCCCATTATTGCTACAAATTCTCCTCCTTCAACTTTTAGGTTCACATTATTTAATGCCAGTGTCTCGACTTCTTCTGTTTTGAAACTCTTTTTTAGGTTTTCTATCTTTATCATGTGTTGATTCTTTATTTCTTTAAACTCTTATTGTAATACTACCTTTTCTGCGTCTCCAAAACTATCATAGTTTGAAGTAATTACTTTTTCTCCAGCTTCTAACCCTTCTAATAATTCATAATATTTAGAATTCTGTTTTCCTATACGTATTGGTCTCTTCCAGGCTACTTCTCCTGATGCATCTACTACAAAGACCCATTGTCCTCCTGTACTCTGAAAGAAGCTTCCTCTAGGCAATAGCAAGGCTTCGTTTGATGCTCCTAATTGAAGTTTGATACTATAACTCTGGCCTGTTCTAATGGTTTCTGGTTTTTGATCTGCAAAAACAAGGTCTACCTTGAATTTTCCATTACGTACTTCTGGATATACTTTGCGAAGGCGTAATTGATATTCTGTACCGTTACGCTCTAACACAGCGATCAAATCTCTTTTTACCCGATCAATATAATGCTCATCTATCGTTGCTTCTATTTTATAATCTGTCAATACATTGATTTGCCCTATTCGCTGTCCTTGTGCTATACTCTGTCCTATCTCTGCATCTAGAAATCCTAATTGACCATCGGCAGTTGCTCGTACATTAAGATGATCAATACGCTCATAGACCATAGATAATGTTTTTTTCATTCGTGCTAAATCAACATCTAACTCGCTTAGTGAAGTGCTTCTTAATACATTATCTTGTTCTGTCTGTAACTTGATAATATCGTATTGCTTTTTTGAAAGCTCATAATTTTCCTTAGCAACCAGATAGTCTTCTTTAGATATTAGTTCTTCTTCAAAAAGAGACTTATTCTGCTCGTAATTACGTTGTAATTTTTGAAGTTCATATTCAGAATTAACAAGGTCTTTTCTGCCTTCTACCTGTCTAGAATCAAAAGTAAGTTTGGTAGATCTCAAATCATTTTGCTTAAGTGCCAAATTATTTTCACTAGCAAGGATTTGCTCATAAAGCCCTCGGTTTTCTAGTTTTAATATAATATCTCCCTTTTTTACCATTGCCCCTTCTTCTATAAGTTTTTCTGTTACTCTGCCTCCTTCATAAGCATCCATATAGATGGTACTTATCGGTGCAACAGCACCATTAATTGTAATGTAATCATCAAATTTACCGTAAGAAACCTCAGCTATTGATAATTTTTCTTTTTCTGTCCTGTAGGTTGATACAGAATTTGCAAAGACCATTTTCCATCCTACCAAAAGCAATATAGCACCTATTACAATGTATACGTAATGTTTAGGTCTTAGTCCTTTTTTCTTTTCAATTTTTATATCCATCTTATTGTGTACTAGTTATATTAAAAACAGGTAATCCTTTATAGAAATTCAACGTACTTTGATTTACTCTCAAACGTAGTTGCACTTGTAAGTTTTCATTTTGAGAATTTGCTAATAGATTTTTGGATTGATTAAGGTCTATTGTATTTATCAACCCTCTCTCATATCTTTTTTGTGCAATTTTGAAAGCTAGTAGCTGTGCTTTCATTTTTTGTGAGCTTTGCTGGTATTCTCTTTGTAAGGCACTCATCTCTTGTACCAGTTGTTGTATTGTTTGATACATCTCTTGCTTCTGAATATCAAAATTGTTATTGACTCTCATCATTTCTACTTTTTGCTGTTTTACTCGTGAACGCCTTGACCAACCATTACTTATTGGGATATTGAGTGAAACTCCTACATATTTTGATACGTTATCCTTGATTTGAGTTCTAAAAGGTATCACCATTCCTGATTGATTTATATTGGTTTCAAAATATCCTGTTTCATATCCTGCAAAAAAAGATAGGGTTGGATACATACCTCCTCTGGCAACAGCAACTTGTTTCTTGGCCGCCTTTGTTCTGAGCTCTTGTGCTTTTATAATAGGTACAAAACCTTTGGCTTGATTGTAAATAGAATCTTTATCAAAAGAAATAGCATCTTCACCCTCTGGGTTTTTATTGATAAAAGGCTGAATAGAAATCGTGGTTACCTCTTCTAGATTCATTTCTTGTATGAGCTTTAGTTTTGCAGCCGCAACATTATTTTCGTTTTGAGTAACCAATAATTCGTCTGCAAGTAATACCGACTCTGCTTCATACAAATCAGCTTTTGCTTTTTGCCCTAATGTTACCTGCTTTTTTACCAGCTTATGATTATTTGCTGATACTGCTTGTTGTTCTTTTGAGATTTCCAAAAGCCCTTGCATAAAATGAATATCATAAAATGCTCTCATTACTCTAAATGCGAGTAGGTATTTTTGATGAAGTGTTTCTTCATTTGCCGCTTTGTATAAAAGTTTTGTGGCTTTGATCATATTTACCTTTTGAAAACCTTGAAACAAATCAATCTCTGCATTTACTCCGTAATCATTTGAGAAAAAATCAGTATTGACTATACTGTTATTATTAGGATCTACAGATCTACCATATCTAATATTATATCGTGAATATGCATCTACATTTGGTAATAAATCTCGTACAGATTGACGATACGTTTCTTTATTCACATCTTGATTATACTTATAATCTTTGACCTGTAAATTATGCTTTATTGCATACGTAATACAATCATCTAATGACCATGATTCTTGAGAGAACATAGCATTTGATACTAAAATTAAGAGAAAATATACTATTTTGTTTTTATAATCCATCTGTTTATACATATTGTTTCTTTAGTGCCTTATACACTACATCAACTTTTTGACACCAGGCCATATTCTAATCTTGTGCCAAAAACATAATCAACTATAAATCAATATTTTATATAGAACTATTTAATTTTATAATTTTAAAATGTAAAATTTTTATACAAATAGTGTCCAATAATTTTACACTATAATGATAGTATTTTTCTAATTTGTAGCTTTACCATATCAACATTAACCATGAGTAGGATGCGCAACGGAAAAATTTTGATTGTAGATGATAACAAAAGTGTGTTAAGCGCTTTAGAAATTCTGTTACAGTTTGAGTATAAACATATAGAAACAATTTCTAATCCAAATCAGATTTCTTCTTTGCAACATATCAAGGATTTTGATATTGTTATATTGGATATGAATTTTTCTGCAGGTGTAAATACTGGAAACGAAGGGTTATTCTGGCTTAAAGAAATAAAGAAAAGAACTCCTCATACTTCTGTAATTATGATGACTGCATATGGCGCAGTTGATCTTGCTGTAAAAGCGCTAAAGGAAGGAGCTTCTGATTTTATATTAAAACCATGGAATAACGAAAAATTACTAGCTACTATAAAATCTGCATATCTACTTCGAAAATCTCGAAAAGAAGTACAAGAGCTCAAGCAAAAGGAAAATAACCTAAAGCAAGTAATTAACCAAGGTAGTAACTATATTATTGGAAACTCTAAAGCGCTAACTAATGTCTTGAACCTAGTAAGAAAAGTTGCCAAAACAGATGTTAATGTATTAATTACTGGAGAAAATGGTACAGGAAAAGAATTAATAGCCCGTGAATTACATAGAATGTCTTCTCGCAAAGATGAAGTATTTATTGGTGTTGATATGGGGTCTATCTCTGAAACCTTGTTTGAAAGTGAACTTTTTGGGCATACAAAAGGTGCTTTTACCGATGCCAAAGAAGATCGAGCAGGAAAATTTGAAGCTGCAAATAATGGCTCGCTCTTTCTTGATGAGATTGGTAATTTATCGCTGCAAACACAAGCAAAGCTATTATCTGCTATACAAAACAGAACCGTTGTAAGAGTTGGATCAAACAAACCCATCTCTGTAGATCTACGGCTTATCTGTGCGACTAATTGCAATCTTATCCAAATGGTAGAGGACGGTATTTTTAGAGAAGATTTATTATATCGAATTAATACTATTCATATTGAAGTCCCTCCGCTTCGAGAACGCAATAAAGATGTTTTGATATTGGCTGATTTTTACTTAAAAAAATTCGCTTCAAAATATGGCAAACCATCCTTGAGAATAAATTCTACTGCCGAAGAAAAATTAATGGGATATCATTGGCCTGGGAATGTACGTGAATTACAACATACTATAGAAAGGGCAGTTATATTATGCGAAGGAAACGTTCTTAAACCATCCGACTTTTTATTGAGCACCAATACTGGTGTTTCTTTGGATAAAGGCCCTGAAACTCTAGACGAAATGGAGCAACTTATGATCTCAAAAGCACTAGAGAAACATAATGGTAATTACAGTGCTGCCGCAAATCAATTAGGTGTCTCCAGACAAACTCTTTATAATAAAATAAAAAAATCAGGAAACTAATGCTAAGCAAAAATTTCTATATACGTTTCATAATAAAGGTAACCATGCTCTCTTTGACCGCATTGATATTCGCTTTTCTTGTCTTAAAAGATATGTACATTTTGTCTGCGCTTATCTTTTTATTCTTTGCACTGCAAACAGCATTCTTAATCAAATACGTGAATCATATCAACAGAAAAATTGCCTATTTTTTTAATTCGATAAAAAATGAAGATTTTACACTTCAATTCCCCGAAAAAGGAAATTCAAAAACATTCAATGAACTAAATAATAGTCTTAATGTTTTTAATGAAGTTTTTCAAAAAGTATACCTCAAAAATAAAGCGCAAGAACAATATTATCAAGAAATACTAAAACAGGCAGAAATCGGTATTCTAACCTATAATAACAAGGGACATATTCTGTTTAGCAATCCAAAAGTAGAAAAATTACTAAACCATACGCCGCTTAACCATATAAAGCAACTGGCACAAGTAGATAATAAATTATATGAACTATTTAATACAATCAATCCTTTTGAGAGAAAATTGTTTCAACTTACTAATGAGCGTGAAACGATCCAATTAACCATCAAAGCATCAGAAATAATTTTGAATAATGAAGTTCTAAAACTAATCACTATTCAAGATATACACAATGAATTGGATGAGAGAGAAACAGACTCCTGGATAAAACTCATTAGAGTATTGACTCATGAAATTATGAATTCTGTGACACCTATCACTTCTATATCTGAATCTATATTAGGGTACTACAAAGATAATAACGGAATATTATCTACCACCCAAATTGACGAGAGTAAAATTCATAACACCGCAAAAGGATTAGAGGTTATCAAAAATCAAGGAAATGATTTGATGAGTTTTGTACAATCATATCGCAGTTTCCTAAATGTGCCTGCTCCTGATAAAAAAATAATTAAAGTAGATGAGTTGCTAGAAAAAGTAAAAGTTTTGATGAGTCAGGAAATAGATTTTAATCTTATATCTTTTGAAATTCATAGTAATTATAAAAATCTTGAAATCTATGCAGACGAAAAGCAGATTACTCAAATACTTATCAACTTATGTAAGAATGCAATTCAAGCATTAACAGAAACTAAAAATGGGGCTCTTGTTTTTATTACTGGATTTACTACCGATGGTAAAAAATATATAACAATTCAAGATAATGGATCAGGGATTCATCCTGATATTATAAACCAAATATTTGTACCTTTTTATACTACCAAAAAAGAAGGAACTGGTATTGGTCTAAGCCTGTCTAAGCAGATTATGCATCTACATGGTGGTAATCTATCGGTTCGTTCTATCCCTGATCAAGAAACGTCGTTTACATTATTTTTTGAATAAATCCAAAGACAATCATTATCACCTATTATTTTACTTGATCGAGCTTTAATGTTTTCATCAAAGCATCAAAATAAAAATCTTCCTGATCTGGAACAATAATCACTTTATAAGCTGTGTTTTTAATAATATAGTGAGATGAAGTGGTTGGATCTAACGTATCAGAATGAAGATTGACTGTTTTTTGTATAAAATTATTAATTAGTAGTACTTCATCATAATGTATCTCTCTGCGATAGGTAGGCTTATCACTTTTATATACTAGATAATCATTTCTGAAACTAAGGGATTCTTTATCTCCATTTGAACGATTAAATTCAAAAGTAAAATCCTTGGAATCAAATATGGTATTAATATTTTTTGCTGTTGGTTCTACCTCTCGGGCACAACTCACAACAAAAACTACAATAAAAAATATCTTAGCTCTTTGCATCATACATATATCTAGATGAGGAAAAGAACTAAGATAAGAATAATTCGTAATCTATTTTACGGCTAATTGTTTTATGGAATTTTCAAAATCAATATCTTCAAGATTACTAATGGATAATCCAATACCTCCCGATTTGGAAGCTACTATATATTCTGTTTGAAATTTTTTCTCTTTCTTAAATGCTTTCAAATACTTAAGCTTTACCACTTTTGATGTTGGCGTAAAGAAAAAACGACCGTGTATTCTCTTATATCTCACTTTCTGAATATTCGACTCATCTTTGAGTTGGTTATTCATGGCTTCTACTACTTTTGCTGCTCTATGCTCATCAAACTGATAAAAATCACAAACGTATACAAATACGTAATTCTCTACAGTATTCTCATCTACAAATAGTTCGAAATCAACTTTTTTATCTTCTATTTTCTTTAATTCATCTAGAGCAACTTTTTTAAATTTCGGTTTATCGGTCAAAGAATCTAACCTTGCTCTAAATTCTTCTGGTGAGGATTTGGCATAACTACTTGTAAGAACTACAGTGTTGTTTCTGAACTCAATTGTGTTTTTTGAAAACTTGGAAAACTTAGAAAATTTGGATTCTTTGGGTAAAAATTCACATCCTATAATTAGGACTGTTACTAGTGATAGTAGAATTTTTTTCATAGGGCATTTGTGTTAATTAATACAACATTACAATAGACCAGCCCAAAATGATTTGCCTTGTAAGTTAATAAAAAAAAACTAATTAAAACCCCTTTTGACTTGATTTCTAAGCACTTCTACTGATTTTAATCACAAAAACCATATAAAATAGTAGGAATAGTATTACTATTTTAATTACCTCTTACTCCTTTATTACAGTGATCTCTACTCTAGATTGGCAATAAATTTTTCTACATTAAAATTAACATCATCTTCTCCTTGCTGATCAAAAGGGTTTTCTAAATGAGATTGAATATTATCTAATGCCACCAAAATAACACTGTATAGAATCGGCATAGCAAATTCTAGCCCTACAGAATATTCATTGGCTTTATAAGCAAAATAGGGACCATATAGAATTGGCAGAACAATGATAAAGATATTGCTATACGTTCTCAATGTTCTTGGTGTACGATATTGGTAAATATGTTTTGTTCTCTCAAAAGAAATCATCATTTTACTCAAAAATTGATTTGAACGAGATGCCTCTCCTGAAGGTAATCCGTGGCTTCTCATTTTTTTTATAAAAGCAGATATTTCTGTAAAACTCTGATACACATCTTTTTCATACTTTTCAAGTTCAGATACTGGTTTTGTAAACATATGTCTACAGGCATTCATGAGTCCTTCTAAATGAGTTTTCAACTCCTCTTTAAGAGTTTCAGGAGGGTTTTCTAACCAATGAATGGTTGCAAAATACAAAGCTCTACCATGTGCCTTTATACCACCGTATTCGTCTAAAGCAATCTCTCTACGTTTATATGCCCCTCCTATAGAAAAAACAATAGGAAAAACAATTGCGGTAGCAATAAGACTCAGAGGAAAATTAGCAATAAAATCAAAATGCCTACATGTATAACTAGATATCAAAGACAATAATATAACTACAAAGGTCTTATAGTTGATAATCAGACCTACTCTTCTAATGAATTTTAACATAAAAAATAATATGAGTTTAATTTGGCACCCAATCTACCGGGTTTTTTAATACTTCTAGTAATTGTGCTTCTTTGCTCCCTTTTTCTGGGTGATGATCATATTGCCATTGCACATGGGGAGGTAAACTCATTAAAATACTTTCTATTCTTCCGTTTGTTTTTAACCCAAATAAGGTTCCTTTATCATGTACAAGATTAAACTCTACATATCGTCCTCTTCTTATTTCTTGCCAATCTCTTTGCTCTTTGGTATATGGTAATTCCTTTCTCTTCTTTGCTATCGGTACATAGGCATCAAGAAAACTATCTCCTACCTCTGTTACAAAATTATACCAGTCCTGCATAGACATCGTATCTGTTGCTTTGCAATAATCAAAAAACAAGCCTCCTACACCTCTTCCTTCTTCTCGATGAGAATTATAAAAATATTCATCACATTTCTTTTTATAGGTGGTATAAAAATCTGGATTATGTGCATCGCAAGAAGCTTTACACACTTCATGAAAATGCTTTGCATCTTGATTAAAAAGATAATAAGGTGTTAAATCTTGCCCTCCTCCAAACCAACTATCTACTACGGTTCCTGTCTTATCATACATTTCAAAATAACGCCAGTTGGCATGTACTGTTGGTACCATAGGGTTTTTAGGGTGCAATACCAATGATAGACCACATGCAAAAAAATCTACATCACCTACATTAAAATAACTCTGCATAGCTTTTGGCAATGCGCCATGAACTCCTGATATATTTACGCCTCCTTTCTCAAAAACATCTCCATTTTCGATTACTCGAGTTCTACCTCCACCCCCTTCTGGTCGTTTCCACAAATCTTCTTGAAACTTGGCCTTACCGTCTATTTCTTCTAGAGTAGAAGTAATTGTATCTTGAAGGTCATGTATATATTGATAAAATCTGTCTTTTATATTCAATTTTTGATGATTTTCTTTCTGAAATTTATTCATTCTGTTACTATTCAAAGTTTTATTTGACAACCATAAACAAAATAAAGTTCTCTTCCATAATTTTATAAAAGCTTATCCTTGATCAAGCTTCAATCTTAGGAACTTCTTTTGATGCACTGTTTAATTTAATAAATCCTTTTTCTTTTAAAATCTTTACAGTCTCTGTTGAGGCAGCTACCACAGATATTGGCAGGGTGATAATAAACCCTAAAATTGGTATAAAGAGCATAAGTACAAATACAATCCCGTTACCTATAGCGGTACCTCTGTTCTTTTTAACAAACTGAACGCTTTCTTTATAATTAAAATGACGTTCCATAGTATAATCCATATTACCAAAACCTATATAATATGCTTGTATCAAAAAGATCAATATGGTAGCAAGGATTCCAATAACAGGGATAAAACTTAAAACCACTAACGGAATCATAAACAATAATTCTCTGATAAGATTACGTATATTAATTCGTATCCCTCTGGATAATTGTTGACTAAAAGATGTTTGACGATGCACATGATTTGTTTCTCCCAACAAGTGAGATTCTACTTTTTCTGAAACTGGACTCATAAATGGAGCCGACAGTGCCATCACAATATGTTTATACAAAATTAACCCCACAACTAGAATCATTAACCCTCCTATGTATGTACTAATCGTTGCAAAGGTCTCTGATCCCCACTCCCAAACCCAAGCTTTGGCAATCAATGCTCCTAGGCTGTTTGCAAAAAAATAAGTTAATGCTACAAAAGATACTCCAGTAACTACGCTAATTAAAATTGGTATCGCAAAATACCTCCACAATCCAAGCTTTGAGATCAATTTAAATGTCCCAAAATAAGCTTTAATTCCACTTATAATATTTTTAAACATACTATTATTGATTATTTAATCTCTCTATCTTTTGATTTAACTCAATAGAATACGTTGTCGTATTTGATTGTACATATTCATAAAGCTCATTTGCTTTTTGACAGGTATTTTGCAGGGTAGTCTTTTTAAAACATAATTCTGCCAATACATCCCCTAATAACTCTATATGTTGTAAATCAAAGTTTCGTTTTTTTAGAGTTGTAATCAGTAACATTTTATCCATATTACATACTTCCTCCAAAGATAACTCCAATTCTTCTTCTAACTTATTTGTAATTATCGTTACGCTTTCTTCCTTATTACTTGTAGTAATCTCAGTGGCTTTGGATAATAAATTCACTAGGAATTGAGTTATTTTTTTGACCTCTCTTGACAACCAATCCTCTACAGACATACTAATTCTATTTTCCTATTAGTAGCCTTGATTAGAGTTTTGTTTCATTATTAATTAATTTTTATACTTTCAAAAAATAAGATACACCAAATCATTTGTATATACTGATACCTCATTAATCTCTTTTATTACTTTGGCATTCTGCAATTGTTCTTGTAGAAGAGTAATCACTTTTTCTTCCTCAAAACATACATCTTGTTTTAAAAAAACATCACGTCCAATTTTATTATTATGTAAATCCATAGCAGTAGCTATTGGTTCATTGGGTGCTAGTTGCTCGTGCAGATCAGTTATTTTCTGTGCCCAATCAACTGATTTCTCTTTGCTTTTTGTTTTATACAATACACTCTTGCAAATCAACACATTCCATAACGCATGTCTAAAAGCATTTGCTTTTCCATTGCTGTGATGCTCTTTTCCAAACAACTGATCACAAATAATCATGGTTCTTCGTGTTGCGATCAAAGTTGGATATATAAATAATGGATTCTGAAGTATTGCCTTGCCCAGTCTATAAAACTGCCTAAAACTTAATTGCCTTACCAAACTCCAGACGTTCATCCTTATACCTTATACTCTTTTACAGCATCAACAAAAGCTTGTGCATTTTCTACTGGAATGTTAGGCAATATCCCATGACCTAAATTGGCAATATAACTATCCTTACCAAAGCCATCTATCATCTCTTTTACCATTTTTTTAATATCTGCTGGTGGAGATAATAGTCTTGATGGATCAAAATTACCTTGAAGTGTAATATTTCCTCCTGTAAGATATCGTGCATTACGTGCAGAACAAGTCCAATCTACACCAAGTGCAGATGCTCCTGATTTTGCCATTTCCTGTAATGCAAACCAACACCCTTTTCCAAAAACAATAACTTCTGTTTCATCTTTTAGCGCGTCTATAATCTGTTGAATGTATTTCCATGAGAATTCCTGATAATCTACAGGTGATAACATTCCTCCCCAACTATCAAACACCTGAACAGCATTAACTCCTGCAGCTACCTTTGCTTTGAGATAAGCAATTGTAGTATCAGTAATCTTTTGCAATAATTGGTGAGCTGCTTCTGGCTGTGCAAAACACAACTCCTTGGCTTTATCAAAATTCTTAGACCCTTGCCCTTGTACGGCATAACATAAAATGGTCCAGGGAGAACCTGCAAAACCAATTAAAGGAACACGGTTATCTAATTGTTCTTTGGTTAGTTTGATCGCTTCCATTACATACCCTAACTCTTCATGCACATCAGGAACAACAACTTGCTCCACATCTTTTAGAGATCTAATAGGGTTCGGTAACCAAGGTCCGATTCCATCTTTCATCTCTACCTCAATATTCATAGCTTGAGGTATTACCAAAATATCACTAAACAAAATAGCAGCGTCTGGTCCTATAATATCAATAGGCTGTACCGTTATCTCTGCTGCTAGCTCTGGTGTTCTACAACGTGTAAAAAAATCATACTTTGCTTTTAGTGCACGAAATTCTGGCAAATATCGTCCTGCCTGACGCATCATCCATACTGGCGGGCGTTCTACTGTTTCTCCTCGTAAGGCTTTAAGAAATAGGTCGTTTTTTAATTCTGTCATTTTATTTTTCTATTAGCTCAAATATGTATTTCTGAGTTCTATTTTTTCTATTTATTTCTATAATACGTTACTGCCTGAACGATTACATTTTCTATAGTAGGACGATTTGCAACAACTACATTATCAGTATATTTTCTAGCTTCAGAGGCAGTTGTATTTCCTATACAAAACAAAATACTTTCTCCTATATTGTTTGTAGACACATAACTTCTAATTGCTGATGGACTAAAAAACAATATCCCATCAAATAAACGATTAAATTTATTTGATGTCAAATATGTATTATATACAGTTTGTTCTTCTATCGATATATTATTTTGTTTTAAAAGATCTGGTAATTCATCTCTTCTCATATTTCCGCAAAAAAACAAAAAAGAGTCGCTTTTATATCTTTTTATGATAATTTTAGCTAAATCTGATGCATTGTAAGCAACTTCTATCACATTACATCCATTATCTTTTAATAGTTTTTTTGTGTTTTCTCCCACACAAAAAACTCTTATTTCAGAATTTTCTATTTTGTAAAAAGGAAGTGATTTTTGATTAAAAACAGCATGTACTGCATTCTTGCTTGTAAAAATTATATTCGAGATAGTATTCTCTGGGCCTTTGACTTCTAAAAAATCAATTGTCACAGCATTATACTCAACCAATCTTAATCCTGTATTTAATACTAACTCTTTTTGAGCAACAGAGAGTTTCTTGGTAGAAAGTAATGTTGGTGAAGTATTCAATTTTACCCTATTTCTTCTTTAATTCTTTTCATTAACTCCTTACCACCATTCTGCAATATCTCTTGTGCACATTGTACACCAAAGTTTTTGCTTTGATCTATCTTTATTTCTTTACTTACTTCTATTTTATCTTTTCCGTCAAGACTAAACAAAACTCCTGTAAAACAAATAATATCTTCTTTTATGGTTGCTAGTGCACCTATTGGTGCAGTACACCCTCCTTCTAATTCTCTTAAGAATTCACGTTCTATATGTACACATGTTTCAGAAGTTCTATCATTCAAGTTTGATAATACGTCTCGGCAATATGTATCTTCTTCTTTGGCAACTACCAACATTGCTCCTTGTGCTGGAGCAGGAATCATCCAGTCTAGATCTTTATAATTGTCTGGTTTCAAATTTATACGCTCCAATCCAGCAGCAGCAAAGATTGCTCCATTCCACTTATTATCAGTAAGTTTTTGAAGGCGTGTATTTACATTACCTCTCAGGTCAGTTACTGTATGCTTAGGATATTTATGTAACCACTGTGCTTTTCTACGCAGACTTCCTGTAGCGATTACCCCATCACTTTCTAAAAATTCTAATCCTTTATGTACTAAAATGTCTTTTACATTAGCGCGTTTCAAGATAGCAGCCTCAACAATACCTTTAGGTAAAGCGGTAGGAACATCTTTCATAGAATGTACAGCTATATCAATATCGTCCTGTAACATGGCAATATCCAAGGTTTTGGTAAAAATACCCGTGATCCCTAACTCATACAATGGCTTGTCTAACACAATATCACCTGTAGATTTTACAGGAACTAATTGAGTTTTACACCCTAAATCTTCTAAGCTCTTTTGTACCGTTTTGGCCTGCCAAAGTGCTAACTCACTATCTCTGGTTCCTATGCGAATTGTTCTAATCAAGGCTGTTTTTTTGTAATTGAAAAACTTTTTGAATCAACTCTATACTCTCATCTGCCGAAGTGTTATCATCTTTGAGATGATTGGCAAAATGATTTGTTATTTTCTGAATGATCCTACTACTTATAATATCTGCTTGCTCTTCATCAAAATCTGCATACTTTTTTCTTTGTAAATTAATTTCTGCATCTTTTAATGTAAACAATTTATTTTTGAGAGCTCTAATAGTAGGAGCAAATTTCCTAGTCTCTAACCAATTATCAAACTCTAATTTTACTTCTTCTATAATTTCTTCTGCCTGCGGGATGTATTGTTTTCTTCTTTGTAGTGTATCATCTGTCATTTTTGATAAATGATCCAAATGTACCAAAGTTACATTAGGTAGCTCTGTTACATTATCTGCGACATTCTTAGGAATAGAAAGATCCAAAATCAACAGCGGTTTATGCGAATGTATTAATTGCTTAGAAATTGTTGGATTCTGTGCTCCTGTTGCAACAATTAAAATATCGGTATTCTTTATTTCAGATTGAATATTAGCATAATCTTTTACAACAAGATTAAATTTTCCTGCTATTTTTTCTGCTTTATCTTTGGTACGGTTAATAAGCGTAATATGATCATTTTTGGTATGTTTAATTAAATTTTCACAGGTATTTCTTCCTATTTTTCCTGTACCAAAAAGTAAGATATTCTTATTAGAGATATCTTCTACATTTTTTAAAATATACTGTACTGATGCAAAAGAAACCGAGGTTGCTCCAGAAGAAATTTCTGTTTCATTTTTGATTCGCTTGCTTGCTTGAATTACCGCATTGATAAGCCTTTCTAAGAAAGGATTTGTCATCTCAGCTTTTTTAGAAGCTTTAAAACTTAGTTTTAGTTGGCTTATAATCTCGAAATCTCCTAGTATTTGACTATCCAAACCAGTACCTACTTTAAATAAATGTGCTACTGCTTTTCTATTTTTATGCACATACGCTACCTTCTCAAACTCTTCTACGGTACCATGCGTATGCTCACATAATAATTTAATTAATTGAAATGGGTGTTGAGCAAAACCATGTAGTTCTGTTCGATTACAGGTAGAAGTAACAAGTAATGCTTCTATACCATCTTCTTGGGCTCGTTGTAGTATTCTTGCCTTGACCTCATCATTTACACTAAAATGACCTCTGATCTCTGCATCAGCTTTTTTATAACTAAGTCCAATTGTGTAAAAGTTCGTTCCTTTAGCTCTTAAGTGAGGCTCCATGTAATCAATTCTATTATATTCCGTAACAAAAGTATTTTAGATAGGTCAGAAAAAATAACGCTAGAGGGATTTTTAGTGTCGAAAAACGTTATTTCTGACATTATTTGCAAAAAAAACGCTAAAAACCCTTATTTTTGTAGGGCTAAGAAAGATTCTTATGTCGACAGTTTAGATTCATTCTAAATAAATAAAATTTTATAACTATGGAAATTGAACTAAAAAATAACGCTCCAGGGATTCTAGAAGAAACCTTTATCGAAGATGGTTTTTATATTCTTAAATTTCAAAACGAAACCAATGAAAATCAAAGAGTTGTTAGAGACATCGACAGCAATTTGATTCAATTTCATTTCTGTATCAAAGGAGCTATTAAGTTTAATTTCAATAACGGAAGTTATGCTATAAATCTTTCTGAAGAAAACTCACTTCTTCTATATAACCCACAACGGGACTTACCCATGAATCTAGAAATGAAACAAGATTCATGGTTAATTACTATCCTTATTTCTATAAAAAAGTTTCATTCTTTATTTTCTAAAGAAGCAGATTATATTCCTTTTTTAGGCGAAGGAAATAGAGATAAAAAATATTATACAGATGCAGGCATCTCTCCTTCTATGGCTGTAGTCCTTAATCAGATTATGAATTATAGTTTACACCCTTCTATCAAACAATTATACTGCAAGGGAAAAGCTTATGAATTACTAAGTCTTTATTTTAATAGACCTGGAGAAACAGATATTGAGCAGTGCCCATTTCTGGTCGATGAAGAAAATGTAATAAAAATCAGAAAGGCAAAAGAAATTATTATTGCCCGTATGGCAGAACCCCCAACACTTCAACAATTATCAAAAGAAATTGGATTACCTCTTAAAAAGCTCAAAGATGGTTTTAAACAAATCTATGGTGAACCAGTATATACATTTCTTTTTGATTACAAAATGGAAGTAGCCAGACAACTACTTGCATCAGGAAGTCATAATGTAAATGAAGTCGGCTTAAAAGTTGGATATAGCACAGCTAGCCATTTTATTGCTGCATTTAAAAAGAAGTTTGGTACTACACCAAAAAAATATGTCATGAGCTTAAGCTAAAACTCAATTAATCCAATAATTCATCTCTAGGAATACCGATCCCTTTTTGTAAGGATACGATAGAATCATACATTCCCTTGTCTTCTTCTGTGGTATCAGCCAAAACAGATACAAATTCAAACTGGTCTAAAAGTTCTAGAAGAAAAGACAATTTATCTTTTTCTACATCTACAATTATACGTTTCATGTGCTTTTATAATTAGAATTAATAGTCATATGAAACCTATAACAATTAAAAACATCTTTTTTTTAATTGAATCAGGTTCACCTTGCTTTTTTAATCACCTAAAAATACTAAAATAAAACCGTCCTGTTTTTGGTTTACTGGAATTTAACGTATTTTAAGTTATTATTGGCAACCCCATACCCTACAAGGATTAAGACAATAAATAGACAATACTACTATCAAAAAGTCTTATCACTTTTTATTTCATTCCTCTTTATAGTTTGTATTTTTGTACACGTAAAAAGGAAAAATATGAGTAAAGGAGTTCTCCTCGTTAATCTTGGATCACCAGATAGTACAGACCCAAAAGATGTAAAAAAATATTTAGGTGAATTTTTGATGGACCCTAGAGTAATTGATGTTCCGCTTTGGGCTAGAATACTACTAGTAAAAGGAATTATTTTAAACACCCGACCTAAAAAATCGGCAGAAGCTTATAAGAAAATATGGTGGGATGAGGGTTCACCTCTGATTGTATTATCAGAAAGATTACAAAAAAAAGTTGCTGATCGCACTTCTATTCCTATAGGGTTAGCCATGCGTTATGGCTCAATGAATATCAAAAAAGGATTACAAGAACTACATGATCAAGGTGTTACTGAGGTATTACTGCTTCCTCTTTATCCACAGTTTGCAATGGCTACTACAGAAACGATTTTAGTACTGGCAGAAGAATTACGAGCAAGCTATTTTCCTGATATGAAATTCACAGATATCCCTGCATTTTATAATAAATCAGAATACATAAATATCTTATCCAATAGTATTGCTGAAAAAATAGAGAGTTTAGACTACGAGCATCTTCTTTTTTCTTACCATGGAGTACCCGAAAGACATATTAGAAAAAGTGATATTACAAAATCTCATTGCAAGATAGATGGGTCATGTTGCAATACCCCTTCTCCTGCACACGAATTTTGTTATCGCCATCAATGCTATAAGACTACTCAAGAAGTTGCAAAAAAATTAAACCTACAAGAAGGCACTTATTCAACCTCTTTTCAGTCAAGATTAGGTTTTGATCCTTGGCTACAACCTTATACTGATAGTACTATTGAGCGAATGGGAAAAGAAGGAGTCAAAAAGATGGCTATTGTAACCCCTGCTTTTGTTTCTGATTGCTTAGAAACCTTGGAAGAAATTGCAATGGAGGGAGAAGAAATTTTTCATGAAGTAGGTGGTAAAGAATTTACTACAATACCCTGCCTTAATGATCGAGAAGATTGGTCAAATTTGTTAGCAAACTGGGTAAATGATTGGGCTACTACAAAAACTCAAACTGTTTAATGGCAAAACTTACTGCTGAAGCATTAGGAACAGAACCTATAGGAAAATTACTTATAAAACAGGCATTACCTGCATCGATAGGCATACTAGTAATGTCTCTTAACGTTTTAATTGATTCTATTTTTGTAGGTAATTGGATTGGTTCTATTGCTATTGCTGCAATAAATGTCGTGCTACCCGTATCATTTTTTATTGCTGCCCTTGGAATGGCGATAGGTATAGGAGGATCAAGCATCATCTCTAGAGCATTAGGTGCAAATGATAAAGAAAAAGCGTTACAAACTTTTGGAAATCAAATCGTCCTCACTTTGCTATGCACAATTTCTTTGGTTGTATTGGGTTTAGTTTTTGTCGACAGTATTATTCCTAAATTTGGAGGTAAAGGTGATATTTTTGATCCTGCAAAAATATACTACATTATTGTTTTGTATGGAGTCCCTATTCTAGGTTTTGCTATGATGGGCAACACTGTAATTCGCGCAGAGGGAAAACCTAAATTCGCCATGATTGCTATGATTATCCCCACATTAGGAAACCTAATAATGGATTATGTTTTTATCAATCTAATGGATATGGGAATGCAGGGTGCTGCATGGGCAACAACAGGATCATATCTAGCTTGTTTTCTTTATATTTTTTGGTTTTTTGGCTCTAAGAATTCTGAACTAAAACTAGGTTTTCGCCATTTTGGTTTACAAAAAGAAATTGTTTCTGAAATCGCATCATTAGGAGGTGTTACCCTTGCTAGACAAGCTGTAGTAAGCATCACTTATCTACTAATGAACAATATTTTATTCGATCTCGGCCAAGAAGGTCTCATTGCGGTATATGCCATCATTGGTCGAATGCTAATGTTTGCCCTATTTCCTGTATTTGGAGTTACACAAGGTTTTTTACCTATTGCTGGGTATAACTATGGCGCACAACACTACTCTCGTGTAAGAGAATCGATTAATACCGCTATCAAATACGCTGCAATTGTTGCCACCTTAGTTTTTATTGGGCTGATGATTTTTCCTTCAGAAATAACCGCTTTATTTCTCAGTGATAACCCTAATCTAAGCCCTAAAGAATTAGCATTAAATCAATATGTTTTAGCACATACCGCAACACCAATGCGATGGGTTTTTGCCGCTACCCCCGTCATTGCCCTACAACTTATAGGTGCTGCTTATTTTCAGGCAGCAGGCAAGGCAAAACCTGCATTATTACTAACCTTATCAAGACAGGGATTCTTTTTTATTCCATTGATTTTAATTCTACCTAAGTTTTATGGAGAATTAGGTGTTTGGGTTTCTTTTCCAATAGCAGATGTTCTAGCGACCATTGTTACTGGTTATTTCCTAAATCACGAAGTAAAATCAAAACTCATCACCACAAAAACCTCTTAACTCTTTATTTTTAAGAACTAACACCAGCTCTCAATAGAAATCAACTCCTAAAACTGTTTCTTTTTACTCTATGTTTCAAAATAAAACACAGCAATAGTGATGTTATACGATTTACACATAAAAATTTCGTATATAGTTTGTTTCTTTTGCACTATATCTGTGTTATAAAATTCAACAATAGCTAAGGCTATTCTTTAATT
>NZ_OMKE01000060.1 GCF_900299535.1 Aquimarina aquimarini | reverse complement strand
TGGTGGATGATTTTATATCATACCACATATAGGATGCGGAGTTATAATGGGCTATCGTTGAAATATTGACAACTTTTATTGAAGTTGCCAACAATTCAATAATATAAAATCATTATTATGAGCTAATTAGAATATTAAAATATCGTATTTTTAACCTAGGACTTGGGAAAGGGCTTTACATAGGACACCGTGTTGGCAGTAGTTATTTTAATAAAACCCTTTTTTCTTTAGAATTTCTATTACTTTATCATTTTCTTTAATTCTCTTTTGTTTCTCCCTTTCAGTTCTTTCAGGGTCGTTTTCGTAAACCTGATATCCAAATTCCCACAAATATTCTAAACCTTCAAGTTTTCCGTCAGGCTTTAGTCTTTCGTGCCTACTATTAGTCATTCGATGAACAGCAAAAAAGTCAATATAATAGTTCTCTTGAGTTCCATAAATTCGAGTTTTAATGTTCCATCCTCCAATTCCTAAATCATATACTTTGTTAATCACCATTATTTCAGGAAGATTAATATCACTTTCAGAAAAGTAATCTGCAAAGTTAACTTTGGCTTCGTTTGAAATTGTAATTCCTTTTTCGTTTGATACAATTTGAGGTTCCATTTCATTCTGTTTTGCGCGCTTATTATTTTCTTTGCGCCTTAAACCAAATAAGTTTTTAAATATGCCCATTTTTTAGATCCGTAATTAATGCCAACGTTTAGTATAAGAAACGTAGGGCAGGTGATAAGCGATACGTTTCGGTTTGGTACTAAGCCAAATATAATATTTTGCTTTTATCTTTTTTGTTGAAAATACCAAATTTTATATTTGGCGATTTTGCAAATAAACATAGACCTTTCAACTAAGCCCAAAAGCCCTATGTTTTCTTATACATTGTTGTAGGTAGTTTTTTTCCGATTATTGTTTTATTAATAAAATCAGGTATAGCATCATGATTATAATCCCAGCTTGAAAAAACGAGACTTTCTAATTGTTCAAGTTCATTTTTAGATTCACAATTCGATAACTTTTCCAATACTGCTCTAGAAGCTGCAAATCCAATTATTGTTGGGTTGGTATCAGTTGATAAACCAATTGCGCTATCAATTATTACTTTTAATCCTTTATGCTTAGTTAGTTTCTCATAAGCATATTCAATCCCGTTTTTAATTCCGTTTTTCCAGTCATTATATCCTTCTTTTGGAATCGATTCTATTTGACCTTGACTATAGCCGCTTGCTGTTTTGTCAGGATAATTTTCTATGATTTCCAAAATGCTATTTTCAGTCAGTTGTAAAGTCAGATTGACCTTTCCAAGATGTGGAAGTCCGTTTTTAATTTTCCGAATTATATTTTCTGATTTTATCTCAGTCATTTTAGGTCTCTAAAATTTTGTTTTATCTAGCCTTTATTTAATAAGAGTTCTGTAAGTTCATAAAGAAATTTTGGATCCTCAAGAGTGTTAATGTAGTCAAGAGTTTCTTTTTGATTAAAATTTGATTCAAGTAATTTTTTTCCGTTCACAGTTGATTTATAAACTTGCATTTTATTTAAGGGACGATTCTCTGCATATTCAATTAGTTTAGAACTCATTAAAACCTTTAAAACGTTTGAGACGTCAGATGGAAAATCCGCTCTATCAAATATTCTAGTTAATGAATAAATGTTATTCAAACTACTATGTTTATCAATCAAGAACAGGATTAATAATTCTTTTACCGACATTATATTTAAATTACCTAGTAGAGTAGAGCCTGACAGCTCTGTTAAATTTCTCACTAAATTAGTAAAATTTACGAGACTGTCAGCGCCCCCTTCATCAAACCGTGCTTGAAGTTTTCCCTCACACGGCTTACCGATAGAATTCTTCATTGAGCTTTCGCATGGGTTTTAAGA
>NZ_OMKE01000061.1 GCF_900299535.1 Aquimarina aquimarini | reverse complement strand
AATACAAGCTTAAGTAAGTCAATATAGGAATCCAATCGCTGTTTTTTTACAAAGATCTTAATCTATTTTAAATCCACACACAACTTTTGGGAATGATCCGTTATTATTTATATCTCTGTTTCATAACTGGATTAACATAAAACCTGTTTAAGGTTAGGGTTCAGTGACAATAGTTTCAGTTATAATTTATTGGATTATTCTTTGCAGAGCGGTACTATTATGTTAAATGTTAAGCTACCATTTTACGGTTTGGTATATTGTTATGCTATGGCCAAAAGCAAAAAAAAAGAATTTGCGCAGTTGAATTACAACGTCAATTGAGGTATTCGTATTATGTACAGTTAGTAATACTAGAATACTAACGGATAATCATATTTAAGAATAATAGTGAATTACTGTCAAAACTTTCAGCTTACAAAATAACTCAATTACAAATATTCGATCTCTTCTGATCTATTATACAGAATCTGGCAATAAAATTTCACCACTTCAGCAAGGTAAGATATGTTTATTATAGGAGGAATAGTGATGTTTGTCGAAAAAAATATACTAAATCTTTATGAGTCAATATATTTGTTATTATTTATATTTAGTCTAAATAAAAATAACAGTATTACTTTTTGATATAGAAAAAGGTATTCACATTAATAATTTTAAAAATTTACCCCATTAATTATGAGAAAAAAAATTTTTTACGTACTGATAAGTATAGGAATATTATCATGTACAACAGACAATATAGAAGAGAGTAATAATGCATTGTTACCAAAAGAGCAACAGGATAAAAAAGAAAAATCTCTGGTCTTTAAGGATAATGACCCTCTTTCTAATTCAATAATAAACATTGATGAAAACACAATTGAATTTAGCCAGGATTCTGGTATTGATTTTAGTAAATTAGAATATATCGTATCTGGTCAAATAAGTAAAGCTCCACAAGGGTTCTTAAGAAAAATAACCAACGTTACATATATTAGTAATAAAGTTATTGTAGCTACAGAATCGGCAGAAGTAAATGAATTAACTCCTCATACTGAATATCAACATATATATAATTACGATAACTATAACCAGGATTTCATAAGTAAAACGGCTAATGGAGATATCATAGAGTATAGCTTGGTACCTGATAGAGCAAAAAAAGATATTTCGTTAGGAACATTTAAGATTAACCTTAATCGAGTAATTTTTGATGCAGATGGTAATCATTCTACTACCCATGATCAAATAAAAGCCAACGGTTTTGTAAATATACAGCCTACATTAGATCTTAAACTAAAAATATTTTCAGGTTCGATGAATGAGTTTAAGAACGTGATAACATTTAAAAACCAGACTAATATGGATTTAACGTGGTCTGCCAGTCATAGTTTATTTAATGAGTCCATCCCTATTGTAAATTTAAACCTTCCTCCTACCACTATTTGGGCAGGTTGGATTCCTATAGTAGTGACACATACTATAAAAGTAAATTTAGATGCATCAGGAAGTGTCAGTGCAAGGATAACAGGAGGTATTCGAGGTATCATGACTGTTCGTAAAGGAATGCATTATAAGAATAGTCATTGGAATCCGATCCATGAGATAGATACTTCAGAAATGGAATTTATACCCATCATTACAACAGGAAGTTTTAATGCTTCTCTATTGATTAATACAAATTTTGAATCTTCTTTTTATGGAACCATAGGAGTCGGAGCCAAGGGAGGTGCTGGACTATATGCCAATGGAAGTATCGGTACTAATATAGATAATACACCTACAATAGATTGGTTTGGAGGTATTAAGGGGAGTTTAGGTTTATATGCCAAAGCTGGATTGTTTGGCATCCCAGGATTATCTTTTGAATACGATTCTCCTATTTATGATTTTGAACACCTTTTGACTAAAGGTCATATCACATTAAAAAAATAAATACAATATTATAATTATCAGAAAATTTTATAGTAAAATTACTTTATTCGGAGCAAAAAAACTTCCTGTTTTTTTGATAAAAAAATATTTAAGAAGAAGATAAGTATACATATTGACAGACTAAACTCTTTTTTTGCAAAATAGATTTTGTTTCTATTTTAGAAATAAAAAATAATACAACTTATATTTCGTGAATACCCACTATATCTTATAAAAGGGAGTTTAGTATGTCATATTGACAAACGAAAAATATTTTCTGAGCTATTCTTATATAAATAATTCATGATCACGTTAACAAAAATGTTGAAATAAGCACCTTTGGGTGTAATTTAATATTCTGCAATGTGTTTAAAAATACAGTTTCCTAATTCAAACATTTAAATGGTTTGTTTCTTTAACAATTATCAATATGAAAAAAATAAATTCAATAATCTGGGATTTTTTTATGCCAGATAAAAAAAATACGCGAAATATCACGATACAAACGCTTTCTATCACTATTCTAGTTTTTATTTCCATTACTAGTTTTAGTGGTGTATCTAAAATAATTAAAGATGAGATAAGCTTTTCTGAGTCAAACATTAACTGTAACCTAAATGTTAATGCTGGAGATGATATATCAATTTGTGCTGAAGAAAGAATATTAATCACTCCTAAATTAACTGGGCACTCAATTTGTACAGATTGCAAGGAGTACAAAATACAAAACACTAAAGATTGTCATCATCCGAGATCCCTTGTCATGGTAATAATTACTAATTGGGGAAGTGAAAAAACGTTTACTAATGAAAGTTTGATATGGAAAGAACTGGATAATGGAAGGGCAACTCTTAAAGGGACGATGAAAGAGTCTGGTAAAACTTATACTCTAGATGCTGAGTTTTGGGGAAAGACTATAACTACTCCATCTCCTTATGAAAATGTCTGTGGAGGAGCTAATAATACAAATGGGTGGATCTATTACAAAGAATTTAAAGGAACTGTTAAAGAACATAGTTGGTGGTTTCCTTTATCATTTTCTTTTTCTAGAACTGGAGGTCCTCTTCAATTAGGTAAAGGAGCAAATACTATCGACAAAGATACTCACAAAGTAGGAAGCTCCTCTTGGTTTAATATTTCCAATAGTATTTATACTCATGGAGATATTCATGTTATGATGGATTGCATCTCAGAAAGCACTGATACTACTACATATTCTTGGTCAACAGGAGAAACAACCCCCTCTATTTATGTAGATACACCAGGAATATATACAGTAAATGTTAAAGATTGTAAAGGTTGCGAAGCTACCGACTCTATAACAGTTTCTTCAAATTCGACTACAGCTGATGCTGGAGAAGATCAGTCTATTTGTTTAGGAGAAACTACCACTCTAACGGCTATAGGAGGAGGTACTTATTTATGGTCAACAGGTGAAACAACTGCCAGTATAGAAGTCTCTCCATTAGAAACCACGACATATTCAGTTACAGTATCTAACAATAATTGCAAAGCAACAGATCAAGTAGAGGTGATTGTTAATACAACTATTGTAAACGCTGGAGAAGAACAATATATATGTTTAGGAAATATAACTACGTTAACTGCTACAGGTGGAGGAACGTATTTATGGTCAACAGGTGAAACCACATCCAGTATAGAAGTTTCTCCTTTAACAACAACCACATATAGTGTGACAACATCATTAAGCAATAATTGTATGGGAGAGAATAGAAATGAAGTAACTATATACGTAGAGGACTGTAGCAGTGAACATATAGCAAAAACCTCTGCTTTAATCTACCCTACAGTTATAAAAGCATCTGAACATATATTTATCCAGATATCATCTCCAACAGAAGAAAAGATAAAAATATCTATATACTCGTTTAGCGGAAAAGAAATAGGAATCCTACATTCTAAAAAGAACTCCAAAAACAAACATATTATAGATATTAACCCTAAAGATTTTCCTGAGTTTTCTTCTGGCATGTATTTCATTAATATTAAAGGAGATAAATGGTCCGAAACAAAAAAAATATGTATTAAATAACCTCGTTAACTTATTTTGACTATAAAAAAGTTAACTAAAAATAGCTCAGCTAATCTTATTTTAATACAACTCAACGATGTACCCTATAATATATCAATAGAAAACATAAAAGTTGGTAGTGTTGAATTTATCGGAATAATAAGGAATCATTATATATTTCGATATCAACACTCTACTTCTAAAGGAGATATATGACGTCTTAGTGAAAAAGCAACTTATTATAGATTAATAAGTTGTGTACCGCAAGACAAATGATGATTGTATAAAAAACACAATTATTCATATGCTTTATCAAAATAATTCTCCCCTTTGTATAACTAGAAATATAAATTAAAAAAAATGAAATTAAACAATAAATTTTCAGCAATTACCCTTATAACAACAGTTCTAATCACAATATCATGTACCAAGAATGATAAGGTTACTTTAGAAGAAATGGAAGTAAAAACATTAGAATATACAGATTTAGATTATCCCTCCATCAATTATGAGAACTTAAGTTCAGATGATTTGGTTATTACTGATTTGGATACAGATATATCATCACCTGTAACAAAATATAAAGAGGGATATATAGGTTCTGATAAAATTCATTACCAAATTAATGATAATGGAGATTATGTAATAGGTGGAGATATCATATTGCCCAAAAATACAACTATCACAGATAAACCTGTAGCTACAGCTAAAGGAGCAATTGCAGTTAGAATTAGACCCTGGACCAATGGTGTGATCCCTATTCTCATCCATCCGAATGTACCAGATGCAAATCGAAATAGTATTATTCAAGCTGCAGGTATATGGGCTAACCGTTTAGGTGTACAATTTGTCCACTTTAACTCTTTCGTTCATCGCAATTTTATTCATATAGTTCGTGGTGATGGAGATAGTTCACACGTTGGAATGGTTGGAGGAGAGCAAATTTTAACAACCCATGACTCATATCTACCAGTAGCTATTCATGAATTTGGACATGCTCTAGGACTTATTCATGAGCATCAAAGATCGGATAGAAATAAGTATATAGCTTCATCTATAAGTGATCCAAATATAGATCCCCAATATTCTCACAATTTAACTCCTTTTGATTGGTCATCAATTATGCTATATTCTTCTAGATATTTGGGACGAGGAATATATGATATGGTAAGAAGAAGAGATTATAGGCCTTTTACCAATATCATAGAATATGGCAGACAAAATGGAACAATTTATGGACCAAGTGAATATGATGTACGAGCTTTAAGTCAATTTTATCAGAATTAACTATTTTAATGAGAGTGTTTAAATTTTAAAGAATTCTATTAAAGTTTACCAAGACCACTCACTTAAAAAAGTGAGTGGTCTTAATAAAAATCCAAATTTATGGAATGATTTTTGTCGTTTTTTAAAGCTAAAATGCTATACAATTAATCCAAATTTTAAAATGTAATGTATGAAGTTAAAGTATGCTTGATTTTCTTAACTTTATACAAATATTGGAGTTACTACATTTGCATGGACAGTAAGCTAAGCTTAAAATATATAATTTTGAGTATTTATGAAAACAGTAAGAAGAAAATACGAGAAGTCATTTAAGATAATGGCAGTTGAATTAGTTAATTCAGGGAAAAGTAAAAAAGCAGTTAGTACTGATTTGGGTATTCGTCAAGAATTATTAGGAAGATGGTGTAGAGAATTTAACTCAAATTCTACAGGTAGTTTTTCAGGAAACGGTCGTCCAAATTTAACTCCAGAACAAAAGCAAATCGTAGAATTAAAGAAAGCCTTGAAAGATGTAGAATTAGAACGTGATATCTTAAAAAAGGCAGTAAGCATCTTCTCCAAGAACAGATAGATATTTTTATTTTCATAGATACTTACAAAATAAAGTACCCTATCGAGAAAATGTGTAAAACATTAAAAGTAAGTAAGAGTGGTTATTATTACTGGTGTAAAAGATCAATTTCAAATAGAGAAAAAGAAAATAATAAACTGTTACAAGAAATACTTACTATTTACAATCAGAGTAATGGAACTTATGGTAGTCCTCGAATACAGGAAGAATTATATCAGCTAGGTTATAAAGTATCACGTCCAAGAGTTGCTAGAACAATGAAAAACAATAACATACAAAGTAAGGTCAGAAAAAAATGGATAGTAACTACGGATTCTAAACATAGTAATCCAGTAGCTCCTAATTTATTAAACAGAAATTTTACTGTTGATTCCCTAGGTCAAGTATGGGTATCAGATCTTACGTATTTGAAAACAAAAGAAGTGAACTTGTAAGAAAAATTCGGACAATTTATCTAAGGCCTATACAGAAAAGGATCAATTCAGAAAAGGTTGGAAGACCTAATCTAAAATGAATTACTAGATGAATTAGATATTCCAAATATTATAATCATTTCAGGCATATTAGAGCTTTTTGGTGACAATGAATTAGCCAGTAACGCACTCACTGGACTCAAATCTATTGCTGAGAAAAACTCTAGTGTAGTGTATACTGGTCAACCATGGCATCCATAACTGAAAATGATTGCTTATGTTTAAAATAGTCATCAAAAGAAAGATTGGATAATGAGAAGGCGTTCGCAAAAAGAATTAGATCGTTTAATGGCTCATAATGATATTCATAAAAAAACTATGCTTATTGATGATTTCGGAATTTTTACAGTTTCATCAGCAAAAATTAATGCTTAAAAAAATAATATATTGAGTATACCTAGTAAACTATTGACTACCAATATTTTATTAAGAATTCGGCAATTATCCTGCCGAGGTCACAAAAAAACCCTTTAAAACATTGATTTTAAAGGGTTTTTTGATTTTATAGTGTCAGATTTGGTGACAAGAATAATTTCTAAGTAATTTTATTTCTAATTCATTTAGCTACCAAATCAAAAACTCTTACCTCCAAAAGAAATACGTTCCAACCACCTCCTACAAAAGTAATTTCTGATTCAGAATATATTGTTTTTCCTTTTTAACAATAACCCCTTATTTTTCAAGTAAATGCCTTCTCCTTATTGTTATAAAGCACTAATTTAGTTATATCATAAAAGTATAAACCTATTTATAAAAAACAACATATGAGTAATAAAGAAAAAGCCAAAGCATATCATACTGCTGTTAGCGAATATGACGAATCAACGATTGAAAAAATGGTTCATGAAGATTATATTCAACATAATCCAAAGGTACCCTCAGGAAGGGCTGCTTTTATCGCTATGATACCAAAGTTAAAAACTTATGGTAGTAAAATTGAAAATATTCGCATGCTAGAAGATGACAATTACATCATCATGCATCACAAATGGATAAATGCTATTCCTTTTGGTTTTGATGAAACAGCAGCTTTTCATATCATTCGTTTTGATAATACGGGTCTTATTGCAGAACACTGGAATGTTATGTCAGAAATGGGCTCTCCAAACGTATCTGGTAGATCTTTACTAGATGGTAAAGTCAAAATAAGCGACTTAAAAAAAACTGAAATCAATAAGTCTAAAATCATTGAGTTATTTGACATACTAACAAGTGAAGATGTAGAAGAAAAAGAAATAATAACTACCATCCCTCAATTTTTTCAAACTGATTTTCATCAACATAATATGATGCTTTCTGATGGAGTTCAAAGTCTTATTAAGGCAGTTCAAGAAGGTTCTCATTTTCCTAGATATATTAAACAACATGCCGTCTTTGGAGAAGGAAACTTTGTTATCTCTATTAGTGAAGGAATACTTTCAGAAAAAAAGACCGCAGTATATGACCTATTTAGATTAGAAAAAGGAAAGATAGCCGCTCATTGGAACATTAGTCAAGATATTCCAACAGAGAATCTTGCCAATGACAATACAATGTTTAATTTTTAGAATGTGTACAAAACAAGATCTTTGCATACAGAATCACTGTTTTATAAGGAGCTTCTCTTTTGAGGTCAATATAAAATCGTAAAATAAAAGCACGAAAACTAGTAGCTAACAACAAAGTAGTGATATTGCCAAACATCTAATTGTTAACTACTAGCATCTTTTGCTCACTAAGTGACATTTTAATACCTCGAAGCTTACTTCAAAAAATACTTCGCGGGCTTACCTTGAGGTCGCTTGTTTATTTTTTTAGTTCTTTTTTCATTTCTGTTACTGTTTTCCCACCAACAGCTATATCATCATCTGGAATTTCTTTTATTGATATAAAGAATAACTCTTTTGGAATTCCTGTAATACTTACTGATATCTCTGTTAATTGTTTAATTAATTTTTGCTTGATTTCTTTTTCAAGCTTACCTGATTCAAATGATATATATGGCATATTGATTCTATTTTTTATGTATAGTTATGTTTTATTTTGTTTCCAGCTCTATATTATGAAGTGGTTTAAACTTTAGAATATTTAGAAACAAGAGTTTTAATTAAAGTATTTATTTCATTTAGTGTACCCACAGATTCAATATAAGCGTCAGGCCTTACTATAATAACCTGACCTTTATAATGTTTACTTTCTGTCCAAAATCCATGTTGTGAATTATTTGAACGAATTTGTAGTAGGTTTACAAAATCTGGTAATTCTAAATCTATTTTTTGATCGCTAAAATAAAGAAGAGTAAATTTAGTATACTCAAGAAACGAATAGAGTCGTTTCTTCTCTTTTTCTTGATGTACTATAAGGTCATATACTCTTGTTCCAATTATTCCTTTTTCACTATAGCGAATTCCCATCCCTGTAATATTTCCAGCTCTCTTCTCTACAATCTTCACATAATCTTTTGCATGAGTCCCAGAGTTTGAATATTTTGTAGAACGAACAAGCTCTCCAGAACTTTCGATTACACTTAGAGCGATTGGTTTTCTTTCACTCTCATATGAACGAAGCAGGTTTTGATTCGCTTCATGATTTTTGATCATACTCAATTTCCAAATTAGATTAAATGCATCTGCTAATCCTGTATTTAAGCCTTGTCCCCCATTTACTGAGTGAATATGACAAGCATCTCCAGCAAGAATTATGCGATCTTTAATGAGATAATTTTCGGCAACAGATTCTTTTACAGAAAATTGAGAAAACCAAACAAGTTCTTTTATCATAACTGTATGTGGAGCCATCGCTAGATTGATTTTTTCTATGGCATCCTCCATGCTAAAATCTTTGCGATCCATTCTGATATAAAATCGGTCGATCTCTCCTTCTCTAGGAATCCAAGCAACATCTGATGTTTCTGCCTGGAAAACAATTATTTCTGGAGCCTTTGGAAAATCAGTTTCAAATACTGCATCAATCACCGCCCATATAATTTGAGGCCGCGTAATTTCAAAAGGAATATTGAAGTAGTTTCTTACAAAAGAACTAGAACCATCTGCACCAATAAGATATGTAGATTTTATTATCTCTTTATTAGAGAGCGTACTAATACATTCTTGATCTGTAATCTGAATATCTTCTATTGTTGTTTGCCTCACTACAGAAGCATTAATAGATGTAAGTTTTTTATCTAAGAGCTTCTCTACAAATGCTTGTCCTAACATTAAAAAATGTTTATGAAAACACCCTTCCAGTTCATTCCACCAAGAAGATTGACGAGATACAAATTTCCCTTTTTCCCATACTGAACTTGTATTACAAGGCAAGCCCAATGGGTAAAGCTCTTTGAACAAATCAACAACCTCAAGTAGCTGTAATGTTCTTGCATTAAGAGCATCTGCTCTCCCAACTTCTAATGGGCCTACAGACGTATCTATTATGATAGTTTTCAATCCTGAAAGCTCTGCCAAATAAGCACATAATAATCCTACAGGTCCAGCTCCAATAATAAGAATATCTGTTTCTTTTCTAATCATTTTGTATATATTAAATGAGGATTATCAAGAGGAGTTTTTCCTAATAGCTGTACTCGTCTTATATGTCTGGGTGCCCCTTTAGTAAAAGCTTCTCGACCATGTAACAAAGTATGATTATCAGAAAATACTATATCTCCTGTTTTCCACTGGTGTGTGTATAGGTTTTCAGGAGAGTAGAGTATTTTGTTAAGGTTTTCAATAAAATTTTCTATCTCTTGTTTAGGAATACCTTCAACCTCAAAACCTGGATGATTAATAAAAGATTCATCATTATTATGAGGCGGTTCACAGTAACGAATTACTGAGAAATCTTTTTCAGGGTGTTTTGTAAGAAGTGGAGCAATCGTTTTACTGTCATAAAATTCCATTTTTCTTGAATAAGCGCAAGTAATCTTGTTCCATAACTCACGAACACTTTCAGGAGTTTTTTCTAAAACCAATTTTGTATTAACAAAAGTTGTTCCTCCTTTGTTATCAATACCAGGTGAGTTCACACAATGAAACACCTGAGTTTCTGGAACCTGTTCTCGATACATACCATCCCAATGCAAAGGGATATAAGTATGATCAAAAATATGATCTTTGGGGTTATCTTGCTCAATCAGTTCCAACACCTTTCCAAAAGGCCATAAACTAATTTCTCCAAACTTTTCACAATAGTCAGAAAAATTCTCTGCACTATCAAAACTTCGAAATCCTCTTAAAGCAATCAGATGCTCACGTGACAAAACATCTTTTAGCTCATTTACATCTATATTTCTAATATCTTCTTGCCCACTAACAGGCTCAATTAATAACCCAAATGGATATAATTTTGTTGCTATAAAATTCATAACTTAACTATTTAATTTTGTTATTCTAAAATTGATATTCTGTTTTTAGCCCTTGTTTTTTTTGAACAAGTTCATAGTGACTAGGGCGGCCATTTACATCTTCAACCAATGTTGCATTTAATTTTTGAGCTTCTTTATGCTTCATTAATATAAATTTATCACCAGTATTTACTGCAACTGCATGCCAAGGAGTCATCCATGTTTCTGTACCAAGAAGCTGAATTCCAATTTTTTTAGAGCCACAAATCTGTGGATGTATGGATAAACGAATCGCCTCAGGAAATTTTTCTGCAATCAGGTCAGTCCACGCATTACTTCTTATAATTGCTTGATATGCTTTTATTTTGCATTCTTTTTGAATAGAACTCTTAGACCTTGTCTGTCCAGGAAAAAGTAAATCTTCTACTAGAAATCGTGTAAGTCCACAATACAAACGATTCGCTTCTTTTTCTTCTGGATTCCCTGAACCGTTTCCTCCTTTTTTTACTTTAGCCTTTAAACTATCCAAATCTTGTCCATACTGTTCTATAAGTTCAGAACGCGCTTGATCAAAATCACCATCTACATATATATTATCAAGATTAAAAGTAGAAAGCTCTGTTAGGTTTAATTTTTCAATAATACGATCAATCTCAACCTGATAAGCTGTTACATCTTTTTCTTGAATCCCAACAACATCACTAAAGACCCTACCATCTGAGCATATGATTACCTCTGCTCCTAGTTCATAATTTTTCTGAATTCGCTTACAGAGGTCATTTAAAAATGTAAGTGCTTTTTTCTCAGCCATATCTGGGAGATATCCTAAAACTTTTGCTGGATTTGGAGATTTACCAGGAAATGCAGGTAAGACAAATTTAATTTTCTTTTTTTCTTTAATTGCCGTAATAATCTTGTCTATATGTTGTTTTTGGCATCTTGTGCATGAAGCCGAATTACAACTATCTTCAGATTTTATCATTCGCCGAAATTGCATGACTTCGGTCAAAATATATTTAGCTTGATCTGTAATTTGATCTAGGCTATTAGGCTTACTTGGTTCATTATTTAAAATTTTCATAATTGAATATAAATTGAGTTTGTGTTTTTTGAGTCTACTAAGTGAAAGTTAAGTAAACATTTAAAAGGAATTCTACTCAATTTGTGATGTTAACGCAACTTTAGTTCATGTTAACACACTTTAATAAATAATGCTAAACTTAATGTTAGATTTTCAGATTTATAGAATCTTTTATTAGCAATGAACAGCCAATTTTACTGGTATACCAAATCAGATTAAAATAAAATACGGTGTATAGTTGAATAGAAATTCAGCAGGATAATACTTTAGTATCGCTTCAATGTAAGTAGCATTTTTTCTGGCTAAATTAAAAATGAGATGACCATATTGTTAGACAATAAATGATGCCGAATCCTTCTTATAAGAAATCAAAGTATTTGCTATAATTTCTCAAAAAAAGAAGTACACTTATAAAGGAGTTTTTATAATTTATTGTAAAAGTTCGTTTTCAGTTTTTGAATCCTTTTTTAGATATGTTTTAGATGAATACAAAGTGTTTCACACGAGAAATATGCATTTAAAACTATCCTTATAACATCTCATCTTCAATCCCATTTTTTAAAATTCCGATTTCAGGAACTTCAACCGTTACAATATCTCCAGGAGTTAAGTATATAGGTGGAGTAAACCTTGCTCCAGCGCCATTTGGAGTCCCTGTAGAAATCATATCCCCTGGTTTTAACGTCATAAATGTACTTAGATATGAAATGATATAAGCAAAAGAGAACATTAGATTTGCAGTAGAGTCCTGCTGTCTAATTTCTCCATTAACACGTGTTTCAATAGTAAGATTGGTATAGTCTTTAATTTCATCCGCAGTTACCATCCAAGGACCTATAGCTCCTGATTTTTCAAAATTTTTACCTTGAGTCACATTAAATTTTGCATGTCGAACCCAATCTCGTATAGTTCCTTCATTCATTAATGTTAGACCAGCGATATGTTCAAGAGCTTTATTTTCAGGAATACGTCTTCCAGGTTTCCCTATAATGATGACAATTTCACCCTCATAGTCTAATTGATGTGATTCTGGTGGTCGTACTAAGTTTTGTTTGTGTCCTGTAAATGAATCCTGATACCTCAAGAACAGACTGGGATATTTTGGCACATCAGAATTATCTTTGTATTCTGCATTTCTATTCGCATAATTCACACCAATACATGCAATTTTTTCTCCAGAAAGTATAGGGGGTAAATAAACTACTTCTTTTTCTCTATAAGAGATTTCAGTATTTCTTGCAATAGCTGTTAATTCATATAAGGCTCCTGTTTTTATCCAGTGACATAGATCATAACCATGATCTTTTCCTATATCTGTTAAGAAAATAGCATTTTCTTTTTCTATTACAGAGCCATACGTTATTCTGTTATTGATATTGTAAGAAGCAAATCTCATAAATAAATATTCATTTTTGAGTATCAAAAATAGTATTCATCAATTTGCTTTTATTGTATTAAAGTGTAGTATTCTTTTAGTTTATATACAAAACAAATTTTAACTAAAAAATAAAATAGTTACACAAAACCAAAAGGAATACTACACTTTTTGTAAAAAAAATTCATGAATAAATAACGAACTATGTACTATACAAAAAAGACATAGTATGCTTAGCAAACAGCAGATAGAAGAAGAAGCAAACCGATTGCATAGTGCAGAAAAAAATAGGCTACAAATAGAAGCTACAACTGTAAGGCATCCAGAAATGGTAATAAAAGATTCTTACGCTATTCAAGAAGAATGGATGAGGCTTAAACAAAAAGAAGGGCAAAAAGTGATTGGCTATAAGATTGGATTGACCTCTAAAGTAATGCAAGTAGCAATGGCTATAGATGAACCTGATTATGGAACATTACTAGACAGTATGTATTTTGATCATGGATGTGAGATCAAAGTTTCTGAATTTTCAGACCCTAGAATCGAAGTAGAATTAGCTTTTGTATTAAAGAAGCCTTTGTTTGGTAAAAACTTAACGGTTACAGATGTTATAAACGCAACGGATTATGTAGTTCCTGCATTAGAATTGATAGCCGCTAGAACATATAGAGTGCATCCTGATACTGGATATACAAGAACAATTAGAGACACTATTGCTGATAATGCGGCAAATGCGGCAATTATATTAGGAAATAAAAAAATAAAACCAACCGCAATTGATTTACGCTGGATAGGTGCTCTTTTATACAAAAATAATGTTATTGAAGAATCTGGAGTTGCTGCCGCTGTATTAGATCATCCCGCAAGAGGAGTTGCATGGCTAGCTCAAAAATATGCAAACCACAATATAGCACTGGAACCTGGGCAAATTATTTTGGCTGGTTCCTTTACAAGACCTGTAAAAGTCAATGCGGGAGATACCATTGTAGCAGATTATAATGAGTTGGGTACAATTGAATGTAAGTTTATATAAGATTATGAAATGAGCCATAATAATTCGGCTAACACCAATTGAAATTGAAAATAATTATTGGCAAATTCTACCTGACTGATAACAATAAACAAAAGAAATAGATGAAACAATTAGGAGATAACATATTCAAAAAAAGCGTTGTAAATAGAGAATTGACCTATGGTATATGGAATGGTTTGGTTGATACAGTAGTCGCAGAGATTATTGCATGTGCCGATTTTGATTGGATTTTAATTGATGGAGAACATGCCCCATTTGATATAAGGAAAATACAGTTACAACTTCAAACGCTATCAGCATATTCATCTCAGGTTATTGTAAGGCCACCCGTTGGAGATTCAGTATTGATAAAAAATCTCATGGATATTGGAGTGCAAAATTTATTAGTTCCAATGGTAGAAACCGCAGAACAAGCATCACAACTTGTAAAAGACATGCGTTATCCACCAGAGGGAATTAGAGGGGTAGGTACTGCCCTAGCAAGAGCATCAAAATGGAACCGTTTGGAAAATTATTTTGCCAAAGCAAACAGCCAGATGTGTTTGATTTGTCAAGTAGAAACTATAAAGGGGCTTAACAATTTAGAAGAAATCTTAAACATAGATGGAGTTGATGGTGTCTTTATAGGCCCTGCTGATTTGGCTGCCTCTATGGGGTATTTAGGAAATCCAGCACACCCTGTGGTAAAAGAGGCTGTTGCCAGTGCATTAATAAAAATTAAAGAAAAGAACAAAACAGCAGGGGTACTCGCCTTATCAGAAGAGCTTATTGAGTTTTATAAAAACAAAGGAGCGAATTTATTAGGAGTTGGTGTAGACACACTAATATTAGCCAATGGAGCGCAACAACTTAGAGATAAGGTAAAATAAATATACACAAAAGTATAACAATTCTTACACAAAAATACAAAGATGTTCTTTATAACAAGAATACCTTTATCAAGTGAGCAATCCACACAATTTTAAAAATTTTAGACATAAAATGTTAGATACTAATTTAAAAATACTGAACCAGCTTTTACCTAAACTCAAAAAAGAAGGAATAAAAAATTTTATAAATGGAAAACAGTTAAAAGCTTCATCGGGAAATACTTTTGAAACACATTCACCTGTAGATAAAGAATTTATAGCTAAGGTAGCTTTATCTGATGAAAAAGATATTGATCAAGCAACTACAGCAGCGATGACAGCATTTAAATCGTGGAAAAAAATGCCTCATCAAGAACGTAGAGATATCTTGTATGCAATTGCTGATAAAATAGAAGAGCATGCCGATAAAATTGCTGTTTTAGAGAGTTATGATACAGGACAGCCTATTCGTTTTATGAAAAAGGCAGCAGTAAGAGGTGCTGCAAATTTTAGATATTTTGCCGATAAAGTTATAGATGCTCCTAATGGATTATCCACACCAGATACCCACCATATTAACTATACTATACGACAACCAATAGGCCCAATTGGAATAATTACTCCTTGGAATACGCCATTTATGCTTAGTACATGGAAAATTGCACCAGCGTTAGCATCAGGATGCACTGTAGTACATAAGCCTGCAGAATTTAGCCCAGTGACAGCAAGTTATTTGGTAAAATTGGCGCATGAAGCTGGTTTACCAAAAGGAGTTTGGAATGTCGTAAATGGTTTTGGTGAAGTGGCAGGAAAATCATTGACAGAACATAACGATATCAAAGCATTAGCTTTTATAGGAGAAACAACTACGGGAAGTCTGATTATGAAACAAGGGGCTCCTACTTTGAAACGAGTACATCTAGAATTAGGAGGGCAAAACCCAATTATAGTGTTTGATGATGCAGATCTAGATCGAGCTTTGGATACTGCTATTTTCATGAAATACAGTCTTAATGGAGAACGATGTACATCTAGTAGCAGACTCCTTCTTCAAAAAAATATTTACAAAGACTTTGTTGAGCAACTGATCAAACGAGTTCAAAATATTACCGTAGGAAACCCATTAGATCCTATTACCGAAGTTGGACCAATGATACACCCTACTCATCAGGAAAAAGTACTAAGCTATGGTGAAATAGGAAAAAAAGATGGGGCAACACTTGCTGTAGGAGGAGGAATACCAGATCATTTAACAAGTGGATGTTATGTAAATCCAACACTTTTTATAAATGCGACCAAAGATATGCGCATTGCTCAAGAAGAAGTTTTTGGCCCTTTTCTTACCGTAATTCCTTTTGATACAGAAGAAGAGGCCATAGAAATTGCCAATAGTGTAAAATATGGACTTACTGCCTATATATGGACCAAAGATGTAGGAAGAGCACATAGAATAGCGCACGATGTAGAAGCGGGTATGGTATGGATTAACTCTCAAAACATAAGGCATTTACCAGCACCCTTTGGAGGAGTAAAACACAGTGGTATCGGTCGTGATGGAGGCGAATATAGTTTTGACTTCTACATGGAAACTAAAAATATTTCAGTTGCATTGGGAGATCATACCATTCCGCAACTAGGTAAAAAATAATACATATGGATGCAAAAAAATTAAGACAAGTAGCAGGCGGATTCGCAACAGGTATCACCATTGTAAGTTCTGGAGATGCGAATTCTGAAGTTAGAGCAATGACCGCTAATTCTTTTTTATCAGTTTCATTAGACCCACCATTGGTTTTGTTCTCTGTAGATACAAGAACTAAACTGTTTGAAACGCTTGAAAAAGGTAAAAAAATTACCATCAGCATCTTGTCAGAAAAACAAGAAGAAATTAGTAATCACTTTGCAGGCAAAAATCATTTAGACCATCACACATTATTTGAGAGTATTAAAGATTATCCAGTAATCAAAGATGCCTTGGGGTATTACCTAACAGAGGTTGACCAAATTATCTCTGCGGGAGATCATTATCTGGTACTATGCAATGTAAAAGATTTACAAAGAAATGAAGATGTAAACCCTTTAATGTACTACTCGGGTAAGTATAGAACGTATACAAACACATTAATCTAAATTTATTATGATTACAGAACAAAACACTGCACAGAATAAACCATTTTCAAAAGAATACGAAAACAAAATTTTTACAGGACAGGAATATCTGGATTCATTGGATGATGGAAGAGAAATTTGGTTTAATGGTGAGAAGATTACCAATATAGCAGAACATAAAGCATTTAGAAACTCGGCAAGAAGTATTGCAAGGTTCTATGATGCAATGCACGATGAGAAATATCAGGATGATCTTTTATTGGTTGATAAAAACGGAATTGTAACTCATAAGTTTTTTGCACCTAGCTATACATCTAAAGAACTAGATGAAGCTCGAAAAGCTATAGAGGTTAGTCAGCGAATAAATTATGGTTGGATGGGTAGAACCCCAGAATACAAAGCTGCTTTTATGGCACACCTGCAAGATAATGCTGGGTTTTATCAAAAAGAGTTTCAGCAGAATGCTATTAATTGGTATAAAAAAGCTGCAGAAAAGTGTTTGTTTCTTAATCATGTACTGGTAGATCCCCCAGTAGACAGATCCAAAGATCGAATCAATGTTAGAGATGTTTTTGTAAGTGTAGATAAAGAAGATGATAAGGGTATTTATGTCTCTGGAGCAAAAATGGTAGCAACAGGTTCAGTATTGACTCATGGTACCTTTGTTGGGCTGACAGGTAATATCACTTCTATGATGGAAAAGGACAGAGATGAAGACATGGCTGTTATATTTTTTGCAGATATGAATACGCCAGGTCTTAAAATGATCTGTAGACCATCTTATGAGCATGATGCTAATAGCGCATATGATGCACCATTATCATCTAGATATGATGAAAACGATTCTGTAATTATTATGGACAACGCATTTATCCCATGGGAAAACGTATTGGTATATAGAGACATCGATAGATGTAAACAATTCTATAAAGAATCAGGCTTTTTTAACCGATATAACTTGCAAGCGGCAGTTCGCTTAGCCATCAAATTAGAATTTTGTATAGGATTATTCTCAGAAGGGACCAAAGCATCAGGGACCGCTCAGTTTAGAGGAGTACAAGCTGGAACCGGGGAATTGATCGGTATAAAAAACACTTTGTGGTCACTTACTACCAGTATGGTAAATGATGTAACTTCTTGTGGTACAGGAGTCGTTCCTAATGCCGAAGTTGCCGCCGCATTACGATTATATATGTCTAATTGCTGGGATAGAGTACGTGAGATTTTTGAAAGCGTATTAGGCGGTGCACCAGTATACACCATTTCTAGCAATAAAGACCTACAAAACAAAGAATTACGCCCATATATAGAACAGTATTATGTAGGAACAGGCTTAGATGCCAATGACAGAATCAAACTCTTCAAATTAATATGGGATTCTATGTATTCAGAATTTGCAGGAAGACACTCTCTATATGAACGAAATTATTCTGGGAGTCAGGATTTACAACGTTTGGATTTATTGAGGCAAGCAACTGTATCTAAATCTCTAGACCAATGCATAGAAATGGTAAAAAAATGCATGAGTGATTATGATATGAATGGTTGGACAAACACTTGGTTATCATAAAACAGAAAGTAAAAAAATAAAAAAGAATCTAAAAAATAAAAAACAATGAAAGTCCTGAAACACAATTTCAATCTTCCATTCAATATTATTCGTTGTAGTCATGTTGAGTATGGAGTCAAAGATTTAGATGCATCCAGAAAGTTTTATGTAGATACACTGGGACTAATAGAAACCGAAAGAACGAGCGATGCTTTGTATCTAAGATGCCTAGAAGAGCAACAACATCATTCGTATATCTTAAGAAAAACAAAAGAATCGTGTGTAGTAGCGGTAGGATTCAAAGTAGCTTTTGAAAAAGATTTAGATGCACTCAAAAAACATCTAGATCATAAAAATATAAAAACCGAATGGGTAGAAAAATACGCAGAAGACAGAACCTTAAAAGTAACCACTCCTCAAGGGTTTATATTAGAATTTTATGCCAGAATGAAAAAAGTAGCGCATAAGCTTCGTGAGTATAAATCATATCAAGGAATGCATCCACAGCGGTTTGATCATTTTAATATTTTTACACCTAATGCGCAGGAAACTTATGAGTTCTTTGTAAATGAGTTAGGTTTCCGTCTTACTGAATACACCACCACTGAAAAAGGAGAAATGTGGGCCGCCTGGATGCATCGAAAAGGCAATGTGCATGATATGGCTTTGACCAACGGAGATGGCCCTAGACTACATCATTCTGCAATATGGGTACCTACTGCACTAAACATTATCCATTTATTGGATGTAATGGCTACATCTGGTTTTGTAGATAATATAGAGAGAGGCCCAGGAAGACATGGAGTATCTAATGCTTTTTTCTTGTATATCCTAGACCCTGATGGACATAGAATAGAAATATACACCTGTGATTATCTTACAGTAGATCCAGACCTGGAGCCTTTGGGATGGGATTTAGAAAACCCACAACGTCAAACATTATGGGGCGCACCTGCTCCTAGAAGCTGGTTTGAGAATGGGTCTTCATTTATAAATACTCCTATCAAAGAAGCAAAAATGGAAGCAAGACCTATCATAGCAAACTAATACCTATGCCACATATAACCCTAGAATATTCTACTAATGTTTCTATAAATTTTAATCACTTTTTTGAAGAGTTGAAAAATGAACTTATCGCAACAGGTCATGTTTCGGCATTAGGAGTAAAATGTAGAGCCGTAGCAGCAACAGATCATTATATAATCGATGGGAATAGTTCGCATAAAATGGTAAACTTATTATTTCGATTAAGAGAAGGCAGATCACTTGAAGTAAGAAAACAAATATCACAAATAGGAATGAAATTATTAGAACAATATTTTCAGATAGAGATCGATAAAAAAGAGATTATTTTATCTACAGAGGTAAAAGAACTTATAAAAGGATTAGATATTACCAAAAATGCGATCAGATAAACTATGAAACTTAATAATAACGACATACTACAAACTAGAGCTTATATTGATGGACAATGGGTATCTGACTCTAATAATAAAACATTTGATGTCATAAACCCTGTTGATGATTCAATAATTGCAGAAGTAGCAGATTTAGGAAAAGTAGCAACCAGAAAAGCCATTGATGCAGCCAATAAAGCATTTATTGATTGGAAAGCAAAAACAGCTACAGAACGATCAGAACTTTTACGTAAATGGTTTGATTTGCAAATTGAGCATGTAAAAGATTTAGCAAAAATCTTAACCCTTGAGCAAGGAAAACCTCTAACAGAAGCAGAAGGAGAAATACGTTATGGCGCTTCGTTTGTAGAATGGTTTGCTGAAGAAGCAAAAAGAGTATATGGAGATGTTATTCCTGGTCATACCAGAGACAAACGAATAATCACCTTAAAACAACCAGTAGGTGTTGTAGCGGCAATTACTCCTTGGAATTTTCCTAATGCCATGATCACTAGAAAGGTAGCTCCTGCTCTGGCTGCTGGATGTACGATTGTAGTAAAACCAGCAAAAAACACTCCTTTATCCGCTTTGGCTCTAGCCCATTTGGCAGAAAAGGCGGGAATACCAAAAGGAGTTTTTAATGTGGTAACCTCTAGTGATTCTAGAGCAGTGGGAGGAGAATTGACAAGCAATCCTATCGTTAGAAAATTATCATTCACTGGTTCTACTCAAATAGGTAAAATCCTAATAAAACAATGTGCTGATACCGTCAAAAAAGTATCTATGGAGCTGGGAGGTAACGCCCCTTTTATAGTATTTGAAGATGCAGATATAGATAAAGCTGTTGAAGGAGTTATAATTTCTAAATACAGAAATGCTGGACAAACCTGTGTTTGTACCAATAGAATTTTTGTTCATGAAAGTGTACAAATAGAGTTTACAGCCAAATTAGCCAAAGCTATACAGAAATTGAAGGTAGGAAATGGATTGGAAGAAGGAGTTGAAATAGGACCAATGATAGATCATCAAGCATTAGAATTTGTAGAAGATTTGGTAAAAGATGCGGTACAGAAAGGTGCAGAATTAGTCTATGGTGGAGCAAGAAGTACTAAAGGTATTAATTTTTATAATCCAACATTACTTTGCAATCTTGATACTTCTATGAAAATATATAAAGAAGAAATTTTTGGACCTATAGCTCCTGTATTTTCTTTTAAAACAGAGAAAGAAGTAATACAAATGGCAAATGATACAGAGTTTGGATTAGCATCTTATTTTTATGGTAAAGATTATACAAAAATATGGAGGGTAGCCGAAGCCTTGGAGTACGGTATGGTAGGCATCAATACAGGGTTGATATCCACAACCCTGGCTCCCTTTGGAGGAATTAAAGAAAGTGGATATGGACGAGAAGGATCAAAATATGGCATAGATGATTATCTAGAACTAAAATACTTGTGTATTGGAGGGATAGAATAATAATGCATTTATCAATATATGTATATCATATTGGCCAGATAACTAGTATAACCCTAAGTTTTGATTTACATAACTTGGGGTTAATTATATCCCATAAAGAAGAGTTATGTATATTTAGTTGATTTAAGTTGCAAAAAGTATGTTAGAAAAAAGAGATAAAGAATTGATCAAGAGAAATAATCGAGAAAGTACATTTGCCATAGAGCCTCTACCAGAATCAATATTGCCTACAGAACATAAAAATGAAATCAATAAACACCTGTATAAAGAGATCATCTTTTTGTTTTCTGGAGAAGGCAAACATAAGATTGATGATGAACTGATTAATTTCACTCCCAATACGTTATATCTTATCAACATAGGACAAGTACATACTTTTATAGAAGGAAAAAATATAAAAGGCTATTCTATAAAATATAAAAATGAGTTTATTCCCTCTTCAGGGCTGAGCTATAAATCAAGTTTTTATTCAAAGCTTAATGGATATATCGCTGATCTTAATTATATTAAATTATCAAAAAATGATATAAAAAGTATTAAATCTCATTTTCAAAGCATCCTAGAAGAATATAAACAACCTGATGAAGCCTTTACAAGCAAAGCAATTGTACAATATTTATTTGTGAGCTTTATGCTCAAAATAGAAAGAATAGCTCGTGAGATTGTCATTATAACATCAAAAACAACAACCAGTAATCATAAAAAGACATTATATGTCAAGTTTTTGAGTTTACTCGAAGAAAATTTTATGACCAATCATAGTATGGATTTTTACACAGAAAAACTAAGTCTTTCAAGAAGGAAACTGTCTGATCTAGTTAAAGAATTTAGTGGGATCACTGCCAAAAGATATTTACTTAATCGAATTATCCTAGAGGCCAAGAGATTACTAGCGTATTCTAATCACAATCTAAAAGAGATTTGCTATGACCTCGGTTTTGAAAGCCCTGCTTATTTCTCGACATTATTTAAAGAAATGACAGGAAAAACCCCTAATGAATATCGTAAGATGCAACAGAAACAGTAATTTTATCATTTTTATAACGATATTCATGCAATGCATGTTTTAAGATAGTAATCGCTTTTTTTATATCTTCTTGATTTAATACATAAGCAATTCTTACTTGGTATTTTCCAAAAGATGAATTAGAATAAAATCCTGAAGCTGGTGCTATCATAATAGTTTCATGATTATAATGAAACTCTTCTAATAGCCATTTTGCAAAATCATCTGCATTACATATTGGCAGTTCTGCAATACAATAAAAAGCACCTTTTGGTTCTGCCACTTTTACATGCTTTATTTTCTTCAATTCAGTAATCAAAGTATCTCTACGCTCGCTATATTCTTGAGTGATTTTTTCAAAATATTCCTGAGGTGTATCCAGAGCAGCCTCACTGGCAATTTGTGCATAGGTTGGAGGTGATAATCTGGCCTGTGCAAATTTTAATACAGTAGCCATAAAATCTTTATTTTTAGAAACAATACACCCGATTCTTGCTCCACACATGCTATATTTTTTTGAAACAGAGTCAATCATAATAGCATGATCTTTTATTTCTTTCTCTCTTAGGATCGAGTAATGTTCTGTATTGTCATAAATAAAATCCCTATAAACCTCATCAGCAATTAAGAACAAATCATGTTTTTTTACCAATCGTGCTAATGTCTGTATTTCTTCTTTTGTATATAAATACCCTGTAGGGTTTCCTGGATTACAAATCAAAATAGCTTTTGTTTTATGAGTAATTAACTTTTCGAACTCTATAATTGGAGGGAGATCAAAATTAGTATCAATTTTTGAAGTAACAGGCACTATTTTTAACCCAGACGCTACAGAAAAACCATTGTAATTTGCATAAAATGGTTCTGGAATAATGATTTCATCACCTGTATCAGCAATACTAGATAGGGTAAAAGATAAAGCTTCACTACCACCAGTGGTTACCAAAATATCACCAGAAGATACATTGATATGATATTTTTTGTAGTGAGCAGCAATTTTTTCTCGATAGGTTTCAGACCCTTCGGATCTACTATAGGCTAATATCTCTATATTATTATTTTTGACTGCATCCAAAGCTACTTGTGGAGTTTTTATATCTGGTTGCCCAATATTAAGATGATATACTTTTACTCCTCTTTTTTTAGCCTTTTCTGCAAAAGGAACTAGTTTTCTAATAGGAGACTGAGGCATCAGGTGGCCTTTTAATGAAATAGTTGGCATGGTAATCGTGAATTAAAAAAGTCTAATAGCACTGGTAAGTGTAGTGGATGAACAAGAACATGTATATGTACCAGTGCTATTACATCTTGGATTAGTAATCAAATCTATTTGGGTAGTCTTTTGTATTGTTACTATGCTTTTACTTCAACCAAAGAAGATGTAAAAGCATCTATAAGAACATCCAATTCCTTTTTGTTTATAACCAAAGGAGGTGAAATAATAATAGTATTGCCAGAGGCTCTTACAAAAGCTCCTTTTTCAATCATTTTTTTATGAATTTTTGATACAATTTCTCTATTTGGTTTTTTACTGGCTTTATCTTCAACAAATTCTATAGCTAGCATCAAGCCTTTACCTCTAATATCTCCAATAGTTTTGTATTGGTTTTCTAAAGGTTTTAGGCTATCCATTAAATAAGCACCTAATGTTTTTGCATTGCCAGGTAAATCTTCTTTGATAACAATTTTTAGAGCTGCGATGGCTGCGGCACAAGCAACGGGATGTCCTGCATACGTATATCCATGTCCAATAGCTCCAAAAGAGTCATTATTTTCTTTAAAAACAGTATCGATTCTCTCATTGCATACGGTTGCTCCTAATGGAATATAACCTGAGGATATCCCCTTGGCAAGTGTCATAATATCAGGTTTTACTCCCCAGCTTCGGCTTCCAAACATACTCCCTGATCGCCCAAAACCTGTAACTACCTCATCTGCTATAAGTAACACTCCATATTTATCACAAATCTCTCTTACTAATGGCATAAAATTATCAGGAGGTACAATTACTCCTCCAGCTCCCAATATAGGTTCCATAATAAATGCTGCAACAGTATCTGGACTCTGAAATTGAATTTCACGCTCTAGCAATTCGGCGCATTTTTTTCCTAATGCTTCGGGATCTTCAGTATATGGATTTCTGTAGGTCCAAGGAGCATCTATATGTGAGCATCCAGGTAATAAGGGTTCATAGTTTCTTCTAAAACGTGTATTACCATTTACAGAAGCGGCTCCAAAATGAGTACCATGGTATCCTTGTTTTAACGAAATAAATTTAAACCGATCCTTCTGCCCCTCCATTTTCCAATATTGACGGGCAATACGCATTGCTGTTTCCATAGCATCAGAACCTCCTGAGCTAAACATAACACGTTTCATATTTTCTGGTTTCATCATTTCAATAAGCAAATGTGCCAGTTCGATAGAGCGAGGGTGTGAGGTACCTTTGAATGTAGAGTAATATACCAGTTCATCTAATTGATTGATAATTGCATCTTTTATTTCTTGTCGGTTATACCCGCAATTTATATTCCATAATCCAGCAACACCATCGATCATCTTATGTCCATTATTATCTTCTATGTATACGCCTTCTCCTTTTTTGATAATTAAAGGTGGTTTTTTAAGCATATCATTGGGATGCCCCATAGGATGCCATTGTTCTTTACCATTCCATTCTTCTATATTTAATACTGTTGTATCCATTTCTATTTTTTTTTAATTGTTGATTAAAACAGGTGTATCTATATTTAATACATTTAGAATATATTGATAGCAAGCATCTGGTTGTGTAATATCAAAATGCAGTGTTCTTAACCCACATTTCATAGCTCCTGCTATATTTCTTAATTGATCATCTACAAACAATACTTCATTGGGTTGTAATTGTAGATTATTTAAAGCTGTATTGTATGCTCTAGGGTCTGGTTTTAAAATATCTGAGTGAGTTGCGTCATAAAAGGTATCCAGATCATGTCTAAATGGGAGATTATCTACAAAGTCCTTACCAGTAAATAATTCAATTTCATTACTCAAAATCCCTACCTTAAGCCCTCTTTTTTTTACAATGTTAATTACTTGTAATGCTTGTGGTCTCAGTATTTCATCATAATTTACCTTATCTCCCATAGATTTAAGTAAATCGAGCATAGACCAGTTTTTTTCTCCAATCAATTCTCCAATTTCTTTGGCTCGAGTGCCCCAATACTTACGCTCTGTGATCTGATCTTTTTGCATTGACATCCAAAGAGGGTCACTTTGGGGATCAAAAGGTCCTTTCCATGTTAATACTCCTTTAGATAAATTAAGATTGTTTTCAATACTATTTTGACGTTCAAACAAGGATTTGCTGATCACACTACCAAAATCTAATAACAAAGCTTTTATATGAGTTTTCATAATTGTTATATTATTTTAGAATAATTCCTTTTTCGATCCAATCGTCAAAAACATCCAGTACTCTATCTGCAAATATCTGATCATTGATATGGCAATTGATTTCTTCTATCTCTATGTTGGGTGTATTTAATGATTTCATTTCTTTAAAAAACACATTTAATGTTTCGGGGTCATATAATTCTCGCCCTTTTCTATCCCATTCTAATACGCCTTTGAGAGGAAGTAATAGTTTGGTTTTCCCTTTTGTTTTGGCTATCTTTTGGGTAATTTTTTTTGCTAACTTTTTTAGTTCTTTTTTATCCAATACAACAGAAGAAATCAACCTATTATGAACGTGTGACGGTCTGTCTTTTAGCTTTTTGGGTGGTTTTTGCCAGGTAGGAATATCGACTATATTGATAGAGCCTGGAGCGATAATTTGTGGAATCCCATTCAAGCCTGTATTTTCTAAGCGATCTTTACCAGAGGTTACAATTGAGTTAAACACATCATTTACTACTTCTTGTAAACTGAAATCTAAAACGGCTGCAAATCGTTTTTTGCTTGCTAACCATTCTAATGCTCTTCCTCCTTGACCAGTAGTATGAAATACAACCAATTCAAAACCTCGTTTTTCTAATTCTGGTTTTAAATACACCATATATTTTAAGGCAGATTTACCCAAAGAACTCATGGCAATCAAAGGCTTATCAATTTTTAGTTTTTGTGAAGCTTTTGCAGCGCCTAGAACAGCACCACAAGCTTGTCTTAACACTGATTTACATATTTTGTTTATACCATATAGACCACCAGACCAGAGCATCATTGATAAATCTGGAGAGATTCTTTCTGGGGGAATTAAATGAGAAAAGGAGATTGTAGAAACAACGTATTTAGGAACCCCAAAGGGCAATGATGAAGCGACATCTAATGCCAAATCAGTACCCATAGTACCTCCCAAAGCAATCATTCCATCAATTTTTCCTTCACCGTATAAATGGCTTACTAACTTAGAAGCTCCTTCTGCTGTTTTGGTCATTGCTTTATTTTCGTCTCCTAATGCTATAATGGCTTTGTTGGTAGTATCAATGATTTTTGCAACATCATGCTTGCTATAATCTACTGTAAAACTAGGGTCTCCTAAGACACCTACATCCATCACTTTAGGGGTTCCGCCTTGAGCTTCGATACAATTCTTCATGAATAATAATTCGTCAGATTTTGTATCTGCGGTACCAACGATAAGTATTGTTTTTCTTTTCATTACTTGTTTATTATTCGAGATTAAAAATAAAAATGATACAGAACTCTTCTTTACATAAAAGTGTAAGTAAAGTTTATGTTTTGTGTTTATTGACTAATATTTGTTTCAAAAGTTTGTCAATGGGTATTCTTTTGTAGAACATCTTCTATCTTCAAAGGTGTCCAGAGTGGGACTCTTTGTTTATACTTGAGCCATACAAATGAATAGATAGCACATATAGAGAGTATGATAAAAAATGGTATATATATTTGTGATGGAGTCAAAAAGGGAGGAACCAAATAGAAAAAAGTGACAAACAATCCTGCAATTGCCAATAATTGAGGTATCGGATATAAAGGTGTTTTAAAAGGTCTTGGTATATCAGGATGCCTTTTTCTTAATAAAATAACCGATATATTGATTAAAATATAAAAAAATATCCATGAACATATGGCAGCAAGAATCAATGCAAAAACACCATTGATGTCTGACCCTATGAGATAAGATCCTAACATTGGTATTAGTGCAATAAAAATAATACCAACATAAGGGGTATTATATTTTTTATGAGTTTTTAAAAACAGTTTTGGCAAAACTCCGTCTAATGCCATTCCATAAAGGATTCTGGGAATACTTGCTATAATAGTATTTATCAAGGCTATTGTTGCTATAAAAATAACCAGTACAAATCCCCATTTACCAATATTTCCTAAAACCGCATTGCCGTATACAAGAGCGCTTTCTGGAGTTTCTAATAATCTAGTATTTGTAGCATTGTCTACAATCTCATTTGGTACTAACCTAACGATACTGGTACCAAAAATAAGCATAGCAACTAATGACATGGTTAATCCAATAAACAAAGAATGTTTGATATTCTTATTGGGGTTTTTCATGTCAGGAGCTAAAGGAGTTACATATTCTGCTCCTACAAAAAGGAATAGTGTAAAGCCAACTAGTGTAAAAATTGCAGAAATGTCATGACCGATTGAAGAATCACCCCACACAAAATCTAAATTGGTTTTAGGGATAATGAGTAACCCAATAATCCCCAGAACTACCATTAATATATACTTAGAATATGACAATATATTCTCTATGAGGGCAAACATATTGATTCCTCTAATGTTAATGATAGCACATAATATGACAATCCCCCAACCAATAACCCAAGAATTTTCTGGAGAGATAAAAGAAGAAACTACAGGAAAATTGCTTTGTGCAAATAATCCTGCTGCGGCTACTTCTGCAGAGGAAGCAAAAAAGGTTACAATCACATAAGACGCTAGTGTTGCAGTAACTCCCCAAAATCTCCCCATAGCAATGGTAATATAATCATAGACTGCACCAACAGTAGGTATAATACCTGCTAATTCTGCAAAACTAGTAGCTTGACACATCATTAATATATATGAAATTAGTAATGCAATAAAGAAAACATAGCCTCCCAAACTTATTCCTTGTGTAATGGTTAATAATGAAGATGCTAATAGCATCAATCCTAAAATAGATGCTATGCCTGTTGCTGTTCCTACCTTTTTATTGCTGTTACTCATATTATGATACTGGTATTTAAAATTAATAAATAATAATGCCTATGGTAATATACTGATTTGACAGTAAAGCATTTAGTAAGCTATTACAACTGATTTTGATCTGGTAAAAGCTTCTATAGAAGCTTTACCTAGCTCATTGCCTATACCAGATTGTTTAAAACCTCCTAATGGTAAATTTGGATCAGACCGAACGGGAGAATTGACATAAATTATCCCTGCATTTAGTTTAGACAGTACATGATGCATATTACTTACATTTTTTGTCCAAATACTTGCTGCTAACCCATATTGTGAATCATTTGCTTTTTGAATTAAATCATCTATCCCATCATAAGCAACGGCTACCAATACTGGTCCAAATATTTCTTGTTTTAGGATATCTATTTTATGATTATCAGGATTAGAAAATACAGTTGGTGCTACGTAATACCCTTTATCATATAGTTTTTCCCCTCCAGCAATAACTTCTGCGCCAGCAGTTACCCCTGCATCTATATAATTCATTACATTATCCATATGAGTCTTGGATACCAGAGGCCCCATTTGTGAATTCGCATCCATACCATTACCTACTTTCATTGCCTTTGCTACTTCACCAATATCACTTAACAAGGTGTCATATTTTTGTTTGGGCAGGTATATTCTTGATCCAGAAACACATACTTGCCCCTGATTATAAAAAATGCCTTTGGCGGCTCCTTTAGGAATGGATTTCATATCAGCATCATCAAGTACTAATACTGGGTTTTTACCTCCTAGTTCTAGTGTAAAGTCTTTTAAATTTTGCGCTGCTTGTGTACCAATGGTTTTTCCTACCTGTGTAGAACCCGTAAATGTTATTTTATGAACTTTTGGGTGGTTGATCAGGTAGTTTCCTACTGTTGTACCTCTACCATTAACAATATTAATCACTCCATTAGGAATGCCAGCTTCTTGAGATAATTCAGCGAGGCGTAATGCGGTTAGAGGAGTTTCTTCTGATGGTTTAAAGACTACGGCACATCCACAAGCGAGAGCTGGAGCTATTTTCCAAGCGTACATCATCATAGGCACATTCCACGGAGCAATAGCTGCTACAACTCCGATAGGTTCTTTTTGTGTATATGCAAAATGCTCTGCACCACTTAAAGATACTCCTAATGTTGATCCTTCTATTTTGGTAGCCCATCCAGCATAATATCTAAAACAATTTACAGTTGCCCCCACTTCTTTTTGGGCATCACTCAATAGTTTTCCATGTTCAGTTACTAGCAACTGACTTAATTCTGTTGCATGTTGCTCGATAATATCTGCATATTTTAATAAAACAGCTTCTTTTTTATTAGGGAGCATCTTATGCCAGTCACCTTGATAAATTTGGTGATGTGCAGCATCTATAGCCGTGTCTATCTCTGAGGTTCCTGCTTCAGAAATGGTTTGTATCTCTTCTTCGGTAGCTGGATTGTATATCGTAAAGGTAAAGTCTGATGAACCATCAACCCATTTACCATTTATAAAATTTGATTTCATTGTTTATTTAGAGGATTATTATAAATGTCTGTTTTTGTCATGAGTAAATAAATAGTAATCTATCTCATTGTAAATTTCTTTTTTTCCACTATGGCTACTTATTTATACTGAGGAGAAAGAAAATATCTTTACTCAGATATTATTGTAGTACTTTGATAGTGTAGATAAAAGCTCGAAATATCTACATCAAACTTATTCAACATTTACATAAAAAAGCTACATAAAAATAGATGTTTTGTTTAGGTTTTGTGCGTGTTCTAAATACACCATATTATTTTGCTTCTTTTTATTTAAATAGTAGGCCTATATATTTTATTTGTTATCATATGCAGTTGGTGTATTAGGAAGTATGACATTGTTTCTTTCTTCATATTCTTTCCAAATATTTTTCATTTCTTTTATAATTTCAGGAGCTTCTGCTGCGATATCGTTTTGTTCACTGATATCCGTTTTTAGATTATAGAGTTCCCATTTTCCTGATCCAAAAGGTTTTTCCATTTTATTAGCTTTCCAAAATCCTTTTCTAATTCCTATTCTACCGTATAGTTCCCATACGTGAGCTGTAGATTCATGATGCGCAACAGCATTAGAAGAGTTCATAATATTTAATAGAGAGACCCCTTCTATTGGGTGGATTTTTTTATGATTGTAGGTGTTATTAGCAGGAAAATCTACATTTGCTATTTCTAAAAATGTTGGAGCTAAATCTTTTATTGATACAAATTTATCATATACCATATTTTTTGTACTTGAATGTGACAAAGGCGGTTTTATAATCATGGGGCAACGTACCCCTCCTTCTGTACTAAACGCTTTGTAATATTTAAAAGGAATGCTACCTGCATACGCCCATTCTTTGCCTAGTAAAATATATGAATCTTTTTTACCGATATTCTCGTAGCTATTATCAAATGTTTGGTCAACCCATTGTCTGGTATTTTTATAATTAAGAATTGAATTTCCTTCGATACCATTATCAGAAATGAGTACAATCATGGTGTTATCATATTGATTTATCGCTTTTAAATAATCTATAACTCGTCCTACGTGATAATCTAATCTTTCTATCATCGCAGCATAGATTTCCATAGTTTTTGTTTTGGTCTTCTTTTCTTTTTCTGATAATTCGTTCCAAGGTGTTATATCTTTTGGTAATGAAGGAAGGGTTGCATTTTTTTGTATAACTCCTTTCTTTATAGCATTTGTAAGTCTTTGATATGCTAAATCTTCATACCCATTATTATATTTTCCTTTATAAAGATCTAGGTATTCGTCTTTTACCTGAAGAGGCCAATGTGGTGCGGTAAAGGATAAAAAGGTAAAAAAAGGTTGTTTCAGTTTAGTGCTCTCGTGTATATAAGAGATTGTTTTTTGAGTGTAATATTCTGTAGAATAAAAATCCTTTGGCAAGTGTTCTATTTTTGTATTATTCTCAAAATAAAAGGCTTCTTTCATAGATGGAAGCAGAGGTTGTTTATCAAAAAAGTGCCCAGCTCCCCCTTGAGCTAAACAAAAGGATTGGTCAAAACCTCTATTATAAGGCCATAATTCTTTTTTAGATACAGGTAATGCCTGGTGCCATTTTCCTACAATAGAGGTATGATAATCATGATCTTGTAGTAGCTTAGGAAACGGAACAATATCAAAGTTTAAATATCCTTCATAGCCTTTTGCTCCTTTTTGGTTTGATGCCCAATCACCTTCCATAGTTCCATATCCATTTAAATGATTATTTACACCGCTCAAAAGCATGGCTCTACTAGGAGAACATGTAGGGGCTGTATGAAAATCAGTGAATCTAATTCCCTCATTTGCTAATTGATCAATATTAGGCGTTTTTATTTCACTACCATAACAACCTAGATCTGTATATCCAAGATCATCTGCTACAATTAATAATATATTAGGGTCAGAGCTAGCTGTTTTTATTTTTGTTGTTTGCTGTGAGCAAGATATAGTGCATATAACAATGATGAGATTGAAAACTAACCTTGCTATAGTAATGTTATTACATGCCATGATTGCTGGTGTTATATAAACTCTTTAGAATAAAAAAGTTTCTTTTTGAAAAAACTCGTAATTTCTAATAAGAGTACCTTCTTATCATGAAGATAAAATATAGGTTGTTTAAAACAGAGAAATCCAGTAAATACCTCTTGGAACTTCATCTCCAAGAGGTATTTACTTTGATTATTGTTTGTTGTGCATAAACAAAAGGATTTCTTAGTACCAATAAAGGTGTTTGTATTAAAATTTATATCGCAAGTTCACACCATATGATGATGGTCTTCCTACTGCATAACGATATCTTCCAAAAGGAATAGCCGCTAATGAGGTAATATCACCAAAATTAGCTATTTCGTTTGTCAGATTTTTACCAAATATGGAGATATCAAATTTTGGAGAGGAATACCCTATTCTTGCATTTAAAATACTAAAAGCATCAAATACAAATTGTGGCTCGGTTTCTGGAGAAAATGTATTTACTCGCTCTCCTGTATGTTGAAAATCTAGTCTATAGAACATAGATTTATTAGTCTTTATCTCGTGTGAGTATTGAATGTTTGCACTGGCAGTGATATCTGGTACATTAAGCACTTTGTCTCCTTTTTCTGAAGCAGTAAGAATACTCCCTTCTTCTACTTCGGCTTTTACATACCCTACAGCTCCACCTATTTGTAAATTCCTAGTTACTTTTCCTTTTACTTCCAGATCAAAACCAGTAATAGTAGCTTTACCAATATTATCTACAAAAATAAACCCTGCGGGTAGAAATACTCGTTGTTGTAAGTCGTTCCATACGGTATGAAATATGGATGCATTTGCTATCAATCTATTTTGAAGAAATGTATTTTTACTTCCTATTTCATACGTCCATAAAAAATCTGACTCAAAAGTTCTGGGGGCTTCTTCTAATCCTAAAGCATTTAAGTCTGCTTCGGCAAAAATTACTGGTACAATACCATTTGCCCCCCCAAGACGATACCCTCTGGTAGCACTACCATAGAGTAAGCTTTTATCACTAATTGTATACGTTAAATTAAATTTAGGAGTAAACCCATCATCTGTGATCTCTTCATCAGTTGGGATCCCACCTCCTGCTGCGACAAAACCTCCTAATGTTTGTTTAAGATCTTGTTTATATGAGAAGTATCGTAATCCAAATGTTGCTTTTAATTTGGGGGTAATATCCCAGTAGGCCTCACCAAATAAAGCAAATTCATTGGTTTTAAAATCGGTGTCCTGAGAGAACCATATAAAGTTTTCTGCAGCAATAACATCTTGTAAATCGGGTAAACCGATATTACCAAAAAAATTTGATAAAGCCCCTAAATATGCATTTCTAGGTTGTACTCCATTAAATTTAGAGCTTTCTGAACTAAAGAATAATCCAGCTGTAAAATTGAACTTCTTGTTTTCATTATTCAAAGAATATCTTAACTCTTCGACAACTTTGGTTAATTCTCCTGTTCGTTCCATAAACTCAGGGTAGAAATACGCTTCAGACAGGTCGGCAAAATCTCCATTTTCATCAAAAGGTGTTAGTTCTGTACTTGAGCTACCAGAGTTTTCACGTTCTGTCACATCCTCCATATCAAATTGATTTACCTCACTAAAGGAGAAATTATTTGTTAGTTGACCATATTCTCCCAGAGAGAACTGTGTTAACAAGCTACTATGCAATAGCTCTAATTCATATTTCTCATCAATACCAGCAATTCTATATTGATCAAAGTTATCTGGCTTAAAATCTGCAAAATCAAATCCATCACCTTCAGTTTTTTGATAAATGAATTTAGGTATAATTTTTATGTTTTCATTTGGATAGATACCAAGAGCAGCATTGACCCCATAACTGGTTTCATCATCTACATTTTCTTTTACTGTTTCCCCGTCTTTCCACCCATGAGTATCACTTACATCACTATCTTGCAACACTATAGGTATGGGTGCGCCAGAAAAAGGAATACGATCACCACTACCATCTGGATTATCCCATACAGCACCTGGATTAGCACCTGTTCCGTCACCGGTATTTAAAGGAAAACCATTAAAATGAGTTTGTCTTTTTCTATCAAATACTCCTGTTTCAAAAGCATAAAAAGTACCGAGTCGTAATGCTAATTTTTCTTTCGCAATAGGAATATTAAGTACTCCTTGAAAGCTATAATCTGCATCACCTTCTTTGACCGTAGCTCCTGATACATCAATAACTCCTGAAGTTTTATATGCATTGGGTTGATTAGTGACCACTTTTACTGCTCCTCCCATGGTATTTGAACCATATAATGTTCCTTGTGGTCCTCTCAATACTTCTATTCGATCGGTATCAAATAATCTGGGGTCAGCAAATTCAGGAAGAGGTGTTTCATCCAAATAAAAAGCGGTAGTGTTGGTTCCCGAAATTCCTCGTATTGCTATATTTCTTCCTGATGATCTACCATCACCAAAACCTGCTCCTCCACCTCCAGAGGCACTCACACTAAGATTAGGAATACTAGGAAAATAATCTTCTGCTTTTACAGAACCTGTTCTTGCTAACTCTTTCGCCCCTACAGCTGTAATACTCAAAGGAACATCTTGTGATCGTTGGGTTGTTTTGTTTGCAGTAACGACAATGTCTTCTAATTGAAAAGCATCTTCTTCTAATGCTACATTAACTGTAGTCATGTCGTTAGTTACACTTATTTCTTTTGTTTTAAATCCCAAAAAGCTAATAATCAACCTTGGGTTATTACTAGTTGACTCAATAGTAAAATTACCATTAAAATCAGAAGTTGTTCCAGTAGTAGTTCCCGCTATGATTACAGATGCTCCTGGGATTAAATTCCCCGAAATATCAGATACCTGACCAGTAATCGTTTTTTGTGACAATACAGTACTTGCCCATAGTAAGACAAGCATAAGTAATACTTTTTTCATAATGACAAATTATTTTCTTTTTTCTTAACAAAATATCATTTATAAATAGCATAAATTATCTTACACATAAATAATAAGTTAAAAAAGTGAGTTAATCAAAACCAAACTTAGATAACTTTATCGCTGAGGTGTTACACAAAAATGAATGTTTAATTTAAGTTTTGTGTTAAGGTGTAAGAATTAAAAATAGTAATTGTAACTCATGATATAGACCCCTATACCATTAATTACCTTATAATTCTTATACTTCTATATCTATCTTTTTTATGTACACCTAACCTAATATTGATAGATGATCAGTTATTTTGGGTCAAAAACTGTGTGAAACAATAAAAAAACTACTTGGAATAATTTTCTACTGCAAAAACGCCCCAATTTGCTATTGACTGTATTACAGGGATCAGCGTTCTCCCTAACTCAGTTAGAGAATACTCAACTTTTAATGGTGGTTTAGATCTATATACCTTTCTTTTTATAATTTCGTCTTCTTCCAATTTTTTGAGCTGTAAACTCAAAGTACGCTCTGTAACATTAGGCATTTTTTTTCTTAGTTCGTTATATCGCAAGGTACCATCAATTAGATAGAATAAAATTACTGTCTTCCACTTTCCTCCTATCACTCCCATTGTTAAACTTGTACAACAGGGATATTCTTTTCCTTTAAATTTATTCATACATCCTATTTAAAAATTAAACTATCCTTTTTGACCGTTATTGCAGGGACAAATTACTATAATTATTTTTACAACTATAATAAGTATAGTATAAAAAATAAAATAAAAATGGATATACCAAATTTCTCTAAAAAAGACATTCTCAGCGCTTTTCAATTTAGACATGCTACAAAAGAGTTTAATCCTAATAAAAAATTATCTGATGATGATATCAATTTTATTCTACAGACTGCAAATTTATCTCCTAGTTCATTTGGGTTTGAGCCTTGGCATTTTATAGTTGTTCAAGATCCTGAATTGCGTGAATTATTAAAACCTGTAGCTTGGGGAGCTCCTTTAAAACTAGATACAGCAAGTCATTTTGTTTTAGGATTAAGTATGAAAACTCCAATGACCAAATGGGATTCTGATTACATTATGCAAATGATGAAAGAGGTAAAGCAATTTCCAGAAGATGTGGTTGAAATGTATTCTAAGTTTTATAGAGAGTTCCAAGAACGTGATTTTGATCTGGATACAGATAAAAAACTATTTGATTGGGCTTCAAAACAAACCTATATAGCACTAGGTAATATGATGACTGCAGCGGCCTTAACAGGAATTGATAGTTGCCCTATAGAAGGATTTCATCAAGCTAAAGCAGAAGCTTTATTACATGACAAATTTGGAGTAGATACAGAAAAGTATGGTTTATCTTATATGGTCGCATTTGGTTATAGAAAGGAAGCTCCACAGCATCCAAAATCAAGAAGAGATTTTAAAGATATCGTTTCTTGGAAGTAATTATTGTTGTTGAAATAAGAAGTCATTATTACATAAACTTTTTCAATTAAACATAGAAAAAGAGGTTTCCTATTCATCATAAATCACTATTTATTTATTCATAAACAACACCATACAATTAACAAAGTTTAATAGTTATTTTATTACAGTTATTAAATCCTTTTAAAGCATTGTTTTTAAAGGGTTTTAATAGCTTATTTTTCTTTCTTGAAGTAAAAAATGTACTCTTTTTTTGATTCTTAAAGCTGATATTGATTTCTATTCATCTTCTCTACACTTGTTAAATAAAATATAATCCTCACAGAACAACTCTTTTTGTTTAATTTTTGTTTATTTTTGTTAAACAAAATATTGTATTTTCTTTTTACAAGCATTTATTATGCTATTTCAAAATTATGAAAGAACCTAAACCATTTGTTCTTTATTAGTTTATAGATTATACAACACAGAGTTGCATATTCTTGATTCACATAGTATAGGTATTCTCTATTCATTTAATTTTTAACATCTTGAAAAAAGTTTTATGTTTAAAAACAAATTAGTTCGATTCTTTATTTTTTTGTTGTGCAACTTTGCTGCTCTGGGACTCGGTATTTTCTTGATGCAAGATGGTCCAAGAACAAATTGGTATCTAGAATTAAATAAAGCACCTTGGACACCTGCAAACTGGGTTTTTGGTACTGCTTGGTCTGCTATTATGGTTTTCTTTTCATTTTATATGACTAAACTTAGTTTTCAATATCAATTTCTAGACAAGAAACTAATCATATTATATACTATTCAATGGATATTAAATGTCGAATGGAACTTTTTGTTCTTTAATAAACATCTTGTAATAACAGCTTTGTTTGCTATTATTTTTCTTTGGTTATTAATTGGTTACTTTACTTTTGAGTACAAAAAAAAGCTTCGTTTATATACTTTATTTATACTTCCTTATTTAGTTTGGATGACTATTGCTACTAGTCTAAATGCATATATTGTTTTTAATAATTAAATCAAATTTATGGCTCGAAAAAAAAATATAACATCAGAAAAGATCATAGAATTATACATGGATGAGGTGTTGACAGATGAAACCTCTTCAACTGTTTATGCTTTTTCTAAAAAACACAATTTTGATGAAAGTGATTTTTACAGCTACTTTAGTAGTTTTGAAACTTTAGATAAAAATATTTTTGCAATCTTTTGTTCAAAAACAATTGAAATGTTATTACAAAATGAAGATTACAAAAATTATGATTCAAAAAGTAAATTATTAAGTTTTTATTATACTTTTTTTGAACTCTTGACCGCTAATAGATCTTTTGCTCATATTAAACTCAAGACTAATAAAAACAAATTAGAATCATTAAAGTTATTATCCAAATTAAGAGGAGAATATACCAATTTTATTCATAAAGAGATTCATACAGACAACATAGATTTTAAGAATAAAACAATTAATAAGATACAAGAACATGGTATCATAGAAAGTTCTTGGTTACATCTATTATTTACTCTACAATTTTGGTTAGAAGATGATTCACCAAATTTTGAAAAAACAGATATTTTTATAGAAAAATCTGTAAAAGCAAGCTTTGATTTAAAGGATATCACTCCTATACAAAGTGTGTTTGATTTTGCTAAATTTTTGTGGAAAGAGAAAATGCCAGCAGTATGAAAAATATAGATAATATTCCCACCTCAAAAATTCAACGTGCATCAAAACTATTAACTACAGGATTAAAAGTCGGGGTTAATTACGCTAAATATTACGGAGAAAAAATTGTAAAAACAGAAGAAGAAGCTAAAGAAAATCTAAACGAAGCAAACGCTACAGATATTTATGATGGATTAAAAACCTTAAAAGGTTCTGCTCTAAAAGTAGCTCAAATGCTAAGTATGGAAAAAAATATTTTACCTAATGCATATGTAGAAAAGTTTTCTTTATCTCAATTTTCTGTTCCTCCATTATCTCCTCCTTTGGTCGTCAAGACATTTAAAAAGTATTTTAAAAAAACTCCTTATGAAGTATTTGAGACTTTTACAGAAAAATCTGTAAATGCTGCAAGTATTGGTCAAGTACATAAAGCTACAAAAAACAAAAAAGAGCTGGCTGTAAAAATTCAATATCCTGGGGTAGCAGAAAGTATTTCTACAGATTTAGCAATGGTAAAACCCATTGCTATGAAAATGTTTAATATCAAAGGAGAGGGCTCTGACGAATATTTCAAAGAGGTAGAAAATAAATTAATTGAGGAAACTAACTACGTTTTAGAACTTGCACAAAGTAAAGAAATGGCAGATAAATGTAGGAGAATACCTAATTTAAAATTCCCAAATTATTACCCTGAGTTGTCTTCAGAAAAGATTTTGACCATGGATTGGATGGATGGTCTTCATCTTTCTGAATTTGTACAGAATAAAAATTCTGTCGATGTTTTAAATAAAATCGGACAAGCATTATGGGATTTTTATATGTATCAAATGCATGTGCTAAAAAAAGTGCATGCTGATCCTCATTCAGGTAATTTCTTAGTATCAAAAAACAACGAGTTGATTGTGATTGACTTTGGGTGTATAAAAAAAGTACCAGACAGTTTCTATATTCCTTATTTTGAATTGGCAAAAAAAGAAAACATTGAAAACCCAGCTTTTTTTGAAAAGAAATTATATGAATTAGAGATTCTAAGAAATGATGACTCCCCAAAAGAAAAAGATTTTTTTAAATCCCTTTTTCATGAAATGTTATCACTTTTCACACAACCTTTTCATCAAGAAGAATTTGATTTTTCGAATGAAGATTTCTTCAATAAAATAGCGACATTAGGTCAAAAATATTCTAAAAGCACAGAGCTTAAAAAAATGAATGGTAATCGTGGTTCCAAACATTTTATTTATATCAACAGAACCTTTTTTGGACTGTATAATCTAATGCATGATTTACAAGCAAAAAATATAAAAATAGATAACTACAAAAACTTATAATGCATTTTACAAGAGCGCATATTGATTCCTTAGAACATTTATACAAAATAAACTTTGTGAATAGTTTGTCTGGTTATAAATCAGCAAACCTAATAGCAACCAAATCCAAAGAAGCAATCAGTAATGTTGCTGTATTTAGTTCTGTCGTGCATTATGGTTCTAATCCGCCAATTTTGGGTTTTGTACTTAGACCTACAACAGTAAAAAGAAATACATATGATAATATAAAACAAACATTATTCTATACAATTAATCATATCACTTCTTCTATTACAGAAGATGCACATCATACATCTGCAAAATACGCCTCAGAAATTTCTGAATTCGACAAAACAGAACTCTCAGAAGAGTATAAAAATGGATTTTATGCGCCTTTTGTAAAGCAAAGTTCAGTACAAATAGCCATGAAGTTTTTAGAAGAATATCATATAAAATCTAATGGAACTATATTGGTATTAGGAGAAATTCTAGATGTGTACATAGATGATCATTTGGTTAAAGAAGACGGTTTCGTTAATCTTACTGATGCAAAAACGATGGCCATTAATGGGTTAGACACTTATGTGCTTCCAACAGAAAAAAAACGATTACCATATCAAAGGCCTAAATAATTTAAGTATATAAGGTTATATCCTTTTAATTATAAAATTATAAAAGCAAGACAATAACTGTCTTGCTTTTTATTGATTATAAACTTCTATTCCAATCTAATTTTGGATAATGCTCACTTAGGTATTTTTTTACAATCACAATATCGTCTTTGGCTGTTAGGTCAGGTACATGCTCAGAAAGAGGTATTCCTATCATATTTTTAGGATGATCTTGTAGCATATTCAATAGAACTGTGGGTAGCTCCTTCTCATCTCTTTGCGGATGGATAGGGCAATTTTTTAAATAAGGATATACGGTAGTGCCATGTAGTTTAAATGCATTCATACTCACTCGCAATTTACCATCTTTATCTTTATACTTATCAGATTCATTGGTTGATGGTTTTTCTATAATATCCAATAAATGGTCTGCTACATCTAATTTTGCAAGTGCAAATCGAGAAATTCTTTCTGTAGGAAACTCCATAGCATCTCTATCATAACTAATCAGAGCATTTGTACTTACTGTGGTTCTTAATGAGTTTAATGCTTCATATGAGTATAAGTTATCACTATTACAAACTGTATAACAATCAGTATTCAATTCTGGATATTGCTCTACTGCTTGAAACAATGCATCTGCTGTTCCCAAAGGTTTAACTCTTCCTTTTGGTATGTATTGAATAGCATAGGATATATTCAATCCATGAAAATCATTATTCTTATTCTTATTACCATAGAACTCTTTAAACAATTCTCCTTGTTCACTTATAACTATGTATATATTTTTATATCCTGCAAGTTTTATGTTGTATAAGAGATAATCCATCAGAGGACGGCCATTTGGTCCTACACCAATGAGCCCTTTGCTTCTTTTGTTTGCTTGTGCTATCTCTTTATCAGTCAATTCTGTTAGCGAGGTTTGTTTTTTCATTCTGGATGAAGCACCACCAGCTAGTATAACAAGGTTTGTATGCATTTTACTTTTTACTTTTTAGGGGTTATTCTTAATATATTTTTGCGCCAGAGTCTACCTCAACCTGATACGCATCTCTAGCACCAGCTTTTATAATTTCATCAATAATCTGTTGTTCTTTGCCTTCTGGAGCAATGGCAACGATACAACCACCTCTACCAGAACCTACAATTTTGGCTCCATAGGCTCCAGCTTTTAAGGCTCCATAAATCATTGCATCTATTTTGGGTAATGAAACGTTCAAAAAATCTCTTAAAACAGTATGATGCTCATTCATTAACATCCCAATTTTTTCTATATCCAAATCATTTTTTTTAAATTCTGACAGGGCATTTTTGGTAATATGATGATTCGCTACTGCTGCATACAATAAAGGTTTCAATTTATCTGGCAAACTTGGCAACAACACCTTTACATCTTCTTTTGCAGCTTTTTTTATATCAAAATTCTTTGCTTTTGTTACTATATTAATAGCTTCTCGAGTATTTTCTTTTAATTCACTCAAGACACCTATGGTTTCTTTTGGAATACCTGACTCTCCTATTATCAATCGTGATAATGGATGATCAAATAATTGGTAAGCACTATTTTTTCCAGTTTCTAGGTACATAATCATACCCAAGCCAATACTGTATTGATCCATCTTGCCTCCAGGGTTTTTATGTTCTAAAACCTCTACTTCATATGCTATCTGTGAGATAAGTTCTGGCGTAACTTTGTGTGATGATCCAAAAGCTTTTAATAAAAATTGAACCCATGACACCAGTACCGCAGAAGAACTAGAAACTCCTGCATTTATAGGTAGATTACCAGAAATAGTAATATCATATCCCGTATCTGGTATACAACCATACCTCTTCAATACTTTGAGGGCTACTAGAATATGATCTCCTTGTTTTATATGACCTACTTGTTGATCAATAGAGATAGTTCTTGTTGAATGAATATCTGGCATTGTAATAATGAACATTTTTGTTTCATTTTCTATTGCCGTTAATTTAATATGCCTATTTATTGCACAAGCAATTACTGGTAGTTCTAAATAATCCTGATGATCTCCAAAAAGACAGATTCTTCCTGGAGCCAATGAAGTTAATTTTCTTTTTTTGTCAACGTTTGTCAAAATCATGTTGTTTTATACTATATAGAGTTTAGTGCAACTAACCGAATAAAAAGCCTCTGAATGTTTATATAACTATCAAAGACTTTAAATTCAGCTAATTCAAAAAAAACAGTATTAAATTTTTATACTCATTAAATTTTATACTTCGTTAAATTTGATTACTACGTCAGAACATTATTTAACTCAAATTACAGTACTCTGACTTAGTGTTTTTATATCTTCTTATTTGGTTTTTATTTTGATTTCACTTTTGGTAATACTGATAAATCTATAGTAGGTATTATACCATTGGGGTTTCGTGAGAATTCTGAGTTTATGGTTGTATTCTCATTAAAGAACCCACAGTTTTTCATAAAAAATGCATTGCCCTCTACACCTCCTTTATAATCCAATCTGGCATTATCTCTAGCAGTGTTATCTGCCGTAAATTTGGCATTGGTAATCTCATGCCATTTACCCGTAGTATCATACACCCATTGATTTGCATAGGTTCCTTTTCTTGAAATATTTCCTGTATGAGGGTTGAAATTTTCTAAAAATGAATGAAACCTTTTTAAGTATGTGGTTGTATGAGGTCTTTTGAAACTGGCTATTAGTTTCCATTCATTTTCTTCTGGAGCATAAAAAAATGCTGTATAATCTGTTGAATCATTGGTTGAGGGTTCTCCTTTCAGTAGAAACTTATAAGTGTTTCCTGCTTTCCAATCAAATACTTTATAACTCTGTCCACCAGAGCCTTCTCCTCCAAAATTACCAGCTGTTACTCCTTCTCCTTTTCCCAAAAGAATTATTTTCTGATCATCAGGAATTGTACTAGGATCATCAGTAACAAAAGGGCTCCATACAGAAAATAATATCCTTCTTTCTGTATCTGAGTTTACCTGCATTCCAAAATACCCTTCACCAAAACCATTAGCCATAAAAAACGATCCTATCACATCCTCCTCTTGTGGTACAGTAATTTCGTTGTAAAAATAGATTATATCTTTACCCTCAGGTAATGTATAGTTGAGATGAACAGAGGGACCTCTTCTACCAAAATAAAAACTAAAATCATTAGGAACAAAGGAAACTCCTTTGGTAGTAGCTGTCCCCCCAATAAGAACTTCATTGATATCACCTATATATCTTCCCGTTTTTTTAAGCCCTTGGATTTCTATAAAATTATATCCCGCGGTAGTGATATTAAATATCCCTATATCTATATTTTGATACTCTGTATTAGTGATAGTCACATCTTTGGTTATATCTCCTACAGTTACACGAATCGTTGCGGGACCTTCTTCTGATTTAATGGTTAGTCCAAGATGTAATTCACCTGTTGATTTTGTATGAAAATAGGTACGAATTACATCATCAAAAGATGTCCAGTCATGAATCCCTGAGTCCTGAACAAGAACCGCATCTTGTTGTGTGTTATTAATAACCCAACTATTACCCCCAGAAGGAATGGCTATCGATAGCTCTAACTTGTTATCATTATCAAAATCTGTATTTTTTTTACCTGAATTACAAGCAGATACACAAATACTCGCTATTAAAAATATATAAACTGATCTTTTGTAATATTTTATTTTTTTAATCATGATGAGTTAATTGTTTACTGTATATAATTGAGGAGTATCATTATTATTGACTACAATGACTACTTTCTTTTTGGGAGCATCTAGTACTACCATATTTCTAACATCTTTATCTGCATAAAATCCTATTTCATTATTCTTTTGAGGTTGGAACATTTTATTTCCTTTTCCTTTTAGATAGATTCCGATACCAGCATCTGATCGGGTTGTTTCGACCTCAGCATGGTAATTATTTCCTGCCATGAGTAAATCTTTAATCTTATCATTATCAAAATCTTCATAAAGAATACTATTAATAGGGCTCATTTGCGCTTCTATAGGAAATGGTTTAAAATCAAAACCATTACTAGTATTTATAAAAATACCTGATCTAAACTCGGTAGCTTGATAATGAATTGCAGCGGTAAATTTTTCTCCTATAATTTGCTGAATATCACTGGTAGCAAAATCACTATATGTTTTTATTCTTTCTTTTAGATATGGTAATTGCTGTGCCGTACAATGTTTGCCTCGTACAGGAACTTGTTTGTCTTTATAATATTTTGCCAATATGATATCTTCTGTTCCGTTATTATCAAAATCATTTGTATAAACATGAAAAGGTTTTTCAACAGACGCTTTATGCTTGTAGTTTACCCCCAGATTTCCTGCTATTATATCCTTATCACCATCCTTATCAATATCAGCTATTACAATCTTATTCCACCAGCCTTTTGCAGAGGCTAACTTATTATATGTTTCTTTTTTTGCAAGCAATCCATTGTTATTAATAAAAACCTCGATCCCCATCCATTCTCCTGTAACGATAAGATCAAGATCATTATCATTATCGATATCACTCCATTCAGCACTAGTAACCATGCCAATCTTTTTTATTTCGGGTGCTAAATCTTCTGTTTTGTCTATAAATCGGTTATTTTCATTAAGTAATATATGGCTTGATGGAGAATACGGATATTTTCCTGGTATGATACGTCCTCCTACAAATAGATCTATATCGCCATCATTATCAAAATCTGAAGCCTTTACTACCGACCCTGAGGTATGCATAATTGGTAGCATTGATTGCGAGCGGCTAAAGGTAAAGTTCCCTTTATTTATATATAGTCTGTCTTGTAACAGTGGAGAATCAGCACCAAACTCATAGCTCCCACTTACTACATATAAATCTTTATCACCGTCATTATCTGCATCAAAAAAACAAGCTCCTACATCTTCATAGATACTGTCTTTGATAAAATCCCGAACAGGCACCGTACTATAACTACCATCTTTTGAAACAATAAATAATTGCGCTGCTTGATTATGCGCCCCTCCTATAAAAAGTTCTTCATAACCATCATTGTTAAGATCAGCTTTTGCTATTGCAGGACCTGTCTGGGATAGTTTCTGGGGTAATAATAATTGTTTGTCAAAATCATTAAAAAAAGTTTCTCTATGTTTAAAATCAAACATCTTTTGAGTAAACATCTTACTCGCTTCTTCCTCTGTATTTTGATCTGATTTTTCTATGCTTTTTGTATAATCAATATGTAGTAATTGATTTGTTTTTACATTGGTCAAAGATTGGGTATGACCATTGGGCCAAATGATTTCTATTTTGGGAATTATAGTTTCTTTTCCTACCCCAAAATGTAATGTGTTTGACATAGAAGAGAGGTACCCTCTGGCATTTATAAGTTGTCTGGTTAGTATTGTACCATTATTCTGATGGATTATTACCCTTGTGCCTACGCCAAATTTATTTCCTTTTGATCCTTTAAAATCTATTTGTAAAAAATTATGCTTCCCAATTTCTCTTGCATTATTTCTTAATATAGTCGCATCTTCATCTAGATTATTGGTTACGATATCTAAATCCCCATCATTATCTAAATCTACATATACGGCTCCGTTTGAAAAGGTTGGCTGTTGATCTGACCAATCTGTTGTTATATTCTCAAATTCAAGGTTCCCTTTATTCTTAAACAAGTAATTCGTTAATTTCTGTTGGGGTAATTTCTGAGTAAATTCATAGAAATCTTTTTCTTTCAGATTATTTTTTTTCTGATCTATTGTCTTGTTAATCTCGATATTCATATCTCGATCAACAACATCTCTATAGATACCATTGGTAACATAAATATCATTTAGACCGTCTAGATCAAAATCGGCAAAAAGTACAGACCAGCTCCAATCTGTTTGAGCAAGCCCAGCCAAATGCGCTATTTCACTAAAAGTGTTATTTCCATTATTAAGTTGCATTACATTATGCATGTATTGATGGTGATGATCTTTTTGAGTCATTTGATTAAATCGATCAATAGACATCATAGACATGGTTGTTTTTGATCGAATATGGTCTTCTGGGCTCATATCCAATACCATCAAATCATTAAACCCATCATTATTGATATCACCAATATCGCTTCCCATGCTGTAATAGGAAATATGCTTAAAAAGTGTATTTCTTTGTTCTGAAAAAGTCCCGTTTTTATTATTGATATACGCAAAATCAGGGCTAATAAAATCATTAGACACATAAATATCTGGCCAACCATCATGATTAAGATCCCCTACCTGAGCATTCAGTCCAAACCCCAGATCAGGTAATATGCCTGCTTGTATAGAAACATCTGTAAAGTTTCCTTTGCCATCGTTATTATACAATCGATCACTGCTTCTGAATGTTTGTGTGTGCTTACTTTTCTGAATCTCTTTTATATCCAGTATTTTACCAGATAAATCAAAATCGGCAGGGGCATTTGCTATATAAACATCTAAATCTCCATCTTTATCATAATCAAAAAATGTTGACGCTATTGATCTATTGGTGTCTGCCAAACCATAGTCTTCTGCTTGTTCTGTAAATGTAAGATCCCCATTATTGATGTATAACATATTTGCTAACTTCTGATCTCCTTGATACCAACCAGCTCTATTGATATATATGTCTAAAAACCCATCATTATTGATATCAACAACAGATACTCCTGTATCAAAACCTGCTCTTTTTTCTATTCCTGTTTTTGGGGTAATATCTTCAAACTTAAAGTTTCCTTTATTTAAAAAAAGTTTATTATGATAGATATTAGAGGTAAAAAAAAGGTCTTTTAACCCATCATTATTAAAATCTGCTGCGGCTACTCCTCCTCCTATATAGATATATAGATATTTATAATAATGTAATTGTTCTGATTCTAATATTTTATTTTGAAAAGTTACTCCTGTTATTTCTGAAGGAACTTTGGTAAATAACTTTTCTGATGAGAGCTTATCTACTGCATTCTCACAAGAACACAAAAAGAATACTAATAAAAGTGTTGTCCAGATTTTGTAGGGGTTAATTAGCATGGTCTTGGTATAGATAAAGATAACATAGGCTCCTAAAAAAGGAACCTATGTTATTAAATATTAATCATTTTGAATCAGCGAGGGTTGTAAAATAATCTGTTGTTCTGGGATATATTCTACTACTCTAGGATGCGTAGCAGGGATTTCTAGAAAGGCATTCGTACCATTTAAATGTGTTCCTGGATATTTTCTATCCATAGTACGACCATTTCTATATACATCATATTTCCTGTGTCCTTCATAAGCAAACTCTAATCTTCGTTCTTCTAGAACGATATCTAGTATTGTTTTTCCTGCGGGAATATCAGCCAATGCATAGGTAGGAATACCTGCTCTTTCTCTAATAATGTTTACATTATCTAGTGCTAATTGATCCATTCCTCTCTTTGCCTGTGATTCTGCAATATTCAGATACATTTCAGATAGGCGAGAAACCATAGGAGACCACATATGTATATCATCTTCTTGTAATGAAGCTTTGAGGATATAGAATTTTGGATGTCCATTACGCTTTTTGAGATCAAACCCTTTGGTAACATCTTGCCTTCCGTCTGGGCCATTAAAATAATATACAGTTCTGCCGTCTACCATTTCAGAAGCTACTGTATATGTGGTTCCTTCTTCTTCAAAAGTAACGACTCCTCCACTCTCAGTTGTATTTCTAAACTCATAGGTATATTCATCATTTATCCAATAAACCGCAGGTATTTTCTCTTCGTTATCATCTTCTTCATATTGAGGTTCTATAAATTCTTTCCTTGCATCTTCAGGGTTTTTATCGATAAGGTCTAAATAGCTTCTCGAAGCATACATTTCTCCCCATCCATTACCATCTACAGTGGCATAAAAAGATCCTATCGTATACCAGTCATCAAAATTACCTAAAAGATCAGATGCAGAGGTTAAGGTTACTGCAAAAATAGCTTCGTTATTCTCATCAGGCCTCAAAGTATTCATTTTAGAAAACTGACTTGTTGGAAGCAATGAATAGCTCCCTGATTGAATCACCTTATTTGCATATTCTTCTGCTCTTATATTATCCTCTTTATACAAATATACTCTAGACAACAGTGCTTCTGCTGCCTCTTTTGAAGCAAAAGAAGCTCCTTTATTTACTGTCATTAAAGATGCTGCTTTTTCTAAATCCTTGATGACTTGTGTGTATACTTCTTCTATAGTGTTTCTATCTGGTCTGTCTTCTATATCAGATGTAAGCTTTAGAGGAACCGATAATCCAGAAGCTCCTTGATTATATGGCCTACCAAATACATTACCCATTTGGAAATAGGTAAGGGCTCTTAAATAATAATTTTCGCCCAATAATTGGTCTGTTTCAACAGATTCTCCTTCTGTAATTTTTTCTATAATTATATTACATCCTACTACTATTTTATAAGAATTACGCCAAAATCGCTCTACTCGAGAATTCGTTTTTATAGATTGGTAATTATATAAAAAGAACAAATGATCGGTTGTCCCCCCGCTAAGGCTGATGTTATCTCCTCCATACTCTGATATTCTATGCAGATCATCTACCCAACCATCAAAACCTTTATCTCCTTTTAGCAATGCATAATTACCAATTGTAGCTGTTTCTATTGATTCTGGATCAGAAAACAGTTCTTCTACAGAAATCTCCTCATATGGATTTGTTTCCAAATCACAAGAATGAAGTATCAATGTAAAAACTGGCAGTAGTATTATTAATTTTTTCATACTATTAGTTTTATAATATTTTTAAAATGATAAATTGACACCCAACACATATCGTTTTGGTATTGGATATGTTATCCCTGGGTTTCCTGATAAACCAATATTTGTACGGTCATTTGGGTTACCTGTAACTGCTGGATCTACGCCACTATAGTTTGTGAATGTCAATAAATTATCTCCTGAGACATATATATTAAGGTTGCTTATACCTATTTTTTTGAGTACATCTTGTGGTAAGTTGTATGATAAGGTAACATTTGCCATTCTCAGGTAACTTGCGTCTTCCAAATAACGAGAGGAACGTTTGTTTGAATTGTTATTACCTCCTTCTATAGCCAATGGATGCGTAGCTATGTCTCCTGGTTTTTCCCATCGGTTCGAATCATCAGCTAGCACTTGCTGGTTAAATGCTAAATAGAATCCATCTGAGTCAAATAGCTCTCTGGCACTATTATATAGTTTTCCTCCTTTGGTAAAATTAAAATTAGCAGAAAGTGATACATTTTTGTAACTCAGTCTAGAATCAAAGCCTCCTGTAAAATCTGGTGATGATGTATCCACTACTTGTAGGGTTGCATCGTTCCAATTATTGGTTTCTGTACGCGCTCCTGTATCTGGGTCTACTACTTCCCAAAGCGGGTCTCCATTATCGGGATCAACGCCAAGCCATTTTCTTATATACCATGCATTAGAATCTTCTCCTATCTTAAAAATTTTAGAGTCTCTAGGGATTTCTGTTTGCCCATCAAATAACTCTGTAATCTCATTTCTGTTTACTCCAATATTAAATCCGAGATCCCAGTCAAAATTCCTACTTTTTATGACATCTATAGAGACTGAGGCCTCAAAACCTTTATTGGTAAGTCCTCCTACATTTTCCCAAAATCCACTATACCCTGTTACATCTGGTAAATTTACAAAGTACAATAGATCAGAAGTATCCTTATTATAATACTCAAATGTTGCACTTACTCTATTGAATAATCTAGTATCTAGTGCAATATTCGCTTCATAGGTTTTTTCCCAGCTTAGATCAGGATTTCCTAATTGATTTAAGATAGCTCCAGGGGTCCCTGTATAGTGGGTATCCAATCGATAGGTTCCTTGATAAGGATATAAAGATGATGGTCTATTTCCTACAGACCCATAACTTACTCGTAATTTAAGTTCGTTGAAGGCAGAACTGTTAAAGAAAGCTTCATTATGAATATTCCACCCCGCACCAAGGGCAAAGAAATTACCATATTGATTATCCAATCCAAAATTGGATGCACCATCTCTACGTACAGATGCTTTTAGAAAATATCGGTCACTATATCCATAATCGGCTGCAAGAAAGAATGATTGCAAAGCATAGTCACTCTTACTACCAACAATATCACCAGCTTCACTGGCAACATTTAATACTTCTGTACCTGCGATAATACCATTACCTGTTACATTTACATTTTCAAACACATAATCGTTATATTCATATCCTCCCAAAGCTAGTAGAGAATGCTCCCCGAATGTTTTAGAATACTGTAGTGTTTGTGTAGTTAATTTAGTAAACCGCTCTGATAAATCATCGGTAATCCTCCCCTTTGTAGCTTCTCCTGCGATTGACCTTGGGTCCACATATATTTTTGATTTTGAACGGTAATAAGTAAAATTATTTACAGATCTAAATAATAGGTTAGGTACGATCTCATATTCAAAATCAAAGTTAGAACTCAGATTAAATATATCGTTTGATGAATAATTCCACTGTTGATCATATAAGTAATTAACTTCATCTCTACCCAACCAATCAGAATCTTCTTCTGCATTGATTAGTTGTCCCTCTGCATTATATGGGTTATCCCAAGGGAGATTAAGATATAATTGGTACAAAGGAGCTTGGGCAATTCTATCTCTATTATCAAAACTAAACGATAATTTAGGGCTTAGCTTTAAACGTTTTGTAATATCATAATCCAAATTCATACGGTATGTATATCTATCTAGCTCATTACCTTTTAAGGTTCCTGTTTCATTATAATAGCCCCCATTGATATAGAGGTTTAGTTTTTCTGTTCCTGAGGTAAATGATACGTTTACATCTTTTACAAAACCGTCTTGAGTTCCATTACCTAACCAGTCATAATCTCTGTTTAACAATTCTGGGGTAAACCAATCTTGAGAATTTCCAAATTGAGTATGATATTCATATAGTTGTTGAGAGTTCATCACCTCAAATTTCCCAGTATTAAAGGTATTTATAGCGGCTTTAGAACTTACAGTTATTTCTGATTTACCAGAAGTTCCTCGTTTTGTAGTTACTATAACAACCCCATTTGCTCCCCGAGATCCATATAGTGATGTTGCAGAGGCATCTTTGAGTATCGATATAGATTGTACATCATTGGGGTTTACTATGGGTACATTAGGCTGTATAACACCATCTACCACCCACAAAGGAGTTATATTTCCTCCCAAAGAGGAGGTTCCTCGTATTAATATATTAGGTATTGCCCCTGGACTACCACTGGATGCTCCCAAACGTACTCCCGCAACTTTTCCTTGTAGCATCGTCGTTACATCTGGGGTGGTTATGTCTTTTAGTTCTTCTGATTTAATGTTTACTATTGACGAGGTAATGGTTTCTTTCTTTTGTGTCCCATAGGCTACTACAATAATTTCGTCCAACATACTTATATCCTCTTGTAATACAGCATTTATTTTTGTTTGACTGCCAACATTTATTTCTTGGGTAAGATATCCCATGTATGATATTTCAAGAATATCTGTTTCACTAGCTTCTATGGTATAGTTTCCATCAAAATCTGAAGAAACTCCTTCAGTTGTACCTTTAATTATGATGGAAGCGCCAACGATAGGCATATCGGATTTGTCATAGACAGTTCCTGTTATTGTTTTCTTTTGAGCTATTATGGTGCTTGTAATTGCACACATAAAGATCAATAAAAGGGTCCTTAGTTTTTCCATATAGTAATGTGATTTAGTTATTTAGTACTTATTATTCATCCAGTCATGAGGGGTACGTTTTACCCACATACCTCTGGTGAAATCTGGGAAATCTTGTGGTTCTCCATTATTTTCTATTGATAGCTCAGAAAGAGGGGTTATTGCACTCCATGCGGCAGCATCATACACATCAAGGGGCGGAGCTATATTTTCTTTTGCTGCTTCTACAAATGCATTAAGAACAAAGAAATCCATTCCTCCATGCCCTGCACCCATAGCAAAATCTCCATATTTTTTCCATAAAGGATGGTCATATTTTTTTAGCCATTCATCTGCTGCATCCCATTGATGTGGTTTTGATTGCCCCTCTATATATATACGGTTTCCGTCTACTTCCCATAATCCATTGGCTCCTTGTACTCTAAACCCTAATGAGTAGGGTCTGGGCAAATTACAATCATGTGTTACAATAATGGTCTCGCCTTTGGCGGTTTCTATAGTAGTGGTAATAACATCTCCTTGTTTGAATTTTACTTTTGCGTTTGGATGTTCTTTACCGCCATGTTTTACTATATAATTATGCAACCCTATGGCTTTGGAGGCATTTGAGCTTAACGAAACAAAACGATTTCCTCTGTTTATATCACACATTGTAGCAACAGGACCAACACCGTGAGTAGGATATACATCTCCATTCCTTAAAACAGAATGTTGAGTTCTCCATTTGGATTCTGAGATTCCTTTTTCTCCAAACTCTACTCCTTTACCATAGGCTGTTTTGCCATCGTTTAATTTTACAAAACGAAGATCATGCTGATAACCACACCTAAAATGTACTAGTTCGCCAAATACATTTTGCTTTACCATATTTAAAACAGCAAGTATATCTCTGCGGTAGTTTACATTTTCTAGGATCATCAAATGAGACCCAGTGGCTTCATGCGTATTTACCAAATCCCAGCATTCTTCTATTGTATTGGCAGCAGATACTTCTAGTCCTGTATATTTACCAGCTTTCATTGTATCTACAGCCATTTTGGTATGCCATAACCATGGGGTGGATATGATGACCGCATCGACATCGCTTAATGCAAGTAAGTTTTTATAATCATGCTCATTTTTTCCAAATACCTTTGGTTTAGAAAAACCAGCTTCTTCTATTTTTTTTAATGCTACTTTGATTCGCTCAGGGTCGATATCACAAACAGCTGTTATATCAACATCTTTTCTATTGATAGCATTGTTAAAATGATTCATCCCTCTTAATCCAACTCCTATAAAAGCAAGTTTAAGCTTCTTATCGGAAGAGTTCATTATCCTACCAAAAGATAAATTAGAAAGTAGAGATACTCCTGCGCTGGCAAGAGCTGTTTTTTTAACAAAATTTCGTCTGGAATTCATGTATGTTCTTTTAATATTAAACTACTGGAATTCAAATATGACGGTTACATTTTGTAAAAAAGATGATATTTTGAGCAATTAGGAGGGTTATTTGATATTTGAATCTACCTACGCTTATTTTGTCCACCTTTTTGACGAATTAGACTACTACATTGCATTGCTTTCCAATCTATAGTCCCTTTTTTTTGTAAAATTTATTAATATCTTTAACATTATTTCACACAATAATTTATCTTCTCTGTTAAAATATTTATCAAAGAATATATATTCTTATTTTGTTTATATCGTTCATCATTGATATTATGGCAAATAAGTGAGATACAAATGAATCGATGTAGTTGAAAAAGAAGGCTTACGAATTAAAAAAAGTCATTTTTATGTTCAAATCAAAGAAGTTTTATTTATTGACCATCTTTATAGGGTGTTTTTCTTTTTTGTATAGTCAAAATCATACAAATTTCAAGCATTTATCGCCTGTCAACGATAATAGGTTTGTGCTTCCTACCAAAACAATTCAGGATGCATTGGGTACTATATGGATGTTGTGTGATAATGGAATATTAGTCTATAATGGTTATGACTATAAGTTGATTAATGACAGAGTCATTTTTCCTGATATTGAGCATGATGATTTTATAAACAATCTACTGGTTGATTACGATAAGAATATTTGGATCATATCACGGTCTGGTTTGCTATCAAAGTATACGGCAAATTCTGAGCAGTTTGAAGATATTACTCCTTCGTTGCCAGAAAATGAAATTATAAATTCTATTGTTGTAAAAGAGAATAATGTTTGGTTAAGCTCGAAACAGGGAAGCATATACAGATACACCAACTCCAAACTATATCATATTATCAATATCTCTGATATAGCACCCGATATCAAAAACATTACGGATATAGAGGTTATAAACGCATCAGATATTTATATGAGCACTAGTAAGGGTGCTATCTATAAGTACTCACTAATATCGGAACAGATAACCGAACTAGTAGGTGCATTCTCTAATTACCCTAGTAGTATTATTCTTACTACAGACAACAATAATAAACTATGGATAGGTACAGAAACATATGGATTGTTTGTTTATGACCCCATACAAGAACGATTTATTCAGGATTCTTTTTTTGAACGGGAACGGTTTAATATTAATAAAGAAATGTTTCTTACCCTATTTTGCAGTAAGGATGGATATATATGGGGAGGAACTGATGGTGGTGGATTGTACAAAATAAATAGTACTACTGGTGAGATCGATTTGTTTACACGACAGTATTCAAATGAGTTTTCTTTAAGCAGTAATACTATTCTGGATGTAAATGAGGATAATCATGGTAATATATGGATAACTACTAATTATGGGGGACTTAATATTCTTCCTAATAGTAATAATGATATCAAATATCATGAAGGCTCAGAAAATAATACCCCACTTAGAGTATTGAGTATTTTCAAAAGCTCTAAAGGTGTTTTATGGGTAGGAACAGATGGTTCTGGGTTAACTAGGATAACTTATAATGAGGATGGTACTATGCATGAAACACAATATTTTAATGATTTACCATTAAATAAAGGGTTTTATATTCAATCTATTACAGAAGATAAGCAATCAAATATTTGGTTCGGCACCTATAAAAATGGTTTGTGGTGTTATAGTACTGTCAATAATACTTTTCAAAAAGTAAATGTATACAACTCTAATCAACAAGAAGCCAAAGATGTACGTACTGTTTTTTGTGACTCTAAGGGTCGTATTTGGGCAGGATCAAATCTATCGATCAATCTATACGCTCCAAATTTAAAACCTATTGCTATTTTTGATCATAATACTAATGGATTAAAAGGGAGCAACACAGAAAGTATTCTTGAGGATAACACTGGTACAATTTGGCTAGGACAATATAACGCAGGCTTGCTTCAGTTTGATGAAGATGTTACTACTCTCGGTCTTTCTACATTTATTGATTATTCACCAAAAAACAAAAATTCAAAAGGCCAGATTCATGCAGTTAAATCAATGGTGCTAGGTGACGTAGATGATATATGGTTGATTAATGAGCTTGGTAAATTATTGAGATTTAATATCAGTAATACGACCTATACTACATTTGAAGATATAGCGTCTATCAAAGGAAAAATATTTCATGCTATTCTCAAGGATAATGAAGGTGGTTTATGGCTCAGTTCTAAAAATAATGGTATCAACCATCTGGATATTAAAAACAAGTCTATAAAAACCTATTATGATACAGATGGTTTTCAAGATAATATGTTTCTAGCCAGAAGTAAATTTAAAGATCCTCAAGGGCATTTATATTTTGGAGGAGTCAAGGGGATCAATAGTTTTGATCCCAAAAAAATAAAAGAAAAGGTTGCCAATCCACGATTGTATATCAATAGTGTAGAGATACTAAATCAACCAGTATATTCCTTATTACCATCTATGGTAAAGACTGAGATATCTGATGTTAACTCTCTAGAATTAGAGCATGATCAATCCTATTTCTCCTTTAGGTTTTATGCTATCGATAATATACTAAACCCTAGTTATTATTATGCATATCGACTTAAGGGGTTTGATGAAGATTGGATTACCAGTCAATCCGAACGCTTGGCTACGTATACAAATATCCCTCCTGGAGAGTATACATTTGAGGTAAAAACAGGTACAAAAAAAGGAGTCTGGAACCTTCCACAAAAAAGTATCGCTATTCAAATACACCAACCACTATGGAACACTCCTCTGGCATATATTTTTTATTTAGCCATACTCGCACTTATGGCATACGGGGTAAGAAGGTGGTATGTACTAAAAAAGAAATTGTTTCTAGAAAAAATCAATCATAAAAAAGAAAATGAACTACATGATTTAAAGATGAATTTCTTTGCAAAAATGTCACATGAGATTCAAACTCCTCTCACCTTAATCTTAGGCCCCATAGATGACATGCTAAAAAAGGCAGAGAAAAACGGCAACCTATTATTAAAACAACGCTTGAATATTATATCATACAATACTAAACGCCTTTCTAGAATTGCACGAGAATTAACATTGGTAAGAAATAAAGAATTAGAAACCCTAAGACTTACAGTCACCAAAAATGATTTGCATAGAGATATACATACCATCTCGTTATCATTTAAGGAACTGGCAAGAAAAAGAAAAATTGATTTTGTCATCAATTGTCCCAAAAATTTACCAGTGGCATGGTATGATAAAGAGAAATTAGAGCATGTGATCTATAATTTACTTTCTAATGCTTTTAAGTTTACTCCCAAAGAGGGGAATATCTTTTTAAACATTGTGCCAGTCAATAGTAAGAAAAAAATAAAACTATCTGTTATAGATTCTGGGCCTGGAATTCCCGATAAAGAATTGAAACATATTTTTAAGCTATTTTATCAATCTAATATTGGTAAAAAAAATAAAGGTACTGGTATTGGATTAGCACTCACCAAAGAATTGATGAACCTGCATAAAGGTAAAATTAAGGTTGATTCTAATCCTACAGAGGGTACGACATTTACGATCAAATTTCCTATTACAGAAGATGCGTATAGTGATTCAGAAAGAATTACAATACACGAGACAGAAGAGGTTGCTACTCATACCTGTATTGAAGAGCAAACGTCTAATAGTAAAGAAAAAGTAGATCCCTCAAAGCAAACTATTCTTGTTGTAGAAGATAATTATGATTTGCAATCTTTATTAAAAGAACTTTTGTGTAATGACTATAATATTATTCTGGCAGAAAATGGCGAAGAAGGCTATTGCTATGCCAAAACCAATATTCCTGACCTTATTCTCAGCGATATTATGATGCCAAAGCTAGATGGAATCCAAATGTGCAAAAAAATCCAAAAAGATCCTATGGTCATGCATATTCCTGTTGTTCTACTCACAGCAAAAAACTCTACCAATGCCAAAATTTCTGGATTAAAATCGGGAGCAATAGAATACATCAATAAACCTTTTAATACTAATGAACTATTACTAAAAGTAAAAAACATCCTGTTATCAAGAGAACATATCATTTCAAAATATAGAAAAGAGATCATAAGTCGTCCCAAGGTAATTGTAGAAAAATCTTTGGATGAGATTTTTCTAGAAAACCTTATGACACATATAAATGCTAGATTGGGTGATGCTGATTTTAAGATGGAAGAGCTGGCAGAATCCTTACATATGGGATACTCTAGTTTATATCGCAAATGCCAAGCTCTTACAGGACATAGCCTAGTAGATTTTGTACGTTTGCTCCGATTAAAAAAGGCCGCTATTTTAATTACCCAATATGGATATAATATATCCGAAGCTTCTTTTATGACAGGATTTAATGATCCTAAATATTTCTCAAAATGTTTTAAAAAACATTTTGAGAAAACTCCTGGAATATTTAAAAAAGAAGCCAAAGAAATGGGAGTTACCTTATATTTAAAACAACACCAAGTAGATAATACGTTTTAATTTTTACGATAATTTCCCATAGTAGTTCTTATAAAAAATAACAGTGTTTTATTCTAAAAAAAGGAAGAATATTAAATTCCAGAACGGAAAATTTCTTCATTACGATATTAAATCGATATTTTGAAAAGCCTTATATTAAAGCTAAAGAACAAACATAAAACATTATTACTTCCTTATCCCTCTGGATAGAAATGGAAATTTTCTTAGCTTTGAAAAACAAATCAACATAATACTTCGTAAATTCCTTTGATCAAATATTTTGTCTTTGCTATAGCTACGCTTTAGATGGAAATATAAAAATAAAACCTATCTATAGAAATGCTAAAAGATTTATAAATGGTGTTGCTAAAGCTGATGATCAAAGTTCAGAGTACTTAATTGATAAAGAAAATAATCGGGTAGTTTTAAAACAAAGTGATGTTCAAATAATAGAAACTAAAGGCAATTAGAAAAGTCTGTCACAAACAGTGCTCTCACTCTTTGTGCAAAGCAATCCATAAATTATTACACAACAATTCACTTTAAGTCTCTCTCCAGAGGTTTTCTTTATGTACACCCCTAAAAAAAATAATCGCTTGACAGTAAATTTTCTCACTACTCACTACTCACTACTCACTACCAATTTATAAACATTAAGTTTTATTCCCAGGTTTTAACTTTTAAGGTATTTTTCTTTCCTCTATTACACTATTCTTTTTCTTTTCTTCCTTACCCCCTATAAACCTTAGCCTTTAATTTTATATCAACATATATTTCAAGGCATTACACTTTTAAATTATTTTTACAAAAAATATTTTCAAATAAAATATTTTCAAATAAAATAGTTGCATTTGAAAATAATTATATTTATCATTGCTTCATAATTTAAACCAATATGTTATCAAATAATCAAAAATACTGGAAAGAAAACATAAAATACCTAACCATATTGTTAATTGCATGGGCAATAGTTTCTTTTGTCATTCCTGTTTTTTTTGTAGAATCATTAAATACAATTAAGATAAAAGGTTTTAAACTTGGTTTTTGGTTTGCTCAACAAGGATCAATCATATCTTTTCTACTTATCATCATAATCTACATATACCTTATAAACAAACTAGATAAAAAATACGATGTTAATGACTAATCTATTTTAAGGTTAATAAGAAATCAATATTTTATGAATGTAATTACATATACCTATTTATTTGTTGCCCTTACTTTTGCTATCTATATTTTTATCGCAATACGTACTAGGGCAAAATCAACAAAAGATTATTATGTAGCCAATAGCGGAGTACATCCTATATTAAACGGAATGGCTACTGCGGCAGACTGGATGTCGGCTTCTGCTTTTATTTCTCTACCTGGATTAATTGGTTTTTTTGGATACGGAGGAAGTGTATATCTTTTAGGAGCTACTGGAGGCTTTGTTGTTTTATCACTTCTTATTGCTCCATATCTGAGAAAATTTGGTAAATATACAGTTCCAGATTTTGTAGGAGATCGTTATTATTCAAACAAAGCTCGTTTTATAGCTGTCATCTGTGCACTATTTATTTCTTTTACATACTTGGCAGGACAGATGAGAGGAGTTGGGATTGTTTTTTCTAGATTCCTTGAAGTAAATATAAATACAGGCGTATTTATTGGGGCTGCTATTGTTTTCTTTTATGCTGTATTGGGGGGTATGAAAGGAATTACATATACTCAAATAGCACAGTACATAGTACTTCTAACTGCATTCATTACTCCTTGTATATTCATTTCTATCATGCTTACAAATCAAATGATACCTTCGTTTGGATTAGGTAGCACACTCAATGATGGTTCTGGTGTATATCTATTAGATAAACTAGATGGGTTACATCAAGAATTAGGGTTTAGTGAATATACAACTGGAGGAAAAAGCAAAATAGAAATGTTTGCCATTATTGCAACAATGATGATAGGAACAGCTGGTTTACCTCATGTAATTGTTCGTTTTTTCACAGTACCCAAGGTTAGTGATGCTCGAAAATCAGGAGGATATGCTCTTTTTTTTATAGCCTTAATGTTTTTAGCAATCCCTGCTATTGGAGCTTTTTCAAAATACATTCTTATTGAAACAGTGAGTAATCAACACTATATAGATATGCCATCATGGTTCAAAACTTGGGAAGAAATAGGTCTTATTACATTTACAGATCTAAACCAAGATGGAATAATTCAATACACAAACTCTAACAATAATGAACTTTTTGTAGACAGTGATATTATATTTCTTGCTACTTCTGAAATGGCAAAACTTCCTAATTGGGTAATTGCCCTTGTTGCCTCAGGAGGTTTAGCAGCCGCACTTTCTACTGCTGCAGGATTACTTTTAGTAATTTCAACATCAATTGCTCATGATTTATTCAAAAAGCAGATCAATCATAAGTTGAGTGAACAACAAGAGCTTATGATTGCAAGAATAGCATCTGCTTTTTCTATCGGAGTTGGAATTTATTTTGGTATATATCCTCCAAGCTTTGTTGCAGAAACTACTACACTCGCTTTTAGTATTGCTGCTTCTGCTTTTTTCCCCATTATCTTTCTAGGCATATTTTATAAAAAAATGAATAGCCAAGGGGCTATTGCTGGAATGCTTACTGGTATGATTTTTTCAGTTTCTTATATAATTTATTTTAAATTCCTAGATGCCGATCCAGAGACTTATTTATTTGGCATTTCACCTCAAGGAATTGGGATTGTTGGGATGACTCTCAACTTTATAGTAGCCTTGAGTGTCGTTCGTTTTTTCCCCCCTCCTTCTCAAGAAATACAACTCCTTGTTGAAGATATGAGATATCCAAAGGGAACTAATAAGCCTCTCAACCACTAAACAAATGTTTTAATATTAAATGACATGAAAACAAAAATTCTATTTATTGTCATAATGAGTATATCCTCTTACTCTTATGCACAGCAAAAAATTACGGGATCAGTTATTGATGACCAAGGAATTCCTCTTTTTGGAGTCAATGTACTATTAATTGGAACACAACATGGAACCACCACAGATTTTGATGGTAATTATGAACTCACTATTCCAGATGAAATAAAAGAAATATCTTTTAGTTATATTGGATTTAAGACCAAAGTATTCTCTGTACAAAACAATTTAAAAGTTCAGATGCAATCTGACTCTGAATCTTTAGAAGAAGTGGTTGTAACAGCAGCTGGAATAGAATCTAATAAAAAAGAACTAGGCTATTCTATTACTAATATAAAATCAAGTGATATACAAAAAACAGGAGAAGTAAGTATATCTGGAAGCTTGAGCGGAAAAATAGCAGGAGTACAAGTATCTTCATCACAAGGAGATCCTGGAGCAGCAACTAACATAATTATCCGAGGTAACACCTCTATTAGTGGTACAAATACACCATTATATATAATTGATGGAGTACCTATCAGTAATGATCAGTTTAAGTTTGGTAATGATCGAGAAAGTATTGGTGGAGTAGCACAAGCAAACAGAGCTATTGACATAAATCCTCATGATATAGAATCTTTAACAATTCTTAAAGGTCCAGCATCAACGGTATTATATGGTATTCGAGCTGCAAATGGTGCTATAATCATTAATACTAAGAAAGGGAAAAGAAATAAAGATTTGAAAGTGAATATTAAAAGTTCAATTAATGTAAGTACAGTAACCGATGTTCCTGAGCGCCAAAACAGATATGCAAAAGGAACTTATGCTCCTGCAGGAACTGCACTTCCTGATGCTATTACTACAGGTGATTTTACCTATGGATTTGCAAATACTTTTCTTACTGGCCCTCCTTTTTCTTGGGGAGCACCATTCTCTAGCCTAGAGTATGATGGAGGAAACAACCCTTATGATAGAAATGGTTTTATTGTAGCTCTTGGAGAAGGAAATGGTACTCCTGTCTCTCCAGTAGATAATCTATATGACAACTTTTTTCAGAATGGGATTAGCCTAGATAATCATATTTCAATATCTGGAGGAACAGAAAAATCTACCTATTACCTTTCTTTGGCCAAATTAGAACAAACTGGAGTCCAAAGAAATACTGATTTTTCGAGAACATCAATGAGAATAAATCACAGTTTACATATCTCAGAAAAATTAAAACTTAATTCTTCTTTAGCTTACATTAATTCTGGTTCAGACAATAAGGCGTTACGAGGGCAAAATCGTTCTGGTATTGGAATAGGATTATATTTTAATGCCACAAGTTTTGACCCTGCTAATGGATTAAATGGAGGAAATGCATGGAGAGACCCCAACACTTATACCTTACCAAATGGAGGAAGAAGAGCTCAGGAGTTTGACAATCCGTATTTTAATATTGCCAAAAATAAAAACTCTGATAATGTAAATCGAATAATAGGATATGTTAATCCCGAATTTAAAATTGACAAAAACCTTACGGTTAGTTACAAATTAGGAGGAGACCATTACACAGATCAACAATTACAATTTTATGATATTGGTGCAAATGCAGGAGGTTTTTTAGGATCTATTCGTAAAATTGATATCAACTCAACAGAAATCAATTCTGATTTATTAGTTACTTATAATAACCAATTATCAGATAAACTGATAATGAACCTGATCGTAGGTCATAACTTTTACAATAAAAAAGCAACTATTCAAGGCGCAGAAGGTAAACCTTTGGGCTCTGCTGGGCTTATCTCATTATCTAATGCTTCTACTATTTCACAAACATGGGATTTAGAACAAAGAAAAAAACTATATGGAGTTTTTATGGATTTGAAACTGAATTTTGGGGATTACTTATTCTTAAATCTATCTGGTCGTAATGACTGGTCATCTACTCTACCACAAAACAATAATTCATTATTTTATCCAGCTGCAAGTATTGGATTTAACATCATCGAAGGTTTTGATATAGACTCAGAAAAAATTAATGCTATTAAGTTGAGAGCTTCTTACGGAATTGTTGGTAATGATGCTCCTGTTTATGCTACCTCTACCTATTTTGATCAAGGAATAGTCTCAGGAGATTTGGCAGTTGCTAATCAAAACTTCCCTTTGTATGGAGTGAACGGTATAGAAAGAAATACGATTTTGGGTAATAATACTATAAAACCAGAATCTACCAGAACCTATGAATTCGGAACCGATATGAAACTATTTAATAATAGGTTGAATATTGATTTTACCTACTATAACTCATTGACAGATGATCAAATAGTAAATGTAAGCTTACCTCCAGGAACAGGTTTTAAAAGTCAAATACAAAACGCTGGACAAGTCTCAAATAAAGGGTTTGAACTTGCAGTTTATACATCTTTGATCAAAACCAAAAGCTTTGGATGGGATATGGATGTAACTTTTAGTCAAAATAAATCTTTGGTAGAATCTTTACCAGAAGGGCTAGACAATATAGTGCTATCTTTTCCTATCCAAGGACAGGTATTTTCTAGTGCTACTGTAGGACAGCCTTTTGGATCAATTTTTGGTTCTAGATTTCTAAAAGACGATCAAGGAAGAACAGTAATTGGCGATGATGGATGGCCATTAAGAGATACTGTAAATGGTGATGGAATAATTGGAGACCCTAACCCTGATTGGTTAGCAGGAATACGAAACACTTTACGCTATAAAAATCTGAATTTCACATTCTTATGGGATATTAGAAAAGGAGGTGACATGTATAATGGTACAAGAGCAATATTAAATGCTTTTGGTGTAGGAAGAGATACTGAAGCCAGAGACACTCAGGATTATGTTTTTGAAGGAGTAAATACATCAGGAGAGACCAATACTGTTCCAGTAGATTTTATGCCTCAAGGACAAGGTTTTGCTGCAAACAGGTGGTTTAGATATGGACTTATTGGTATCGCAGAAGAACAAATACAGGAAGTAAATTGGTTTAGGTTACGGGAGATTGCTTTGACATACAATCTGCCTTCTAAATGGTTTAATGAACTAATTGATGAATTCAGCATCTCTGTAGTCGGCAGAAACTTACTGTTATTTACCAATTACGATGGTATTGATCCCGAAACCTTACAAGCCAGTCAAACAAATGCACTAGGTATTGATTATTTAAATGCGCCTAATACAAAGAGTATTGGAGTGAATTTTAATATTAATTTTTAATAGAAGAATCATGAAAAAAATCAGTTTGATATTAGTCTTGTGTTTACTAATAAGTTGTGATTTAGAAGACACTAATAAAGACCCTCGAAGATTACTTGATGTAGAGGCGGTTGAAATAATACCCGTAGCTCAAGCACAAACAATGTTTAACATAAATACAGTTAGCAATAGAGCAGCAGCCATTTTTGTACAACATATGAATGGGATAAGCTTACAAGAAGATGACCAAGAGAGATATAACTTTCCTCCATCGGACCTTAATAATGCTTGGAGCGACGGGTACTTTGCAGGAGTATTAAAAGATTGTGATTTGATTATTTCTAAAGCTGACAAAAATAATCAACCTCATATAGCAGGAATTGGAAGAGTTCTAATGGCATATAGTCTTGGAGTTGCTACTACATTATGGGGTGATATCCCATATTCTGATGCTTTTATGGGAGAAGAAATTTTACAACCTTCTTATGATACCCAAGAAAGTATCTATAATACTATTCAAGAATTACTAAATACTGCTATTGTAAATTTAACACAGCCTTCTGGAGTTGCTTCGATAGGGAATAATGATTTATTTTTTGGGGGAGATACAAACCTATGGATAAAAACAGCACGATCTCTAAAAGTTAGATATTTAATGCACTTAATAAAACGAGACCCTTTGGCTACCAATAAAGCTACAGAATTGTTCAACAAACCAGTCATTAGTTCCTTAGAAGACCAACCTACATTCCCTTACGGCCTATCAATCACCGATGGAAACCCCTTAACTACTTTCAACATAAGTCAAGGTAGATTAACAGGTAATCTCTCTTTGGCAGAAAACATGTTGATGAAATCAGACCCAAGGTTTAATTCTTATTTTATAGTAGATGGTAGTAGTTATCCCATATTTGATGCAGGAGGAGCTACCAGTTTGTTTTGGAGTAATTTTGACAGTCCATTGTCTTTAATATCTTATACAGAGGTTAAATTTCTAGAAGCAGAAGTAAAACTAAGATCAGGAGATTCTTTTGGAGCTGAAACAACACTGCAAAATGCAGTACGAGCAAATATGGAACAGCTGGGGATCGAAGCAACTGCTGATATCCAAAACTATCTGGATATCAACGTAACTTTTACAGGACTAAGTACAGAAGAAGAACGTCTAGAAAAAATTATAGAAGAAAAACATATTGCATTATTCTGGCAGGGTTCTATCGAATCATGGACAGATTACAGAAGAACTGGATATCCTAATTTAACTCCAAACCCCAACGGATCTAATGAATTTGACCCATCTGGAGTAATCCCAAGGAGATTTATGTATCCACTTATAGAAGCTACTACCAATTCTAAAAATTTACAAGAAGCTATCGCAAGACAAGGTAACGGCAAAGGACTTCTAGATAGTGAGATGTGGGCTTTTGAATAGAAAAAGTAACTAATTTTTAAAACAATTAATGTTATGCCATTTTATCATAAACTAGGAGAAATTCCGAATAAACGACATACTCAATTTTATAAAGAGAACGGTAAATTATATGCTGAACAACTTTTTGGAACTGTTGGTTTTGATGGGATGTCGTCAAATTTATACCATGAGCACAGACCTACTCAGGTAAAAGCAATACAAAACAAAAGAAGCGTTATTCCTAAAATAGCTAAGGAAAATAACATTAAATCCTATTTACTTAAAGGGTTTCAAGCTCCTCAAGTAGATGATTACCTAGAAAGTCGTATTGTATTACTCACAAATTCGGATTGCAATATTATCGTATCAGCTCCCAAAGAATCTACAACATCCTATTTTTATAAAAATGCAGATGCTGATGAGCTTATTTTTATCCATAAAGGAAAAGGAATACTAAAAACCCAACTTGGTAATCTATCCTTTTCTTATGGCGATTATCTACTAATTCCACGTGGAGTTATCTATCAATTTCATTTTGAAGATTCAAATAATAGGTTATTCATTGTAGAATCCAAAAGTCCCATTTATACACCAAAACGGTATCGAAATTGGTTTGGACAATTACTAGAACATTCTCCGTTTTGTGAGCGTGATATAAGAAGACCTACAGAATTGGAAACGTATGACCAGAAAGGAGATTTTTTAATAAAAATTAAGAAACAAAATGAAATCTTTGATATTGTATATGCTACACATCCATTTGATGTGGTAGGTTATGATGGTTTTAATTATCCTTATGCATTATCAATCCATGATTTTGAACCCATAACAGGACGTATTCATCAACCACCTCCTGTGCATCAAACTTTTGAAACAGATACTTTTGTAATTTGTAGTTTTGTCCCTCGATTATATGATTACCACCCCCAGTCAATTCCTGCTCCTTATAATCATAGTAATATAGACAGTGATGAAGTAATTTATTATGTCGATGGTGATTTTATGAGTAGAAATGATATTGATACTGGTTATATATCCCTTCATCCAGCAGGAATCCCACATGGCCCTCACCCTGGGGCAGCTGAGAGAAGTATAGGAAAAGTAAAAACAGAAGAATTAGCTGTTATGGTTGATACATTTAAGCCATTAATGGTTACAGAAGAAGCCTTAAAAATTGCTGATCAAAATTACTATCGATCTTGGCTTGACTAATTACATTAATCAAAGATTTTCTCCCTAAATTATCCATTGTTTTTGTTGTATATTGCATTACTAAAATTACAACTTGTGGGCGATTATATTCAAAAAAACAGTTATGGAGTTTTTATCGATAGAACTATTAGAAAAGTTAAAAAAGATTTAGAAAATAGATTTAAAACACATAATCTTGGTATTACTGTAGATCAATTTGTCATATTGGATCGATTAGCTCCTAATGATGGAATCAACCCTATGGAATTGGCCGAAATTACTTTTAAAGACAGTCCTACAATAACAAGGTTATCGAATAATCTTGAAAAAAAGAACTTAATTACCAGAGAACTGGATAAAAACGACCGAAGAAAATTTAATATTTATATTACCAAAAAAGGAAAAGAAAAACTGGAAGAAGCCCTGCCTATCGTACTAGAAAATCGAAAAGCAGGCTGGAAAGGGCTAGATGGTGAAGATTATAATCATCTTAAAAGGATAATGGAGACGATCTACAATAATTATTAAACTTTTATCCAGTTTTTCATAACAACAACAAAATAATGAAAACCTGGATAAACCTTCCTAAAGACACTGATTTTACAATTCATAATTTACCATTTGGTATCTTTTCTACTGAACACAGAAGAAAAAGAGTTGGCATTGCAATCGGAGATCAAATAATAGATTTGCTTAAATGCGCAGAGCTAGGCCTCTTTGATGATTTTCTTATTTATGAAGAAACTTTTAATACTAGTTCCCTTAATAACTTTATTAGTCTAGGAAAACACAAATGGTCTCTTATACGACGTTATTTTATAAAGGCTTTAACCGATCCAAATTCAAAACTAAAAAAAAATAAAGATATTATTTTGGTAGCTCAAGCAAATGCTAGTATGCATTTACCTGTAGATATCAGGGATTATACCGACTTCTACTCAAGTATAGAGCATGCTACCAATGTAGGTAAAATGTTTAGAGACCCAGAAAATGCATTACTTCCCAATTGGCGACATATTCCTGTAGCATATCATGGTAGAGCTTCCTCTATAATTGTATCGGGAGATTCTGTTTATAGACCCAAAGGGCAGTATAAACCTCTCAATCATACCTCTCCAATATATGGTTCATCACTACGTCTTGATTTTGAGTTAGAAACAGCATTTATTGTTGGTAAAAATACTACGCTGGGAGAAAGTATTACTACTATAAATGCAGAAGATCATATTTTTGGAATGGTACTATTTAATGATTGGTCTGCAAGAGATATTCAAAAATGGGAATATGTTCCTCTAGGGCCTTTTCTGTCCAAAAATTTTGCCTCGTCTATATCTCCATGGGTGATCACAACAGAAGCACTAGAGCCTTTCAGAACAAAAGGCCCTGAGCAAAACCCAGAAGTTTTGCCTTACCTCAAGTTTCAGGGAGATAAAAATTATGATATCAAACTCGATGTCTATTTACAACCTCATAATGAAGAAGAACAATTAATTTCCTCTTCTAATTTCAAATATATGTATTGGAATATGGCACAACAACTTGCTCATCATACAGTCAATGGGTGTAATGTCAATATTGGGGATATGATGGGGTCAGGTACTATAAGCGGACAGGATAAAAATTCTTATGGCTCAATGTTGGAATTAACTTGGGGAGGAAAACACCCAATACGTCTCAAAAACGGAATTACAAGAACTTTTATAGAAGACAATGATACGATAGTGTTTAGAGGTAAGTGCGAGAAAGAAGGGGTATCTCTAGGATTTGGAGAAGTAAGAACCAAAATATTAGCATCAATATAAATTCTAAGCACTTATGGGTACTACAATAAAATCAATTACTGTGGATGAATCTTCTGTAAAAGAAATACACCAATATCTCTTAGGAATTATTGCTCCTAGACCAATAGCATGGGTTAGTACAATATCTAAAAACGGCACACCCAATCTTAGCCCTTTTAGTTTCTTTAATGTATTCAGTGCCAATCCTCCTATTCTCATATTTTCTTCCGCAAGAAGAGTAAGAAATAATACTACAAAACATACCTTGCATAATATTATTGAACACCCAGAAGCAGTAATCAATATTCCTAATTATGATTTGGTAGAACAACTCTCATTATCAAGCACAGAATACCCTAAAGGAGTTAATGAATTTATAAAATCAGGAGTAACCTCTGTAGCTTCAGATATCGTAGCTCCTCCAAGAATTAAAGAATGCCCAGCTTCTTTTGAGTGCAAAGTAAATCACACGATTCCTTTAGGTAAAGAAGGAGGAGCTGGTCACCTTATAATTGCCAAAGTAGTAAAAATTCATATAAAACTAGATGTTCTAGATCAAAATGGTAAGATTGACCCTTTGAGATTTGATTCTATTGCCAGAATGGGTGAAAACTGGTATAGTCGTATAATTAAGGATTCTATCTTTGAAATTCCCAAACCAATCAGAAATATAGGGATTGGTATAGATCAGCTTCCTTCAATGATACAAAATAGTACTATCCTTACAGGCAATAATTTAGGGAGATTAGGTAATGTAGAAAAACTACCTAATACAAATGCTATACAAAAACGTATCAAGACAAAAGAAATACAGGCTATAATACAACAGTCCAGTAAAAATGATAGACTTAAAAAACTGCACCTATTAGCAAAAAAATATCTTGAAAAAGGAAATACTATGACTTGCCTTGAAATACTTATGTGCGAATCGCTGGATTAAACTCACCTTTTATAAATTCTTAATATAAAACAAAAAAACATAAAATTTTAAAGTAATATTGAATTCTAAATACTGAACATTAAAAGCTTTTTTACTAACAACCAATAGATCTGCAAAACATTTCTTACTATAGTCCAAATACTCTTTGATGAATTTTCAAATTCAAAAATATCAAAACTTGCAATATACATACATAAGCACCTTATATACATTATTTTACTAATTCTCGATACGATGATTACGATATTTTAATGGGTATAACAGCTCCAGTAATTGGGTGGTCATTCTTGAAAAATAAAATCAGCAAGCAACTTTTATTAGGGTGGAATATAGTTGAATTGGCTCTTGTGCTCTTTATTTTAATCAATGGAATACTATCAGCCAAATTTCCATTTCAACAATTCGGATTTGAACAGCCAAATCGTGGAATAAATTATTTTCCATTTGTTCTTCTACCAGCTACAATAGTTCCGATTGTAATTTGGACTCATTTATCAGATATAATAAAATTAAGAAAAAAAAAAAAAAAAAAAAACATCTTAAAAAACTAACCAACAAACGCTTAAATAACAAAACAAAGGTCAATACTAAAATATAAAACTTTAAAGTGATATTGAATATCCAATACTAAACATCAAAATTTTCTCACTGTTAAACTATTCACCAACCACCTTGAAACTATAAATAAACCACCTTGCCCCCCTCCCAATAAGGGGGTACCCCCTTATTGGGAGGGTTCGAGCTGATCCCGAGGTGGTTCGAGCTGATAAAGTATCGCTTCGAGTTGATATGTTGACCCTTCGAGCCGATAAATTATCAATTCGAGTTGATATGTTGACCCTTTGAGCTGATACATTATCGACTCAATCTGATATGCTGACCCTTTGAGTTGATAAATTATCAACTCGAACCACCTATATAGGTGGTTCGAATCACCTCAGCCACGCTTCGAACTACCTAAACAGGTAGTTAGCACCACTTTGATGATCCTTCGAACCCTCAGCATGACCCCTCAAAGGGTCTTGATAAGGGGTAAACCTACTTATTGTTGGGAGTGTTCAATAAAGTATGTCACAAAACCCTATTAAACAATTACTTACAAAGTAAATTTTGTGGTAAAACCGTAACAATTATATAAATATCTATAAGCAAAGTAATTTCATTTGTGTTATATTTACCTCATTATATGTTTTAAACACACAACTCATTAAAATCTAAAGTCATAACATGCGAAGTAATGTAAAACTCTATATCGATGGGT
>NZ_OMKE01000062.1 GCF_900299535.1 Aquimarina aquimarini | reverse complement strand
TGGCTAGCCTTATTGCTTATTCTTTTCAAGAAAAGAAACCTGCTATCAAATTTGAAACACAAAAAACTACACAATTAGCGATGTTTTGCTAAATTCTTAGATCGAACTCAGGTTGTAAAAAAGAAAATCAACTATTTTTTGTTTATACAAAGAAGAAAAAATTAGTATAGCCATAACTACAGTTAATTTTTATTCTGAAGCATAGGCGAAAAAAGAGAACTCTATTGCGGTAAATTCAAAGTATAACTAGTATTACTCTTGTTTTATAAACTGTAGATAATCATTGTTTTTGGCTACAAGTATATAGTTTGATTCTTGTGCCCGTATCATAGCCATATCCTTAACATCTCCTGGTATAAACAATCCGCTTTCTGTAACAGGAACAGCATCAAATTTTCCTTTACCATTACCTCGTAATAGCAATCCATATCCAGCATCATTGCGAGGTGTCTCTACCTCAGAACCATATAAATTCCCTGCAATCACAGCATCTAGATGACCATCTTTATCATAATCATCAATAAGAACCTGATTAATTGATGAGAGTTGTGCTTCTATAGGTAGTTCATGAATAATGAATACACCTCCCTGATTTTCTATATATACACTGGCAAAAGATTTCACTTGATAATGTAATGCTGTTTCTAATGACTTTTTGGTATATACATCTACTAGCGTAGCTGTAGAAAAACTAGTATAATCTTTAAATTTATGTTTGATCATTGGTATTTGGTCTGATGAACATTCTCTTCCTCGCACAGGAAATTGTTGCCCTTCATTATAATACCCCAATACGATATCATCTTTATTATCTTTATCAAAATCATTAACATAAATATCAAAGGTTTCTTTTTCTGTGGCTTTATACTTATAATTCAACCCATTGTTTCCTACGATATAATCCATATCACCATCATGATCAAAATCTCCTTGCTTGATACTCCACCACCATCCTGTAGTATCAGTAGTGATTCCTAATTCTTGTGATACTTCTTTAAATCCTGTTTTTATATTTTTAAAAATTCTAACCGGCATCCATTCACCTACCACAATAATATCTGGCCAATCATCATTATCATAATCAGTGATTACTGCACTTGTTGCCATCCCTAAATTGATAAGATCTTTTGCATACATATTGGTAACATCCATAAACTTCACCTCATCACCTTGACTATTATTTCTCAATAAATAACTATGTGCTGGTAATGGATATTTGCCTGGTACTTGACGCCCTAAAACTAATAAATCTTGTTTACCATCTTTATCAAAGTCCAAAGGGTATACTCTAGATCCACTTGTAAGCATTTGTGGTAGTGCTTCTTTTTTAGCTTTGATAAATTGACCATTACCTTGATTGATATACAATCTGTCTTGTAACGAGATTGATTCTGCTACAAATTCGTTACCTCCACTTACTACATATAAATCATTATCTCCATCCTGATCTACATCAAAAATAACGGCTCCAATATCTTCACTTAATTTATCTTCTTTAAATACTTCTATATCTTGTTTTATAAATCCTGTTTTATTTTGTAAAAACAAGCTTCCTGCATATCCCGATGCTCCACCTATAAAATAATCATCTAACCCATCATTGTTAATATCTCCTACAGCTAATTCTGGCCCAAATGCAGACATTTTATGAGGTAGTAATACTTGTTTTGAGAAATCATTGTATTTATTTTCCTGATGTTTGCATAAGGGGAAATATGCTCCTTTTACTGTAGAAAATATCTTCGATGTTTTTTCTGTAACTGCTGTTTGAGCTATTACATCTTTATATTTGACAATCAATTTTTGGTTTACCTCAGGATTTTCTATCGTTTGTAATTTTCCATCAGGCCATCTAATTTTTACTTTTTCTATGGTTTGTGACTTCCCTACTCCAAAGTGTAATTGCGGGGCAACTGATGATTGAAAACCTCTGGATAATGTAAGTTCCTGCATTTGGGTCTGATCACCAACCTCTATATATACCCTACTTCCTATTCCAAATCTATTTTTTGTAGTCCCATCTAATTGAATGGTTATGTAATTATTTTTTTCTGAACTTTTATTTTGAAAAATTGATGCTTGGTCATCAATATTATTGGTAATAATTTCTAAGTCTCCATCATTATCCAAATCTGCATAGGCTACCCCATTAGAAAATCCTTTGTATTCTATACCCCACTGCTTATTTACTTGTTCAAAAGTATAATCATCTACATTGCGAAACATAAAATTATCTATCTTTTCTGAGGGAATCATCAGGCTCTTCTGCAAGAGGCTATCACTTTTATTACCTTGTCTGCCCATACGCTCAAAGTAATCGTTATTATTTATTTCTCTTCTGGTACCATTGGTTACAAACAAGTCCTTACGCCCATCATTATCAAAATCTGCAAAAAGAGGACCCCAGCTCCAGTCTGTTGATCTTGTTCCTGTAATGCCTGAAACATTAGAAAAATAAGGAACTCCATCTTGTACCATCCCTGTATTAATTTGTAAACAGTTGTGCATGTATTGGTAATGAAATCCAGAATTGACGGTTCCCCAAAATAAAGCAGGATTCATACTGGCCATATTTGCTTTCTTTCTACGATTGCTATGTGCATCCATATCTACCTGAAAAATATCCAGATTCCCATCATTGTTATAATCAGCTATATCGACTCCCATTCCAAAAAAAGCAGTATGTGAAGTTGCTTTTTTTACTACCTCCTTGAATGTGCCATCCTGATTATTTATATACATATAATCTGGAGTACTAAAGTCATTAGATACATATATATCTGGCCATTCATCATTGTTAATATCTCCAATGGTTGCACTCAATGTGAGTCCAAAACTTTTTACTCCTGCTACTGCTGTTATATCTGTAAATGAATTCCCATCATTTCTATATAAGTGGTCTGTTTCTTCATCTTTGACATTGGCCATCTTAAATTTATAATAAAAATTTGGAGCATTAAATTTTGTAGGGGGGTAATTGGCTACATATAAATCTAAATCACCATCTCTATCATAATCAAAAAATGTTCCTTGCACACTATTTCCTATATCATCGATACCATATTGAGAAGCCTTCTCAGAGAATGTACCATCCCTATTATTAATAAATAATTGATTTTTTTTTGAGCCAAATTTCCCACTTACCGAGCAATATATATCCAAAAAACCATCTGCATTAATATCTACCATGGTCACCCCAGTATACCACCTTGTATCTCCACCAACACCTGCTTTTTCTGTTACATCTTCAAACTTGAGGTTTCCTTTATTTATGTATAATTTATTTGACACCTGATTTCCTGTAAAATAAACATCTATCAGTCCATCATTATTGATATCTCCGGTGGCTACCCCACCTCCCATGTATACATATGAATATGTAAAATAATTTAGAGAATCATTTTCTACAAGATCATTACTAAATTGAATTCCTGTAGATGCAGGTTGTAAATTATTAAATATTTGATGGTTATTCTCTGGTTCTTTCTTTTGCGAACACCCAATAAGTAGTATTGAGCTTACAAAAAACATCAAACATTTGTACCGCATATTGTTATTATTTTATATATAAAAGAACAGCATGTGTAATTCATGCTGCTCTTAGAGAATTCAAAATAAACCTAATTAATATCCTTCGTTTTGCTTAATTTTTCCATTACTTACAGAAATAACAGTTTGTGGTATAGGGTACCGCTCACTCTTTCCTGGTATAAAAGCAGCACTATTAAGGTGTGATCGTTTTGCTATTTCAACAGTAAGGTATGCACTTATTATCTGCGCCGCTTTTCCTCTACGCACTAGATCAAAAAAGCGATGTCCTTCTAATGCTGTTTCTATTCTATATTCATGAGCTACTGCTTTTATTGCTTGATCCTGACTAGAAAAACTTCCATAAGTACTAATTACATAATTAGCTGCAGGAGTACCATTGGGTTCTCCTTCTGTATTTAATTCTTGAACAAAATCTGCTGGATTCGACGCTCGTAATCTAATTCTGTCTACTAGAGATGCTCCTAAATCACCTTCTCCTTTTACGGCCATAATTTCAGCTCTCCACAACAATATTTCTGCAAACCTGATAATATTTGTATTCATTGCACTCACTCCTGGTGCCCATGCTAAACCTGCATCTACACTACCATCTTCAAATTGACTTTTTCTGAATACAGTAATTTTTTGTACATATGGTCCTCCATTGGGTTGATTTCTTATCCATGACTGCCCTGGCATAATACCCCATCCGTTATAATCAATACCTCTACGACCTACTTTCCAGTCTAATCTAGGGTCTAACTCTCCTGTATATGGTGTAAAAGGAGCATCAGAGGTGATACCATCATCATTGGTTACATCTACATTATTAAATGTATCTAATAGTGGTAATCCTGAAGCATCTGTTTTGTATGCATTTACCAAATTTTGTGAAGGCTGAAAAAACCCACAACAAGCTCCTTCTGTAGGTGGAGTACCTACTGGAGCGCCATTGGGAAAATTAAGGGCATCTCCCCAATTACCATTTCTATCTTGAGAAGCCCCATCACCTACTGTATTCTGTACTGCAAAAATAGATTCTGAATTGTTATTCATTGCTGCATTAAAATTGTCAGAATACTTTGGGGTTAAACTATACGGCCCTGCATTAATAATATCATCCAGCAAAGGTTTAGCGGCATCATAATCTAACTGATACATATGTGCTTTGGCAAGATATGCCTTGGCAGTCCAGCTATTTGCGGCACCAGCAAATCTTGAGGTTTCTGAAAGTTCATTTATTGCAAATGTAAAATCTGCTTCTATAGCTCCCCAAACATCAATATCTACATTGGATTGAGATTCCGTCATTGTTTCATCTACAAAAGGGATATTATCCCATATTTTTTTGGCTTCAAAATGATAATGAGCTCTTAGAAATCGTGCTTCGGCCTCTAACAAGGTAGCTTCTGATTGGGTAAGGTCTTTATCCTCTACTCCTACTTTTATTCCTCTAATCGCTTCGTTACTTCTTGCTACACCTTCAAAAACAGCATTCCACTTATAACCATAATATCTACTTTCGTTTGGACTTGCAGTATATCGTTCTATGTTATTAATGATAGGTTGATCCCCGAATTCACTTCCTTTATATGCGTTATCAGAAGCAACTTCCCCGTAAATCCAATTAGATGCCGCGGCACGCCACATATCTTCTCCATCAAGATTACCATCTAATATACCATAAGCCGCAGTAATTTGAGAGCTAACCCATTCAGCATCAAATGTAATTACATCTGAACTGAATTGTCCTTGAAGAGGAACATCTAATTCTTTTTTACAAGAATAGAAAGCTATACTCACAGATATCAAAACACACAGAGCAATCAGTACCTTTTTACTTTTTTTATAATTCAATATTTCTTTCATGTTTCTTTTCTTTTAGAATGTAACGTTTAAACCTAAATTTAAAGATCTGGAGATTGGATATGCCCCTCTATCTACTCCTATTTCTAGGTTCGCTTCTTGTTGATTGGTATAGTTTGTAAGATTGATTTCTGGATCTAAACCACTGTACTCTGTAAAGGTTAATAAATTTTTACCTTGTATAAAGATTCTGATTTTATCTACTTTCAATCGTGATGTGATTTGCTCATTTAATGAATATCCAAAAGAGATATTTTTTAATCTTAGATAAGATCCATCTTCTATATAATAGGATGATCCTGCTGATTCATCTGCTCGTAATGTTAATGCTGGCAAAGTTCCTTCTCTATTGGTAGGAGACCACGAGTTTTCTACATAATGTAAGCTTTTTCCTCCTTCAAAATTATAGAAGTCGGTCCAGAATTTTGTAAGGTTATATATATCATTTCCTTGAGACCCCTGAAAGAGTAACGAAACATCAAAGTTTTTATATTCTGCATTAAAATTCATCCCATACGTAAAATCAGGATGTGGGTTTCCTATAATAGTTCTGGCATCTCCAGTAAGAATTGCTCTACCTGTATTCTGATCAATACCCTCCCAATTAAATCCTACAAAAGATGAAATGGGATGCCCTTGTACTGTATTGGTCGTTTCAAAGCCTGTTTGAGATCCTAAAACTGGATTAGGAATTGGTGCTGGATTTTCTTGATTCAAGAAATCAACATTGTTTTTATAATGAGAGAAATTGACTCCTATAGAATACTTAAAATTTTTGTCTCTTGGATTACTATAACCAATACTTAAGTCAATCCCTCTATTGGTCATTTGCCCCAAGTTTCTATAAATTGTATTGATTGTATTGCCATATACTGTTGGGTCTACAGGAGTTGGCAATAACATATCCTTGGTAACAGATTCATATATATCCAAACTCACATCTAGTGCATTTTGTATAAATGATCCTGTTATACCTAAATTGGTTGTAGTGGTGGTTTCCCATGATAAATTAGGGTCTCCAATATTGGTTAAAAAATATCCTGTTTGGCCACTGTAGTTATTAAAATCAAGACTTGGTCCATAAGCGGTTATTCCTCTAGAGGTAGGGATGTTATCGTTTCCTAATTCTCCCCAGCTAAATTTTATTAGTAAATTGTTTATCCCAGAAGAATCTTGCAAAAAGTTTTCTCCAGACACCCTCCACCCTACACTTACTGCAGGAAAAACACCTACTCTATTTCCTTCTTCAAATCTTGAAGATTCATCTCTTCTTATGGTAGCACTCAAAAGATATTTGTCATCATAGACATAATCTGCTTTTCCAAAAACCGAAAAACTTGCAGATTTTAGTTGGTTACTTCCTACCAAGGGTGTTCCTGTACCTGCACTCAAATAAGTAGCATTGGGAGTGGTAAATAAGAAATCAGATATTTGTGCATAAAAAGTTTCAGTACTGTTTTTCTTAAACTCGGTTCCTACAAAAGTATCAATGTTATGTACGTCATTAATCCTTTTTGTGTATTGAAGAATATTATACAAATTTGTATTAATAATATCAGTAGATGTTTCTCTAAGTCTATTTACTGCTCTTACTGCAGAATTCTCATAATCTATTGGCTGAAAAAACGAAAATTTTGAATTACTTAGGTTTGCTGTAAAAGTTGACCTTAGTAATAAGTCATCGGTTATATTTAATTCTGCATACAACGACCCTAAAACTCTTAGTGTTTCTGTAACATTATCTTTATTTCTATCTGCCATAGCAATTGCATTGCTACCTATTCCTACTCCTGGGGTTTTTCCTGTTCCCGCATAATTCCCTCCTATATCATATACAGGAATAATTGGGTGTAGTCTGTATAAAGCAGCAATCTGACTTTCATTATTTTGATTCACGTTATTGCTCAAAGGGTCACTTAGTCCTATTTTTTCTGAGTAAGAGACATTTAATGTTTCTCCTATTCTAAATTTTTCTGTGACATTAAATTCAGAATTTACTCTCAGATTATAGCGTTCAAAACTTGTAGCTCTACCTACTCCTTCCTGATCCAATAATCCTATTCCTAAATAAAATTTTGACTGGTCACTACCTCCTTTTATTCCGATGTTATGTTGTTGAACAAAGGCTGAATTAAAAAATTCATCAAACCAATCTGTACCATTTTTATTTGCTCTTGTAATTCTATTATCTGGATAGCTATAAGTGCTTTCATCTATTGTTCCTGATACTCCTTGTGGTAAGATATAGTCTGGTAATGTTGGATTTGCTCCAGAACCATATTGAGGGTGAATCAAAGCAATACCGTCATTTCTAGACGCTTGCCAATAGGCATCTGCTAATTGTTGTGGTGTAGCCATTTCTGGAAATACTGAATTTGGTATAAAGTCTACTCCTGTAACGGTATTGTAGGTAAATGAAACCTTGTTATTGTTTTTACCTTTTTTGGTGGTAATTATAATAACTCCATTTGCAGCTCCAATTCCATATATTGATGCAGCGGCAGCATCTTTAAGTATCTGAATTGAGGAAATATCATCGGGGTTCAGATCATTTAATCCCTGCCCTGTTTGTACTCCATCGATTACATACAATGGATCATTACCATTGATCGTACCATACCCTCTGATTCGTACTGCGGCATTTCCTCCTGGGCCTCCTTCTACTCCTACTGTAACTCCTGCTGCTTGCCCTTGTAAGGCTTGTTCTAAACTTGCAGGCGTAGTAGCGGCTATATCTTCTGATTCTACAATAGAAACCGAACCTGTAATATTTCTAGAGCTTTGTCTGGTATATCCTGTTACTACCACTTCACTCAATTCACTTGCATCTTCTAATAAGGTAATATTTAGAGTAGATTTTCCTGAAAAAAGTACTTCTTGGGTGGTAAAACCAACATATGAGAATACAATCGTTTCTCCTTTTGCTACTTCCAGTTCATAGTTACCATCAAAATCGGTTTGAGTACCTCTACTAGTGCCTTTTACTACTACACTTGCGCCAGGCAACGATTCTCCATTAGATGTTATCACCTTTCCTTTTACAGCCACCTGCATGGGGAGAGATGATCCTGAAAACGTTTTCGTACCGTTTTCTTTTTTTATCCGAGAGATTACAATTTGCCGATCAATAATTTTATAAGTAAGATTTGTATTGGCAAATACTTCATCTAATATCTGGACTACATTAGACTGTTTACGTTTTACGGTTATTTTTTTGAGCGTATTTACCACATCATCTTTATAGAAAAAGATAAATTCACTTTGTGAATGGATTTGATCAAACAACTCTTCGAGAGTTCCGTTTTTTACATCAATATCCAATTTCGTTTGCGAATAGGAATTGTATGCATATACATTTGTAAGCCCAAAACACAGGAATAAAATAAAAATTCGCATAAGAGTTAATAAAAAATTGAATTTCTTCTTTTGAAACAAAAAAGAAACATCGTTAATTTTTTTATTCATAATTTTGTTTTTTTTATATATTAAGCGATTGCGATATCGCAATAGTTTGATTTAGGTCAGGAAATGTTGCCGCATTTTCTGACTTTTTTGTGTGACATTGATTTTAGTTTTTTATCGTTTCATATAGCTGGTCTTTTATTAATTAATTACGAATTCTTTATTTTCTATTTTATATTTAAGGTCTGTCGTTTGTTTAAGAACTTCCATCACCATTTCTATAGTATCTTTTAAATCTAAATGCCCAGAAAACGTCTGATTTCTTAGTGCCTCATTTTGTATATTAATAGTTACATTATAGTATCTAGAGAGTTTTTTGAGGATCACTTCCATTTTTTCTTTTTTGAAAATAAACTTACCATCTCGCCAAGACATATATTTAGATACATCGACTTTACTGCTATTTATGTTTTTTGTTTTGTTGTTGTACACCGCCAATGTTCCAGGGGTAATCTTAAGGGATGATTTGCCAAAAATGGAGTTTCCATTATATTTTATCTCGACACTCCCTTTTTGTAATGCTGTAGTAGCATAAGAATCATCTGCATAACTAGACACATTAAATACCGTTCCTAATACTTTTATATCATAATTATCGGTTACTACATAAAATGGTTTTTCCTTATTGTGACTTACATCAAAAATAGCCTCGCCTATGAGGTGAACTTCTCTTTTATCTCCATTAAAAGCTACAGGATATGTAAGTTTTGATCCAGAATTGAGCCATACTTTTGTTCCTTCTGAAAGGGTAATTTTTGTTCTCTTACCATAAGGAACTACAATTGTATTAAATGTATTCCCAGAGGATTGTTTTACTTTTTGAGAGTTATTGATATTTACATTATCTCCTGAGCTAGAATAGGTAATACTTGATGCTTTTTCTTTGATTTTTATTTCACTTTTATCATCTAAAACCAACTTCACATCTCCTTCTGTATCTATATCTACAGGGGTATTAGTAACATAATTCTTAATTTCTGAAGTATGCTGATAGCTTTTTGTATAGGTAATAGAAATTAAAACAATGACAGTTGCTGCAATACCTATACAGAAACCTAATTGCCGCTTTTTTCTTTTATTACGATAATTGATGATAGAGGTATCTATTCTATTTTTTAAATTCTTTTTTTCTTCTTCGGTTAACATCTTGAGAAGTTTTTAGTATCGATTATAGTACTTTGCATTTTTCTACAACTTGACATGACATACAATTAATAGTACTTGATAAAAAGTGTATCAGATATAAAAAATCCTATTCAACATCTTTCTATTATATAAAAGCACTATATCATAAAAACATAGACAAAAAAAAGTCACTTATTCGACTTCTATTTCATTACGTAATTTTTTTACAGCTCTGTAGATAAGTGTTCGCACCGATTCTATAGAAATCCCCATAATAGCAGAGATCTCTTCATATGATTTTTTTTCATCAAATTTTAAGGACAGTCCTTTTCGTTGCTTACTAGAGAGTGATGTTAGCGCAACAGAGAGTTTTTCTTTAACCTCAGAAGAACTCTCAGATTCAATAATGGATTCTTCGGCAGATTGATATGTAGATTTAATTTCATTTTTTTTCTCTTCTGCAGAAAACAACGTGAATTTTGATTTAAATTTTCTATTAATTTTTCTTTTTAAAGATTTAAATAGATAATATTTCACATTCGTTACATCAGCTAGTTTTTTCCGATATTTATATATATCCAGAAAAAGATCATGAATACAGTCTTTTACATAGTCTGTATCATTGGTCTGTTGAATTCCAAATTCATAAAGTGCATCTACATATTTCTCGTATAGCTGATTAAAAGCATTTAAATCCCCTAACTTAACTTTTGTCCACAATATAGAGTCTATAGTTTTAACGGATTGCATTTAAAATAGTTTAAGCATTTATGAATTCTTGAAAAGAATTGAGTGTATTAGTAATATATTGATAGTTCATCTTGGAATTAAGTTGGTTAATAAATATAGAAAAAAATACTATAACTCTTTTTTTAGCACTACTTTTTTAGAAATGGTGCCTATCGTTATTTCAAATTCTCCATCTTCTGCAATCCATTTATTGTTTTCATCTACATATTTCAGATCATCAATCCCAATCGTAAATAAAACCGTTTGACTTTTTTTTGGTTGTAGCTCTATTTTCTGAAATCTCTTCAAAAGTTTTACCTCTGGTGTTATATCAGCATACATATCTCTTATATATAACTGTACAACTTCTTTTCCTTTTCTTTCTCCTATATTATTGACATCTACCTTTATTTTTATAATACCTTCTTCTCCAATTTCTGTTCTATCAATATTCAAGTTTGAATATCTAAAAGTGGTGTATGACAGCCCATGCCCAAATTCATATTGTGGATCATAGCTTTTTTGATACGATGCATCATCATTTTGCTCCTTATCATCAAGGCTTTCTGTATACTTTCGATTATATTTTTGCAAAGAATTTACATACCTCGGGTAATTATATGGTAGTTTACCACTTGGATTAATATCTCCGTATACAATATCTACCAATGCACGAGCTCCTTCATTACCTGGTAGGTAACATTGTAATATTGCTTTCATATCATTCTCGAATTCATTTATTATTCTTGGTCTACCTTCATTAAGTATTAGTATAATAGGCTTGTTTAGTGCTGCCAGTGCTTTAGCTAATTTAATTTGTGGCTCTGTAATTCTTAAATCATCTATATCTCCAGGAGTCTCGGTATAGTTATGCTCTCCTAGACATAAAACAATATAATCTACTTTTTTTGCCAAATTAACAGCTTTTGCAATATCTATCTCTTCAAAAATCTGAGTCCCTAGAGCATACTCTACATTTTGCTTACCTATTTTATGTTGAAATGCTTCTAAAATGGTGAGTTTATCCTTTGCATATTCATCACTTTTTTCTCCTTGCCAGGTATATGACCACCCTCCATTAAGAAAATTCATACTATTTGCGGTAGGACCAGTAATCAAAACTTTCTTCTCTTTAGACAAAGGCAATGTGTTATTTCTGTTTTTTAATAAAGTAATTGATTCTGCTGCTGCATTATAAGACATTTTTACAGAAGTAGAAGATCCAAAATCAGGATAATCTTTGGGGTCTGTAACTGGTGTATCAAACAATCCCAGCTCAAATTTTACTCTTAGAATCCTATGTACTGCATCATCAATTCTAGACATTGGTACTTCTTTATCACTCACCAAAGAAAATAACTCGTTAAAAAATGAATATCCATTAGGAACCATACTCATATCAATACCAGCCATGACAGATTTTTTTACTGCTTCTCGCATAGTTTTGGCAACTTTATGCCTTGTATGTAAATAGATGATATCTTTCCAATCAGTCACTACAAAGCCTTTAAATCCTAGCTCTCCTTTCAAAACCTCTGTTATCATTTTTTTACTGGCATGTACAGGAGTTCCATTGATCTCTCCAGAACTGATCATTATACTCTTTGCTCCTGCACGAATACTTTTCTCAAATATGGGTAGGTCATATTGTCTCAATACTCTTTCTGGTAGTATAGAAGGAGTTCTGTCTTTTCCAGTAGTAGAGCTTCCATACCCTATATAATGTTTGACACATGTTGCCACCTTATCTAGTGCTCCTACATCTTTTCCTTGAAATCCATTTATCATTGCCTTTCCCATTTGAGAAGACAGATATGTATCTTCTCCAAAAGTTTCCCAAAACCGTGACCATACGGGATTTCTTGGCAAATCAAGATCTGGAGAAAAAACCCATGGTATTGAGGAGGCTCTTGTTTCATATGCTGCAATTGCCATGCATTTTTCTACCAATTCGGGATTCCAGGTTGCTGCCATACCGATTTGTTGAGGAAACAAAACCGCTCCATCGGTGTAACTTGCTCCATGAATGGCATCTATCCCGTATATTATTGGTATTTTTTTATCCGTCTTATTGGTTTCTTCTAAAATTTCTTTCAAAATTTCATGCCACCTTTCTGGTTTTGGAGCCCCTGGATTAGGAACATTTAGAATGGATCCTATCTTATATCTCTGAATTGCTTCTTTTAGTTTATTCTTATCTAGTTCTCCTGGGCTTCCGTTTTTCTCTAACGCACTAATGGTAATCTGCGTCATCTGCCCTATTTTTTCTTCTAGAGACATCTGTGATATCAATATAGATATCTTATCATCAATAAGATCTGAAGATTTTTTCTCTTTTTTAGCAAAAGTACAAGATGATAAAACTATGCTTAACAGTATAGTATAAACTAAGTAAATTCTCATATCGACATATCAATAATTATCAAGTATTCTACTTAAAGAGAACGAAAAAATATAAACATAGACATGTTTTTTATTGTTTTTTTATTTTTTATCTAAAAAAAATACATTTTTCACAAAAACCAACCTCTGCTTTTTTTAAATAATAGACCATAAACAAATCTCTTATAATTAGGTATAAACACCTATATGTTTCATCTGTAAAAAACACTACCTTTATTAGTACACAAAATACCAACCAACTTTATTATGGGGATTAACCAAACGTTATCCAGTCTTATCAAAAAAGATAAAATCTGGATTATCATAACCGCACTAGCATTTGCTATTCTCGGGATTAGTAATATCTTGATCGCTCCTGCCATCGATTTTTTATCTACTATAAATGGAGACTTGATGCTAGGTCTGGGGATTGCGATAGAGTTAAAAAGCATCACTGCAAGTATTAGCAATGCAGGAATACCATTTGCAGGAGGACTCACCACAGAACTTTCTGATATCCTTACAAGAGCTATCAATTATCTCACCTTTGCCAATATTGTAATTGCTGTACAAACTATTCTTGCAAACATGGGAAAATCATTGCTTTTTAAAGCATTGCCGTTCTTTTTTCTAATAGGAATATTTTTTAAAAAGTATAAAAAAGTAGCTCTAAAACTTCTTATTATTTTTTTACTTGTCAATCCTGGAATTTCATTATACGTCAACGGCATCCATTATGTATCTGATACGATGAAACTAGACCTTGGCTCTTCTTTACATGCCCATTTATCGTCTATCAAAAATAAATATGAAGAAAAAAAAGAAAAGGTAACCGCTAAACAAGAAACCCGAAAAAAAAGACAATTAGAAAAAGCCAAAAAGAAAGGTCATAAAGATATTGGCATTTTCAAAAAAGTAGAAGATGCGGTTGTTAATAAAGTAGAAGATGTAGGGGTGGATATCGAAGAAGGAGCGTCTGAAGCTTTTGAGGTTCTAAAAGAAGGTAAAAAAGAATTAATGAAGCTCATTATAAATATGATTAGTAATCTCATTGTTCTTTTCTTACTACTCCCTTTATTATATTTTTATCTCATGAGTTTCTTACTCAAAAAATTCTTTCATTTCTCAGGATTAAGTACCATCCAACAAACACAAGAAAAAAATTTAAAAATGCTAGGTAAAGATCTGGCGAATCATCCTAATTAAATAAACCTATACTAATCAAATATTCTTAAAACCTAACCTCCAACATTTATGAAAAAAATTTCAATTGTAATACTCGTTATGACCCTAACGATACTGTCTTGTAAAACAGAAAAAAAAGGTGTTTGTGATGTAGAATACCAAAAACTAGAAAAAGCTTCAAGTATCTTAGGTGTAGATATTTCTCATTTTCAAAACGATATCAACTGGAATGATATCAAAAGTGATTCTATTAATTTTGTATATATAAAAGCTACAGAAGGCACAGATTATCAAGACCCAAAATTCAAGAAAAACAGGGCTTCTGCCAAAAGTAATTGTATCTATAGGGGGCTATATCATTTTTATGTAACCGATAATGACCCAAAAGGTCAGGCTCGCAATTTTATTAATGCTATCAAACAATTAGAGCCAGGTGATTTACCACCCGTTTTGGATTTAGAAAAATTAGGTCTCAAATCTGCCGTCACCAAAGAGACGTACCAAAAAAACACATTACTCTGGTTGCAATTGGTAGAAAAAGAATTAGGGGTACGGCCTATCGTATATACTAATCTCTTTTTTGCCAATGAATATCTTACTCATTCTGACTTTGCCTCTTATAAATTATGGCTTGCAGAATACACCAATGAGGATCTTATAATTCCTGAAACCTGGAAAAATAGCGGATGGACTATCTGGCAACGTACTGATCGAGAAAAAATAGAAGGTATCAAAGGTGAAGTAGATTATGATCTATTCAATGGTGATGCAACTGCATTTAGGAAATTACTAAAGAAATAAATCACAATGCTATATACTCCTAATGACAATAAGTAATAAGCATACAACAGGTAGCAAACTACAGCTACCTGTTTCTTTTACAACCAGAGGTTGATCTAAGAAAACAACTATTTTTTTATTAAAATCAAAAAAGCTTATGCCTCTTTACAATGGGATTCTTAAAATAGCCTATACTTTTTTGCGATCTTCTTAAAAAAACTATATTTACTGCTTTGAATCACACAAAATAGTATCTAAAATTAATACCATGAAAAAATTATTGCCTTTACTTTTTATATTCTTGATATATACCACAGGAATAATTGCCCAATCAAAACCTACGGTTGATTTAAAAAAACTAGATGAATATTATGCCAAAATGGTAAAAGATTGGGATATCCCTAGTGCTACTATTGGGGTTGTAAAAGATGGCAAACTAGTGTTTAGTGGTAGTTATGGATCTTTAGAACAAGGAAAAGAAGGAAAGCCCGATAAAAATACATTATATGCTATAGCGTCTAATTCTAAAGCATTTACAGCTACCATAATAGGTATGCTAGTTCAGGAAGGAAAACTTAATTGGGATGACAAAGTAAAAAAACACTTACCCTATTTTGCCTTGTATGATCCGTGGGTAAGTAATGAGGTAACGATTAGAGATATACTAAGTCATCGTGTGGGGCTAGGAACATTTAGCGGAGATGTAATCTGGTACAAATCTAACCTGACCTCTGAAGAAATCATAAAACGAGTAAAACACCTACCCAAAAAACACGATTTCAGAGCTGGATTTGGATATTCTAACGTAATGTATATTACAGCAGGAGAAATTATAAAAAAAGTAACAGGAAAAAGCTGGGGGCAAAATGTACAAGAACGCATCCTTAATCCTTTAGGAATGAACAGAACTATCTCTTCTATAAAAAAATTGGATGAGAAAAAAAACTATGCTACTCCACATGCTCGTGAAAACAACAAAAATATCCCTGTAGCATGGGTTGATTGGGAAGAAATAGGCGCTTTAGGAGGTCTTATCTCTAGTGTAGAAGATGTTTCTAAGTGGATGATTTTTAATCTAAATCACGGACGTATTGGTAGAGATTCTTTATTGACCAAAGAATCCCGAAATATGATCTGGACCCCTCATAACAATTATACAGTAGACCATACTACCAAAAATGATCTCAACCGCCATTTTAATGGCTATGGTTTAGGGTGGGGACTTAGTGATTATCATGGTAGGTTAAGTGTTGCTCACACTGGTGGTTTTGATGGTATGATTACAGCTGTTACCATGATTCCTGATGAAAATTTAGGGGTTGTTGTACTTACCAATGGTATGAAAAGCCCTATCAGAGCTGCTACCTATTATGCATTGGATCAATTTATGGGCACATCAACGATAGACTGGTCTGCCAAACTATTAGACAAAGCAAATAGCAGTTCTAAAAACGATACTCGTATTTCTGAAAGGAAAGAAAAAAGGGTACTTAATACCAAACCTTCTGTTGCTCCTATAGCAATAACAGGAACTTACATTTCTGATATCTACGGTAAAATCAAAATCTCTAAAGTAAAAGAGCAATTACGAATGAAATTTGAACACGCTCCTGATCTATCTGCTACCTTGCAGCATTGGCATTATGATGTTTGGGAAATTAAATGGGATAAAAAACATGCCTGGTTTAATTTTGGGACCGTAAAATTCAACACCGACAATAACTTAAAAGTTAAAAGCATGGATTTTGATGTACCTAATGATGACATCTTTTTTGAAGAATTGAAGCCTTATAAGGTTGCTGAATAGCATTCGATCATTCATTATTAAAATATAATAAGAGACCTGTAATTATACAGGTCTCTTACCAAAAGTAATGTATAAAAACACTACATTTTTATTTATGCATTAAAAAGCACAAAGGTCTGGCACATAAAAATCACCAACATGTAGTCCGCAAGGACCACAAGGACAATCTCTATCTGTTAAGCAATCAAGAAATTGTGGATGGCAACCAAGCTCAGCACCTCCCCCATTGAGGGTTTTCTGCTCTTCTCTTTTGAGAATTACAACATTCTCTAGGTTTAATAGATTCTTAATCATTGTAAAATATTTAAAATGGTTATACTCTTTAAAGTTAAGTATTTTATTTTAAGCTCGCTAAACGAACCCTTAATTTCGAAGCATTAAAATCTCACTTAGTGAGTAAATCGTATTTGTAGATTAAGCTTAAAATACAACTCTCCATTTTCTTCAAACAATGTTCCAAAATCATGTCTACTAGAACTTGCAGTATCTAATTTTGTATTGTTAAATAAATAATTCTCAAATTCATTGCTGTTATAAATATGATAGCATAAAACATCCCCATTTTCTTTGATTATCAAATATCCTCCAGTAGCATCGTATTGACCTGTCCAAACCTTAGAAGGCATCATCCCTAAAGCTACATCTGTCAAAAATCGTTTAATTTTGTACTCATAAAATTGGTGTTCATAAGAAATATCAAACTTCAGTGGATTTTTAGCCGTTATTTTCTTCACTAGATCTGAAACCCGTGAGGTATTACCAGAGTAGAATTCATAAACAATATGAGATATTATTTCTGGCAATCTACTGTCTATCAGTATTAAGTTGTTTAAGAATATTTGCCGTTCGGTTTTTATAAATCCAAATTCTCCTTTTGCTAGCAGAACAGAATTAATTCTATCCATTATTTTTTTTCTTGAACTTATAGAATTTATCTTTTCTATCTCTGATTGAGATAATTTTAGATTAGAAACCTTAAAAATAAAGTTCGTTGTTTTTCCAGCATTCAATAAGGTAGAAGGGCTTCCTAATTGAGATTTTATACTAAACCCCAAAGTTGGCTGTTGATTTGTTCTTTGATCGTGAACAACAATTGTAATATCAGTTTTGGCAGTTGAACTTGCTTTTAAAGAAAGGCAATTAATTGACTGCATAAATGCTTCAATCTCAGGAACCGAAAAGGTTCTTTCTTTATTGTTTTTAATTTTTTCGAGTAAGAAAACTGCTTTTTCTTTAAACACAGAAACAGGAACTTTTAAAACTTCTTCACCTCCTGAGATTAGTATTATTTCATCTTGAATTGAGTATTCAAAATTTCTATTGGTTTCTGTTCTTAAAACTCGTAAAATTGGATAAACTAAACCTTCTAATTTTTGAATATCCTTATTTCCTAGAAATAATTGTTTATCTCCTAAGAGTTTGAACAATGCATAAATCTCACTCCATTCTCCTTTATTTCCTGTCATCACAAAGGTGTAACTTTTCTATTATCTTTTTTGCCGTAGCTTGAATTGCAGGAACAGCCACAGAATTACCAAATTGTTTATAAGCCTGTGCATCAGATACTACAATTTTATAAGTATCAGGAAAACCTTGCAGTCTCGCCCATTCTCTAGGGGTCATTTTTCGAATTCCTTCTCTATTTACATTTCCTGTGATATTTGTTATGGGTGTAAAATCTTTTAGCCTAAAATCATACACTAGATTTCGCTCTCGCCCCATTCCCCCACAAACTACTGCATTTGCAATTCCATCATCTGCAATGATCTCATAACCAAACCCATTACCTTTACGCTCATGTCTTGCTTTATGACTACGCAATGTATTTACATATGTTTCTGATAAATAATATTTTACAGAAACTGTTTCTGTTTCTAAAATATTTTTGAGTGTTTGTTTTTTCTTTATTGGTGTTGGGTATTCAAATTCAGTAATCCTTAAATCTTTTCTAAAACCAACTATAAAAACCCGTTCTCTATTTTGCGGGACTCCAAATTCTTTTGCGTTTACAATTTGAGGTTCAGGAACAAAATACCCTAAATCTTCTCGTAATACATTTAAAATCGTAGCTAATGTTTTTCCTTTATCGTGACTTCTTAAACCCTTTACATTTTCAAGAAAAATAGCTTTTGGCTTTTTCTTCTTGATAATTTCAGCAACATCAAAAAACAATGTCCCTCTGGTATCTTCAAATCCACCTCGTTTTCCTGCTATTGAAAATGCTTGACAAGGAAAACCTGCACATAACACATCAAAGCTATCAGGGATATAAGCTTTGGTTCTATCTTTTGTAATATCTCCAAAAGGAACTTCTCCAAAATTTGCCCGATACGTTTGCTTTGAGTATTTATCCCATTCGCTTGTAAAAACACATTTTCCTTTTAGGTTTTGTAGTGCCATCCTAAACCCTCCTATTCCTGCAAAAAGATCAATAAACTTGAAATCAGGATTTTTTGGTGCTGGAAAAGGAATATTTTCTTGCTGAAAGATTAAGCTTTGTAACGTTTTTTCTGCTACACTATCTGTTACTTCTTCTTTTGGAAATTTATACTCGAATAAGTTTTTTACGTGTTCTAGTGCATCTGATTTATAAAACTGAGAAATTCCGTTTTTATGATTATGCAAATAATGAGTAAAAGCTGCTTCTGTATCTTTTTCAGACTCTAAGAGTTTTATTTTAAATTTTTTATCTTCAAAATTCTCTAAGGATATTTTTGTTTTTAGAAGCACTTGTATTTGTTTGATTTTTATGGTTGCAAGTTATGAAAAAAAACTCATTTTATGTTTGCAAGCAAGAGATGTGTATGATGCACCACTATACCTTTACACAGCCTTTTATCACTTGTCTATAATCATTTTATGTATGATAAAGAGCTTATCTTTTTTTTATAAAAGATCAACAATATTCATCTAGTTTTTTTATTGAACTTAGTTTCATTTATAAATTTTCTTTCAAATCAACCCCATATTGATAAGGGGGTACCCCCTTATTGTGAGGGTTCGAGCTGATCCCGAGGTGGTTCGAGCTGATAAAGTATCGCTTCGAGTTGATATATTGATCCTTCGAGTTGATACATTATCAATTCGAGTTGATATGTTGACCCTTTGAGCTGATACATTATCGACTCAATCTGATATGCTGACCCTTTGAGTTGATAAATTATCAACTCGAACCACCTATATAGGTGGTTCGAATCACCTCAACCACGCTTCGAACTACCTAAACAGGTACCTAGAACCACTTTGATGATCCTTCGAACCCTCAGCATGACCCCTCAAAGGGTCTTAGTAAGGGGTAAACCTACTTATTGTTGGGAGTGTTCAATTAAGTGTGTCAATACGTACAAAAAAACGCTAACAACCTACAAAGGCCGTTAGCGTTTTTACTTACTAAGTAAGGTTTTAGTCTGCTTTATACAATAGGATTTGCATTTTATATCTCAGTATCAGTATCATCGATGGCTGTCCCCCCATTTCTTTTGAACAGCACTTTCATATCCTGATATACAGATTTAGCTCCTGGTTCATTCTCTCCTGCCAAAAAACGCATCATACGATAAAAACTCAACGCATTGGTATAATTATCATAATCCAATAAAGTTTTGGTATCTATCATTTGTTGAGATAGACTTTCTAATAATTGCACCTGTGTTTCTATCTGTTTTCTGGTAGTATAATCACGATCAAACTCCTCTTTATCCAAAAAACGAGGAATCCAGTCAGGATGTTGCTCCATATAGCTTTTTGCCTTATCTACAATCAATTTATTTTGATTGGCAATTCGCCCGTATTGTCCCCGTTGTTCTGGGGTAAGATTTACCGTTTTGCCATGCAATGCTTTTTTGAGCATGGCAATTGCTTGATTAAGATCTTTTAATTCTTCGTCTGAAAACGTTACGCTAATTAGATTTTCTAACGCCATAATCTATTGATTTTTAATAATTAATACATTTTTATAGTACAAGAATATAGAATAGTAGTATCATTTATTGAGATTGTGATTTTTTTTTATATTTTTTTATATCAAGATTATATAATTATAAATATTCTCATGTTTTTTTTGACACATATACACCATACAGTCTTATTAAACAATCGCTTACAAAGTAAATTTTGTGGTAAAACCGTAACAATTATATAAATATCTATAAGCAAAGTAATTCTGTTTGTGTTATATTTACCTCATTATATGTTTTAAACACACAACTCATTAAAAT
>NZ_OMKE01000064.1 GCF_900299535.1 Aquimarina aquimarini | reverse complement strand
ACAATACCCCGTTTTGCGGGTGCAAACCTACAACCTTTTATCTAATTAATAACATAAAATTTGTAGTTTATTTATAATAAATTAACAAAACACTGAAATGAAAATAGTTACAACTAAAATAAAAAGAAAACATCATATCTTATTAATGAAAAAACATAGCTGATGACTGTAGATTATCTTATAAAAAGAAAACTTCTACTCTACTTCTTAAATGAAGTTATCTTCTAAAATTGTTCCTTTTTAGCCTATCTTTAAAATAAAACATATTGATGCGATGCTACTTTTAAATTATATTCTCTCTGAACCAAGGATAATCAAATTCAGTTCACGATCATCTCACTTAAAAACTGATATATTTTTTTCAGATAATCATTATGTACAACCGTTAAACAAACCAATAGACAACCTATAAAGAAGTTTATATTTAACAATTGTGAATATAGCAGAAATCATATGAGACAAAATTATCATACAATCTAATCAAACTTAGGCCTTTTTTTATAATACCATTTACACTTTGAATTTACCGCAATAAAATTCTCTTTTTCACCTATGCTTCAAAATAAAAATTAATCGTAGCTATGCTGTTTTTTTCTTCTTTGCATAAACAAAAAATAGTTGATTTTCTTTTTACAGTAAACTCAAAGTACAACTGGCATAACTATCTTCTGATAATCTAATTTTAAGCAATCACAGTACCTTCTTTTACCTTCTCTAATATTTCTAGTATTTTCTCAACTAGACTATTTTATAAATCTTAACCCTTTTGCTATTGCGATTACTGTTTTAAGATATCAAACTCTAATTTTACTATTTTAACTCCTTCTTAAATAAAGCCATCTTTTACTGACTATTGTTTGTTTTGATTACCACAATCCAAATAGCTATTAAACTCTTTTTTAACACCAATTATCATTTTGAAATTATCTTCCTAAATAGTTTCTTTATATTCCAAACAAAATATATCAATAGCGATATTATTCTGAATTTTCTTTTTTTACTTAAACCAAAATAACTCAATTCAGTTCACGGTCATTTCAATTGGTTATTGACACAACAACAACTTAGCAAGGCTACAGAAATACTTAACTACTTTAAAAGATATTTGAAGAGTAACTCATTTAACCTTATATCTAGTTGAATGTAATAAGTCGACTCTCTCAACATCATTCCTTTAGACAAATTCAAATAAAAATTAATATTACATTTTACAATCAGGTAAGATTAAGCATAAAAAAAACCCTTCATATTTCTATGAAGGGTTTCAAGGAAGGCGGCGACCTACTCTCCCACGATTGTAGTACCATTGGCGCTATCAGGCTTAACT